>NZ_QNQU01000019.1 GCF_003315595.1 Pedobacter miscanthi | reverse complement strand
AAACGCTTTTTAAATTCGTCTTTTGGCATGATGTAGGTTAAGTATTGTTCTACATTATATTTAAACTGGTTTTCAGTAATATCAACATTCCAACCATCTTCATAGCCTCTATTTTTACTAACCGAATCTGGAATATTTTCCCTTACCTTAAAAACAGGAATTGGATTTTCTTTTGTTCCATAGTTAGGATTTTTTAAATCATCCTTGTTAATTGTTAAAAGAGCTTCTTTTTCATCCATTACTGCATCGAAAGCAAGTCGTTTATCCATAGGATAATTAAAAAAAATAAAAGAAAGCCATCTACCATTCTTAGCATCTCTAAACCTCAATGTATAATAATTGGATTGAGGTGCAGAAAAAGATGTTCTGTAGCTAAATGTTTTTACTTCAGTATTATGCGGGATAAAAATCTTATATTCAGAAGAATTATTAATGTAATCATGAATTGCAAATCTGCTATCATTGGATCTATTTTTAGAAAAATAATTTATCCCATAAATTAATAGTGGGAAAATATTAATACACCAAGTGCCCAACCAATGGCCTGTGAAATCTGTTTGTTCATTACACTAAACCTAAATCAATTAGTTTTCCCAAAACGTTTCTGAAATTCTTCTTTTGACATAATATAGGTCAAATACTGCTCTACATTATATCTAAACTGCTTATCGGTAATATCAACATTCCAACCATCTTCATAGCCTCTGTTTTTACTAACCGAATCTGGCAGATTTTCCCTTACCTTAAAAACAGGTATTGGATTTTCTTTTGTTCCATAGTGAGGATTTTTTAAATCATCTTTATTGATAGAAATAATTATTTGTTTGTTATGCAATACCGTGGTAAACTTAGACGCTTCAAAGTCAGGATAATTAAAGAACATAATCTGGCAATGCTTATTCAGTATACTATCAAAAAAAGATATTTTATATGTACTACCCGCAGGACTTGTTAATGAAGTAGAATATTGAGAATATGACAATTTTAGATCTTTATATTTAGGGAAACTGGTACTAATAGGTACAAATTCCTCCAAATATTCATCAATATGTTCTTTTGCCTCATTCGCTTTGGATTTGAACAAAATGTTAACGCCATAAATTATTAAAGGGAATACAACTAATACTCCTAAAGCCCAGCCAATTGCTTGTGATATTTGCTTATTCATTTACTTGGGATTATTTGCTATTACACTAATATTATTATCTATATCTTGATTATTAGCATTATCAGAAGCTAATAATGAAGATTTTGCTTTCGCCAATTCATAACTGTCAGATCCTCTGTCTATCAAATAGTTTGCAACTGCTCCACCTAGTCCTTTAAAGAAACCTTTCCAGAACTCAGGTCCTATAAATGCATTTCTTGTACTGGGATACATCCTTGTTAAACGCATAGCCGTTAACTCAGCAGCCTCTGCGCCAGCCACATTCCCTTCTGCTCTCAACAAGGCTGCCTGTAAATTATGTTCTGCAATTTCTTGAGTAATCGCCTTATTCTCAATCGTTAATTTTACCCCACTTTCAACCATTGCTCCACTTACACCCAAAGGTTGATTCATCAGGCCTTCAGTTTTCGCTGCATCACCCACATCGCTCCACCTCCAAATTGGAAGATTTTTTTTTGCTGCTTCTTCCTTACTATTTTCGCCATCAATATAACCATAAACCGCAATAGGAGCTGCCACCAATAAACCTATAGGTGTAAAAGCTGTAGCAGCAGTAATTACACCAATTATTGCCTGAGAAGTTAAATGGGCTGCAATTTCAGCATTATTATTACTAGTGATTTCTTTTGCGGCAGCCATTGCAATAACCGGATCGATGATAATAGAAACAACCCCACCTTTTGGGCAGTTCATCAATGATTGACTAAGTAAAGCTTGTTTTTTATCAATTTTAACCCCTCCATGCGGCAACATCCACGTACCATTTAGCGTTGCATCACAATCGTGCCCTATCTTGTATAAACCGGTTACACCAGCTACAATACTGGTTCCCGCAGCCGCAAGCATTACCCCTGCTGCTACCAATGCTAACCCGCCGGTTGCTACAGTTGCAACAGCCAATGCAGCTACCGCAATTACTGCAGTTAAAATCTGTAATCCTCCCCAAAATTTACTTGCAACCTTACACGAAAAAGTATCACTGATTTTTCTATCATCAATATTTAGCAAAGGGGCTTTTTTACTTGCTAAGATTACCGTGGAAACCCTACTGATGCCAATTTGAAGCGGTTTTCCATTAGTCATATTGGTACAAATAACATTAGCACCCTCATGTACATAAGAATAACTCATTCTATCCTCCTTAATTTATAGTCTACAACTACTTCAACATTATTTTTAACTTCTTCAGCAAGAAAAAGATCAGTTTCTTCAATTAATGACAAATCCGTATTAACAACTTGCCTAACCTGATATTGAAAATCGTAATCTGAAAATTTATACCCTACAATAGGCTGAAATTTTTGGTCGTACTGTTTTTTGATTGCATTAATATCAATCTCTTTTATCTCTATCTTACCCTGTTTCTTAAGCTCAACAGTTGATGGTTTTTCAAAAATAATTTCTGATGAAACATGCAACGGCACTGCAATGCCTTCAAAAAGCTGGGAATGGTAATTCAAAGTATAAGGTTTATATAGGTCTGAAAGCTTAACAAGATACCTATCAAAAAAAAGATCAAAGAACAACTTAGTATGTATATCCTCAATGAGGAGTTTTTCATCCTTAATCTGCGCTTCTGCCAAATAAATAAATTTTTGGAGTTCAATTTCGGCATTACTTGATCTCAAAAAAGAATACCGTTCTTTTATATTGCCTTTAAAACTTTCCCAATTTTTTAGCACCTCACCGTAGTTCAATATCTTGTTTATTTTCCCTGTCTCTCTGTCAACCTGCACGGTTATATTACATTTAATCAGATCCAGGGATGAAAACAAGTCCATTGCTTCTGAGAGATTAGAAGGATTTATCTGAATAATATTATCGAAAAGCAAAACTTCTACAATAAGATTCCCATTGTCAATTCTGTTTTTAACATGAAACTCTCGCTTTGTGGTAGCGTGATTGGTAATTACATTATTTAATTTGGTAGCAACCGTTTGTTCACAACGATATTTTAAGAGTATAGGATCAGTCTTTTCAATATCAACTACCTTATCATACTGTGTATCTGTTTTATTTTCGACATGAACTGGTTCTTCATCACTAAAAAATTTAAATCTACTCATAGCTAACTTAATTAATATCTACTTGACTACCATTTATCGTTTGTACCCCATCCGATTTTGAAAGAATTGTTGTTCCACTGGTTACGGAAATCCCCTCAGTTACAGATTCTTTCTTGGTTTTTCCATCAAAACTGTAATTGGTATAACCTGATTTACCTACAAATACACTAATCCCAGATTTATCGCCCCAATTGATGTTCACCGAGTTCTTCCCTTGAATATTAATGATTTCGCCAATAATATCAATCGTTCCGTCTTTCTTCATTGTAATACTGCTTAAACCCGTTTTAATTACGATCGTTTCAGCAGATTCTGCTGTAATCAGCCCCGGGCCATTTTCTATTTTTACAAAATTGGCTGCATTGGTACCGAGATTCAAAGCGTGGTTTAGGTCATCAAAACTTAAACAGCTTCCTTTTCTCGAAGTCATGCCTTTTACATTACTATTTTTAAAGCCGCTGCTATCGCCGCTTTTTCCATGGTAAACACTGCCCATTACTACAGGCCGGGCCACATTACCTTCTTCGAAAGCAATTACTACCTGGTCTCCTTTTTCGGGGATGACATGGAAGCCCCGGTTTTTTCCCGTATCTCCGTTACCTGCATTCGGGCTGATTACCCTTAGCCATTCGGTAGGATCGTTGGTTTGGCATTCCCATTTAAACTTCACCTTCACCCGGCCCTGCCCCTGCGGATCATCGTTATCAACCACATCGGCCAGTTGCATATCCGATTGCGGTTTTTGGTAATTTTTTACCTTTATACGCTCAGTGGTAGCCACCAAACCTTCGAAAGTATTGCTGTATTTACCTGTTCCATCAATCTGGTGGTTAATGTTTGTGATGAGGAACTTCCCTAAACTTTCGGTAGAAAAAGCCAGTTCTTTTCTGATGCTCATGGTTATTTCGGCAATGCTGCCAATACTAAGCCCTGCATTATCGCCACCTGCATTAATTTTTAACAATTCGCTGATGTGTGCTTTTTCTTCGTTTTCTACATGGCTTTTGATATCGCTGCTATTGTCAACCCTGATCAGAGATGGCTGATTGAAAGTTTTGCTGTACATCGTGTTGGATGCCTTGATGGCATGCGACAAATCTGGGTTTCCATCCGCCTTGCCCGCACTTTCGCTGTGTAACATTTCATCCTGTTTGGGATTGTAGGCAAAACGCTTGTATTTAATGGGCGAAACTTCCATTGCATATTGCAGGTTGAATACATCACGACCATAAAAAAGTGCTACCTCTTTCTGTTTATCAGGTTTCCCGAAATTAAGCTGTTTACCATCGTAATAAAACCATTCGTGGTACTCGCCTGACAAGCGGTTCAGGAATTCGAAATCACTTTCGCGGTATTGGATAAGATAATCGATTGCCGTTTTTCTTGATGCATTACTTACGATCGCCAAATCGTTAGCCGGCGTATCTTTGGTAGCCAGCTTAACAATGGTATCCAGATCCTTATCGAGATAAGAACCTAAATCCGGGCCGCGGTCTATTAATATAGTAGGACTATATCCACTTACAACGAGTACGCCATGATAACCATGGCTTTGTGAGAGTTCTACTTTTGTAACCAGACCTGCAAAATGTTGCAAATTTTCTGGTGAATGACCAAAAGAAGCGGTGAGGGTTTTACCTACAAAATCGCGGCTATCGTCTAAACTGATTAAACCTGGTGCGCCCAGCTGGTCGTGGTTAAAATGCAGTTCAAAATAATGGTGCTGGTTAAAAGCCTGTAGCAGATTAAAAGAGGCAAAATGTGGAATTGCCGAATCTTCAATACTGATTTCTACGATAAGTTTGTTTTCCATAGTGTATTCATTTACTGTACCGGTAGCACAATTGGCTACATTGTTTTATAAACTGCAATTTTATAAAGTCCGGGATAGAAATGCACTTCAAATTGCGTTCCTGCTGCATTTCGTTTTGGCGAAGCCTCTATCATTTTTTTATTGTAGGGATGCACTTCTATAGTATTGCCTTTTTTCAGATAACCATTTCCGATCATGGTATCGATATCATTTGGTCGTACATGGATACAACCATGCGATTCTGCCAGCTGGAAAATTCTTCCCCCTGCTGTTGCGGCCTCATCGGGTGGGGTGGTATGGATAAAATCACCCATGATATATTCCTTTCCGTTCATTTTCCGGTCGTTGTTTGTATCTTTAAAATACTTCACCGAAATATGCCCGAAATCGTTAAAAAGCCATTTGGTTGGGATCGGTGAATTGGGATAAAGATCGCGCTGGTATTTAAGTACGGCATCGGTAACGCCTTTCTGATCGTTTTTATATTTTCCCCACTGAGCATTTACATCGGTTAATTTTTTCCAGCTGCCAAGCTGCTTCACCATCACAATATTGCCACTTATTTTCACTTCGGTTCCCCAGGCAATGCCCGACCACATGGCATAACGGCCATAACTCACATGTTTTTCGATGCTTTTAATCACAAACCTACCTGTAGTTGTGGAGGTTTGCGAATGGCCATCGCCCCCCATTTTAACGTTAGAAGGTCCACCGTGTGCATCATATTCCTTAATTTTTACGAGCGTATTCATTGTTTTTTATCTATATTTTAAAACCTCAACCATGGTTACCTGGGCACGATCGAGTTTTTCATTATTGTTAAAAGTTAATTTAATCGATGTATGGGCATCTATATTTATTTCAACAGGAAGTGGCTGTTCGGTGACAGAAATTGATTCTTCTTTTTTAATATTTCCGAAACGATGGGTAAAATCGCCTACATGTAATGAGTCGGTAATAGATTTTGGTACCAGTAATATCATCCCTGCGCTTATAGCAGCAGTATTGTTATTTTGGTAAGCTTGAACGATAATATTTTTATCATCACTTTCTTGTTTACCGTTATATATGGTTAATGGTAATTTATCAGCAAATGTTTTATTTAATGATACTATACCGGCTTTATTAAAGCTGTTTAAGGGAAGTTTTGCCACAGAATCGGTGTAGGAAAGAAAAAGATCGGTAATATTTACTTTTTCTGTTACGTGGTTATTGACGGGCTTACTATCTTCATTACAACCTGCAAAACAGATACCTATCAGGTATAGCAAAACAAAAAATATATTATAACGAAAAGATGAGCGCATAATCTGCATGTTAAAGGTTAAAAAAGTGCCAAGCAAATAGCGGTTGGCGTTAAGCGGCAATAGCATTGAGTTTAACAACTCAAATGAACATTAGGATAATTAATCCAGGTTTTCGCCTGATCTGATATTTGTATTGGTACCGTAACTATTGGAACAGGGATTTCCAAATATATTTACATCACGGTTTAACGCATAGGCATACTGAAGTACCGGGTACCCTTTGCCTGAAAAATTTAATCCAGCTTTGAAAGCCATAGTTTTAAAGTTTAAAGGTTAAAAATTTGATTAGTGTAGCTGCTGCTACTACGCTTTATAAACCAAATATCAGGCCAATTGTGAGGCATCAGCCTCATTAACAATCATTAATGCGAAATCAAAATAAAAGAAAACCAAAGCTTAAATGGCTTAAAACCGCATTTTAACTAATACCATAGGTTGTGTAAAATTGTTGAAAAGTTTTCTATATAGTAATAGGTCAGGAATCAAATTTATATTTCAAGTCTTAAAAATGATACGGTTTTTGAAGGGTTTAGGCGTTAGGCGTTAGGCGTTAGGCGTTAGGCGTTAGGCGTTAGGCGTTAGGCGTTAGGCGTTAGGCGTTAGGCGTTAGGCGTTAGGGGCAACAGATTGGGCAGTTATAGGTTTGGATTGTGTATTCTTTTTTAGTAAAGCAAAGCCTGGGTTTTATTGCAACGTTAGTCCCACCACATGCTCATGCCTGCCCGTTCGTTCAGGCGGGCGCCTGCAGGCCTTAAACACTGGGCCGGTATCCGCTATGTCGGGTTTAAAAACGTTGTTCCCTGCACAAAACCAACCAAAATAAACCTGATGGCAGCGGACACGAAGTAAAGCGGACAGCAGGGCCTTCGGAACCGATTGATACGGAACCCTGCTTTCAAAAAAAACAAATTATTCGGGTATAAAAAACCCGCAGGTTTTAAAAGTCTGCGGGTTTTGGAAACGAATTTAAATATTGCTTATATCTGGTTAAGCCTGCTGTTCTTTTTTATTAATGAAAAATAAACAGGAACGCCCAGGATCACAATTAAAAGTCCTGGCCAGGTATACTGTTGTTTATAAATCAGCAGCAAAACGCAAAATGCAGCACCGATCAGCAAGTAAATAATTGGGGTAACGGGATATAACCATGTTTTATAAGGACGTTCGACGTTAGGTTTTTTGATCCTTAAATAAATAACGCCAAAAACGGTAATCATGTAAAACAGCACGATAACAAAAGAAATCATGTCTAAAAGATTTCCATACTGTCCGCTTAAACACAAAACAGAAGCCCAGATTCCCTGCATCCAAAGTGATTTTTCAGGAACACCATTTTTATTATTTTTAAGTGCTGCTTTAAAAAACATGCCATCTTCTGCCATGCTCTGAAAAACCCTGGCACCGGCCAATACAATCCCGTTAACACAACCAAAGGTAGAAATCATCACGAGTACAGCAATTACGATGGTACCTACCCCGCTGCCGAAAATCTGCTCAGAGGCCACAACAGCAACCCTATCGTTTAGCGCAAAAGCAATACTATCCCTGTTTAAGGTATTGAGGTATACAAAATTGACCATTAAATAAAGTATCATTACTGCAGTAGTGCCCAAAACCATCGATCGTACAACATTTTTCCTTGGGTTTTCGATCTCTCCAGAAACAAAGGTTACATTTTCCCATGCTACACTCGAAAATACCGAGCCTACCATCGCCGCTGCAATCCCTCCCATTATAGTCATTCCGGAAATGGATTCCCATCCCGATTTGAGGAGGTTTCCGCTGGGATCTGTTTTAAGGTTGTTAAAAGCACTCCATCCAAGACTCATATTTCCGCTCCAGAAACTGTTTTTAACCAATAGAAAACCTAAAACAATCAATCCGATTAAAGCAACAATTTTAGAACCCGTAAAAATATTCTGTAAGATTTTACCACCTTCAACGCCTTTGGTATTAATATAGGTTAAAAGAAGGATTACAGCGATCGCTAAAATCTGGATCCACGTAATTTTATAACTGCCACTCTGGAAAATTGGCGCTGCATCGTTCAAGGCGGGTATTAAATAAGCCGTAAACTTACCAAAAGCAACAGCTACCGCAGCAATAGTACCTGTTTGAATTACAGTGAACAATCCCCACCCGTATAAGAAGCCCATCATTTTACCAAAAATCTCTTTCAGATAAGTGTATTGTCCGCCTGCTTTAGGAAACATGGAAGAAAGCTCTCCATAAGAAATTGCAGCTGCAACGGTCATCACACCGGTAATTATCCAAACCACAATTAACCAATAACCAGAACCTAAATTCCTCATGATATCGGCACTTACGATAAAAATACCGCTACCAATCATCGAACCCATTACCAGCATTGTAGCGTCAAAAAGGCTTAATTTTCTTTTAGAAGGTTCACCTTCCTTTTGAATTTCCATTTCAGTTCTGTTTAGTTTGGGGCTAATTTATTTAAAAAAAAGAAATTGTAGGATATTATTTTACCATGACAAAAATTTATTCACAGTTGTTGTAAAATTTTAACCACAAGAATATTTTGTTATCTTGCTAGAGCGTTGCTAGCGAAGAGTTTGGAGCGATGAGCTTAGCGCCGGGCATTTGGCGACCAGCGCCGATTAACCAATTTAAACAATTAACCAGTTAACCAAATGACCAATGACTATTGAACCAATGACCAATTAACCAATAAACAACTAACCAAATATAAAACCAATTATTAACTATGGATTTTTTACAAAACAATTTAATTTACTGTATCCCGGCTTTGGGCCTAGTTGGGATAATAGTTATGATGATTAAAAGCGCCTGGGTAAATAAGCAGGATGCAGGTGATAAAAACATGCAGGAGCTTGCAGGCTATATAGCAGATGGTGCTATGGCCTTTTTGAAAGCCGAATGGAGGGTATTGAGCATTTTTGCTGTTTTTACGGCAGCATTATTGGCCTACTCAGGAACCATTACCGAAATTAAAGGCGTTCCAATGCATTCGAGCTGGATTATTTCAATTTCCTTTATTATCGGAGCGGTATTTTCTGCTACAGCAGGTTATATCGGCATGAAATCGGCTACTAAAGCCAATGTAAGAACCACACAAGCGGCCAGAACAAGTTTAAAGCAAGCCTTAAAAGTTTCATTTACCGGAGGTACCGTAATGGGTTTGGGGGTTGCCGGACTAGCCGTTTTGGGATTAGGTGGTTTGTTTATAGTATTTCTTAAACATTTCAATGTAGTTTCAGTTAACAGTGTTGAAATGAAAACCGCGATAGAAGTTTTAACCGGTTTTTCTTTAGGAGCAGAATCAATTGCTCTTTTTGCCCGTGTAGGCGGAGGTATTTATACCAAAGCTGCCGATGTGGGTGCCGATTTAGTAGGGAAGGTAGAAGCCGGAATCCCGGAGGATGATGTGCGTAACCCGGCAACCATTGCCGATAACGTAGGTGATAATGTGGGCGATGTTGCGGGTATGGGCGCCGATTTATTTGGTTCTTATGTGGCAACCATTTTAGCCACAATGGTTTTAGGACAGGAAATTAATGTAACAGATAAATTCGGAGGCATGTCGCCAATTTTATTACCCATGGTAATTTGCGGACTGGGAATTATATTTTCAATTATCGGCACGTGGTTCGTCACCATTAAAGATGAAAAATCAAATGTTCAAAATGCACTGAACTTAGGCAACTGGTCGTCCATTATAATTACAGCAGTAGCCTCTTTCTTTATTGTAAAATGGATGTTGCCTGAAACTTTAAACTTACGTGGTTACGAATTTTCGAGCATCAATGTATTTTATGCAATTATTGTAGGTTTGGTAGTGGGTACGATTATGAGTATTGTAACCGAATATTTCACGGCTATGGGTAAAGGACCTGTAAATTCGATCATTCAGCAGTCTTCAACAGGTCATGCCACCAATATTATTGCAGGTTTATCTGTCGGTATGAAATCTACCGTTATCCCGATTCTGGTTCTGGCAGGAGGAATTATGGCTTCCTATCATTTTGCAGGTTTGTACGGTGTAGCTATTGCCGCAGCAGGAATGATGGCCACCACAGCCATGCAGTTGGCCATTGATGCCTTCGGACCGATTGCAGATAACGCCGGCGGTATTGCAGAAATGAGCCAGTTACCACCTGAAGTACGCGAACGTACCGATAATTTAGATGCTGTTGGTAACACTACTGCTGCCACAGGTAAAGGTTTTGCCATTGCATCAGCTGCTTTAACTTCGCTGGCTCTGTTTGCAGCTTTTGTGGGCATTGCCGGTATTTCAGCCATCGATATCTATAAAGCACCTGTTCTGGCTGGTTTATTTGTAGGCGGAATGATCCCTTTTATTTTCTCTGCTTTGTGTATCCAGGCAGTTGGTAAAGCGGCGATGGACATGGTGCAGGAAGTGCGCCGTCAGTTCAGGGAAATTCCAGGTATTATGGAGTACAAAGCCAAACCTGAATACGAAAAATGCGTAGCCATTTCAACCAAAGCATCCATCCGCGAAATGATGATGCCAGGTGCAATTGCCCTGATTACACCCGTAATTGTAGGTTTTACCTTTGGTCCGGAAGTTTTGGGCGGTTTACTGGCCGGTGTAACTGTAACCGGTGTATTGATGGGAATTTTCCAGAGTAATGCCGGCGGAGCATGGGATAACGCCAAAAAATCATTCGAACAAGGTGTAATGATTAACGGAGAGATGCACTACAAAAAATCAGAACCACACAAGGCTTCTGTTACCGGAGATACTGTTGGCGATCCTTTTAAAGATACTTCCGGCCCTTCAATGAACATTTTGATCAAATTAATGTCGATTGTTTCGCTGGTTATTGCTCCTTATATCGCAGTTAAGGCAATTGCAGGCGAACATAAGCAAGAAGTAAGGAAGGAAATCAGAATTGAACAAAAAACAGATGCTTCGGGCAACATAAAAACTGATACTTTAATCAATACGACCGATACATTGAGTCGTTAGTTGTAAAATCACAGAGATAATACAACCGAAAAGGGGATTTTAACAGAATCCCTTTTTCTTTTTGGTAATTTTTATTTAGGTTTACCGCTTATTATCATAAAATCAACAAACATAAAAGACTAAACAACTTATGAATCTAAAAAAGCCTATTGATGTGCTTATAGCAGAATCTGCTGAAAGTGGTGAGGGCACGCTGAAACGGACACTGAGCAGTACAAGCCTTGTTGCGTTGGGCATTGGAGCTATTATTGGTGCAGGCTTATTTTCTTTAACCGGTATTGCAGCTGCTGACCACGCTGGCCCTGCTGTAACTTTATCATTCGTATTGGCCGCTGTTGGCTGTGCTTTTGCCGGATTATGTTATGCCGAATTTGCATCAATGATCCCGGTAGCTGGTAGTGCTTATACTTACTCTTATGCTACCATGGGCGAGTTTATGGCATGGGTTATCGGTTGGGATCTTGTTCTGGAATATGCCCTGGGTGCCGCAACCGTTGGCGTTTCATGGTCTGGATATTTTAATAAACTATTGCATGAGTTTGGCATGGAAATGCCGCTCTACCTAACCAAATCATTTGCAGAGGTAGATGGCGGAGGTATCAACCTTCCGGCTGTGGTTATTGTTTCGTTACTATCATTGATGTTAATCCGCGGTACCAAAGAATCTGCAAGTCTAAACAACATTTTAGTAATTGTAAAAGTAGCTGTGGTAATCATTTTCATAGCCCTTGGCTGGAAATTCATCAACCCTGCTAACCATACACCTTATATTCCTGCTAACACAGGTGTTAAAGGCGAATTCGGTATTTCGGGTATTGCAGCCGGTGCAGCATTGGTATTCTTTGCATTTATTGGTTTTGATGCGGTTTCTACAGCAGCTCAGGAAGCTAAAAATCCGCAAAAAGGTATGCCGATCGGTATATTGGGCTCTTTAGTAGTTTGTACCATATTATATGTGTTATTTGCACACGTAATGACAGGTTTGGTACCTTACACTGTTTTTAAAGGTGACGCCTCTCCTGCTGCTACAGCTTTTAAAGTTACCGGATACAACTGGTTACAAATGGGTTTAATTATCGCCATTTTAGCAGGTTATACCTCTGTAATACTGGTGATGCTGATGGGACAATCGAGGGTATTCTATACCATGTCTAAAGACGGATTACTGCCAAAATTCTTCAGCAGCATCCACTCTAAATTCAGAACTCCTTTCAAAACCAACATTTTCTTTATGCTTTTTGTAAGCATTTTTGCTGGTTTTGTTCCGGTTACCGACTTAGGTCACATGGTTTCTATTGGTACCTTATTCGCATTCTCACTGGTATGTATTGGTGTAATGTTATTGCGTAAAACTGATCCTGACAGGCCTCGTCCTTTCAAAACCCCATTGGTTCCTTTCGTACCGATTATGGGTATCATTGTTTGCGTTTATTTAATGTCGTCACTTCCTATCGAAGCCTGGATTAGGTTAGCCATCTGGATGGCCTTAGGTATTGCAATTTATTTCTTCTATGGTAAAAAGAACTCTGTTCTAGGAAATACCGGCAAAGTAGTTGAGCCTGTAGATCCACCAAGACCAGAATTGTAAACAATTATAATATTTTTAGAAGCCTCAACGCAAGTTGGGGCTTTTTTTATGTTAAATAATTGTTAATAAAGCTACCTTTGCAAAAAATCGATAACATGAACCGCCATTCTAACGGATTTAAAAAGGTATTCTTTCTTGCCAGTGCTTTTCTGACGCTATTTTCTTCAATTAGTTATGCCCAAAGAACAATTAATGATGTAATGGACTCCACAACAGTTAACCATTTACTCATTATCTCAAAAAAATATGGTTCATTATCTTTTAGCGGATATCTACAGCCACAGTTTCAGGCAGCGCAATCAAACGGTACACAGGCCGAATATCAGGGCGGAAATTTTGGCGAGTTCACCAATAACAGATTCAGATTAAGAAGGGGCCGTTTAAGGGCCGACTATATGCTATTAACCGATGATGGCGCTCCATCTACTTATTTTGTGCTGCAGTTTGATGGTACCGAACAAGGAGTTGCGGTAAGGGATTTCTGGGGGCGTTATTATGAAAATAAATGGAAGATTTTGGCAGTTACCCTAGGGCTTTCCGGCCGGCCGTTCGGTAATGAACTTCAGTTATCATCTTCGGTAAGGGAAGCACCGGAACGTGGAAGAATGTCGCAGATATTAATGAAAACCGAGCGTGATCTTGGTGTTACTTTTACCTTAAATCCGCGATGGAAAGATGCTACGCTTAAAAACTTTGTATTCGATTTTGGCATTTACAATGGTCAGGGTTTGGCAGGCCCTGCTGAGTTTGATAACAGCAAGGATTTCATCTTCAGGCTAAGCCACAAAACATACGCTTTCAATAATTTTACCATTGCAGGCGGTATTAGTACGTTACAGGGCGGCTTAAACCATCGCTTACCGGTAAGTTACAAGATGGACAGAATCAATGACCAGTGGAAAATGCTTAAAGATTCGTCTGCTACAACCATAAACAAAGTTGCTCCACGGAGGTATTATGGTGCCGATATTCAGCTGGCTACGAAAACCAAAAGCTGGAAATCTGAATTAAGGGCAGAAATGGTATCGGGCCTGCAAACGGGCACCTCTACCAATTCTACCACGCCAGGTTCTTATCCTGTTGATAATAAATCGATCGCTCTACCCTATTATACCCGAACATTTAACGGCGCCTACCTCACTTTTGTGCAAACCCTGAACAGTACCGATAACCAGATTATTTTAAAATACGACTGGTATGATCCAAATTCGAAAGTGAAGGGAATGGATATCAGCAGCGCTAAAGGACATTCGCCGGCAGATGTCCGTTTTGATACTTTTGGCTTTGGTTTTTTACACCATTTTAATACACATTTTAAAGCTGTACTGTATTACGATATCATTAAAAACGAATCGACCCAGATTGAAGGTTATACGGCTGACAGAAAAGATAATGTGCTCACGCTGAGGACGCAGTTCTATTTCTAATAAATCATGATACAATTGAGGATTTGATACAAATTCCGCTACCTTTGCTTAAAATTGTCCTGCTATGAAACTCGATTTTATGAAGTTCAACTTAAGCCAGATCCTATCTACAACGATGGTACTGTTTGCAATTATCGATATTTTGGGGGCAATCCCCGTTGTAATCGAACTGCGCAGAAAGGCAGGTCATATCGAATCAGAAAAGGCATCTTTGGTGGCCACAGGCTTAATGATTCTCTTTTTATTTCTTGGAGAATCTTTACTTAAAGTAATTGGTTTGGACGTAGAATCTTTCGCTATCGCAGGTTCTTTTGTAATCTTTTTCATTGCCATGGAAATGGTTTTAGGACTCACCATTTTCAAAGAAGAAGCACCAGAAACGGTTTCAATTGTTCCTTTGGCTTTTCCTCTAATTGCCGGCGCCGGAACAATGACGACTTTGCTTTCGCTCAAAACAGAATACCATACCCAAAATATCCTGGTTGGGATTATCCTGAACATGCTTTTTGTTTATTTCGTACTGAAAAATACCAACAGACTGGAAAAACTTTTCGGAAAATCAGGCTTAAATATCTTGCGTAAAGCTTTTGGGGTAATTTTACTCGCCATTGCCATTAAATTATTCAGGAATAATACAGGACTTTAAAGATGGATGATGTGAGATGGATGATGTGGTTAACTAGACCGTCATTTCGACTGTAGCGCAGCGGAATGGAGAAATCTAATGAACAAAAAGTACTAGATTTCTCCACTGCGGTCGGAATGACGATAATTATATAAATGACAATCCCCTCACTAAACTGTAACAATAAATCCGTATATTGATCTAAACATAAAAGCTCACCACATGAAAAGCTTTGAAGAATATACCTTAATTATTGGAGCCATCGCCGTTTTAATTGAAGCTGTGAAGTACCTAAAGAAGAATTTTAGGTCATGGTTTGAGCATACCTAGGATGGGTTAAATGCGGCAACGTCACCCTGAATTTAATTCAGGGTCTATTTTGCAGGAAAGATGCTGAAACAAGTTCAGTGTGACGATCGTGAGGAAATATCTCCAAAAAAGTCCTTAATAAATCTAGCTCAATTTAATAAACAAGATCTTAAAAATCTTATAATCCGTAAATCCTGATTATTCCTGGCTTTTCTTAATCAACCTTGCCACAAACATCGTATCAGCGTTATTTTCATAACCTTTTATCAATTCCATCTTTTCCAATTCTAAAGGCAGCGTATCCACTATATGCTGAACAACTTCTTCATTTTCCTGTGCAAATGCGGAGCAGGTAATATACACCAATGGTTTACCAGGCTTTAGGTATTTCACTACATTCTGTACAATCCCTTTTTGAATAGCGGCAAACTGGTTGATTTTACGTTCTTCGAAAAAAGTAAGCATTTCAGGGGTTCTTCCCCAGGTACCCGACCCGGTACAGGGCGCATCCAGAATAATTCCGTCAAAGGCATAGTGATGCAGAATCTGATCGTTATTCTGTAAAAGATCGATTTCTTTTTTATGGTATTTTTTGATACCGGCTAGTCGGAAACGCTCATCGAGGTTTAAGAGCACGCTTTCGCGTAAATCGGAAACCAAAAGTTCGATAACAGGCTCCAAACTGTGCAAAAGCAAGGTTTTCCCGCCTGATGCGGCACAGCAATCCCACCATTTATCCCATTTATTGGGTTTAAAATATTCGCCTGTATGCTGTGACGATAAATCCTGCACCTGATAACTCCCTTCTTTTAAAATGGTTTCGAGTTTGGTGCCGTTTGGTAGTGCCAATGCAGTATCAGAAATGGCTTTAACAGTTATATTTTCGGTTTCTAACCTGGTGATGATCGATTTGGAATCATTTGCAGCTACCCGGATAAAAAGATCAGGTTGCTTAAAAAACGAAGCAAAAAATGCTTCCTGATCGATATCGCCAGAAAATGCCGCATGAAAAGGATATACCTCTTCGATTTTAAAATCGGGATATTTTGCTTTAACCAAACCTAATTTCTTCTCTAAAGGTATTGCAATGCTTTCTACCAGTTCGGGAAAATTTTTCTCTACAATCTGACTTAAAGTATCGTGACAAAGAAAATCGGCGATACTCAACCGTTCTTCATTAGCCAGTGAAGACAAAGCCTTACCCATCCTAAAAAAACTATAGATATGGCGGGTTGCCCATCTCCTGTCAGACGAGCCCATCTGTTTATGCTGCTTAAAATAAGTGGGCAGAAAGCGGTGTAATGGCAAACTCCCATCATAACTGCTCAAAATCTGTTCAAAGGCTCTTAACTGGTGGTCTGCTCTCATGCAATAATAAAAAATGGAAGAAATAATCGGTTATTCAACAATATTTAAGGCAAAGTTTTTATACTTCAACAACATTAAACTGGTATTAATATAACCCAATTTTTCATCATGGATAAATGAAAAATTATTATGGAGTCCTTTGTATCTGTCTTTTACGATATAATCCCTGTAATCCTCTCCATAAGTTACCAGTAACCTGCCAAAATAATAGCCAACATCGAAACCTTTAAAGGCATATTCTCCAGGTTCGAAACCATATTTATAGCGGTATTTTTTGATAAAAGTAACTACGTTGCTGCTTTTATAGTCTATTTTATAGGATGAACTGATAATGGTATTCAAGTTCTGCAATTTGTCGGCCGGATAATTCTGTTTTACCCAATTTGGATGTCCAAAAAGGTTAATCGCATAGCCACCAGACGGCAGATTCTTTAACTTTGCAAGTTTTTCTATAGTTGGTAATACAAAAGTACGGTCAGACGAAGTCACGACCACGGCATACTGCTTTCCTTTAATCATTTTAGTTTCGAAAGTGTAGGCTGACGCATATTCCTGCACAAAAAATTTACCACTGTTTTGGAAATAATTCCTGATTGGGGCTGCAAAGGCTTCATCTTCCGTTTTCTTCGGATTAATGATTACGACGATTGTATTGGCAGGATTAAAGCTTTTAGCGATATAGGCACCGATTTTTTTTCCATGCAGGCCTATATTATTTACCACCGAGACCAAATTTGGGTTATTAAACTCACCCGGATCGGTAGCAGCCAATGGCGAAACGATAGTAGCGTTATTTTCTTTAGCATAACCGGAAATAAATTTCAAACCTTCGGGAAAAACAGGACCGATAATTAAATTGCTCTGTTTAAAACGCTCATTTTTATATAGAAGAGAGATATGTGCATTATCATCCTGGGTATCAAAAACATTGAGTTTAAAATTTAAACCCTGTGCGGCGGCAGAATCGAGCCCTAATTTAAAACCCTGATAAAAATCAATCGGCATGGCGTATTTCTCGATATCGGCTTTTGTAGCGGTTTTTAAATTCAGCTCATCAAGCTTAAAAGGAACCAGCAAAGAAACGCTGGCCTGGGTAAACTTTTTGACAGGCTTTTTATCTGCAGGTTTTTCTTTCTCGGCCGGTTTGCTTGTTTCGGGTTTAGGGGTTCTCACTTTCGGCGAACAAGCACCCAAAACCAACATCAACAAAACTGGCAACCAGTAAACCTTTTTAAAATTCATACCTATCGTTTTTAACAAAATATGCTAGCAAAGTTTATTCCACCTTGCTAGCATCACATTTATTTTATGCAGTTTGAACTTCAAACTGAAAACACACAACTCCTAACTCAACGTTATTCCCACTCAATAGTTGCAGGCGGTTTAGAGCTAATATCGTATACTACCCTATTAATGCCTTTAACTTTATTGATGATTTCGTTAGAGATTTTAGCCAGTACCGGATAAGGCAAGTGGCACCAATCAGCTGTCATACCATCTAATGATTCAACGGCCCTTAATGCAATTACATTTTCGTATGTACGTTCATCGCCCATTACCCCAACAGACCTTACCGGCAAAAAGATTGCTCCTGCCTGCCATACCTGATCGTATAATCCGGCTTCTTTCAGGTTGTCGATATAAATTTTATCTGCATCCTGTAAGATAGCTACTTTTTCTGCAGTAACCTCACCAATGATACGAATACCTAAACCTGGACCAGGGAAAGGGTGACGGCCCAGAATAAATGATTCTAAACCTAAAGCAGTACCCACTCTCCTTACTTCATCTTTAAACAAAGTTTTAAGCGGCTCTACAACTTTAAGTTTCATAAAATCAGGTAAACCACCAACGTTATGGTGCGATTTAATGGTTGCCGAAGGACCTTTAACCGAAACCGACTCAATAATATCGGGATAGATGGTACCTTGTGCCAGCCATTTTACATCCTGGATCAGATGCGATTCTTCATCAAAAACTTCGATGAACACACGGCCGATAATTTTACGCTTTTGCTCGGGGTCTTCTACCCCAGCCAATTGACTTAAAAATTTATCTTTCGCATCAACACCTTTAATGTTCAATCCGAAATCTTTGTATTGTTCTAAAACACTCTCGTATTCGTTTTTACGCAATAAACCATTATCAACAAATATACAGTGTAGATTGGTTCCGATGGCTTTATGTAAAAGCACCGCAGCAACACTACTATCAACACCTCCTGAAAGCGCTAAAACCACTTTATCATTACCCACGGTAGCCTGAATATCGGCAATGGTGGTTTCTACAAATGCAGAAGAAGTCCAGTCCTGGTTACAGCCACAGATATCAACCAGGAAGTTTTCTAAAAGGATTTTTCCGTCAATACTGTGTGTTACCTCCGGATGGAACTGGATGGCATAGGTATCAGAATCTTTAATGTGGTAAGCGGCTACTTTTACGCTATCGGTACTGGCAATTAATTCAAAATTTTCAGGGATATCGGTAATGGTATCACCATGGCTCATCCAAACCTGAGAACCCAGGTTTATACCTTTGAATAATTTATTCTCCTGGTTAACAAAATTTAGGTTGGCACGGCCATATTCGCGTGTTGACGAAGGCTGAACCGAACCGCCAGAATGCTGGGCAATATATTGCGCACCATAACAAACAGCCAGTAACGGATATTTTAAATGGTATTTCGATAAATCGATCTGAGGCGCATCTTCCTGACGTACAGAATAAGGACTACCCGAAAATATAATACCTTTTACATCAGGTGTAACCTCAGGCAAATTGTTATATGGATATATTTCACAGTAAATATTTAGTTCGCGAACCCTACGGGCGATGAGTTGTGTAAATTGCGAACCAAAATCGACGATAATGATTTTTTCTAGCATCCGCAAAGGTACCAATTAGATATGAGATTTGAGAGTGCAGATTTGAGATTTTTAGGTGGAAAAAAGTTAAGCGCTTAGCGCATGTGATTCGGTGTTTAATTAATCAATTTAACGATAAACGAATGACGAATAAACCAATGGATAATGAACAATAATTACCAAACAACCTTTAAACCTGCCGATTGATATTTATTAATGTCTTCATCTTTGCTGATTAAAGTTATATTTTTTTGAATGGCTTGCCAAATAAGCATTCTATCAAAAGGATCTCTGTGCCAGGTGGCATTTAATTGATGATAATTAGCTACATCATCTGGCAAGAGAGGCAAAAGTTCGTAGCCAGCTTCGATTGCAAGTCCAGGTAAAGCATCCGGAAAGATTCTTAAAATGTCAAGTTTATTCATCGAATGCTTTAAAGAAATTTCCCAAAAACTTATAGTACTTACAAGAATTGTGTTTTTCTTATTCTTTAAGATTTCTAAAGAGACATCCGAAAGTTTAGACGAATACATTAATGACCAAATTAGCACATGGGTATCTAACAGGTAAATCATAGGCCTAAAAATTCTTCTTCTGTAATTTTGAAATTATCTTTGAATATAATTTCAGCTTTCCCATCCAACAGGCCTATTTTACGTTGATTATTGCTTTCTTCTAAATCAGGAACAAAGTAACCAATAACTTCTTTTTTCCTCCCATAAGTTACTGCAATGCCAATACCTGCTTTAACATCTTCAAGTACTTCAGAAAAGTGAGCTTTAAATTCTCCAACCGACATCGTTTTCATAGCTAATAGTTTTATACTCAAAGATAAACAAAACTTGTCAAGTTGTCAAGATAGAATTTTATTGTGATTTAGCCGGAGTCAGGGACTCGAAAGATAGAAGTTGGTTAATCTATTTGTTGACAATTAAACAGTTTTCAATTTGCAGTTTACAGTTATAAATGAACGTTCAAATAACAGCTCCTGAATCAAGTTCAGGAGAACGGATTGAGTGGGAATTACAACTAGCCGATTTAAACAGTTAACCAATTAACCCTATTAACAGTTTTCAATTTGAAGTTTACAATTACCAATAAAAGAATGACCAATGACTAATGACCAATAAACGAATGACCAATTACCAATGGCTAATGACCAATGACTAATTACCAATAAACGAATGACCAATTACCAATTACCAATGACTAATGACCAATTACCAATGACTAATGACCAATAAACGAATGACCAACTACCAATGAACTTTAAGACTCCATCAAAACAACCTCTACCCCGAATTTCCTTAAAAAATCTACACCTTCATCGCTTGCTAAACCTTTGTAGGCTGCATAAGATTTGGAATAATAAACCAATTTAATTCCTGAAGATAAAATTAAGCGGGCGCAGGCAATGCAGGGCGATAGGGTTGTATACAAGGTACAGCCTTCTATCTTCGATCCGTTTTTAGAAGCGTAAAGAATGGCATTTTCCTCTGCATGTAAAGCTAACGAACAACTTCCTTTACTATCACGCGCGCAGCCATGTTCGGGCCATTCCTCATCACAGTTGTGTGTACCAGCAGGCGGCCCGTTATAACCAATTGAAATTATGCGGGTATCTTTTGTTAAAACTGCGCCTACATGGGCACGTACGCAATGCGAACGGGCAGCCAGATCGGTGGCCAGATTCATAAATATAGAATCGAAAGTTGGTTTATCAGTCATGTATAAAATAAAAAAAGCCACAGAGAAACTAATCTCCGTGGCTACAAAAATACTTTATTAAAAATTAATGTCCGCCAGAAAGTTTCTTATCAAAACTAATTCCCTGCGATCTTAAAATTCCACTAACTCTCCAGGCATAAAACGCCAGGTAAGAGAAACAAATAATACCAACTACGTAACTATATTGAATACCCGTAAATTCTGATACCGCACCCTGTGCCCAGCTGATAATACCTCCACCCATAATCATCATGATGAGGAAACTACTACCCTGACTAGTGTGTTTACCTAAACCACTTACAGCTAAAGTAAAGATACAAGGCCATAAGGTACTGCAGAATAAACCAACACTGGTAATGGCATAAACACTGGTCATACCGGTAGTAAACATACCAATTAACAAAGCGGTAATCCCGATGCCCGAAAAGATTAACAACATACGCGCAGGGTTACCTTTACTTGCCATATCAGCAACAATTAGTACTAATATAATGAATCCATATACGTAAAAAGGCGCTAAATCGTGTTTCGCGATGGCATTAACTGCTAAAAAGATACCGAAAGCCAAATAAGGTGCGATAAACCTTAATATCTTTTGCGTGCTTACGTTATCGGTAAATGCTTCAACAGCACCTGTCCATCTACCGATCATCATACTTGCCCAGTATAAAGAAATGTATGGAGCGATATCTTTAATTGCAAAACCAAGATCTTTTTCCATATAAGCAGGCAAATTACTTGCAGTTGATACCTCAACACCTACATAAACAAAAATGGCAATCATACCCAGCACCAATTGCGGGTATTTTAATGCCGAACCTTTTACTGATTTAGCATCTTCGGTCGAAGCTTCAACCAAAGCTGGCCTATCAGGTAATGAAGATAATTTTAAGAAAATAGCAACAGCAATAAAGGCTACACCTAAAATTAAGTAAGGAATTTTAACACTTTCAACACTGATATCGGTAGTTGCGTTTGCTGCAGAACCAAAAATGGCAAAACTTACAATTAACGGACCGATTGTAGTACCAAAGTTATTGATACCACCTGCCAGAGTTAAACGTTGTGAACCCGTTGTAATAGGCCCTAAGGCAATGGCCAGTGGATTGGCCACTGTTTGTTGTAAAGAGAAACCCAATGCCACAATAAACAAACCCGAAAGCATTAAAGGGAACGAGTGAAGATTCGCAGCGGGATAAAACAACAGGGTTCCTAGCGCAGAAATAACCAAACCCAATGCCAACGAATTTTTATAGCCCAGTTTGTTAACAATATCCTGTCCTATTATAACAGATATACCATTATAAATTAAAGCGCCCACAGTATAGGCAATATAAAAAGCTAATGAAACCAACTGACTCTCGGCTTGGGATAAATCAAAAGCTTTTTTAAATACCGGTATTAAAATATCATTGCTGGCGGCCACAAAGCCCCAGAAAAAGAATACCGTAACCAAAGGAATAAACTGCCCCCACTTGGTTTGTGTTTGTTCTGAACTCATTTTTTAAATTTAGTTTTAGTGGCTCTAAACATAAATAAAAAAAACAATAAACAATACATAGTAACAAAATTAGTGTACGTTGAACACTAAGCTTTAAAACAACCAACTTAGTAAAGTGTTAAACCTTAGCTGGTCTGTTTTTTTAATACTTTATTCAGAACGGATATAAATTTTTAAATTAAAAAATGTTGCGCATCCTTTTTTCGTTTACATATAAAATAGATGTCAATAATGTTGGTTGTTTAAACTATAAAATTGCATATTCGCAAATCGTAAAAACAAAAACGCATGTTTGAAGCCATTTTATTAGGTATAGGTGCAGGGATTATTTCGTCGTTTTTAACCGGACCGGTATTTTTTGCCATGATTAAAACCAGCATAGAAAGAGGCTTCAAAGCTGGGTTTTCTTTAGCCATTGGTGTAATTATAAGCGATGTAATCTTAATAGGACTGGTTCTTTTTGGCAGCCAGTTTTTTGATTACAAAGCAGAATTTGATAAATATGTGGGCTCTATAGGGGGCCTATTTTTATTAGCAGTGGGAATATATTACCTGGTTTCTAAAATAACGGTACATTACGATAGTACCACTTTACAAAAAGTAAGCAAACGGGGTTATGTATTAAAGGGTTTTTTAATGTGTATCCTCACCCCTTCTACCCTCATGTTCTGGATTATTGTAAGCGGAATTATATCGGTTAAGCTCAACAATATGCTTAACGAAAAATTAGTCTGCTTTTTCATCGCAATGGTTACCCAGTTAAGTATCGATGGTGCAAAAAGTTTCTATTCCAGCAAACTCCGCTATAAAATTAAAGAAGACGCATTAAAGAAACTGAATAAAATTGCTGGCGTAGTCATCATCTTTTTCGCCTTTTGGCTGATCGTGAAAACTTATCTGAAATTTTACGCGTAAGATTTTATTTCCGAAGTATTTTAGCCGCGGAAACATGAAATGCACAAAGATATTTTATTGATTTTTTTTCTTTTATGGAAAAGCAGGTATACTGCTACTGTTATTGTTAGTCCTGCCAATGCTGCAAGTCCTCGGCAAACGAAGGATTTGCCTCCGGGCTTTCCGCGAATGTCAGGTTTAGATGGGCAAGAGCATCAAAAAAAATGAACGGAAACTAACTCACTACACATAAAAATCTGCGTTTCAATCTGCTCATCTGCGGGAACTAAAAAAAATTGACATTAAACATTATGCTAGTGTTTCGTGAGGACACGAACCATGGAATAGGACTATATATAAAATCTGCGTTTCAATCTGCTAATCTGCGGGAACAAAATTAGAATTGTTACTTCGGACTCATGTTGGTGTTTCGTGAGGACACGAACCACGGGGGGCATTAACAAAAGATCCATGGTCACTATAAAGACCCTTCTTTGTGTATTCGTGCCTTCGTGGTCAAAAACCAGCGCAAAAAAATAGCCCATATAAAAATATGAGCTATCTTGTATTTAAAATATTTTAGCGATTAATAAGCCCTTTGGTTATTTCCTTCTTTCCAGTTAACAAAAGCTTTGTTTACCACTTTATTACCGCCCGGGGTTGGGTAATTTCCTGAGAAATACCAGTCACCTTTGTTTTTCGGACAAGCTTCATGCAAATTCTCCAAGCTTTGATAAATTACTTCAACCTCTGCAACAGTACCTTTTGGGGTAATAATCTGTGCAATTTTGGCCGAAATTTCTTCTGGTGTAAAAGGTTTATAAATTTCCTTAACGTGGTTTACAATTTCCTCTTTCGGTAAAAGTAACGAAGCTTTACACTTGCTGTAAACATCTTCAATTACCTGCCACATGCCACGTTCTGTAAGCAATTGTATCGCCGCATCGAAAGCCACAAACTGTCCCATTCTGCTCATATCAATACCATAACAATCAGGGTAACGGATCTGAGGTGCAGAAGAAACGATAATGATTTTTTTAGGATGCAATCGATCTACAATTTTAATGATACTCTGCTTTAAAGTTGTACCACGAACAATTGAGTCATCCAATGCAACCAAAGTATCCTGGTGGTTGTTGATAATACCGTAAGTGGTATCATAAACGTGTGCCACCATCTCACTCCTATCGGCATCCTGGGTAATAAATGTTCTTAGCTTTACATCTTTTACCGCAAGCTTTTCTACCCTTGGTGCAAGCGATAACAGTTCATCTAACTGTTGATCAGTTAACTGTTCTTTTCTATGTAAAAGTGTTTCTTTCTGGTGGTTACGTACGTAACGCTGTACGCCATCAACCATCCCGAAAAATGCAACTTCAGCAGTATTTGGGATAAACGAAAATACGGTATTTTTAAGATCGTAATTAACCGCTTTCAAAATTTTATCGCTCAATAAACGGCCAAGCTGTTTACGTTCACGGTAAATCTCTACATCACTTCCTTTTGAGAAATAGATGCGTTCGAATGAGCAAGATAATCTCTCGGTAGGTTCGCGGAACTGCTCCATGCTTACCTCTCCGTTTTTCTTGATAATTAAAGCATGACCCGGATCGATCTCTTTAACATCTTTAAACTGGATATTAAATGCAGTTTGTAAAGCTGGTCTTTCAGAAGCAGCTACCACAATCTCATCATCATAATAATAATAAGCCGGACGAATACCAGCCGGATCGCGCATAATAAACGAATCGCCGTTACCTACCATACCACAGATCGAGTAACCTCCATCCCAGGTTTTGGCCGAGCGGCGCAGAATGTTCGCGATATCCAGGTTATCAGATATTTTGTGCGTAATTGCAACGTTATCGTGTCCTTCTTTTTTATACTGATCGAAAAGCTCCTGGTTCTCATCATCCAAAAAGTGGCCAATTTTTTCCAGTACCGTTACAGTATCAGCTTTTTCTTTAGGATGCTGGCCCAGCTCATATAATTGCTCCAATAACTCATCAACATTCGTCATGTTAAAGTTACCGGCAATCACCAGGTTACGGGTCATCCAGTTGTTTTGCCTTAAAAAAGGATGGCAATTTTCGATGCTGTTTTTACCATGTGTACCATAACGCAAATGGCCCATTAACACCTCGCCGATAAAGCTTACGTTGTTTTTGAGCCATTCTGTATCCTGCATTAATTCAGGTGTGTTTTCCTGGATATCAACAAATTTGTTTTGTACATATTCGAAGATATCCGCTACCGCATTTGATGCCATGCTCCGGTATCGGCTGATGTACCTACTGCCCGGTTTCATATCCAGCTTAATGGTGGCAATACCTGCGCCATCCTGGCCCCGGTTATGCTGTTTTTCCATTAAAAGGTATAATTTGTTAAGGCCGTAAAGTGCTGTACCGTACTTTTGCTGGTAGTAAGAAAGTGGTTTTAACAGGCGAATAAAAGCGATTCCGCATTCGTGTTTTATCTGATCACTCATTGTGTGGATTTGAAGCCGCAAAGTTATCCTTTTAAACCATTAGAACCTAAACAAAAGTGTTTTCTTTTGTCACAACGAGGTTAATTTGAAAATCATACAGTTTAAGTGTTTATTTAGAATTATTCAAAATAACTTGCAGATAACTACTATAATAGTTATTATTGTCATTCAGATATTAATTTATAAAAAACTATGAAAAGAAACTCTATTATTTTATTATTGATTTGCGTAATAACGTTTACTATTAGCTGCAAGAAGAATTCTTTCAATGAAGAAACTCAAGTTGAATCCTTATCTCGACGAGGCTTTAAACTTCAAAGTAAAGGAAAATTCTTTAATGAATACAAAAAGGGAGATAGTGTAACTTTATTAAAAAGAGGCACTGAGAATACTATATTATCTCAATCATTTCACAATTATACCGAGTATTTTATAGACGCTAATAGTTGTATAATGTCAGGCCTAATGGCTCAAGCATCAAGCGACTATGTTGATGATTTAGGGCATGCTTCGCAAATGGATGATTTAGCCATAAAATTAAATTTACCAGGTATAGTAAATGTTACTTATAAGGGCGATTCTGCGCATCAAAATGCACAAACGGGCTATTTTAGTTTTGTCAATACCAACATTAAGTTTTATTGGGATGATTCTCCCGAAGCAGTTTTTTCGCAATGGTCTCTTAAAGAAGCTGCCGATGCATCACCTGAGGAAGCTTTTAAGAGAGTTTTTTAATAACTACAAAAATAATAATGGGCTGTTTCTCTTTGAAACTAGCCCTCCATTATTTCATTTTTTACCAGAGTAGAAATATTAATAATAAAAATACACTCTTTTGCTTCTAAGCTTGTTTTAAATTATATCAGCGACTACATTTATATAGCAAATCCTATTGTATAATAGTCTTTAAGAATTCCCGATTTCCTTATTATTTAATTAATTAACCCACAATTGTAAGAATTAGGCTACAAATGTTAAATTATCTAGAATTAGTCTAAATAATTTTGTTAAAAACCGTTAAAATCCCATCTTTGCAGAATCATTAGAATCAGTCTAATTAAGAATACAGAATTTGGGAAAGTTTTTGAAATTTTTAATCGTTTTTATTATCTGCGGATATACTTCGAGTGTATTTGCGCAAAATGTTGTTTTAAGGGGGAAGGTTGTTGACCATGAATTGCACCCTGTTTCTTCCGCTAACATTAAAATCGTTGAAACAAATCAGTTTGGAGTTACAGATAAAGATGGAAAATTTAACATCACTCTGTATAATATTGCCAATGTTAGTTTAACATTCGAATTCACGTTTATTGGTTATCAAAAACTTGTAAAGGTTGTAGAAATCAAAGGAAATATAATTGAACTGGGAAATATCACCCTAAAAGATTTAAACCTGGGCTTGGAAACGATTGATATTAATGCAAAACGTGATTATCAAGGCTCATCAAATTCTTCGTTAATAATCAGTAGGGATATTATTGAGCAGATTCCCGCTTTAAGCTTGAATGATCTACTCAACCAGATTCCGAACAGAAAGGTTAGCGCACCAAGTTTACAAAGTGTTCAAAATTTAACATTAAGATCAGCCTTTTCGCCAGTTTCACCTGGATTTTCTAATATTTATGAGCAAAATAATGCTTTTGGTGTAGCCATTATTGTAGATGGCAATGCCATCTCAAACAATATGAATATGCAAACCTTCAATCCTGGTCTCCGGGGCTCGAATGATATCAGCACAACAATCGGTATTGACTCGTATGGATTGAATGGATCACCTACCAACAAATATTCGGGTGATTTTGCGTTTGGTGGAACTGATTTAAGACAGATTCCCGCCGACAATATTGAAAGTATCGAAGTAATTTCGGGTGTTCCTTCAGCCAAATACGGTGATCTGTCCGAGGGTGCAATTATTGTAGAAAGACAAGCGGGTAAATCGCCGGGTTACTTAAGAATGCAGTTAAGGGATAATGCCACCTCTTATGGCTTTTCTAAAGGATTTGATCTGGGGAAAAAAAATGGCGCACTAAATATTGGGGCCAATTATGTTAACTCATTTGCAGATAACCGTGATAAACTAAAGGCTTATAAACGGATTAATCTTAATATGATGCACACCAATTTTTTTGGAAGCGAAAACAGGTTAAAAAATACTTTCAGTGTTGATTATGGTAGAAATTTAGATGGAATAAAACGTGATGCAGATGATCCGATGGAAAAAATGGTACTGTTTAATAGCTGGAATTTCAGCGTAAACAACAGAACTTCTTACGGGATAAACAGTAAGTTTCTTAAAAACATCAGTCTAAACCTGAGATATGCCACAGGACATCAGGTAAGTTATACGGAAGAATTTTATAATGAACCTTATATCTTGGTTTCTGAAGCTACAACTACAGGCATACACGAAGGAGCTTATGTGAAAGGCATTTATACGGCTCAATCGCTGATTGATGGCAGGCCTTTGAATATTACAGGGAAACTTGATTTTAATGCAGAGTTTAAGTTTGCCAATATCACCCATTTTCTAAGTTACGGAGCCAGCTATAGTTATGGGGCAAATAACGGGCTTGGCCAGGTACTCGATCCCGGTAAACCCAGGGGATTAACCAAAACATCAGGTACCACAAGTTTGTCGCCAAACAGATCAGAGAGATATTACGATTTTAGCACAGCAGTTGCACAGCAGGATGTTGGCCTATATCTGGAAGATGTATTTAAAATGAGTTTATTTAATAAACCTTTAAATGTAAGGGCAGGAATAAGGTACGACTTACAGAATAGCTTTCCCTCTTTCTCACCAAGAATTAATGTTAATTACGAATTAGATAAAGGATTTAGATTTGGTTTCGCCTACGGGATATCCTATAAATCTCCGGGTTTAGGTCAACGCTATCCGGGGCCTACCTACAATGAGGTGCCACTAATTAATGCCTATTCTTCGAATGGCAAGGCTAATGAAAGCATTTATTTAGTTTACGTAAACAGGTATGATCCAACGGCCGAAGGATTAAAATCAGCTAATAGCCAAACCTTTGAGTTTTCGACGCAGATAAAACTGCAAAAATATAACCTTTCATTAAATGCCTTTTATAAAAACTCCAGAAATGGAATTGGTAATAACAGGGTAGATAATGTGCTGGATCTTCCGGTATATACAGCAACCTACAGAACCGATCAGCAACCGTTACTTATTCAAACCGGGACAAAAAGAGCATTAATTACCTTTTACGAATTCGCAAATAATTTAGCCTCAAACAACCAGGGTTTTGATTTAATTTTATCTACGCCCACCTATAAAGCTATTGCTACCTCATTCAACCTCAGTGGAGGATTTTTCAGATCGCAAAGTAAAACAGAAAACTTAACTAGCCAGGGAAATCCTAACCCCTCTGCCACTAATAAAAACGAGGCACTGGTAGCTTTTTACCCGCCATCAAACAGTGTATCTTATACCGGTAACGCTAGGATTTCATCCACAACACATATTCCGAAAATAAGTTTGTTCATACAGGCCATAGCAGAATTTTCATTGGTACAAAAAACAGTTAACTTATCGAGAGCAGGTATTCCAATAGCTTATTACGATCAGAACTATAATTATATCGAGATTAAAAACTTTGATCAAAACAACCCTAACTATGGTTTCTTCTACAAACCTACATCAGAACTACAGGCCAATAACGTACCTGTTATTATCCCAAATTTCCATTTGAGTATTGGTAAGGAAATAAAAAAAAGGCTCAAATTTTCTTTCAATGTTTATAATGTATTTAATTATCAGCCATATTATATAGATTCTGGCCTATCCTATCGATATCCGAACCAATCGCCTACTTTTGGTGCCGAAATTTCTTTAAAACTTTAAAATCAATTATAATGAAACAATTTTTCTACTTTTTATTACTGTTCGGCATTACATTAACTGCCTGTAAAAAAGATAAAACAACTGATATACAACCCGTTGATTTAAATATCAAAGTCTCGTACGATATCCAAACAAGTGGTTACACCTTACCACTTAATAATGTGGTTGTTAAAATCACCAATGTTAATACCGGCTCGGTACAATCAGTAAAAGTCAATGATAAAGGTGAAATAATTTTCACGAACACACCTGCCGGTATTTACGATATTGATGCAAATGTGACTATTGATGCGGCAAATTACTCGCAGATTACAGGTGTACAAACTACATCCCCGGTTACATTCAATGCCAGTGCTAAAAACACACCGATTACAGTTGGCTTTACAGGAAGCATAAATTTAAAATTGGTGGCTGGAAAAACAGCAGACTGGGTAATTAAACAAATTTATTATGCCGGATCAGACACAAAAAATGGAGCACTTTATCGCGATCAGTTTATAGAATTTTACAATAACAGCGATAAAGTATTATACGCAGATAGTTTATGCTTTGCTGATATAACAGGCTTTTTGTCTGGACCAAACAACTACAATTTATTACCTAGTGGCCAGTACGATTGGTCTAAATCTGTAGGCATGCCTTCAAACATAGATGCAAATAATGATTACGTATATTCCAGGGCATTATTTATGATCCCCGGAACAGGGAAACAATATCCTATACAACCAGGTGCCAGCATTGTTATTGCACAAAACGCAATTAATCATAAAGCACCTTTTACAGGGACTGATGGCAAAGCGGTTACGGTAATAGACCCTTCTTTAACCGTTGATTTAAGCGGAGCCAATTTTGAAACTTACTATGGAAATCTTCCAGGAGTAAATCCGTTAAGCTCTGATGTTGACACACAGGTTCCTAATGTTGAGGTAATTCAATATTTTGGAAGGGATATGATATTTGATACAAATGGCAGATACTCATTTGTGTTGTTTAAAGTTGATGGAACTGTAAATCTTAAAACCTTAGCGCAGTATAACTTGCCGACCAAAGCCACCCCTGCTGCTAATGCAACAAAAACCATTCAGATACCGATAAAGTTTGTTTTGGACGCTGTTGAAATCCAACCAAATACGGCAGATGAGCGAATTGCAAAAAAATTCACCCCTGCTTTAGATGCAGGTTTCACCTTTGTTCCTCTTGGTGGCTATAAATCACAATCTGTTATCAGAAAAACAGATAAAACCATTAATGGCCGTATTATATTAAAAGATACTAATAACAGTACAGAAGATTTTGATTATTTGAACATTGCCAATCCAAGAGGATTTAAATAAAATATTGCCTGTAGGAGTAATATCCTACAGGCTCAACTGCTCATGAATAAAAATATTATCCTTTTTCTTTTATTATCACTTTCTTTCAATAGATTATTGGCCCAGCAAGATTCGGTTCAAAAAACAGTTCAGCAAAGACAACTTTTTTTTACAGATTCAGTGTCTTCTGCATTATTTAATTTTTCAAAAAACAGCCCTTTATTTATCAAAGAACTGGTACCACAACGGATAAGCAGAATATCTATTGGTCAACAATTAGAACAGGGAAAATTGGCTAATGCACAAGGAAGTACCAAAACCAACCTCACCTATTTATCTTCGGATGGATCAATAAATTTATCAGGACTGAAATTATATGGTGCTTTTTATTACCATAAAGTTTTCGAAGATAGTACCAGATTTGCACATCAAAGCCGCAACAACACAAGTACGCCATATTATTATGGCTCACCAACCAATAATCATTATGAAAGATCCATTTACAATTTTAATACGCTAGCCACAAAAGACTTTTTGGGCAATAAAATTTCTGCAGGTGTAGGTTTTGATTACCATATAGCAGATCACTTCTCTAATAACGATCCAAGGGGATCTTTAAAAGAATATCAATTAGACTCTAAAATTTCCTTAGGTTATAATTTTACGGAAAAAATCAAAATTGGTGGTGGTTTAAACATTGGTTATGGGAAAGAAGAAGTTAATATCGGTTATAAAAACAGGGCTTATTTTGAGAGCACCGCGTACCCAAGGTATGTTAATTATTTAATTAATGGTTATGGCGAACCCGATTCTAAACTAACCAACAGGAATTACACCAATGGTTTTTTCAGACTGGGATATAATGGTATGGTTAAAATTCTTAATACCAACCTTGGTTCGTTTTACTTCAACATTAATCAGGTTAAAGAAAAACAGGTATATGATTACCGGACATCAAGTGGAATATATGACCTTTCAAAATACGACTTGACTAAGCTTAACCTGGATATATTATGGACTAAAAAGTTGTCTAAAGGCACAATTAGTACTATTGTAAACTTTGTAAACTGGGATGGGGCAGACTTTAACACCAGATTCCTGGCAAAAAATTATGTGTATATAAAAAATGAAATCAACCTAAAAATAGATTACTCCAAACCAGGTAAAAAACATTTATATAATTATACATTCTCACTAAATAATTTTTCGGAAGACCGCTTGGATGGGATTACCGGAAATAAGATAGATTATAATAATATTACTTTTAACGGGAGTTTTGGCTTCCTAAGCCATCTTTCACACTATAAATCGATAGGTATAAATTTCGGTACACATTATATTTTACCATTAAAGGATAATTTCTTTGTTAATAATGTAACAGAGAAGCTATTTACTCAAGAAGTAATTATCTACGATTATCTTTATAATACAAGCCAACGATTTGGCGGTTCGGTTGCTGCAGATTACTCATTTCCCTTTTTCAAATTTATGCAGGCATCTGTTAAACTAAATGTGGTTTATACTGACAAAATGAATATAAAAGCATTAGATAGAAACATAACCTCACTTCCAGGTAACGATCGTTTATTTAGCAATATCAGCCTAAACCTCTATTTTTAACCCATGAATAAAATTTTTGCCTTTCTTGCGCTCGCCCTCACCGGATTAATCCTGTTTTCATTTCAATCTGCAGATATTAACAACGATGATGAACTGAGTATAGATAGCCTGCGCAAAGTTTATTCAAAACCTACCGATCAATGGCCAAAACCAACAGTTGACAAAGATGCGGTTTTTCAGGAACTGGGCGAACTCCCTCCCTCTCCTGTTGATCTTAAAAACGATTCGGTAAAGAATGTGGTGGAACTGGGTAAAATTTTGTTTTTCGATCCACGTTTATCGGGCTCTAACCAGATTTCTTGCTCAAGTTGCCATGCGCCAGATTTACACTGGACAGATGGCCGTCAGGTTTCAGTAGGTCATGATCATTTAACCAATATCCGCAATGCACCATCATTGGAGAATGTTTGGTTTTACAAACGCCTGTTCTGGGATGGCCGTGCAACCAGTTTAGAAGAACAGGCCGGAAGTCCGGTGGCGGCACATAACGAAATGCACCAGGATATGAAAGCCCTGCCTAAAAAACTTGGCAAAATTAAAGGTTATCAGCCTTACTTTACCGCAGCTTTTGGCTCAAAAGAAATTACCAATAAAAGGATTTTCGAAAGTCTGGCCACTTTTCAACGCAGTATAGTAAGCCGCAGAACGCCTTTCGACCGTTTTCTGGCGAAAGATAAAAAAGCGTTGACCGATCAGCAAATTGTAGGACTTCATTTATTCCGCACCAAGGCCCGCTGCATCAATTGCCATAACGGACCGTTATTTACTGATAATGAATTCCATAACGATGGCTTAACTTATTATGCCCGTAAATATGAAGATTTAGGTTTATACAACGTAACCAAGAAACCAGAAGATGTGGGCAAGTTTAAAACGCCTGGACTAAGAAATGTAATGAAAACCGCACCGTGGTTCCACAATGGTTTATTCCCTGATATGGACGGCGTAATGAATATGTACAATGTGGGTATGCCGGTACAACGCGTAAAACCCGAACAGGTAAATGACCCGCTTTTACCTAAAAATGATAAGCTCTTAAAGGGTTTAAAGCTAAGTATTGCGGAGAAAGATGCCGTAGTAGCTTTCTTAGAAGCTTTATCATCTCCAACGGTATTAATCAGGGTGGAGAAATTACCGGAGTAGCTTAGTTCAGAGTGGTGAGTTGGGAGTTTGGAGTTGCTTGACAGGCCATAGTCTCCAGCTCTTACTCTTGAGTTTACAGTCTTTGGTAGGCTAGCTACTTGAATGGAGTAAATGATGTAAAAACTTTCCTTCCATTGGGAGCACAGAATCTATGGTTCATGAAACTTTCCCACTATGCGCAGCGCCAAATCATGAGTTTCGGATGATGTTCGGCGTAGGGCGGGTGGCGGTTAGCGGAGACTTATTGATATCAATAAAACAGTTCAGTTGGCAGTTGGCATTTTGCATTTTGCAGTTTACACTTAACAATTTAGCAATCTAACAACTAACCTCCACAATCAGTTAACCCCCTGAGCGTAGTCGAAGGGTAAACAGTTAACCGATTAACCTTTCTCAATAATAAAACAATCACACAATTTAGCAATCTAACAACTCACCTCCGTGCTCAATTACCCCCCTGAGCCTAGTCGAAGGGTAAACAATTAACCAGTTAACCAACAAACTACATTTTCCCTGATTTCAGTGCTTCGCCAAAAAATATCGATGCATGTTCATCAAAGGCTTTCGGATCGCCACTGGTATAGAATTCTCTTTGTCCATGTTTAGCTAGTTGTTCTTCGATCTCCGGATGCCTTTCCAAATAGTCTACCAAACTATTGGCTACGATCTCACCCTGTGTTAAAACGTTGATATGATCGGGAAATACCTTTTTCAGTTTGGGCATTAACAAAGGGTAGTGCGTACAGGCCAATAACACACAGTCGATTTCATCTGATTGATTCAATAACTGATCGCAATATTCCTTGATGAAGAAATCGGCTCCTGATTGAAGGTGTTCATTGTTCTCAATCAACGGAACCCACATGGGGCAGCTTTGCTGATAAACTTTGATTTCAGGAAAAAATTTATTGATTTCTAACAGGTAAGATTGCGAATTAACCGTACCCCTGGTCCCCATTACACCAACCTGTTTACTTTGAGTATAGCTATCGATTACTTCGGCCGTAGGCCTGATTACACCAAGCACTCTCCTATCAGGATACTTAGCCGGAAGATCTTTCTGCTGGATCGTTCTCAAAGCCTTTGCAGAGGCCGTATTGCAGGCGAGGATAACCAATTGACACCCTTTGGCAAAAAGCCATTCTACACACTCTAAAGTATATTTATAAATGGTATCGAATGAATGATCACCATAGGGCGAACGGGCATTATCTCCTAAATAAATATAATCATAACCGGGCAGTTTATCGACAATAGAACGGAAAACCGTTAAACCGCCATAACCTGAATCGAAAATACCAATGGGAGAAGAGTGTTGCATGCGTGCTGTTGTAAAGTTGGAATGCTGTAAAGTTAGTTGGAATGTTGTGAAGTTGCAATCCCAGTTGGAAGGTTTAGTATTAGTTGAAATGTTAGAATGTTGCAAAGTTGGAATGTCTTAGTGTACCTTAAAACCTTCCAACCTTTAAACCTTACAAAATTAAAACCCTCCGAAAACAAAAAAGCGGAACTAAGTTAAACTTAATTCCGCTATATCGTATTTCATTGACTTGAGACTTAGGACTCAAGACTATAGACTAAAACTTATTTCTTAGGTGCAGCTGGTTTTGCAGCAGTTGCAGTGATGCCTAATTTAGTTTTAACTGAAGCAGTAATGTCATCACCACCATCCCAGAAAACTAAGTTGTTACCACCTTGTCCGTTTGCGATGTCGAAAACATAAGCTAAACCTTTTTCTTTAGCTACAGCTGAAATTGCAGTTGCAACTTTAGCCTGGATAGGTTGAAACAATTCGCCTTGTTTAGTACCTATATCCTGCGAAGCTTTGGTACGTGCATCAGTGATACGTTTTTCTAAATCCTGTAATTCCTGACCAGCAACCTGTAACTCTTTACCTACAGTTTCTTTGTTAGCTTCGCTCAAGGTTTTTTCTTTGGCCTGAGCAGCTGCCAGTTTAGTCTGATATTCTTTGATCATAGCATCAATATCAGCTTGTTTTTGTTTACCTAAGGTCTCTAAAGTTGTTTGAGCTGCTTTAGCCTCTGGTAAATTTGCGAATACCTCTTCAGAATTAATGTGACCCAATTTTTGTTGTGCACTTGCCATATTCGCTGTAAACAATAAACCTGCTGCTACAAAGAATACGTTAATTAACTTTCTCATCGTTCTATTTTACTTTTTTTATTTTTTTCTAATTGTTTTTTCTAAAAATACCGGGCGAATATACTAATTATTTACAGTCCCCGGTTTGTAACCTAATTTTACAATTACATCATTACTAACATCGTAACTGCTGCTTGCATAAATCATCATGGTTGCTTCGCTGCTTTTGTCGAAAATGAAATCCAGGTATTTCGATTTTGCAATCTGTTTAATGGCTTCGGCCACTTTATCCTGAATAGGTTTAATCAATTTGATCCTGCTTTGGAAAAGATCACCATCGGGACCAAATTTAGAACGCTGGAATTCTTTTGCCTGTTTTTCTTTTTCGATAATTTCGTTTTCGCGGCGTTTGCGCATATCGTCGGTTAACAAAACCTGATCGGCCTGATAAGCTTTGTACATCCTGTCTATTTCAGAAAAATTCTGATCAACCTGCTGCTGCCATTGTTTTGAGGCTACATCGAGCTGGCTTAATGCTGACTTATATTCGGGCAAATGTTTCAAAATATATTCTGTGTCTACATAAGCAAACTTCTGCGCAAAAGCGCCTATAGAAGTGCAAAGTAAAAATGCGATAAAAAGATATTTCTTCATTTGTGTGTGTGTGTTAAATGATAATTAATAACCTAAGCTTTGTTTAAACTCATCTTAAGATGATTTATTGCATAATTAGTTAATTTTTTACTCTTTATCAATTAAAATCCACCTAATTGTTGTGCGATACTAAAAGTAAAGTTCTGCTTTCCTCCGTCTGATAAACCAGGGATGGTATCAAAGGCATGTCCGTAATCAATACCCAGTAAACCAAATATCGGTAAGAAAATCCTTGCACCAATACCAGCTGATCTTCTGATGTTAAACGGATTAAAATCGCCAAACCTGTTCCAGGTATTACCACCCTCAGCAAAAGCTAAAACGAATGCGGTAGCCTGCTGACTTGAAATAACCGGATAACGCGCCTCAATTACATATTTTGTATAAATCGGGCTACCTGATTGCTGTGCAACACTTGGATCGGCACCGTTAGGAATAACTGCATTGTTTGCATAACCACGCATGGCGATCAACTCCGATCCCTGTAAGAAATCGAATCCCTGCATACCATCACCACCCAGTTTGAAACGTTCGAAGGCTGACTGACCCACAGCTTTATTATACGAACCTAAGAAACCAAACTGTGCCTGAGCTTTAATTACCAGGTTACCGGCAACGCGCTGGTACCATTGCGAATCGAATTTCCATTTGTGGTATTCGGTAAAGCGGTATTTCTGTTTATCAGATGCTGTTGCATAGTTTACTTTATTAAACAACGAGTATGGAGGCGTTGCCTGAATAGTGAAACGTAAGAACGAACCTGATTTAGGGAAAATTGGCGAATCACGCGAATCGCGGCTGATCTCCTGAGATAAGTTTAAGTTATAAGAAGTACCGGTATTAAATAAATAACCGGTATAGTTATTTAAGATATACTGTTGTAAACTCACGGCGTGCGTTAACTGAAAATAGTTATCCGGCCAGTTTAATCTTCTACCCAAACTTACGGTTACACCATTTAAACGGATTTTCTGGAACTGGGCATCGCCATTGCTCAATCCGTTAGATTGTAAAGAGGTAAATGCACTTACACCAAAACTTACCGGTTTCTCGCCACCGAACCATGGTTGTGAGAATGAGAAACTGTACGACTGGTAATATTTACCATTGGTTTGTCCACGTAAACTTAATTTCTGTCCGTCACCTTTTGGTAAAGGTTTGTAAGCTTTTAAATTAAACAGGTTACGTAACGAGAAGTTATTAAAGGTTAAACCTAATGTACCGATAATACGGCCACCACCAAAACCACCTGAAAGTTCAATCTGATCAGAAGGTTTTTCCTCTACAGCGTATTCAATATCTACAGTACCATCGGCCGGGTTAGGGCGTGGTGTAGGAACTGTTTTAGATTCATCGAAGTTACCCAACTGGCCAATCTCACGGATGGTACGGATCAGGTCGCTTTTGTTAAATTTCTGTCCCGGTTTAGTACGGATCTCACGCAATACTACTTTATCATTGGTAATGGTATTCCCTTTTAAAGTAATGCGGTTGTTGGTATATTGTGGTCCTTCGTACATACGTAATTCCACATCAACCGTATCGCCATAAATTTTGGTCTGTACCGGATCGATGTTAAAAGTTAAGTATCCGTTATCGGTATACATACTATTGATATCTCCACCGTTTTCACCACCACCGTTCAATTTTTTATTTAATCTTTCTTCGCTGAACACATCACCTTTTTCGATGGTTAATACTTTTTGCAAAATACTATCCGGGTAAATGGCATTACCTGCCCAGGTAATATTACCGAAGTAATATTTTTTACCTTCGAAAAGGTCCATGCGGATGTTCACTTTTTTACTGTTGTGCTGATAGATGGTATCCTTCAGCAATTCGGCATCACGGTAACCTTTTTCATGCATTTTTGCAATCATTTTTACCTTGTTCTCTTCGTATTTCTCTTTTGAGAATTTTCCGGAACCCCAGAAACGCCACCATGCAAACTGTTTAGGGTTTTTAAGGTATTTTCTGAGTTTTGCTGCTTTAAAATCTTTATTTCCGGTAAAATCGATGTGCTGCACTTTTACGCGGTGCCCTTTATCAATATAAGCCTCTAATACTACGCTGTTTTCGGCATTCGGATCTTTACGGGTTTTGTAATCAATTTTGGTAAAGAAGAAACCTTTATCCAACAGGTACTTTTTAACAATGGCCGAAGTGGTATTGTAAAGGTTATCGTTTACGATTTTACCTGTTTTATCATTCAGTTTTTCCTGAATGGCAGTTTTTTCTGATTTACGGATGCCTTTTAAATCGATAGAGCTTAAACGCGGACGTTCTACCACTTCTATTTCGAAATAAACAGAATCCTGAACAAATTTTTCGATATTAAGCTTCACATCATCAAACAATCCCTGCGCCCAAAGCGTTTTAATCGCATCAGATGTTGCTTCGCCAGGAAGAACGATTTTATCGCCCTTGGTTAATTTAGATAGTGTAATTAATACTTCTTTATCTAAATATTGGGTTCCTGTTACTGTTGTACCACCAATGATATATTCTTTCGGACTAAAATAATCGAGATCTAAGCCACCAACCTTTAAAGAAGGGGTTGCCGGTGCCTGACCTTGTGGACGTACTTGAGCGAAGGCCGGAGCGGCTAAAACTAGTAGAATTAAAACTTGAAATATTTTTTTCATTAAAATTATTTGTTCAGTAATGGCCAATAGGGTAACAGGGTTTTATAAAGCAAAATTTTCTCTGTTGTGTTTCCCTTACTATGGTTCATTTATCGTATAAAAGTGGTGCTAAGTTAGTTTAAACGCTTGTTAAAAAGTGTTAAAAGAAAAATTAGTTTAATTGTTCGCTAATTTTTCCAAAACGGCGCTCGCGTTTTTGATAGTCTACAATAGCCTCGAAAAGATCTTCACGTCTGAAATCCGGCCATAAAACATCAGTAAAATAAAACTCGGTATAAGCCATTTGCCAGAGCAGGTAATTGCTGATCCGGTGCTCGCCGCTTGTCCTGATCATTAACTCAGGATCGGGTATATTTACTGTTGTAAGCTTGGATGAAAACAGGTTTTCGTCGATATCATCCAACGATAGGGCATTATCTTTTACGGCTGATGCAATTTTTTTGGCAGCCTCTACTATTTCCCATTTTGCACTATAACTTAATGCCAGGGTTAGTGTACATTTTTCGTTGTGGGCCGTTTTTGCCATGGCTTCTTTCAAATCATCTATACACTCCTGTGGTAAAGATGCAATATTGCCGATTGCATTAAGCTTAATGTTATTTTTATTAAGTGTTTCAGTTTCTTTGTTGATGGTAGAAATCAGGATCTGCATTAAAGCATCTACTTCTTCTTTTGGCCGGTTCCAGTTTTCGGTAGAAAATGCGTACAAGGTGAGGTACTCTATACCTACTTCTACACAGCCTTCTACAATGTCTTTCACCGAAAGTACACCTTGCTCATGTCCGAAAACCCGCACTTTGCCCTGGCCTTTTGCCCATCTTCCGTTGCCATCCATGATTACGGCAATGTGCTTTGGCAGGCGGCTATAGTCTATTTGTTCTTTAAATCCCATTAATTATGTCAAAATCAGCTTAAAAGGAATAGCATTTTGAGGATACAAAGGTAAAAGATATGCCAACACTAACAAATAGATAAGTGTCCCTTTTTCGAAAATCGCCTCTTTGGGTATTGGGTTGTCCGATCTGGTTAACCGAAGGATCGGATAAATTAACCCGATTCTGGCCATTTCCGGCATAAACAGGGTTGGCCGGATAGCGTCCGCTTACATCGTCAATATAATCGGTAGAGGGCGTTCTGTAACCCAGTTCGGTAAAAACGCTCCACGTATCTTTGTAGTTATAACGCAGTCCTAAACCATAAGGAATGGTTAAAACCACATGTTTATAGCCATTTTCCTGTCCTTCGGTAGCTAAACGATCTAAACGGTACCTATCACCATCTATTTTTACGGTTGGTTTAAAAATAACCAAACCCGCACCTGCAAACAGGTATGGCGTAAACTGCCGGGTTCCGCCACCAAGGTTAAAATTAAAAAAGTTAAAATCAACTATTCCGCTAAATTCATTAAGCGAAGTTTTAAAACGCAGGTTCCTTTCGCGAAACTGCTCATTATCGGAGTTGGCATCGTCGGCCTTTACCTGACCGTAGGTGTAATTTACCCTTAAGCCGAGGTATTGGTTAAAGTTGCGCTTTACATAAGCGCCGGCTGATAAGCCGCTAATTTTCAAATAATTGTTCTGATTAAGGTCGCCGATATAACCCGCTCCACCTGCCATTAAACCAACTTCCCACGAGGGTTCGCCAATCGGCTCCCGCTGAGCACGCACAAGCCCTCCGCTAAAGATGAGAAAGAGGATAAGCAATAGTGGTTTGTTTGGCGTCATACTTAGTAGTTACGGGTATCAATGCCCCATAATAATTTATTCCTTAACGTGTTTAAGTACGTTTCATTGTTAAGGCGGATAAGATTTATGCAAAAATCTGCTTTTTTGATACTTATTTTTACCGATCGCTCTACGGTTACGGTGCGGCTATCGCAGGAAACAAGAAATTTCGATTCCCTGGCCTCCACCTCAAAAGAAAGTTTATGGCCATCAGGCACTACAACCGGCCTCACATTTAAATTATGCGGTGCAATGGGGGTAATGACGAAGTTTTTGGAGTCGGGATAAATAATAGGGCCACCGCAGCTTAACGAGTAAGCGGTAGAACCTGTTGGTGTGGCAATAATCAATCCATCAGCCCAGTACGAATTGATAAACTCATCGTTCATGGAGGCGTGGATAATCATCATGGCCGAATTATCGCGACGGTGGATGGTAATATCGTTCAGGGCAAAATTTTCTTCCCCAAACAAACCATTATCTGATTCTAAGGTTAAAAGTGAACGCGAATCTAAGGTATATTCTCCCTTGCTAAGGGCTTTTAATGCCGATCCGATTTCGTTTTTATTGATACTGGCCAGAAAACCCAAACGACCAAAATTAATCCCGATTACGGGAATGCCTGAGTTACGGATCAATGACAAAGTATCTAACAAGGTTCCATCCCCGCCTAAACTCAATAGTACATCGGCGTGATCTTTAAGCTCAGCGTGGTTATGAAAAATGATGGTATTTGAAGGCAGTTTTATTTTGCCGTGAAGGGATGTTTTAAATTTAGAATATAAAACGGGCTGGATCTGGTGTTCGGCCAGGTGATCGAAAACCTCCTGTACATAAGGCAAAACCGTATCGTTAAAATCTCTCCCGTAAATTGCAATCCTCATAAAGTAGGTTTATACATTTAAGTAATTCATGAAAGAATCGTAACGCTCCTGCGACCCATCATCAATTTGTGTGTTATTGTATACTTCTTTTACCAGATAATCATATCGTTCGAAAGAAGCTACCAATGAAGTAATTTCTGTTTTATTTACTTTGAGCGTTACCTCTAAACGTGTAGAATCTTCGAAAGCGTTTACATAAGAAGAGAGTACCTGTGCATTATCGGCCTCCACAATCTGGGCAATGTGCGCAAGTGAGTTATCGCGGTTACTGATTTCGAGCACAATAATACCACCGGGTTCGTTTACAGCGTATTGTTCTGCAATGGCATCAACCATGTTATTGATAGAAATTAAACCCAGGTAATTTTTCTGCTGATCGAGAACAGGTATAGCAGTAAGTTTTAACTGGCCCAACAACCTGATTGCATCATAGGTATGTGCGTTATTGAGCACAAACACATTAAGTATGTTTACGGCAGCATCGCTTAAAAGCGTATCGTGGTTAGGGATGTTTAACAAATCATCTTCGGATACCAAACCCAGCAAAGTAGCCTCGTTAACAACCGGCAGATGCTTTAATTTAAAATCGTTCATACGATCTAAAGCTTTCTGCACCGTGTCAGCGGTTCTTAATGATGGAATTGCATCTGATATGATTTCTGCAGCAAACATTACTTCAATAATATTCTATCTAAAAATTTATCTAAAAATGTATTAAATATTTCGGGATGCTCCATCATAGGTGCATGTCCGCATTTATCCACCCAGTTTAGTTCCGAATTCGGTAATAACTGGTGAAATTCTTCTGCCACTTCAGGCGGGGTAACTTTATCATTTTTTCCCCAGATCAGTGAAACGGGGATGGTAATTTTTGATAATTCTTTAGCCATGTTATGTCGGATTGCCGATTTAGCCATGGTTAATATCCTGATTACCCTCGATCTGTCGTTAACGGTTTTAAACACATCATCAACCAGTTCTTTAGTTGCCGTTGCCGGATCGTAAAAAGTAAATTCTACTTTTTCTTTGATATAATCGTAACTCTCCCTGCGTGGGAAAGAACCGCCAAAAGCATTTTCATATAAACCGGAACTTCCGGTAAGTACCAGTGCCTTTACAAATTCCTGGTGGGCAACGGTAAATACCAGACCCACGTGGCCACCAAGCGAATTGCCCACAAGCACTACCTGGTTTAAATTTTTATATTTTAAAAAACGGTGCAGGTACCTCGAAAGGGCCTTTACACCAAGGGTTAAAATAGGCAGATCGTAAATGGGCAAAATCGGGATAATTACACGATAGCGATCTTTAAAATGCTCGATAACAAGTTCCCAGTTGCTTAATTCGCCCATCAGGCCGTGCAGCAATACCAGTGTCTCGCCTTTTCCAGCTTCGATGTATTTAAATCCGTCTTCTTCTATTATCGGGTAAGTCATATATATTTTGGATGGTATTGTGCTACTAAGTTAGTAGAGTAAAATTAAATTTATGCATTTCTATGCCATTTTTCTGAAATAAAATCGAAAACGGTATAAAAACCTCGTTTGTAATGCGCAGAGCGCTTAGCGACTGGCGATAAACTAGCCTTAAGCCTTTTAACCCTCTAGCTTTTACCTGGCTTAGGCCAGTTTTTCTTTAACAATCTCGGCAATTAATTTTCCGTCGGCTTTACCGGCCAGTTCCTTATTTGCCAGCCCCATCACCTTACCCATATCCTTAACCGATGTGGCGCCGGATTGTTTGATTACACCTTCAATAATTGCAGTAACCTCTGCCCTATCCAGCTGTTTTGGTAAAAACTGACCAATTACTTCTAATTCTTCTTCTTCTATCAAAGCGAGGTCTTCGCGGTTCTGTTGTTTATATATATCAGCAGATTCGCGACGCTGTTTAATCAGTTTCTGAAGGATTTTGGTTTCAGCTTCTTCCGTAATTTCTTCAGCATGACCTTTTTCTGTACGCGCCAAAAGCAATGCCGCTTTTATTGCCCTTAAACCTCTTAATGTTGCCTGGTCTTTAGCCAACATGGCTTTTTTTATTTCCTGATCTATGGTGTTTGATATCATTTTTTATTGGTTAATCGGTTAACTGTTTACCCTTCGACTACGCTCAGGGGGTTAATTGTTGAATGGCATAATTGTTTAATTGCTGGATTGTTAAATGGTTAAAGCAAATCGCTTCGTTCGCGCCAAACGCTTGTCGCCAAACGCAAAACAGTTAACCAGTTTATACAATTTAAACAATTAACCCCTTTATTAAACAATTAACCTTTATTTATAATCGTTGCTGTTGCCTGTGCAGTTGGCATAATCAGCATGTCGTTAATATTTACATGTTTCGGTCTGCTTACTACGTACCAGATGGCATCTGCAATATCATCCGCAATTAAAGGTTCAAAGTTTTCGTATACCTTTTTTGCACGTTCTTCGTCGCCTTTAAAACGCACCACCGAAAATTCGGTTTCTACCATACCCGGATTAATCGCAGTAACTTTTATACTATGGTTAACCAAATCAATACGCATGCCTTTGGTTAAAGCATCTACTGCATGTTTACTTGCACAATATACGTTTCCGTTTGGATAAACTTCTTTACCGGCAATAGAACCGATGTTGATGATATGACCAGATTGGTTTGGGATCATCCAGTTAGAAACAATTTTAGTTATATAAAGTAAGCCTTTTACATTGGTATCGATCATGGTATCCCAATCGCTGGTATCGCCTTTATCAATAGGATCTAAACCCTGACTCAAACCTGCATTGTTTACCAGCACATCAACCTTTTTCCATTCGGTGGGCAAAATTTCCAAAGTGGCATTAAGGCTATCTTTATCGCGAACATCAGCCAATACCTGCTTAATGGTGATGGCATATTTATCTTCCAGATGATGGGCAATTTTAGCTAAGCGGTCTCCTCTGCGGGCCAATAATATAAGATTGTAACCTTGCTGGGCAAATGTATGCGCACAAGCTTCGCCAATACCAGAAGTTGCGCCTGTAATTAATGCGATTTTAGACATGTTTATGAATTTTAAGTTGCGGGAAACCAAAGCTAACACCTTTTAGGATTTGCCCACATCAACAAAGGTAAGTTTTTTTGGATTGTTAGCTTATTGAAAAATTAAACTGAATGTTAATTGACGTAATTTCAACTTATCTATCGGATTGGCATAAACGGTATTGTCGCGCTGCAACAAATCATTTTTTGAATACGAGAGCTTAATTTCGGGCGACATTTTAAAATATTCGAAGTAAATATCGAAGCCGATACCTGTTTCGTAAGAAAGATAATTACGCTGATTTTTTAACAATTTGTTTACCGGACTTTCACCGTCATCGAAAGTTTTTTTCTTCGAAGCAATATCGATCGAGTATTTTGCACCGCCAAGCCAGTAAACCCTGAAATTGTTTAACCGGTTCGATTTTACTTTTATCCCCAACGGAAATTCGAACATCGTGGCCTGTACTTTCCGTTCAACCACCGTCTGGAAATTTTTGGTCTGCCCGTTGCCTAGATTAATCGGCGCCATTGGCTCGTACTCGTAAGTTACGGTTCTATCACTAAAAATAAGCGAAGGGGTTGCCCTGATATCAAAGTTATCAGAAATCATCCTGTTCATTACAAAACCCAAGCCGAAACCCTGCGAAGCTGTACTGTAAATGGCATTTAACTTTGAAGTTACCGGAAGGCCTGAATTTGGATCGTAAGAAACCTCTAACGAATTTGGCACCTCGTAAAACTGACTGCGCCAGTTCTGCTTTTTAAGGATTTTGTATTCGGCAGAGATGTATTGAAAATTAAAGCCAAAACTCCAGTCTTCGTCATCTATACCACCACCCCAGTTTTGGGCAAAAGCAGTTGCAGATACAGCGAAGAAAGAAAAAATGAGGCTTAATTTTTTGATCATTTGGTTCCTGTGTATATCGAACTTATTCCAAACGTTAAAATTCGCTGTTTGGTACTTTTGAAACCGATTTTTTCCATCAGTTTGGTAAAATCTTCTCCATCAGGGAAAGCGGCTACTGACTCAGGCAGATAAGTATAGGCCCTGTGGTCTTTAGAAAACAGTTTTCCAAAAAATGGTGTTACCTGTTTAAAATAGAAACTGTATAATTGTTTAACCGGAAATACCCTTGGTTTAGAGAACTCCAAAATCACCATTTTGCCATTTGGTTTTAATACCCGGTACATATCGGTTAGTCCTTTTTCCAGGTTTTCGAAATTACGGACACCATAGGCGCAGGTAATGGCATCGAAAGTATTATCCTCGAAATGCAGCCCTTCTGAATCGCCCACCTGTACGGTAAAAGTTTCGTTCAGGTTACGCTCGTTGATTTTCTTTTTGGCCACCTCGAGCATACCTTCTGAAATATCTACACCGATTACCTTTTCGGGATGAAGTTTTTTAATGGCTTCAAAAGCGAAATCGCCCGTTCCGGTAGCCACATCAAGCATAATCCGTGGTTGGATAGAAACCAGTTCCTTAATGGCTTTCTTACGCCACAACACATCAATGCCTAAAGAAAGGAAATGGTTTAAAAAATCGTAAGTGCCCGAAATATTATTGAACATGGTTGCAACCTGCTCTTTTTTAGTTGCATCTTCTACTTGGTATGGAGTGATATTCTGATTCATGATATGTGGCAAAGATAGAGAAAAAGTCGGGAGTCTTTAGTCCGAAGTCCGAGGTATTGGCTCAAAGTATTCAGCCAATTGTCAAAAATCAGATCCGGAAAAGATTATCAATTTAGACTTCAGACTTCCGACTTCGGACTTCGGACTCAAAACCCTACCTTTGTACCATGATTATCAAAACGGCAACATTTGTTTGCAGCAACACCCAGATCTCGGCACTGCCGGCGCCTTTAATGCCCGAATATGCGTTTATTGGTCGCTCTAATGTGGGTAAATCTTCACTGATCAATATGTTGGTTAACCAGCATGGATTGGCAAAAACCTCTCAGCGCCCGGGGAAAACCCAGCTGATTAACCATTTTTTAATTAACGAAGCCTGGTACATTGTCGATTTACCCGGTTATGGTTATGCCAAAGTTTCGAAAACCAGCAGGGAGAAATGGGAAAAATTTATCCGCGCTTATATTACCAAAAGGGAAAGTTTACAATGCGTTTTTGTGCTTATAGATAGTCGTTTAGAACCACAGGGAATTGACATCGAGTTTTGCTACTGGTTAGGCGAAAAACAGATTCCCTTTTCATTAATTTTTACCAAAGCAGATAAACAGGGCATGACCACCACCCAGAAAAATGTTGCTGCGTTTAAGAAAAAGTTAGGTGAATTTTTTGAGGAAATCCCTACAACCTTTATTACTTCTGCCGAAAAAGCAGTAGGAAAAGATGAGGTTTTGAGCTTTATCTATGAAGTAAATAAGGATTTTGTAGTACCAAAAGAATATAAAAAGTTTTAATTGGTTCATTTGTTTATTGGTCAATGGTTTGATAGTTCATGGTTTGGTTGTATATAACATGGTGCAGAAAGTATTTAACGATTAGCCAATCAATACAATTAACCGATTTAAACAATTAACCAGTTAACCATGAATAAACAATTTACAATCCTACAAGTAAACAATTTAGCTAAACAGTTACCCCCTGAGCGTAGTCGAAGGGTAAACAATTAACTATAATCAGTTTACAGTAGGCAATTTGCAGTTAGCAATATAGCAATCCTGCAATAAAGCAATTTACCAGTTAACCACAGATAAACAATTACCAGTTAACCAATTTATACAGTTAACCTTTTCTAATTAAATGAAAAAATACTTTTCACTCGTATTATTCGCCCACTCTGTTTTTGCGCTTCCATTTGCCATGATTGGCTTTTTTTTGGGTGTAACCACAACAGAAAATCCATTTTCGTGGTATAAACTGATCCTGGTTTTGCTCTGTATGGTTTTTGCCCGTAACTCGGCCATGGCCTTTAATCGCTATCTTGACAGGAATATAGATGCCAAAAATCCACGTACCAAAATGAGGGATATTCCGGCGGGCAAGGTTTCGGCAAACGAAGCATTAATTTTCGTCATAATCAATTGTGTGCTTTTTGCCATTACCACATACTTTATTAACCCACTTTGTTTTTATTTATCGCCAGTAGCACTGTTTGTGGTTTTATTTTATAGCTATACTAAAAGATTTACGGCCTTATGTCACCTGGTATTGGGTTTAGGTCTTTCTCTTGCTCCCATCGGTGCTTATATTGCAGTTACCGGACATTTTGCATTGGTGCCTGTTTTATATTCGTTAACGGTACTTTTTTGGGTGAGCGGATTCGACATTATTTACGCTTTACAGGACGAAGAATTTGACCGTGAAGAGCAATTACATTCCATTCCATCGGCACTTGGCATTAAAAATGCTTTAAATGTTTCGGTGCTGTTGCATATATTATCGGCTACCTGTGTAATTTTACCTGTGTTCTTTACATCTTTTAGCTGGGTATATTACGTAGGTATAGTGTTTTTCTGTTCGATGTTGATTTATCAGCACCTATTGGTTAAACCGAACGACATCAGCAAGGTAAACAGGGCTTTTCAAACCTTAAATGGTTATGCATCGGTGGTATTTGCTGTATGTTTTTTGCTAGACGCTTATTTGAGACATAAATAATAATGATTGAATGAGTGAGTTTTGAATGGGAGAATGACAAACATTCACTCAATCATTAATTCAATAATTAAACATCATTCAATAATTCTATCCTTCAATAATTACAAAAATGATAACTAAGAAACCCAGAACATATATCCCACAGGAATTAACCATTACCTGGGAAAATTTAGAACCACTTTTTACTGAATTACAGAACCGCGAAATAAGCAGCACAACGGAATTAGAACAATGGTTAAAAGACCGCTCTGAACTGGAAGCCGCTTTGGAGGAAGATTTTGCCTGGCGCTACATTAAAATGAGCTGCGATACGGCAAATGAAGAGCTGGTTAAGAATTTTCAGTATTTCGCCACGGAGATAGAACCAAAAATTTCTCCTCTGGCCAACGAGCTGAATAAAAAATTTGTAGAAAGTCCGTTTATGGAGGATCTCGACAAAGAAAAATATTTCGTTTATAGTCGTGCCATTAAAAAAGCTTTAGAACTTTACCGTGATGAAAATATTGAACTTTTCACCGAACTGCAGGTAAAACAACAGAAATACCAAAGCACTACAGGTGCGATGAGTGTAGAAATTAACGGCCAGGAATATACTTTGGAGCAGGCTTCGGTCTTTGTTAAGGATTTAAATCGCGAGGTACGTGAAAACGCCTGGAAAACCATTCAACAACGCCGTTTGGTTGATAAGGACGATTTAAATATCTTATTCGATGAACTGATTAAACTGCGTACCCAGGTGGCGCTAAATGCAGGTTTCGAAAATTACCGAGATTACATGTTCCAGGCTTTGGGACGTTTCGATTATACTGCACAGGATTGTTATGATTTTGCCAATGCGATTGAAAAGGAAATTGTTCCGATTTTAAAAGAACAGGCCGAAAAACGCCGCGAAGCTTTGAGTTTAGAAGTGTTAAAACCCTGGGATCTGGAAGTAAGCATTAGTGGCAAACCAGCTTTAAAACCTTTCAACAATGGTGAAGAACTGATTGATAAAAGTATTGCCTGCTTTAATGCAATAGATGAAAAACTGGGCGAAAAACTTGCCACTATGAAAGCCAACAACCTTTTTGATGTAGAAAGCAGAAAAGGTAAGGCGCCGGGCGGTTACAACTACCCTTTGGCCGAAACAGGAGCACCATTTATTTTTATGAACTCGGCAAATTCGCTGCGCGATTTAACCACCATGGTGCATGAAGGCGGACATGCCATCCATACTTTTTTAACGGCCGGCTTAGAACTCAACGATTTTAAACACTGCCCTTCTGAAGTAGCCGAACTGGCCTCGATGAGTATGGAATTGATCTCTATGGATAAATGGGATGTATATTTCGACAATGAGGAAGATTTAAACCGTGCTAAAAAAGAGCAGTTGGCAGATGTTTTAAAAACTTTGCCATGGGTTGCAGTAATTGATCAGTTTCAACACTGGATTTACACCAACCCTACGCATACTGCAGCCGATCGTGAAGAAACTTTTAAACAGATTTATAACCGTTTTGGTGCAGGTTTTGCCGACTGGACAGATCTGGAACAGCAATTTGGTAACGGATGGCAGAAACAACTGCACCTGTTCGAAGTTCCTTTTTATTATATCGAATATGCCATTGCTCAATTAGGCGCCATTGCCGTTTGGAAAAACTATAAAGAAAATCCTGAAAAAGCATTGGATCAATACCTAGCAGCACTTTCTTTGGGTTACACTAAACCAATGAATGAAATATATGAAACCGCAGGAATCAAATTTGATTTCAGCGCAGAATATGTGAAAGAACTTGCTGGTTTTGTAAAATCGGAGCTTGAGAAATTGGGATAAGGCTGAAGTTGGAAGGTAGAGGGTTGAAGGTTTTCCCCTCACTGTTATATAAATGAAAGTCGTGGTATAATGCCACGACTTTTTTGTTACACTAACAACAGCAGCCGTCACCCTGAATTTATTTCAGGGTCTATTTGCGAGAAAATGCTAAATCTAGTCTCACTCTGGTCCTAGGGTCTCGCTAAGACCTCTCTATTTTTGCCACGGAAACACAGTAGGCACGGACTATTCGACTCTCACTAAAATCAACACATTTAAAAAAGTTCGTCCGACTGGAACGCAGTGAAGCGGAGAAGATTTACTAAGAGACAGATTTAGCTTCTCTAAGCTATTACGTGGTTTTCGACTACATTGTGCACTCCGCAACCATTGACATTATTTAGTAATCTATTAATAATAAGCGCCTTATTGGTTGCCTGCATTTCCGTCCAGCTAGGCCAAAGCACTACCTCACCGTTCTCCTTAATTCCGGCCTAATAAATTTTTCGGGCTCCACCGACAAAGCCAACTTACTTGCTTCCAAAGAAAAATTTTCAGCCGGCGTTTTTTGGTTCTTTTTGACGCCAAAAAGAAGGAGCCCTTCGGCGGCGGCGAGCCGAAACAAGAATGAGCTGCAGGGCAAAAAATCAATTATATACGTCATTAATATTGACTTTTATGAAATAAATTCAAACTCTAAATGGTGGTAGCGCAAAACAATAGCCATTCTGCCCAACACCAATAAACAAATGACCAATGAACGACTAAACCATAGAATGTAAAAATATGTTAATTGGGTTAAACATTGTTAAAAATCAGCACTTAACGCACCTAATGACTTAGTTTCGTTCTAATTCCTAATCAGATAAAGGAAAAACTAATCATCAGCTCCCTAATTAACAATGAAAATATTCTCACTAAATTTTCTGTTCTCTCTATTATTTTTAAATGTAGTTTTTGCACAGACAACAAAAATCCGCATTAGCGGTAGCGTAATCACCAAAAACGGCATCAGGGTTTCTGCCAATCTTAAATTTACAAGCCAGGCAGATACTACATTTTTTAAATTTGTTACTACCAATCAGGATGGCCACTATGTATTAGAAAACTTCCCAACGGGTAAATTCAAAGTTGTGGTTAAGGCAGTGGGTTATAAAACAGTTGAAGAAATTTTTGAGCCAATTGCCGGCAAAACCCAAATGGATTTAAGCTTTAACCTCAATCAGGAGGTAAACGAATTAGAAAGTGTCGTAATAGCCGGTCGTAAGGCACTAATCGAACGCCATAACGATAAAACGGTAATGAATGTTGAAAACAGCATTGTTTCAACCGGAAATACCGCTCTCGAAATATTATCTAAAATGCCGGGGGTATCTGTCAATCAGGACGGGGTAATCAGCATTAAAGGAAAATCGGGCGTAAATGTACTGATTGATGGAAAATCGACATATTTATCAGCCGAACAGCTGGCCACGCGACTGCGATCGTTAAATGATAACGAAATTAAAACGATCGAATTTATTACCAGTCCATCTTCAAAATATGATGCCGAAGGCAATGCAGGTATCATCAACTTTAAGCTGAAAAAGAATGCTAATTATGGCACCAATGGAAATATAGATTTAGGCTTCGGCTATGGGAAAAATTCTAAAAGTGATGCAGGAATATCCATTAACCACCGCAACAAAAACCTGAACATTTTTGGAAGCTTCGCGAACAATAATAACAAAGCAAGCGAAAACCTCGATATTTTAAGGATTGTAAAAGGCAGCGATCAGGATACTTATTTCCACCAGTACAATACGCAGATAAGATCTACGCATAACAACAATTACAAGGCAGGAATCGACTATTTTATTAATGACAACAATACCCTTGGTTTCTTAACTACAGGCTATTTTAACAATGGTCACGATTCATCAAATGGTGGTACAGCCATCGGACAAAATTTTACAGATACAGATTCTTCGATCATTGCCGATAACCCGGCAAAGAACAAATACCGTAATCAGGCCTATAATCTGAATTACAAAAGTGTAATCGATACGCTTGGCCAGGAACTTTCTATCGATCTCGATTATGCAAAGTACCACAGTGAAGAAAATACACTTTACCAGAATTTCTTTTTCGATCAGAACGGGGCAAATTATAAATCGCCGGCCATTTTCAGGAATGCCACACCTTCCTTTATCAAAATCAGGGCTGCAAAAATTGACTATACCATACCGTTGAGCGCCCGTACAAAATTAGATATGGGATTAAAAAGCAGTTGGGTAAGTACCGATAACGATTTTCAGTTCGAAAATCAGATCGGGACAGACTGGAAGAACGATGTAAGCAGAAGCAATCATTTTATTTACGACGAAAACATCAACGCAGCCTACGGAAGCCTGAAACACGAATTTAAATCAACCAGTATTGAAATTGGTTTAAGAATGGAACAAACCAACTCCAAAGGAAATTCCATTAACGACAATAAGATCGTGGAACGCAGTTATTTTGACTTTTTCCCAAATTTTAGTGTTAATCAAACCTTAAATCCGAATAGTGAGATCGGTTTTTCATATAACAGAAGGATCGACCGTCCTGATTATAAATCGCTAAACCCGTTTGTATATTTTGTTGATCTCTATACCTTTAGTCAGGGCAATCCCTTTCTTAACCCACAGTATACCAATACATTGCAACTTTCATACAATTACAAAAAGGCTTTAAACATTTCGCTGGGTTACAGCATTACCAATAACCTGATTCTTGATGTATTACTACCGGAAAACGAGAAAAAAACGCTTTATCAAACGGTAAAAAACCTTGATAAACAATATGCTTATGATTTAACGGTTGGCTACCCTACCACGGTTACGAAATTCTGGAGCATGGACAATACACTTACCAGCACTTACAACCAAATCAAAACCGAAAATTTAGGTAACGGTGTTTACAACAGGAAAAAAGTGAATTTTATGTTCAACAGCAGTCACACTTTTACCCTTAGCCCAACCACCGCGGCAGAACTTTCGGGCGAGTATGCATCATCACAGATTTACGGCACTTATGCCATTAAACCTTATTATGGGATAGATTTAGGACTTAAAAAATCATTTTTTGATAAAAAATTCAATGTTAAACTTGCTGCCAATGATGTACTCAATTCCAGAAAAGCAAGAATCAGCAGTGCACTTTCTGGTTTAGATTACAACCTCACCCAAAAACAGGAAACCAGGGTTTACCGGCTCAGTTTAAACTACATTTTTGGCAGCAGCAGCATTAAAGGTACCCGCGAACGCAAAACCAGCGTAACCGACGAGGAAGGCCGCATAAAATAAACCTTATGCTTCGTTTTTCTGCCTGATCCTTGAAATGATAAACATCACTAAAACTGATAACAGAATCATAATCAGATAACTGTGGCTCAGGTTGCGTTCATCTTTAGCCGGGATCAGGTTTACCACGCCATAACTCAAAAAAGAAACAATTACGTATGTAAAACCTCCTGTTAAACCACCTGCAATCCCTGCATTTTTCGGGAATTTGCTTAAACAGAAAGTAAAGTAGTTGTTAAAAGTATAACCCGCACCAACGTGGATAATAAACGCAAAGAAAATCAGCGACCATAAGTTTGAAACGAAATTTAAACTTATCATCATCAGCACAACAAAAGCAACCTGTAATAGTGAATTGATCATTAACCTTCTAAAGAAGGGTTTATTAATAGTTGCTTTACCAATAAAACCACCAACCATCCAGGCAAAACCCAAAAACAATGAGCTGTATCCTGCCACAACCGGCGAAAAATTTAAGTGATGCTCGATAATAAACGGGCCTGTCATATTGTAAACCATCACCATACAATAAGCCAAACCTAACATTACAATGCCCAGCGTAAAACTGGTGGTTTTAATCATTTCTGCATAGATACCTGTAATCTTTTTAAGTTGAAAATCGGTAAAATGCCTTAAAGTTTCACCACTGAATACAATCTCCAACAAAGCAAAAACGACAGCAAATCCCGCCAAAAAATAGAAGTTAGATTCCCAGCCAAAAGCAGTTTGCAGATAACCGCCTATAAATGGCGCTACAATTGGTCCGGTACTCCAGATAATGGAAAACAGGCTTAAATAATGTTTTAACTGATCGCCCTCAAAAAGATCGACAAAGTATGCCCTTTTTGCCACCACAATGGCCCCAACGGTAACCCCATGGATTACACGCATAAAATAAATGAGGTAAATATTATGACTTGTGGCGATAACAATGCTTGCAACTGCGAAAATCAACAGGGAATAAAGACAGATTTTATACCGCCCAAAACTATCCAGCACGCTACCAATAAACAGTTGCGAAACCCCGTAACTAATCAAAAAGATACTTAAAGTAAGCTGAACCTGAACATTACTGACGTTTATGGCCGCCGCCATATCAGGCAAAGAAGGGATATAAATATCGGTGGCAAAACCCGAAATCGGGAGGAGCGCAAAAGCCAGTAAAGTGGCAATGCCCTGGTTACGTTCTTTGATATATTTTATTGGTGCTGTATTTGCATTCATGATGGTACTCTGATTGTAATTCATATTCTAATCAAACAAGATTTTTAACAAATTCTATTACCTGATTGATTAACCTAGGCAAAAGTAACACTATTCAAAATGTCAAAATTATGCGAATCAAATAAAGGATTATTCAAGCCAAATAATCGTAATTTTTGACTTAAAATCAATAATCGATCAATTTTTAAACACATTTTGCGCCCCAAATAACCTGTAATGAAAATTATATGCGGCTTTAAACGTTTTTAGCCAAACTTTTTATAAGTTTGAAGAAACAAGCAAATAAAAGATGTTCGAAAAGCTATTCAGAAAGAAATCCATTTCCAAGATATTACAAGATGCAGCAAAAGGCTATGGCGACCACGAAAACACACTTCATAAAACATTAGGTGTCCGCGATTTAACCGCCTTTGGCATTGCAGCAATTATTGGTGCTGGTATTTTTAGTACGATTGGCAAGGCAAGCGCCGATGGCGGTCCGGCTGTAATCTTTTTATTTATTTTTACTGCTGTTGCCTGTAGTTTCGCGGCTTTTGCCTATGCAGAATTTGCCTCTATGGTTCCCGTTTCGGGCAGTGCTTATACCTATTCTTATGTGGCTTTCGGCGAACTGGTTGCATGGATTATCGGCTGGTCGCTCATTATGGAATACTCCATCGGGAATATTACCGTAGCCATATCATGGTCTGATTACTTTACAGGACTACTCTCCACCATAAAAATACCTTTCCTCGGCATAGATGGCATCCATGTACCTGATTGGATGACCATGGATTACCTGAGTGCCTACAATGGACATAAACATGCCGAAGCACTTTTAGCCGCAGGCAAAAGCCTTTCAGCATTAGATCCGGCCACAGCTTTGGCCAATAATGCATGGCTTACCGCACCGCAGATTGGCGGCTTTCACCTGGTGGCAGATATCCCAGCCCTAGGTATTATTATCCTGATTACCTGGTTAATATACCGCGGTATGAAAGAAAGCCGTAATGCGAGTAACGCTATGGTGGTGGTAAAACTGGCCGTAATCCTTTTGGTTTTAGCGGTTGGTATATTTTATGTAGATACTAAAAACTGGAATCCGTTTGCACCTAATGGTGTTTCAGGAATATTAAAAGGCGTTTCGGCAGTGTTTTTTGCCTATATCGGTTTCGATGCCATTTCTACCACTGCTGAGGAATGTAAAAATCCACAGCGCGATTTACCGCGCGGTATGATGTGGGCCATCATCATCTGTACCATACTTTACGTTGCTATTGCGTTGGTTTTAACCGGTATTGTAAAATCAGATACTTTAGCGGTTGGCGATCCGTTAGCCTTCGTTTTCGACCAGATTAATTTAAAATTAATGAGCGGTATTATCGCCGTAAGTGCTGTTTTTGCAATGGCAAGCGTACTTTTGGTTTTCCAGATGGGACAACCACGCATCTGGATGAGCATGAGCAGAGATGGATTATTACCTAAATCATTTTCAAAAATCCACCCGAAATATAAAACACCTTCGTTTGCCACGATTGTGGTTGGTTTTGTAGTGGCTGTTCCCTCGTTATTTATGAACCTCACCATTGTTACCGATCTTTGTTCTATCGGTACCTTATTTGCTTTCGTTCTGGTTTGCGCAGGTGTTTTGGTGTTGCAGAACAGGCCTGATGTACAACGCGGAAAGTTTAAAATCCCTTATGTAAACAGTAAATTTATCATTCCAATTGCTTTTATAGCTGCCATCGTTTTTGCTTTTACACAATACGGTAAAGAAACCAAAGCATTCTTTTTCAATTCGCCCAAAACTATCCAGACGGTAACTTTTGTTACTTCTTTAAGTGGCGATGAATTAAAAATTGTAAAAGAAGAAATTGTTAAAAATGCAGCACCACAGATCATTCTTGCAGAAAAAGTTGATGCAGAATCTTACCTGAGTGCTTTACCTGCCGACCGCTACGAACAGTTTATTTCGGCTTCAAAAGTATCTGTAGAAAAGAAATATGAAAGTGGCTGGTGCCTGTTTAAACATAAAATCCCGATGTGGATCTTTTTGATCATCTGCGTGATCATCACTTTTTACTGTATTACCAAAAACTTATCGTTAATCCCGGTTTTAGGGTTAATCAGTTGTTTGTACATGATGTGCGAACTCGGTATTTCTAACTGGATCGGTTTTGGGATCTGGCTGGTAGTTGGCCTCGTAGTTTACTTTGCTTATGGTTACAAGCATAGTAAATTGGCAAATCCCGAAAGTTAAAATCAGATGAAATATAATCCTTTAATACATCATCGGAGATCAATCAGGTTAAAGGGTTACGACTATTCACAGGCAGGCGCTTATTTTATCACCATCTGCTGTGAAGATAGGATACATAGATTTGGAAAAATTTCAGGCAATGAAATGATTTTAAATCAATCAGGAACAATTGCTTACAATGAATGGATTAATTTATCTGATAGATTTCCAAATTTCGAACTCGATGTTTTTCAGATCATGCCTAATCATATGCATGGCATCATAGTTCTAAAAGACGTCGGGGCGACCGTTGCGGTCGCCCCCGAAAATAATGCCAAAGAAGAAAATACCCACGAAGAAAACTCCAGGGCGACCGCAAGGGTCGCCCCGACTATCGCTAACATCATTGGGGCATATAAATCAATAGTCTCAAATGCTTGCCTGCAATTATTTAAATCACACAACAAAACAATGGGCAAACTTTGGCAAAGAAATTATTACGAGCGCATCATCCGAGATGAAAGCGCATATCATAATATTTCTAATTATATCATCAACAACCCCAGCAAATGGAACGAAGATAAATTCCATTTATAATACAAAAAATCCCCTTTAATTTTATTGAAAGAGGATTTCATTTATTTCTTTTTGACAAAACCTATCGCGGTTATCATCACCAGCCCCAATGCGGAGGCAATCAGGTAATTATTGGCATAATCGAGGTGGTAGATCTTAGCAGCAGGCCCCGCAATAAACAGCAGAATACCCAAAATTAAAAGTGCATTTCTCATCTTTAAACAGGTAACCTGTGCAGTTCAATATCATCTGGTGTAACAAAAATTAAAGGCACTTTTTCTACATCCACATAACTGCTATCCAGACCAAAACTGCGCTCTTCCGACAAACTTAATTTTTTAAGGATAAAGTAGTAATCCATAATCGTGCGCTCGTAGAAACTTAATTTCGTAAACTTAGACAGGTGTTTTTCTAAAAGTACAAACCTGAAATCGCCGGCAATTTTATGTTTATTTAGCGATGTATACTGACTCGTAATATCAATTTCGCCGTTTTTAACCAACTCCTCAACCACTTTACGGTAAAGCAGGTTTACACGCTGTTCGATCCTGAAACCTAATCTAAAATCAATCCTGATTAGTTTCCCCGGAATTAAAAATTCTACCTTATAATCTAGCGTATAAGGTTCATCCATCACATCAACGTGCACCAGCCAGTAAACATCGGCACGTTTTGGCTCTTTCTGAATAATTGAATAGATAATCTTCGATTCAATCTCCGTTTTAAAGTTTGCACTGGTTAAATACACCAGTTGAGAAGAATATTTCGGAACCGATTCATCATTGCTCAGCTCACTTAAAATCTCGTAATAATCTTCAATTTCAACATATTTTACGAAACGGTTTTTAATCTTACGAGCTATAAACCAGCTCCACATTACGGTAAATAATGCCGATCCGATCAATACCGTTAACCAACCACCATCAGAGAATTTGTGCAGGTTACTGAAAAGGAAAGTACCCTCAATCAATACATATACCGAAATAAAAATAGCAATAAGGTATTTCGGGAAGCGTTTGCTTCTTAAATAAACACTCACCAAAATGGTGGTCATCAACATCGCTATGGTAATAGAAAGTCCGTACGCAGCATCCATCTTAGAAGATTCTTTCCAGAAGAATACAATGCTACAGCATCCTAACCAAAGCATCCAGTTGATGGATGGCACATAAAGTTGTCCTTTTTGAACCGATGGATAAACAATTTTGATTTTTGGCCAAAGGTTTAAACGCACAGCTTCTGAGATTAGCGTAAACGAACCACTGATTAAAGCCTGACTGGCAATAACCGCAGCCATAGTGGCTAAAATCACCATTGGTACCTGGAAATGACTCGATATAATTTGGAAAAAAGGATTCATTTTCGAGCTTGGCACAAAAGTACCTTCGTTCTGTAAGATCCATACACCCTGACCGAGGTAATTTAAAATCAAGGTTATTTTAACAAAAATCCAGCTAATCCTGATATTGTTACGGCCGCAATGCCCTAAATCAGAATACAGTGCCTCGGCTCCTGTGGTACATAGAAAAACACCGCCCAAAATAATAAATGCCTTACTATTGGTGGCGAGTAAATGTACGGCATAATATGGATTAAGTGCCTTTAATATGCTAAGGTCTTTAACGATAAACAAAAGTCCGGCGATACCCAAAACAGTAAACCATACAAACATTACCGGCCCAAAAAGCTTGCCTACAAGGTTGGTTCCAAATTGCTGGATTACGAAAAGTACTGTTAAAATGGCGATTACCACCGGAACAACCGGTATATCGAACTTGTTGGTTAATCCTTCAATGGCCGATGTTACCGTAATACTGGGTGTAATTACCCCATCGGCTAAAAGTGCACATCCGCCCACTACTGCTGGTACAATTAGCCATTTTGCTTTTTTCCTTACTAAAGAGAATAAAGAAAAAATACCACCCTCACCTTTGTTATCGGCCCTTAATGTAATGATAACGTATTTAATTGTGGTTTGCAGCGTTAATGTCCAAATGATGCAGGAAAGAACTCCAAGAACAACATCAGTAGTAATTGATCCGGGATGATGTACAACACCTTCTCTTACGCCTAAAATGCTGGTAAAAATTGCGTTGAGTGTATATAAGGGTGATGTACCAATGTCACCAAACACAATTCCTAAACTAATTAGAACACCGCCGGCGGTTAACGCGTTGACATTTTTATGATTTGACACTTCGTTGATATTTTTAGTGCGGCAAAAGTAAACTAACTATAACAATTTAACAACCAAAATATTGTGTATTTTTAACACTATGAAAATAAATTTTTATTGTTAAATTGTGTTAAATTATGGGTTTTAAACAAAATGTTTAATTTCTTTGTTTTAAATTAATACATTTGCTATAACAATTTGATGAAACTCTACGCTAAGATAACGTTACTCACAAAAATAGCATGCACATTGTGCATCGCATTGCTGTGCGGCGTAAATTCTTATGCGCAACAAGCTGATAGCATTCACATTAGCTTAAAAAACAGAACCAAAAAAGTAGGCAAAATTCCTGAAATTAAAGCCAACATTACGCCTTATAAACCGCTTTACATGTCTATTGGTGGTTCAGGAATGTTCAATACTTACAGTACAACCCCAAAAAATACAACGGTTGCACCGAAAGATAAATTGTTGAACATTGTAAAAATTTATCCAAATCCAGTAGAAGACCAGTTAAATATTATTCTATCCATCGGAAAAGATGGTACGCAAACCTCTATTAAAATCATCGATTTATTAGGGAACGAAGTAGCCACATTGGCCAACGAACGTTTAAATGCAGGCGAGCAGACCAAAAGCTTCAATATCCCAAGCAGGATTAATCCGGGCATCTACTTTTTAAGGGTAATTGCAGGGTCAGAAAGCCAGGTAAAACGCATCTCAGTTTTATAACATCATTTTCTTTTCTATTTTTGATTAATTCGGGTTTGCTCCCGTTAATTTTTTCATATATCATATTCTCAAGAATGAAAATCATCGCCATTGGCAGGAATTATGCCGAACATGCAAAAGAACTGAACAACCCGGTTCCAACAACACCAGTAATTTTCCTGAAACCTGATACCGCTGTACTCAAAGACAACAAACCTTTTTATATTCCTGATTTTTCTGATGATGTGCATTACGAACTGGAAGTGGTTTTAAAAATCTGTAAAGAAGGCAAACACATTGCCGAAAAATTTGCAGCCAGCTATTATGATGAAGTGGGTTTAGGCATCGATTTTACCGCACGCGATATACAAAGTAAACATAAAGAAAAAGGATTACCCTGGGAGCTTGCCAAAGCTTTTGATAACTCAGCCCCTATCAGTATTTTTCTTCCTAAAAGTGATTTTGAAGACCTTTACAACTTGAATTTCGAATTAAAAGTTAATGGCGAAAGCCGTCAGGTTGGGCATACTAAAGATTTGCTATTCCCGTTCGAGAAGATAATCAGCTTTGTTTCACAGTATATCACCTTAAAAAAAGGCGATTTAATTTTCACAGGAACACCACAGGGTGTAGGTAAAACAAACCGTGGCGACAAATTAGAAGCCTGGTTGGAAGGAAAGCAACTTTTAAATTTTGATGTAAAGTAACGAATGATTATAAACCCGATCCATTACAAGTTAAAATTATCCCTTTCAGTTTGTTTTTTAATCGCTTCAACCTTTGTTCAGGCGCAACAGATTTTCAGCACCAATAAATACCCGATTACCGATTTCAGGCAGCCCTTAGATATTACCCCTCCTGCCCTTGCAGGCTCTTTTGGAGAAATCCGTGGTAACCATTTTCACTCCGGTATCGATTTCAGGACCAACCAGCGTGAAGGTTACCCGGTTTACGCCGTTGCTGATGGCTATATTTCGAGGTTAAGGGTACAGAACAGTGGCTTCGGACAGGCACTCTACATCAACCATCCCAACGGTTTTACTACTGTTTATGGTCATTTGCAGCGTTTCGCGCCTAAAATTGCAGGCATTGTTAAAAGCCTCGAGTACGAAAAGAAATCTTTTGAGATCGATGAATTTCCTGATGCGACCTTAATTCCGGTACATAAAGGCGAAATTATTGCCTGGTCGGGCAACCGCGGCAGCTCGGGAGGTCCGCACTTACATTTCGAAATCAGAGACACCAAAACTGAAGAAACCATTAATCCGCAATTTTTCGGGATTGTTATTCCTGATAATATTCCGCCTGTAATCCATGGTTTATATGTTTACCGCCTAAATGGTAAAACTTTTAACGAGTTTACACCCAAACAGGCCATTGCCATTGCCGGGGCAAACGGCGCTTATAAAACCACAGCCCCAATCAGTCTAACCGGCGAAGTAGGTTTCGGTATCGTAGTAACCGACAGGCATAACGGTTTATCGGGAACCAATGGTGTTTATTCCATCCAATTAGAAGTTGACGGTAAAATGGTATATACCTCCGCATTGGAGCGTTTTGCTTTCGAAGATAGCAAAGCCATTAATTCGCATATTGATTATCCAACCTATTTAAATACCAAAAGAAGTATCCAGAAAAGTTTTGTAGATCCTGGCAATCCGTTAAAAATTTACAGCAGTTTGGTTAACAGCGGCCGCATTAACTTTAACGATGGTGCACAACACCAGCTACGCTACATCATTACCGATTCGAAAGGGAATTCTTCTGTTTTGCCTTTTACCGTTAATGCAGGTTCTGCACCAATTGCAGCTCCAATTGTACCTGCCGGAATCATTTATCCGTATAACAAGGTAAACGAATTTAATGCCGACGATGTAAAAGTGGTTTTCCCGATGGGCACTTTATACAGTGATTTAAATTTCACCTATAAAAAATTACCACGTCCAGCCGGAAATGCATGGTCGGCCGTGCATCAGATCCACAACCGGTACACGCCGTTACACATTGGTTTCGATCTTTGGATTAAGGCAGATAACCTGCCGGAAAACCTGCGCAGCAAAGCATTAATCGTAAATTCAAACGGCTCATCGCAAGGCGGAAGTTTCGACAACGGTTACATTAAGGCTACGCCAAAAAACTTTGGCAGCTTTTATATCGCTACTGATACCGTCGCCCCAAGGATTTTCCCGGTAAATATCTCAGAAGGAAAAAGTATGGCCGGTTTGTCTAAAATCTTTTTCAAGATCAGCGATAACTTATCCGGAATCAAAAGTTTTAATGGTTATATAGATGGTAAATGGACATTAATGGAGTTCGATACCAAAACGGCAACACTTTGGCATAGTTTCGACGATAGAACAACTTCAGGCAAGCATACTCTGGATCTGGTTGTTGTGGACATGAAAGAAAATACAAGAAGGTATACAGTGAATTTCTTCCGGTAGGAACAGGATTTTTTGGATTATGGGATTTCATGATCAGGATGTCGTAAAAACTTATACTTTGAACGCAGAAATGTCATCTTTTAACATATCCTGAACAGTATAATCCTTTAAACTGTTTAAATTGCACGTGATAATAACATTCTATCGTTAAACATTCAAAATTCAATCATTATATATGGCAGAGTTAAAAGAAGGTGATCAGGCACCGGCAATTACATCAAAAGATCAAAATGGCAACGAAGTTTCCTTAAGCGATTTTAAAGGCAAAACCGTTGTACTTTATTTTTATCCGAAAGATGATACCCCAGGCTGTACTGCAGAAGCCTGCGATTTCAGGGATAACTACCAGGGTTTACAGGCCAAAGGCATTGTAGTTTTAGGTGTAAGTGTGGATGACGAAAAGTCGCACCATAAATTTGTAACCAAACACAACTTACCATTTACATTGTTAGCTGATACCGATCAGCAAATTGTAAACGACTATGGCGTTTGGGCAGAAAAAAACATGTATGGTAAAAAATATATGGGTACCGTACGTACCACTTTTATTATCGATGGTGATGGAAAAATTGCACACATCATCAAAAAAGTTGACACAAAAAACGCTACACAACAAGTACTCGATTTAATCAATAACTAATTATGATATAGCGGGTAAAATATTACCTTTGCTATGTAACAACAACCTCTTATTTTAATGAAACATACAATTAAAGAGCTAGAAGATATTGCCTCTCAGATCAGAAGAGATATCGTAAGAATGGTTCACGGATGTCAATCGGGCCACCCAGGTGGTTCATTGGGTTGCGCCGATTTTTTTACCGCCCTGTATTTCGAAGTCCTAAACCACAATAAAGATTTCACTATGGATGGTATTGGCGAAGATTTATTCTTCCTGTCGAACGGTCACATTTCTCCGGTTTGGTACAGTACCCTGGCACATGCAGGTTATTTTGATAAAAGTGAATTGGCAACTTTCCGTAAACTGGATTCCAGATTACAAGGTCACCCAACCACTCACGAGCATTTACCGGGAATCCGTGTTGCATCTGGTTCATTAGGTCAGGGTATGTCGGTAGCCATCGGTGCTGCGTTAACCAAAAGGTTAAACAACGATAATTCTTATGTTTTCACCTTACATGGTGATGGCGAATTGCAGGAAGGACAAAACTGGGAAGCTGCAATGTTTGCTCCTTTTCATGAATTAGACCGCCTCATCTGCAGTGTTGATTACAACGGTCAGCAGATTGACGGACCAACTAAAAAAGTACTTTCATTAGATAGTTTACAAGCTAAATTCGAAGCTTTCGGATGGCATGTAATCAATACTGATGGTAACGATATGCAATCTATTGTTGAAGGCTTACATTATGCAAAAACCCTTACAGGAAAAGGTAAACCAATCTTAAATCTGATGAGCACACAAATGGGTGCTGGTGTAGATTATATGATGGGTACGCATAAATGGCATGGTACAGCGCCTAACGACGAGCAATTGGCAGCAGCTTTAGCGCAATTACCAGAAACTTTAGGCGACTACTAAAATAGATTCGAGACAATATATGAGATTTGAGATAAATTATCGCCTGATCTCACAGCTAAAATCTCTGATCTCATATCTAAAAAACAATGAAAACCTGCGAAGCAAGTTTGAACGCAGCTAATTAAAAATATAAAAACGTGAAAAAATATACGTACACAGAAAAAAAAGATACACGTTCGGGTTTTGGTGCCGGCTTACATGAAGCTGGAAAGAAAAACGAAAATGTAGTTGCATTATGTGCCGATTTAGTCGGATCGCTTAAGATGGATGCCTTTATTAAAGATTTCCCTGAGCGTTTTACACAGGTTGGTATTGCCGAAGCAAATATGATCGGTATTGCAGCAGGTATGACTATTGGTGGTAAAATTCCATTCACAGGTACTTTTGCCAACTTCTCAACCGGCCGTGTTTATGATCAGATCCGTCAATCGGTAGCTTATTCTAATAAAAACGTTAAAATCTGTGCTTCTCATGCGGGTTTAACCCTGGGCGAAGATGGTGCAACCCACCAGATTTTAGAAGATATCGGTTTGATGAAAATGTTGCCGGGCATGGTGGTTATCAATCCTTGCGATTATAACCAAACCAAAGCAGCAACTTTAGCCATTGCAGAATACGAAGGACCAGTTTATTTGCGTTTTGGCCGTCCGGTTATTCCTGTATTTACAGATCCTGATCAGAAATTTGAAATCGGTAAAGCCTGGATGGTAAACGAAGGAACCGACGTTACCATTATTGCCACCGGCCACATGGTTTGGAAAGCAATTGAAGCTGGCGAAAAACTGGCTGAACTGGGTATTGATGCAGAAATTATCAACATCCACACCATTAAACCTTTGGATGACGAAGCCATCTTAAAATCGGTTAAAAAAACTGGTTGTGTGGTTACCTGCGAAGAGCATAACAAATTTGGTGGTTTGGGCGAAAGTGTTGCCCGTTTATTAACTACCGAACTGCCAACCCCACAGGAATTTGTAGCTACAAACGATACTTTTGGCGAAAGCGGAACACCAGATCAGCTAATGGCTAAATATGGCCTGGATGCTGTAAACATTGTTGAAGCGGTGCAGAAAGTAATCGGCAGAAAAAAATAAATTTGGGACATTAGATATGAGAAATTAGATGTGAGATTTGAGACGTTGTGTCTAAGCGAATCTCACGTCTCATATCTCGTATCTCACATCTAAAAAAATAATGAAACAAGTTGAAGATTCAGAAATCCTTGCATTGTTTGCTGTAGAGCGCACGCGTAATGAAGCCTTTAACCTGTTATTGAAAAAATATCAGCAAAAAATATACTGGCACATCCGCAGGCTGGTATTAAACCACGACGACTGCGATGACCTATTGCAGGAGGTATTTGTTAAAGTTTGGAAAAACCTCGATAAGTTTAGAAGCGATTCGCAGCTTTATACCTGGATTTACCGCATTGCCACCAACGAATCGATCACTTTTTTAAACAAGCAAAAACAGCGCAGCAATACCCCTCTGGATGAAGTTTCGTCCGAACTTGCGGATAACCTGGTTGCATCATCTTACTTTAACGGCGACAAACTCGAGCTTAAACTGCAAAAAGCCATCCTTACACTACCCGAAAAACAACGCATTATCTTCAACATGAAATATTTTGACGATATGAAATATGAAGAAATTTCGGAAGTTTTAGGCACCTCGGTAGGTGCTTTAAAAGCGTCATTTCATATTGCGGCAAAAAAAATTGAAGCTTTTATAACAAATGATGAGATAGACTATTAAACCTTTTCACTTTAATTGTATCATATATCTGTGATGAACGAAAATATAGAAAATAACGACTGGATGAACGAAGCTCCTACCCTTGCGGCCATGGGCAAACGCAATCCTTTCTCCGTTCCTGATGGATATTTCGAAAATTGTGAAGAGGCTATTTTTTCTGCTGTCTTTTTAGATAGATTAAAACAGAAAACCACAAACAATAATTTTGAAGTTCCGCAGAATTATTTTGAAGAATTAACGGAGCGCATTGAAACCCGCATAGCTTTAGAAACAATGCCTAAGGCAGAAAATGCTTTTGCCGTTCCTGAACATTACTTTGATACTTTACAAAGCAGGATAACGGATAAAATTGCAGCGCTGGAGCCCGAAAAACAACCTGATGCTAAAAAAGAGGAAAAGGTTATTCCTTTATGGCGACGTAATCTGGTTAAATATGCAAGTGCCGCATGTTTCTTATTGATGGCTTCTTTTGGTGTTTATTTTTATCAGAACGGATCAACAAATAACGTTCAACAGGTACAATCGGCAGAAGCCATGAACGAGCAAATGTTATACGATATTGACGAAAGTACGATCATCGATCATTTAGAAGCTCAAAATAAAACACAAAATATCAAAACTACTTCTGCCTCAGATACAGAAATGGAAAACTACATCCTGAGCAATTTCTCTTCTAGTGATTTATCTCAGGAATTAAATAATTAAGAAATGAAGAATTTAATTTTTGTTGCTTTAATGTTCATATTGCCTGCTACCGTTTTGGCGCAAAGACCAAGCGGAGAGGAAATAGAATCACTTAAAATAGCTTTTTTTACTCAAAAACTGGATTTATCGCCTGAAGAAGCCAAAATTTTCTGGCCCATCTACAATGATATGCAATCTGAGCAAAATGCCTTGCGCAAAGAACGCATGCAAAAAATGATCTCTTTCCGTAAAACTACCGAAATTGATAATTTAACCGATGCACAGGTACAGAGTTTGATCACCAGTGAATTCGATTTTAAGCAAAAAGACCTCAACCTGGATAAGAAATATTACGCCAGGTTTAAATCTGCATTGCCCATTAAAGTGGTAGGTAAGTTTTACAGGGCACAAGAAGGTTTTAAACGCGAACTGCTCAACAGGTTTAAAGGCGGGCAAAGACCATAATAAAAAAGACTTACAGCGATGTAGGTCTTTTTTGTTTTAAAGCAAGTGAACTATTTTATCGACATCGATACATTAAGCATAATATATCTGCCCAAAATCGAAGACGAATAATTTGACGAAGATACCTCACTAATATTAAAATTGGTAAAGGCCTTAAGATTCGCCAGGTTTTTCCCTTGAATGCTATATTTAAAACTTCCTTTCGCAGGATTATATTGAAGTTCTGTATCAATCAGGTTAAAATTCTGACCATTCATTTTATACATATTGTATGATGAAAAGTTAAAAATCTGATCACTGATTTTATATCTATATTCGATTGTATATCTATATGATTTGTTTTCTGCAACCTGCCGCTCTTTGCTCCTCGTCGAATTAAACTGTAACTCTGCCCCCAACCCAAAATTGATAGGCAGATTAAAGCCTGTATTTATTTTTAATAAGGCATTTTGATTAAAAGCATGGTATTCGTTTACAACATCTACTACTTTACCGTAATAAGCAGAATATGATGGCGTATAATTAGCTGTGATTGATAAAGAAAATAATGGAAAAAACTTCTTGGCAGAAAAATTCGAGCTCATCGTTTTTATGCCACGAAATGGCTCTTTCCTTGAATAATTTAAAGTATTATCGAAGAAATTGGTATAGAGAAATCCATATTTACTGTAGCTTCCATTTATAGCAATATTAAGGTTAAAATAGCTGTTGGCAAAGTCATTTAAATTATAGTTTATATTTAGTACATGTGTATTATAATTATAAAAATTGGTTAAACCACTGTTAAAATTCCGAAGATCTGTTAGAATATAGTGTCCATAATATTCAATCGGTTGTGGATTTATATTTTTATAGTTATACCCCACTGAAAGCTGTTGTATATCTGATAATTTATAAGAAAAACTCAAACTAGGCTCCAAAATCATATAAGTACTATCTTTCCCCATATTTTTCAAAAACAGTAAGCTCGATTTTAACTGTGCCTGAATTTTTATCGGTTGGTTATCATAAACATATTTTCCGATTACGTAAGTTTGGTTTTGTTTAAACACATTATCATTGATGTAAGCATTCCCAATCGGAATCTGATTGTCTTGATATCTCCCTAATAGATCCGACTTTATTGTAAAATCATTAGCCTCGTTGCCAATATTTAGGTATAAAAAGCTCGTATTAGATCTTTTTAAACCTTCAAAATCTAATTTCAACTTAAAATTATTATTGTTTACCGTTTGAAGTAAGTTTTGTGTTCCGTTAAACATAGGGATACTTTGATAAAGCGCCGAACCGGTTTCGTATTTTTGCCCAACATCATCTGTTAATACCCTGGCCGAAATTAGATAAGCTGTTGTTCGGTTTACTTTTACCGTATATTTTAACTGCGCATTAAAATTTCGGTTTAGATCAGCCTGATTCTGCAGAACGCTATCTCCAATTAGATTATTGTACACTGAATATGCAATGCTATTGAATCTTTCGGGCACTTGTTTGTAAGAGAATTTAGCCCAAAAACGGGCATTGTTTTTAACAAGATAATCAACGCTAAAATCGGCTTTAAAAGTCTTATTCAGGCTTTTCCTATTATCATTATCTTCGGTATATATAGCATTTGGACCAAAGTAAGTGCTACGCATCGTTGTTTGTCCATATAATTTATTCCACAGGTAAATTACACCGTAACCTATCTTAAACCTATCTGTAAGTCTTGTTATTGCATTTGCACTTCCATGTATAGCATTATTAAGGGTGTACGATGTTGCGTCGAATGGATTGTAGGTGCCAACCTGATGCCTGATAAGTTGATTACTGCCAGTAAATGCCCTATTTTCATCAACCAGTTCTAAAGGATTCTGGTTCGATTCTGTACTTAGGTTATTATGATTGGCAAAAGCGAAGACCTTTGTTTTATCAATAAAAGAAATCAAGTTGGTAGATATTATTCTTCTGTTATTGGTACCTAAACCACCGTCGATACTACCTATTACTTTTTTAGCCTGTTTATTCTTGATTTTTAGGTTTAAAACAATGTCGTCGCTATTAATAATACCTTTAAGCAGGTTGTCTTCTACATAATGTTCTAGCGCCTGCACTGCTTCTACAAATTCGGGCTTAAGATTTTTAGTTATGGCCTTATAGCCCTCACCTGTTAAATCATCTCCTTCCAACAATACTTTACTTATTTTTTTGCCCTTAAAAAAGATTGTACCATCTTTATTTACTTCCATTCCGGGCATTTTTTTGATCACACTTTCCAGATTTCGGTCTTCGGGGCTCGTAAACCGTTGAACGTTATAGGAAGTAGTATCATTAGTGACCTGAACTGGATTAGGTGCTTTGATGTAAATCTCATCCAACTGCGTTTTATCCTCTATCAAGGAGAAATTATGTTTGAATATTGCCTGTTTTACCAAATCGGCACGGTTGATAATTAATGTATCCTTTTTGTAACCAATATATGCGGCAATCAAGAGGAATTTAGCAGATCCATCTATCTTGCCCCCGATATTATAATTCCCTTCATCATCAGAAAAGCCATAAAATAATAGTTCTTCATCACCAAAAGTTTTAAGCTGGATGGAAGCAGAGGGTAATTTTTCACTGTTTGCTGATATTGTACCAGTTAACTGAACAGTTTGACCCAAAACTTTATGGGTCAGAAAGAAGGTTGCCAAAATAATAAACCACCTTAGCATTAAAATTTTTCTTGTTTTTCGGGAAGATTAATAGTTACATTGCTTATGCGCCCACCTTGAAAAGTTGTAGTTGTTCTACTCATTTTTTCAATATCAGAAAGTTTCTTCTTAAACAGGTTTATAAACTGTACTGGAGTAATAGGCTTATCCTTAGCATACTCTACTGGAACAGCTATAATTTTATCATCAAACTTTGCTTTTAAATTAATTCCGGTTAGTTCATAATCGAATTTAACTTCGCTATCTGTTACTTTAACAATCAAACCGGGTAAGCCTCCAAATTTCCAGGGCCCCAAAGGCAATGGAACTTGCTCTGTAAACCACACTACGTAATTCCTACCCCTAAAATTTAAGTTTGCCTTTGTACAGGTATAACCTAAAATCTTTTTATGCTCTGATGTTATTTTCCACTTAAAATTATTTAAGGTATCTGCGATTATATATTGTTTAGATATGATAAAATCGCTAACTATAAGTTTGTTTAAACGTAAATCTTTATAAACGAAAGATGGTTTTTTAGATTTAACAACTACAATTTCGCTGATCTCTGTTTCAGATTTTTTTTCTGTAATGGGGATTAATTTTTTAGGAATGCCTAATTCTAGCGATTTTACTCCTTTAAAATAAACAATATGGTTTACCTCGGTATTGGTAATGCCTGCTCTCGTAATTAGTTTATAATTTAATGTTCCCTTTGATTGTGCTTGTAGAGAACCAATTAAAATAAAGGATAGTATTGAAATGCTTACTAATCTTATCATTAGAATTTCTCTTGTTTCTCGGGCATATGGATATTTATCGTTCCGGTAATACCTTCGGGCGTGGTTTGTTCAACCTTAGATAGTTTAAAATAATCCTCAAGTTTTTTCTTATACAAAATTCTAAACTCCTTATAGGTAACAGCCTTATCTTTTTCATAGGCTACAGGAATACCAATTACTTTGTTTTCAAATTTTGCATTCAGATCAATACCTGTTAATTCGTATACAAAATCAGATTTTGTGTCTTTAACCATTAGAATTAAGCCAGGTAGTCCACAAAATTTCCATGGACCATTTTGAATAGAAATATCTTCTGTGTACCAGGCCTCATACAATCTTCCTCGGAATTCAGTTTCCGCCTTTTTACAATTTAGAGTCCCAATTTTCCTCTTTTCCTTTAATATCTTCCACTTAAAATTATTCAGAGTATCTGTTAACAATATTTTGTTTGTACCAATGTAATCAGATAACAATATTTTTTTCTTTGAAAAATCTTTATATAAAAAAGTTGGTTTTCCTGATTTAAGTACCCGAACTTGATTTAAATCATCAACGGGAATATTGCCAGCTGGATTTTTTGGTTTAACCCTCAATTCTACAGAACTTAACTTATCGAAATAGATAATTAAATTCTGCTCCATCTTTCTACCGAGGCCTTTCTCATTAATTGTCAGTTTGTAATTAACTGTCCCTCTTTGCGCTTTTGCGCAGAACGAATGAAAAAGAAAAATTATAGTTAAAAAGTTTAATAAATATTTTCTAAGCACGATATATTGTTTAAGATTTGACACTCAATTTAGTTCGCTTACATCACAATCGATTAATTTTAGTTTGTGATAAACCGCCACAATGAATTGAAACGTAAACGAACTGACTACTTAAGACTTAATTTCAATACTAAAAAACTGAACTATCTCCAGTGGCTAAAAAATAAAAGTACCTGGCAGTTTTTACTGCATGTTCACAAGTATCCGATGTCACATCAGCAGGTCCCCAAACCGCGCCACCGTCTTCATCTACAACTGAGTAATGTACAGTACATTGTTTTAAGGCTAAATATCCTTTTTTTGCAAATGCACCAACACCCATCAGACACATCATCATTACAACTAAAATTTTCTTCATTTTTTTTTAAGATTTAAGGTTAATTATTTGATTAATTGTTCCTCAAACCTCATTTATAAAAACCTAAAATAAAATTTTCTGCATCAACAACCGTCGAAGCGACATGAACGACCATCGAGGCGACATGAACGACAATTTTTATATTTCATGATTATTTTTCATTTGGAAATCCGTAACATAACTATTACTTTAGGCTTAAATTATCCCGAAATAACATAATGAAACGCTTTAAATATTTAGGGAAATGTATACCTGCCTCGCCATTGATGATGAACTTTCTGCGATAGAAATCATTACCGATTATGTTGCTGCTCAGCCACAATTAAAATTGCTAAAATCATATAGTACTGCTGAAACTGCGCTCAAAGAAATCGAAAACCTTAAAAAACCGGTTGATGTGATCTTTCTGGATATCGAAATGCCAAGCATGAACGGTATTGAACTGGCCAAACGCATTAAACATAAAACCCATAAACTGGTGTTTGTAACTGCTCATGCTGCATACGCCATTGATTCTTATGAGCTCGAAGCAGATGGTTTTCTGTTAAAACCCTTTTCGCAAGGCAAATTCGATCAAACGGTAAAGAAATTATTTTCAACGACTCCATCTACCCAAGTCGATAAGGTTGATGATTTTATTCTCTTAAAAAGTATTGAACAAAGGAACAGATTTATCAAAATTAAACTCGATAAAATTTATGCCGTGGAAGCACAGGAACGTGATATCAAAGTACATTTAGAGCATGAAGTTATTTTCTCCAATTCGAGTTTTGCTGAAGCTTTAGCTTTATTACCTCACGAAAAAGGTTTTTCGCGGGTACACCGATCATTTATTGTTGCAGAAAACCAGGTTAAAACATTAGAAAGATCTTATATCATACTAAACAATGGTGTTAGAATCTCCATCGGCAGAAAGTATCTCGATTTTTATCATAAGATGTCGAAGAAGAAAGAGAATCTTGCTTAAATCCGTACTTTTGTGCCATGCTTACCCAACGTCAGTTGTTTTTACAACACAATGCACAAACCTCTCCCGAACCGCTAATGCTCGAATTTGTCAGGGCAAAAGGCGTTTATATATACGATGCTGCCGATAAAAAACATTTAGATCTTATTGCCGGTATCGGCGTAAGCAATGTTGGCCATTGTCATCCGGCTGTAGTTGAAGCCATCCAAAAGCAGGCCGAAACCTATATGCACCTGATGGTTTATGGCGAATATGTGCAAACTCCACAGGTAAATTTTGCGAAGGCCCTTGCCGATATTTTGCCCTCAAATTTAAGCTGTACCTATTTTTTAAATTCGGGAACAGAAGCAGTAGAAGGTGCTATGAAACTTGCAAAACGTTACACTAGGCGCAAAGGTTTTATTGCCTTTAAAAATGCTTATCATGGCAGTACACAAGGTGCTGAAAGTTTAATGGAAAGTGATTTTTATTCGTCAGGCTATGGTCCGTTTTTGCCTCATGTAAGTTTTATTGAACACAATAACATCAATGATCTCGAAAAAATCACCACAGAAATTGCAGCAGTTTTTATCGAACCCATTCAGGGTGAGGCCGGAATACGTGTAGCCGATTTAAGTTACATGCAGGCATTAAGGGCAAAATGCACTGAAACCGGAACATTGTTAATCTTCGACGAAATACAGTCGGGTTTTGGCCGCAGTGGTAAAATGTTTGCTTTTGAACATTACCAGGTTGTACCCGATGTTCTACTACTCGCCAAAGGTATTGGTGGCGGAATGCCGATTGGTGCTTTTATCAGTTCCCTGCAAATCATGTCGGTTTTGTCGCATACACCTATTTTGGGCCACATGACCACTTTTGGCGGCCATCCGGTTTGTTGCGCAGCAGGTTTAGCCACTTTACGTACACTTGTTGATCAGCATATTGTGGATGAAGTGGAAGAAAAAGGCCAATTGTTTAAACAGCTTTTAAAGCACCCCGCCATAAAAGAAATCAGGGGAAAAGGTTTGATGCTGGCGGTTGAATTCGAAAATTTTGAGATCAACAAAAAAATCATTGATGCCTGTATCCTCGATGGCGTACTTTCCGATTGGTTTTTACATTGCAGCAATTCTATGCGCATTGCCCCTCCTCTAATTATCACCAAAGAAGAAATTGAAGAAGCCTGTGCGATCATATTAAAAAATATTAACTTAGTTGTAGGGTAAACGCATAACGCTGAGCGCAAAGCGCATGGCGGTTAAACATTAAAACACAGTTAGCAGAATGAACGTACTCATAGTTGAAGATGAAAAGAGCCTGGCGCTCGAAATGGATGAATTCTTAAGTAAAGAAGGCTTTATTGTAGAGCATGCATGGAAAAAATCTTCTGCGGAAGAAAAGATATTTGTAAACAGCTACGATTTCATCTTACTCGATTTAGGTTTGCCTGACGGCGACGGTTTCGACATTTTAAAACAGCTTAAGGCTACCAAAGACCGTGATGATGCCGTAATTATTCTAACGGCCCGGAGCGCGGTTGATGATCGGATTAAAGGACTTGATGAAGGTGCAGACGATTACCTGCCAAAACCTTTTTCATTAAATGAACTTTTGGCCCGGATGCATGCCATTACCCGCAGGAAACATAAACTAGAGAAAAACGAAATCAACGTTCATGATTTTCTGCTGAACATACAGAACAGAACAGTATCTTTTGGAGAAGAAAGATTAAACCTCACCAAAAAGGAATTCGAAATTTTCAACTACCTGGTATTGAACAAAAACCGTGTAGTATCGCGCATGAGTTTAACAGAACATGTTTGGGGCGATATCCTAGAGGTAAACTCTGATTCGAACTTTGTTGATGTCCATGTTAAAAACTTACGTAAAAAACTCGCCTCGGTTAGTCCTACTGATTGGTTTGAAACGGTGAGAAGTATTGGGTACAGGATTAATTGCTAGAAAGTCGGGAAGTCGGAGATCCGGGTATGAAGCTTAGTGGGTTAGTAGCTCGAGTCAGTAATCCCCAGAGCGTAGCCGAAAGGTAAACAATCAACCAGTTAACCCTAGAAGGGTACATTGGGCAATTTGCTTCAACAATTTAGCAATCCCACAATTAAACAATTAACTCCACAAAACAGTTAACCCAGTGGCTAATGACCAATCAACAAATGACCAATGAACCAATAAAACATCATCTATCCAAATGAAGTTACAGGTTAAGTTTTCTTTATATAATGCTATCACCAAAATCGCCATCATACTGGTATTGGGTTCGATCATTTTATTTTCGTTAGACCGACTTGCCTATAACCAGCTCGATAACCGATTAATTAAAAAGAAAAATAAGATTCTCGAACATTTAAGTAATAATGAGATAGACAGTTTGTTAAATAAGGAGCAATCTTTTACCGATTACAATATTTTAAAGGAAGAGTTTATCGTTTTAACCGATATTGCAGATAACCAGTCTGATTCTACCGCTAAGGTTTTTACCGAAAAAAGGGAAATAGAGGGTGATGTTGAAGTTTACCGCATCCTGAATTATAAATTTTCCTATCAGAAAAACTGGTACAACCTCGAGATCGGCGAAACAATGACCGCGCTTCAATCGATCAAAAATTCGATCCGTTTTTACATGCTCGTTGTACTGGTTGCCGCTTTATTGATTACCCTGGTTGCAGATTTTACTTTTTCCAACTTCCTGCTCAAGCCCTTTTACCTCATTATCGATAAAAAAATCAACCTGGTTAACGATCCTTCGCATTACGACTACCAGAATATCCCCACCAGCACAAATGATTTTAAAATCCTCGATAATAGTATAAACTCGTTAATGCGCAAAATAAATACGCTTTTTGCCTTAGAAAAACAGTTTATTGCAAATGTATCGCACGAATTGCTTACCCCTATTTCTATTTTAAGCACACGCTTCGAAAACATGCTCAATACGCCCGATATTCCGGTAGAGCACGAAAATAAAATCTATTCTTCTTTAAAAACGCTGAACCGTTTGAAACTGATTATCAATAGTTTATTGCTAATTTCCAAAGTAGAAAACAACCAATACCTAAAAACAGAAGAAATTAGCCTGAAGCAGGAAATAACCGACATTCATGAAGATCTGGAAGACCGGATTGCAGATAAAAACATTACTTACAAGGCCGATCTAAGCAAAGATTTCCAGTTTACGGGTAATAAAGCGCTTATCCATACCCTTTTGATCAACATCATCAATAATGCGATTAAATACAATGTTGAAGGCGGCTCCATTACCATCAGTGATAAAGCAGAGGCTGAAAAATATATACTCACCATTAGCGACACCGGCACAGGCATGAGCGCCGAACTGGCAGAAAATGCGTTCGATCGTTTTAAAAGAGGAAACAGCGAAGAGAACGGTTTTGGATTAGGACTCGCCATTGTACACAGTATTGCTAAATTCCACAAAATCAGGGTCGATATTAAATCTGAGGAGCATAAAGGCACCAGTATTTCGCTGTTTTTTTAAACAATAGATTAAGGTTCACCTTTCAACAGGCCGTCGATTAGGCCAATAGCGATATATGCACATAACATTACACATAAGTAAAAAATACATTACAAACTAAAAGCGTAGTTTTTTTGAATTATTTTTCAGCTTATTTTATAAACATCCCATGAAAAAATTAATTAGAATCTCGATGATTGCTGCTGTTATTGCAATAATTTCATCTTGCCACAAGCAGGAAATCCCCTCTGATAATACTGGAGGAGCTATTCCCAAATCGATATTGGAAAAAATTAAGGCCAAAGGATTCAGTACCTTCGGTGTACAAAGGCTTGACAAAGGTTATATAGTTGAAGGGGATATCTTCCTGAGTGAAAAATCTTTGGATGAAACCCCGAACGTTACCACACTTGCAGTTGCAAAAACCGAGCAATACCGTACAAATAATTGTGTTTTAGGTCTTCCAAGGGTAATTACAATTTCTGTAAGTAACTTAAGTCAATCATTTATCGATGCTACCGACATTGCCATCAACAGATATAATAGTTTAGGTTTAAGAATTTCTTTTCAACGGGTTAGCAGCGGCGGCAACATTAATGTAATCGGCTTTTATAAACTTCCAAATCCGGATAATACCATAACACTTGGAAGTGCAGGTTTTCCAGATAATTCCGGGAATCCTTACAACGAGATCAAACTTAATACCTATTACTATAATAACAGTTTTAGTGTTAATTTACTCGCGTCAACCATACAGCATGAGATTGGGCATACTATAGGACTCAGACATACTGATTATACTACTCGCGGAAGTTGTCCATATTCTAACCAGTACGACGAAGGACAAGAGGAAGAAGGAGCCATACACATCCCAGGAACGCCTTATACAACAGATGCAGAATCATTTATGTTGGCCTGTAGCAACAATACCGACCGCACCTTCAATCCAAATGATGTTTATGCCCTCGAATACCTATATGGCATTCCAAGAAATGTTACTGGTGAAGTTTCAAGCGATCAGTCTGGTACAACTTCCATTTATTTTTACAATGCAAGCAATAACGACCTGGTATATTCTTTTGGCTTTGGTGGAAGCGGTTCGTTTGCACAAAATACAATATTGCCCAATGGGATATACAACATAAAAATAGAGCATAGAAGTTCGAAACCTACATTCAGTTTACAGGTTACTTCAAGGGTACCAATCTATAACATATCAAACGCAGTAACAATTAATAATGTAGAACTACAGGGCGCCATCAATTTCAAAATATTCTAGCAAAAATTATATCAAATATTTTTTTGACGAAAAATCAAATTTAATCCGAAACCCTGCATTGCAGGGTTTCTCTGGATATAAATAGTTTTTAAAATCAATTTTAACCATTCTGGCAGGCCCTTTGCTTAATAAAAGCAATCAACCTATAAGAAAATGAAAAACATCATCCCAGTATTAAGCGTAGCTGCTTTATTCATGGCTGCCTGCCAGGGCGGTACCGCAAAAAAGACCCAGGCCAAAATAGATTCTACCATTGTAACCAATGCAGAAACTGCACCAGATTCGGTTCAATGTTATCAATACATTAAAAACCGGGATACCGCGACGCTATCGCTCAAAAATGAAGATAATAAAGTAACAGGCACACTCGGCTATAATTTATACGAGAAAGATAAAAATGCAGGTACAATTGCCGGTATTGTTAAAGGTGATACCATTATTTCAAACTATACTTTCCAATCAGAAGGGCAAACCTCAGTGAGGGAAGTTGCTTTCTTAAAAAAAGGCGATCAGTTGATCGAAGGTTTCGGTGATGTGCAGGAAGTTAAAGGCGAAACCAAATATAAAGATCTCAGCAAGTTAAAGTTTGATGGATCGCTGGTTTTTGGTAAAATTGAGTGTAAATAATTTTATAAGTTGGTCGGGATTTACAATCCCGACCTTCGGATTGTGGATTTGTAATCCACGGTCTAATTTTGTTAGCAAATCGATAGCACTTTAGTTTCTGCCACGGATTTAGGGAAAACACAGATAAATTTCTCGACTTCGTTATGCTTCAGTCGAGATGACGATTTATTTTATTTCCCTACCGCATCCTTCGCTGCCTGTGTCCACTCTTCGCTTAGTTTAAGCACATAATCAGAATACTTTTGTATTTCATCAGGCTTTAACTTAGCAGCCCAGCCTGTTGCCTGATTTGCCCAGGCGGTATATTTATCGCTGATGGCTTTAATTTCTGTTGCATTTTTGCTTTTTACAGCAGCAACATATTCATCTTTTAGCTTGCTGTACTCAGCCAAACCTTTATTCACTTCTTCGCTCGAAAAAGTTGGCACTTCGGTTTTAACGGTCTCGGTAGTGGTGGTTGTTACCTTGGTAATGGTGTCGCCTTTTGCAGAAATTTCTGTAGAATCTTTGGTCGTTTCTGTTTTTGTAGTGCTATCGCAGGAAACTAACGAGGTAGTAAGCAAACCTATTGCAGCTACAGATAAGATGGTGTTTTTCATGATTAATTTGGTTTTTAATCCTGAACAGACTAAATATGATGCCAAATCATAAAAAATCCGGTCAAATATTTAAATATTATGACCGGATATCTCAATTATATTAAATTGTGATGTTATAAATCCTCAAATCGTTCCCAAAAACCATCAACAGGTAATTTGGCAAAAATATTTACAGGTTCCTTTTTAACAGGATGTATAAACTGCAACCTGCGGGCATGCAAACAGATGCTACCTTTTCTGCTTCCCCGTGGATAACCGTATTTGTTATCTCCCATAATCGGGCAGCCCATTGATGAGAGCTGCACCCTGATCTGATGCGAACGGCCTGTTAAAGGGTCTACTTCCAAAAGGTAATAATCGCCCACTTTAGCCTTTACTTTATAAGATAACTCTGCCCGCTGACTTCCGGTAACTTCGGTATTATAATAAGAAACCACGTTTTTCTGTGGGTTTTTAACCAGCCAATGGATTAAAGTAGCCGATTCTTTTTCAGGTTTGTTCTTTACCACAGCCCAATAAGTTTTCTTTACCTCGCGGTTTTTAAAAACAGCATTCATCCGCTCCAAAGCCTTACTGGTTTTAGCAAACAGAATTACACCACTTACCGGCCTGTCTAAACGGTGTACCACTCCTAAAAAGGCACCATTAGGCTTGTTATATTTTTTAGCAATATATTTTTTTACCTGTTCATCCAAAGGCTCATCGCCGGTTTCATCAACCTGCACAATATCACCCGCCCTTTTATTAATGGCGATTAAATGATTATCTTCAAAAAGGATGTCGTTATCGGTAATGGGCATTGTAAAGGTTAACGGGTTAATTGTTTAAATTGGTTAAACTGTCTTGAGGTGTTCTGGTCATTAGTCATTTGTTGATTGGTCATTCGACTTAGGACTTTAGACTCAAGACTCCGGACTCTTAATACTGTTCTTTTTCATTCGGGAAATCATTTCCCTTCACATCGCGGATGTAAGATTGTGCCGCACCTAAAATTTCGTCGTAAAGGTTAATGTACTGTCGTAAAAAACGGGGTTTAAATCCTTTGGTTAAACCGATCATATCATTTACCACCAAAACCTGTCCGTCGCAGTGCTGCCCTGCACCAATACCAATGGTTGGAATATTTAAACTTTCAGTAACTTCTTTACCTAAAGCAGCCGGGATTTTCTCTAAAACAATGGCAAAACAACCTGCAGCCTGTAAAGCCAAAACATCGGTTTTTAACTTATTGGCTTCTTCTTCTTCTTTCGCACGAACGGTATAGGTTCCGAATTTATATATCGATTGAGGGGTTAATCCCAAATGTCCCATAACAGGGATACCAGCAGTTATAATGCGCTGAACGGATTCGATAATCTCTTCACCACCTTCTAGTTTAACACCATGTGCACCCGATTCTTTCATGATCCTGATGGCAGAGTTTAAAGCTTCTTTCGAGTTTCCCTGGTAAGAACCAAAAGGCAGATCGACCACCACAAAAGCACGTTTAACTGCCCTGATTACTGAAGCAGCATGGTAAATCATCTGATCAAGGGTGATAGGCAAAGTCGTTTCGTGACCAGCCATTACATTTGAAGCAGAATCGCCTACCAATAAAACGTCTAAACCAGCATCATCCAAAATGGTTGCCATAGAATAGTCGTAAGCTGTTAGCATCGATATTTTTTCCCCACGCTCTTTCATTTCCTGTAAAATATGCGTGGTAACACGTTTGATTTCTTTATGTACCGACATGGGATTTGTTTTGTGTTGCCAAAAGTATTGTTTTTTCTTTAATTAAGCCGAAAGACCAAAGGTAAAAGACCAAAGCAATCTCAGACTAAAATCATTTTTTATATAAACGGGGTTTCGTTGCTTTCGGCTTTGGTCTTTCTGCTTTTAGCTTTAGTCTTTCTGCTCAACCTTATTTCATTTTTCTCTTTATATTTCGAATCTAAATCCCTATCTTTGTACCCCGAAATGGAAGGGATATATTCATCTTTTTTTGCACCCTGCAAATACGGCTTTAATGCCGAAAGCCATTCTTTTTTCAACTCTTTTTTAAATCAAAATCCATATTGTAATTACCATGACTAACTACACCAAGTTACCTGCGATTTTATTACTGGCCGATGGCACAGTTTTTTACGGCAAAGCGGCCGGAAAGATTGGCACCACTACCGGCGAAATTTGTTTTAATACCGGGATGACAGGTTACCAGGAAATTTTTACCGATCCAAGTTATTTTGGACAGATAATGGTTACCACCAATGCACATATTGGTAATTATGGTATCCACAAAGATGAAATCGAATCAGGTTCGATCAAAATCGCTGGTTTAGTCTGCAAAAATTACAACATCGTTTATAGCCGTAAAGAAGCAACAGAATCGATCCAGGATTATTTCCAGAACGATAATTTAGTTGCCATTTCTGATATCGATACCCGCGCTTTGGTACGCCACATCAGGGATAAAGGCGCCATGAATGCCATTATTTCTTCTGAAATTACCGATCTAGAAGAATTAAAGCAAAAACTGGCCGAAGTACCTTCAATGGAAGGCTTAGAACTTTCGTCAAAAGTAAGTACAACAGAACCTTATTTTTATGGTAATCCTGAAGCAAGTTTAAAAGTTGCTGCTTTAGATTTAGGCATTAAGAAAAACATTTTGCGCAGTTTCGAAAACCGCGATATCTACGTGCAGGTTTTCCCGGCTAAAACTACTTTTGCCGAAATGGAAAAATTCAGTCCTGATGGTTATTTTATTTCAAACGGTCCTGGCGATCCATCGGTAATGCCTTATGCTGTAGAAACCATTAAAGATATTTTAGCAGAAGATAAACCATTGTTCGGTATTTGTTTAGGACACCAGTTATTGGCCGAAGCAAACGGTATCGGTACCATGAAAATGTTTAACGGTCACCGTGGATTAAACCACCCGGTTAAAAACATCATCAAAAACCACTGCGAAGTTACTTCACAGAACCACGGCTTCGGGGTTATTCCTGATGAAGTTAGAAACTCTGATAAAGTAGAGATTACACACGTTAACCTTAACGATAAATCAATCGAAGGTATCCGTGTTAAAGGTAAAAAAGCATTTTCGGTTCAATACCACCCTGAATCTTCTCCAGGTCCACACGATTCGCGTTACTTATTCGACGATTTTGTTGAGGTAATGAAAGGCGAGTTAGTTTGGTAGGCCTTAAAAGACCAAAGCTTAAAGACTAAAGACCAAAGGTAGGCAGATGGCTGGAAGGCGGAAGGTTTAGGATTAAAGACTAAAGGTTAAAAACTAATGACCAGTGACGAAGTTAGGAGTTTTGCGGGGCAGAACAGTTAACCAATTTAAACGATTAACCAGTTAACCCAATAAACTAATCAACAAAATAGATCTGCGGATTTGAGGCAAAACAGGCCAACAATCCGCAGATTTCTTTTTTAACCAGTTTTCACCTGCTTAAAACATCATTTTACCGACTTTTTGGATAATCTCAGCCATAATTCATTTTCAATTCATTAAAGCTCCTTACATTCGCAATATGGAAACAAAAAAAGCCATTATCAGCGTAAATAACCTGGTAAAAAAGTACGATGATTTTGTGGCCGTTCAGGGCCTTAGTTTCGAAGTTTACGAGAACGAGATTTTTGGTCTGCTTGGTCCCAATGGTGCCGGAAAAACCACTACACTCGAAATTATCGAAACCTTAAGGGATAAAACATCAGGCGAAATTATTGTTGATGGCTTTTCGGTTGATAAACAGGCGCACAGCATTAAGCAGATTATCGGAGTGCAGTTACAGGCCGCTGGTTATTACCCAAACCTTAACCTGGTAGAGTTGATCGAACTTTTTGCAGGTTTATATGGCGCCAACATTAAACCAATGGAAATCCTGGAGAAAGTAAACCTCCAGGATAAAGCCAAAGCCAAATATAAAGCACTTTCGGGTGGACAGAAACAACGTTTCTCAATCGCCACCACCCTGATTAACCAGCCCAAAATTATTTTCCTTGATGAGCCTACAACAGGTTTAGATCCGCAGGCCCGCAGAAATCTCTGGGACCTGATTACCGAAATCCGCGATGCAGGCACAACAGTGGTAATTACCACCCACTATATGGATGAAGCCGAACAGCTCTGTGATCGCGTTGCTTTTGTAGAGCGTGGACAGATTATCGCTCTGGACACGCCAGATAACCTGATTGATAAATTGGTAAGCAGTGGTTTCGAGCGTAAAAAAGAAGTTAAAAAAGCCAACCTGGAAGATGTTTTCATCAACCTAACAGGGCAAGAGTGGCGCGAATAAAATTTCAAGCTCTTTTGAAAAGCAAGCACAGTATTCCAATTAATGTTGGCCCCGCTTTTCGTTACAATCTTTTTGCAAACGTTATCCTTCGCAATTAAACTATATTAAGCAAAAAGGATTTACACTGCAATCGGGTTTAAAAACATAAAATAGTGCAACTATTAATCAATAGTAAATGAAAAAATACAATAACATTAAAGCAACCCTGGCCCTTGCCAAAGCGAGTTTCCGGTCCATTATGCGGAGCCCTTCGGCTGTGGTATTTACCCTTGCTTTCCCTTTGATATTTATCCTCGTTTTTGGCTTTTTGGGTGGCGGCGGAACACATATCGATGTTGGGGTAACACCAGGCTCTGATGTAAACAACCCGGTAATGGGCATGCTTGAAAAAACAGGTATGATCCGCTTGATTAAGGATAAATCAAAAGCCGATTTTGATAAACTACTCGAAAAAGGTAATGTAGATGCCATGATCGATGTACACAGGAAAGTAAATTCAGCAGCTTATTCAGTTAATGTGGTCTATACATCAGCATCGCGTGATAAAGGTGGCATTTTAAAATCGGTGTTAAACAATGTCTTTTACGATAAAACACTAAAACCAACGGTTGCAGAGATAAAAGAAAGCACCATAACCGGTCGCGAATATAAAACCATTGATTTTATCCTACCCGGACAGCTGGGTTTCTCCCTTTTGAGCACAGGCGTTTTCGGAACAGCTTTCGTATTTTTAAGTCTCCGCCAAACTTTGGTGATTAAACGCTTTTTCGCTACACCGGTAAGGCGTTCGAGCATTGTAATAGGCGAAGGTATTGCACGTATTGGCTTTGCTTTAATAGGCGCTTTATTTATCATTTTAATCGGTCACTTCTTTTTTGGCTTTACACTCGTGCACGGGGCAGCCACGGTCGTCAATATGCTCATATTGGCTACAATGGGTATTATTGTTTTTATGGGTTTTGGTTTTATCATTTCGGGCATTGCCAAAAACGAAAGTATGGTACCACCAATATCCAACATTGTTACTTTACCACAGTTTTTACTATCAGGCACATTCTTTTCAATAGAAGCCTTTCCAAGCTGGTTACAGCCCATCAGCAGGGCTTTACCCCTTACCTATTTAAACGATGCCATGCGTAAGGTCGCTTTCGAAGGTATGGGTTTATGGGATGTTAAATTCCAGATTATGATCCTTTTATTATGGGGAATCGGTATTTATGCCGTAGCCGTGAAGGTATTTAAGTGGGAATAACCAACATCATAAAAAGAACTTAAAAAGATAACCTTCTGGTTATCTTTTTTTTTTGTGGAAAATTTTAATATCGGATAATAGTATTTTTATATCCAACCGATAATTGGTACATTTGGGTATGTGGGATTTTGATTTAAGCGATTTAGAAGAGCTACAACAACAAATAGGCAGGTTGTACGATAAAAAGACCAAGTTGGAAAACTCGAGGCCCTTGCCTAATAGTGCCCTTCACCGCATCAAAGAAGATCTTACCCTTGAGTGGACGTACAACTCCAACAGCATAGAAGGAAACACCCTAAGCCTGAAAGAAACCCAGATGGTTTTACAGGAGGGCATTACTGTTAAAGGCAAATCTTTAAGGGAACACTTCGAAGCCTTTAATCACGAAAAAGCAATCGATTACCTTTACACCCTGGTAAATCATAAATATACGCTAAGGAGCATCGACATTTTATCATTACATGGCTTGGTTTTGCGTAGCATAGAAGATGATTATGCCGGCCGTTTAAGAAACGGTGGTGTGCGTATTGTTGGTGCAAATTCCACACCACCCAATGCCAATAAGGTTTCCGATCTGCTGGATCAACTGATCACATTTGTAAATGATAACCCGTTGGGGTTAAATGATATTGTATTATCTACCATTTTTCACCATAAACTGGTATGGATACATCCTTTTTTCGATGGAAACGGCCGCACGGTAAGGCTTGCCATGAATCTTTTACTCATGCGCAGGGGCTTCCCTCCCGCTATCATTCTCAAAAACGACAGAAAAAAATATTATGAGGCACTTAATCAGGCCAATAAGGGCAAATACCATAAGCTCTGCCTGCTTATGCTGCAGGCGGTAGAGCGCTCTTTAAATATCTATCTTCATGCATTACCCAATAGCACTTACGGCGATTACGAACCCATTTCGCATATCGTTTCGGAGCCTGATGTTCCTTATGGGCAAGAGTACGTAAGTTTACTGGCAAGGCAGGGCAAAATAGATGCCTACAAAGAAGGCAGGGATTGGCTAACCACAAAATCTGCAGTAAAAAGCTATATCCAAACGCGTAAAAGGAAACGTTAACCTTTTTTAACTTTTTGCGGTTTGATAATGACGTAATTTTACCGAAAAATATTCAATGAAAAATTTGATCATCTTTTGCAGTATTTTATTGATTGCCAATACCGCGAAAGCACAGTTTAAATTCCTCGCCAATAACAGTTCCGATCAATACAAGGCCAAAATTATTGTTGATAAATGCGAAAGTGGCAGCTGTGATGGAAAAGCAACCATTATACTTTACGATAAAGCCACAGACCGCGAGATTGACACTTTCCATTCGGATGACCTTGAATTTGGCTTAACCGAAACACAGGATGCGAAATTGGGATGGCTTGAACTCGGGAAATACCAGACACCATTAATTTTCGGCGATTTTAATTTCGACGGGATAGAAGATATCGCAATCAGAAATGGCAATAAAGGCAGCTACATGAGTCCGTCGTACGATATATACGTGGCCGCAGCCGAAAACAAGTTTACCTTAAATAATGAACTAACTAAATTGGCCAGCCAAAATCTCGGCATGTTTGATGTAGATAAAAAACTTAAGCAAGTTTCTATCCATCAAAAAGACGGATGTTGCTTTGATAAGACGATCAATTACAAATACGGCAATAAGAATGCATTATATGAAGATTCGTCGGTAATTGAAGATTCGAGCATTGCCGATTACGTTACGGTAATTACCCAAAAACTGGTTGACGGTAAAATGAAGAGAACCGTGCAGAAGTTTAAGATGAAGGAGTATTATAATCAGTAACGAGGGTTAATTAACCACAGATGCACAAGACTGATAACCGTCATTTCGAGCGGAGTGCGACGCCACCTAGGATAAAGTAAGTGCTCAGCGAAGCTAAATCTAATTCTAGTCGTAGCGTCGCGCTACGACTAGCTAACAAGTTTATTTTCGGTCTTAGCGAGACGCTAAGACCAGAGATTAGATGACAAATAGCGAAGAAAGACCCTGAAATAAATTCAGGGTGACGAATTTTATATTTAAAGCGCCGCTTTCACCAAAAATGGCAATATCTCTTTCTGGAAACTTACAAAGTTTTTGCGCACATCCGAATCGCTTACGGATGTAAATGCGAAGGAAAATACGATGCTTTTACTTGCTTTTAGCAGAAAAGCCAATCCTTCCCTTCGGGCAGGGTTATTTTTAAAGTTATCCAACTGCAGGTAAGCCGCTAATAATAAGGCCTCAAGCTGATCTGACAGATGTTTTAAGAACTCCTGTGAGTTTGCATTTTCGCGCACAAAATCCCAGCCGATAAACTCGTTACAGGCCGTAAAAGATAAACGGCTGGTTTTCATTACAAGTGCTTTTAAATGCTCTTCTTCTGATGCGTAGCTAACTTTATTATGCAGAATTTCGTGCAGGTTCTGATCAAGATAATCCATTAGGATACTATCTAATACCTGCTCTTTACTTTCAAAATATTTATAAATAGTTGCTTTGGCGATGCGTGCCTTTTTTGCAATTTCGTTTACACTGGTTTTATGATAACCATATTTTCTAAATAATTCTTTGGCAGCCTTTTTTACTGTTTCTTTTATTTTTTCAGCTTCCATTCTAATTGGTTACGTGTAAAAGTGTGTTGCCCTGCAACGATATATTGTATGCTTTTAAGCTTTTTTCGGCAGGTGCTTTTTGCGGACTTCCATCCAGCAACGAAAATTTTGCACCAGAGCAGGGATCTGTTGCGGTTACACCACTATCATCAGGGGCAACTTTGCATATTTTCTCGGGATTTACGGTACTGCAACGATCGAAAGCTACATAAGTACCAAGTGGTGTTTTAACAATTAACAAGCCACCAACGCCGTTGTTTGCAACTACCAGCACATTATTTACTGCTTTTAAACTAAACTCCGTTAAGGTAACATTATAATTCACGGGTACATCCGGAATGTAACCGTCCTCCTTACCACAACCGGTAGTTAATATCAGAACAAATAATATGCTGTATAGATATTTCATCATTAAATTAAGGCCGATTTAAACTGCTTTAAGAAACGTGCATCATTCTCAGAGAATAAACGCAAATCTTTAATTACATATTTTAGGTTGGCAATACGTTCAATACCCATTCCGAAAGCGAAACCACTGTATTTTTTCGAATCGATACCACAGTTTTCCAAAACGTTAGGATCAACCATACCGCAACCCAGAATTTCTACCCAGCCGCTGTATTTACAAAACTGGCAACCAGATCCTTTACAAATGGTACAAGAAATATCCATTTCTGCAGACGGTTCTGTAAAAGGGAAATATGACGGACGGAAACGCACTTTGGTACCTTCTCCGTACAATTCCTGAACGAAATAAAACAAAGTTTGCTTTAAATCTGCAAATGAAACATTTTCATCTACATATAAACCTTCTACCTGATGGAAAAAGCAGTGTGCCCTTGCCGAAATGGCTTCATTACGGTAAACACGGCCCGGCATAATTGCTCTGAATGGCGGTTGTCCCTGCTCCATCATACGTACCTGTACCGATGAGGTATGTGTACGCAAAGCGATATCGCCTTTTTCGCCACCTTTTTTAATAAAGAAGGTATCCTGCATATCCCTGGCCGGATGCTCTTCAGGGAAGTTTAATGCAGAGAAGTTATGCCAGTCGTCTTCAATTTCAGGACCTTCTGCCACGGTAAAACCAAGTTTGGCAAAAATCTCCACAATTTCCCTGCGCACCAAAGCTAAAGGATGGCGCGAACCGATTTCAAAACCTTCACCGGGTAAAGTTAAATCCTGTTGCGAATTTTCACTTTTGGCATCAACACTTTCGGTAGATTCTTTTAAAGTCTGGTATTTTGATTCGGCAAGTTGCTTAAATTCATTCAAAACCTTACCCAACGATCTTTTTTCTTCAACAGAAACAGATTTGAACTCGTCGAAAATTTCTTTGATGATGCCCTTGCTTCCTAAATATTTAATACGGAACTGCTCTAATTCGTCGGCCTTTTCGGTTACGAAAGCATTAATTTTATCGGTATATTGTGTTATTTTGTCCTGTAACATGGCTTCAAATATACGGCAAATTATCTAATAATTTTAAGCTTAACGGGTTCAAATAATCTGTTTACAATATCATTATAAAAGAAAATGAACCCATAAACAACAAAAGCCGCTTAAAGCGGCCTTTGTAATTATAATAGATCTATAAGTTTTAAATTACGCCTAATTCTTTACCCACTTTGGTAAATGCAGCAATGGCTTTATCTAAATGGTGCTGCTCATGTCCGGCCGATAATTGTACACGGATCCTGGCTTTGCCTTGTGGTACCACCGGATAAAAGAATCCGATTACATAAATACCTTCTTCGAGCATTTTAGCGGCAAATTGTTGTGCTATTTTTGCATCGTACAACATTACCGGAACAATCGGGTGGAAACCAGGTTTAATATCGAATCCGGCTTCTGTCATCTTCTCGCGGAAATATTTGGTATTACTTTCCAGTTTATCTCTTAAAGAAGTGGTTTCGCTCAACATATCCAGCACGGCAATTGATGCACCCGCAATCGCAGGCGCCAGGGTGTTAGAAAACAGATAAGGGCGTGAACGCTGACGCAACATATCGATAATTTCTTTTTTACCCGAAGTGAAACCGCCTGATGCACCGCCCAAAGCTTTACCTAAAGTACCTGTAATGATATCGATACGATCCATTACATTAAAATGTTCGTGCGTACCACGTCCGTTTTTACCGATAAAGCCTGTACAGTGCGATTCGTCGATCATGATCAATGCTTCATATTTATCGGCCAGATCGGCAATTTTATCCAATGGGGCAACAGATCCGTCCATAGAGAATGCACCATCGGTAACGATAATACGGTGACGGCAATCTTTAGCAGCGATCAATTGTTTTTCCAGGTCTTCCATATCTGCATTTTTATAACGGAAACGCTGTGCTTTACACAAGCGCACGCCATCGATAATAGAAGCATGGTTCAATTCGTCGGATATAATGGCATCTTCTGCATTAAACAAAGGCTCGAAAACGCCTCCGTTTGCATCAAATGCAGCTGCATATAAAATGGTATCTTCAGTACCTAAAAATTTAGAGATTTTTGCCTCCAGTTCTTTGTGTACATCCTGTGTTCCGCAGATAAAGCGCACTGACGACATTCCATAGCCATGATCGTCTATCGCTTTTTTAGCCGCTTCTATCACTTTAGGGTGAGAAGAAAGTCCTAAATAATTATTTGCGCAGAAATTGATTACCTCAGCACCACCGCTTACTTTAATGTCGGCACCCTGAGGCGTAATAATAATCCTTTCGCGTTTAAATAATCCAGCGTTTTCGATTTCTTCAAGTTCTTTTTGAAGAACCGGTTGTAATGTTTTGTACATGGCCTTTTAATATGGTTGAATTTACGTCCAAAGTTATAAAAAAAAGTCTTTTCAGACCTAAAAACGCAATTTTCGTGATATATTTTACAGACAAACGTTTGACCGGCAGGTTATCCTGAACCAGACCTCGATTATTGGCTTAAAATTGTAGCCGTTACTATTTTTTTTCGATCTTAACAAACTTTAACATGCCGCTATGTGTATAGTGTAAAAAGATATTCGATATTTAGGGCATACTAATCCAACTATGACAAGAATTTGCGCACTCCTATTTTTTTGCGGCCTCACCAACTTTGTATTCGCCCAGCATTTTACCGTTACAGGGATTGTTAAGGATACCAACGGACAGCCAGTTCCTTTTGCATCGGTTTACTTAAAGAATACCACTACAGGAACTTCTGCCAATGTTGACGGGAAATATTCGGTAAAGCTAAAAAACGGGGAACATACTTTAAGTTTCAGGGCTGTTGGTTACAAACAACAGGAGCATATTGTAAATTTAACTGGTGATATTTCGCTAAATGTAACGCTATCACCAGAGAGTTATACGCTGGAGGGTGTAAATATCAAGGGCAATGCCGAAGATCCGGCTTACGGCATTATCCGCAAAGCCATTAAGGAACGAAAAACACATTTAAATGAAGTGAAAGCATTTAGTTGTGATGTTTACATCAAAGGTGTTCAACGGTTAAAAGGTGCACCTAAAAAGTTTTTCGGACAGGATATACAGAAAGTTTTAGAGCTTGATACCAACCGCAAAGGCATTATTTACCTGTCGGAATCGCAAAGCAAATTTAATTTCAGACGGCCGAATGATGTACATGAGGAAATGATCTCATCTAAAGTTGCCGGCAGGAACAACGCCTTTAGTTTTAATAAGGCATCAGACCTGATCATTAATTTTTACGACAATTACCTACTCGAGAACAAATTAAGCGCCAGGGGATTTATTTCGCCAATTGCAGATAATGCTCTTTTTTATTATAAGTATAAATTATTGGGTGAAAGTAAAGAAAATGGCGAAATCATCCACAAGATAGAGGTGATCCCACGCCGTGAAAACGATCCGGTTTTTAGGGGAATTATTTATATTGTTGATGATAGCTGGAGAATTTACAATACTGATGTTTACCTGACCAAAAATGCGGGCATTAACTTTATCGATACCCTAAACATTAGCCAGCAGTTTACCCGGGTTAATGATGTTTACATGCCTACCGCCATTAATTTTCAATTTGCAGGCAATGTACTGGGATTTAAAATTGCCGGTTATTTTGTGGGTATTTACAGTAATTACAACCTGGATCCTAAATTCCCGAAAAACTTTTTCAGTGGCGAGATTTTAAAAGTTACCGAAATGGTGAACAAAAAAGACTCTGTTTACTGGAAAAACAACAGGCCTATCCCTTTAACTGAGGACGAAAAAATCAATTATGTTAAAAAAGATAGTGTTGCCAAGTTAAAAGAGTCGAAAAAATACCTCGATTCACTGGAAAAAGACAATAATAAGTTCGGGATAGTAAAGCTGCTGTTACATGGTTATAGTATTAACGACCGTTACGATAAAGAATACTGGTCGTTCGATCCGGTGCTTAAATCTATATTTTACAATACTGTTGAGGGTTTTGCAGTTAAATACGGTGTTACCTATAGAAAAGTGTTTGAGAACAGAAAATCTTATTCGATACGCCCTGAATTAAGGTATGGCTTTGCCAACCAGAAGCTTACCGGAAGTTTAAGCGGAAGTTATTTTTACAACCCGCTTAAACGTGCCAGCGTAAGTGCATCCTTCGGAAACGGGATATTCGACCTGAATAACCTGGGCTCTATGACGCAGCTGGGTAACTCCATCAACTCCTTATTTTACGAAAAGAACTTTGCCAAGTTTTACGAAAAAAGTTTCATCAATGTTAATACCACCCGCGAGCTGGCATCAGGACTACAGGGAAGTGTGGCTGTAGATTACAGCAGGAATAAAACACTTAGCAATAACTCAACATTTAAATTTATAGATGCGAAAGACCGGGAATTTACTTCGAACAATCCTTTTAGCCCAACAGAAGACATAGCACTTTTCCCAACTTATAATGCTTTTAGTGCAACGGCAAGTTTAACTTATACTTTCGGACAGAAATACATTACCCGTCCGGATGGCAAGTTTTATACCGAATCGAAGTTCCCTAAAATGACAATATTGTATAAAAAGGGTTTCAATGGTGTATTGAACAGTGATGTGGATTACGATTTTGTAAAGCTGGAGGTTTCGCAAGACAGAATCGGGCTTGGCTTGTGGGGTTATACTTCATTTTTGGCAGGTGTGGGCAAATTCCTGAATAACAAGAGCATGTATTATCCTGATTTTAAACATTTCGCCGGTAACATCTCTACCATCTTCCCTCCTAACCTCAGGAAGTTTCAATACCTGGATTTTTATCAGTTCAGTACCAATCAGCAATATTTCGAAGCCCATTTAGAGCATAATTTTGCAGGTTTCTTTATGAATAAAGTTCCATTATTGCGAAAAGCAAAACTTGAAGAGTTTATCGGTGGGGGTTATTTATCTTCTCCTGAAAAAAGAAATTACAAAGAATTCTACTTCGGCATTCAACGTCTGGTATTACGCGCCAGTTATGGTTTTGCCTATGATGGCGGACGTAAGTTGACGCAAGGGTTTAGGATTTCGTATGGCTTTTAGGATGGATGATGTTTGATGGAAAATGGATGATGGAAAGCACATAATCCATTTTACATTTTTACATCTTACATAATTCCCCTATCTTTGCCCCGCTTTAAACGCCGTTTGCAACGGTATCAACAGCGTTATGGAAAAATATCAAACACTACTTTACTATTGCTATAGTTACATAGCAGAGGCAGAGCAATTTGCTGCCGATCACCTTAAATTTTGTAAATCGTTAGGTTTAGTTGGCCGCATTATCGTTGCCGACGAAGGTTTAAATGGTACCGTTTCCGGAACAGCCGAAGCCTGCGAAGCTTACATGAAAGCAATACATGCTGACGAAAGGTTTGCCAAAACCGAATTTAAAATCGACAATGTTGAAGAACTTTCGTTCTTAAAAATGCACTGCCGCTATAAATCGGAGATTGTACATTCGGGTTTAAGGGATACTTCGATTATCGACCCGAACAAACAAACCGGCAAACATTTAGAGCCAGTCGATTTCATGAAAATGAAAGATGATGAGGATGTAATTATCCTCGATGTGCGTTCTAATTATGAGCATAACCTTGGTAAATTTAAGAACGCAGTAACGTTAGATATTGAGAATTTCCGCGATTTCCCTGACCAGATCAATCAGCTCGCCCAATATAAAGACAAGAAAATATTAACTTACTGCACCGGCGGCATTAAATGCGAAAAGGCATCTGCCCTATTGTTGCATCATGGTTTTAACGATGTATACCAGTTACATGGTGGCATTATAAAATACGGAAAAGAAGCTGGCGGCAAGGATTTTGAAGGTAAATGTTACGTTTTCGACAACCGTATTGCTGTTGACGTGAATGAGGTAAACCCTACTGTGGTTTCCGTTTGCTACAACTGTGGTAAAACCACTCCAAAAATGATCAACTGTGCCAATCCGGAATGTAACGAGCACATCACCCAATGCGATGATTGCGGTAACGAACTTCAGGGTTGTTGCTCAACGGCATGTACAACAAATCCGCGCAAACGTCCTTATGATGGCACAGGGTACTATGTGAAGGTTCCGCAGCCAGTGACTTTGAAAAGTTAAAAAATTAATTTAAATTCCATTATTAATTTAACGCACTCTTAATAATGGAAATACAGACTTTAAAAAGTAAAATATATTATGTCAGAGGGCTCAATGTATTATTTGATTTTGACCTTTCTGAACTATATGAAACAGAAACCAGGATTCTAAAACAGGCCGTTAACAGAAATATCGACCGCTTTCCGGAAGATTTCATGTTTCAAATCACAAAAGCAGAATGGCAAGAGGTTATCACAAATTGTGATAACCTCCCTGCAACAGCTAAATTCTCTCGATCAAATCGACCGTCATCTCGACCGGAGCATAGCGGAGCGGAGAGATCTATCTCGAGACAGATTTCTCGGCTGCGCTGCGCTCGAAATGACGGTAATTCATAGGAGTTATAAAGTTTTTGGCGCATGATTCTCTAACCATGAACCTCCACTCGCCCATTTTAAACAATTTTTCGTTTACTTTGTGTAATAATGGCTTTACCCGCTAACCATTTTATGCTAAACTATTTCCGTTTCGTACTACTGCTTTTATGCTTTACCATAGGTACCTATGCAGCTGATATTAAAAGTATTGGCGTACCCTACATAGAAAATTATCCAAAATCTGTTTATTCATCCGGTAACCAGAACTGGAGCATCGCTAAAGATAAAAACGGCGTAATGTATTTTGGTAATGCCGAAGGTCTGTTAACTTTTGATGGCCGCTACTGGCAGAAATACCAGATGCCCAACAGGCAGATTGTAAGGGCTGTGGCCACTGATAATAAAGGAAAGATTTATACCGGTAGTTTTGGCGAATTTGGTTACTGGGCTATTAAAAACAATAAATTAAATTATAACTCCCTTACCAGCTTACTTCCAAAAGGAATAAAAATAAATGATGAAGTCTGGAAAATTTATATTGATAGAGACCGGGTGATCTTTCAGTCATTTTCAAAGATTTTTATCTATCAAAACAATAAAATTGAGGTAGTAAAATCGCCATCTTCTTTTTTATTCCTGCATAAGGTAAATAACAGATACCTGGTGGAAGTACTCGAAAAAGGGCTGTTTGAACTAACAGGCAGTAAACTGGTCCATATTCCGAACAGTGAAAAACTAGGCCGGGAAGGGATTCTTTCTATCCTGCCCTATAAAACCACCGGCCTGATCATCGGAACCAGTAAACAGGGATTATTTACCTACGACGGGAAAGATTTCACACCTTTAAATACCCCTGCCAATAGTTACCTCAAAACCTATCAACTTAACAACGGGGTAAGTTTGCTGGGTAAATATTTTGCTTATGGCACCATCCTAAATGGCCTGATCATTATCGACGAAACCGGAAGAGTTGTACAACGCATCAATAAATCGAGTGGTTTGCAGAACAATACGGTTTTAAGTTTATATGCGGATAATGAGCAAAATCTTTGGGCGGGGCTGGATAACGGCATCGACCGCATAGAACTCAACTCTCCCCTATATTTCTATTTCGATAAAACGGGGCAGTTTGGTACGGTATATTCGAGTATCATTTTTAATAATAAGATTTATCTGGGCACCAATCAAGGTCTGTTTTACAGCGAATGGTCGCCGGATAATCTCGTACCTTTTAATTTTAGGCTGATCCCAAATTCGCAGGGACAAGTATGGGAGTTAACCATTATCGATAATGAATTAATCTGCGGGCATAATAGTGGTACTTTTAAGATTAATGGCAATCAAATTGAGTGGTTATCGAGAAGTTCGGGTGGGTGGACAATCAGAAAGTTAAATTCCAATCCCAACTATCTGGTTCAGGGCACCTATACCGGGTTATCACTTTTTACCGAATCTCCCGCCCGGGGTTTAAAGTTCGAAACAAAAATTTCAGGATTTGATGCACCATCGAGGTACGTAGAGCAAGATAACAAGGGCGATATTTGGGTAGCCCATGCTTATAAAGGATTATATAAACTGAATTTAAGTCCAAATTACACCAATGTAACCAGTATTAAATATTTCGACGAAAAAAATGGCTTACCAGGCAACTATAATATCAATATTTTCAATTTAGAGAATAAAATTGTTTTTTCTTCCGACGCAGGTTTTTATACATACGACGAGTTAAGCGATAAATTTACCAAATACGAAGCGTTGAATAAGGAACTTGGGTCTTTCCAGTCTTCAAACAAAATCATTAATGCTGGTGGCAAAAAGTACTGGTTTATCAATCACGGTAAAACAGCCCTGGTTAACTTTAGCGAACCTGGCAAAGTAGAAATAGATTCGAACCAGTTCAGCATTTTAGATGGCCGGATGGTTCAGTATTATGAGAACATCAGCCGTATCAGCAATTCAATTTACCTGATCAGCGTTGATGATGGTTTTGTAATTTATAATTCTACCGCACAACTTAATCAGGAAAAAAGGAAACTACCTTCTGTTTTAATCAGGCGTGTGGAAGATATTACCGATAAATTTTCACTCATCAGCGAAACCGGAAATGATGAAGAAGCTACAGAAATCCAGAATAGCCGCAACAACATCCGCATTTCTTATGCACTACCCTACTACCGCCAGGCAAAAGTTAAATACCAGATTTACTTAGAGGGATATTCCAAAACATGGTCTGACTGGAGCTACGCCACGCAAAAAGATTTCACCAACTTAAGTGCCGGAACCTATGTTTTTAAAGTTAGGGCAAAAACCGACGACAGTACGGTGAGCGAAGAAACCGTTTATACATTTACCATTTTGCGGCCCTGGTACCTTAATAACTGGGCTTTACTGTTTTACACTGCCCTGTTTGTGGTGGTATTGATCCTCGGGAAGAAAATTTATGAAAGAAAACTGAAGAGGGACAGTCAGAAAATAAGCGACCGTTTACAGGCAGAACAGGAAGAAATATTAAAACAGGAAGCCGAAACAAACGAAAAACACATTATTAAACTCCAGACAGAGAAGCTGCAAGCTGAACTGGCTTCGAAAAACAGGGAACTTGCGAATTCGGCCATGACACTGGTATATAAAAATGAGCTCCTCCAAAAACTCAGCGATGAGATTTCGAAACTCAAGGATGAAAACGGAAAAAAACTTTCGGAAGATCAGACCCGTAAAATCCAGAAAGTAATTAATGACGGCATGAACGATGAGCGTGATTGGCACCTCTTCGAAAACAGCTTTAACGAAGCGCACGAAAGTTTCTTTAAAAAATTAAAGGCGCAGCATCCTGATCTTGTTCCGAATGATTTAAAACTTTGTGCTTACCTGCGGATGAACATGAGCAGTAAAGAAATGTCGTCGTTGCTGAATATCACTTTAAGGGGGGTAGAAATCCGCAGGTACCGCCTGCGCAAAAAGCTCGAAGTACCCCATGATAAAAACCTGACCGAGTTTTTAATGGAGCTTTAGTCAACAGGTTTTGGGGATCAGAATTCTTCATTTTTAGGGCATAAAACCATCGTTAAATTAATTAACTAATATTTTAGGAAATCTCACTTCTCAGCCATTTTTGGCCTGAGTGGCAGATTAGGCACTACATCATTACCTCTCATAGGCCTTTTCTCTACCCCACAAAACACTTAGTGTGATTTGTACACTTTTGTGTATGTTAATGTTTTGTTAAAATCCAAAAAAACTGCGTTTTTAGGCTAAAATCGCATTTGGTTTATCTTAGTGAGATACCGCACACGGCACGATGATGTATTAATGTTGAGGTACAAAGACTTGCACATCAGCAAAAACAACCCCACATTTAACCAACAATTAAACTAAAATTTATAATAAAGCATGAAAAGAATCTTTACAAGAATTTCTGTTCTCGCTGCATTTTGTTTGCTAACAATTAACGTAGCATTAGCGCAAAACATTACCGTTAAAGGTAAGGTAATTGATGGAGGTGACAAAACTCCTTTACCAGGCGTATCTATTTTAATCAAGGGCACACAAACTGGCACCCAAACAGATGTAAACGGCGGCTATTCCCTTAGCGTACCGGCCAATGCCACATTGGTATTCAACTTTGTAGGCTACACAGCACAAGAGCAGGCTGTAAATAATCAAACTACGATTAATGTATCACTGGCGTCGTCGACACAACAATTAGAGCAGGTTGTGGTTGTAGGTTATGGTACACAACGAAAAATTGATGTTACGGGTTCTGTAGCATCGGTTAAGGGTGAGGATATTAATAAACAACCTTCTACCAATCCAATCAGCGCTTTACAGGGTAAGGTTGCCGGAGTTTCGATCAGCAACAATGCAACTCCTGGTGCTGCACCACAAATTACCATTCGTGGTACAGGAACCATTTATGGTAATACAGGTCCGTTATATGTTGTTGATGGTGTTTGGTATGATGATATTACATTTTTAAATCCTGCAGACATTGCAAGTATCAATATTCTTAAAGATGCATCAAGCCAATCTATTTATGGTGTTAGGGCTGCAAACGGTGTGGTTTTGGTTACTACCGTTAAAGGAAAAAATGGAAATGCAACAATCAATTACAACGGAACAGTTGGTTTACAAGCGGTAACCAACCAGGTTAAAATGACCAACGCAAGCGAATATGCAACTGCGGTAAACGAGGCGTATGCGATAAATGGAGCAGCTAAGCCGTTGTTTGCAAGTACAAATTTGGGCGAAGGCACAGATTGGTATGATCAAATTTTACGCAATGCCATGATTAACAATCATCAGGTTTCTATCAACGGGGCCAGCGAAAAATCGAGCTATAATTTTTCATTGGGCTATGTTAATCAGGATGGTATCATCACCAATAACAATTACAAAAGATATACCGCACGCCTGTCTAACGATTTCCAGGTTTTTAAGAATTTAAAAGTTGGATACAACGTTACTGGTAGTTCAAGTAAATCAAATAATGCTCCTGCCTCAATTTACAGGGCTTTATATACCGCATCTCCGGTTGTACCTGTTTTTAATGCCGATGGCAGTTATGGCGATCCTAATACGTATCAGTTAGGAAATGGAAGCAATGTGAATCCACAGGCTACCATTGATTTTAATAACAGTATCACCTCGAAATACAGGGTTACAGGAAATGTATACGCGGAATTAAAGTTTGCTAAACACTTTACCTTTAAAACAAGTGCAGGTGGTGATTTCGGACAGGAAGAAAACAGGATTTACACTCCATTATATTATGCCACTACCGGACAGAACACAAAAATAAGTACACTTTCTATCGGCAGAACTGAAACCAGAAACTGGATTTTAGAAAACACCCTAACCTACGAAAATAAGTGGAACGACCACAGTTTAACTATTTTAGCAGGTCAAACCGCACAACGTTACAAATCATATACCATAACAGGTACAGCACAAAATGTGCCCTTTGCAAGAGAAGGCGATTTATACCTGAGTTTAGGTAATGCAGCAGGTAGAACCATCGAAGATAAAGGTGCGTTAAATACTGCAACTTCATACTTTGGAAGAGTTAACTATAGCTTCAAAAACAAATATCTGTTAAATGCTTCTTTAAGGGGCGATGCTGCATCACAATTTTTCGGCGGTAGCGATTTATGGGGATATTTCCCATCAGTTGGTGCAGGCTGGGTGGTAACCAACGAAGATTTTATGAAAGATCAAAAAATCTTCAGCAATTTAAAAGTTCGCGGTAGCTGGGGTAAAGTAGGTAATGCAGGTGTTCCGATTAACCCTACAACGCTTACAGTTAATCAAAGTGCTGCTTTAATCGCATTTTATAATGGTATTGCCAATACAGGTGCCAGTGTAACTACTATTGTGCCTCCTGCCCTTTTCTGGGAGCGCAGTGCGGGTACTGATATTGGCTTGGAAATGGGCTTTTTTAATAACAAATTATCAGTTGAAGCCGATTACTACAATAGAAAAACTGAACAGGCTATTTTCAACATTCCAATTTTAGGTTCTTTAGGTACATCAAACAGTGTATTATTAGGCAACCAGGCCGACTTTAGAAACCGCGGTTTCGAACTATCTGCTACCTGGTCTGATAAAACTGCCGGTGGTTTAACCTATTCGATCAGTGGTAATGTTGGTATAAACAACAATAAAGTATTGAATGTAACTTCGGGTTCGAATCCTATTGATGCAGGTGGCGATGGCTTAAACAATGCCGTAGTTCCAACAAGAACTGTGGTTGGCAGACCAATTGGATCTTTTTATGGCTATCAGGTAACCGGAATTATCCAAACCGCACAAGAAGCAGCTGCTTCGGGCATGCCGGGTGCCAGACCAGGCGATTTTAAATACGCAGATTTAAATGGGGATGGCATTGTAGATTCGAAAGATAAAACCTTCTTAGGCAATCCAAACCCCAAATACACTTATGGTATTAATACCTATTTTTCTTACAAAAACTTCGATTTAACCCTCGATATCCAGGGTGTGGCCGATGTTGATGTATTTAATGCTAATCTGGGTAACAGATTTGGTAACGAAAATTACACTAAAGATTTTTACGACCACAGATGGACCGGACCTGGATCTAGCAACACTTACCCATCTACAAGTTTAGCAGGTGGAAATAACAATCAAACCAACTCATTTTATATCGAAAGTGGCGCATATATCAGATTGAGAAATATACAATTGGGTTATAACCTGCCGCAATCGTTGATTTCAAAATGGAAAATGCAAAAATTAAGAGTGTTTGCCAATGCCCAAAACGCTGTTAATCTGTTCGGCTATAAAGGTTTTACTCCAGAGGTTGGTGGTGTACCTACAAAAGCAGGTATCGATTTCAACGTATATCCAATGTTTGCGACGTATAACATCGGTATAAACTTAACCTTTTAATTGATTTGAACATGAGAACATATATAAATATAAGTTTACAAAAATGGTGTGCAGTTGGTATGTTATCAACTTTAATGTTCGCATCATCATGTAAAAAAGACTTCTTAAATGTAGACCCACAAGGTCAGCAGGCAGCGCAGCAATTCTGGAAAACACAGGAAGATGCTACCAAAGGTGTAAATGCAATATATGCAAATTTACGCACCTGGGAGAATCTTGCCTTCCCTGCACTGGCTATAGAAAGTACCGGATCAGACGAAGCCGATAAAGGCAGTACGGTAACCGATGCTACATTTTTTAACCTTTATGATACCTTTACTGTTACCTCTACTGAAGGTTCTTTACAGAGTTTTTGGACAGGCCAGTATAGAAATATAAACCTTTGCAATCAGGTATTGGACAATATTCCAAATATTCAGATGGATGCTGGTTTAAAAGCGCGTTATTTAGCTGAGGCAAAATTTGTTAGGGCTTATTCTTATTTTAGATTGGTAAGGGCTTACGGTGGCGTACCTTTAAGATTAAAAGTACCTGCTGATGCATCAGAATACAACATTCCGAGAGCAGATAAAGCAGCAGTTTATGCTCAGATAGAGAAAGATTTAAATGAAGCCGCAGCAGTACTACCAGCATCTTATGGTTCGAATGATATTGGAAGAGCTACAAAAGGTGCAGCCATAGGTATGCATGCAAAAGTTGCCATGTATCAGCAAAAATGGGATGATGCTTTAGCGCTAACCAATCAGGTAATTGGTATGGGCTATGCCCTTTTCCCTGATTTCGAGAAAGGATTCCGTACTCAGAATGAAAATAATGTGGAATCATTATTTGAAGTTCAATGCGAATTTGTTCCGGGAAATAACGATGCTTCCAATTCTCAGTACAGCCAGGTTCAGGGTGTAGCTGGAGAACCAGCAGGTGGCTGGGGCTTTAATACACCATCTGCAGCGCTGATCGCTTCATTCGAACCCGGTGATCCCAGAAAAGATGCTACAATCTTATTCCCTGGAGAAACTACTCCTCAGGGCGATTTTATCAAAACAAATGTTGTAAACATTGGCTACAACCAAAAATCTTATGTTCCATTTAGCATGTTTGTTTCAGGTAATCAAGGTTCTCAACAAAATTTCAGGGTATTAAGGTTTGCCGATATCTTATTGATCAATGCAGAAGCGGCCAACGAACTTAATAACCCTACATTGGCACTAACATCATTAAACAAAGTACGTGCGCGTGCCAGAGGTACTGCTACAGGTATTCTTCCTGATGTTACCACTACTGATAAAACAGCTTTGCGTACAGCGATCTGGAAAGAAAGACAGTCGGAGCTAGCATTAGAAAGCGACAGGCTTTTTGATGTGATCCGCCAGGGCAGAGGCGCACAGGTTTTAGGTCCTAAGGGCTGGAAAGCAAATAAAAATGAAGTGTGGCCAATTCCACAAACAGAAATCGATTTAAGTGGCGGCTTGCTTACGCAAAACCCGGGTTACTAAATTATATCATCTGGTTAAAGGTTGCCGGTAATACCGGCAGCCTTTCATTTATTTAATCCTATGCAAAAAATTATCCTCAACAAAATTACGCACTTACTGATTGTTATCCTGTGCCCTATTTTACTTTTTGCTTCATGCGTAAAAGGCAAAAACACAAGTTACGATCCAGATTTATCGGTCAAAAAAAACCTTTCTGATATCGAATTATTGGATCTGGTTCAAAAACAGACTTTCCAGTATTTCTGGGATGGTGCCGAACCAACTTCCGGCGCGGGAAGAGAGCGTTTTCATTTGGAGGATGTATATCCCGAAAATGATAAGAATACGGTAGCTACAGGTGCAACAGGTTTTGGCCTAATGGCCATTTTGAGTGGGATTGATAGAAATTATGTAACCAAAAAGGAAGGATTGGAGCGGTTGAACAAAATACTGGATTTCCTGTCCAGAGCCGATCGTTTTCATGGCGCATGGTCGCACTGGATAAATGGCGAAACAGGAAAAGTACGCCCATTCGGACAAAAAGATAATGGAGGCGATCTGGTAGAAACTTCATTTGTTGCACAGGCCCTGGTCTGCATCAACGAATATTATAAAAACGGAACTGAACCCGAAAAAGCACTCGCTAAAAAAGCCGACGAACTTTGGAAAGGCATCGATTTTGACTGGTTCCGCAATAAACAAAATGTACTGTACTGGCATTGGTCGCCAGAGTACAACTGGGAAATGAACTTCCCGGTAAAAGGTTATAACGAATGTTTAATTATGTACGTTATGGCAGCCTCATCCCCTACCCATAGCATACCGGCCGAAGTGTATCATGAAGGCTGGGCAAGAGGTGGTGCAATTAAGGCGAATTTCGATCTGTATGGACATCACATTCCATTGGATTATCAAGGTGCCAAAAATTCTGTGGGTCCGTTATTCTGGGCACATTATTCATATTTAGGTTTAAATCCTAAGGGGTTAAAAGACCGCTATGCCGATTACTGGCAAAACAATGTTAATCAAACTTTGGCCATACACGATTATTGTGTAGCCAATCCGAAAAAATTTAAAGGTTATGGCGAAAATAGCTGGGGCTTAACCGCCAGTTATTCGGTAAAAGGTTATGCTGCCCACAGCCTGCAGGAAGATTATGGTGTGATTTCTCCTACCGCAGCCATATCATCTATTCCGTACACGCCAAAAGAATCGATGAAGGTGATCAGGCACCTTTACGAAGATCTTGGAGACAAAGTTTGGGGCAAATACGGTTTTTACGATGCTTTTTCTGAAACCGATAACTGGTATCCTAAAAGATATCTGGGAATTGATCAGGGACCGATGGTCGTAATGATCGAAAATTACCGTTCAGGTTTGCTCTGGAAACTATTTATGGGAAATAAAGATGTTCAAAATGGCCTGAAGAAACTGGATTTTCAGTTTCAGCCATAGTATAGTGTTGTATATAAATGTTTAGCCACCATATATTTTAAATTAAATCTACAGAACCATGAAAAGAATTATTTTAATATTAACAGCAATGATGGGATGTGTAATCCTGAATTCAAGTTTTACTGCCATACCCAACACTATACATAAAACAACAAAAACAAAATTTGCCACTGTAAATGTTACAGCTACCAACTCTACCAGCGATGGTGTTTATGTACGGCTAGAAAATAATACCAGTGGAGGCGCTTATGTTTTCTTTATCCAGCCTAACTCCCCAAGTGGAACAGTTATCGGACAGATACCTGAAAATGGCGACATATATACCGTAAAATTAACTTCAACAGGCGGCGCACATGATATGTGGGTTTATTGGGAACATCAAACACATGTTACCGGATTAAGCGTTAGCGGGATGGCAATAGGCTGTTCGAGCTGTGCCCGGATTAATATTTTCAATTAATAACTTACGGATAATGGCTAAACATTTATTCAAGATATTTTTAATCATACCCCTGCTCTGTGGCACATATTCAGCCTATGCACAGCAGAAAACCTATTGTAATCCTATCAATGTAGATTATGGTTACACACCTTTTGAATCTTTTACCGAATGGGGCAAACACCGCGCCACTGCCGATCCGGTTATCGTAAACTACAAAGGCGATTTCTATCTTTTCAGCACCAACCAATGGGGTTACTGGCATAGCGCCGACATGTTAAATTGGAAGTTCCACGAAAAGAAATTTCTCCGCCCATGGAACAAAACCAAAGATGAGCTCTGCGCTCCCGGCGTAGGCATTGTTGGCGATACCATCGTAGTTTTTGGCAGTACCTACACTAAAAATTTCACGCTGTGGGGAAGCACGGATCCTAAAGGCAATAAATGGTTTCCGCTGGTGGATTCCTTAGAAATCGGCGGCTGGGATCCTGCATTTTTTACCGATGATGACGGCAGATTTTACATGTACAACGGAAGTAGTAACAATTATCCGATGTACGGCGTAGAGTTAGACCGTAAAACCTTTAAGCCAATTGGTACCCGTACCCCTATGTACCTGTTACAGAGCTGGCGTTATGGCTGGCAACGTTTTGGTGAATATATGGATGATACTTTCCTCGATCCTTTTGCGGAAGGCGCCTGGATGACCAAACATAATGGCAAATATTATTTCCAGTATGGTGCTCCCGGAACCGAGTTTAGTGGCTACTCTGATGGTGTAGTTGTGGGTACCAAACCTTTGTTCTACGATATGCCTACAATCCCGCAATCTGATCCTCTAAGTTATAAAGGCGGTGGATTTTCGCGTGGTGCCGGGCATGGAGCAACCTTTCAGGATAACAATCAAAATTACTGGCACATTTCTACTAGTATTATCTGTGTAAAAAATACATGGGAGCGCCGGATGGGAATCTGGCCAACCGGTTTTGATAAAGACGACGTAATGTGGACCAATACGGCCTTTGGCGATTATCCGCTTTATTTACCTTCTGAAAGAAAAGAAGGTGGTCCGGCTGGTCCGGGCTGGATGCTCATCAACTATAAAAAGCCGGTAACGGTTTCATCAACCTTAGGAAGTTTCAATGCCAATAACGCTGTTGACGAAAGCATAAAAACCTACTGGAGTGCCAAAACAGCTAATAATGGTGAATGGATCCAGACTGATTTAGGTAACCTGGCAACCGTTAATGCCATACAGATCAATTATGCCGATCAGGATGCCGAATTTATCGGTAAACAGATTGGAATTTATCACCAGTATAAAATCCTCTCTTCAACAGATGGCAAAAGATGGACAACCCTGGTTGATAAAAGCCAGAACAAAACCGATGTTCCGCATGATTATATCGAACTCCAGAAACCGGTAAAAACAAGGTTTATCAAGATGGTAAATATCCACATGCCTACGGGGAAATTTGCCATTAGTGGATTACGCGTTTTCGGAAATGGAAATGGCGAAAAACCTACAAAAGTGAATAACCTGATCGTATTAAGAACAGAGAAAGACAAACGCAGTGCTTACATCAAATGGGAGCCTGTTGATAATGCTTTTGCCTATAACCTTTATTACGGCACTGCACCTGATAAACTGTACAACTGTATCATGATCCATGATTTTAATGAATACTGGTTTAAGGCAATGGATAGTCAGAAAGCATATTATTTTGCCATAGAAGCCATAAATGAGAACGGTGTATCGGTAAAAACCGAAGTAAAGAAAGTCGATTAAACAAGTGCTCACGCTCGTTTCTAACGATCAATATAAATACGATAAAATCGTAAGGNAACGATCAATATAAATACGATAAAATCGTAAGGCTATTTAGGCACTCGTTGGAAACGAGCGCAAGCAGTTACTGAGGAAGGCCGATTAAACAAGCGCTCACGCTCGTTTCTAACGGACGTGGAAATGACTGATCGTTTCTAACGATCAATATAAAATACGATAGAATCGTAAAGCTAGCTAAGCACTCGTTGGAAACGAGCGCGAGCAGTTCGTGAGGAAGTTCGATTAAACAAACGCTCACGCTCGTTTCTAACGATTAATTTAAATACGATAAAATCGTAAAACTATTTAGGCACTCGTTGGAAACGAGCGCAAGCAGTTACTGAGGAAGTCGATTAAACAAGCGCTCACGCTCGTTTCTAACGGGCGTGGAAATAACTGATCGTTTCTAACGATCAATATAAAATATGATAGAATCCTAAAGCTATTTAGGCACTCGTTGGAAACGGGCGCCAGCAAGTAAATAAAAAACAGCTCACGCTCGTTTCTAACGAGCGTGGAAATAACCGATCGTTTGTAACGATCAACATTAAATACGATAACTGTAAGGCAATTTGAGTTTGCCAGCAAAAATGCAGAATAAAAAATAAAACACACATATAATGAAGAGAGCGAATATCCTGGTTGTTTTTTTAACACTATTTGTACTGAACGGATCAGCACAGACCAAAAAGCCTGTTTCGGCGGAAGAAGCGAAGATGAATACCTTCATCAGTAACCTGATGGCGAAGATGACCGTTGACGAAAAAATTGGTCAGCTGAATTTGCCCAGTTCTGGTGATATCACCACGGGACAAGCCAACAGCAGCGACATTTCCAAAAAAATAAAAGAAGGACAAGTTGGTGGTTTATTCAACATTAAAGGCGTTGATAAGATCAAAGCCGTTCAAAAAATTGCAGTAGAAAACAGCCGTATGAAAATTCCATTGCTTTTCGGAATGGATGTTATCCACGGTTACAATACCGTTTTCCCGATTCCTTTAGGGGTAAGCTGCATCTGGGATATGGCAAGTGTACAAAAATCAGCACGTGTAGCAGCCATAGAAGCCAGCGCAAGCGGTATTAACTGGACCTTCTCGCCTATGGTCGACATTTCGAGAGATCCACGCTGGGGACGTATTTCAGAAGGTAGTGGCGAAGATGCTTATTTAGGTTCGCAAATTGCGGCAGCTATGGTAAAAGGTTACCAGGGGAAATTACAGGCCAATAACGAGATTTTAGCCTGCGTAAAACACTACGCACTGTATGGCGCTGCCGAAGCCGGTAGAGATTATAACACCACCGATATGAGCAAAGTACGCATGTACAACGAATATTTCCCGCCTTATAAAGCCGCGGTTGATGCCGGTGCCGCCAGTGTAATGGCTTCTTTTAACGAAGTTGATGGTATTCCTGCTACCGGAAGCAAATGGCTAATGACCGATGTTTTACGCAACCAGTGGGGCTTTAAAGGCTTTGTAGTGACTGATTATACTGGTATTCCTGAAATGATTGCACATGGCATGGGCGATTTGCAAACTGTTTCTGCTTTAGCTTTAAATGCAGGTATTGATATGGATATGGTGGGTGAAGGATTTTTAGGTACGTTAAAAAAATCTTTAGCAGAGAAAAAAGTTGGTATTGCTCAAATAGACAGGGCTTGCAGATTGGTACTTCAGGCAAAATACAAACTGGGCTTATTTACCGATCCTTATAAATTCTGCAACCCCGAAAGAGCAGAGAAAGAAGTTTTTAGTCCGGCTAACCGCCAGGTGGCTCGCGAAGTTGCCGGCGAAAGTTTTGTATTGTTAAAAAATAACAACAATGTACTTCCGTTAAAAAAATCAGGAACTATTGGTTTAATTGGTCCATTGGCCGATAATACAGCCAATATGTATGGCACCTGGAGTGTTGCAGCCCTTTTTGATCAATCGGTTACTGTATTACAAGGTTTAAAAAATGCCTTGGGCAATAATGCGAAAGTATTAACTGCACGTGGTGCTAATTTCCTGGCCGATTCTACCATGGAGCACCGTTATGTAAACATCCACAACCCTACTTATAAACGCGATCCGCGTTCGGAAGCCGAAATGATCAAAGAAGCTTTAGAAGTTGCAAAAAAATCGGATGTAATTGTGGCCACCATTGGTGAAGGTTCTGAATTTACCGGCGAAAGCAGCAGTGTAACCGATATCCAGATTCCAGAAACACAGAAAAACCTGTTAAAGGCATTGGCAAAAACCGGCAAACCGGTTGTTTTGGTATTGTTTACCGGCCGTCCGCTGGCATTAAACTGGGAGCAGGAAAATATCCCGGCGATTTTAAATGTTTGGTTCCCTGGAAGTGAAGCAGGAAGTGCCATTGCCGATGTACTTTTCGGAGATGTTAATCCATCGGGTAAACTAAGCACAACTTTTCCTCAAAATGTTGGTCAGGTGCCTTTGTATTATGCGCATAAAAATACCGGTCGACCGTTGGCAGAAGGTAAATGGTTCGAAAAATTCCGTTCTAATTATTTAGATGTAAGCAACGATCCTTTATATCCTTTCGGTTTTGGCTTGAGCTATACCACATTTAATTATAGCGATATTAAATTAAGTTCAAATACCTTAACTAAAGGAAAAACGATCACCGCATCGGTTACTTTAAGCAATACAGGCAAATATGAGGGCAAAGAAGTGGTTCAATTGTATATCCAGGATCTTGTGGGCAGCATTACCCGTCCGGTTAAAGAATTAAAGGGTTTCCAAAAGATAAGTTTAAAAGCTGGTGAAAGCAGAACAATTACTTTTAATATTTCGGAAAACGACCTTAAATTTTACAATTCAGACCTGAAATTTGTAGCAGAACCTGGCGATTTTAAAGTATTTATCGGTACTAATTCACGCGATGTAAAAGAAGCTGCTTTTACCCTGAAATAAAAACATTTTGGTTAGGTTACAAACCCTGCGCTATTGTAAAGTAGCCAGGGTTTATTTTTTGGTAGAAAACTGATTTCCAAATTATACTGAAAATGTTGTTTTTATGAATATACTAACTAGAACGATTAGTCATGCTGAATTTATTTCAGCATCTTTTTAGTATGAAAGACCCTGAAATAAATTCAGGGTGACGGCCACAGTAGTAAAAAGCTTGTAAAATGATATACTATTGCAAAGTAATTAAGGTTTCCTATTTTTGTTGCATGAAACCATCATGATTTACCAATACATACCTTAAAATAACAAATCATGATAGCTTCATCACCATTAAAAAATAATATAAAACGGATGAAAAAGATTATTTTAACCATCTGCATTCTTTTTCCAGTACTCTTTTTAAACGCTCAGGATTTTAAAAAATACGATAAGGGAAGTTATATCAAAGGAAAAGATTCTATTTACTACAGAATACTATTTCCTGAAAATTTTAATCCCGACCAAAAATACCCGATTGTTTTCTTTTTGCATGGAAGTGGGGAGAGAGGAAATGATAATACCAGTCAGCTGGTGCATGGCGGAAAACTGTTCTTAAAACCGGATGTCCGCAAAAATTTTCCTGCCATTGTAGTTTTCCCACAGTGTCCGCAGAACGATTTTTGGGCCAATGCCAATTTTGAAAAAGATGCCAACGGTAAAAGAAAAATCAGTTTTGTGGAAGGGGGCAAACCTACCAAAGTGATGCATGCTCTACAGGGAATGGTTAAAAATTTTCTTAAAAAGCCTTATGTAAACAAAGATCAGGTTTACGTTGGTGGTTTATCAATGGGGGCTATGGGTACTTATGAGCTGCTAAGAAGAGAGCGCCGTAAATTTGCCGCTGCCATTGCCATCTGCGGTGGCGATAATACCAATAATATTAAAAAATACCAAAAAGTACCGCTTTGGATCTTCCATGGGGCAAAAGACGACATTGTTGATCCGGCATTCTCTATTGCCATTGCCGAGCGTTTAAAAACTGTAGGTGATGAGGTAAAATTTACCCTCTATCCAAATGCCAACCACAACAGCTGGGATAGCACATTCGCAGAACCGGAGTTATTAAGCTGGTTGTTTTCGCATAAGAGGTAATAGCATTTCGTTAATCAGACCTCGCAGGTTTTTAAAACCTGCGAGGTCTAAAAACGGCTTCAACAGTCCATGTCATCGATCAACTGCTGATGTTTCTTTTCATGATATTCTTTATAAAAATTCAATCCTCCAAACCAATCAATAACTTCTTCTCTTTTCAGAGCGGTTGGCTTATCCGATAATACAACATTATATGAAGAATATGGATAATCCCTGAAGTCTCTCAACACCCCGTGCTTTTGTGGATTAGAATGGATATAATAAATCAATTCACTGATATAAGATTCATTCTCAACTTTCTTCCTTTTAAACCGTTCTTCAAAAAGTTTTCCGGTGCGATCGAACCTTTTATTAAAGGCTTTTGCATAGGCATTGAATAAATTTGAAAAGCTCTTTTCAATATTTATAGTAAGTTTATTTTTATCCTTTGTTTTAATGAGAAGATGAAAATGATTATTCAATAAACAGTAAGCAAAAACATCCGCTACAGGTAAAATATATTTCTTCAATAGTTTAAGGAAATAAAGATAATTAGATTCTTCCCTGAAGATGATCTCACTATTATTCCCTCTATTGTAGATATGATAATAAGTTTCATATTCTAAAGGAATTGTTCTAATCATACTTAAATTTAAATAAATTCATAGAAAAATCAAATATTATGAAGCTCCAGACCTTGCAGGTTTACTTGAACATATTAATCCCAGACCTCGTAGGTTTTAAAAACCTACGAGGTCTAAACAACAACAAAAAAAGGGTCCCGATTTTACACCGCGACCCTTTTTCAGTAAGTATCAAATACTATTACTCAGCCATATTGTGATAAACCGCCTGCACATCATCATCTTCCTCTAATTTATCAATCAGTTTAAGTACATCAGCTGCCTGCTCTTCGGTAACCTCGTGGTGAGAAAGGGCAATACGCTCCAGTTTTGAACTTTTTAATTCAATACCTTTTTCTTCCAGGGCTTTTTGCAAAGAACCAAAGTTTTCGAAGGCACCTTGTGCAACTGCAATATCGTTTCCTTCTTCATCGGCCTCCACATAAAGTTCCTCTAAACCCGCATCGATTAATTCGAATTCCAGTTCTTCTAAATCCAGATCTTCGGCAGGCACAAAACGGAAGATAGATTTACGGCTGAAAACAAAATCCAAAGAACCTGTTTTACCCAAAGAACCGTCAGTTTTGTTAAAATAACTGCGAACATTGGCTACCGTACGGTTGGTATTATCGGTAGCTGTTTCAATTAGAACAGCAACACCGTGAGGGGCGTAACCTTCGTACACGATCTCCTCATAATTAGCCATCGATTTATCAGAAGCACGTTTGATAGCTGCCTCTACCCTATCTTTGGGCATGTTTACCGCTTTCGCATTTTGTATGGCAGTACGTAAACGCGAGTTGGTTTCGGGATGAGGCCCGGATTCCTTCACTGCCATTACGATATCTTTACCAATACGCGTAAACTGAACCGCCATTTTGGCCCAACGCTTAAATTTTCTCTCTTTTCTAAATTCGAATGCTCTTCCCATTGTTTTAGTATGAAGTATTTTAGTATCAAGTATGGAGAATTGAGTATCAAGATAGGACAAAACCCTTACACCTTATACCCTACACCTTTAAGCTCTCTACTTATTTTTTTAAATTATTTAACATGTCAATTGTAAGTTTCGATAAATCGAACTCTGGTTTCCATCCCCAGTCTTTTGCCGCGTAATTATCGTCGATAGAACGTGGCCAGCTGTTTGCAATTTGCTGGCGTGGATCATTAGCCGCGTAAGTTAAGGTAAATTCCGGAATATGTTTTCTAATTTCGGCAGCCAAAACCTCTGGTGTAAAGCTCACCCCGGCAAAATTGTAACTGCTGCGTACTGAAATCTGATCTGCAGGCGCATCCATCAGTTCGATGGTTCCGCGGATTGCATCATCCATATACATCATCGGTAATTCTGTTTCTGCACTTAAAAAACTCTGATAGCTTCCTTTTTTCAGTGCATCGTGGAAAATGTGGATGGCATAATCAGTTGTTCCACCACCTGGGGCAGCCTTCCAGCTGATTAATCCAGGGTAGCGGATACTACGCACATCCAATCCGTATTTTTGGTTATAATATTCGCACCAACGCTCTCCGGCCAGTTTACTGATTCCATAAACCGTATTCGGATCCATTACACAATATTGCGAGGTATTATCTTTTGGCGAATTCGGGCCAAATACCGCAATAGAGCTTGGCCAGTATACTTTTGCCGTTTTATATTCTAAAGCCAAATCCAAAACATTCAGCAAACCGTTCATATTTAAATCCCAGGCCAGTTTTGGGTTTTGCTCACCAGTAGCCGATAATAAAGCAGCTAAAAGGTAAACCTGTGTTGGTTTGTATTTATGAAAAATACCGTTGATCATTTCTTTATCCAGTACATTCACAAATTCAAATGGTGCAGAGTTTTTGATGTCGTAATCGGGCCTGCGGATATCGCATGCAACCACATGATCATCACCATATATTTTACGTAACATGGTTACCAACTCGGTACCAATTTGCCCGTTAGAGCCTAAAACAACAATTTTTTCTTGCATAATTTTTTAGAGATTGAGCAAAGGTAAAAAAATGAGATAATATGAAGAATGCTTAATTGTTTAAATTGCTAAATTGTTGAATTGCTTCATTGCTAACTGCAAATTGCCAACTGAAAACTATTTTTAATGGTTAATCGGTTAATTGTTTAAACTGGTTAATTGTTCGATTACCGCATTGCTAAACCGATCGCTAGATTTTGAACATTGTGATTTGATCATTGGTATTACTGAAAAAAGGTTAACCGTTTTAGCGCAATTGCTAAATTGTTGGATTGCTTGCTTGATTGTTAACTGTAAATTGCCAACTGAAAACTGTTGTGAATGGTTAATTGTTTAATTGTTCGATTACTGCATTGCTAAACCGATCGCTAGATTTTGAACATTGTGATTTGATCATTGGTAATTACTGAAAAAAGGTTAACTGGATTAGCGCAATTGCTAAATTGTTGGATTGCTTCATTGCTAACTGCAAATTGCCAACTGAAAACTGCTGTGAATGGTTAATCGGTTAATTGTTTACCCTTCGACTACGCTCAGGGGGTTAACTGAGAATAGCGAATTGCTTAATTGTTCGATTATTGCATTGCTAAACCGATCGCTAGATTTTGAACATTGTGATTTGATCATTGGTAATTAACATTTAACACTAATCGCCCAACGCCATACGCCAAACATTCCAACTTTAAAACCTTCCAACAATGAAACAATAGAACAATCAAAACAATAAAGCCATCGCACGTAAACATTAATTTTATTACATTTACTATCATTAATATCCCGAACAACCAAATAAATGCGTCAATTTGAGCCTGACAAATCACAAGATTTACTTAACCGTCTAAAACTGGGCGATAAGCAGGCTTACGAGCACATCTACTTTGCCTTTAGCAAGGAGCTACTTTATGCAGCCTATAAAAAAACAGGCGACAGGGTAATTGCTGAAGAACTGGTGCAGAATATTTTTATCTCCCTGTGGGAAAAACGGCATGATTTACAGATCAACAATCTCCAGGCGTATTTATTCGGGGCATTAAAACTAAGTGTGATCAACCACATCCGCAGTTTGGTGATGGAAAATAAATACATGGCGTATCAAACGCTCACCTATTCCGAAAACCATCAGGATACCGCCAACCTTGTCGATCTTCATGATCTGTCTTCCATCATCGAAAAAGGCATTAATTCCCTCCCCGAAAAAACCCAGGAAGTTTTCAGGCTCAGCCGTTACCAGCACCAGTCAACCAAAGATATTGCAACCGGCTTAAACATCACCGAAAAGGCCGTAGAGTACCATATTACCCGCTCCATCAAAAGGATAAAAGAATACATTAAAAATTTTTACATCTTTTTATAGCTGATTATCAGTTAATTACAAATTATTTCACTTTTTTTATTTCTCACCTTTAGGGGTTCGCCCCCATTGTGTTACTGGTATAGTATAAAGCCAAATATTCTTCCTTATGAATCAGAAATCATTTTACGATTTACTCAACCGTTACGAGAGCGGAAATTGTACCGAAGCCGAAAAGCTTTGGGTTGATAAATGGTATCATAATTTAAACAGCCACGATTTTAAAGATTTATCTTCCACTGCGCTTGAAGAAATGCAGGCAAATGTTTGGCTCAATCTCAATAACACGGAACAAAAGTCTGCACCGGCTCTAAAAGTTAAAAAATTGTGGCCAAAATTTGCCATTGCAGCTTCCATCATGGTTGCCTTTTTTATTGCTGGCTTATACCTGGCCAATTATAACCGTGCAGAACAATCCTTTTTAGATGAAAACGCTGACCTGAATTTAATCAGCAAAACGAACGAAAGCGACAGCACCATGGTAATTGCGCTTAGCGACCAAAGTACAGTTACACTTAAACCACAGGCAAACATTATTTACCCCAAGGTTTTTGCAGCCAACAAAAGAACCGTTTATTTAAAAGGAAGTGCCTTTTTCTCGGTGAGTAAAAATCCGAATAGGCCTTTTTATGTGTATAATCAAAAATTGGTGGTACGGGTTTTGGGAACCAGTTTCTGGGTTAAATCGGCCACCGATAAAATGCCTGCACAGGTTGCCGTAAGAACGGGAAAAGTAAGTGTAGCCGAAAACCAGAAAAGCTCGCTGTTTAGCTTCGCAGAAAAAAAGCTGGCCAAACCAATACTCCTTACGCCTAACCAAAAAGGCATTTTCACAGATCATCAGTTAAATAAAACACTGGTAAGCAAACCTATTCCTTTAGATGAAGCATACAACATTCCTACAAGCGTAAGCTATAATTTTAAAGAAGAAAGCATTAAGGAAATTTTCAAAACCTTATCAGAAGCTTATGGCATTGAGATAAAATCGGATAACGAGCAGATCGCTACTTATACTTTTACCGGAGATTTGAGCAAAAAAGGGCTATATGAGCAGCTCGACCTCATCTGCGGAACCATATCAGGCAAATATTACATCCAGGGAACCAGTATTGTGGTTTCTAATAAAAACTAACCAAATTATATAAAAATTATGAAGAAAAACTACCCAACCAACAGCCCGTAAGCGCGGCACATCTTCCATAATATTTTCTAAAAACAAAGCCGACAATGTGGGGCATTGCCGGCGAGTTAAATACATAGAAATGTATTCATGGTATTCCTATGTCCAATAAATCCAATCATTTAATGAACAATAACCAAATTTATGAAAAAAAATCAACTTATTTCGCTGGCGATATATGCAATGAGAGTTTCGATTTACCAAATACTTGCAATAATAATTTTTAACTGTGCTTCATTTGCCAAAAATGTGCGCGCACAGGAATTTTTGAATAAACCAATTTCGATCAAAGCCGATCAAACCGATATTAAAACCATTATCGAAAAAACTGAACAACTAACCAATGTGAAGTTTGTTTACAGTCCGCAATTGATTAACTCCGGCCGTAAAGTTTCTATCAATGTAGTTAACCAAAAACTTAAATATTTTCTTGAGAATTCGCTAAAACGTTATGACGTGGGATATAGGATAGTAAAGGATCAGATTCTGCTCTATTCTATTCCTGCCAATAACAACCTCGAATTGTTAAAAGCTTTCGAGGGTATCGTAACCGGAAAAGTAACCGACAGTAAGGGCAATCCAATTCCGGGCGTATCCGTTACCGTTAAAGGAAAATCAATCGGGACCACGACTGATGAGAATGGCGCATTTGCTTTAAAAGGTTTAACGGTTGATAGTCGCGTTTTAGTAGTGCGCTATGTAGGTTTCATCTCAAAAGAAGTAAATCTTTCTCCGGGTAATGCCGACGAAAACCTGAGCATCAGTTTATCCGAAGATAATCTTCAGCTGGAAAGTGTAATGGTAACCGGTGGTAACCCGAAGAAAAAACTCGAAAGTAGTGTGGCTTTAACTTCGGTGAGCAATAAAGACATTACCAACCGAGCACCGCTAAATAGTACCGATCTTTTAAAAGCCATACCGGGTTTAACGGTAGAAAGTACAGGCGGTGATGGTCCGGGTAACGTTTGGGTAAGGGGATTTCCGCAGCAGGGTGGTTATATTTTCCTTGGTATTCAGGAAGATGGTTTGCCACTTTTACCAACAGGTTTCAACACCAATCCATCGGTAGATCAATATTACAAAACAGATTTAACCATTCAGAATATCGAAGCTGTTAGAGGTGGTAATGCTTCCATTATCCAGTCTAATACCCCTGGAGCCGTGGTAAACAACATCAGTTATGTGGGAGCCGATAAACAATACGGTCAGTTTAAATTTACCACAGGTTTTTCGCAGGGTTTATACCGCTTTGACGGAAACACAGGCGGAAAAATAAACGACAACATTAAATACAACATCGGTGGTTTTTACCGTACTGATAATGGTGTGGTAGATCAGGGTTTCAATCCGGCCAATCAGGGTGGGCAGATTAAAGGTAACATGACTTTTAATTTCAAAAACCACAAAGGCTTTATCCGTGTGTATGGTAAATATCTGAACGATAAAGTGCAGTTTCTGTTAACCAGTTATTATCCCTACGATGGCACCGGAAAACCGACTACTTACCGCGATTACGATATGGCTTCGCAATCTATCGTGCCATTACAAACCGAATGGAGTTATAACGATCCGGCAACCGGCAACCACAATTTCAGTTTAACCGATGGTATCCATACCAAATTGGGATCAGGTGGTTTCCAGTTCAATTATTTAACAGATAGCGGCTGGCAAATCGTTAACAATTTCCGTTATCAGAACACACATACCAATTCTACTTATACCGTTCCTTCCGGAATTGCAGCCAGAACTGCCGCAACACCATACTATTACCCGGGTGGCGCAGTTGCACCATTTGTGGCAGGCGATTATGTAATTACTTCATCCGCCAACGGACAAATTAATAGCGATGTACAGGTTGTAGATTATTTAGACCTGAAAAAAACCATTAAAAACCACAGTTTGGGCATAGGTACGGGTATCCACCAGTACAACCGTGATGATTTACGTTATGCTTTCCGTTCCTTCTCCGAATTTAAAGAACATCCGAGCATTATTCTACAGTCACCTACTGCAGGAGAGCGAACCATTCAAACCAAAAACACCTTTATCGGTGATACCCGGACTTTATCGGCCTACGCATCGGATGAGATCAAAATCAACGAACAGTGGCGTTTAGATATCGGTGCGAGGATTGATAACCAGAATGTAAAAGGCGACAGACCTTATTACGCGTTGAATACGAATGGAACAGTTAATACTACCGCTGCTGCTACTGCAACGATTTTGGGTTACACACCTTACGATGAAACCTTAACCAACTGGGCAGCATCAGTTGGTGCCAATTATAAAATCAATTCAACCTCGAGTATTTTTGCAAGGGCAACCAAAGCATACAATGCACCAACAATTGGCGATTACAATGCATCTGCTTATAATCCCGCCAACATTAAAAAACGTCCGGTTTATTTAGGTGAAATAGGTTTTAAATATGCGAAAAACAACCTGGCTATTTTTGCATCAGGAAGTTATTCGGCAATCAAAAATGTATCCTTAACCATCAATGTACCTACAACTGCCGCAGGTACACAGGCTTTGGTTGCATTTGGATCTACCCGTACATTCAGTGCCGAATACGAAGTTTCGTATAAAATTGCCAAACCACTTAGTTTACGTTTAACCGGAACCTTACAGGATTCTAAATACACCGATTATGAAGCTTCTACCAAAGGAAACGCAGCCGTACTGGCCGAATTTGGCGACCGTACCTACAGCTTTACCGGCAAAAGAACAGAACGCGTACCGGTTTTAAATACCGAGCTTGGTGCCAACTACGATTACAAAAACTTTAACTTATATGTAGCGGCAAACTATGTAGGCAGCCGTTTCACCTCTCCCAGCGACAGTTATAGATTACCAGCTTATGTGGTAATGAAAGCCGGCGCAGGATACAATTTCACTAAAAAAGTTTCAATAAGATTTTGGGCAGACAACTTGTTAAATGCAAAAGTGCTGACAGAGGGCGATGTTCGCGGAGATCAGTTCAGGGATTTCTCGACCGTTACCCCTGGCACATTAATGATTGGCAGAACATTACTTCAACGTACTTTCTGGGGATCATTGGCTTATTCATTCTAACAAATCAAACCGGAGTTTACGCTCCGGTTTTTTTAATTCTAAAAACATCATGACAACAAGAAGATCATTTTTACAACAGGCAGGCTTAGCGGGTGCGGCTGCCTTTTTAAGTCCGTCAATTATTACTACCGCCCTGGCCCAGCCGGCCAAAATTTCAAAAATTGGTATCGGCCTTTTCACCTTACGTGAACAGTTAACTGCGGATGTTAATGCCACCATCCAACGCGTAGCCCAAATTGGCTACAACCAGGTAGAAACCTATTACGGTTATCCGGGCAAATACGAGGTGAAAGGATTTTGGGGTTTAGAGGCAAAAGATTTTAATGCATTATTGAAATCAAATCACCTTACCTCTCCTAGCGGACATTACAATGTAACCGAGTTTTTATCTTCAGGTGATGACAAAGTATTAAAATCACATATCGAAACTGCCGCTACCGTAAACCAGAAATATTTTGTGATCCCTGCTTTGCCTACCGATATCAGGGCCAATGGTACTTTGGATGATTATAAACGCATGGCTGGCAGATTTAACCAGGCTGCAGAACTTTGCCGGAAATCGGGATTAAAACTGGCCTACCATAACCATAATTTCGAATTTAAAGATCAGGGAAATGGCGTTACCGGATACGAAATCCTGCTAAAAGAAACCGATGCCAAACTCGTAGGTTTCGAACTCGATATCTTTTGGGCAGTAAATGCTGGTTTAGATCCGGTAATGATGTTTAAGAAAAATCCGGGCCGTTATAAAATGTTCCATGTAAAGGATATGGATAAATCAGATAAAGCTGTTTTTACCGAAGTAGGTGCCGGAAGAATTGATTTTAAAAGCATATTTGCAGCATCAAAACTCGCCGGACTGGATTATATTTTCACCGAACAGGATATCATTAAAAAAGAGCCTTATGAGAGTATAACCGAAAGTTACAATTACATCAAAAAGAATCTGATTTAGGTCAGATTTCCGCTTTGAAAATGTTCGCTTTTTAATTTATGGGTAAATAAAGCATTCACCTATACTAAATGTATTTTTTACACCAAGTAAATCGGCACCAAAAACCCACTTAAAACAACAATAAAGCAATAAAAACCTATTTATTTAGAACAATTCTACGCGGTAACAATCGCATTGCAGTCTGATAATTTAACTGTAAAAATTTATTCTTTCCGTTATATTTTTTCTAATATTACTAATTCAACACATAATATAACCAATATATAAAACCATAAAGACGATGCACAGAAGAGAAGCACTTAAAAACGTCGCATTTTTGTTGGGAGGAGCAATCTCAGCAAGCACAATGGGCGTTTTATTTGAAAGTTTTACGCTCCCTGAAAACGAAAAAAACTTTGTGAATTATTCGCTGGAAGACGAAAAGATTTTTGCCGAATTCGCTGATATTATTGTCCCGACTACCAAAACCTCAGCAGGAGCCAAAGCCGCAGGCTTAGGCAAATTCATCCCGATGATGATGAAAGATTGTTATCCTGCTACCATGCAAACCTCATTTGCGCAGGGTTTTAAAGATCTTCAGGCAAAATCAATGAAAGATTTCGGTAAGAGCTACATCACCTTAACTCCGGCCGACCGTAAAAAATTAATGATCGATTTAAGAACAATTGCACTTGCACAAAAAGAAAGCAAATCAGAAGAAAACAAAGATCTGGCTTACTTTTTCATCACTGCAAGGGATTTAACGCTGCTCGGTTATTATTCTTCAGAAATTGGTTGCACCAAAGCGCGTGAATATGTGCTTATTCCGGGCCGATATGATGGGAACACCACATTAAAGCCTGGCCAAAAATCATGGGCAACTTAATTTCTAACCACAACTACAAAACATCATGAATTTAAATACAGATTTAAAAGCAGAAAATACTTACGATGCTATTGTAATAGGATCGGGGATTAGTGGCGGCTGGGCTGCAAAAGAACTAACAGAGAAGGGCTTACGCGTACTGATGCTCGAAAGGGGAATGAACATTGAGCACATTACAGGTTACGAAACCGCAATGAAAAACCCATGGGATTTTAAACATGCCGGTAAACTAACCGAAGAGCAAAAACGTACCCACCCCGTACAAAAAAGAGATTACCCATACCAGGAAGCAAACGAAAAATGGTGGGTAAACGATTTGGAATGCCCTTATACCGAAGATAAACGTTTCGATTGGTACCGTGGTTTCCATGTAGGCGGTAAATCGTTGATGTGGGGTCGCCAGAGTTACCGTTTAAGTGATCATAACTTTGAAGATAATAAAAAAGATGGTCACGGTGTAGACTGGCCTGTTCGTTATGCAGAACTTTCGCCATGGTATGATTATGCAGAACGTTTTGCCGGCATCAGTGGTTCGAAAGAAAACTGGCCTACCTGTCCGGATGGTCAATTTTTACCTCCAATGGATTTAAACATTGTAGAAAAATCGGTAAAAGCACGCGTTGAAGAACATTATAAGAGAGAACGGATTATTATGATTGGCCGAACCGCCAATTTAACTGTTCCGCATAAAGGCCGTGGAAACTGCCAGTACCGTAACTTATGCAGCCGTGGTTGTCCGTTTGGTGCTTATTTTAGTACCCAGTCTTCTACCCTTCCGGCGGCAATGGCAACAAAACGCCTAACCTTACGTCCGTATTCTATTGTAAACCATATTATTTACGATAAGGATACCAAAAAAGCAAAAGGTGTGATGGTAATTGATGCACAAACCAACAAAACAATGGAATTTTATGCTAAAATCGTTTTTGTAAACGGTTCTACATTAGGTTCTACTTTCATTTTGTTAAACTCAACCTCAGAGGCACATCCAAATGGTTTAGGTAACGGAAGCGGACAATTGGGTCACAATTTAATGGATCACCATTTCCGTTGCGGCGCATCAGGCGAAGCCGAAGGATTTGATGATAAATACACTTATGGCCGCCGTGCAAACGGAATTTATGTGCCAAGGTATCAGAACATCGGCAACGATAAACGCGATTATTTACGTGGTTTCGGTTATCAGGGTGGTGCAAGCCGTGCAAACTGGCAAAGTGATGTGGCCGAATTATCATTCGGGGCAGATTTAAAAGAAAAGATGACCAAACCAGGCAAATGGACCATGGGATTGGGCGGTTTCGGAGAAATGTTGCCTTACTACGAAAACAAGGTTTACATCGATCACAGCAAAAAAGATAAATGGGGACAGCCGGTATTAGCCATTGATTGCGAATACAAGGAAAACGAGAAAAAAATGCGCGTGGATATGATGAATGATGCGGCCGAAATGTTAGAAAAAGCAGGCATGAAAAACATCAAAACATACGATAATGGTTGTTATCCCGGTATGGCCATCCACGAAATGGGTACTGCAAGGATGGGTAACGATCCGAAAGAATCGGTACTGAACAAATGGAACCAGATGCACGAAGTAAACAACGTTTTCGTAACCGACGGTTCGTGTATGCCATCAATTGCATGTCAAAATCCATCACTAACCTTTATGGCCTTAACCGCCAGGGCCTGCGATTATGCTGTTAAAGAATTAAAGAAAAAGAATATCTAGAAAAGGTATAGGGTAAAAGGTTTAGGGTGTAGGGTTTAATTATTCCTATACCCTATGCCTTTAGCCCTATGCCCCATACCTCAACAATGAAAAGAAAATTAAGAATGGGCATGATAGGCGGTGGAAAAGACGCTTTTATCGGTGCCGTACACCGTTTGGCTGCCAATATGGATGGCCTGATCGAATTAACTGCCGGAGCTTTAAGTGTAAACCCTGAAATCGGGTACGAATCTGGAAAATTACTTTTCCTTCCTGACAACAGGATTTATACGAATTACGAAGAAATGCTGACCAAAGAAAGCGAATTGCCAGCAGATGAGAGAATCGATTTCGTAACCATTGTTACTCCAAATTTTGCCCACTTTGCCCCTGCCATGATGGCTTTGGAAAAAGGTTTTAACGTGGTGATCGAGAAACCAATTACTTTAACTTTAGACGAAGCGAAACAGCTGCAGGCAAAAGTTGAAGAAACCGGCTTAACCTTATGTTTAACACACACCTATTCGGGTTATCCGATGGTTAAACAGGCTAAACAAATGGTTAGCGAAGGTGCTTTGGGAGCCATCCGCAAAATTGTGGTAGAGTATCCACAGGGATGGTTAAGTACCTTATCAGAACGCGAAGGCAATGCACAGGCCGCCTGGCGCACCGATCCATCAAAAACCGGAAAAAGTGGTAGCATGGGTGATATCGGCACACATGCAGCACATCTGGCCGAATACATTTCGGGTTTGAAAATCACAAAAATATGTGCCGATTTAAATATTGTGGTACCGGGCAGGGCCATCGATGATGATGGTAACGTACTGTTAAAATTCGATAACGGAAGCAATGGTGTACTTGTTGCATCGCAGGTTGCCGCGGGAGAAGAAAATGCACTAAAAATCAGGGTTTATGGCGAAAAAGGAGGCTTAGAATGGCACCAGATGGAGCCAAACACCATGATTGTAAGGTGGCTAAACGCACCTGCGCAGATCTACAGAACCGGTAACGGCTATATGGGCAGTTACGCTCAGCACAATACACGCACACCTGGTGGTCACCCTGAAGGTTACTTAGAGGCCTTTGCAAATATTTACAGAAACTTTGCGTTAACAATAGATGCAAAGCTGAATAATGAGCAGCCTACGGCAGAAATGCTGGATTTCCCGGGCACTGAAGATGGCATCAGGGGAATGGCATTTATCGAAAATGTCGTGGCTTCAAGCCAGTCTGATCAAAAGTGGCACGATTATAAACTATAATATTCAGCATGACAACGATAAAAGGACCAGCAGTATTTTTAGCTCAATTTATAAGCGACGAAGCCCCATTTAATACCTTAGAAAATATATGCGAATGGGCAGCCGGATTAGGTTTTAAAGGCATCCAGATGCCAACCCTCGATGCAAGGTTTATCGATCTTCAAAAAGCGGCAGAAAGCAAAACCTATGCCGACGAACTGAAAGGTAAAATTGCTTCTTATGGTTTGGAGATTACCGAACTTTCTACCCATTTGCAAGGTCAGCTGGTGGCTGTTCACCCGGCTTATGATGACCTGTTTGATGCATTTGCACCAAAAGAAGTACATAAAAACCCTAAAGCCAGAACAGATTGGGCTGTACAACAGATGAAATATGCTGCTAAAGCTTCACAAAATTTAGGCTTAAATGCACATGCTACATTCAGTGGTTCATTATTATGGCAATATTTTCACCCATGGCCACAACGCCCGGCAGGATTGGTTGAAGAAGGTTTCGCAGAACTGGCAAAACGCTGGACACCGATCTTAAACGAGTTTGATCAGTGCGGTGTTGATGTTTGTTATGAAATCCATCCCGGAGAAGATTTATTTGATGGCGAAACTTATGAAATGTTTCTTGCCGCAGTAAAGAATCACCCGCGTGCATGTTTATTATACGATCCATCGCACTTCGTGCTGCAACAATTGGATTACATTCAGTACATTGATTTTTACCACGAACGCATCAAAGCCTTCCATGTTAAAGATGCAGAATTTAATCCTACAGGCAAACAGGGCACTTTTGGCGGCTACCAGAGCTGGGCTAACCGCGCAGGTCGTTACCGCTCGCCTGGTGATGGACAGGTTGATTTTAAAACCATTTTTAGTAAATTGGCCCAATATGATTTTAAAGGTTGGGCTGTTATGGAATGGGAATGTTGCATTAAAAACCAGCAGGATGGTGCCCGCGAAGGTTCAGAATTTATCAAAAAGCATATTATCAACGTAACAGATAAGGCATTTGATGATTTTGCAGCATCAGGCAGTGATAGCGCTTTCAATAAAAAAATATTAGGATTACAAGATTAACAAAACACAAAACACACACAAGATGAAAAAAACATTTTTAGTTTTAGGCGCCGTTGTCATTTTTATGGCGTCGTTTGCAAAAGCTGACTTAGCGAAAGAAAAAACCGTTGTTGCAACTGCAACAATGACCAATCATGCCGAATTTCAATCAAATCCGGGCGAAAAACTGATTAACAAAAACGACTGTTTAGGTTGCCACAACAAAACCAATAAGATTATCGGCCCTGCTTATGTAGAAATTGCAAAAAAATATCCGGCAACCGATAAAAACATCAATATGCTGGCCGATAAAATTATTAAAGGTGGTACAGGTGTTTGGGGTAATATGCCGATGACTGCTCATGCTTCCCTTAAAAAAGACGATGCAAAATTAATGGTAAAGTACATTTTATCCCTTAAAAAATAATTTTAACCAAATTAGCAAATCGATTTACTAATTATGAAAACAGAGCAAGAGAATAAAAACACGAGTAACCGCCGTGATTTTATTAAAACTTCGGCTATCGCTGCCGCAGCATTTATGATCGTACCCCGCCATGTATTGGGCGGCCCCGGTTATTTAGCACCAAGCGATCGCTTACTGGTTGCCGGCATTGGTGTTGGCGGCAAAGGCCAGAGCGATTTAGATATGTTCAACAAAAGTGGAAAAGCAGATATTGCTTTTTTGTGTGATGTTGACGATCGCCGCGCCGCAAATAGTGTAAAAGCTTTTCCAAAAGCAAAATACTATAAAGATTGGCGCGAAATGCTGGATAAAGAACATAAAAACTTCGATGCTGTCTCTGTTTCAACTCCCGATCATAACCATGCCATCCAGGCTTTAGCGGCCATGCAATTGGGCAAACACGTTTACGTGCAAAAACCTTTAACACACGATATTTACGAGGCACGTATCTTAACTGCTGCTGCCAAAAAATATAAAGTGGTTACCCAAATGGGAAATCAGGGTGCATCAAACGATGGTCCACGCCAGATGAAAGAATGGTACGAAGCCGGTTTAATTGGCGATGTACATACTGTTTACGCATGGACCAACCGTCCGGTTTGGCCTCAGGGTATTCCATGGCCAGCAAAAAAAGCCGAAATCCCTAAAGAACTGGACTGGAATTTATGGCTGGGAACTGCTCCTGAAAAAGATTTCGTTGATAAACTGGTTCCTTTTAACTGGCGCGGCTGGTGGGATTACGGAACCGGTGCGTTGGGCGATATGGGCTGTCACTTAATCGAAGCTCCTTTCAGCGTATTAAACTTAAAGTACGCCAAAGAAGTAGAAGCCAGTGTGGGTTCTGTTTATGTTGACGAATTTAAACGCGGTTATTTCCCTGAAAGTTGCCCTCCGTCAAGCCATGTTACCTTAAAATTCCCTAAAACGAATAAAACCAAAGGTGATGTTACTTTACACTGGATGGACGGTGGTATTCAGCCAGAACGTCCGGAAGAATTAGAAGCAAACGAAACTTTTGGCGATGGCGGTAATGGTACCCTGTTTATTGGTACAAAAGGCAAAATGATGTCTGAAACTTATAGTGCAAACCCTAAATTATTGCCTTTAAGCAAAAATAAAGACATTAAAGTTGCCCCTAAATATGCCCGTGTACCTGATGGTGCAAACGGACACTATAAACAATGGGTAGAAGCAGCTATTGCAGGTTATGGTAAACAGGAAGTAAGTTCGCCATTCGAAATTGCAGGTCCGTTAACCGAAGCCTTATTAATGGCTAACTTAGCGATCAGAAGTTTCGACATCCAGAAAACCGTAAATGGCAAAGTTACTTATCCGGGCAGATACACTAAAATGCTTTGGGATAACGATAACATGAAAGTAACCAATTTCGACGAAGCAAACCAGTTTGTAAAACGCGAATACCGCAAAGGCTGGAACAATTTAACTCTTTAATTTAATAAGTTTAGACCTCGCAGGTTTTAAAAACCTGCGAGGTCTTGATAACAACACATAAAAACATGAAAAAAATCTTCCTTTCTGCTATGATTGTACTAGCAGTTACGCAAATATCTAAAGCTCAAAAAGGCTTTAAACCATTATTTGATGGCAAAACCACTACAGGTTGGCATACCTATAATAAAACCACTGTAGGCAGTGCCTGGCAGGTGCAGGATGGTGCATTGCACTTAGACTTGGCTACAAAAGGTAAAGATGGTGGTGGCGATTTGGTTACCGATAAAGAATACGGCGATTTCCATTTAAAATATGAGTGGAAAGTAGCACCAAAAGCCAATAGCGGTTTAATTTTTTATGTTCACGAAGAGCCTAAATACCATGCTACCTATTCTACAGGTTTAGAAATGCAGGTAATCGATAATGATGGTCACCCTGACGGGAAAATCACCAAACACCGCGCAGGCGATTTATACGACCTTGTAAAAAGTTCATCAGAGCCGGTAAAAGCAGTTGGCGAATGGAATAAAGCAGAAATTATTAGCAAAAAAGGTAATTTAACCTTAATTTTAAATGGTGCTGAGGTTGTAAAAACCACCCTTTGGGATGATAACTGGAAAAAAATTGTTGCAGGCAGCAAATTTGCAACATGGGAAAACTGGGGAACCTTTAAAACCGGTAAAATTGCCCTGCAGGATCACGGAGATGAAGTTTGGTACAAAAACATCTCTATAAAAGAACTTTAAATACGGAAAATGTAAGATGGAAAATGGTTAATGTGAATTATACCATCATCCAAGAACTTACATTCTACGCCATTAATGGAAGATGTAGGAGGGAAAAGTATAATGTGAATTACAAATCCCTCTTACCAAATCCACTTAAAATATTATAACATTGTAAGATGAGTTTGGGGATACGTTTCCATCATCCCTCTTACCTCTACCATTTTACATAATTACTAGCCAAATGAATAGCACTACTCGCGTTAAACTCTCTGCCATGATGTTCCTCGAATTTTTTATCTGGGGCGCATGGTTTGTAACTTTAGGAGCGTTCCTAAACACCAACTTAAAGGCAACCAATTCCGAAATTGGCTCTGTATTTTCAACCCAATCCTGGGGAGCCATTATTGCTCCGTTTATCATAGGTCTTATCGCCGACAGGTATTTTAATGCTGAAAAGATTTTAGGTATTCTGCACATTATTGGCGCTATTTTAATGTACCAAATGTATAATGCACCTGATGTAAGTGTTTTTTACCCTTATGTTCTGGTTTATATGATATTATTTATGCCAACCCTTGCACTGGTTAATTCGGTTTCATTTAATCAGATGAAAGATGCAGAAAAAGAATTTGCAAATATCAGGGTATTTGGCACCATCGGTTGGATTATTGCTGGTTTATTAATCAGTTTTGCATTCCATTGGGATTCGCCCGAAGGTATTCAGGCAGGAATGCTAAAAAGTACTTTCTTAATGGCCGGTATTGCTTCTTTAGTACTCGGTTTATTCAGTTTTACTTTACCTGCTACCCCACCAAAGGTTGCTAAAGGTGAGAAAATCAAAATCGGCGATATTTTAGGTTTGGATGCATTGAGACTGTTAAAAGATAAAAATTTTGCTGTTTTCTTCATTTCTTCTATCTTAATCTGTATTCCGCTAGCATTTTATTATCAAAATGCAGGTCTTTTCCTTGCAGATATCAAAGTTTCCAATCCAACAGGTAAAATGGCCATCGGTCAGGTTTCCGAAGCATTATTTTTGTTGGCTATTCCGGTATTCTTTTCAAAATATGGCTTCAAGAAAACAATTATCGTTGGTATGCTGGCATGGGCGGTACGTTATGTACTATTTGCTTATGGTAACGCAGGTAGCTTAAGCTTTATGTTGATTATTGGAATTGCCCTGCACGGTGTATGTTACGATTTCTTCTTTGTTTCAGGTCAGATTTATACCAACTCCAAAGCAGGAGAAAAATTCAAAAGTGCTGCACAAGGTATCATCACCCTTGCTACTTATGGCGTGGGCATGTTAATCGGCTTTAAAGTAGCCGGATTAATTACCGACATGTATAAAACCGGAGAGGTAACCGATTGGAAAATGGTTTGGATTATTCCGGCCGGAATTGCAGCAGCAGTTTTCTTGTTGTTTGCGCTTCTTTTCAACGATAAAACCAAATCTGAAATAGAGGCTAAAGCGGCTTAATATGAGTTCGAACCTGGATAGAAGAAATGCTTTAAAAAACATCATCGCAGGAACTGCTGCGATTGGTGTTTCTTCAGGGTTTTCAGCACTAGCAATGGATATACCAGTATCAGATCAGCCTTTAAGGCTAAAAGGAAATATCAAACACGCCGTTTGCCGTTGGTGTTTTAGCAGTTTGGATGTAGAAACACTTTGTACCGAAGCTAAAAAGATCGGTATTAAAGGTATCGACCTCGTTGGTCCGCAGGATTGGCCTACCTTAAAAAAACATGGCTTATTTTCTTCCATGTGCAACGGTGCGGAAATTAACCTGGTAGATGGTTTTAACGATGAGAAATTCCACGCAAAGCTGATTGAAAATTATACCAAAATGATTCCGCTTGTTGCCGAAGCAGGTTATAAAAACCTGATCTGCTTTAGCGGGAACCGCCGTGGTAAAGATGACGAAACAGGCTGGAACAATTGTGTTAAAGGCCTGAAACAGCTTATTCCACTGGCAGAAAAACACAATGTAGTACTGGTAATGGAGTTACTGAACAGCAAGGTAAACCATAAAGATTACCAGTGCGACAGAACTGCATGGGGTGCCGAACTCTGCAAACGCCTTGGATCGGAAAATTTCAAATTACTTTACGACATTTACCACATGCAGATTGATGAAGGTGACGTAATCAGCAACATCAGGCAATATCATCAGTACATTGCCCATTACCACACCGCCGGTGTTCCGGGTAGAAATGAGATAGATGATACCCAGGAGCTTTACTATCCTGCCATTATGAAAGCCATTGCCGAAACCGGTTTTAAAGGTTTTGTGGCACAAGAATTTATACCAAAAAACGCCGATAAAATAGCCTCCTTAAAAAAGGCCGTTACTATCTGCGACATTTAAAAATATACCTATGATATCAAGAAGAAGTTTTATACTAAACTCTAGTATGGCTGCAGCAGCAGCGCTTTTGGTTCCGTCTTTTGCATTCGCTGCTGATAAAAAAGCGGTAGGTTTACAGTTATACTCTTTGAGAGACGAACTTCCGAAAGATGTAAAAGGAACCATTGCCAAAGTGGCAAAAGCTGGCTTTAAAGAAGTTGAAACTTATGGTTTCTCTATAAAGGATCAGTTTTGGGGCTTAACTCCTAAAGAGTTTAAAGCTTTGCTGGATGCAAATGGTTTAAAGGCACCAAGCGGACACTACGGTTTAGGTACCTACCTTTCTGACGGTAACACTACAGAACTGAAAGCTGCAATTGCTGCCGCTAAAGTACTGGGTAGCGAATATGTAACCATTCCATGGTTGGATGAAAGCATCAGAAAAAATGCCGATGATTATAAAAAAATCGCGGTTAGAATTAACGAAGCCGGTAAAATGGCCAAAGCAGCAGGTATCAGACTGGCTTATCATAACCATAATTTCGAATTCGAAAAACAGGGTAATACCACAGGTTACGAAATACTGTTAAAAGGTACCGATAAAAAGTTTGTAGATTTTGAACTCGATTTATACTGGGTAATACGCTCTGGTAACGATCCGATTAAATTATTTAAAGAAAACCCGGGCCGCTTTACCATGTGGCATGTTAAAGATATGGATAAAGCCAACCCTGCCTTAAATGCAGAAGTGGGCACAGGTTCTATCAACTTCAAACCTATTTTTGCCCAGGCAAAACTTTCGGGCATGAAACATTTCTTTGTTGAGCACGAAACCAATTACAAACCCAACCCTATCGGGTCGGTTACCGCAAGCTGTGCCTATATCAAAAAAGAAATCCTTTAAATTTTGAAGCAATGAACTCAAGAAGAACCTTTTTAAAACAGGCAGGATTAGCAGCCGGAGCGGCTTTGTTAATTCCATCATTTGCTTTTGACAAAGTGAGCAAAAATGTAGGCCTACAGTTGTATACCCTCCGCGATGAATTACCAAAAGATGTTAAAGGCATTATCGAAAAAGTAGCAAAGGCCGGGTACAAAGAAGTGGAAACCTATGGTTTTTCTAATGGAAAATTCTGGGGATTGACACCTAAAGAATTCAAAGCCCTGTTGGATGCCAATGGTTTAAAAGCACCGAGCGGTCACTATGGTATGGACGACTTTGTGAAAACCGGAAATACCGACAAATTAAAAGCTGACATCGAATCATCAGCTGCTATTGGCGGGAAATATTTTACCATTGCGGGCGCACATGTTGACATGAGCAAAGGTGCTGATGGTTTCAAAAAAACGGCCAGCGATTTTAACAAAGTGGCCGAAATTGCGAAAGCTTCAGGTTTAAAATTTGCCTATCATAACCACGATTTCGAATTTAAAAAACTAGGCGATACCACCGGTTACGATGTGTATTTGAGCGAAACGGATAAAAACCTCGTTAACTTCGAAATGGATCTTTATTGGGTGGTGCGTTCGGGCAACGATCCGCTAACCCTTTTCAAAAAGTATCCGGGCCGTTTCCCAATGTGGCACGTAAAAGATATGGACAAGGCAAAACCAGAGTTAAACACTGAAGTAGGCAAAGGATCGATTGATTTTAAATCCATTTTTGCACAGGCCAAATTAGCCGGCATGCAACACTTTTTTGTAGAACACGAAAATAATTATCAGCCCGATCCGATCGGCTCAATCAAAACCAGCTGCGATTATATCAAAGCCAGTTTGATTTAAATCTTATCTCCAAACCTCGCAGGTTTCTCAAACCTGCGAGGTTTTTCCGCGCTTATCGTCATCTCGACTGAAGCATAGCGAAACGGAGAGATCTATCTTCAAAACATCAAATCTTTAATTCGTTAGTCATATTTTGCGCTAGGGTTACAGACCTAGGTTATCTAAACCTGACAGTAGCGGGCATCCCGATTTTTCATCGGGATAAAGCGAATGGCAGGACTTTCGGAACCGATAGGCACTGAATCTGCTTTCCAAAACAAAAACATCACTAAATACCAACTTTATAGATTTCATCTCAGACTTCCGAAGTTGGCGGCACCCTGCCCCAACGGAACTTCAGAAGTCTTGCTCAGCCATATTTTCTATTGTAAACCTAAAATTTCAAATATTAAAAGCAAATTTTATTGGTAACAATGGGGATATCAGCTTAATTTTTAGCATATTTGGACTCATATCAAATAATTAATAATATAATTTAAAATTTAAAAATGAAAGTAGCAGTAGTAGGTGCAACCGGATTGGTTGGCACTGTTATGTTAAAAGTATTGGAGGAAAGAAATTTCCCTTTAACAGAGTTAATTCCCGTAGCATCAGAAAAGAGTGTTGGTAAGGAAATTACTTTTAAGGGTAAGAAGTTCCCAATTGTTAGCATGGATACTGCAATCAGCATGAAACCTGACATCGCTTTGTTTTCTGCTGGTGGAAACACTTCATTGGAGCATGCGCCACGTTTTAAAGAGGCCGGAACAACCGTTATCGACAACTCTTCTGCATGGAGAATGGATCCTGCAATTAAATTAATTGTACCGGAGGTTAATGCACACGAACTTTCTATCGATAACAAAATTATTGCCAACCCTAACTGTTCAACCATCCAGATGGTGGTGGTTTTAAAACCTTTGCACGATAAATATAAAATCAAACGTGTAGTGGTTTCTACCTATCAATCAGTTACGGGTACCGGTGTTAAAGCGGTTGAGCAATTAATGAACGAGCGTAAAGGCGTTGATGGCCCTAAAGCTTATCCATACGAAATCGACTTAAACGTACTTCCGCATATCGATGTTTTTACCGAGAACGGATATACCAAAGAAGAAATGAAAATGGTTAAGGAAACGAACAAAATTATGAGCGACGATAACATTAAAGTTACCGCTACAACGGTTCGTATCCCGGTAATGGGTGGTCACTCCGAGTCGGTTAACATCGAGTTCGAAAATGATTTCGATTTAGCTGAAGTGCGTAGCATCTTAGAAAAAGCACCTGGTGTAATCGTTGTAGATGATGTAGCCAACTTAAAATATCCAATGCCTAAAGATGCCCATGAAAAAGATGAGGTTTTCGTAGGCCGTATCCGCAGAGACGAATCAGCACCTAAAGCATTAAACCTTTGGATTGTTGCTGATAACTTACGCAAAGGCGCTGCAACCAATGCCGTTCAGATTGCCGAATACCTGATTCAGAAAGAATTGGTTTAATCAATAAAAAAGACCCCGATTTTATATCGGGGTTTTTCATGAGACTGTATCATAATACAGAATGTCATCCTGAGCTTGTCGAAGGACCCTTCCAGAAATTCGTCTATGGCGTTTCGACAGGCTCAACGTGACAAATTTAGAGAAACTATTATGATCCATTCTCTTTTTTGTGCGCGCTCCATCGATGAAACATATTCCAATCGCTTTAATTTATTCCAGGTTATTTATTGGTTTCGGAATTATTTTATTAAGCGTTTTCCATGTTGCCCATTATTCCTTTTTGGCCGTTACCTTATTATCTATTGGTTTACTAACCGATGTGTTTGATGGAATTATTGCCCGTAAACTCAATATCTCTTCCGAAAAGTTAAGGCGCCTGGATTCAGGGATCGATCAGGTATTTTTCATTTCCGTAGCGGTTGCAACTTACATTCAATGCCCTGATTTCTTTAAAGCCAACCTTGTAAAACTGATCATTCTCGGTGCGTTTGAAGCTTCAACTTATATATTAAGTTATATCAAATTCAAAAAAGAAATTGCTACCCATTCTATCGGCGCTAAAATCTGGACGTTAACGATATTCGCTTCATTAGTCGAAATTATGGTTCATTGTCAATCGATAGTATTATTTGAGCTTTGCTTTTGGATCGGCGTAGTAACCAGAATAGAAATACTCGCCATTGTTTTCACCCTCAAAAAATGGACGAATGATGTACCCAGCTTTTACCACGCAATTAAATTAAGGCAGGGAAAAGAAATTAAGCGTAATAAGTTGTTCAACGGGTAACATTTGTAAAGATGTTATCATAACAACCATCGCTTTTTAATTAGTTTTATCTTTGGTAATCTTCAACAGATAAAATATTTATGCGATTAAAAATATATTCTTTACTGCTTTTAATTTTTACTACAAGCTTTGTTAACGCCCAAAACAGGATTCAGAATCTCGAAAAGGCTTTTAATAACCTGTTAAATGATGAGCAGGCCAAACATGCCATTGTTTCACTTTGTGTTTTAGATGCCAATACCGGCAAAACTTTATATGCCAAAAACGAGCAGATCGGTCTGGCCACGGCTTCAACCTTAAAAACTATTACTGCGGCAACGGCTTTCAGCATTTTAGGAAAAGACTTTCAATTTCAGACCACTTTAGCTTATTCCGGAACAATTACCACAGATGGAACATTAAAAGGTAACCTGATCATTATCGGCAGCGGCGACCCGACATTGGGTTCGTGGCGTTATCAGAATAAAGAAAATACAGTTTTAAGCACCTGGGTTGTGGCCATAAAATCAGCTGGCATTAAAAAAATTGCGGGTACAATAATTGGCGACGACCGTATTTTTGGTACACAAACCACACCCGAAGGCTGGGTTTGGCAGGATATCGGCAACTATTATGGTGCAGGAACTTCGGGTTTAGCCTGGCGCGAAAACCAATTTGATATCCATTTAAGACCGGGAAACAGCACAACAGATGAAGTAAAAGTTGTGAAAACAGTTCCGGCTACACCTTATGTGCAAATTGTAAATGAACTTAAAACTGGTGCATCAGGTACTGGTGATAGAAGTTACGCTTTTCTTCCACCTTACAGTAATGTTGCTTACCTCCGCGGAAGCTGGGGGATGGGCATTGCCAAAACAGGGATATCTGTGGCCCTCCCCGATCCTGCTTTTGATTGCGCATACCGTTTACAGGATACCTTGAAAAGATTGGGAATTTCGACCAGTCAGCAGGCTACAACGGCAAGGTTAATGACTTTGAACAATCAGGTTATTCCTTCGGTTACACAAAAAATAAGTACCATCAGCTCTCCAAGTTTGAGCGAGATTACCTACTGGTTTTTAAAGAAAAGCATCAATTTATATGGCGAGTCGCTTTTAAAAACCATTGCATTAAAATCGGGCAAAGTGGGTACCACGAGCAAAGGTGCTGAAACGGAGATCAATTTTTGGGCAGATAAAGGCGTTGACAAAACCGCATTAAACATTATTGACGGCAGCGGACTTTCTCCAGGCGACAGGATTACCACCTCGGCAATGGCCAGTATACTTTTTCAGGTCCAGAAAGAAAACTGGTTTCCTGATTACTATAAAGCCCTGCCCGAGTACAATGGCATGAAAATCAAGAGCGGAACTATAAACGAGGTTTCTGCATTTGCAGGTTACCACACCGATGCCGCTGGCAACAAATATGTGGTGGTGATCAATATTAATAATTATAGTGGAAACAGTATCAACAAAAAGTTGTTTAAAGTGTTAGATGAATTAAAATAACACGCTACTTTAAATAATATGACACTTTTTGTAAAAAACCTTCAAACCGTTGACGGACTGATTTCGAATTTATATAAAAATGTTTCTGTCGAAGAAATGACTAAAAAAGTAACTGAGTTGATGGAGCAGCAAGGTTATAATGTTACTTATGATCAGTTCGGAAACTTAATCCTGGAGAAAGGTAGTCGCATTAAACGGCTTCTGCTTGGCGCTTTTGTAACTTATTATAAATTTAGTGTAACCATTACTCCAGGCGCTGATAACGAACTAACCGTCAATATTTTTCAGCAATCGAGCGGTATGTCGGGCGGTTTAATTGGCATGAACCAAATTAAAACAGAACTTGCAAGGTTAAACTTTTTGTTTTCGAATATTTGATAAGATTTTAATGAACGGATCTAAAAATCCGCCTTTTGCTTTAATTTTAAATTTGTGTATTTTTGATATATGGAAATAACAATCGATATAGGCTATGAACAATTGTTAGCGGCGATAAAAAAACTTCCGTAAGCAAAGATCAAACAATTAAAATCAGTTTTAAATGAAGAGTTCATTGAGCAAAAAGCATCAAAAGACTTATCTGATTTTCAGGCTTTTTTGCTCAAAGCCCCTACAATGAGCGAAGATCAGTACAAACAGCATCAAGCAAATAGAAAAGACTTCAATTCATGGAGAACGAAGTAATTTGTTTAGATACGTCAATTTTAATTGATTTTTATCGAAAACGAATAAAAGAATTCTATTGAAAGTCGTCATTTCGAGCGGAGTGCAACGCAGTCGAGAACCCGAAGGCTCAGCGAAGCTAAATCTGCTTCGATAGATCTCTCCATTCCGCTGTGCTTCAGTCGAGATGACGATCTTTTCAGATACATATGTAATGATCATTCAAATAATTCGCCCTAAATACCACCCAGGCCGAAATCATATTCAAAGGAACCAACATTAAGCCTAAACCGAACATGATAAACAGGTAAAAAAGGAAAAACAGGGTAAAAATGCGTATTAAAAATCCTTTAACCCCTATCCTATCCAGCAAAAGCAAACTTCTGAATAAAAGGATAGCCGAAAAGGCGAATAGCATAAGTTTGAGCGAAGTAAACAGGCCAAAACGGGTAAATATCCAGCACATTTCGGGTAATAATAAAACAAGATAGTTTAAAGCAAAGCCAAAAAATACCTTTGCTTTACTAAAAGGAAAATTTGGCAGAAAGGATAAATAACGGTCGTTAAAAACTTTTTCCTGATAAATCAACACAACATGGGCTACAACAATGCAGGAGGTAATGAGCATCAGTAACCTGAAATTATCTTCCAGATCAGAAAAAAGCATAAAAACACCCGAAATCAAAATCCACGACAGCGTTTTGGTGAGTACATAAGCCAACTTCGACCGGTTAAAAACCTGAAACGTGTACAATAAAAACACAGGTTTATTCCATTTCCGGCTTACCCGGATCAGCCAACCGGGCTTACTGGCTTCAATTAAATGGTTGCTTTTTTTCAGGCAGAGATAAGCGCTGCCCAAAATTAAGAGCAACTGAAAAATTAAAATTCCAACAGAAATAAGATAATAACCGAATACAAGCCCAATAACTGTAGCATATAAAGTATAACACCATACCGGAATAAACATATTATTCAGCACTGCACACCAGGCAATAAACTGATATTTTTTTGAGGATGAAGTAAAACTGTAATATAAAAACTCCTGTTGGGGTAAGACAAGCTGGTTAAATACATATTTTAAGCTTTTATAAGCATACATTGCGCTTGCCACAAGATAAAAAGCCATAATTAAGGGATTGCTAACCAAACTGATGGTAAAGAAAAACTGCCAGAAATCAATCTGATCTGGCATAACAGTACCTAATGTATTAATAAACAAACAGTAACTGATCAGCATCACAAAAACAAACACCAACATACCTGCATGAGTACGGTAAAACCCATTTACAAATATTTTTTTTAAAGCAAGGTTCGAATGCGGAAACATTAAAAGTTCAGGGTTAATTTTTTATCCTCAATACTGATTTCTTTAATTCCAGGCAATTTTAATGCATTTAAAGGTTGATGTGATGACAAGAGAAAACTAACCTTGTCTTTCTCATGTTTTTTATTAATCCAGCTGTATAATATTTCAAGAGATTCTGCATCGATGGTATTTAAAGGTTCATCCAGCAAAATCAATTTTGGTTTCCCCAGAAAAGCCAGAACCATCGAAAGTTTTTTGAGCATACCGCTGGAATAGGAACTTAAAGGATTGTTGATATAGCCCTGCATTCCCATTTCTGCAACCAGGATTTCCGCCTGACCGGCTTCAGCACCCTTAGCTTTTGCAAAAAGGGCAATCATCTCTGCTCCGCTCAAAAATTCGGGAAATAATGGTTCGGCAGCGGCAAAATTGACCAGTTTTCGATAAGAAACATCATGGTTTTTTAAATTAACGGTACCAATTGCGAGATCACCTTTAAAAGATAGTATCCCTGCAATTGCTTTCAATAAGGTACTTTTTCCCGTACCATTGCTGCCTTTTATCCAGAAAATGCCTTCGGGAATCTTAATATTGTCTATCTTTAAAACAAGATGATCGAAATAAGATTTTTCAAACTGACTGAAGTGTAACATAAAAACATTTCATTTCTGACTTTATTTTCATTGAAAAGTTACAATCTTATCTCGCCTCAATAAAATTTAAACCCATGCAATTAATTTTACGCTCTTATCAACCAGAGGATGTTGAAAGTTTGGGTAAACATGCCAACAATTTCAATATTTCGAAGTATTTGACCAATAAATTCCCTTTTCCTTATGAAAAAAAAGATGGAGAAGCTTTTATTCAGCTGGCACTAAGCCACAACCCATTACAAATTAAAGCTATTGAGTACAACGGTGAAGTTATCGGATCGATAGGTGTGCACCAACTGGCCGATATTTATAGTAAAAGTGCCGAAATGGGCTACTGGATTTCGGAAGAGCACTGGGGCAAAGGCATTGTTCTGGTAGCAGTGAAAGAAATGTTGAAATATGGTTTCGAAACATTCGATATTGAACGAATTTTCGCAAGGACATCGCATACCAACCTGGCCTCACAACAGGTTTTGAAAAAAGCAGGTTTTGTTTTCGAGGCAGAATTAAAAGCCACTATTTTTAAAAATGGCGAATATTTTGACGAATTGATTTTTGGTTTCAGGAAAAATCAACTGATTTAACAACTGCATTAAAACTTTTGTTAAACCCGGAGCTTATTGCGTAAATTCGTGCAAACCAAAACAACAAAGCAATGAAATTATCGATTAAATCAGTAATGCTGTTTGTTGCACTTTTAAGTGCCGCAGATTGCGCAAATGCCCAGGAAGCAAAATTTCCACAACCGAGCAGCGGACAAACCATCATCCAGGATTTTGGATTGGGCAAAATAACTTTAATTTATTCGCGTCCGAACGTTAAAGGCCGTAAAATTTTTGGTGGTATGGAACCATTGGGCACAGTTTGGCGGAACGGGGCAAATGCCGCCACTCGCATTAAATTTACGGATGCCGTTAAAATTGAAGGTAAAGATTTAGCTGCTGGTGAATATGGGCTTTTCAGTATCCCCGGCAAAAATGAATGGACGGTTATTTTTAGTAAAACGCCTGACCAATGGGGCGCCTATACTTATAAAGAAAGTGATGATGTATTGCGTGTAAGCGTAAAAACAACAGCTTTAAAGGACAAGGTAGAAACCTTAACCATGCAATTTGCGGCAGTTACCGAAACTTCGGCAGCTTTAAATATGATGTGGGAAAATAGTGCTTATACCATCAATATTACCACTTCTATAGACGAAAAAGTAATGGCCAATATTGCCGAAGCAATGAAAGGTGAGAAAAAGCCTTATTTTAATGCTGCACTCTATTATTTCCAAAACGGAAAAGATTTAAAACAAGCTTTAGCATGGATGACGGAAGCAGAAAAATCAGATCAGAAAGCACCCTGGTTTAAATTGTGGAAAGGACGTATCCAGTTAAAAATGGGCGATAAAGCCGCTGCAGCAATTACAGCTCAACAGGGAATTGAGGCTGCAAAAGCACAAAATATTGATGAATATGTACGTTTGAATTCTGAACTTTTAGCGCAGGCTAAAAAATAAGGAGATAATTACCCTTGCGGTGTCGTCATTTCGAGTAAACATCAGGGCTGTGGCCTAAAAAAAAATGGAATGACGTTTTTATACGGTGGTTAAATTAGTTTTAAATTTTTCCAACTGTAAAATTCAGGTGATGTCAGGTGCCTAAGGTGGTGATAAAAAATAAACACTACCTGTTTGATTTACCACCTGAGAACATCTAAGCCGTTAAATATCCGCCTCTGCAATGTTGTATTCTGCTTGACCATATAAGACATATAAGAACCATATAAGCTTAAATGTCTTATATGGCAAATAAATTTGATTATCAATGGTTTACATGGTAGTCATTATAAGCGGAGTGCAACGAAGTCGAGAAATCTGTCTAGATAGATCTCTCCATTCCACTGCATTCCAGTCGAGATGATTGTTATGATAAAAACAAATTTTAAG
>NZ_QNQU01000018.1 GCF_003315595.1 Pedobacter miscanthi | reverse complement strand
ATAGCTTAAGTTAATAGCATTGGTGGGGACACAGACCATGGAGACACAGATCATGACGTGTTTGCATTAACGGTTAAATACATTTCCCTTTTTATCGGAAGCCACTACCCAACGGAAAGCATCAATGATGAGTTTGTTCTGTGTGGCATCTTTAAATATTTCGCTTCCGTGGCCCATATTGAGGTAAATCATCCGGTAATCGGTATTGGTCCAAACTACAGGTGTATCCCCACTGGGAAGAATATCTTTTAAACCCAAAGGGTAATTATCCTGTGACAAAGAAACCAGCACTTTTACATTTTTACGTTCGCGCGGACTTGGTTTCCATTGATACCACTCGTTGGCAGGTGCAATAAATGTTTTGGGCAAAGCTTTGGTAATGGGATGTTTATTATCCTCTACAACGAGTTTTGCAGGCAGGGGCGGCCAGCTGTTCCGGTCGAAAACGCCACCGCCCAGAAAATCTACAAACCATGGCCATTTGGTGGTACGATCGTTATAGGCTGCTACATGAAATCCCATCCAGCCACCGCCATTTTCCATATATTTCTGGAATGCCAGTTTTTGTGCATCACTGGTCGGGAAATCGTTCAGCATCATCACCAGTTGATAATCTTTCACCTTTTCGTCGTTCATATCGTCCATATTGGTAGTGATATCGAACACAAAAGTTTTTCCTATGGTTAAATCCTTAAAGAACCTGATGGCATCGTCGGCAAAATTAACATGGGCCGATTCGACCGTTTTACTGTAAAATGCCAATACTTTAAATTTCGGACGATACTGGGCTTTTAAATTTGAAATGGTAAATAACAGGAGTGCCAGCCCTAAAATGAGTTGTTTATAAAAAATACTTTTCATTGCTTTACATAATTAAGAAGTTAATGACCCGATTTCTCCGTTTTTATTTGAGCGACATGGCCGTTACTGCCTGCAAAAACCATCCGGTATGTGGAATCCACTGTTCGGTCCAGCGCCATTCATTTCCGTTATCAATCATTTTGAAATCGATCCCAGAACCATCACCTTTTCCATCTTTCCCGGTAATACCGTTAGAAATGCCTCCTTTTCCCGTCCCATGACCATACATGGAATTCATGTGGGGCACATTATTTTGTCCATAACCGTACATCATACACATGTTATAAGGATTACAGCCTAAAACCCATGATACGAGATGATCTGCAAATTGCGCAAGCTCAGGTTTTACGCCATAGGCTCCATTACCAGGATAAACCAAACGACCTCCAAAAATAGCTGCTGCTGCCAAAGAACCGAGCCTCGCATCTTCACCCTGCCACCACCAGCCGCTTTCGTTATCATGTGGTATAAAAAAGCCATTCTGCACTTTTCCATTATAAATAAAGCTTTGCCTTGGGTAACCAAATGGATTGGCTGTTTCTTTAGTGATACTCAGGTTATAATCCAACGCCTTTTTAATGGTTAATAAAGCACTTTTTCTAAATGCGGGGTCTTTTTCTACATCCAAATACCTCACCAATGCGATAATTGGTAAACCTGCGTCGGCGGCATGCCAGAACGGGCGGTTAGCATCGTTTGCAATAAAATATCCGGCAGGAGCGAGGCGTTTATGCAGATTCTCCGCACGAATGCGCGCTTCTTTTTGATATAGTTCCTTACCGGTTGCTTTCCAGAGTTCGCTGGCGGCCATTAGTGCACAATAATCGTCGATCACGTTGTTTTTATGATCATCAGCATATTGTAGGCTATATTTTTGTAGGTGGGCAAAAGCACGTTCGGCTGCAGCAAGGTAATCTTTAGCTTTAAAATCACCATCGATATTCCATTGAGATATGCGTGCCAATGCAGCAACAGCCATACCACCGCCCTCGCGATAGCCACACTGGTAATCGTCGGTTGTTTTACTATCGGCCAGTAAACCTACAACCCTGCGGGCAGATGGATTTTTATCGAAATAGCTAAAAACAGTCATGTAAAAATAGCCGTCGGGATCGAGTGAACGCATAATGTAATCAGCGCCATAAACGGCCTCAGTAGTAAGAGCCTTTTTGCTCCCGATATTTTCCAGCAGATTAGGTACCGTTTCTACTGTGTTGGCCATAGACCAGGTAACCATGGGGATTTGTTGCGGCAACATTACATTGGTGTAGGCCAGGTGGGAGAAATATTTACTTACATCGCCCGAAGCATCGCACCAGCCCCCAGTTAAATTAACGGTACAGGTGCTGCCATGCAAACGGATATTCTGATCGGCTTTTAGTTCTTCTGGAGAATTGGCGCGCTGGTGGTAAAAAAAGTTCACAATGGCGGGAATGGAAATCTTGCCGATTAAAGCATCGCCTATTTGAAAGGGATAGGAACTGATGGTTTGTCCGTTTACGGTTAAACGGATCTTATAGGTTCCGTTTTTGGAAAAATCAGAAAAAATAACGGGGCTGTAAAAAGATCCTGTTCCCCAACTTTCTACGCGTTCGCCAGCTTTAACTTTTCCCGAAAAAACGATCTGGCCTGTTGCCGTATCCAAAAGCTGAAAGCCCAGGCCATCGGGCAGGAGCTGTTCACTTTTTACAATGGCCTGTTTGGTGCCTTTCTGATTATAGGCAACCTGGTTAACCAAAATCTGAATGCCGTTTTGCGGCGCTGTTTGGGCTTTAGCAAGCCAAATGTTATAAAAGAGGGTGAATATTAAAACCGCGATTATGCTACGTCTCATCATATAAAATTAATTCCTGAACATTATTTATTCATACCTGTATAAACGGCTTTTCTCAGTGCACCATCTTCTGTATCACCTGCGTAATCCCAGTACATGGCACCCAGCATCCCCCGTTTTAAAAGGTACTCGCACTTAATCTGTATCGATTCGGGATTTTCGTAAGTACATACCAGTTCTCCCTTCTCATTTTCTAAATATGGTACTTTTGCATCTGCATCCCACTGGGTTTTAAAGCCGGTAAGTTTAACCACTTCCTTGTAATCTATATAACCGGCAATACCATTTTTACCGTGACCATAAAATGGAATGCCCAAAACCAGCTGGTTTATAGGAATACCGGCATTAACATGTGCCGTTACAGCTTCATCTGCGCTGATCCATTTGGTGTTTTTGGAACGGAATAAACCTGCATGATGATGGGGTGGATTACCCATGTCGTAGGTCATAATGTTCACAAAATCAATTACCGGTTGAATTGACTTGAAATCAATATAATGTGCATCAGGAGACGAGGCTAAAGTTAATAATTTCTGCGTACCAATTTTGTTCCTGATGGCTTTCATCATTAAGGTATAGTTTTTGGTATCGTCGGGAGAAGATGAGATTCCTGCCGATTTATTGGTCGGGTATTCCCAGTCTATATCAATTCCATCGAGGTTATATTCTTTGATCACCCGCTGGCAATCTTCCGCAAATTTAGTTCTGCCTGTATCTGATGCGGCCATCTCGCTAAATTTTCCGCTGCCCCAACCTCCAATAGAAATCAGGATTTTAAGATCCGGTGCATTGTTTTTTAACTCTGTTAATTTTCGGAGTCTATCGGGGTTATTGATCCTAACGCCATTAAATGTATCATTTACATGTCCGAAAGCGTAATTAAGGTGTGTAATGTGTTTTGGATCAGGAATTACAGTGGTCCACGAGGTTACGTAAGCCACAATAACCTTTTGGGCTGTTTGCGTTTTTTGTTTGCTGAGGACAGTACATCCCTGGATAAATGCAACAGTTGCAATTAATAACAATAGCAACAGGGATTTTATCAGTTTCGACGGCTTGTAATGGTATTTTATTTTCATAGGATATTAATGTAGGGACATTGTTTGTGAGCCTGATTAATGTTTAATACCGAACCGGTTTGCCGCAGGAAAAAGCAGCGAACCGGTTCAGTGTTTTTTTTTTGCAGCAGGCTAAAAAGCCAGCGATTTCATTCTTACGCCTGAAACTTTGAGGTAGTAATTTGTTGTTGTGTTTCCTAAAAGCGTAGCCACGAAACCAAAAGTTACCTGGGTTGGGCGATCTAAGGTGAAATTGATACTGATGGTATAAGCCACACCTGTTGCCGAAGGTTTAATCTGCGTAAAGGAAGCATCATTTGTATTTACGAGATTGAGCAGGCTTGTTTTGGTAGCCAATGCCTCAACATCCGGCAGCTGTGTACCCACATTTGCCACAAAATAGCTTAGCGAACTTGCCGAAGCCAGACTGGCATTACCCACACGTGCTTCTAAACTGTATTCGCCGGCAGGTAATAGTTGGGTTTGGTAAATTTTACCATTAGTCATGGTATTTAAGACAGGTGTTGTGGTGTTTTTTCCGGCCTCGAACGACATGGTTCCGAAGTTGGTTACATTTTCTGCCGTACGTTGTACATAGGTACCGTAAGTATCAAAACCTGTTCCCCAGTTATTGGCCTGTGCGTTCGATGTCCACGAAGCCAATCTCCTCCAGGTAGCCGCATTTCCGGCAACCACGGCACCCTGGCTAGTGCTTACAGGCTGAAACTGGGTACCTGTTGTACTTGCCGGGTTCATTTTACCCGGATTGGCAACAAAAGTAGCGGTTACATCTGTACGGGCATTAACACCAACACGGTAAGCCGTATAAAAGGTATCAATTGCCATCGTATCGGGCAGGTATACGGTACGGTAATCGAAAGTACTCCGGTATTTATAATCAGGAAGGGTTGCCGTAGTTGTATTAACCAGTTTTTTCACCCTGGTTTTTACACCTGCAGTATTGGTAAAGGAAACATCCATATACTGCGGGCCGTTGGCCTTATCGAGGCCGCCCCAGGTAATTGTGGCGGTTGTTCCATCTAAAGAAACATCTGATATGGGCATATTGATCAGGGAGTTGGCATAGTTATCGCCATAAACTTTTACGCCGCTTTTTACCACCGGAATGGAAGCATTACCAGCCGCATCATAGGTAATGACCTCGAAATTATAGGTTCCTTCAAATAAATTGGTTACGTATTTGTTAAGGCTATCAACTGCAAGTTTCCGTTCAACCGGCACCACTAACGAATCCTGCCTGCTGTTCCAGTATATTTTACATTTGGTAATTTTCCTGTCGGAGATAAACAAGCCCTGAACCAGTACCCGGTTGCGTCCTGAACGTATTTTTAAGGAATCGACCCTGCCGGTGTAGGATATTTCGCCACCTTCCACATATTTTTTAAAGTCATCCATTTTGGTGCAGGATGTAAATGCTGCTATCCCTATCACAAACAGGAACATGATCAGCTTGATGTTAAGCATCTTTTTCATTTTGTTTCGTTATTTAGGGTTTCCATAAGCCTGTACCTCGGTAATCATCAGGAAATTTGTTCCCTGCCAGTTGTTGATACATTTAATCCGCAGGTAACGCAGTTTAGGCACATTGATATCCAGATCATAACTTAAACCTGCAGCAGCTGTGGTTTGATCTTCATCGCTTACCTCGCCATAGGGCAGGCCAGATGGTTTTACCGAAGTGTAAGTTCCCAGTTTGTACCAGCTGTCGTAACTACCATCAGGATTTGGATTTGCCGAACCCCATATTTCGAAATTTTTCATGTTACCACGGTAATAGTAGGTTTTCCTTCCGCTGATGGTTTCAGGATAATCCCATATTACCAGCCTGCTCAGCTGGGCCAGTTGGCCAAGATCGAACGTGATGGAGTGGGGACCCTGATCGGTAATGGTGGGCGGCGTATAGGCTACACTCGGGAAATTTACTGTTTGTCCGTCCCACATGGCCTTTACACCGGTTGGGTCTGTCCCGTTGTTCGAGAAATTTGCGCGCTGATCTCCTGGCCATATAACCGGTTGCATTTCCCTGTATAAGGTTTTGGCCAGCGGTAATTCAAACAATGGTTTCACGGTTGTAAACAGGGTATCGGTCTGATTGAGAAAGCGATCGCGGATGATTACGGCGATTTTTACCGGAATGGTATCTAAACCGCGGATGTTTTTACTAATATCGGCCGCAGAAGTATAGATTCCGTCAAAAGCCACCCAACCTTTATAACCCTCTAAACGCATGGGGATAATGGAAAGGTTAGCTTTGGTGGTGTTTTTGAGTGAAACATTTACACCGCCGAAAGCCGGTATTACTTTCATGGTTCTAAAGGCAATCCGGATGGCATTTTCCAATGGTTTAACTTTTACAATTACAGGTGTAGATGCCACTTCGCTTTTGTTTACCACCCTAAGGGTTACTTCGTGCTCTTCTGTATCACCAAAACCATCAACCACCATCTGACTAGTGTAAAATGATGCCCTCACTTCTCGTTTTGCGCCAGACAGGAGTGTGTATTCTGCTTTTACATAAGCGATATCCTGATCTGTTGGCAACTCATAAGTAAGCGTTGCCTGGCCCGACTGGCTGGTTGCCTGTACATTTTTTACAGGCCCCGGTGGATTTGGGTTGTTACCCAACGGACCGATGATATCTTTCTGACAGCCGCTTAATATTGTAATTAAGGGCAATGCCAATATTAAAATTGATTTAATTAATTTCATTTCTTAATTTTTATGATTACCATCCTGGATTTTGAACTAAATTGGTATTTACCCTGAAAGCACCTGTCTGGATAGGCCACAGATAATCTCTGGGCGCAATAAAGGTCTGGTTGTAGATTACCCTGTTCTGATAGTAACCGATCGGGGCAACCTGACTGATGGTCCAGCCTGAAATAGGTCCGTTTAATTCTGTTGCTGCGGTTTTCCACCTGCGTAAATCCCAGAAACGGCTTCCTTCAAAGGCCAGTTCAATGCCTCTTTCGCGCCTGATGAGCTGTCTTACATATTCCTTATCGCCTAATTTTGCCGCACCATTGTCCACATAATTATTCCACGAATCTCTTACGCCCTGTAATCCGGCCCTGGTTCTGATCAGGTCGAGATATTTATATATTTCAGGGTCGGTTGGTCCGTTGGCTTCGTTTACGGCTTCAGCATACATCAGATAGATATCGGCAAGCCTGATTTCGGGCCAGTCGTATGGTTTAACCGTATTGGCGGTACTGGAATTGGTTAAATTGGCCTCTACCAGTTTTTTGATAAAATATCCGGTTTCGTTATAATAACCTTCGGCACCCGAATTACCAGGCTGGGTATATTTGGCCTGCATGTAAAAAGTACCTTCGTCGCCAACTCCAGGGTTATTGGCTATCATGTACCAGGTACCGCCATCAAAACCCAGATCGGCATAAAAACGCGGCTCGCGGTCGAAGTTTACACGTGCCGTTTGATAACCTTCATTTATGGCGAAACGCTCATCGCGTGTAGCGGTTCTTAACTCATTCTTCACCGTAAAATTAAGTGTCTTGTCCTCATTCATCGGTACCCCGTTTTTGGTATAAAAAAGATCTGCGATCTTCATCGGGGCAGACAACTGGCCATTCGAATTGTTGGGTGTAAAAGAAGAGGCTAAACAGCCCATTGCCACGCGCTGCAATTGGCCGGCATAACTGTTTGATAAACCCCAAATGCGTTCGCTGTTCCAGCGTTCCGAAATTGCGTTTCTTAAGGTCATCTGCTGATTGGTAAAAGGCGAAAGCACAGTGTTTGGAACAGCTGTATATAATTTAATTCCTGCCTGCTCAGCTACATCAATTGCCGCTTTTGCAGCCTGCATGGCACGGGTCCATTTGTTTTGGTCGAAAGTGGTTTTTACCAATGGTGTTCCGTCTTTATTTACCAGTCGGGCGTAATCGGTATTGCCGTTAAACAAGGGGCTTGCAGCCAGCAACAACAGCTTGGCTTTAATGGCCAATGCAATAGGCTGTGTAATTCTTCCCAGTTCGTTCGTTCTATCGCTTATTACCACTGGCAGGGAAGTGTAAGATTTATCGATCAGGCTTACGGTATAATTTACACAGTCATCGAAAGGCGACCGGCTTACCATCATTTCTGAAGTAGGTGCATCGATATCGATGTTCTTATCTACAATGGGAACCGGGCCGTACATCCTTAAAAGTTCGTAGTTATAAAATGCTTTTAAAATGGTTACCTCGGCCAGCCAGCGGGCTCTTAAATCAGGTGTTAAATCGAATGCTTTCTCTTCATCCTTAATGTTTTCGAGAAAAATATTACATTGCCTGATGGCCTGGTACCTGCTGGTCCAAACGCCACTGATCGGATTTGCCGAGTTCTGACGTCCCTGGGCAATATCCCAGTTCATCAATCCGCCCTGCGTATCGAAGGTTCCCCTGCGGCTATTCGGGATCCAGAGTTCATCTCCGGCCAGAAAACCCGGGTTACTCATCACATCACCATTTTTTGGTAAATAAGAATAACAGGTAAATAAAAACTTTTCGGCCTCATTTTTACTGGTAAAGGCATTATCGATGGTTGGTACGTTATCCGGAACCACATCCAGGAATTTTTTACAGGAAGAAACGGCAAACAGCAGGAAAACCAGTACCGGCCAGATCTTTTTTGTTTGTATTATATTTTTCATTGTCTTCTTAATTAAATCAAGGTTAAAGACCTATGTTAACACCCAGGTTATATACACGCTGTAATGGATAATCGAGACCATTTCCGCGGACCTCAGGATCCCATAATTTGAATTTGCTCATTACGAAAAGGTTTCGTGCACTGGCATATACGCGCAGGTTGGCCAGGCCTAACCTTTTCCTGAAACCAGCTTTTGGCGTATAACCGATTTCTACCTGTTGCAAACGCAGAAATGCACCATTGCGCAACCACCAGCTCGAATTAACATAGTTGTTTGGGGTAGGTGTGCTGCTTAGCCGTGGGAAAAAAGCATACGAATTACGGCTATCTTCCGACCAGTGATTATCAGCAACTGCCTGTAGCAGCCCCGTCTGGTAACCACCTATCTGTAAAAACGGTGCGATACCGCTTTGGCTCAGGTTATCGAGATTGAAACCACCACTGTTTACGAAAAAAGCAATGCGTGCATTTCCCTGCATCTGTGCACTAACATCAAATTCTTTATAAGAAGCCGAGAAACCAAAACCGTAAGTAATTTCGGGTGTATTGGGCAGTCCCATAAATACCCTGTCGTCGGCATTGATTACACCATCGCGGTTCACATCCCTGTATTTGATGTCGCCACCTCTTACAGGTGTATTACCAGCTAAAGCAACCTGACTGGGCGAATTGGCTACTTCAATGTCGTCGGTAAACAAACGTTCGGCAATGTAACCCATCATTTCGGCAGAAGAATGCCCTACGCGGTAAAGGTTGGCCAAACTTGCCGGATAGGTAGGCTCATCATATTTCACAATTTTATTGGTGGCATAGGTAAAAGTTCCCCTGATCTGCACCCAGCCATTTTTGAACGACTTGCTGTAATCGGTCTGAAAATCTACCCCTTTACTATCCGAAATACCCACGTTGGCACTGGCAGGAGCCAGCAAACCCATAGTTGTAGGGATACCGCTTCTTACCTGGAGAATATTTGAAGTTCTTTTTTTATAAGCATCAATGGTAATGTTTACCGCGTTAAATAATGATAAATCCATTCCGAGGTTAAGCTGTTTCGATTCCTCCCAGGTAATGGCAGAGTTGGCATATCTTGATATCGAAATCCCGTTTCTGGAATAGGAAATGGAAGGATCTTCGCCAAAAGAAGCACCCGGGCCATTGTTAAGATCTACGTTTGAGAGGTAGAAGAACCTGTCGGCGTCTGCTCCGATCTGGTCGTTTCCGTTTAAGCCATAAGATGCCCTAAGTTTTAATAAGCTTATTACATTGGTTAAAGGTTTAAAAAACTTCTCGTTGGTTAATACATAACCCACACCTACAGAAGGGAAAAAGCCAAAGCGGTTTTTCTTATCGAACCTTTCCGTTCCGTTATAGCCAAAGTTGAATTCGCTCAGGTACCTGTCGTCGTAACTATAGGTAAACCTACCTGATACCCCAACATTGCGTTTTGGCAAAGAGTTTTGTAAGCTACCGGCATTACCAGAAAGTGAATTACGCAGAATCCCCACTAACATACCGCTTACCGAATGCTTTTTAAACAGCTGGTTGTAATTTATAGCCGTTTCTGTGTACAGCACCGATTTAATGTCTTTACTTCCTTCGGCATAATTGAGGTAATCGCTACCAACCACACCTATACTCTGCGGACCACCGCCGTTAATTTCAGTTAGCGTAATGTTGCTTCCATCAAGGGAGTTGGCGCTGTAATAAAACGGATTATAGGCACGCGAAACATTATAACCACTGGTGCGCTGTACATAACCCATAAAACGGGCTTTTAAACCGGGGATAATGCCTTTCATATCCTGGTTAACCTCTATCTGGGGCTGCAGATTAGAGGTGTTCGACTGGCGGTAACCCCTTACCAGATCGGCGTAAGGATTAACGTATAAATTACCACCTACAACAGATCCGGGAACCGATTGTACTACGGCATTTCCAAATAATACGTGTTTTATCCTCGGTGCATAATCGGCGGGAAAGCGCATTGGGAAGTTTACCGGATTAGCGAACATAGCACGCTGAAAAACTTCTTTTCCTGATCCCAGCGGTCCATTATAATCATCGAATTGTCCGTAAACCCTGATGTCGGCCCTTGTTGTTTTGGTTAAATTCAGGGTAACGTTCGATCGGATGGAGTAGTTGATCAGTTTTACATTACTGTTAAAATTATTCAGTTTATCAACATTGTAAATCCCGTTATCTACGTTATAGGTTCCTGCAACATAATAATTAGCCTTATCCGCACCACCGGTAACACTCATGTTAAACCGCTGGTTAAAGGTATAATCTTTAATTACCTGTTTAATCCAGTCGTTATCCGGATACAGGTATGGATTTGCAGTTCCCGATGCCGTACGGTCTATTTTGGTCTGCGAGTAGGGCAGTGGATTTAAAGGATTCCGTGTTAAAGCAGCTTCATTGGCCAAATTCATGTAAGTAATGTTATCCGTATACTTCAGGTTTCCGGTATTTCCTGATATAGTATTGTCTGAACGGAAGGTAAATTTTGTTTTTCCTGGCTCACCCTCTTTTGTTTTAACCAAGATTACTCCATTTGCACCACGCGCACCATAAACGGCGGCTGCGGTGGCATCTTTTAAAACTGAAAAACTGGCGATATCATCAGCTTGTAAACGGGCAAGGTCGGTTTGTGAGGATTCGACCCCGTCAATCAAAATCAGTGGGTCTACTTTTCCGGCGCCGAATGATCCCAATCCCCTTACAAAGAAAGAAGCATTATCTGCCCCGGGTTCGCCACCACTCTGATAACCGATTACCCCTGCAAGTCTTCCGGCCAGCATTTGGGTAAGGTTACTCGTAGGCCCTTTTAAGGCCTTAGGATTAATGGTGGTAACCGCACTTACCATGCTGATTTTCTTTTGTGTACCAAATCCTACTACGGTAACCTCAGTAAGCGAATTCTCGTCAGGTACCAATGTGGCATTGATTACGTAGGTTCCGTTGGCACCGGGTTTAAACTTTTTGAGCTCGAACCTTTGGGTTACATAACCTGTTGAAGAAACCAGTAGGGTAGCCGTTCCCGGCATTTCGATCTTGTAATTACCGTCCCCATCTGTTGTAGTGCCCATTTTGGTGCCCACAACGGTAATATTTATACCCGGCAGGCCTCCCACACTATCTTTAACAGTACCGCGTACTTTAACAAGGTCTTGCGCCTGCGTCTGCTGGGCGGTAATCATCATAAAAAAAAGCAGAAAGGAAATTTGTACTGTACGTAACAGTAGTGTTTTATGAGCACTGGTCATCGTTTTTTAAATAATTTTGTGAACGACCCAGACTGTAAATTATAAGATAATTTAAACTTCATAATCATTTAGAATTGTGTTAATGAGTAATTATTCGTTAATTTTTTGGCAATAGCTTCCACCTGGCGGATTGGTCAATCTACCTCAGATGAAAAAATGAAATTCGGGCCTGCCGTTAGTTAAGGATAGGTTTAAGTTTTCTCATGCAATTTGATTTTTAGTTTGGTTTGGAATTGGTTAGTTGATGTTTTCCGTTTAGGTTGACCGAAGATTTTTTGTTCCAGCTTAAACTTGATGTAGTGGAATAATAGCAATTTTTACATGCGTAATGGTTTTAACCATTCGCAGGAAGGCTTAGTGATCATTATTAATTTGGTTAGTGTTTGATTTGGTAGATGTAAAGCTATTCTAATGGAATGATAATCTCAAGCTGGCTGGCCGTGTAGTAAAGGATGCTGGAATGATGATATGAGGCATTAATACGCTTACTAAACAACAATTTCTATGCTCATTCCATGATTTAGCTATTGTAGGGAGACAATTGTGTTTTTTATGGCGATACGCTAAGGAAACATTAAAAAACGATTGTTGTAGAGGTGAAAAAGGGTGGGTAGTTTACAGTGAGATTGATATGATACCGAAAAATGGTTCCATTATCGCTTTATTGAAATCATTTTTTCAAACGTTTGAAATCCTGTCCAGCCTTAAGAAGTGGCTGATTTTCAATTTTCGTGATTCAGCTATTACGTAAAAAATGAGTAGTATAACACCTGCTAACCAAAAACAAGCGATGCTCCTAAAGGATACTACCATCATAATTTCTAACGTTGCCCTGTTATATTATTTACCAGGTATAGGTTTGATAATGGGCTTGCTTTTGCCTTATATCATTATAAAAAGGCAGAGAACAAAGACGAGCCTCGAACAGCAACGGATGGTAGAGCAGATGCGCGAGAATGAGTCGCGCAGTCAGGCCCTTAACGAACAGCTTTCTTCACTTTTAGAAAGCAAAACCATGGAATTAAAAAAGAACAGGGAGATTATTCAAAAGCAAAATGAGGAAATATCGGCGCTGAGCGCTCAGCTCAAGAAAGACGCTACGTGGCTGAACCTGGATGTTGAATTAGCAGGAAAAGGACCATCGCTTTCTAAATTTGCAGATTTTGAAGCTTTCAGTAGGATATATCCTGATAAAGATGCAGTTCTTAAATACATTTCAGCACTAAAATGGGATAAAGGTTATTCCTGTATCAGGTGTTGCAATGAAACATTTCTTGCCGGCCAAACCCCTTATGGCAGGCGTTGTACAAAATGCGGTTATGATGAATCAGCAACGGTTAACACCATCTTTCATAATGCTAAAATACTGCTTAACAAAGCACTTTATATGCTCATTCTGGTATATAACACCAAAGGCGCAATTTCTTCTTATAAACTTGCTGAAATACTCGATATCAGGCAAAGCACCTGCTGGGTTTACAGCTCAAAGTTTAAAAAGAAGTTGTTGCAAAGCAAAGATAGTCCAGGCAAAACTGATGGAGAAGGGTGGAGCCGGATGGTTCTTGATCAGTCTGTTTAGGTTGTAACAGCTACTGCCAAAATAATAATTCAGATTTTAGCAAAGCAATTTAGACCCGTTTAAATTGCTTTGCTATGATATCGTGCTAAATATCCTCCGCATCAAGCGAAGGATATTGATAATCAATATATGAGATTTTGCGCTTTATTTATTCCGCATCTCCGGCATAAACCTGCACGCCGCCCAGCCAGGTTTCCAATACCGGGATATCACGCATTTTCATAAACTGTTCTGTTTTTTTAGTTAATGAAAGCGGATCCTGTGCTAAAATTACAAAATCGGCAAAATAATCAACGTCAAGCGAGCCAACCCAGTTATCGGCGTAACATTGCCAGGCGGCATCGTAAGTTACAGCAACCAAGGCTTGTTCGGGTGTAAGGCATTCTGCTTCATTTAATACTTCCAGTTTTTTTGGATCTTCTTCCATTATCCTGGTGATCGATTGTTCCATCATTCTCAAAGGGCCCAGCGGACTTACCTCATTGTCGCTATGAAGGGTAATCCTCATTCCGGCTGCAAGGGCAGAACCACACAAATCGAGCATGCGTACTTTTTCGCCAAATATTACTTTGCTAAATGCATGGCCCCAATAGCCCGTGTGGCCGATCAGGAAACTCGGCGAGACACCCATTTGCAGCATATCCGAAATATGATCCGGCGTTAGCAGTGAACAGTGCTCGATGCGGTTGCGCATCTCAGCACCTCTGTATTGGGCAAGAGCGCTTTGATAAGCAGTTACCGCAAATGTTACGGCCTGGTCGCCATTGGCATGGATCATTAATGGCCAGTCTTTATTTACAACAGCTTTGATTAACGTGTTATAGTTTGGCGGCATGGTGTTTGGCGGCACCCCGGTTTGCGGGTAATTGAAAATTCCTCTGTTCTCAGGTGGATCGCACTGATAATAAGCACTCTGGTAGCCTGTTAAACCCTGATTAGAGCCATCAGATACGACTTTAACATGGCCATAATATACTGGTTTGTAATCGGTTGGCTGTTTATATTTTGGAAGCTTGTCTACATCTGTTTGATCGGCACAAAGGCGTGCACCACCAATCCGCACCAATTCCGGATTGATATCGGTATATAGCTTTAAAAGTGTTTCAAAACCAGCATTCAGGCCTGCATCATACATAAAAGTGGCCCCTCTCGAATTCGCCAGTCGGAAAAGTTCGGTCAGGTACTGATCAATATCAACGGCCATCGCCACAATCTGTGGTGCTACCACTTTCATTGCCGGTGTCATCTCCAGGCTTTGCTCCAGTGTGCCTTTGGTTTTGTTGATATAATTTTCAAGGGTAATATACTTATCGCGCACATCCTTATTTTGATCAAACACAAGTTTCAAGGCTTTGGTGTTTAAATAAAGCGTGTGCATAGAAGCGCTTAAAAGCATCATCGGTCGATGCTGAATAATGTTGTCGAGGATCGTATTATCGATTGTCTGCAATTCTTTTTTAAGGATATCATGCTTAAAAGGCATTAACGAAGGATCTAAACCTCTACCTAAAATCACGTATTCAAATTTATCAGGCAGGTTACTATTAATTGTTGCACCTACCGATTTCAGATCGTAAGGAGATTTTAAATTCTGTCCATCAAAAGGGCTCACATCTATCCATTCTGTCATCATCGCCGTTGGAACGATATGAACATGAGGCTCGATCAGGCCGGGAAGCAGGGTTTGCTTATGAGACAATTCTTTGTTTTGAAATCCCGGAAAATATTCGTTCATAAATGCTGATACATCTTCTTTTGTACCGGTTTTCTGCACCTTACCGTTGGCTATTCCGATGGCTTCAACGGTATCTGTTAATCCGCCAATCATTGGCCGGATAATTCCACCGCTGATCATAAGTGTTTGTGGTGGTTCTTTTTTGGTTTTTCCCAATCCGAACTTTAGCCTGGCTACATTTTCGGGACTAAAAAGTTCTTCTTTAAGGATTTCTAAAACGGGATTGTTGCAGGAGCACTGCGCGCAGCCATGGCTGTGTTGGTGGTGTTTTTCCATAGGAGGGTTAATTAGGGATTAATTAAATTAGCGTGTTTTGTATGCTCCAAAATACATTGTTTTTAATTAAAAGTGATGACCTTGTCTGGCCTTACCACATCAGCTAATATTTTTTATCGCCACATAATAAGTTGTAATCGTGCGAATTAGCATCCTGAACCGGTTTTAAAAGCATTCAATAGTGTTCATGGAAGTAGGTTTAATAATTAACCTTTTTATTCATTGTACTACGGATGAAATTACGTAAGTAGAGTCAAATCTGTATTCATAAAGAAGTAGTACTGTTAACTGATGCCGGTTGTGCACAAGAGCGGGAGACTTGAAAGCAAGTATTTTTGTGTGTAGTGAATTACTCAGCGAGAGTTGATTTTATAAGCTCCAGACCTATGCGATGAGAAGATACAGTTTACATAAAAAGTAAAAATGGCGAGCTTATGCCTGTACACTTTATGTAAACTGATCTGTATTTACCTGAAGAATAAAACCTGTTTAGTAAATTCCTTTAAGTGATTGATTTGACCGTTGCCAGAAATAGTGATTTTTAAAAATGACCAGATAAACACCTTTTTAGGAAAAAACAGGCAGCTTCTAGAATATTCCAGGTTTAAATTAGCTATATTTCCATACACCGGAAATGCTAAGCAGGGTGAGTCCGGGTTGTTTTTCACCATAACTAAAAACGCAGATATATTTAAAGCCACATGAAGGGCAATCTGTTCCAAAATAAAGTGTAGGTAAATCATTTACCGTTAATTCTCCAAAATGAAGTGAATTTTTGGAGGTTTCGGAAACAATTTTATTGCTTAGTAATTCATTTTTAGCTAAAACTTTTTCGTCATCATACAATTGAAAAACCGGGAAACCTGTTTCGTAAGGCGTTATTTTAATGCTATTTTCCAGCCCGCAATTACAGCAGCTAAATTTTACTCCCGCTAACTCACCAATCTCAGCATTAATGAACGTATCTTCTTCAACAGGAATTCGTTTTTCAATCAATATTTTATTCGAAATGGAATACATCTAAATTATTTTATTTTGCAATAACTACCCCCACAGCTCCCGGATATTTTCCGCTGGGATTTTTCTTAATCGTAACTTTGATGTATCCTTCCTGTGCCAGTTTATTCCAGGTTTTTTGGTAGCCGGTTGCCGGATCTATGGGGATTTTCCACATGGTCTGCTTACCATTGCCTACCTGATTAAACCATGGAATAACATCTGCTGTTTGACCACCGAAAGTTAGTGAATTATTTAAAACTTCTATTTCATAATAAAAATCATAAGCGTTTTCTGCTTGGTTTAATGCTCGCTGTCCGAAAGTATAAACATATCCATTGATGATCGGACTTGTAAAACTACCGCCCAAAGTTGGAGCTCCCGTTCCGCTATATGTTCCGATCCCGTTGCTATACCGGTCATATTTTTGCCCCATTGTAATGGGGGTATCATCTACCGTATTATATCCCCCGTTTGCAGGCGGCCATTTTCCGTTTAAGTTATCATTTGTAAATACAGTTTCCAGCTCACTCCACTTTTTCGACTTATACAAATCATAAACACGGTTTCTAACGGTCTGGCTTACCGCGTTCGAAGGGTCGTAGGTTGCAGCCAGTTCGTTGGCATTTTTGTAAAACTCGGTGACCGGTTTACTCGGTGGTTCCTCTAAAAGGTCATCTCTATCTGAGCGACAGGCCACAGAGAATAAGGCAATGTTTAAAAGTAGCAGGTACTTAAATAAATTTTTCATAGTAATCAGTTTGGTTTATTTAAATTACGGTTTCATAAATGGATGGATGAGTTCGTTAAATTCAGACATGAAACCCAATGACGAATCTAAGATATTTGATATTAAAAAATACAAATGAATAAGAATAAACACTACATAGCTAAACAAACCAGTTTTGGGCTACATTTTTCGAAAGCTATCCAAATTATTCATTTCAATAGGATTAATATATTGCCATATCCAAATTATTATTTAAAGCGAAAGATTGGGATTTCCTGTATTCTGTGTTTACAACTACTAACAAGGGAGGGATTTCCACAGGCCTCATGATTCAGGATAACTCCCTGACTTTTGTAACACGACTATTTTTTGGTTGTCCATGTTATAGTAACAATGAGGTTGCTATTAAACATTTAATAATGGACAAATTAAAAAACAAAGTTGCGGTAATAACGGGTGGTAGCAGTGGAATCGGTTTAGCAACAGCCAAAGAATTTATAGCAAATGGCGCAAAGGTGATTATCTTCGGACGAAATAAACAATCGCTTGACGAGGCAACAAAAGAATTGGGCTCCATGAGTTACGGAATTCAGGGAGATGTAAATAATCTTTCTGATTTAGAACAATTATACGCCGAAACAAAATCTAAATTTGGCGGAATAGATATTGTTTTTGTAAACGTGGGACAAGGAAAATTGGCACCGATAGCCGAAACATCTGAGCACTTTTTTGACGAAATGATCAGTGTAAACTTTAAAGGAGCATATTTTTCACTACAAAAGGCTATTACACACCTAAACCCAAAGGCTTCTGTGATCATCACCACTTCTTGGTTAAATGAAATTGGCTTTGGCGGAAGTAGCTTATTGAGTGCCAGTAAAGCTGCACTTCGTTCGGTTGTACGTGTTGCAAGTGCCGAACTTGCTGCACAGGAAATCAGAGTTAATGCGGTAAGTCCGGGGCCGATAGGAACACCTTTCTGGGGCAAAATTGGATTGCCTGACGATGTTCTTCAGGGTGCTGCAGAAGCCATAACCAATCAGACAGCACTAAAAAGATTTGGCCTGCCAGAAGAAGTGGCAAAAGCAGTATTATTCCTTGCTTCAGATGATGCATCGTATATTACCGGGCATGAAATAGCTGTAGATGGTGGTATAAATCAAGTTTAACCTATAAATTAGGCCAACTGTAACTTTGCAGTTTACGGTTGGCTTGCTCAAGAATATGGAAAATCCTTTTCAATTGAATTATACAGACCAGGTGGATACAGATTTGGTAAAACTGGCTGTTGGTGGCGATAAAAAAGCATTACAAAATCTGATCATCAGGCATCAGCTATTTATTTATAACCTTGCCTTAAAAATGACAAAAAGTGTTGAAGATGCTGAAGATTTAACACAGGAAGTATTTATCAAAGCCGTTACCGCTTTGGCAAAATTTGAAGGTAAAAGCAAATTCAGAACCTGGCTGTACCGGATTACGGTAAATCATTTTCTAAATACGAAGAAAAGTAAAGCTAAATTTCAAACAACAGACTTTGAAACCTACTTTGATTCAATTGATAAAATCCCTGATCATAATTTAACCACTGATGAACAAAATGACCTTGCCGGCTCAATAGAGGAAATTAGAATCAATTGCACCGCAGGAATGTTACTATGCCTCGACAGAGAACAAAGAATGATTTATATTCTCGGAGAAATGTTTGACATTGACCACAATCTGGGCTCTGAAATTTTAGCAATTTCAGCAGGTAATTTTCGGATACGTTTAATGAGAGCAAGGCAAGACTTGTATAATTGGATGAACAAGAGATGTGGCTTAGTAAATAAATCTAACCCCTGCAGGTGTGCTAAAAAAACAAGGGGTTACATTGAAGCAGGTTTCGTAAACCCCGGCAATCTGATGTTTAATACTAATTACACGAAAAAAATTTACGAAATATCGGAACATAATGCCTTGCCAATTACAAATACGATAGAAGACCTGAACAAAGGTGTTTTTCAGCAGCACCCGTTACAAGAGCCGGTTAGCTCCAAAAAAATAGTTGAAGAAATTTTCAATAATGATTTTATTAAATTAATCTTAAACACCTAAGTTAAATTCAACGAAAGGGGGATCTGCTATATGCTATTGGTAGCTTAGCGAATGGCCTGGCTGTGCACTTTAGTAGTAAAATAAGATCCAATATTCTGCAAAAAAAATCCACGTCACTATTACAATTATCCATTTAAACAAACTGTATTGGAGCAAAAACTTTGTTTCCAGCAATTAAATTAATTCATAAATGAAAAATTCAATAAAAACATTTGTACTTGTTCATGCGGCCTGGCATGGTGCATGGTCTTTCGATAGGACCAGGAAAAAATTAGAAGCATCTGGCGCAAAAGTGATTATTTTCGACTTACCAGGACATGGTGGGGATTTCGGCAATAGTAGACAGCGGATTCCGTTCCAAACTATGCACCCGGGGATATACCCAATCTTGAGAAGAGCAAGCTAAGAAAAGTCCCAAATATATTCATTCCTGCTAAACCAGGAAAATCCAGACTCCAAGTGTTTTTGTCCTCCAATCTCTAAAAATACAGCCGAGCTGAACACCAGGCACACGTTTTGGAGTATAACAGCCACTCTAGCGCTATATTCAGCGACAAAAAACAAATTCTAAAAATCTGATTGGGAAGACTAAAAAAAATCAATTTTAAGGCCCGCTGAGCTCCTTTAAAAACACTTTATAACAGTAAACGATCATTGAATCGCATCAGCATTAAAAATAGCTTAAAACCGCTTAAAAATGAGCCGAATGACCACTTTTAAGCGAAATTAGTGGCCATTTTAAACCGAAAAAAGTGGCCACTTTGCAGAAAAACAAGTGGCCACTTTTGGAATAATCCCCACTACACAAGCCTTATAAGAAATATGGTGCCCCAATTTAAAACATTATGCTGGGGCAACGAAAAGGGCAACACTTAGTTTGATTCCCTTTGATTTTCTTTAACCTACTTTTTTTTGAAAATGCCCGAAAAAAGGGGCTTAAAAAGAAAAAGCGCACCTAAGTGCGCTTTTCAATACCATTTGATTGGTCCTTCTGTGATCCCGCTGGGATTCGAACCCAGGACCACTACATTAAAAGTGTAATGCTCTACCAGCTGAGCTACGGAATCATTCCTTTTGTTTAAGGAGGTGCAAATATAGGGATTTATCCTTTCCTTGCAAACAATTTTTAAAAATGTTTTTGATGTTTTTTACTTTGGTTAAAATCTGTTTTTGTAACCTGCTGATCTTAAATTTTGTAGGTATTAGCGCCTGGCGTTTTGCGATAAGCAATTTATCCATATACCATCAAATAATAAAGCAATTGCCCAACCTATTTTCCTGTTTTAGGTATAAAGTTTAAGAAAGACTGAAACTGCGCTTTATGTTTATTCTTATCCAGTTTAAAATAAAAAGCGCCCCTTCTCGAACTTGATTTATCCTTATCTGTTTGTTTGATCAATAAACCGCTTGCGGTGATCTTGCGGATAAAATTCCGGTTATCGATGGGCGAATCGTAAACCTGCTCATATAACGACTGTAATTGCGGTATGGTAAAGCGTTTAGGCAACAGCTCGAACAAAATAGGGTGCAGGGCAGCCTGATAACGGATTTTATCCATAGCAGCTTTAACCATAATGTTATGGTCAAAAATCAGGTCTGGTACTTCTTTAAGTTTATACCATTCGGCATGGTACTGATCGTTGATCTGTTTACTGTATTTATTGATATCGATCAGTGCAAAATAAACAACCGAAACTGTACGTTCGATAGGATCACGGTCGGGACGGCCGTAAGCGTGCAGCTGCTCAAGGTAAACATCGTGCAGACCGGTTAATTCAAGTAAAATCCTTTTAGCAGCTTCATCCAGGTCTTCCTGCTCGCCGATAAAACCACCCATTAAACTCCAGGTATCCTGAACCGGCTCAATGGCCCTTTTAATTACCAAGAGTTTAAGGTGTTCCCCGTCGTAACCAAAAATGATGCAATCTACTGCAACAAGAACAGGTTTTTGATTTAAATATTTTCCCATTTTAAAATAGCGTATTTAGTTTGGCATCGTTATAATCTTCAATATAAGTTAAGATATTCGGATAACCTTCAAATTCTTCAATTGTATGTGTTGTGGTAAGTACAATGCATGGCATGCCTGCGTTAAGCGCCGATTCTACACCTTTTGGAGCATCCTCAAAAACCAGACAGTCTGCAGGTGGAATATTTAACGCAGTTGCCGCCTTTAAAAATGTTTCCGGATCTGGTTTACTCATTTCTACATCGTCGGCACTTACTATAGCACTCAGATAGTGCCGTATTTCCAGACCATCTACCACAAAATCGATGTTAAAGGGAATGGCTGCAGAACCGATCGCCATTGGGATATTGGCATTCTTTGCACGTTTCAGAAACTGATCTAATCCATTTATTAAAGCAAGATGGGGCATATAACCTTGCTGGTAGCGTTTCTCTTTATCTATCGAAAGTCTTTCAATTTCTTCTGTTGTAAACCGGTCTTTTCCGAAAACGCGGGCCAATACTTCATGGTTTTTGCCGTACATTTCCTTTTTTACACTTTGATAATCAAGTTTAGCACCCAAATCTTCTGTCATAATGCTGTACCAGGCCAGAGTATGGTATTCCATATCATTGATCATGGTGCCATTTAAATCAAAAAGAAAAGCCTTCGGCCTGAAATTCAAATCATGCATAGAAACGCTAAATTATGTGATTTTTTTTACTGTTGATCATCATCATTAATATTCGCTTAACAATAATTATAATCGTTACAATAACGTTAATTATTTTTACTATTTTAGCCTTAACCAAAAATAGATATCATCAGAGCCAATGCATATTTTTCTGTTAGAAAAATCCACCTGCTCTTCAAATTTTAACCAAATGAAAAAAATCTTTCTTAAATCTTTACCCTTTGCGGTATTATGTTTAGCAGTTACATGTACATCCTGCAATTCCGGATCGGATAAAGGCACAGAGGCGACCCAACAAAGCGATTCTTCAAAATATACAAGTACCATTGATGGGAAAAGCGTTAAACTTTACACGCTGAAAAACAAAAAAGGGGCTTCAGTTTCCATCACCAATTATGGCGGACGGATTGTTTCGCTACTGGTACCCGATAAAAACAATAAATTAACTGATGTGGTACTGGGTTATGACAGCCTTGGTGCTTACCGTAAAAAAGGAGAGCCGTTTTTTGGTGCCCTGATTGGCAGGTATGGTAACCGCATAGGAAAAGGGAAATTTACACTGGATGGAAAAGAATATCATTTACAGCTTAATGATGGCGTAAATACTTTGCATGGCGGTAATGATGGTTTTTTCTCGAAAGTTTGGGATGCGAAACAGGACGGACAAAAATTAGAACTGAGCTATGTTTCAAAGGATGGGGAAGCGGGCTACCCTGGTAAACTTGATGTAAAAGTAACTTATACACTCACAGACGACAATGCTTTGCAGATTGATTATCTGGCCACAACCGATAAAGCTACAGTGGTAAATCTGACCAATCATGCTTATTTTAACCTGAACGGTGAAGGAAATAAGACCATCCTTGATCACGAACTAAAGATCGATGCCAATGCTTATACACCTGTTGATTCTACTTTGATTCCAACCGGGAAATTACAACCTGTAGCGGGAACGGCTTTTGATTTTAACAAAGCCAAAACCATAGGAAAATCAATAGAAGAAAACGACCAGCAATTAAAATTCGGGAAAGGTTACGATCATAATTTTGTTTTAACCCACCATGATGGTAAAATGCCTGTTGCTGTTGTGAAAAGCCCAATAACAGGCATCACGTTAGAAGTTTATACCACGGAGCCTGGATTACAGTTTTACAGTGGTAATTTTTTAACCGGTACTGATAAAGATGGGAAAGGAGGGAAGTCTTATCCTCACCGCTCTGCTTTTTGCCTCGAAACACAACATTTTCCTGATGCGCCTAACCATGCAACCTTTGCATCAACAGTGCTTAAACCAGGCGAAACTTATAAAACGAGTACCACTTATAAGTTTTGTAAATAATACTCAAGATCATCGATCAAATTTTAAACAAAAAAGCAAGACTTCTGATCTTGCTTTTTTTGTTTACCCGATTTTCAAGTCGGCTTTAAGGATATAATAGCCTGTCAGGAAATTGTGTAATATTCTCAATGGTAAGCTGTTGCATGATCTGATATAAATGAGTTTTAAACATATTGATGGTATGATCGCCTCCTTCATTGCCCAAAGCGCCAACGCCATACATAAAAGGCCGGCCCATAAAGTTAAATTCAGATCCAACGGCATGTGCCCTTGCTAAATCAACACCTGAACGGATACCTCCATCTAACATGATCTTCAGTTTTGATTTGTAAACATCATTTCCTGCGAGTTTAATTAAAGAATTGATGGATGATTCGCCTGCGTCAATTTGTCTGCCACCGTGATTGGAAACAATCACACCATCCACACCGATTTGGATGGCCGCCTGCATATCTTCATCGGTCGCGATTCCCTTCAGTACCAAAGGTCCTTTCCAGAGATCACGAATGGCCGCAACCTTTTCAATATCAACTTTACCGGTAAATGTTTTGTTCATAAATTGCCCCAGTTGCGACATGTCCATTCCTTTTTCCATGTAGGGTTTTAAAGTAGCAAATGATGGAATTCCATGTTGTAAGGTTTTTATTCCCCACAGCGGACGGGCGCAGGCCTGTAAGATATTATTGATTGACATTTTTGGCGGAATAGACAAACCGCTCTTAATTTCTTTATAGCGTAAGCCAAATGCAGGTACATCTACCAGTACAACCAATACCGGACATTCAACAGCTTTTAAGCGATTTAAGATATCATCCCTCAAACTATTTTCTGTAGGATGGTACAATTGAAACCATGCTTTTCCATCAGATACTTCGGCAATTCGTTCGATACTACTGGTAGATACGGTGCTTAAAGTATAGGGAATATCGGCTTTAGCTGCAGCTTTGGCTAAAATTTCGGGTGCATTAGGCCACATTAAACCTTGGAGGCCAATCGGTGATATCCCAAATGGAGCACTGTAACGACGGCCAAATAATTCAACCGACATATCGATATCTCCACCAACACGTAAGTAATTCGGTTTAAGATAAATATTATCGAAATCGTTCTCGTTACGCGATAAATTAAGTCCTTCATTACAACCGCCCTCCAGATAGTCGAAAGCAAATTTAGGAATCCTGGATTTTGCCTTTTTTCTTAAGTCGGCTACCGAAGGATATTGAGGATTGTAAGGAAATGTAATCTTTTTACTCATATTTAAATTTTGTATTGGTCAGGTTCTATTTGAAAAGCGGAAACTACTATTTTACATGATATTATCCATCCTGCTCTATCTGCTGTTTTAAGTTTTAGTTGCGGAGAACGTAAAAGAATATTTTTTTTTGCTGATCTGTCATGCTGAACACCAAGAACTACTTGAAAATAGTACACTATCAAAAAGATCCTTTATTTCATTCAGGATGACAAACGCGGCAAAATGTGTTTTTTAAACCCCATAAAATGCTTTCGCATTATCGCTGAAAATTAGTTGACGTTCTTCCGGAGAAAATTGCGCGGTATACTGATGAACTAAATTAAACCAATCCTCGTAAGGCCTGCTGATCAGCATTACCGGCCAATCGCTGCCGTACATCATCCTCTTCGCGCCGAAATGTTCAAATACCACCTCAAAACAATTAAATAATTCTTTTTCTGTCCAGTTTTTCCAGTCGGCTTCTGCCAGCAAGCCCGATACCTTACAGCTAACATTAGGATTTGAGGCTAAAACTTTAATATTTTCTGCCCAGGTTTTCAAATCCTGGTTTTTAACATCCGGTTTGCCGCAATGATCGAGTACAAATGGCTGATCAGGAAGCTGATCAACCATTTTAATAATATCCGGTAACTGATTGTGGTAGCACAATAAATCGTAGGTATAACTGTATTCTTTTAGAAGTTTAATGCCTTCAATAAATTTTGGATTAAGGATAAACGCACTGTTTTCGGCCTGTAAAATATGACGCCAGCCTTTAATGGTTTTAAAATTGCTCCAGTAGTTTAAGCGATCACCGAGATTTGGATCAAGCAGATCAACCCAGCCAACAATGCCTTTAATGACCTCATTTTGTTCAGCCAGGCTTAGCAGAAAATGGTTTTCTTCTTCCGATTGACTGGCCTGTACGGCAATACATCCGGTAATATGAAGGCTATGATAAGGTTCTAACAGATCTTTCGGGTGAAAATCCTGCCGGATAACCTTCATATCTTCATTGATCCAGCTATCCCTAACCGGATCGAAATTCCAAAAATGTACGTGGGTATCAATCATAAAAGCATTTAAAGTTTAAATATCTGGTCCATTAAAATCCATTTTTCACCCGGTTTGGCACCAGGCAATGCCTGCTGGAATTTCCACATCAAAGTTTCCCATTCCTGTACTTTTGGATTGGCCAGATCAGCTTTTGTCTTTTTTTCAAATGAGAAGCTTTCGTTAACCTCCATAATCATAAATAGCCTGCTCCCAAGAAGATATATTTCCAGGTTTTCAATACCCGAAGACGATATACTCTCTTTAATCTCGGGCCAAACCGCTTGATGATACTGTTTATACTCTTCTATAAGCTTTTCATCATTAATCAGATCCATTGTTAAACAGTATCTTTTCATTTTATTTGCCGCTGTATGCTTTAACTGTTTGTTTGCTTGAGCCCAAACCATCAATACCCAGTTCTACCACATCGCCCGCTTTTAGGTACCATGGTTCAGGTTTTTGTCCCAAACCAACACCTGCCGGAGTACCTGTTGTAATCACATCACCCGGTAAAAGGGTCATAAACTGGCTGATGTAAGAAACCATAAAAGGAACATTGAAAATGAGGTTTGAAGTATTTCCATCCTGCAATGTTTTGCCGTTTACGGTAAGCCAAAGGTGAAGATTATGCACGTCAGCAATTTCATCCTGTGTAGCAATAAATGGGCCTATTGGCGCAAAAGTATCACAGCTTTTTCCTTTAACCCATTGTCCGTTTCTTTCAATCTGGAATTCGCGTTCGCTGTAATCGTTATGCAAAACATAACCCGCAATATGATCTAAAGCGTTTTCTTCTGAAACATAACTTGCTTTTTTGCCTATAACAATGGCTAATTCTACTTCCCAATCCGTTTTTTTACTGTTTTTTGGGATAATCAGGTCATCATTTGGGCCAACTATTGCCGAAGTGGCTTTAAAAAATAATATAGGCTCAGAAGGAATAGGAGCATTGGTTTCTGCTGCGTGGTCTTTATAATTTAAGCCCACGCATATAATCTTTGAAGGACGTGCCAGGGCAGGGCCCAAGCGTACACCTTTGTCCACCTGAGGTAAATCAGCCGTTTCAATATCATTTTTTAGCTTTTCCAGACCATCTCCACCAAAAAATTCTTCGTTATAATCTGTCACCAGGGCCGAAACATCGAAATAATTATCGTTGATGATTACACCTGGTTTTTCAGCTCCCGCCTCGCCAAATCTTATTAATTTCATTATAATGTATTTAAATTGTGTGATTAATTGTTTAAGGTTGTAAATCCGCCGTCAATCGGATAATCGCAGCCGGTAATAAACGAAGCTTCATCGCTGCAAAGGTATAAAGCCAGTGCGCCAACTTCTTCCGGTTTTGCCATTCTGCCAATAGGTTGCGTTTTAGAAAGTTTTTCGAACATCTCAGGGATATTATCCGGATAGTTTTTCTGTAAAAAGCCATCTACAAATGGCGTATGTACCCTGGCAGGAGAAATGGAGTTACACCTGATGTTCTCGCCAATATAATCTTTGGCCACACTCATAGTAATGGCTTTTACAGCACCTTTTGCCGCGCTGTATACAAAACGGTCGGGTAGGCCGATTAAAGCCGCAATAGAAGCCATGTTAATGATTACACCTCCGCCAGCTAAACGAATCTGCGGAATAGCGGCATGCAAGCAGTTGTACACACCTTTTACGTTTACACGCATTACACGGTCAAAATCCGATTCATCAGTAGTATCGGCCTTGCCAATGTGTGCAATACCAGCATTATTGATCAGGATGTTAATTTTTCCGATTTGCTCAAAAACTTCGTGAACCGCCTTATGATCGGAAACATTGCAGCCATAACTGAATGCTGTACCGCCGTTTTCCCTAATTTCTTTCAGTGTATCCTCAGCCTGTTCAGTGCCCAGTTCTATAATATGTACTTCTGCGCCCTGTTTTGCTAAAATGGTTGCAATGGCTTTTCCTATACCACTTCCGCCACCTGTAACCACGGCTTTTTTGTTTTTTAGTGAAAACATATATGCTTATAAATTATAATTGATTAGAATATGGATACAAATAAAATAAATATTGTTGGTTAAAAATTTTATCTTCTTGTCTAAATATTAAAAGATATTGTCATAGTTGGCTCAAGGCAAACACAGCGGCTTACCTTGCATAAATTTTACATTAGCAGACCTCTAAATTACTTATATTTGAATATTATTTTTATATTTAAATAATATTTTAACCAAATATCACATATCATTCCCTTAAAAAAGGAGTTGTAAGAGCCAAATTGAATGAGAAATTTTCTGATTTTTATTTCCTGTTATTTTTTATCGATATCCTTATCTCAGGCAATTCAACCTGAACAAAAAAACATCGTAATTTCGACAGAAAACCATGTTCGGGTACGTTTTGGCGCCGAAAGAATTTTAAAAGCCTTATCTAAATTAAATTATTCAATTAAAATAGAACAGAAAGACAAGCTAAACAATTCGGGCAATTTAATTGCGATTGGTGTATTTTCTGATAAACTTTTTACCAATCAGCTTCCTGCAGCGATTAAAAACCAGATTTCGGTTGCAAAAAAAGAAGGTTTCCATATTTATACAGCGAAAAATGGCAGCATTTATATCATAGGTAATGATGCATCGGGCGCTTTATACGGCTGTATAGAACTTGCCGACCAGATTAAAAACAGCGGCAAATTACCTGCGCAGATTACCCTTTCCGATCAACCCGAAATGGTATTACGTGGTACCTGTATCGGTTTACAAAAACCTGATTATCTGCCCGGTCATGATGTTTACGAATATCCCTACACACCCGAAACCTTCCCGTGGTTGTACGATAAGGCTTTGTGGATTAAATACCTTGATATGATGGTCGAGAACCGTTATAATTCGCTCTATTTGTGGAACGGACATCCGTTTTCTTCCTTATTAAGGTTGAAAGACTATCCTTATGCGGTTGAAGTAGATGAGGCCACTTTAAAAAAGAACGAAGAAATTTTTCAATTTTTAACCAAAGAGGCTGATAAACGGGGAATCTGGGTGATCCAGATGTTCTACAATATCATCATCCCGAAACCTTTTGCCGATAAACACGGCTTAAAAACCCAGGACAGGAACCGGCCTATTATTCCCTTGATTGCAGATTATACGCGAAAATCAATCGCCGCATTTGTAGAGAAATATCCCAATGTGGGCTTAATGGTGGCGTTAGGAGAGGCGATGGAAGGTGTTGGTCAGGATGATATTGACTGGTTCACCAAAACCATTATCCCGGGCGTAAAAGATGGACTAAAAGCTGCAGGTATTAAGGAAGAACCGCCCATTGTGTTGCGGGCACACGATACTGATGCGCCAAGTGTAATGAAAGCCGCTTTACCACTTTATAAAAATCTTTACACCGAGAATAAATTTAATGGCGAAGCTTTAACCACTTATATACCACGCGGGGCATGGGCCGATTTGAACCGAAAGTTAGCGGCTATTGGTATAGTTAACATTTCTAATGTTCATATTTTGGCCAATCTGGAACCTTTTCGTTATGGTTCAGCTGATTTTATACAGAAATCGGTTCAGGCAATGAACAAAATTTATGGCGCTAAAGGTTTGCATTTATACCCCCAGGCAAGTTATTGGGACTGGCCATATTCGGCCGACGAGGTGAAAGGCAGATTGCTGGAAGTAGACCGCGATTGGATCTGGTATAAGGAGTGGGCCAGGTACTCGTGGAATTCGCAGCGCAACCGTGAACAGGAAATCAATTACTGGGGAAAAGAACTTGCCAACAAGTATGGTACTGACTTGAATAGTGGTAAAGCCATTTTAAATGCTTACGAAGAATCGGGAGAGATATCGCCTAAACTTTTACGCAGGTACGGCATTACCGATGGAAACCGTCAAACGCTGACATTAGGCATGTTAATGACGCAATTGATCAACCCATATCGTTACGGACTTTTTACTTTATTATACGAATCGGAAGCACCTGAAGGTGAAATGATTATAGATTACGCAGAAAAGGAATGGAAAAAGCAGGGGCATATAGGCGAAACTCCGGTTCAGGTAGCAAAAGAAGTAGTTGAGCACGGTAAAAAAGCCATCCAATCGATTAATGAAGCTGATGCAAACGTAAAAAAAGATACTGCAGAGTTTAAAAGGCTTAAAAACGATATTTATTGTTATGATGCGATGGCCAATTTTTATGCAGAGAAGGTAAAGGCTGCGCTTTGGATATTGCGCTATAAATATTCTAACCAGGTAAGCGATTTAGAACAGGCACTGCCTTTCCTCCAGAAAAGTGTAGACCATTATGCAGCATTAGTTAAGCTAACAGATCATAATTACCTGTATGCGAATAGTATGCAAACTAAACAGCGCAAAATCCCGATGCGTGGCGTTGATAAAACATTTATTCACTGGAGAGAAATGTTACCGGTTTTCACCAAAGAACTGAATCATTTTAAAAAAAGTATTGATTCGTTAAAATCAATTAAACAAGGATCGATTGCTGTCGTAGTGCCATATCAGGCAGCCGATGTAAAGTTGCTCAATACAACTGAAACGTACACCATTGCTAAAGATGTACAGCTTTTTAGCGACACAACTGTTAAAATCAAAGAAGTTGCAGCGCAGTTAACCGGCTTAAAAGGCATTAAATTAAGCAAAACACAACAAGTTAAAAACGGGACAGAAATTAAGTTCAGTGCTAATTCTCCTGTAAATTTATTGGTTGGTTTTTTTAACCAGAAAGATCCTCAATACCTCGCTCCGCCACAATTGGAAACCGATGCCAGCGCCAACAATTATGGTCAGTCGGAAATTAAAATTTCAAATGCATTGGTGCCTGATGGCTTTCCGCCGGTAAACGTACACGCCTATGCTTTTCCGGCAGGAACGCATACTTTAAACTTAGGTAAAGGTGCTTGTTTGGTATTGGGTTTTATTGATGATAAGCAGGAACTGCGCATTTTTAACGCGGGTTTAGATGGCAGGGGAAAAGATATAGATTGGTTATTCGAATAATGAAAAATACAAGAAATTTTATAGCCACGGCAGCATTGTCTGTATTGACAATTACGGGCTATGCGCAACAAAAAACTATCCTCGGTACGGAAAAGCTGAAGAAATATGTGGATTATTTTAATTCAACAGACACTGAAGCTGTTAAGAATTATATTCCAAATAGTGAGGCTTTTAAATGGCTTGCCGATCAGGCACCTATATTCGAGTGCCCTGATGAGATACTGGAACAAAATTACTATTACCGCTGGTGGACCTACCGCAAACACCTGGTTAAAACGCCGGATGGTTTTATTTTTACCGAGTTTATTGAGCCGGTTAAACATGCAGGTAAATATAACTCAATCAGTTGCGCCTTAGGACACCATATTTATGAAGGACGCTGGTTAAAAGATAACAGTTACCTCAAAGACTATATCAAATTCTGGCTTTACAAAGCCGATGTTGGCGAAACGAAACAACGGTTCCATCAGTTTAGCAGCTGGGTGGATGATGCTGTTTATCAGAATTACCTGGTAAAACCGGATCAGGCATTTTTAAAAGAAATCCTGCCGGCGCTTGATAAAGATTATACCAAATGGGAAACCGAACGGCAGCTTAAAAACGGCCTTTTCTGGCAAAACGATGTGAAAGATGGCATGGAAGAATCGATCAGCGGTTCGCGTAAAGACCAGAATCAACGCCCAACCATTAACAGTTATATGTATGGTAATGCGATGGCATTAGATAAAATCGCCACACTTTTAAATGAAACAGCAACGGCAGATAAGTATCAAAACAAAGCGACAACAATAAAAAAACTGGTTCAGGATAGCTTGTGGAATACTTCATCGTCTTTTTTCGAAACCAGAAAAGCTAAAGGTGGCGCTGCAAATGTTCGTGAAGCCATTGGTTTTACACCCTGGGATTTCAATTTACCGGATGATAAAGCCATCTATGCAAAAGCCTGGGACCAATTGTTGGATACTGCAGGTTTTAAAGCACCCTGGGGCTTAACTACGGCGGAAAGGAGAAACCCAACATTCAGAACAAGGGGAACAGGCCATAGCTGCGAATGGGACGGTGCATTGTGGCCATTTGCCAGCTCGCAAACTTTAAAAGGATTGGCAAACCTGTTAAGCAATTACAAAAAACATGGCAATATGAAACCTGAGGTTTTTTATCAGGAACTTCATCAGTATGCTGCATCACATATCAAAAACGGAAAACCATACATTGGAGAATATCAGGATGAAAAAACCGGTGAATGGTTAAAGGGCGATAATCCGCGAAGCAGTTTTTACAATCATTCTACTTTTAATGATTTAATTATCAATGATTTGGTAGGTGTAAAGCCCCGTCAGGATAATGTGCTGGAACTATTTCCATTAATTCCGAAAAATCAATGGGATTGGTTTATACTCGATAATGTTTCTTATCATGGTAAAATAGTGACGATTCTATGGGATAAAACCGGTACAAAATATAACAAAGGTAAAGGTTTACTGATTTTTGCAGACGGAAAAGAGATTTATAAAGGCAAAGATTTGAAGCCGGTTAAGGTAAAGATGGATTAAAATGATACGTCATTGCGAACTGAAGCGCTGGGATAAAAGGGGAAACGTTAAGCAATCTTTCATGTATAAAAAACTACCTAGGCGTGTGTCAGTGCAGACTGAAGCCATANCATGTATAAAAAACTACCTAGGCGTGTGTCAGTGCAGACTGAAGCCATAAATGAAAAGGCGATAAAATCGCTAATCTCATTCATCCTCGTTACAAACGAGGACGATAAAATTAAAAAATAGGTCGTCATTGCGAACTGAAGCGCTGGGCAAAGAGAGAGCGTGAAGCAATCTTTTATGTATAAAAACTACCTAGGCCTGTGTCAGTGCAGACTGAAATGCATGAATGAAAAGGCGATAAAATCGCTAATCTCATTCATCCTCGTTACAAACGAGGACGATGTAAGAAAACGAGCATAAATATACACAGTCGTCACCCTGAATTTATTTCAGGGTCTAAACAGCAAGAAAGATGCTGAAACAAGTTCAGCATGACGAGACTAATAAAGAAATAATGAAACGAGTGAAATACATATTCAAAACCTTAACTCTTGTACTTGCAGTAATCACTTGCTTAAACGCCAACGCCCAATCGTATTACAACGTCATTAAATACGGCGCAAAAAACGACAGCAGTAAACTGGCTACCACCGCCATCAAAAATGCGATTGATGCAGCATCAAAATCCGGAGGCGGTACCGTTTATTTCCCTGCCGGAAAATATTTAACAGGTGCAATTCACCTAAAAAGTAACATCACCATATTGATTGATGCCGGAGCAGAACTGCATTTCAGCGATAATTTTGACGATTACCTGCCCATGGTAAAAAGCCGTTACGAAGGCGTAGATGTAACCAGTTTCTCGCCGTTATTTTATGCTTATAAAGCAGAAAATATTTCGATTATTGGTCGCGGAATTATCGACGGACATGGTAAAAAATGGTGGGATTTTGTAGAGGGGTACAAAGAAGGACAGCCACGATCGAAATGGCAAACCACATTTGATGGATTAAATAAAGATATTATTTTGCCTGACGATCCGAAACAGATGAAAAGAGGTTTTCTCCGTCCGCCGTTTATACAGCCTATGTTTTGCAAAAATGTGCTGATTGATGGAATTACCATTCGTAATTCGCCTTTTTGGACCATCAATCCGGAGTTTTGCGAAAATGTTAAGGTACATGCCGTTACCATCAATAATCCTCATTCACCGAATACGGACGGGATCAATCCCGAATCCTGTAAAAATGTACACATTTCTGATTGCCATATCAGCGTTGGCGACGACTGCATTACTATTAAATCGGGCAAAGATGCTCCCGGACGGAAAATGGCCATTCCCGCCGAAAATTATGTCATTACCAATTGTACAATGTTATCCGGCCATGGTGGGGTAGTAATCGGCAGTGAAATGTCGGGCGATGTGCGTAAAATAGCCATTTCCAATTGTGTTTTTGACGGGACAGACAGGGGTATCCGCATTAAAACTGCCCGTGGAAGGGGTGGTGTAGTTGAAGAAATCAGGGTGAACAATATCATCATGAAAAATATAAAAGATCAGGCTATTGTGCTTGATATGCAATACGCAAAAACCAATGTCGAAGCTGTTTCGGAGCGTACGCCGGTTTTCAGGAATATCCATTTCAGCAACATTACCGGGCAGGTTAACCAGGCAGGTTATCTGAATGGTTTAGAAGAAATGCCCATCGATAATATCAGTTTCAACGACATTAATTTTGAAGCCAAAACAGGTTTTGCCATCAGTAACGCTAATAACATAGAGTTTCATAACGTAACGGTAAATACAGAATTGGGCCCGTCATTAAAAGCTTTAAAAGTTAATACCCTGATTATAGATGGTCTAAAGAATAATCAACCACTGCCGAACGCGCCAGTAATCGACCTTACAAACATATCCGATCTGTTTTTATACAATGCTTTTCCGGTAAAAGAAACGGCTACCTATCTTAAATTAAATGGCGCCGAAACTAAAAATATCTTCCTCGGAAACAATAACTTTAGGAGAATGAAAGAAGCTGTTAAAAAGGAAAAAGACGTTAAGGCTGAGATCGAAATTATTTCGGGCGATAAAGGACAATAGTATGAAGGTTAAATTTTTATGGTTAATTTTATTATTCGCTAGCCATTTTAGCGGTTTCGCACAGGAAAACAACCATACTTTATGGTATACTAAACCTGCCGAAAAGTGGACAGATGCTTTACCGATCGGTAACGGACGATTAGGCGCCATGATTTTTGCCGGAACTGCAGTTGATCACATCCAGTTTAACGAAGAAACTGTTTGGACTGGCAAACCGCGTGATTATAACCGCAAAGGTGCTTACCAATACTTACCCGAAATCAGGAAATTACTTTTCGAAGGCAAACAGAAAGAGGCTGAAGATTTGGCGCAGGAACAGTTTATGGGACTTCAAAGTAGCTCCGGCGACCGTAAAGTTTGGGTTAGCGAAATGAAAGCGGGCAAAGGTATCCAGGGCAATCCGGCATTAGCTAATTTTGACGACAAACCTTGGAAAAGCATTAAAGTACCATCTTATGAAGGATGGGAAGCCGTAGGTTTAGCCAATTTAGATGGGGCAGTATGGTTTAGAACAACTTTTGATGTGCCGGAGAATTGGCTCGGAAAAGGCCTTATACTTGATCTTAACCGAATACGCGACCAGGATTTCACCTATATTAATGGTCATCTGGTTGGCAATACCGATAATACAGAGCCTCGAAAATATACCATTCCGGCTAAGCTAATCAAAAAAGGCATAAATGTAATTGCCATACAAGTGCTCAATTATTTTGATAAAGGCGGACTTGCGGGTTATAAAGACACTTCAAAAAAAATCGGCGTTTATCCTGTTGGAAGTAATGTAGAACAAGGAATTTCATTGGTAAAAGAATGGAAGTACAAAATTCAGGACGAAGATTCGCCTGCCGTTCCGCAATACCAGGCCAGCTATCAGCCCTTTGGCGACCTGAATTTGTATTTTAAGCAAACTAAATCGCTTGTTTCCAATTATAAAAGATCTTTAGATATCAGTAATGCTGTTGCTAAAACCACTTATAATTTAAATGGTATAAATTACATACGTGAATATTTTGTCAGTCAGCCAGATCAGGCCATAGTAATTCATTTAACAGCTGATAAAAAAGCATCTATAACTTTTGATGCAGAACTTTCCAGTGCCCACCGAAAATCGTCTGTAAAAACTTTAGGGAATAATTTAATTGCCTTGTCCATACAGGTAAAAGATGGCGCCATTAAGGGCGAAAGCCGGTTAACAGCTGTAATAAAAAACGGAACTGTAAGAACTGTAAATGGCAAAATCATTATCAACCAGGCCGACGAAGCAACGTTGTATTTAACTGCCGGAACCAATTTTATCAACGCTCAGGATGTTTCAGGAGACCCTGCAACGGCCAACGTTAAAGCATTAAACAGCTTAAAAGGAAAAACTTATGCTGCAATTAAGCAGAATCATATCAAAGAATATCAAAGTTATTACAAAACCTTTAGTGTCGATTTTGGCCGTTCAGAGAACGAGAAACTGCCTACAGATGAAAGACTGGCAAAATTCGCCAGTGCAAACGATCCTGCTTTTGCTGCTTTGTACATGCAGTATGGTCGTTATTTATTGATTTCGAGCTCTAGGCCGGGTACACAACCCGCTAATCTTCAGGGAATCTGGAACGACCTGCTCACTCCGCCATGGGGTAGCAAGTACACTACCAATATTAACCTCGAAATGAATTACTGGCCAACAGAAATCCTTAATTTATCAGCTTTAAACGAACCACTGTTTAATAAAATTAAAGGTTTATCAAAAACGGGCGCAGAAACGGCAAAAGCATATTACAATGCCCGAGGTTGGATTTTGCACCACAATACCGATTTATGGAATGGTACAGCACCTATTAATGCCTCTAACCATGGTATTTGGGTAAGTGGTGGTGCCTGGCTAAGTCAGCATTTATGGGAGCATTATCAATTCAGTAAAGACCGTAAATTCCTAGCAAATGAAGCTTATCCTTTAATGAAACAGGCCGCTTTATTTTTTGAAGATTTTTTAGTGAAAGACCCGAAAACAGGCTGGCTAATTAGCACACCATCTAATTCGCCCGAAAACGGAGGTTTGGTTGCAGGGCCTACAATGGATCACCAGATTATCCGTTCGCTCTTTAAAAACTGTATTGCAGCTGCTGAGGAATTGAATATTGATGAAGATTTTAGAAAATCGTTAACCGAAAAAGTTAAACAAATTGCACCCAACCAGATTGGCAGATACGGACAACTACAGGAATGGTTAACCGATATTGATGATACGGCAAGTAAACACCGCCATGTTTCACATTTGTGGGGCGTTTACCCCGGAAATGATATAACCTGGGATAGCAACAAAAAAATGATGCAGGCTGCAAAACAATCTTTACTTTACCGCGGAGATGAGGCTACAGGCTGGAGTTTAGCCTGGAAAATTAACTTTTGGGCAAGGTTTAAAGATGGCGACCATGCCATGAAACTGGTGAAAATGTTAATGAAACCTGCCAATAACGGCGCCGGATCTTATGTAAATCTTTTTGATGCCCATCCGCCATTCCAGATTGATGGAAACTTTGGTGGTGCAGCAGGTATTGCTGAAATGATCGTTCAGAGCCATCAGGGCTATCTTGATATTTTACCGGCATTACCATCTGAAATTCCTAATGGAGAAATTAAAGGTTTACAGGCACGTGGTGGATTCGAACTGGATTTAACCTGGGCAAATGGACTGCTGACCTCACTTGCCGTGAAATCAAAAACAGGAGGAAATTGTAAAATCCACTACAAAAATAATAGCGTCAGCATCGAAACTAAAGCCGGTGAAACGTATAAATTGAATGGAGATTTGAAATGACAAGAGACTTTAAAGGCATTTTAAAAAGTATTTTGAACGTAATGAGGTCCGTGGTGACACCTACCTCGGCTAGGGATGGAGGTTTGAAAGTGCGATGAACTTATTTACGAAATCTAAAGGGACTGAGCGAAGAAAGATTTCGTCAGTATTTAATATAAGTGAAACTTCCGAAGTTTGCCAGCACACAGCCGCATCAAACTTAGGAAGAAACCTCTTACGCCGCCTTGGTTCATGTCTCCACGAACCAGGCACCGACTCAAATTTAATGAGGAAACTTTTATTATTTTTTTGCGCTATTTTCTTACTAGGAATCAATTCCGTTCATGCACAAAATCAAACAAGAAAAGATATCTCCCTAAACACCAACTGGGAAACCATTGCTGATGAGAAAAACCAGTATGCTTATGATGGTTTTCAAGAGGTAAGCTATAAAATCCAGAACTGGAAAAATGTAAATGTTCCCCATAACTGGGACCAGTACGAAGGTTATCAGCGCAAACTTCATGGCAATAAACATGGCTATGCCTGGTACCGCAAAACATTCAAAACTAACGACATCAAAAACGGTAAACGTTTCTTTTTATATTTCGAAGGAGTAGGATCCTATGCTACAGTTTGGTTAAATGGCAAAAATGTGGGTTATCATGCAGGCGGTAGGACAACTTTTACCCTTGATGTAACATCAGCCATTAAACTCAATAACCAGGAAAATATTTTGGCAGTCCGTGCCGATCATCCTGCAAATATTCAGGATTTACCCTGGGTTGATGGAGGTTGCTCAACAGAGCGGGGTTTTTCAGAAGGTTCGCAGCCTATGGGGATTTTCCGTCCGGTGCATTTAATTGTGACCAATGATATTCGCATCCAGCCATTTGGTATCCATATCTGGAACGATAACAAGATCTCTGAAAAATCAGCTGTTTTGAACTTAAGTAGTACCTTAAAAAACTATAGTCTAAAAAGTAAAAATATAACGCTTATTAACCGTTTGCTTGATTCAAATAGAAAGCGGGTTAAAGTACTCAAAAAAATAGTTTCAGTTCCAGCTGGTAAGGAAATCCAGGTCGATCAGATCACAGGCAAGATCATCAATCCTAAACTTTGGTCATTAGAAAACCCATATCTGTATACCTTGCACACCTCTATTATTGAAAATGGAAAAGTTGTTGATGAGCTTAAAACACCTTATGGTATCCGGTGGATCAGCTGGCCTATAGGCGATCAGGCCAGTCAAAAACAGTTTTTATTAAATGGAAAACCTGTTTTTATTAATGGAATTGCAGAATACGAACATTTAATTGGTCAAAGTCACGCTTTTAGCAACGAACAGATCAGATCAAGGGTAATGCAGATCAAAGCTGCCGGCTTCAATGCTTTTCGTGATGCGCACCAACCGCACAACTTACTTTATTCCGATTACTGGGACAAAGAAGGGATTTTATGCTGGACACAAATGGCTGCGCATATCTGGTACAATACACCTGAATTCAGGAAGAACTTTAAAACGCTCTTAACAGATTGGGTAAAAGAACGAAGGAATAGCCCGGCAGTTGTTTTATGGGGATTGGAAAACGAAAGTACGCTGCCCGAAGATTTCGCTAGAGAATGTACCGAACTGATCAGGAAACTGGATCCAACCGCTTCCTCACAACGGAAAGTAACCACCTGTAATGGTGGTAAGGGAACTGATTGGGATGTGCCCCAAAACTGGACCGGCACTTATGGCGGCAACCCTTTAACTTATGGCGAAGACCTCAAAAGGCAGGTTTTAGTAGGAGAATATGGTGCCTGGAGAACCATTGATCTTCATGATACCGATGCTAATGGCAAAGGTTATACCGAAAACAAAATGACCGATTTAATGGAAACCAAGGTTCGTTTGGCCGAATCAGTGAAAGCTGAAACTGCTGGTCATTTTTTCTGGTTATATAGCTCGCACGATAACCCTGGCAGGGTACAGGGAGGCGAGGGTTTAAGGGATCTAGATCGGGTTGGTCCTGTAAATTACAAGGGCATGTTTACACCCTGGGAAGAACCAACAGATGTTTTTTACATGTTCAGGGCCAATTATGCTTCGAAACAGACCAATCCGATGGTTTACATCGTTTCGCATACCTGGCCAAATCGCTGGATAAAACCAGGAATAAAAGATAGCATCGTAGTATATTCCAACTGTGACGAAGTAGAATTATTTAATGATATAAACGGACAGTCTTTAGGAAAAAAGAAACGTAGCGGAATTGGAACACATTTCCAATGGAATAAGCCCGAAATTAAATATAATATACTTTATGCAATTGGTTATGTTAACGGGAAAGCGGTTGCCAAAGATCAGATTGTGCTGCAGAATTTACCTCAAAGTCCCAATTTTAATGGTTTAATTTCGGATAAACAATTAATTGCTCCGGCACAGGGCTACAACTACGTTTATCGTGTAAATTGTGGCGGAGGGGATTATATAGATACTAACGGCAACCAATGGTCTGCAGACAGAAACCTAAGTTCTGCTGATCGTTTTGGCTCTACTTCATGGACCGCTAATTTTAAAGGTGTTCCTGATTTTTTTGCCAGTCAAAGGCGCACTTTTCAACCCGTTAATGGCACCAAAGACTGGAAGCTTTTCCAAACTTTCAGATATGGAAGAGATCAGTTGAAATATCATTTCCCGCTGCCTGACGGAGAATACCTGGTCGAACTTTATTTTATAGAACCCTGGCTGGGTATAGGCGGAGGTTTTGATGCCAAAGCCATGCGCTTATTTGATGTAGCTTTTAATGGTAAAACTGTAATTAAAGATTTAGACATCTCGAAGGAAGCCGGAAGCAACTCTCTGTTGAAGAAAACAATCAAAACGACGGTTAAAGGTGGCTTTCTGGATATTAACTTCCCGGAAGTAAAAGTTGGTCAGGCGGTGATTTCGGCTATTGCCATCGCCAGTTTAAAGCAAAATATTCAAGCTGCGCCGGTAAGCAATTCGCTTCTAAGTAAAATTAAAAATGCTGAATTAAATAGTTGGCTGGATATCGGGGACGAGCAGTTTAAAGGAGAAAAATCAGCATTTACCGAACTGCCATCTAATTTATATGGAGCGGAATGGTTAAAAGCTTCCCGCGGACAAGAAAATATCGAATTTACGGCTACTGACAGCGTTGATGCCTTTATTGCGCTAACTAAAAACAGTAGTATCCCACAGGGTTTCGAAAATACGAAAACCACTTTGAGCAATAGTAACGAAGAAACCTTTGCACTTTACCGGAAAAGACTTAACCCCAACGAACGAATGATATTCGACAGCAGAACTGCTACGGTGTTTGTTTTGCCTGTTACCCATTTACAACCTGCTTATGATTTAAAAACCACCACAAGCTACAAAGCTACCGACGGCATTTTAGAGGGCAAGGAGGTTACAAAAGCAGTGTTGATGGATAAACAGCGTGTAATTTTTAATGCTGCCGGTCAGGGTAGTTTAACCTGGAATATCTCAGTTGGCGTTGCCGATACCTATTCTTTAACCATTAAATATCATAACCCCTCCAGTAAGCCATTAAAAGCTAAACTCGAATTTTTATCGGCAGACGGAACCTTAATGAAATCAGAAATAGCGGAATTTGCCCCTACGAAAGAGGGGAAATGGAATTACCTGAGCACCAATACCGGCAGCATGATTAACGCCGGAAGTTATAAAGTACGCTTAATTGCGACCGAAACAAAAGGATTAGCATTGGATGCATTAGATGTTCAATAAGATAAGATGTTATAACATGTGGCCAAAATCTTATATTAATGATGATAATTAGCCATGCATATTTGTTTTAACCAAATTAATAAACGAGCCAACAAGTGATGAAAGGTCTTCCTATAACCGATCTTGCGATCATCTTCATTTACCTTGTTGGGATGATATTAGTTGGGGTTTATTTTTCGCGAAAAAATAAAAATTCCGAGCAATTTACAAAAGCTTCGGGCCTGATCCCCGGATGGGCGATAGGTTTATCAATTTATGCAACATTTTTAAGCAGTAATACCTTTTTGGGTGTACCAGGTAAATCGTTTGGCGGAAACTGGAATGCATTTGTATTTAGCATTTCGATGCCTCTGGCAGCATGGGTAGCATCTAAATATTTTGTGCCTTTTTACCGCAATACGGGAGAGATTTCGGCTTATACCCATTTAGAAAAACGTTTCGGTGCCTGGGCGAGGGTTTATGCCGTAGTTTGTTTCTTATTGACGCAGCTGGCTAGGATGGGATCGATATTTTTCGGAATTGCATTGAGTTTACAGGCACTTACAGGTTATTCTATGCAGGTGATTATGATTGTAATGGGAATCTGTATCATCTTTTATACCGTTTTAGGAGGAATTGAAGCGGTAATATGGACGGAAGTAGTGCAAGCGATTGTTAAAACCTTAGGTGCACTGCTCATTTTATACCTGATCATCACAAATATGCCGGGAGGCGTATCGAAGATTGTTGAAATTGGAAAATCGGCTGATAAATTTAGTCTGGGCAATTTTAAATTCGATTTCGTAGGATCCTCATTTTGGGTGGTTTTACTTTATGGTTTTTTCATCAACCTCAACAATTTTGGTATGGACCAGAATTATATTCAGCGTTACCATACCGCATCATCAGCTAAAGCCGCGTCGAAATCGATTTGGTTATGCGTTTGGTTATACATTCCGGCTTCATTGCTGTTTTTTATTATAGGATCTTGCTTGTTTGCTTATTATGAGGTTAATCCCGAACTGGTGCAATCGATCAAACATCAGGTAGCCGTTGAGCGCTTGCCTTTACACGCTTCGCCAGCAGAAATATTGAAAGTACAGAATGCTTTGGTGCCGGCAGATTATGGCGATAAAATCATGCCGCATTTTATGGTCACTAAGATTCCGGTAGGTTTAGTCGGACTAATTGTTTCGGCAATTTTATCTGCTGCAATGAGTACCATCAGCTCCGGAATGAATGCTTCGGCGACCGTGTTTTCGGTAGATATTTACAAAAGATATTTCAAGCCTGGTATAACCGAAAAACAGAATTTATCCCTGTTGCATTTAGCGACAGTAGGATTTGGACTGCTGGGCATGATTGCCGGCATTGCCATGATCGGTGTAAAAAGCATTTTAGATGTTTGGTGGGAATTATCAGGCATTTTTGCGGCCGGAATGCTGGGCTTATTTCTGCTCGGCATCATTAGCCGGCAAAGCAAAAACCACGAAGCCATTACCGCAACCATTATTGGCATCGCTGTGATTATATGGATGACATTTTCTTCGCTTCTTCCTCCGGAATACGAAGTTTTTAGAAATCCTTTACATAAAAACATGATTATCGTAATTGGTACATTAACCATTTTTTTAACAGGACTTTTCCTGACAAAAATTAAAAATAAAAAGACAAAAACAGCCCATTAAGCTCATTCCGACCTTATCCGGGCAAAACTACATAGAACATTTACCATATCATACTATAATGGAAAACTCACAAAAAGGGTTCATCCCGGTTATGCTCACGCCATTTTTGAGCAACGGTAACATCGATTTCCCTGCTTTAACTCAACTTACGGAGATTTATTTACAGGCCGGGGCATCGGGTTTATTTGCCAATTGCCTCTCAAGCGAAATGTTCGAATTAACTGATAAGGAAAGGATACAGGCCATAAAACACGTCATAAAAGTGGCCAATGGCGCAGTACCTGTTGTTGCCACCGGAACTTTTGGAGGTGAAATTGCCAAACAGGCTGATTTTGTAAAGGAAGTAAGCGACGCTGGTGTTGAAGCGGTAATTGCCATTACCAGTTTATTGGCCAATGAAAATGAAAGCGACGAAATATTTAACGAGCGTGTTTTTGAGCTGCTAAGCCAGACAGGAGATATTCCAATGGGTTTTTACGAATGTCCGGTACCTTATAAAAGGGTATTAAAACCGCAACAATTAGCTGATTTTGTAGCAACAGGGAAGGTAATTTACCATAAAGATACCTGCCTGGATCTTTTGCAGATTAAAGAAAAGCTTAAACTTACTGATGGGAATGCATTTGGTTTGTATGATGCTTATATGGGGCATGCAGTAAAATCCTTAAAGGCCGGTGCTTCAGGTTTATCCTGTATTCAGGGCAATTATTTTCCGGAGTTAATTGTTTGGTTATGCGACCACTACAGCGACGAATCGTTAAATGATGAGGTGCAGGCTGTACAACAGTTTTTGATTGATAATATGGAGGTGATGCACCATGTTTATCCGGTGGTTTCAAAATATTTCCTTCAAAAACGAGGTTTAAACATTTCGACTTTTACACGCAGAAACGTTGGTGCGTTTACAACAAGTGAGGTAAAAGGTATGGAAACTTTATTTGATGATTACACTTCGTTACGCAACAACCTGAATATTAAGGTTTTTATATAGAATATTTTCTAAACCTCGCAGGTTTATAATGTGCTAAAGTGGCTTAGGTGGTCAATATTTTTTTTGGAAATGACTGGTTCGGTCTTTCATCGGGGCGTTAGCCCCGCTATCCGCTTTATCCCGATAGAAAAATCGGGATGTATGCTCCTATCGGGTTTATAGAACAAAGCCAGTGCCCTGATTCAGAAATGGTTCCAGAAGACACAAACTATGGAGCAGGGGACATAGTCGTCATTTCGACCAATTGGAGAAATCTATTGAGATAGATCTCTTAACGACAATACTTCGTGACTTAATAAACTGGATATTAAGCTTTTATGTAATATTTTTTTGATCTTACGGGCTTAAACACTAAAGACGTCTGCGCCTGTTTCCAAACGAGCGCAAAAATAGTTAAACGATTCTATCGTTTGTAAACGATAAACTATTAAACGCTCATTAGAAACGAGCGTTAGCGAGGATATTCCTAAACCTCGCAGGTTTTAAAAACCTGCGAGGTTTGAAAGCTTTAATTTAAATACTTCCTTTTGTAGTCCAACGGCGTCATTCCCGTTACCTTTTTAAAATGCCGGTAAAAGTTCGATACGTTATTAAAGCCGCAATCAAAACAGATCATTTCGGTTGGCAATTTATTTTCGACCAGGAAACGGCAGGCATGGCTCACCCTGATTTCAATCAGAAAATCGTAATAGGTTTTTTTAGTCATCAGTTTAAAATACCTGCAGAAAGAAGTTACGCTTAAATTACTCAACGAGGCCACTTCCTCAAGCGTAATATCATTTTTATAATTGCTGAGGGTATAATTGCAGATTTTATTGATACGCAGCGTCTCAGACTCATTACTTTGGTAAAAAGTATTCTTGCTGGTTACTATTGTCGAATATTCGTCTGTTTCGGCCAGTGTTTTTAAAATAGAAAGCAGGATAATAATCCTGTCGAGGTTGGTTGCATCTACAGCAGCACGCATTAAATCAACCAGTTTATCCTTGGCCTTACCCTTAATCACCATTCCGTTTTTGGCTTTTTCGAATAATTTAGGGAGCAGGTATGCTTCGGGCAGGGTAAGCATGTATTTACCCAAACAATCGGGCAGGAAATGGATTACCATTGCTTCGGTGGTTAACTCGGGATTATTCTGAAAATATTCATCTTTACAGCGCCAGGTATGGGGGAGGTTTTCGCCCAAAAGCACCATTTCATCCGGTACAAAATTACTGATGTTATCACCGATAAATCGGACACCTTCTCCTTTGATCACATAATGAAGTTCAAGTTCGGGATGGTAATGCCAGATGTTGCCAAAATCGGGTTTAATATCATGGCGGATACTGAAAGAACTTTGTAAAGTAATGGGTACTTTATGAAAATGGGGTTTCATTGTTGAGCTTAAAATATTTGGTTAGTGCTGCCGTTTTCAGGGATCAACAGATTACGGCGTAGCAGGCCTAAGTTAGGGAGTTAAATGATAATATCCTATATTAATTTGCTAAAAACAGTTAGAAAATAGTGTTTTTCATTGTTGAGTTTTGTAAATAGCCGCTCAGGCCTAACCCAAATATAAACTGATAAATTATTTTTATATAAATATTTTATTTATTAATGAAAATTATGAGATTTACTAAAACAAAAAAAAAGCTGCCAGATGTCCGGTAAAATTTAAAGTTTTTAGTATATTAATATATCCTTTAAAAAATCTGCAACAATAGCATTTTCTACTAAGCAATTCCAAATCACCCAATTTTAAATATTATCAATATGAAATCATCCATTTTGGCCTTATTGTTAACGTTCTCAGGCTTAACTACAGTTTTTGCCCAGTCTAAAGCTGGTACAGATAAAGAAGCCTATACTAAAATGATAACCGAACGTGCGGCCAAAATTGTGGCTAACCTCGGGATCAACGATCCGAAGAAAACCGAAAAAGTGACGGTAATTGTTCGCGATCAGTACAGTAACCTCAATGATATTTATGCTGCCCGTGATATCAGGGTGGCTGAAATCAAAGAAAAAAACAAAGACAATAAGGTTGAACGCGATTCGGCCCTTGCAAAAGATGCGCGAACAGTCGATGTCGCTTTAAATAAACTCCACAAAAAATACATTAATAAACTTTCGGAACAATTACCCGATGATCAGGTAGAGCTGGTAAAAAACGGAATGACTTATAATGTATTGCCAATCACTTATAAAGCTTATCAGGAAGAAATTTTAACATTAACCGACGATCAGAAAAAGCAGATCCTGATCTGGTTAACCGAAGCCAGGGAACATGCCATGGATGCAGAATCATCAGATAAAAAACATGCCTGGTTTGGTAAGTATAAAGGGCGTATCAACAATTACCTTTCTGCAGCGGGTTACGACCTTAAAAAAGAAGGAATAGAGTGGGAGAAACGACGTAAGGCCAAATCAGAGAACAACTAGAAGGGGTTTCAAAAACATAAATATTTAAACTTCTGCTACCGGATGTATTATAGCTTCAGTAGCTTTATGCAATGGTATTTGTAAGCTGACAGGATATGTGTTTTTTGTTGAAAAAGATAGCATAAAAAAATACTTTAAATTTTTATTTAAGAATATTTCATTTATATATGAATTTATTTTATCTTGTATCGTCAATTAAATAGTTAGCAAAAGTTAGACGGATTTTTTTTCTGAAAGGCAATATCATACAATTCAGAAGCGGTTTAAGAAGCCAGAGTTAATATTTAGTTGCGATTTTGAATTATAATATACTTTCTAACCAAAATAATTATCTAAATCAAAATATAAAAATGAGCCAAATCACACCACATTTTTTTCTATTTTCAATTTAATAAACGTTAATTTAACGTTTTATTTTATTTGAACAGTTACAAGTAGTTCATCTAAAAGCAAAATATAAGAGGGCAAAACACCTAAAAAGGGCTTTTAGAAATTAAAGTATACCAAATAAAAAAACCTCAATAGCAGGCATCAAACAACTGCTGTAAACAGAATAAAAACTAACCAAATAATAAGATGAAATTAAAATTTTTACGCAAAATTTCTTTGCCCTTGCTGCTTATGCTGCTGGCAAGTACAATGCTCTTTGCCCAGGACCGAAAGGTTACCGGTAAAGTTGTAGATCAAACAGACGGTAGGGGAATACCGGGTGTGAACGTAAGTTTAAAAGGCATTCCCAGCAATGTAAGCACTAATTCGGATGGAAATTTCACTATTCAGGTAAAGTCTGATGCAGATATATTAGTGTTTTCTTTTATTGGATACGTTAGACAACAGATTGCGGTTGGTAAACAAACCACTATTGCTGTTCGCCTGGTTCCTGAAAATAAAAGTCTGGAAGATGTAGTGGTTTTGGGTTACGGAACACAAAAAAGAAGTCATTTAACGGGTTCAGTTGTTGATATTAAGGCTTCTGAAATCGAAGATTTAGCTGTGAGCAATCTTGGTGCTGCGTTGGCAGGCCGCTTGTTGGGTGTTGGGGTTAGCGGAGGTACATCTCGTCCCGGTAATGCGGCAACTCTGACCATCAGAAATCCAAATGCGATATATGGCAAAGATGGTGGTTCACAACAACCTTTATATGTAATCGATGATATTGTGCAGTTAAGTCAGACTGGAGCGCCAGATAATACATTATTCAATAGCCTCGATCCCTCAGAAATCGAAAGTTTATCCTTCTTGAAAGATGGTGCGGCGGCAGTGTATGGTACCCGTGGTGGTAATGGTGTGGTGGTAGTGCGTACCAAGCGTGGCAAAATAGGTGCACCACGCATTAGTTACAGTGGATCTTATTCAGTAAACGATGAGGCTTATCGCCCTAAAGTATTGAGTGCGTATGAATTTGGGCAATACTATAATATTATGAATGGGCCAAACGGTGCTGGATCCCCTGCCAATAGCGATAATTTTTTCTCGCAGGATGAATTAGATTATTTTAAGAATCATGATTATGACTGGCTTGAAGGCGCATGGAAATCGGCATACAACACACGCCATACCTTAAGTGTTAGTGGCGGAACAGATAAAGCTACTTACTTTGGCGATGTATCTTACTATAAACAGGATGGAAATCTTGCTAGTCTTGATTTTCAGCGCTGGAATTTCAGGGCAGGTTCAGAAGTTAAAGTGGCAACCAATTTAAAAGTGGGTTTGCAGGTATCAGGAAATAACAGTGATCTGGTAAAAACCTTTAATAAAATCGGTAGCGAATTGGATGATAATGACTACAGGAACTTACTGTTAGCTCCGAGATATATCCCAATGTATGTAAATGGTTATCCGGTTAAATTACCAGGAACCACAAATGATTTTTCTACCTATCACTTTTATGAAGTTGAAAAATTAAACAATTTAAATTCTACCAATACTAAGACCTATACCGTTAACATTAACGTTAATTATGATATACCTTTTGTTAAAGGTTTATCAGCAAGAGCAATTTATGGGAGAAACATGGGGAGTACAGCTGGCTCTCAGGTAGGCACCAAATACAACCTTTATGAGTTTACCAGGTCAGGTGCAAACCAGCATATTTACGACAATGCCCCTTTAAGAACATCTCCTTCACCAATTGTGGTGGCTTCTAATGGTAACAGATTATATTATTCCAACATTAACCAAAGTTCAACCCAATCAAATCTGGTTTTAAATTACAACAGGCAATTTGGAAAGCATAATGTAAGTGGTTTGTTTACGGTTGAAAAATCGGAGCAGGCTTATGATATGAATTATGTTCTAAAAGCAGACCCTATCCAATCAACCAATGGTCAGTTTTCTACAGCTACAGGTGCAGTTGATGGCGCAACAACCAAAAGTGAGGGAGGTACATTATCTTATGTTGGCCGTGTTAATTACAGTTACAACGAAAAATACCTGGCAGAGTTCCTCTTCAGAAGTGATGCTTCTACCAAATTTGCACCTGAGAACTATTGGGGTAAGTTTTATTCCGGATCATTGGGATGGGTATTGACTGAAGAAAATTTTCTTAAAAACTCGAAAGCCATAAACTTCCTGAAACTGAGGTATTCAGTAGGTTTATTAGGAAACGACCAAACCAAAGCATGGTTATGGAGACAGCGTTATACTTTCCAGGATGGTAAAGGAGCAGTTTTTGGTGATGCAGGAACCACAACAGGTTATAAAATGGAAGCCTCACCTAACCGCGATGCAACGTGGGGTGACGAGTTCAAAAACAACTTAGGTATTGATGCTAGATTTTTAAACAGCAGATTATCTACTACAGTTGAAGGTTATTTTAACCATGCATATAATATTTTGGTAGAGCGTGTAGAAAATGTTCCGGTTACTGTAGGTGGTTCTGTGGCAGCAGAAAATTATGCAATCAACAACCTGTTCGGCTTCGAATTCCAAGTAGGATGGAACGATAAGATCGGAAAAGATTTTACCTATGGAGCTGACTTAAGGTTCTCATGGTCGGATAATAAAGTTATACGGTCTAGCTTTAATGCAACAGATATCCAGTATCCATGGAACGCAGGTCCCGGTAAATCAAGTGACGTAGGCAAATGGGGTTATGATTACCTTGGCATGTTTCATAATCAGGAAGAAATTAATGCATACGTGCAGCAATACAATATTAAATCTGTTTTTGGTACAGCCGTAACCACATCCAATCCAACACAGTTAAAACCTGGTATGTTATATTATCGTGATGTAAGGGGCCCGCTTCAGGCCGATGGTACTTTTGCCGCACCTGATGGTATCATCGATTCTAACGACCAGATTCTGCTCGCTAAAAAAGCCAGTAATCACTACGGATATGGAATGACTTTCAGGGCTGGTTATAAAGGAATTAGTGCAGAATGCGTAATTGCGGGTTCATTTGGTGGCTGGTCGGAAATTGACGGAAGAAAAAAAATGAACAATTCTATTTCACGTACTTTTGCCAGTGTTCCATCATACTGGGGAAGCATTTACGATCCGGTTTTAAACCCGGAAGGAACGATGCCAAATCCTAACTGGGAATCAATTAGTTTAACACCTACATCAAATTTCTGGAAAGTAAGTGCATTCCGCATGAGAATGACCAACTTTCAGATTAATTACAGAATTCCTGCAAAAGTATTGGAGAGTTTAAAAATCAGCAACGCAAGGGTTTTCTTTACAGCGGTAAATCCTGTAAACTTTTATAATCCTTATACTTATCGTGATAGCGATGCTGCATTTGATGTTTTCCCTAACCTGAAAACATATTCATTCGGATTGAATTTAACTTTATAGTGTTGGCGGATCAATAAAAATTAAAGAAATGAAAAGAAATAAATTAATATATCTATTTGCATCACTTGCTTTAGTGGCAACAAGTTGTAAAGATTCTTTTTTAGAAGAAAAACAAGATTATACCGGGTTTAACGAACAGGTTTTTCAAGACCCAGCATTGGCACAGGGTTATGTAGATTATGTTTACGGCCTTTTCGAGGCTCCTGCCAATGCACAATCTATGACATGGAACCTGGCTACAGCTAACGACGATTTTACCAAAACAACCGAGGAACTACCGGGCGAAACCAACTGGAACAAAGAATGGGCAACCATATCATACAATAATGCAAACGATTTGCCATATTTCGGTGCAAGATTGAGCAGTAGTATCGCCAATAATACCTGGACCAGGATGAAACAGATCAATATTTTCCTACAGGAGATCGATAAATATGGCATTCCTGAAGAAACAAGAAATAAATTAAAAGGACAGATGTATTTTTGGAGGGCATGGCAATATTTCGACCTTGTAAGGCTATATGGAGGGGTTTCATTGGTATTGGTTCCACAAAATCCTATAGTATCAGCAGGTGATAATACCCAGGTTCCAAGAAGTACTTCATCAGCCTGTATTGAGCAGATTGTGAAAGATTTAGATCTTGCCATGCAATTATTGCCGGGAAAATGGACAGGATCGGATAACGGGAGGATTACCTCGGGTGCTGCTGCAGCTTTAAAAGGTAGGGTTTTGTTAACATGGGCAAGTCCTTTGTTTAACAGAACAGATGACAGGGCAAGATGGGAAAGAGCTTATCAGGCAAATTTAGCAGCTAAAACTTTGCTGGAAGCTAATGGATTTGGTTTATATAAAGTAGGAACTTTAGCCAACGGCACAGCATGGGGCAATATGTGGTTTACCGACAATAGCCCGGAGGCTGTATTTTCTTTTGGGTTCAACAACGTTACAACAGGTAATCCTCAAAAAAATAACGGATGGGAGCAAGCCGTACGCTCTAAAACCATTTCTGGCAGCGGTTCAGTTTCGCCTACAAAAGAAATGGTTGATGCTTTCCCAATGAAAGACGGCAAACAACCCGGAAGTTCTACCTATGCCTATGCTATCGGCAAATTTTATAAAAACAGGGATCCGCGTTTCTATAAAACCTTTATTTACAATGGTGCTCCATGGCCATACAAAGACAATACAAATTACAAACAATGGACATACGTTTGGAAAAAAACAGCAGCAGCTACCACCTATAATGCAACTACGGAAACAGCTGGAGCCAACTCTAGTGGTATTTATCTATGCAAGGCTGCAAATCCAAACGCATCCAATATTACCGGAAGTTTTCAATTGAGCCCAACAGATTTTATGGAAATCAGGTTTGCTGAAGTACTGTTAAATCTGGCTGAATCTGCCATCGGAGCAGATAAAGACATAGAAGGTTTAGGTTACATCAAATTAATAAGGGAACGTGCAGGTGTTGAGAATTTAGATGGAGCCTATGGTTTGGGTGCAGTAAGCGGACGTGACCCTTCTTTTGCGGCAGTGCTTAACGAAAGAAAAATCGAACTGGCTTATGAAGGTAAACGTTTCTGGGACTTAAGGAGATGGATGCTTTTCGAGGTAGGCTCGCCAACAGCAGCACGTTTGGGTATTACGCCATTAAATGGAACACGCAGAACCGGCTTTTTTGTTTCAGTAAAAACCGGCGCTGCCGGTGCAGATTATGTTGCACCATCAGCCACATCAACTGTCGATCCGATGGTTAAACCTGCTAGTGGCAATGCTCCTGTGGCCGATCGCGATGCCACTACATACCCTGCAGGAATCACAACATACGATCAATACTTAGATTATCTGTACGACAATTATTTCAAGGTAACTGTTAAAGATGATTTAGACAGGACATCCGCACCTGCTTTTAAATTTATATGGTATCCTCAATATTATTTCTTCGGAATCAACAACAGTGTTTTAACTGCAACCCCTTATCTGGAGCAAACAGTAGGATGGGATAGCATGAATGGTGCCGGAACATTCGATCCGCTGAAGTAAACACGATCTTGGGGCGGTTTGCTCGCCGACCTTGTTTTTTAATATTTTGGTTTTGGGAAAGGGGAACATTAATTTGTTTCCCTTTGTTTGTTTTTTTTTCACTTAAGAATGTTACATTTATATATGAAAATTAATTATTATCTTGTAACACAGTTTCAGGAACAGATTTTATGTTTCGTAAGCATTTTAACCAAATGAAAAGATGATATAAAAATTTTAAAAAAATTATACCATAAACGGTCGTTTTATACGACCATATTTGAAATAAATATACTTTCTAACCAAAATTTACAACCAGAGATTCAAATAGAAATGAGCCGATTTGTATCAATTTTGTCCGGTAATTCCATCGGTCAAAAATATCCGCTAAATTTCTTTTGCTTCTTTAACGGGCAAAACACAAATGAAAAAGAACTTTTTAAATCTGTTTTTTACAACAGCATTAATGCTCTCCGCTAATTATTCTTTCGCACAATATCCCAATATCCCCGCCGACGTTAAAAAAGCATCCGATTCGATGCTCAAAGAAGCCTATCATCAATCGGATATCGCCTGGGAAAAGGCCAAACCTATTATGGCAAAAGAAGCTGCAGAAGGTAAGCCGTATATCCCCTGGGCAGGCAGGCCAAACGATTTGCCTCAATCTAAATTACTGGCCTTTCCGGGTGCAGAAGGTGGCGGTGCTTATAGCTTCGGCGGGCACGGTGGCAGGGTAATCGTGGTAAAAAACTTAAATGATAGTGGTCCGGGCTCGTTACGAGATGCATGCGAACAGGGCGGGGCAAGGATTGTGGTTTTCAACGTTGCAGGTATCATCAGGTTAAAAACCCCTTTAATTATACGCGCACCATATATCACCATTGCCGGACAAACCGCTCCGGGCGACGGTGTATGTGTAGCCGGCGAATCGGTTTGGTTAAATACGCATGATGTGATTGTACGTTTTATGCGTTTTAGAAGGGGCGAAACTTTTGTGGGTCGCAGGGATGATGCCATTGGCGGAAATCCGGTAGGAAATATCATGATTGACCACGTTTCGGCAAGCTGGGGACTGGATGAAAACATGTCGATGTATCGCCACATGTATAACGATAGTACCGGAAAAACCGAAGAAAAACTGGGAACGGTAAATATCACCATCCAAAATTCAATTTTTTCTGAAGCATTGGATTATTGGAACCATGCCTTTGGTTCAACTTTAGGCGGCGAAAACTGCGCTTTTGTACGCAACCTTTGGGCCGATAACGGGGCGCGTAACCCGTCAATTGGCTGGAATGGTATTTTTAATTTCGCGAACAATGTGGTTTTCAACTGGAACAACCGCTCTACAGATGGTGGCGATTATACTGCTCAATACAATATTATTAATAACTTTTATAAGCCAGGACCGGTAACTGAACTGAAAGATCCGATCAGTTACCGCATTTTAAAGCCTGAATCTGGCCGTAGTAAATTGCCTTATGTGGTTTTCGGTCGTGCTTATGTAGCCGGAAATATCATTGACGGGAATGAAAAAATAACTAAGGATAACTGGGCAGGAGGGGTTCAGATGGAAGATAAAAAAGGTAACTTAATGTCTTTCGAACAGGCCAGCAAATATTTCCCTGCAATGAAAGCAAAAGATCCGTTCCCGATGCCAAAAATCAGCATCATTCCTACTTTACAGGCAAAAGATTATGTACTGGCAAATGCCGGAGCTACTTTACCAAAGAGAGATCCGGTTGATACCCGTGTAGTTAAACAGGTAACAACAGGTAAAATCGAAGTACATCCAAATGCAAAACCATCTGCTTTCCAGTTCGAACACCGCAGGTTACCGGGCGATTCTTATAAACAGGGTATTATTACCGAAGTTTCGCAGGTTGGCGGTTATCCAGAATATAAAGGAACACCATACAAGGATTCAGACGATGATGGTATGCCTGATGCCTATGAACTGAAAAACGGTTTAAATCCGAAAGATGCTTCCGATGCTTCAAAAATCACCAAAAGTGGTTATTCAAACATCGAAGTATATTTAAATAGTGTTGTTCCAGTTACTATTGTAAAACCGAACTAACATGCGCACCTGGAATTCTATTTTAAGCATTATCGCACTTTGTGGCATCGGAAACATGGCTTTTGCACAGTATCCCGTTATCCCTGAAGCAATGGAAAAGAAAGCCGATTCGCTATTGAAAAGCATTGAAGATAAATCGGAACAGCAGTTTTTAAAAGTAAAACCCATTGTGGATGAAGAAGCCAGACATGGCAAACCGTACATTCCATGGGCAGCCAAACCCGGTGATTTGCCTCAATCTAAAATGGTGGCCTTTCCTGGTGCCGAAGGCGGTGGAGCTTATTCTTTTGGTGGTCGCGGAGGCAAAGTTTATGTAGTAACAAGTCTTGAGGATGCCGGAAAAGGTACACTTCGTGAGGCCTGCGAACAGGGTGGCGCAAGAATTATCGTGTTTAATGTTTCCGGTATCATCAGGTTAAAAACACCTTTGATTATTCGTGCACCTTATGTTACCATTGCCGGCCAGAGTGCACCGGGTGATGGCGTTTGCATCGCTGGCGAATCGGTATGGATCAATACACATGATGTGGTAATCCGTTACATGCGTTTCCGTCGCGGGCAAACCGATGTTACTCGTCGCGATGATGCCATTGGCGGCAATCCGGTTGGAAATATCATTATCGATCACGTTTCTGCTAGCTGGGGTTTAGATGAAAATATGTCGATTTACCGCCACGTTTACGATCCGAAAGATGGTTCTAAACCTGTTAAATTGCCTACTGTAAACGTTACCATTCAAAATTCAATTTTTTCTGAAGCATTAGATACCTATAACCATGCCTTTGGAAGTACTATTGGTGGATTAAATTCCACTTTTATGCGCAATCTTTGGGCATCAAACATTAGCCGGAACCCCTCTGTGGGCATGTACGGCGATTTTGGTTTCGCTAATAATGTAATTTTCAACTGGTGGAACAGAAGTGCTGATGGCGGCGATAATGCCTCATTTTATAGCTTTATCAATAATTATTACAAACCCGGACCGATTACACCTGCCGGAGAACCCATTTCTTATCGTATTTTAAAGCCTGAATCGGGTAGGGATAAAAAATTCGCCAACGAATTCGGTAAAGCTTATGTCACCGGAAATATTATCGAAGGGAACGAAAAAGTAACCAAAAATAACTGGGACGGTGGTGTTCAGCCAGAAAGTAAAAGAGATAAACAGAAACTGCTGGACTCCATGAAAGTGGATAAACCTTTGCCTATGGCGAAAATCTCCATTATTGATACCAAAAAGGCTTACGATTATGTGCTGGCAAATGCGGGAGCTTCGTTACCTGTACGAGATGCAGTAGATCAGCGGATTATTAAACAGGTAAGCACGGGTAAAATTGAACATGTTGAGGACGGTAAATTACCAGCCAAACAAAGTTATGTAAAGCGCCGTTTGCCTGCTGATTCTTACAAAAGGGGCATTATTTCAGATATCGCACAGGTGGGTGGTTACCCTGAATATAAAGGAAAACCCTATCTTGATTCTGATAACGATGGCATTCCTGATGCATGGGAAACAAAAAACGGACTGAACCCTAAAGATGCAAAAGACGCTGCTAAAATATCAAAATCAGGTTATTCAAATATTGAAGTTTATTTAAATAGCCTGGTGGATGTAAACAAAGTGAGGCCTGCGAAAGGTTAAAGGAGAAAGACTAAAGCTGAAAGCGAAAAGGCTAGGCAATCGTCATGCTGAATTTATTTCAGCATCTTTCATGCTATAAAGACCCTGAAATGAATTCAGGGTGACGCGTGTTTAATTACGTTGAAAAATATAATCAATGCCAAAAACTAACCATATATCAAAAGCAGCACAACTAAAAACCTTAGCGCTTATGCTAATTGGTCTTTTAGTTGCAAACTTATCTTTTGGGCAAAAAACAAAACCTGTTGAGCCACCTAAGCCAATTTTTAAGGGCAAGGATGGTAAAATGGCTTACACGCCGGATGAACAGGGAAACCGCATTCCCGATTTTTCTTATGCCGGTTACATGGCAGGCGAAAAAGCCATTCCAGCTGCAACCATAAAAGTTGTTGTTCCGGTTGCACAAGGCGATGCCACTTTAAGGATTCAATCGGCCATTAATTATGTTTCGAAATTACCTGTCGGGAAAGATGGTCTGCGCGGTGCGGTTTTATTGGAAAAAGGAACCTATGAGGTTGCCGGAACTTTAAAATTGTCTGCTTCTGGTGTGGTACTCCGTGGGAGTGGATTTGGTGAAAACGGAACCAAAATTTTCGCTACTGGCTTAGATCGCATTGGTGTGATCAGGATTTTGGGTAAAAAGAACAGAATTGAAGAAAAACCCATTGCCATCACAGATGCTTATGTACCCGTAAATGCAAATAAAATTACACTGGCAAATACTTCCGGATTTAAAGTTGGCGATAAAATCATCATCAATCGCCCTTCTACTAAAGAATGGATTGAAACCCTAAAAACCGTAGAATTTGGTGGCGGCGAAAGTGCTTTAGGCTGGAAACCAGGAACCAGAGACCTCCACTGGGACCGTAAAATTACTGCTATAAACGGCTCAATCATTACTTTTGACGCACCCATCACTACTGCATTAGATGCAAAACTTGGCGGAGGAACCATTTCAAAATACGAATGGGAGGGCAGAATCGCTCAATCAGGCATAGAAAACCTGAAAATCGAATCAGATTATCACAAAGAAAATATTAAAGATGAATACCACCGCTGGACAGCCATCTGCTTGGAAAATGTAGAAGACGCCTGGGTACGTCAGGTGGTTTTCGAACATTTTGCAGGCTCTGCTGTGAATGTACTCGAAACTGCTAAAAGAATTACCATTGAAGATTGTAAATCATTGGCACCTATTTCCGAAATAGGTGGCGAACGTCGTTTTACTTTTTTAACTACTGGTCAGCAAACGCTTTTCCAGAGGTTATATTCAGAATATGGTTACCACGATTTTGCTGTAGGTTTCTGTGCTCCCGGACCAAACGTTTTCGTTCAATGTCAGTCTTATCTGCCATTTAGTTTTAGCGGGGCAATTGATAGCTGGGCATCTGGTGTATTATTTGATATCGTTAATATTGATGGACAGGCCTTAAGTTACTTAAACCGCGGACAGGATGGACAAGGTGCTGGCTGGAGTGCTGCAAACAGTGTTTTTTGGCAGTGTAGCGCGGCAAGAGTTGATAATTTTCAACCGCCAACCGCTCAAAACTGGGCATTTGGTACCTGGTCGCAATTTGCCGGGAATGGGTATTGGGACATGTCGAACGAGCAGATTCAACCGCGTAGCTTATATTACGCGCAGCTAAAAGACCGGATTGGTAATGATGCCGAAGCCCGGAATTTTGTCCTTCCGGTAGAAACCGAAGCATCAAGCAGTCCGCCGGTTGATGTGGCACAAAAACTCACAAAACTGGCTTACAAACCTGCTTTAACCGTTTCAGAATATATTGATGGGGCATCTGATCGGAATAAAATCCCGACGGAAACCGGTCAGGCAAAAAATATCGATAAGATTGGTTTGGACAAGGTGCTTCAGCCAACGCTTGCTAACGCAATGACAATCAAAAATGGCTGGCTGGTTCGTGGCAATGAAATTGTGGTGGGCGATCGTCAAGATGTCCCCTGGTGGAACGGGAGTGCCCGTCCGTATGGATTAAAAAACACTAAATTTCACATTACCCGTTTTGTTCCTGGTCGCTCAGGAAACGGTTTAACCGATGATCTGGATGAAATTACCGATTCCATGAAAAATGGTTCTGTTAAAGTATTAGATCACAACTATGGTCTTTGGTACGATAGGAGAAGGGATGATCACGAACGCATCCGCCGTATGGATGGCGAGGTTTGGGCACCTTTTTACGAATTGCCTTATGCCCGTAGCGGACAGGATAAAGCCTGGGATGGGTTGAGTAAATACGACATCACCAAATACAACCTCTGGTATTGGGACAGGTTAAAACAATTTGCAAACCTTGCCGATCAGAAAGGATTGGTATTAATTCACGAAAATTATTTTCAGCACAATATTATCGAAGCTGGTGCACATTATGCCGATTTTCCATGGCGTACCGCAAACAACATTAACAATACTGGTTTCCCTGAGCCTGTGCCTTATGCCGGCGATAAACGCATTTTCATGGCCGAACAGTTTTATGATATTACAAATGAGCACCGCAAGGCTATTCATAAGGCTTATATCCGCAAATGTTTGGAAAATTTCAACGGTAATACTGGAGTAATCCAGTTAATTGGTGCCGAATTTACTGGTCCTTTGCATTTCGTTCAGTTCTGGATCGATACCATTAACGAATGGCAAAAAGAAACCGGTAAACATCCGGTTATCGGCTTAAGTGTAACCAAAGATGTTCAGGACGCAATTTTGGCCGATCCAAAGCGTGCTTCAGTAGTAGACCTGATCGATATCCGTTACTGGCATTACCAGGCAGATGGAACGGCTTATGCGCCACAGGGCGGGTTAAGTTTGGCCCCCCGTCAACATGCACGTTTATTAAAGCCTAAAAAAACATCTTTCGAAGAAGTTTATCATGCGGTATCGGAATACAAAAATAAATTCCCTGAAAAGGCAGTGATTTATTCAGGAGATAGTTTCGACAGTTTCGGATGGGCAATTTTAATGGCAGGAGGTTCACTTTCCAATGTGGAAGGTATCGATGCTTCAGTTTTAAGCCTTGCATCTTCAATGAAACCATTTCTTCCGGCGGGCAAATCAGCAAAACAGTATGGACTGGAAAATGCAGGCAAAGCTTACATTTTGTACAATTCATCGGCAGAAGCTTTTAACCTTGATTTAAGTAAATCACCTGGAAAATTCAATGCAAAAGTGTTGAACAGCAAAACCGGAAAATCGCTTAAAGAAGAAAAAATAAACGGCGGAGCCATCGTGAAATTAAATAAGGTAGCATCGGGCGACGAAGTCATCATCATCAATAAAATTTAACATGAACCTTAAAACCAAAATATTTTTATTCGTTGCCGTTTCCTGCCTCGCGTTTGGCTGTAAAGAAAAACCACATTTTGGCGATAAAAGCCTTCTGGTTTCCGAAAATGGCAGATACCTGACCACAGGCGACGGAAAACCTTTCTTCTGGTTGGGCGATACCGGTTGGTTATTATTCAGCAGGTTAACGCGTGAGGAATCTAATGTCTATCTCGAAGACCGCAAACAGAAAGGTTTTAATGTGATCCAGGTAATGTTATTGCACGATGTTCCCTCAAGGAATGTGTATTTAGATTCATCAATTGTTCATGCTGATGTTTCAAAACCCATGCTTACCCCCGGCAACAACCCCAAAGATTCTTTGGCTTACGATTACTGGGACCATGTAGATTACATTATCGATCAGGCTGCAGAAAAAGGTCTTTATATGGCTTTGGTTCCGGTTTGGGGCACCAATGTGAAAAACAAAAAAGTAAATAAATCGCAGGCAAAGGAGTATTCGGAGTTTCTGGCAAAACGTTATAAAGATAAATGGAACATCATCTGGTTAAATGGTGGCGATATTAAAGGGAGCGATGGTGCTGATGTTTGGAATACCATTGGCGAAACTTTGAGGGCAAATGATCCAAATCACCTCATTACTTTTCATCCCAGGGGAAGGACGGCTTCATCACAATGGTTCCATAATGCCAAATGGTGCGATTTCGATATGATACAATCCGGTCATCGCCGCTACGATCAGGATACTTCTAAAAACGAAAAACTGCATTACGGAGAAGACAACTGGAAATACATTGAAGCCGATTATGAATTAAAACCTACTAAACCAACAATCGACGGTGAACCATCTTACGAGGATATTCCACAAGGTTTGCATGATACTACACAGCCCCGCTGGACAGATGCCGATGTAAGAAGATATGGTTACTGGTCGGTTTTTGCAGGTGCTTTTGGTTACACTTACGGCCATAATTCGGTGATGCAGATGTACAAAAAGACAGATTTAAAACCTGCTTATGGTCCCAAAGACCAATGGATTACGGCAATTAATGCGCCGGGAGCAAAACAGATGCAGTATTTAAAAGATTTAATGCTGGCACATCCATATTTCGATCGCGTACCCGACCAAACTTTGGTTGCAGGTAAAAACGGAGAAAAGTATGATCGAATCCTCGCTACAAGAGGAGAAGAATACGCGATGCTCTATACTTATACCGGTCGCAATTTTAGCGTTCAGCTGGGCAAAATTGACGGCGACGAAGTAAAAGCGTCCTGGTTTGATCCAAGAACAGGCAAAACCACAAAAATCGGTGAATTTGAAAATAAAGGAATTAAAGAATTTAACCCGCCCGGCGAACCTGCAAATGGCAACGATTGGGTGTTGGTGCTGGAGGAAATATAGAAGCAGCGTGTAGCGAAGGGCGTTTGTCCTATTAAGGATCGTCATCCTGAATTTATTTCAGGATCTTTTAGCGAGAAACCACGCCAGGTCTTCAACTCCGCTCATAATGACAATTAAACTAAAAAAATAAAAATAGTGTTTAAACCAAAATCCATAACAGCATTTCGCTTAGCCATTATTGGCCTGCTTTTGTGCGAATTAAGCTCCTGCACTAAACAAGCCTATTTGTTTACTTCGTTTCACGAACCGGCAAATGAAGGTTTAAGGCTTTTATACAGTTATGATGCTTACCATTGGACAGATTTAAACAAAACCTTTTTAAAACCTGAAGTAGGCACACAAAAAGTGTTACGCGATCCATCCATCGTGCAAGGGCCTGATGGTACTTTTCACCTCGTTTGGACCTGTAGCTGGAAAGGAGATAAAGGTTTCGGTTATGCCAGTTCAAAAGATTTAATCCACTGGAGCGAACAAAAATTTCTTCCGGTAATGGAAAAAGAGCCAAAAACCGTGAATGTTTGGGCACCGGAAATCTTTTACGATGATGAGAAAATGGAATATGTAATCATTTGGGCATCAACTATTCCATTCCGTTTTGCTAAAGGAATTGAAGAGGAAGAAAACAACCACCGCATGTACAGCATCACCACTAAAGATTTTGTGACTTTTTCTGAACCCAAACTCTTTCTAGATCCCGGTTTCAGCGTAATTGATGCGGTAATTGTAAAAAGAAAAACTAAAGATTACGTATTGGTTTTGAAAGACAATACCCGTCCGAACAGGAACTTAAAAGTGGCTTTCGCAAAAGATGCCTTAGGTCCTTATGAAAACATTTCGGAAACTTTTAGCCCAAAATTAACGGAAGGACCAACGGTTGTAAAAGTAAAAAACGATTGGCTGATTTATTTTGATGCTTACGGACAAAAGATTTATTCGGCTTATAAAACCGCTGATTTTAAAATTTTTAAAGATGTAACAGCAGAAGTTTCAGTACCAGAAGGACATAAACACGGAACGATTATAAAAGTGAAAAAGAACGTGATTGAGCATTTGCTAAAGAATTAACCACAAAGACACCAAGGCACAAAGTAAAAAGAATGTAGCTTTTACGCGCATTAAGATTGCTTCGTTCTGATGAAGGATCGGAAACGCAATAACGACTAAGCAAATAAAAACTTCGTGCTTTGGTGCCTTAGTGGTAAAATAATATTAAAACCTCGTAGGTTTTTAAAACCTACGAGGTTTAGAATGAACGAAAGCGTGAAGCAATCTATTTAGCAAGAAAGATTGCTTCGTTCTGATGAAGGATCGGAAACGCAATAACGACTAAGCGAATAGAAACTTCGTGTTTTGGTGCCTTAGTGGTAAAATAATATAGAAATGAATACATTTAAAATACTTTGTTTAACCCTGCCATTTGCACTTGCGCTTTCAACCGCGCAGGCGCAGGATACCGTGCGATACACAGGGAAGACCCTGGTTAATGCCGATTATCATCATGGACAGCTTTCGCCGGTGATGGGCGTACACAGCATCCAGACTTTCAGGGCAAACCGCGAGCATCCTGAACTGGCCGAAAATTTCGGCTGGACTTATAACCATGCGCCAATGTTAGCTTATTGGAACAACAAATTTTATATCGAATATTTAAGTGATAAAGTGGGCGAGAGCATTCCGCCCGGACAAACTTTGGTGCAATCTTCAACAGATGGTTATAACTGGACCACACCTGAAGTGGTTTTTCCGATTTACCGCATTCCTGATGGCACTACAAAAGAGGGCAGAACTGATGTAGCAAAAGACCTGGATGCCGTGATGCACCAGCGCATGGGCTTTTATGTTTCTACCAAAAACATATTTCTTGTTTTAGGTTTTTATGCCATTAGTTTCGATGCCAAAGACGATCCCAACGATGGTCATGGAATTGGCCGGGCAGTAAGAGAAATTCTACCCGATGGAAAATACGGTCCGATTTATTTTATCCATTACAATCCAGGCTATACGGAGAAAAATACCAAATATCCGCTTTATACCAAGAGTAAAAGTAAAGCTTTTATTGAAGCCTGTAATGAGTTGTTATCAAATAAGTTAATGACGCAACAATGGAATGAAGAAGCAGATAGAAAAGATCCTTTAATTACTTTACAGAAACAATATAAAGCATTCAGCTACTACCATTTACCCGATGGCAGAGTGGTGGGCTTATGGAAAAATGCCCTAACGGCAATCAGTACCGATAATGGCAAAAGCTGGCCTGAAAGTGCCTTCCGGGCGCCTGGTTTTGTAAACAGCAATGCTAAAATCTGGGGGCAAAAAACTGCTGACGGAAATTATGCAACCGTTTATAATCCTTCAGAATATAGATGGCCTCTAGCCATATCAACCAGTAAAAACGGCCTGGATTATACCAATTTATTATTGATAAACGGCGAAATCACGCCGATGCGTTATGGCGGTAATTACAAATCATACGGTCCTCAATATGTACGTGGCATTGAAGAAGGAAACGGAAAGCCGAAAGACGGCAAATTATGGGTAACCTATAGTATGAACAAAGAAGATATCTGGATTTCTTCGGTTCCTGTACCGGTTAATGATAGGGCAACGCAGCATGCAAATGATGATTTCGGCAAATTATCAAAAGATAAAGCGCTAGAAATGTGGAACATATACAGTCCGCTTTGGGCACCTGTAAAAGTTGAGGATGGAGTTTTAATCTTAAAAGATAAAGATCCCTTTGATTATGCAAAAGCCGAAAGATTGTTCCCTGCATCGAAGAAAATCGTTACTTCTTTTTCCGTTACACCAAAGCAAAATAACTTCGGTTTGCTTGAAATTGAATTACAGGATGCAAAAGGAACCGCTACAGTACGTTTAACCTTCGATACCGCAGGAACGCTTAGTGCAAAGGCCGGAGCGCGTTATAAAAACTTCATGAAATACGAAGCTGGCAAAAATTACGACATCAAATTAAAACTGGATGCCTTTACGCGTTTCTACACCATTACAGTGAATGGAAAAGAAGCATTGACCAGTTTGGCTTTCCAGCCAGTGGCTGATGTTTCGCGTATTGTTTTCCGTACCGGTGATGTTCGCCGTTTTCCTGATGTAGATACACCCGCCGATCAGACTTATGATTTAAAAAATGCTGGTGAATCTACAAAAGAAGCAGTTTATTCAGTTAAATATTTAAAAACGGAGGGATTTTGAGGCAGTTTTCAGTTTTCAGTTCAGGGTTTGCAGTTTTTAAGGCGTCCGTCATTGCGAGTCTTCGATTTTTCATCGAAGCGAAGCAATCTATGTGTAAGGCAAAAAAGATTGCTTCGTCGTGCCTCCTCTCAATGACGATAATGACGGGTTTGACCACTTTATTTTGCCTCTCCGCCAATGCCAAAATCCTCCTGCCGCAAATCCTCTCCAGCAATATGGTTTTACAACGTAACAAACCTCTTAATATCTGGGGTTATGCTGCTCCGGGGGAGAAAATAAAGGTGGTTTTTGCAAGTCAGAAAAAAGAAACCATAACCGATAAAAATGGAAACTGGTCAGTTTTACTGGCACCACTAAAAACGTCTTCGAAAGCACAAACCATGACCATTTCAGGTACAAATAAAATTGAATTAACCAATATTTTGGTGGGCGAAGTCTGGTTATGTTCCGGTCAGTCGAACATGGAATATCAAATGCGTAAGCTGGCTAAAATCCCTAAGCCTAAAAATGAAAAACTGGGTTTCCCTTCTGATGCGGTAGAAAAAGCTCAAAATTCACAGATCAGGATTTTCCTCGTAAACCGCAAGCAACTAAATAAACCAGATTCGATTCATAAAAGTTGGGCAGTGGCAGAAGATTCAGCATTACGTGCTTTTTCGGCTGTAGGCTATTTCTACGCTAAGGAAATTCAGGAGAAACTGGGTGTACCTGTGGGCATGATTTCTTCTTCCGTTTCAGGTAGCGCCATTGAGCCCTGGGTAGCTCCAGAAGCTTTTGCGCAGGAAACCTATTTTACAAACCAGAAAGTAAGCAACGATCCCGGAAAATTTTATACCACCATGATTGAGCCGCTTGCGAAATTCAAAATCCGCGGTTTTTTATGGTATCAGGGCGAAACCAACTGCTTTTTGAATGAAACCATCAGTTATTCCTATAAATTAAAAACATTGGTAAACCTTTGGCGCAAAGCCTGGGGCGAGCAAATGCCTTTTTATTACGTACAAATTGCACCTTACGATTACAGTAAGCAAAAAAGCGATAAGGTGGTATTAACTGGCGATACCGAACCTAACTTTTGGGAGGCTCAGCAACAGGTTTTACGCTTGCCAAATACCGGCATGATTTCCACTTCAGATTTAAATGATAACGGAGGGGATTTGCACCCAACCTATAAATGGGAAGTAGGCAGAAGATTAGCGTTATTGGCTTTAGGTAAAACCTACAACCAAAAAATAGATTTTTCTGGCCCGGTTTACAAAAGTGTTTCTTTTGTTGGGGGCAAGGCGATCCTGGATTTTAATTATTTAAAAACTGATCATTTATCGTCCATCACTGGATTTACAATTGCCTCAAATGATGGAAAATTCATTAATGCAGAGGCTACTGTGAAAGATGGAAAAGTTATTGTTTCAGCAAAAGGGATCGAAAATCCGGTGGCTGTGCGTTACAACTGGACCGAAAATCCAACCGGAAATTTTTACAGTAACGGTTTGCCCGCATTACCTTTCAGAACCGATAATCCTTTAACCAAACAATTTAAAACCAATTAATGAAGCGCAGATTTATACTTTTCTGGTGTTTAATAATAATGATCTGTAGCGTAAAGGCACAGCAAACAGAGAAATTATACCTGTCCGGAACCGGGAATGACAATACCGTAAACTGGGATTTCTTCTGTACAGCAGGAGCGAATTCGGGCAAGTGGACCACTATTCCGGTGCCTTCAAACTGGGAGTTACAGGGTTTTGGTCAATACAATTACGGTTTCAATAAAGAAGAAAATAAAGGTAAGGAGCAAGGGCTTTATAAATACACATTTAAAGTTCCTGCCGGGTGGAAAAACAGGAAAATCAACATTGTTTTTGAAGGTTCGATGACCGATACTGAGGTAAAAATAAATGGAAAATCAGCAGGAGAAACGCATCAGGGCTCTTTTTATGTTTTCAGGTACGATATTTCGAAATTAATTAAGCTAGGCGCTGATAATCTACTGGAAGTTACCGTTTCAAAACTTTCTGCTAATCAATCTGTTAATGAAGCCGAACGTAAAGCCGATTTCTGGATTTTCGGAGGTATTTTCAGACCGGTTTACCTCGAATCGTTACCTTTAACACATATCGATCGTATTCAGATAGATGCCAAAGCCAATGGAAATTTAAATGCAAAAATCGCTTACACCGGCGATGCCGATAAAGTTGAAGTAGAACTTTTTACAAAAGATGGAAAACGTTTTGGCGATCGGTTTAACACAGCACTAAAAAAAGGAACTCAAAATATTACACTTGGCCACCAATTTTCTAATCTTGAATTATGGTCAACGGAATTTCCAAATCTTTATACGGCTCAATTTACTTTGATCAGAAATGGAAAGAAAATTCATCAGCTTTCTAAAAAAATAGGTTTCAGAACGGTAGAAGTAAAAGAACGTGATGGGGTTTACATCAACGGTGTAAAAATGAAATTTAAGGGCGTAAACCGTCATTCTTTTTATCCATCATCAGGTCGTACTACAAGTAAAAAAATCAGTATTGCCGATGTATTATTGATGAAGGAAATGAACATGAATGCCGTTCGGATGTCGCATTATCCTCCTGATGGTCACTTTTTGGATGTTTGTGATTCACTCGGACTATTTGTAATGGACGAACTGGCTGGCTGGCATGGCACTTATGATACGCCAACAGGTACCAAATTAATGAAAGAAATGATGTTGAACGATGAAAATCATCCGTCGATTATCTTTTGGGCCAATGGAAATGAAGGCGGACATAACCGCGAACTCGATCATCTTTTCGCTGAAGAAGATATACAAAAGCGTCAGTTAATCCACCCATGGGAGGTTTTTAATGGTTTCGAAACGACTCATTACCGCGAATTTAACTACGGAATTGGTAATTACGATCATGGACACAACATTTTGATGCCAACCGAATTTTTACATGGCATGTGGGATGGTGGTCATGGTGCAGGAATAGAAGATTACTGGAATGCCATGTGGAACAACCCGCTTTCTGCAGGTGGTTTTCTTTGGGATTTCGCCGATCAGGGGGTAGTGCGTACTGATAAAAACGGCGAACTGGATACTGATGGTAATCATGGTCCCGACGGAATTGTTGGCCCATACCATGAAAAAGAAGGGAGTTTTTATACCATTAAAGAGGTTTGGAGTCCTGTTTTTGTTGAAAAACGAGAAATGACTGCTGGCTTTGACGGTTCATTCCTGCTCGAAAACCGTTATGCTTTCACCAATCTTAACCAGTGTACATTCAGCTGGAGACTCAAAAAACTAAAAGCAGGTGAGGATGCTGAATTTAAAACCGGGAAAGCGGATGCGCCAGATATCAAGCCTTTTGAAAAAGGAAAATTAAAAATCAATCTTCCTGCTGATTGGAGAAATTTTGATGCGCTTTATCTTACTGCAAACGGAGCTGATGGCAAAGAATTATTTACCTGGAGTTTCCCTATTGCTTTGCCAAAAGATGATGCAAGGCAATTGGTGGTTAAAACGGGTTCTTCAAAAATAGCTTTAAAAGAAGATGCCAAAACGTACCAGGTTTCGTCAAACGGTATTGATTTAACATTTGATAAAACCACCGGATTATTACAACAGGCCAAAAATGCAAAAGGTATCATTCCGTTTTCAAATGGTCCGGTTTTACAGGAAGGAGAGAATAATTTTAAAAATTTCACTACTAAAATGGAAGATGAAAATCTGGTGATTTCATCCAAATTTGAGAAAAAAGAAAGTTTCAATACCTTAAAATGGACCATTTACCCATCTGGCTGGTTAAAAATGGAGGTAAATTATTTCCCATCCGCTTACTTTACCACTTTTGTGGGTTTGAATTTTTCTTATCCTGAAACTGAAATTAAAGCTGTAGAATATAAAGGCAACGGTCCGTACCGTGTTTGGAAAAACCGGATGAAAGGCACGCAATTTGGTATTTGGAAAAAGGATTATAATAACTCCGCAACCGGCGAAGCACCCTGGCAATATCCTGAATTTAAAGGCTATTATTCGAACATGTATTGGTGCGAATTTATTGGCAAACAGCAATCTTTTAAAGTGATAACCGATCGTGAAGATGTGTTTTTGAGGTTATTCACGCCAAAAAAATCAAAAGATACCGAATACGATAACATGAGTCCGACCTTTCCGAACGGTGATATTTCTTTTATGAATGGCATTTCGGCAATCGGCACCAAAACACAAAAACCAGAAACCACCGGACCAATGGGAATGAAACATGTATTTTATGATTTTGATAAAGATCCGACGAGGGCATTAAATATGACCTTGTATTTTGATTTTTCTATCGACGCGTCGTCATTGCGAGGAGGAACTACGAAGCAATCTCAATAAAAGAATGATGTAAAAACAAGAAACTTAGCATAAAAGATTGCTTCAGCTCGAGCAAGTCCAGCTTCGCAATGACGAATTAATCTTTAAAGAAGAAAGATAGCCCGCAGATAACGCGGATTTACGCGGACAGAATTATTGGTCTGCGTTAATCTTTGAAATCAGCGGGAGCAAATAAATAATAACTGAATCAGTGCAATTAATAAATCTGTGTAATCAAGCGTAAATGAACATTAAAACCTATATATCGATCATCTGCATTTGCTTACTGCCATTTTCAAAAGTGGTGGCGCAAATCGTTTTGCAGCATACCACCTGCGAGATGCTCGAAAATCCATTGGGAATCGATGTTCAAAAACCAAGGTTTGCCTGGCATATCATTTCCAAAGAGCGTAATGTGATGCAAACCGCTTATCAGATCTTAGTTGCTTCATCAGAAGAAAAGTTAAAGGCAAATGATGGCGATTTATGGGATTCAGGAAAAGTTAATTCATCAGAATCGATTCATGTAACTTATAATGGAAAACCACTCAATAGCAGGCTAAAAGCGTATTGGAAAGTAAAAACCTGGACAACTGCCGGACAAAGCGAGTGGTCGGCAAATAACTATTTTACAATGGGTTTGCTTTATTATAAAGACTGGCCAAAGGGTTGGATTGGTTTCGACAGGGCTTTCCCCTGGGACAACATTAAAACTGATTCGCGTTTATCGGCAAGGTATTTCAGGAAGGAATTTCAGAGTACCAAAGAGATTAAATCAGCAACAGCCTCAATTATAGGTTTGGGCTTATACCAACTATTTATCAATGGAAAAAAAGTAGGGGAAGATTTGTTATCTCCATCCCCAACCGATTACACCAAAAATGTAAAGTATAATACCTACGATGTTACCAGTTATATCCAAAACGGTAAAAATGCAGTAGGTACAATTTTAGGTAATGGTCGTTTTTTCGCGATGCGCCAGAATGAAAAGCCTTATAAAATTAAAACATTCGGTTTTCCGAAAATGCTGATGAACATCAATATTGTATACACCGATGGAACAACCGCCAACATTGATACCGATGATAGCTGGAAAGGTACGGCAGATGGACCAATCAGGGCCAATAACGAATACGATGGCGAAGAATATGATGCCACAAAAGAAGCTACTGGCTGGAACAAAATTGGTTTCGACGATAGTAAATGGACAAAAGCTGAATTTGTACAGGAACCTACCGGAACCATCGAAGCACAAATGAACGAAAATATGCGGGTGATGAATACACTAAAACCCGTTTCCATTTCAAAATTAGCTGGCGGAAGGTTTATCCTCGATATGGGACAAAATATGGTGGGCTGGTTGCAGATCAAGGTAAAAGGTGCAAAAGGAAAACAGGTTAAATTGCGTTTTGCAGAATCATTACAGGAAAACGGAGAGCTTTTTACCGCAAACCTCCGCAATGCCAAATGTACCGATCTCTACACCCTAAAAGGCGGAGAAACGGAAACCTGGGAGCCAACATTTACTTATCAGGGATTCAGGTATGTAGAGCTCTCAGGGTATGGTTACGAGCCAACTGTAAATGATTTCGTAGGCAAAATGATTTACGACAACATGAAAACGGTAGGCACATTCGAAACTTCGGATGCTTTAACCAACCAGATTTTTAAAAATGCCTGGTGGGGAATTGCAGGCAGTTACAAAGGCATTCCGGTTGATTGTCCGCAAAGGAATGAGCGCATGCCATGGTTAGGCGACAGGGGCGCAGTAGCTTACGGAGAAAATTTTGTTTTTGACAATGGCAGGTTTTATGCAAAATGGTTGCAGGATATCCGCAACTCGCAAAAAGAGGATGGTACCATCCCCGATGTTGCACCTGCATTCTGGCGGTACTACAGTGATAACATGACCTGGCCCGGGGCAATGCTTTTGGTTACTGAAATGCTTTACAAACAAACCGGCGATATTACTGCGGTGCGTGATAATTACCCGGCAATGAAAAAGTGGCTGGCCTACATGCAGGATCGCTACATGGTTGATTATATCCTGACCAAAGATAGTTATGGCGATTGGTGTATGCCGCCGGTTACCATCGAATCCGGAAGAGGCAAGAGCGCAGATAAAAAATATCCTTCAGCGTTAATTGCAACTGCCTATTATTACCATTTTACCCAATTGATGATCCAGTTTGGTAAGGCAATCGATAATGAAGAAGATGTAAAAACCTATGAGATTTTAGGAGATAAAATTAAGGACGCTTTTAACCAGAAATATTATAACGACAAGGGTTATTATGCGGAGAATGTACTAACCGATAATATTATTCCGCTGTACTTCGGCATGGTACCCCAAAATAAAATAGAAACTGTTTTTAAAAATATTACTAATACAGTTGAGATTACTAACAAAGGTCATTTAAGTAATGGTTTGGTCGGCATCCAATGGTTAATGCGCTGTTTAAATGATTACGGCCGGCCAGATCTGGCTTATACCGTGGCTACACAAAAAACCTATCCGGGCTGGGGTTACATGGTCGAAAATGGTGCTACAACAATCTGGGAATTATGGAACGGCAACACCGCTGATCCGAAAATGAATTCGCAGAACCACGTAATGATGCTGGGCGATTTACTGATCTGGTATTACGAAAACCTCGCCGGAATTAAATCAGAAAGTGCTGCTTTCAAAAAGATTGTAATGAAACCAGAAATGATTACTGGGTTAAATTCGGTTAATGCTAACTACAATTCTGTTTATGGCATGATCAAAAGCAATTACACAAAAACCGGAAATCAGTTTAAATGGAACATCAGCATTCCGGCAAATACATCTGCTTTGGTTTATGTTCCGGCAAATAATAAAAATGAAATTTCAGAAAAGATAAAATCAATAAAAGATTTAAAATTTATAAAAATGGAGCATAACAGGGCCGTTTATGAGATTGGCTCAGGGGATTATGCTTTTGTGGTGGAGAATAAATAAAACACCCCGTCCTGCGGACACCCCTCTGAAAGAGGGGAATTACAAACGTATTATGCAGGATTATAACACTTTGAGGGGAATTCCCCTCTCAAAGGGTGCCTTAAAGGCGGGGTGGTATAACTAAATGTAATAACCGATAAGTAAACACAATTATGAGAAAGCTATTAAAATCATTACTAACAATAACCTTACTGATCAGTTCAGTAAGCGCATTTAGTCAAATCAAAGATGTAGTCGTACCCGAGGATATTTTAACCAAAGCAAAAGAATGGGTGGCAACATTAAACCTAACCGATGCCGCTAAGAAAGCCACTGTAGAAAATGTAATTGCAGTTCATTTAACCATGGTTAGAGATTGGCATAACGATCATCCTTCATCAACCGTTCCTGATGGCATAAATCCTGTAACCGGAAACAAATTAAACGACCTCGATAAACAGATTATTGCCGATTCTGCCATGCCATCAACCGTTCATCAGGCTTTAATGGATGGATTGAACAAAAATTTATCACCTATTGATGTAGAAACCATTTTAGATAAGTATACCATTGGCAAAGTTGAATTTACGATGAAAGGTTACAAGGCCATCGTTCCGGATTTAACTGCAGATGAAGAAGCTAAAATCCTGTCATTCTTAAAACAGGCACGCGAACAGGCCGTAGATTATAAAAATATGAAAGAAATTTCGGCCATTTTCGAAATCTATAAAACCAAATCAGAACAATTACTCAATAACAACGGACGTAGCTGGAGAGCGCTTTATAGTGCTTATACTAAAAAAATAAAGGAAGAAAAAGCAGCGAAACAGAAACAGTAAACAATTTGCAGTTTGAAGTTTTCAGTTCTGGATGCATAAAAATCTGTGGAATCAACTAATCAGTGTAATCACCCGCGAAGCGAAAAATAGAATTATGAAATTAAAAATAATATATCTTACATTAACCCTTATTTTATCTGTTGCAACTGCGAATGCACAGGTAGAAAAGTGGCAAACCGGCATTGTGAAGCAAGAATTCCTTTACGATAAGGCACCATTTCCATCGTGCCATTCTGCAACCATAGCCGAAACGCCAACAGGTTTGGTGGCTTCGTTTTTTGGGGGTACAAAAGAACGTAATCCCGATGTTGAAATTTACATCAGCCGTTTTGTAGATGGCAAATGGTTAGCGCCGGTTTCAGTAGCTACCGGCATTCAAACTGAAGGAAAAAGATTACCAACGTGGAATCCTGTTTTATATCAGGTGCCGGGTGGCGATTTGTTATTGTTCTATAAAATCGGTCCCAAACCTTCCGAGTGGTGGGGTATGATGAGAACCTCAAAAGATGGTGGTAAAACCTGGTCGGAAGCTACAAAATTACCTGATGGCTATATCGGGCCAGTAAAAAACAAACCTGTTTTATTAAGCAATGGAAATCTTTTTGCACCATCGAGCAAAGAAGGTGATGGCTGGAAAATCCATTTCGAAGTTACCAAGGATAACGGCAAAACCTGGAGAACGATTGGTCCGCTGCCGGAAAATAGCATCAAAGCCATTCAACCTAGCATTTTACAATATGGAAATGGAAAATTGCAGATTTTAGCCAGAACTGCTAACCGTGCAATTGTAGAATCCTGGTCTAACGATAACGGCGAAACCTGGTCGGCATTAATCAAAACTTCTTTACCAAATAACAATTCGGGAACGGATGCCGTAACCATGAAAGATGGTCGCCAGGTTTTGGTTTATAATCATGTGTTGCCTCCCGGAGATTTAGCAAAAGGACCTCGCACGCCATTAAACGTTTCCATTTCTAAAGATGGCAAAGAATGGTACGCTGCTTTGATATTGGAAGATTCACCAATCAGCCAGTATTCTTACCCTGCGGTAATCCAAACCAGCGATGGCATGTTGCACTTTATTTACACCTGGAGAAGAGAAAAAATCAAGCATGTGGTGGTCGATCCATCAAAGTTAAAGCTAAAGAAAATTGAAAATGGCGTTTGGCCAAAACTGAAAGGTTATACTGCACCGGTGATTACGGAAACTAAAAACGAGGAGGGTTAAGATGATAAATGCAACTAAATACGTTATTTCATGGTTTTGGCGATCGTCATTGCGAGGAGGCACGACGAAGCAATCTATTTCGCCGGGTAAGATTGCTTCGGCTGATGAAAAATCAGCACTCGCAATGACGGGTAGAGTGTTCAGGTACTTAGCTATATTATTTATTACTTACCTATCTTTTCCAGGTAACGGCTCCGCCCAAACTCAAAACACCGATAACCCTTATAAAAAACCACTAGTTGAGGTCTTAAAAGAGATCCAGACCCGTTTTAAAGTGCAGATTAAATATTCAGAGCCACAGGTAAAAGATAAATGGGTAAACTATGCCGAATGGCGTTTCCGTAGCAATGTGGATGAAACCCTAAGCAATGTGCTAACGCCTCTGGACATGAAAGTAAACAAGGAAAAATCAGGTGTTTATAAACTTAAAGAGTACGAATATTACCGTTGGGAAGTTCAGGATGGATGGGCTTATCTCGATAGTTTGGCAGCAAAATACCATGATAAAGCCAGTTGGGAAAAACGCAAGGCGGGAATCAAACCCGAACTTTATCAGGCCTTAATGTTATCGCCATTGCCGGCGAAACCAAATTCAAAACCGATTATCACCGCCAAAAGAATTTTCGATGGTTATTCGGTAGAAAATATCGCTTTGGAGATTTTGCCTGGTGTGTGGATCAATGGCTCACTTTATAAGCCCTTAAATGTCAAGGGTAAAATCCCTGTCGTGTTAAGCCCCGATGGACACTGGGAAAAGCAACGCTACAGACCAGATTGCCAGATCCGTTGTGCAACAATAGCCAGAATGGGAGCAATGGCATTCAGTTACGATTTATTTGCCTGGGGCGAATCTATGCTCCAGTTTAAATATGAAGATCATCGCCGCAGTTTGGCACAAACCGTGCAAACCCTGGGTGGCATCCGGATTTTGGATTATTTTTCGTCCCTTAAAGAAACAGATACATCAAGAATCGGCATCAGTGGCGGTTCCGGTGCCGGAAGTCATTCGATTTTAATGACCGCTATGGACGACAGAATTAAGCTGAGCGCACCGGTGGTTGCGATGTCATCTTATTTTTATGGCGGTTGTCCATGCGAAAGCGGTATGCCCATTCATCAATGTGGCGGTGGAACGGATAATGTAGAATTAGCCGCAATGGCTGCCCCACGACCTCAGTTACTGGTTTCGGACGGTAGCGACTGGACGGCTCACACGCCTCAACATGATTTCCCTTATCTGCAAAAAATGTATGGCTATTATGGTGTTCAAAATAAAGTGGAGAATGTTCATTTACCAGAGGAAAAACATGATTTTGGCATTAATAAACGGATTGCGCTTTACGATTTCCTGATCAAAAATTTCAAGCTCAATGGCGCTGCTGTTAAAGATAAGACGGGCAAATACGATGAGAGCAAAGTAACCATCGAAAAGGAAAATGCGATGTATGTTTTTGGAGATAAAGGTGAAAAACTGCCTAAAAATGCGGTTATGGGCTTTGAAAACCTGGTAAAGTTATTTCCGTTAAACGCAACAAAATAATTGGGTATGCAAATTCAGAACAGGAGAACTTTTATAGGTAAAATAGGCATGCTCACTGGCGTGTTATTACTTCCCGATCAGTTGCTTTTTGCTGCAGAAAAGAAAAACAGGTATAAAGTTGCAGTAATTGATCTGATGATCCTCAAACGTCAGAAAATTAGCGCTTTACCACTTGCTAAAGAAATTGGCGCAGATGGTTTGGAAATCGAAATGGGTGGCTTGGGCGACAGGGAAACCTTCGACAATAAACTGGCTGATCCAAAAATCAGACAGGAATATCTGGATAAAGCCAAAGAACTGAATCTGGAATTTTGCTCACTGGCCATGACCGGGTTTTATGCGCAATCGTTCGCCCAACGCCCAACCTATCAAAAAATGATACAGGATTGCCTCGACACGGCCAAAGCTATGAACCTTAAAGTCGTTTTTCTGCCATTGGGCATTCAGGGCGATCTGGTCAAAAATCCTGAACTGCGCGAACCGATTGTAGAAAGGCTGAAAATCGCGGGTAAAATGGCTGCAAAAGCAGGCGTTACTATTGGAATTGAAACTGCTTTGGATGCAACGGGTGAATTGCAATTACTTAAAGATATCGCTTCTAAAAACGTAAAAAGTTATTTCAACTTCTCCAATGCCATTAAAAACGGAAGGGATTTATGCAAGGAGTTGCAAATTTTGGGCAGGAAAAACATCGTTCAGATCCATGCCACTAATGAAGATGGCGTTTGGTTACAAAATGATCCAAAAATCGACTTAAATAGAGTAAAAACAACGCTCGATGACATAGGCTGGAGTGGCTGGCTGGTTGTAGAAAGAAGCAGGGATGCAAAACAGCCCACCAGTGTAAAATATAACTTCAGCGCCAATACCAGTTACCTGAAATCGGTTTTTCAAAATGATCCGTCATTGCGAGGTACGAAGCAATCTTATTAGTGGTGTTATGGAAATCGAGATAACCAAAAAGATGCAAAGCACAGATACAATAAAATACTGGTTTCCTTGGTTCGTACTTCCACGAGCCAAACAATTTAAACTATTTTTAATTCTGGTAATTCTTTTTTCTTTATTGTACCTCAAAGCAGATGCAGCAGATATTTATGTTTCATTAAAAGGTAATGATACTTATGCTGGAACCAAGGAAAAACCTTTGGCTACGCTTCATTCAGCGATTAGAAAAGCCAGGGAATTACGCCGCTTAAATGATGCATCCATTAAAGGTGGAATCAATATCATCATAAATAAAGGTTTCTATCAACTATACGAGCCTGTCATGCTCCGTCCTGAAGATTCTGGAACCAAAGATAGCCCCACCTTAATTATTGCCGAAGCGAATGAAAAAGTGATTTTAAGTGGCGGGATCAAAATAAAAGGATGGAAAAAACTTACCGGAACTGTTGCGGGCTTGCCGAAAGAAGCCATTGGAAAGGTTTGGATAAGCGACCTTCCAAATTTCGATGGGAGCGACCTTCAATTTCGCCAGCTTTGGGTAAATGGTAAAAAAGCCATTCGGGCAAAAAACTATAATGGAGATGCGATGGGCAGGATTTTATCATGGGACAGCAAAAAACAAACCTGTAAAATCCCGCTCCAGAAAAACATCAATTTAGCCAATATTAGGGGCATGGAAATGCTGATCCATCAATGGTGGGCCATTGCTAATCTGCGTGTAAAATCAGTTAAAATCGAGAAAAATACTGCTGAACTTTCGTTTATGCAGCCCGAAAGCAGGATTCAGTCAGAACATCCCTGGCCAGCTCCATGGATTTCAGATAAAACAGGAAATTCTGCTTTTTATCTCAGCAATGCCATTCAGTTTTTAAACGAACCCGGGGAGTGGTTTGAAGATCTGCAAAACCACAAACTTTATTATTGGCCAAAAGCTTCAGAAAACATGGCCAATGCAGAAATTATTGCTCCGGCATTGGAAAATCTTGTCAAAATTGAAGGAACGATAGATCATCCGGTATCATTTGTGGGTTTTAAGGGAATTTCCTTTGAGCACAGCAGTTGGTTAAGGCCTTCTAAACAAGGTTATGTACCACATCAGGCCGGTATGTACATGCTCGATGCTTATAAATTAAAACAGGCTGGAACTCCTGATAAGCCAACTTTAGAAAACCAGGCCTGGGTAGGCAGACCAGCTTCAGCAGTTGAAGTAACTTATGCTAACCATACCATTTTCGAATCCTGCCGTTTCGAACACCTGGCATCAACGGGGCTGGATTTAAAAAAAGGAACTGCAGACAATGAAATCAAGGGGAATTTATTCAAAGATATCGGTGGTTCGGCGATTTTAGTCGGAACATTTTCAGATGAAGCAACCGAAGTTCATCTGCCATATAACCCGTCAGATCAACGTGAAATATCGACCAATGATCAAATTGAAAATAACCTAATCACCGACGTAACTAACGAAGATTGGGGTGCTGTAGGTATTGGAGCGGGTTATGTTCGCGGGATTAGGATTTTGCATAACGAAATCAGCGATGTTTCCTATTCCGGCATCAGCATGGGCTGGGGCTGGACGAAAACGCAAAATGCGATGAAAAATAATACCATTAAAGGCAATAAAATCCACCATTATGGCAAACACATGTACGATGTAGCCGGGATTTACACTTTGTCAGCCCAACCAGGATCATTGATCACCGAAAATGTTGTCGACAGCATTTACAAAGCGCCTTTTGCCCATCTTCCAGACCATTGGTTTTATTTATATACTGATGAAGGTTCGTCTTATTTCACCATTAAAAACAACTGGACACCTGCTGAAAAATACCTTCAAAATGCCAACGGACCAGATAATTTATGGGAAAATAACGGTCCAAAGGTTGAGGAAGGCATTAAACAAAATGCAGGGCTGGAAAAACCCTTTCAATATTTATTAAACGAAAAAGAACCCCATTCGGATAGAGGAATTAATCAGGCAGAAGATCAATCTGTTGTTTTTGAACTGATTTTCAAAACGGACCATCTTCCTTCGGAGCATACTTTAAAAACTTTTGCGAAAGAAAATAATCTTTTGCCGGATGCCATTTACAAATGGAATAACCGACTGGTAATTTATACGTCCAGTTTAAAGGTAGAAAGTTTGCAGCAGACTTTAAAGCGCTTAAATCCTTCCGAAATCAAGCTTTACGATAACCCGTTTTACGATTTCAACCGGGAAAAGAACTGTGGAGACAAAGCTGTAGCTGAATGGGAGAACATCATTTTATCGGCTAATCTGGTGAAGGATGAAAAGATGCAAAACGAATACCTCAATTACCATAAAACACAATTTGAGAAATGGCCTGAAATATCAAAGGGCTTTTGCAATGCAGAATTTCAGCGACTGGCCATTTTTAAAAAAGACAGGCAGCTAATGCTGATCATCAGCATTCCGAAAGGAAAAAAATTAGACGATTTAAATCCGAAAACCACTTTAAACAATCCAAAAGTGGACGAATGGAACGCGATAATGAAAAAATACCAGGAGGGAATTGAGGGTACAAAACCTGATGAGGTCTGGGTGTTTTTTAAACCGGTTGAGTAAAAAAGTAAAGTCGCTATTGCTCTTACCGAGTCGTCACCCTGAACTTGTTTCAGGGTCTTATAGGAGAGGTATAGCATGGAAGATGCTGAAACAAGTTCAGGGTGACGGGAAAGAAAAGTAAATAAACGCTTATAAAAATAATAACATGTTAAGATTAGGGATTTTAGGTTTAGGAGAGGGCAGAAGTACGATTTCTGCATCATTGGCCAGCAAAAAGTTTAAACTTATCCAGATTTGCGACGCCAATAAAAAGCTTTGCGAAGAACGGGCTTTAGAGTTCGATTTTCAGAACTGGACAACCAATTACGAGGATATGTTAACCAGTGATAAGATCGATATGATTGCGATTTACACGCCGGATCATTTACATTTCGAACACATCAAACTGGCTTTAGAACATGGCAAACATGTGGTATGTACCAAACCTTTCATTGACGACCTGGCCCATGCAAACGAACTTTTAGAACTTGCTAAAAAATCAAGAAAGAAAATTTTTGTCGGACAAAGTTCACGTTTTTTCGAGCCTGCCATGCGCCAGAAAATAGATTTTGATGCTGGTTTAATCGGCGAACTGATTACTATAGAAAGTCATTACCATGCCGATCACCGCTGGTTTTTAGAAAAAGGATGGTCGCTAAAACAATCTTTTAAATGGTTATATGGTGGTTTAAGTCACCCCGCAGATTTTATCCGCTGGTATTTGCCCGATATTGAAGAGGTAATGGGTTACGGGATGTTAAGCAGCAATGGCTTAAATGCCGGTTTAAAAAATCAGGATACCATGCATTTCATTTTCAAGGCAAAAGATGGCCGGATTGCAAGGGTAAGCGGTGCTTATACCGGGCCAACACAACCCGCAAGCCGCGACAGTGGCATGAGCTGTATCCTCCGTGGTACAGAAGGCGCAAGCCAGGCCGATTACCATGAACTGCGTTATTCCGTTACCACTAAAACAGGGGAAGAAAAGATCATTACCTGGGGCGATGCTACCTTAAAACATTATTTCCGTTTCGAAGGGCAAAGTCACCACGCCGGAGAATATCAAAACTATCTTGAATACTTTGCTGATAGCATTAATAACAATTTTACTGCTTACCCTGATTTAAAAGAAGGAATCGGGACGGTAGCCTTGCTGCAGGCTATGGATAAATCTTTAGAAACAGGTTTACCTGTAAAAATTGATGACATTTTAAAAGCAAATAACATTACAAGGGAATCGATAGGACTGTAAAAGAAATTAGGCAGCAAAAAAAGTCGTCATTGCGAGGAGGAACGACGAAGTAATCTTACAACGCTCGCTGGGTGTACAATATATATACCCACCCATAGTAGTAAGATTGCTTCGTACCTCGCAATGACGAATGTTCTTATAGTTCTTGGCGGACACGAACCATGGCTATTGAACTTAAAAAATCTGTGTTTATCCGTGTTCATCTGTGGCTAAAAAATAAACAACCTGTGACTAAAACTAACCAAATAAACCAATGGGAAACATTGTAGAACGTTTAACCAATTTAGATTACATCATTGTCATCGCATACCTCACTATTCTGATGATAATCGGGTATCGGGCAAGTTTTTCGAAAAAGAAGAACGAGAATGAAACCTTGTTTCTGGCCAATAAATCATTGAACTGGAGCAGCATCGGCTTTAATATGTGGGGTACAAATGTTGGCCCATCCATGTTACTGGCTTTTGCAAGTATCGGTTACAGCACTGGTATTGTGGCCGTCAATTTTGATTGGTATGCCTTTATATTTTTATTCCTGCTGGCCATTGTTTTCGCGCCAAAATACCTCGCTGCAAAAGTGAGTACCATGCCCGAATTTATGGGCAATCGGTATGGCGATTCAACACAGAACATTTTAGCCTGGTATGCGCTGGTTAAAATTTTAATCTCCTGGTTATCACTTGGCTTATTTGCCGGAGGCTTTTTAGTCCGACAGATTTTGGGCATCCCCATGTGGCAATCTGTAACCGTTTTGGTTGCATTTGCAGGTTTATTTACCTTTTTCGGTGGTTTAAAAGCCATTGCAAAAGTGAATGTTTTCCAGATGATTTTATTGATTGCTGTTTCGCTTTCCTTAATGCTTTTGGGTTTGAACAAAGTTGGAGGCATTTCAGCACTTTATTTAAAAACACCTCATCATTTCTGGAATTTAATCCAGCCGGCCAGCGATCCCAAATATCCATGGTATGCCATTTTATTAGGTTATCCGGTTGCTGCTGTTGCCTTTTTCTGTACCGATCAATCGATGGTGCAATCTGTTTTGGGTGCCAAAAACTTAAAACAGGGGCAACTGGGTGTGAGTTTTATCGGCTGGTTAAAAATCCTCTCCCTGCCTTTATTTATCGGAACAGGAATCCTTTGTTACGTATTATTCCCTGGTTTAAAAGATCCAAACGAAGCATATATGACGATGGTAACCAACCTTTTTCCTCCGGGAATGAATGGTTTGGTAATCGTGGTATTGATTGCCGTTCTGGTAGGTACCATCGGATCATCTTTAAACTCCCTGAGTACCGTTTTCACGATGGATATTTATGTAAAGAAAATCAATCCACAGGCCAGTAATAAGCAGATTATCCGTATTGGCAGGTGGGCCGTGGTAGCCGGCTGCATTTTTGCCGTTATTGTGGTATTAGCGATTGATAATATTAAAGGGCTCAATTTATTTGATGTTTTTCAATCCGTTTTGGGCTTTATTGCGCCGCCATTATCGGTAGTATTTTTATTAACCGTTTTCTGGAAGCGAACCACCCGAAAAGCAGTCAATTTTACACTTTCCGTTGGTTCTATTTTAAGTTTGGGTGTTGGTGTAACTTATCTCTGGATTTTACCTTCAGATCAATATCATTTCTGGCCGCATTATTTAATGCTTTCCTTTTTCATTTTTGCAGGACTTTTGCTGATTGCCATTTTAATTTCCCTGCTAGATCGATCGCCAAGCATCTATACCGTGAATGAAGAACACCAGGCCAATATTGAAAAACCAGCCAAAGCGGTATGGATTTCATGGGCCGCATTGACCATCGTGATGATTGCACTATACCTCTTCTTTAATGGACATTAAAAATAATGAACCACAGATGAAAAGGATGCACACAGATATAAAAATCTGTGTTTATCTGTGTCCATCAGTGGTTAAGAACAAAAAAACAATATAAAATTTATGCCCATTTGTGGCTAAAAATCAACTATATATGAAAACCTTAAAAAAGATAATCCTCCTCCTCATCTTCAGTGGCTCAGTAGTCCAGCTCTCTGCCCAAAAAGCCTCATGGATCTGGTATCCCGGCGATTTCGACATCTACATGAGCAATGTAATGCAAAACCGCAGAACCGAAAGAGGTTCCTTTTTTCCGGTATTCTGGAAAATGGACAGTCATTATGTGCTGGTCGATTTTCATAAAGAATTTAACCTTTCGCAACCTGAAGAAGTTAAACTTTTTGTAGAAGGTACCTATAATGTAAAAATTGATGGTCAGGCCATTTCCGGTTTTCCGAAAAGCATCCAAATTCCTGCCGGGAAGCATAAATTAAGCTTAAAAGTGTATAACCAGGCCCATGTTCCCTCGATTTTTGTACAGGGTAAAACCATAGTTTCAGACGAAACCTGGCTGAGCACATTTGAAGATAAAGAATGGATTGATGCCAGTGGAAAGACATCCGATAAATCAGGAACTACATTTGTTTCAGCCGGATCATGGAACCTGAACGATCCAAACCAGTTACCATCACAATTTAAATTACCGGTTATCGCACAATCCGCAGTTAAAACAGAAAAAATAAACAATGGCTTACTTTCCGATTTCGGAAAAGAAACCTTTGGTTTTATTAAAGTACATGGTTTAAAAGGAAAAGGGAGGTTGAGTATCTACTATGGAGAATCGAAAGAAGAAGCACTATCGATAGATAAATGCGAAACCTTAGACAATCTGGACATTGACCTGCAACAGAAGAAAGATTCCATTATGCCGCTTTCAAAAGCTTTCAGATATGTGAATTTTCAACCCGGAAACGGTGTTTCTGCTGATTCTGTTTCCATGTTATATGAGTATGCCCCGGTAACCGAACGCGGCAGTTTTAAATCATCTGATGCAGAATTGAACAAAATTTATGATGTAGCTAAATATACTTTCCATTTAAATACCCGCGAATTTTTTATCGATGGCATCAAGCGTGACAGATGGGTTTGGAGTGGTGATGCCTATCAAAGTTACCTGATGAATTATTATTCGTTTTTTGATGCACCAACGGTGAAAAGAACCTTATTGGCTCAACGCGGAAAAGATCCGGTAACGGCTCACATCAATACCATTATGGATTATTCTTTTTATTGGTTTTTAGGTATTTACGATTATTACAAATTTACCGGCGACCAGAAATTTGTGCAGGATATTTATCCCCGTATGCAATCGTTAATGACTTATATCGATGGCAGAAAGAACAAAAACGGGCTATTAGAATGGATGCCGGGTGACTGGATTTTTATTGATTGGGCAGATAAACTGAGTAAGGATGGTGAAGTAAGTTTCGAGCAGTTATTATACGCCAGAAGTTTAGAAACCATGGCTTTATGTGCTAAATTAGCCAACGATACAAACGGAGCAGCTCAATATGATCAGCAGGCAAAAGCACTAAAAGCAAAAATATTTGAGCTTTACTGGAATCAGCAAAAAAGGGCATTGGTACATAGCCGAATTGATGACAAACAAACCGATAACGTAACCCGATATGCCAATATGTTCGGAATTTTCTTTGATTATTTCAGTCCCGAGCAAAAGTTAGCAGTGAAAGAAAATGTTCTGCTGAATGATAAAGTAGCCAAAATCACCACGCCTTACATGCGCTTTTACGAACTGGAGGCCCTATGTGCCATGGGCGAACAACCTTATGTGTTAAAGGAAATGAAAAATTATTGGGGTGGTATGTTAAAACTGGGTGCTACATCTTTCTGGGAAGAATATAATCCGGATAAAAAAGGAACAGAACACTTGGAAATGTATGGCCGACCATTTGGTAAAAGCCTTTGCCACGCCTGGGGTGCCAGCCCGATATATTTACTGGGGAAATATTACCTGGGCGTGCAGCCAGTAACAGCAGGTTACCAAACTTACACCATTGAACCTAATTTAGGTGGTTTAGCCTGGATGGAAGGAAAAGTACCAACCGCAAACGGTGATATTTCGGTGTATTGCAGCAAAAAAGAGATCAGAGTTTCTTCTGCCACAGGAACTGGAAAATTAAGGTTTAAAAGTAAATCGAAGCCTGTTATTAAAAATGCCGAGGTGAAAGAAATTTCGAAAGGGCTTTTTGAGCTAACAATTGAAAAGGGCAGGGATTATGAGGTAAGGTACACCAACTAATATCGTCATTTCGAGCGAAGCGCAGCGAAGTCGAGAAATCTGTCTCGAGATAGATCGTTAAATAATTCATCGTTTACAAACGATAAAATCGTTTAGTTATTGACGCACTCGTTGGAAAACGAGCGCAAACTTTTTCTAATTTAAACCTCGCAGGTTTTTAAAACCTGCGAGATTTAAATAAAGACGCTTTAATAAGTTAAATCCGCGTTAGGGATTGTAAGGGTTTAGTACCGATATTTTATCGGTACCGGAGCGAAGCGCAGCCCTGAAAAGCCCGACCCTTGCGCAGCTTGGGTAACGCCCAAATCAGCTTGCAATTCATTTTACTGTTTTATCAATTAGAAAGTTAAATCCCCTTCCAGAGGGTTCGGCCTAAACCCCAATCCTTTGCTCAATCTTCTTCACGCATTTCTGCGCCTCGGCCAGTATCACATCATTTTCGATTGCCTGATCTACATTAATCGCATTTAACATCGAAATGGTTAAACAGGCAATAATTCCGTTATTTCCTGAAATACCGATAGGTACAGAAAGATCGGTTACACCCGAAACCGAGTCGCTGTTTTTAAAATATGAACCCGTTTGCTGGATATCTTCCAATGAACTTAAAAAATCTTCCTGCTGCGTTTTGTGGTATTTCTTATAAATCGCGTTGTTTTTCAAAGTAGTATTACGTTCCACTTCTGGCATATAAGCCAGTAAAACCTTCCCTGACGCAGTTAGCGGTAATGGAAATAAGTTTCCTTCTTCGATAGAAAGTGCAATTGGCCCCGGACTTTTCGCATGAATAATAACCATCACCTGGTTCATATACAAAATACTCAAGTGGCACGACTGGCGAATGGTATTGGCCAGTTCTTCCAGTGGAAACTGTGCCGCTTTACGCAGTTCATCAATTGGCGAATGCCTGTGCGAAAGGTAAAATAGTTTTAACGAAAGCCTGTATTTCCCCGAAACCTCATCGCGGAGGATATAACCGCGGCTCTCCAAACTCATTAACATCCGGTAAATTTCGTTCGGTGTTTTCTCAATGCCGACTGCAATTTCAGTTTGCGAAAGCGGGATAGATTGTGCAGATAAATATTCCAGTATATCAAGTCCCTTATCTAAAGCAGGGGCCTGGTACTTTGATTCCTTTTCGTTCATACAGGTTTAAATTTGGCTGTAGCGTAATTTTTACAATTTCAAACATACAAAATGCTTTCCTATTTAACGATGGGAAGATTTTGTAATTTAAATACGAATATATGTTTTCATATTTAAAAAAAACATTTATATTTGAATTGACACTACTTTATTAATCAAATCGCTCTTAGAATCGATTTTTAATAAGATTAAGGTATCAATTAACCATTTATAAACCAAAATTTAACCACTGCTTTTGCGTAAAAATTTCGCAATGCTAACCAAAGGATAATGAGCAGATTTCTGATTTTTTCTTGGCTTTATCTGTTGAGCATTCCGCTTTTTGCGCAGGATATAAAGGTTATTGATCTGACTTGTGCTTACAGAAATAATCCTATTGGTATTGATATGGTAAATCCTAACCTGAGCTGGAAATTGCTGTCACCTCAACACAATGTGATGCAAACCGCATATCAAATCCTGGTTTCTGGCAGTACTGCAAACTTAAAAAAGAACATTGGCGAAATTTGGGATACCAAAAAGGTAAATTCTGGCCAATCTATTCAGATAACCTATAAAGGCGCTAAACTTTTACCTACCAAAACCTATTACTGGAAGCTGCGTATTTGGGATAATTATGGAAATGGATCAGAGTGGAGTAATGCCGCAACCTGGCAAATGGGTTTATTAAACCCAGCCGATTGGAAAGAAGCAAAGTGGATTGCTTATGAAAAAATGCCCGATTCGAATGTAAATGTGATGCCAACTGATGGCAAAAAAGATAAATATAACGCCAACAATGTTTTGCCTATGTTCCGCAAAAATTTTGTGATAACCAAAAGCATAACAAAGGCAACGGCTTTTATCTCGGGCCTCGGCCAATACGAAATGAGCTTAAATGGCGAAAAAGTTGGGGATGATTTTTTAGCACCCGGCTGGACAAAATACGATAAAGAGGCATTATACGTAACCTACAACGTTACCAAACAGCTTAAAAAGGGCGAAAATGCCATTGGTGTAATGCTTGGTAATGGTTTTTATTACATGCCACCAGTTAAAGAGAGGTATAGAAAGTTGAAAGTAGCTTTTGGCTATCCTAAAATGATCTGTCGCGTTTTGGTAGAATATACCGATGGAACTTCAACAAATGTAATTAGCGATCAAAGCTGGAAAACGGCTCTGTCGCCAGTCACTTTCTCGGGTATTTATGGTGGAGAGGATTATAATGCCAACCTGGAACAAAAAGGCTGGGATTTATCAGGCTTTAATGATCAAAACTGGAAATCTGCTGTATTGGTTAACGGACCAAAACTCAATGCACAAAAAGAGGAACCTATAAAAATTTTCGATCATTTTACAGCAAAAAACATCACTGCAGTTGGTAATCATGAATGGGTTTATGATATGGGGCAGAATGCTTCAGCCATCATCGAATTAAAAGCACGTGGCAAAAAAGGTGATACTATCCGCATTACACCGGCAGAATTATTAAAAGCCGATGGCACAGTAACCCAGAAAAATATGGGTGGTCCATCTTATTTTACTTATATATTAAAAGGAGATGGTTTAGAAACCTGGCGGCCAAAATTCTTTTATACAGGATTCCGCTATCTGCAGGTTAAAGGCGCTGTGCCGGCTGGAAAAGAAAATACTTTAGCCAAAACGGTTATTGAGGATTTAAAAGCATTACATATTAGAAATGCTGCTGAAAAAGTTGGCGAATTCTCGTCTTCTAACAGTTTATTTAATAAAACTTTCAATCTTATCGATTGGTCGGTAAAAAGTAACATGATGAGTGTTTTTACCGATTGTCCGCACCGTGAAAAACTGGGCTGGCTGGAGCAGTTGCATCTGATGGGCAATTCTGTAGGTTACAATTACAATGCTGCGCCGCTTTTTAAAAAAGCACTGGAGGATATGAAAAACTCACAGCTGAGCAACGGACTGATCCCGGAAATTGCCCCTGAATACGTAAAATTTGAATGGGGTGGCGATATGTTCCGCGATTCGCCTGAATGGGGCAGTAGTGGAATTTTGCTACCATGGTACCTCTATCAATGGTATGGAGATCAACAGGCCATGGTTGATTATTACCCGATGATGCAGCGTTATATCAATTATTTGGGCACAAAAGCAAACAACCATATTTTACCTCAGGGTTTGGGCGACTGGTATGATTTAGGACCAAAACCACCTGGTGTCTCTCAACTCACGCCAATGGGCGTTACCGGAACGGCCATCTACTATTACGATTTGAAGGTAATGGAGAAAATGGCCACACTTTTAGGTAAAAAAGCTGATGCCATGGCATATTCAAAACTTGCCGTTGAAGTGAGAAAAGCATTTAATAACAAGTTTTTCGATGTTAAAACCAAACAATACGCAACGGGTTCGCAGGCAGCAAATGCCATGGCGATTTACATGGGCCTGGTTGAAGAACAAGATAAAAAAGCAGTGATCGACAATCTGGTTAAAGATATCCGCGACAGAAAAAACAGTTTAACCGCTGGTGATATCGGGTATCGTTATGTATTACGTGTTTTAGAAGATGCCGGAAAATCGGATGTGATTTTCGATATGAACAGTCGCGCCGATGTACCGGGTTATGGTATGCAGATTGCCAAAGGTGCTACCGCATTAACCGAATCGTGGGCGGCTTTACCAACCGTTTCCAACAATCATTTTATGCTCGGTCATTTAATGGAATGGCTGTACAGTGGCATTGGTGGCATCCGCCAGGCAGAAAATTCGGTTGCTTTCAACCAAATTAAAATTGAACCAGAAGTAGTTGGCGATTTAACTGCCGCTCAGGTTAGTTATAATTCTCCTTATGGAAAAATCTCTACTAAATGGGAGAAAAACGATAAAAATTTCATTTTAGAGGTTAATGTCCCCGTGAATACTAAAGCTGTGGTTTATTTCCCGGCGTATCCCAAAAGCGAGCTTTTAGAAGAAAATAACGCATCATTTACCGATACAGGGATCGAAAACGGTAAAACCAGGGTGGCCATCGGTTCAGGCTATTATAAATTTAATTTAAAGTTCAAATGAGAAAGATAAGCATTTTGATCCTTCTTTTTATTTGGGCTGTTAAATCAAACGCTCAAAGTAATCAAGCCGTTTCTGCTGCAGAGATGGAAAAAATCTATCAGGAAGTAAAAACACCTTACAAATACGGTCTGGTAATGGTTCCTGGAGATAAAGACCATAAAATGGATTGTCCCACAGTTTTCAGAAAAGGAAAGGATTGGTACATGACTTATCTCATTTTTAGCGGTCGTGGTTACGAAACCTGGCTGGCAAAAAGTAAAGATTTGCTGCATTGGGAAAACCAGGGCAAACTGATGTCGTTTGCTGATGCCGGTAACTGGGATGACAATCAAAAAGCAGGTTATAATGCCTTAACCGACATCAAATGGGGTGGAAGTTATGGGGTAAATCAGTTTGATGGCAAATATTGGATGTCGTATTTTGGTGGAAAAGAGAAAGGTTACGAAGTGGAGCCTTTATCTATCGGAATGGCTTACACAACAAAAGATCCATCCATTGTGCAGGAATGGAGCCGCTTAGAAAAACCTGTTTTAAGCTCATCAGATAAAAATGTACGCTGGTGGGAAAACCGCAATAAACTTTTTAAAAGCACGGTGATCGAAGACCAGAAAAAATTAACAGGACATCGCTTTGTAATGTACTATAACGCTGTGGGCGATTCGCTGGCGAACAATAAAAAAACACGCTGGTATGAACGGATCGGGATGGCAGTTTCGGATGATATGGTTCATTGGCAGCGCTTTAATAAAAATCCGGTGGTTCATCATCCGGTTGGTATTACAGGAGATGCTGTAATACAGCAGATTGGCGAAAATTATGTAATGTTTTACTTTGGGGCTTTTTGGCAGGATAGAAAAGGATCTTTTAACCGTTTTGCGGTATCAAAAGATCTCTTGAACTGGACCGACTGGACGGGCGATAACCTTGTTGAATCCTCAGAAAAATACGATGAGCTATACGCGCATAAATCTTTCGTATTAAAGTATAAAGGCGTGGTTTACCATTTCTATTGCGCCGTAAATAAACAGGATCAACGCGGAATTGCAGTTGCAACTTCGAAAGATTTAGGTAAAAGTAAAGTAGATTTTGTAAGGGAAACTGAGAAATAACATGAAGAGGCTTAGGAATTTTAAAGTTGTACTTTTTTTGATTTTGGGCTTGTGGGCACCTCGTTGTTGCGAGGCGAAACTTTTCTCGAAACTTCGGGAAATCAATCCTAATGCAAAAGAACGGCTGACCCATGGTAGTAAGATTGCTTCTTGCCTCGCAATGACGGCCACTCCGGAACCTCGCACCCGAGTAAGTTTCAATAAAGACTGGAAATTCCTCCTTGGCGATAATTCTGCAGCTAAATTTCCATCATACAATGATTCGAAATGGAGAAAACTTACGTTACCGCATGATTGGAGCATCGAGGGAAATTTTGACGAGAAAAACCCTGCAAAACCTGAAGGCGGTGGTTTACCTACCGGAATTGGCTGGTACAGAAAAGAATTTACCGCCCCCGCCAATTTTAAAGATCGGTTAATCACCATCGAATTCGATGGCGTATATAAAAATAGCGAGGTTTGGGTAAACGGACAATATTTAGGCAAAAGACCTTATGGCTATAGCTCATTTTCTTACGAAATCAGTAAATTTTTAAAACCTGAGAAAAACGTTATTGCCGTTAAAGTTGATAATTCTGCTCAACCCGATTCGCGCTGGTATTCCGGCTCGGGTATTTATAGAAATGTATGGTTAACCTCAACAGCAAAAGTTGCTATACAAGAACATGGCATTTTTGTTAAAGCGGGTTTTGTAAGTGGCGATTTCGGCGAATCGACAGATGGCGGAAATTTACAGCCAGGTCAAACAGTAGGTTTTGTAGCACCCCAGGTTAATTTTGTAAATAAATCCATAGATAAAACTAAAAAATACAAAATCGAGTTTTCAGTTCTAAATCAAGGTGGTACACAGGTAGCAAATTATGTTATCCCAGTAGATTTAATCGAAGATAATATCGGAAAAAATGTATCAAATCTGCTGATCAACAAACCCGAAATATGGTCGGTAGACAGGCCTTATTTATACACATTGCTGGTTAAAATTACTGATTCCGAAAATAAAATTATAGATGCACAAAGTACCACTTTTGGCATCCGGAGATTCAATTTTGATGCGCTGAAAGGTTTTTCTTTAAACGGAAAACCGATGAAAATTCTCGGTGTGTGTCTGCACCATGACTTAGGTGCATTGGGTGCTGCTGTAAATGTACGGGCCATGGAGCGCCAGCTCGAAATCATGAAGAAAATGGGTGTAAATGCCATCCGTACCGCGCATAATCCGCCGGCACCTGAGTTTTTGGATTTATGCGATAAAATGGGTTTTCTGGTAATGGATGAGGCTTTTGACATGTGGGCGAAAAAGAAAACCAAAAATGATTATCACCTGAATTTTCCAGACTGGCATAAAAGAGACCTGGAAGATATGATTACACGCGATCGTAACCACCCATCCATTATCCTCTGGAGCATCGGTAACGAAATCCGCGAACAGTTTGACAGCACGGGCATTGCGCTTACCAAAGAGTTGGTAGCAATCGTTAAAAATCTGGATAATACCCGTCCGGTGATTTCGGCACTAACCGAAACAAAAGCTGAAAAAAACTTCATTTACCAGGCCAATGCGCTTGATATTTACGGCTTAAACTATAACCACAAACTTTATAAAGATTTTCCTGCGAATTATCCCGGGGTTAAGTTTTTGGCTACTGAAACTACTTCTGCACTCGAAACCAGGGGATTTTATGATACTGCAGATACCATTCGCCGCTGGCCTAAAGATGGTAAAACCAAATTTACCGAAGGCAATAAAGCGTGGTCGGCATCTGCTTATGATAATGTTTCTGCCTATTGGGGCTCTACCCATGAGGAAACCTGGAAGGAGGCAAAAAAATACGATCATGTATCAGGTTTGTACGTATGGACAGGTTTTGATTACCTCGGCGAACCTTTACCTTATCCATGGCCGGCCCGGAGTTCTTATTTCGGTATTGTCGATTTAGCGGGTTTTCCTAAAGATTCCTATTACATGTACCAAAGTGAGTGGACCAACAAACCTGTATTGCATATTTTACCACACTGGAACTGGGAAAAAGGCAAATCAGTTGAAATTTGGGCTTATTACAATAGTGCCGATGAAGTAGAATTGTACCTGAATGGAAAATCGCTGGGTAAAAAGTCTAAACAAGGTGATGATCTGCATGTGCTTTGGCATGTAAATTTCGAGGCTGGAACTTTAAAAGCGGTATCGCGTAAAAATGGCAAAGAGGTATTGGTCCGCGAGGTAAAAACAGCCGGCGCACCTGCTAAAATTGAGTTGGTTGCCGATAGGAAAAATATTAAAGCTGATGGAAAGGATTTGTCTTTTATCACCGTCCGTATTTTAGATGCCGCAGGAAATGTTGTTCCCAATGCTGATAACCTGGTTAATTTTAAAGTGGAAGGCAATGGTTTTATTGCAGGTGTTGATAATGGATTTCAGGCCAGTTTAGAGCCTTTTAAAGCAAATTACCGTAAAACATTTCATGGTTTGTGCCTGGCCATTCTCCAATCCACCGAAAAAACCGGAACCATTAAATTAACGGCAGCCTCAGCAGGTTTGTCTTCATCTTCAATTTTAATTCATACTACAAAATGATGAAGATATATCAATTTTTAACCACTCAGATACCAAGATCAAGCTTTTGGACTAAAGCAATTGCTTTGTGTTTTTTGAGCCTTTGTGGTCAAATTTTAATTGCCAATGCCCAGCTTGTCGACAAAACACCTACAGCTGTCCAAAAAGCTCCGCAAATTTACAGCAGGGAGCCATGGGAAGATCAATCTGTAAGTGGTATAAACCGTGATGCATCACGTGCAACAGCTTACTCTTTCGAAAATATTGAAGCTGCAAAAAAAGGCATTCGTGAACAATCAAGCCGAATGATTTCTTTAAATGGTGATTGGGATTTCTCTTTCGCCCTTAAACCTGCTGATGCACCGCAAAACTTCTATAAATCGCGCGTAAGCGGCTGGAAAAAAATCGAAGTTCCTTCCAACTGGGAAATGAAAGGTTACGATAAACCCATTTATAAAAGTGCTGTTTATCCTTTCCGTCCTGTAAATCCGCCGAATCCACCAATGGATTATAATGGCGTTGGCAGTTACCAGCGCACTTTTACTATTCCTGCAAACTGGAAAGATATGAATATCACCCTGCATTTTGGAGGGGTAAGTTCAGGTTATAAAGTTTGGGTAAACGGGAAATTCCTGGGTTATGCCGAAGATAGTTTTCTTTCATCTGAATTTAATATTACACCTTATCTTCAGGCTGGAGAAAACATTTTATCGGTTCAGGTAATGCGTTGGACAGATGGCAGTTTCCTCGAAGATCAGGATCACTGGCGTTTAAGCGGCATCCATCGCGAAGTAATGCTCCTGGCCGAACCTAAATTGCGGATTGCCGATTTCTTTGTTCAAACCAAACTCGATAAAGATTATAAAGATGCTACTTTAAGCATTCGTCCGCGGATTGAAAACCTTACAGGTAAAGAAGTAAAAGGCTATAAGGTAATAGCATTGCTTTTTGATCAAAATGGTAAAGCCGTTTTGGACCAGCCGTTAGAAAGAAGTGCAGAAAGCATCATCAATGAAATATGGCCCCGCCTGGATAACGTGAAATTTGGGCTGCTGGAAAGTAAGATAAAGAATCCGGCAAAATGGAGTGATGAAGTACCTAATCTATACACACTAACCCTTTCTTTAGAAGATAGCTTAGGTAAAGTGCTCGAGGTTAAAAGTTGTAAAGTTGGTTTCAGGAGTATCGAATTTTCTAAAACGAATGGTAAACTGTTGATTAATGGCAAAGAAACTTATCTCTATGGAATCAACCGTCCCGATCATCACCCAACAAAAGGCAAAGCCTTAAGTCGCGAAGATATTCTGCAGGATGTGCAGACGATAAAACGGTTCAACTTTAACTGTATCCGCACCAGCCATTATCCAATGGATCCGTATTTATACGATCTATGCGACGAATACGGCATCCTGGTCATTGATGAAGCTAATCTGGAAACCCACGGCCTCGGTGGTAAATTAAGTAACGACCCAACCTGGACTTCGGCTTATTTAGAGCGTAGCAGCCGTATGGTAATGCGCGATAAAAACCATCCGAGCATCATTATCTGGAGTTTGGGCAATGAATCGGGTAATGGCCCTAACCATGCAGCTATGGCAGCGTGGATCCATGATTTTGACATCACCAGGCCTGTTCACTACGAACCTGCCATGGGAAATCCGCGGTTGGATGGTTACATCGACCCAGGCAATCCGGCTTATTTAAAACCGAACGATCATTCGCATCGCCTGCAAAACCCTCAAGATCAGCCTTATGTGGATATGGTAAGCCGGATGTACCCTGGCATTTATACCCCAAAAATGCTGGCAGAACAAAAAAATGGCGATAACCGTCCGATTTTCTTTGTAGAATATGCCCACGCGATGGGAAATTCTGTAGGAAACATGAAAGATTTTTGGGATGTTTTCCGTACTACGCCACGTATAATCGGAGGCGCCATCTGGGAATTTAAAGATCAGGGCATTCTGCAAACCGACAGTGCGGATAACAAATTCTATGCCTATGGCGGCGATTTCGGCGAAAAGTATTTCGATAATTTCACTATTAAAGGCGTGGTTAATTCTGACGGGAAACCCAAAGGGGCGATGTACGAATGTAAACGTGTTTATCAGGGCGCACAAACCGAATGGGCCGACCAGGCGAAAAGGATTTTAAAAATCAGCAATCGCCATGCGGTTAAAAATCTGAACGCTTATACTGCCACGTTATTTGTACGCAAACACGGAGTGGTCCTGAGCCAGAAAATTCTGCCTGCCGTTAATCTTGCTGCCGGAAAAGATACTTTGCTTAACATTTCGAAATATCTGCCAAAAATGGATGCAGGATCAGAATATTTAGCTGATATCCATTTTACTTTACGCCAGGACGAAGCATGGGCCAAAAAAGGTTTCGAAGTAGCTTCAAATCAGTTTGCGTTAACAGGTTTAGCCGAATCCAGGCTGACCGATAAAATTACGCCGCCAAAATACACCGGAAATGCTGATATGGATATCTATTCAGGTCAAAATTTCGAGATCTATATCAGCAAAAAGAATGGCGCTTTGATTTCTTATAAATGGAAAGGTAAGGAACAGATTTTTGCACCCTTACTGCCACATTTTACGCGTCCTTTAACCGACAATGATAAACGCGGCTGGAAATCGAATAAAAAATTAAAGCAATGGTATGCCAATGATCTCAAATACACAGGATCAAATGCGGGTAAGTTTAATAACATGGCGGGTTCAGGCCTCGTACATACTTCGAATTATAGCCTGATAAATGATAGCGCAACCGTTCAAATCAGCTATTTAATTACTTCTTCAGGCACTATAGAGGTAAAATACGTGCTGAAAGTTAAACCCGGTTTACCGAATATTCCAAAAGTGGGTATGCAAACAGGAATTGCCCGTAATTACGATAACATTTCATGGTATGGCAAAGGCCCGATGGAAAATTATATTGATAAAAATTATGCTTCAGATGCTGCCGTTTATGCCGAACCGGTAAACGATTTTATGGAGCATTACGCCGTTCCGCAGGAAAATGGAAACCGTACCGATGTGCGCTGGATGTACTTTTCGGATCAATCCAAAAAACAGGGCCTGCTAATCGTAGCCGACAGTTTATTAAGCATGAGCGCCAGTCCTTACACCGATGAGAATGTTCAGGCTGCAAAACACACCAACAAGTTAAAAGATGCCGGCTATTTAACCATAAATATTGATTTAATACAAATGGGTGTTGGTGGAAACGACAGTTGGAGTGATGTTGCTGCGCCATTGCCGCAATACCAGGTACCAGCAAAAAATTATAATTACAGCTTTTATATAATGCCTTTTGAGGGTAATAAAGAAGCGCTTCACAGTAAAGTAAAACGAATTAAATTTTAGTGAAAGTTCACTAAAAAATATTAAAATAAGATTAAGTGGAAAAGACGATTAATTTAAAAGGAATAACCTGGAACCACAGCCGCGGACTTTTGCCGATGGTGGCAACAGCACAACGGTTTTCCGAACTGCATCCAAATGTGCACATCACCTGGGAGAAAAGAAGTTTGCAGCAATTTGCCGATTTTTCCATTCAGGAACTGGCCGAAAGGTTTGATTTGCTGGTTATTGATCACCCCTGGGCAGGTTTCGCCGCAAAAACAAAATCGATCGTTCCTCTGGATTTGTATTTACCCCAGGAATACCTGAAAGACCAGGAAGAAAACTCTGTAGGCCAATCTTACGAAAGTTATTTTTATGACCAGCATTTATGGGCTTTACCCATTGACGCAGCAACACCGGTAGCAGCATCGAGGCCGGATTTACTGGCAGAAAAAGGATTGAAATTGCCTCAATCATTTGATGATTTACTGGCACTCGCAGATAAAGGCTTAGTGGCTTTTGCGGGCATCCCGATTGATGTGTTAATGAATTTTTATACCCTTTGCTGCTCTTTGCGCGAAGATCCCTGCCAAAATGATGAGGAAGTGGTTTCGGTTAAAACCGGTATTAAAGTTTTGAAAATGTACCGCGAACTGGCCTCGAAAATAGATAAAGCAAATTTCAATAGAAATCCGATTCAGGTTTATGAAGCCATGACTTTAAGCGATGAAATTGCCTATTGTCCTTTTGCCTATGGTTATGCCAATTATTCGAGAAATGGCTATGCACGCAAAACTTTGCATTTTCACGATATGATTTCCTTAGATGGAAATACGAATTTAAGAAGCACTTTGGGCGGAACCGGCTTGGCCATCTCCTCTAAATGTGAAGCAATTGAAACCGCTGCTGAATATGTAAAATTTGTAGGTTCACCCGCTTGTCAGTCTACTTTATTCTTTGAAAGTGGTGGTCAGCCGGGACATTTGGCTGCGTGGAAAAATGAAGAAGTAAACCGCCAGAGCCAGAATTACTTTCAAAATACCTTGCCGGCTTTACAAAGGGCATTTCTCCGTCCGCGTTACCATGGTTCCATGTATTTTCAGGATCATGCCGGCGATGTTGTCCGCGATTATTTAATAAACGGAGGTGATGAAATCCAGGTTTTATCAGCCATGAACAGATTGTATCAGAAATCTAAAAGTTTTGTGTTATCATGAACAGACCGCTAGAAGGACTTTTGGTTTTAGAGTTTTGCCAGTTTCTGGCCGGACCATCAGCAGGTTTAAAACTGGCTGATTTAGGTGCCCGTGTGATCAAGATCGAGCGGCCGAAAACAGGTGACGCCTGCAGGGCTTTATCCATAAAAAATCTTTTTGTGGATGAAGACAGTTTGCTTTTTCATACCATCAACCGCAATAAAGAAAGTTACACGGCCGATTTAAAAAATCCGGAAGATTTAGAAAGGCTTAAAAAGCTAATCAGCAGGGCCGATGTAATGACGCATAATTTCCGTCCGGGTGTGATGGAAAAAATCGGCTTGGATTATGGGAATGTTCAAAAAATCAATCCTAAAATTGTTTACGGTGTGGTTACCGGCTATGGAAATGATGGACCATGGAAAAACAAACCAGGACAGGATTTACTGGTGCAATCCGTTTCCGGATTAACATTTTTATCAGGGGTGGATGTAGACGGGCCGGTACCCTTCGGACTTTCTGTTTCTGATATCATGTGTGGCAACCATCTGGCACAGGGAATTATGGCAGCGCTGATCAAAAGGGCAAAAACCGGTAAAAGTGTTCTGGTTGAAGTGAGTTTGCTCGAATCCATTTTAGATGTACAGTTCGAAGTATTGACTACTTACCTTAACGATGGCGGAAAATTACCGGATAGAAGTGGGGCAAAAGGCAGTGCTCACGCTTATTTAAGTGCGCCTTATGGCATGTACGAAACAAAAGATGGCCACATTGCCATGGCCATGGGAAACCTACCAAATATTTGTGCGATTATAAATTGCGACATTACCGATTTATATGTGGAGGCCGGCTCTGCTTTCGAAAACCGCGATAAATTAATTGTTCGTTTAGCCGAGACCTTTAAAAAGCAGAATACCAAATACTGGGTCGACCGTCTGGAAAATCATGGAATCTGGTGTGCAGAAGTATTAAATTATCAAACTGCAACTGCGCTAAGCACATATAAAAAACTCGAGATCGAACAGGAGTTAGACTTAGGGGATGGCAAAAAAATAAAAACTACCGTAAGCCCGATCCGTTTGGATAATGAAAAATTATTTGCAGCTAAAGCAGCCCCTAAATTGGGTTTTGATACGGCAGATATTAATAAAGAGTTTAAGTTAACGCAGACCGTCATTTCGACTGAAACGCAGTGAAATGGAGAAATCTATAGAGAAAAAATTAACAGATCTCTCCACTACGGTCGAGATGACGATCGCGTTTATTAAAGTGACGATTTAAAAGAATAAAATGATGCTACCGCTTGAAGATTATTTAGTTATCGATTTCAGCCAGTTCCTTTCGGGGCCATCGGCGGGTTTACGCCTCGCCGACATGGGCGCACGCGTAATCAAAATAGAGCGTTTGGGCGTAGGCGACATTTGTCGCACGCTTTATACCTCAAACCTGATTATGAATGGCGAATCGTCCGTTTTTCATGCCATTAACCGAAATAAAGAGAGTTTTGAAGTCGATTTAAAAAGTGAAGAAGATTGCGAAATGGTGCGTGAGCTGCTCAAAAAAGCAGATATCATGATCCATAACTTCCGCCCCGGCGTAATGGAACGTTTAGGTTTCGATTATCAATCGGTTATCGCTTTAAATCCCTCCATTGTATATGGCGAAATTTCGGGTTACGGAACTGAGGGAGAATGGAAGAATAAACCAGGTCAGGATTTGCTTTTACAATCCGTAACCGGCTTAACTTCCTTAACCGGAAATGCCGATAGTGGCCCTGTGGCAATGGGTTTATCCATTGTTGATATGCTGGCAGGTGCACACCTCGCGCAGGGAATCTTGGCTTGTTTATACCGTAAAGCCATTAAAAACGAAGGTGGTTTTGTACAGATCAGCATGATGGAATCAGCTTATGATTTCCAGTTTGAAACCATTACTACTTTTATGAATGACGGCGGTAGCTTGCCCGAGCGTTCGAAAAAGAACAATGCAAACGCATATTTAGGCGCTCCGTATGGTATTTATCAAACAGAAAACGGATATTTAGCCCTGGCAATGGCTTCCATTCCACAACTTGGCAATTTGCTTAGCTGCGAGAAGTTAGAAGATTATATTGAACAAAGTGAGGCATTTGATAAGCGTGATGAAATTAAAGCCGTTTTGGCTGATCATCTTTTATCGGCAACAACCGAAAAATGGCTTTCTGTATTAGAACCGGCCGATATCTGGTGCGCCGATGTGCTAAACTGGAATGCCCTGATGGCACACGATGGTTTCAAGGTATTAAATATGGTTCAGGAAGTTGAAATGGTTGACGGATACAAATATGAGACCACCAGGTGCCCGATCCGTATTGATGGCGAAATCCTTACCTCATCCAAAGGTTCGCCAAAATTAGGACAGGATAATGAAAAAATTATCAAAGAATTTATAACACAGCACACCACTGCAAATGCATAACCAAATAAACACTTTTAAAATAGCCGTTCGCAAATTTGCCCCGTTTGAAGCTGCCATGCAGAAATTCTGGGAGCAATATTGTGCCATTTCGGGCTGTTCGTTAAAGCTGGAAATGGTGGTAATGGATTTGCACGAACTTTACGATAGTACCATTACAAAAAAAGGTTTGGCAAATGGCGACTTTGATATTGGGCACATCAGTACCGACTGGATTTTAGAAGGTTACGCCAATAATGATTTCGAAATTTTAAATCCTTATATCAATAAAAATAAACCCGGCAATTTCCCCAAAGGCTGGAGTAAATCACTGCTGGGTTTGCAGCGTTTTGGCTGGGAAGTGGTTGGTTTACCCTTTCACGATGGCCCCGAATGTTTCATTTACAGAAAAGATTTATTTGAAAACGAAACTGAAAAAGCAAATTATTTAGCCCAATTTGGTAAAACCTTAACAGTACCCAGAACCTGGGAAGATTTTCATCAGGTTGCCCGTTTTTTTAACCGCCCGGAAGAAAATTTGTATGGCAGTATTTTCGCCTGCTATCCCGACGGCCATAATACCGTTTTCGATTTTTGTCTGCAGTTATGGACAAGAGGAGAAACCTTAGTCGATAAAAACGGTTTTATCCGGATCGATACCCAGGCTGCAGTTGATGGTTTAAATTTCTACCGCAAAATGGTGAATGATAAAACTGCTGTTCACCCAAAATCTGCGGAATTCGAATCAGTTGGTGCCGGAATTGCCTTTTCGCAGGGTGAAGCAGCCATGATGATCAACTGGTTTGGTTTTGCTGCCATGTGCGAAGTTGATCCAAATTCGAAAGTAAAGGGTAAAATCGATGTTGAACTCTTGCCAGCAGCTCCCGATTCAAATTCAGCATCATTAAATGTTTATTGGCTGTACACCATTGCCAATGGAAGTAAAAATAAAGCCATTGCTTACGATTTTCTCCGTTTTGCACTTGCGCCTGAGCAGGACAAACAGCTTACTTTGGAAGGTGGAATTGGTTGCCGCATTTCGACCTGGAAAGATGAAGAAATCAACTCAATTATCCCTTATTACCATAAACTGGAACAATTGCATGAAGTGGCAAATATGTTGCCACAGAAACAAAACTGGGCTGCAATTGCGGCCATAATCGACCAGATGGTTTTGCAGGCCATCAACACCGATGCTTCAACCGAAGAACTTATCCACCTGGCACAGAACCAGATTAATGAAATTGACAAATGAGTATTGATATCAAATATAAACCCGAGCTACCACAAACCAAACAGCCCATTATCATTATCGGTGCAGGCGGAATAGTAGCCGATGCACATCTTCCGGCTTATAAAATTGCTGGTTTTGAAGTACATGGCATTGTAAACCGGACTAAAGAAAGGGCGCAGAAACTGGCTGATACTTTTGGAATCCCAAATGTGTACAATTCTGTGGCCGAAGCAGTGAAACTGGCTCCGCTGAATGCAGTTTACGATTTAACGATTATGCCCGAACAATATATCGAAACCCTACAGCAATTACCTGATGGAAGTGCCGTATTGATCCAGAAACCAATGGGTGATGATTTTAACCAGGCACAAGAAATCCTCGAATTATGCAGGGCGAAGAACTTTAAAGCAGCAATTAACTTTCAGCTGCGTTTTGCGCCATTTGTAAGCGCAGCAAAATACCTGATCGATCAAGGTTTAATAGGCGAATTATATGATATGGAAGTTCGGGTTACCATAAAAACACCCTGGGAAATTTTTCCGCACGTAATTATCCATCCCCGCCTGGAAATTCAGTACCATAGCATTCATTATGTCGACCTGATCCGATCTTTTTTGGGAAATCCTGAAAGTATTCTGGCTAAAACCTTAAAACATCCGGCCAAAAGCCTGTCATCCTCCCGATCTACCATTTTATTCGATTATGGGGATACAATGCATGCGGTAATCAACACCAACCACGATCACGATTTTGGTCCCAACCATCAGGAAAGTTATATTAAATGGGAAGGAACCAAAGGCGCAATTGTAGCAAAAATCGGTTTACTGATGGATTATCCCCATGGTGTGCCCGATGTGTTTGAATATTGCATCGTAGAAGATGGAAAAACACCAGAGTGGCAACGCGTTCAACTCGACGGATCATGGTTCCCCGAGGCATTTATTGGTACCATGGCCAATTTAATGCGCTATAATGAAGGTTCTACCGATGTGCTGCACACCAGTGTAGAAGATGTAATCCAAACCATGGCTGTGGTAGAGAGTGCTTACCAATCGAGCGATATTGGAGGAGTGAAGGTTAAGGAAATTTAAAAAACTAAAAGATTTTAAACCTCGCAGGTTTTCAAAACCTGCGAGGTTTCGTAAAAAATATTAAAACTATGTATTTCAAATCAACATTTTTTGAAGATTACCAGTTACAGGATAAACGCATAACCCTGGGCCGAACCATAACAGAAACTGATTTTGTAGTGCACGCAGGTCACACCGGCGATTTTTTCCCGCACCACATGGATGCCGAATGGTGTGCTACACAGCCATTTAAACAACGTATTGCCCATGGCACCATGATTTTTAGCATTGGTATCGGCTTAACCGCCTCTGAAATCAATCCCGAGGCCATGAGTAAAGGTTACGATAAATTACGTTTTGTAAAACCGGTTTTTATCGGTGATACCATCCACTCCGAAATCACCATTTCTGAAAAAGGGGAGAGCAAAAGACCTGAATATGGCACCATAACCGAACACGTAGAAATCATCAATCAACATGGAGAAGTGGTATTGGTCTGCGACCACCTGCTGGTTGTAAAGAAAAAATAAAACAAATCCGTCATTGCGAGGAGGAACGACGCGGCAATCTTTTTTGCCATTTAAGACAAAGAAAAAAACCAAATATAATGAACCACAACACACAACCAGAAATTATCACTGAGGACGATCCCTCATCAGGAAAACGATATTTATTACCGTTTATACTCGTAATAAGCTTATTTTTTCTGTGGGGAATGGCACATAACCTCGATTCCATCCTGATTCCACATTTGAAGAAGGCCTGCAACCTGAATAACCGGCAATCAACGCTAATCGATACCTCTGTTTTCTTTGCCTATTTTTTAATGGCTATACCTGCCGGAATGATTTTGAAAAAGTGGGGTTATAAAGCGACTATGATTTCGGGTTTGTTAGCCTTTGCATTTGGTGCGTTTTTATTTGTTCCTGCCGCCAATACGTTATCATATATTACATTTTTGATTGCACTTTTCATTATAGGTTGCGGTTTAACCATGCTCGAAACATCGGCAAACCCGTATGCAGCAGTGCTGGGCGATCCGGCAAAAGCAACCAGCAGACTAAATTTGGCCGCGTCTTTTAATGGCCTGGCTGCCATGGTAGCTCCCATGATCGGCGGACTATTTATCCTTTCAGGAAAATCGCACAGTAAAGAAGCACTGGCCGCTATGACCGATACCGCAAGAAATACATATTTTTTGGAAGAAGCAGCATCAGTTAAGCTGCCATACATCACTTTAGGCGTAGTTTTATTGGTTATTGCAGTAATCTTTTTCTTTATCCATCTTCCTGAAATTAAAACCCAAAGCATTGATGGTGAAGCAAAAGGAAGTTTCTTTGGAGCATTACGCCACAAACATTTGAAATGGGCAGTGGTGGCCCAGTTTTTTTACGTAGGCGCACAAGTTTGTGTAACGAGTTTTTTTATCAGAATGGCGCAACAGGGCGGAGGTTTTGATGAGAAAACGGCAGCCTCTTATCTGGTTGTTTATGGATTTTTATTCACTGCAGGACGTTTCGCAGGCACAGCGCTGTTACAGTTTATATCATCAAATAAACTCCTTGCGGTGTATGCTATGATATCAATCATTTTATGCCTGGTAGCCATTTTAGGTAAAGGTTCTTATGTGGTTTATGCCTTGGGCGCTATCGGATTTTTTATGTCAATCATGTTTCCAACCATTTTTGCGCTGGGAATTGATGGTATTGGTGACGATACGAAACCAGGCTCATCATGGTTAATTATGTCCATCGTAGGTGGTGCAATTTTACCGTTTGCAATGGGCAGTTTGATCGATATGTATGGAGATAATATACAGATTGGCTATAGCATTCCGCTGGTATGTTTCCTGGTTATCCTTTATTTCGGTTTACGGGGTTATAAAATCGAACACAAATAAAATTTAACGTCATTGCGGGGAGGCACAATAAAGCAATCCAATAGAGAAAAAGTAAAAAATGAAATATAGGTTGAATAAAATATTGATTGTTTTATTGTTGAGTCTTCACTGTTCAGTAAGCCTTTCTGCGCAGGAAAACGAAAATGCAAAACCCTGGGTATTTTGGTATTGGGTAAAAGGAGCAGTTTCTAAAGCCGGTATAACTGCCGATCTGGAAGCCATGAAGGCCAACGGAATTGCAGGAGCTTATCTAATGACCATTCAGGGACCTGATAAAACACCAGTTTATTCACCTCCTGCCGTTCAGCTTACACCAGAATGGTGGCAGATGGTTGAGTTTGCCATGAGCGAGGCCAAACGCTTAAACCTGAAACTGGGCATGCATGTAAGTGATGGTTTTGCCCTGGCCGGTGGTCCGTGGATTACACCTGAACTATCGATGCAAAAAGTCGTATGGTCTAAAATAAATATCAGTAATACAATCAATAAGATCTCTTTACCTCAACCAGAATCTAAACAGAATTATTATAAAGATATTGCAGTTTACGCTTATCCCTCACCTGTTGGTGAAGGCGTTTCAACACGAACCGTAATTCCAAAAATTACAGCCAGTAATGGTGCTGATGCCACTGGCTTGGTGCAACCGGGAAATAAGAAAAACTTTGGTTCAAATGAGCCCTGTTACATCCAATACGAATTTGAAAAACCTTTTACCTGCAGAACTATAACCATCAAAGTAACTGGAAATAACTATCAGGCGCAGCGTTTAGCTATTGAGGTAAGCGATGATGGCAAGGTTTTCCGTTCGATTGGCAGACTGGAAGCCCCGCGACATGGCTGGCAGGATACTGATGAAGATGTTACCCATTCCATTGTGCCTACCACCGCAAAATTTTTCAGGTTTATTTTCGATAAAAAAGGTTCAGAACCGGGATCAGAGGATTTAGACGCCGCAAAATGGAAACCTTCTTTAAAACTGGTCAATCTCGAACTATCTTCCGAAGCACAAATTAACCAGTTCGAAGGAAAAAATGGTTCGGTATGGCGGATAAGCAAAAGAAGTACAGAAGCTGAAATTGCTAAAAACCTTTGCGTACCATTGAATAATATCCTCAACTTAACGGATAAATTAAATCCTGATGGCACCTTAAACTGGAAAGCACCAAAAGGCAACTGGACAATTTTAAGAGTTGGGCACACCTCAACCGGACATACCAATGCAACTGGTGGCGGTGGAATGGGCTTAGAATGCGATAAATTTAATCCTGAAGCCGTCAAATTACAGTTCAACAATTGGTATGGAGAAGCTTTAAAACATGGCGGACCGCAAATCGCTAAGAAGGTTTTAAGTATTTTTCATGTAGATAGCTGGGAATGCGGCAGTCAGAATTGGTCGCCGGTATTTAAAGCTGAGTTTTTAGAGCGCCGTGGTTATGACTTAACACCTTATTTGCCGATAATGACGGGTTTGCCTGTAGAAAGCCCCTTGGTTTCTGAAAATTTCCTCTACGATGTTAGAAAAACCATTTCAGAACTGGTTGTCGATCAGTTTTATAAAACCCTGGCAAAACTGGCAAAGGAGCAAGGGGTTACTTTTACCGCCGAAAGTATAGCGCCAACCATGATGAGCGATGGTTTACTGCATTACAAAACCGTTGATGTGTCCATGGGCGAGTTCTGGTTAAACAGCCCTACACATGATAAACCGAACGACATGCTTGATGCGATTTCGGGAGCACATATTTATGGCAAAAATATCATCCAGGCTGAGGCTTTTACCACCGTAAGGATGGATTGGAACGAAAGCCCGGCCAATATGAAAACCCTGCAAGACCGTAATTATGCGCTGGGCATCAATAAATTGGTTTATCATGTATTTACACACAATCCATGGACAGATAGAAAACCCGGAATGACTTTGGACGGTGTGGGTTTATATTTCCAGCGCGACCAAACATGGTGGAAAGCCGGAAAAGCATGGATAGAATATGCAGAACGTACTCAAAATCTACTTCAACAGGGAAAACCCGTTGTAGATATAGCCGTTTTTACCGGAGAGGAACTACCAAGGCGTTCCGTTTTGCCCGATCGCCTGGTCGAAACCCTGCCAGGTATTTTTGGTGAGGGGGTAGTAGAAGCGGAAAAGAAACGTTTGGCAAATGTGGGCGAGCCATTGCGTCAAATTCCTGCCGGTGTTACCCATTCGGCAAACATGGCCGATCCCGAAAACTGGGTAAATCCTTTGCGTGGTTATGCTTATGATAGCTTTAATCCCGATGTATTAAACACAGCAACAGTTAAAAACGGAAATGTGGTGTTCGAAAGCGGCGCGACATATAAAATATTGGTTTTCCCTGGCAACATGAAAATGAACCCGAATTACCAGTACATGAGCTATGAAACCGTTAAAAAACTTTCAGAATTGGTTAACGCAGGTGCTAAAGTTATTATTGGAGATAAGCCACTGTATCAAAATGGTATTAAGCAGGTTAGTGAGACTGAATTTAAAAAAGTTGTAGAAGAAATTTGGGGCGGGAGTTTTAGTGAGATTTATAATGACATAAATCCTATTGAAACCAAAGATTTAGGGAAAGGGGTGATCTTTAAAGCACCGTATTATGGTGATAGTTTTGAAAAAATGAGTGTGCAACGTGATTTTTATGCCATTGAGCAAAAGGCAAAATACGCGACTAAACTCACATATACTCATAGAAAATCTGCCGAAAAGGATATTTATTTTATATCAAATCAGCTAGGGAGCACCAGAGACTTAAGGATTTGGTTTCGGGTTTCCGGAAAGCAACCTGTTATTTATAACGCTGTAACCGGCCAAACTATTGAATTAAAAAATTGGTCCATGTATAAAACCAATACCATGATTAATTTACAAATTGCTCCTAATGAATCATTATTTGTCATTTTTGAAAAACGGATATCTAAATCACAATTTAAAAACAGCAACAACTGGCCAAACTTCAAAACCGTTCAGGATATTTCAAAAACCTGGCAGGCAAAATTCGATACCACTTATGCAGGGCCTTCAAAACCAATCATTTTTAATGATTTAACCGATTGGACAAAAAATCCTGATAGTTTGGTTAAATATTATTCCGGAACTGCTGTTTACACTAAAAATTTCAAATTCACAGGAAACAAAAAAGATAAAATGTGGATTGATTTAGGCGAATTCTCCAGCATTGCTGAAGTAAAAATCAATGGTCTCAACTGCGGTACTTTATGGACTGCTCCGCACCGTTTGGAAATCACAAAAGCATTAAAACAAGGTAATAACCAAATCGAAATCGAAATCACCAATACCTGGGCAAACCGACTAATTGGTGATAGCAAATTACCTGAAGATAAAAGGTTAACGAAAACCACAGCACCTTTCCGATTGGAAGGTAAAGCTTTAAATCCTGCTGGATTATTAGGTCCTGTGGTAATACAAACCGAAGAATATTGAGCATTTAATATTTACTAAATGAAAAAAATAATTGTACTATTTCTGTGTATGGTTCAAACTGTTGCTTACGCTCAACAAAAGAAAGTAAAGGATAATTTTAATGTCCAGATCCGACTAGAAAAGGGCGATTTGAATAAAGATGGTTTAATTGATAAAACGGTAATTACGATGGATACGATTTCAGCATCCGTCCCCCTAAGGCTCCAAATATTCTTTTTACAGCCCAATAAGAAATACAAACTGGTTTTCTCTTCAACGGATGTAATTGAACCGCAATATGTAAACGGTGTACATACTAAAAATAGCATCCCTTATTTTTTTATTGAGAAAGGATTTTTATTAATGAGCGCTGAAAAAAATGATATTCGGTACGAACACAAATTCGTTTATAAAAATGGAATTTTCCAATTGGTTAAAATCTCCAGCGTAGTGTATGATGGGCAAAACGCAACAACCGAAACCGTATTTGATCTTGTGGCAGGCACGAGAACAGAAACATTAGAATCACTGGATCCTGTAAAAGTTGCCAGGAAAAAAACAAAGAAAATAATGATAAGACCCTTACCCACGCTTCAGAATTTAAGCACTTTTGGTGATCAATTATATTGGTAACATTTCAGGTAAAACGAACAAATAATGATAAAACTACTTCAGATGACCGATTTTTTTGCGTTTCAGAGTTTAAGAATCCGGATGATTATCGGCATTATACTTTTTATAAGCCTAAACTCAAAAGCGCAGGATAAAGCTTTGGTTAATAATTCAAATTCACCCTACGCTAAACTGTACAGCATCAACATGACGGATGTAACCTGGACAAAGGGCTTTTGGGCCGATCGTTTTAAAGTAGCAACCGAAACCATGGTGCCGAATATGTGGGCCATTTATAACGATCCAAAAATCAGTCATGCGTTTGAGAATTTTAGAATTGCGGCAGGTTTGGATACAGGTTCTCACGCAGGGCCTTCGTTTCATGACGGCGATTATTATAAAACTTTGGAAGCCGTGGCGGTTTTATATGCCTCAACCAAAAACCCGAAGCTGAACGAAATGATGGATAAAGCCATTACCGTAATTGGTAAATCGCAGCGCGAAGACGGCTATATTTATACTAAAGCGATGATTGAACAACGTAAAACAGGTTCTAAAAATCAATTTCAGGACCGGTTGAGCTTCGAATCATACAATATTGGCCATTTAATGACGGCTGGCTGTATCCATTACCGTGCAACCGGAAAAACAACACTGCTCAACATCGCCAAAAAAGCAACCGATTACCTGTATAATTTCTATAAATCGGCTTCGCCAACATTGGCAAGAAACGCCATTTGTCCTTCGCATTATATGGGGGTGGTAGAAATGTACCGTACTACAAAAGATCCACGTTATTTAGAACTGGCGCAACATTTAATCGCCATCAAGGGAAAAATTGATGATGGTACCGATGATAATCAGGATCGGATTCCTTTTTTACAACAAACCAAGGCAATGGGGCATGCCGTGCGTGCAAATTACCTGTATGCCGGGGTAGCCGATCTTTACGCCGAAACGGGCAAAGATTCACTCTTAAAAACCCTGAATATAATGTGGGATGACGTTAATCAGCATAAAATGTACATTACCGGAGGCTGTGGTTCACTTTATGACGGCACTTCGCCGGATGGAACCTCTTATAATCCAGCTGATGTACAAAAAATCCACCAGGCTTTTGGTCGCGATTTTCAGTTGCCAAATTTCACAGCCCATAACGAAACCTGCGCCAATATCGGTAACGTTCTCTGGAACTGGCGGATGTTACAGATTACGGGCGATGCCAAATATGCCGATGTAATGGAACTGGCTTTACACAATAGCGTTCTATCTGGAATCAGCCTGGATGGAAAGAACTTTTTATACACCAATCCACTGGCGCAATCAGATGATTTACCTTTTAAACAGCGCTGGTCGAAAGATCGTGTTCCTTACATTGCATTATCAAATTGCTGTCCGCCAAATGTGGTAAGAACCATCGCCGAAGTAAGTGATTATGCTTATAGTTTTTCTGATAAAGGTCTGTATTTTAATTTATATGGTGGAAATAACTTAAGTACTACATTAACTGATGAAGGGAAAATTTCATTAACACAGGAAACGAATTATCCCTGGGATGGAAAAATTAAAATCAGCATTAAGGATACGGGAAATAAAGCTTATTCCTTATTCTTAAGAATCCCTTCATGGACACAAGATGCACAGATCAGCATCAATGGAAAAATTGAAAATGTTAATACCATTTCCGGCACTTATGCAGAAATTAACCGCATTTGGAAGAAGGGTGATGTGATAGAATTAAACCTTCCCATGGAGGCTACATTGATTGAAGCTAACCCTTTAGTAGAAGAAAACAGAAATCAGATTGCGGTAAAACGCGGCCCCATTGTGTATTGTTTAGAATCGACCGATTTACCTAATAAAAGTATTTTTAATGCCTTTATACCCACTTCAACCAAATTTGAAGCCAAACCGATTAATATTGATGGAGCCGAAATGATGAGTTTAGTTGGAAATGCAAAAATAGTGGAGCCGAATAACTGGAAAAATGTACTCTACAGGCCAATTGACAACAAAAACACAGAAACGGAAATAAAACTGGTCCCATATTTTGCTTGGGGAAACCGTGGCCATTCAGAAATGTCGGTTTGGTTGCCTGTGAGTAGGTAACTTAAATACCCGTCATTTCGAGCGAAGTGCAGCGCAGTCGAGAAATCTGTCTCGAGTTAGATCTCTCCATTTCACTACGTTTCAGTCGAGATGACGATTACTATAAGAACAAAAAAAATGAAACTAAAACTCATCATATTCCTGAACCTAACCTGTTGCCTCATCGCTTCAGCAACCGTGAAACCTGCCTCCATTTTTACCGATCACATGGTTTTACAACAACAAAGCAATGTGGCCATCTGGGGTTGGGCCAAACCATCCACTAAAGTAAAAATCAATACCTCCTGGAATAAGCAGAATTATACCGTTACTTCCGACCAAAACGGAAAATGGAAAGTAAAAGTTTCTACGCCAACCGCCGGCGGACCGTATGAAATTGAACTAAATGATGGAGAAAAACTCGTTTTAACTGATATATTAATCGGAGAAGTGTGGTTTTGTGGCGGACAATCGAACATGGAAATGCCCATGAAAGGTTTTAAAAGTCAGCCTGTAATTGGTTCCAATGAGGTAATTCTGAAATCAACCAATCAAAACATCAGGCTTTATACCGTTCCGCGTTCTTCGATTACTGAGCGACAAGAAAACAGCAAACCTTCTCCATGGAAATTAGCAGCGCCTGAAACTGTTTCCGGTTTTAGTGCTACTGCCTATTATTTTGGTTCATTATTGAGCGAAATGTTAAACGTACCCATCGGGATCATCAACGACAGTTATGGCGGATCTACAATAGAAGCCTGGATGTCGCCGGAGGATTTAAAAACATTTCCTGAAATTAAAATCCCTTCAAAAACCGACACCATAAAAGAAGTAAGCAGAACGCCAACTACTTTATACAATGGCATGCTTTATCCCGTGATCGGTTATGGCATTAAAGGAGCCATCTGGTACCAGGGCGAATCTAATTACGAACGTCCGGACCGTTACGAAGATTTATTTCCGGCAATGGTGGCCTCATGGAGAAAAAACTGGGGTAATGGCGATTTCCCATTCTATTACGCACAAATCGCACCTTATAATTATGCACAATTGCCACCTTATCACATTGGCGGAAAATATAATTCGGCATTTTTAAGGGATGCGCAACGTAAATCTTTAAGTAAAATCCCAAATTCGGGTATGGCGGTTTTAATGGATATCGGCGAAGAAAAATCGATCCATCCGGCAAATAAAAAACAGGGCGGAACCCGTTTAGCTTATCTTGCTTTGGCTCAAACGTATGGTATAAAAGGTTTTGGTGCCTTAAGTCCAACTTATGATTCCTTCACGGTAGATAAAAATAAAGCAGTTATAAAATTTCAAAATGTGGCAAATGGCTTAACTTCATTCGGGAAAGAACTGAGTTTATTCGAGGTAGCGGGGGCAGATCATAAATTTTATCCGGCAAAAGCAACCATAACCGGAAGCAGTATTACCGTTTCAGCAGATCAGGTAAAAGTTCCTGTGGCTGTGCGTTATGCATTTAAGGATTTTGTAACCGGCGATTTATTTGGAAATGATGGACTACCGGTTTCTTCTTTTCGTACTGATGATTGGGAGAATTAATAATATGATTTTAACCAAAAAGGCACTAAGCACACGAAGTATTTTATTCAGGAACTTAAATGTTCTTATATGCCTGATATGGTCAATTTTTGTGAGCCATCCCTCAGGTGTGCTCAGGTTTCTCAGGTGGTTAAACATTACGCAAAATGAAAAATTAACCATTAAGACACAAAGGATACTAATTATGGGCACCACGAGCTTAAATGTTCTTATATGTCTTATATGGTCAATTTTTTTGAGCCATGCCTCAGGTGTGCTCAGGTATCTTAGGCGGTTAGATGTTACGCAAACTGAATTAACCATTAAGGCACAAAGGAAACTAATTATGGGCACCACGAGCTTAAATGTTCTTATATGTCTTATATGGTCAATTATTTTGAGCTATGCCTCAGGTGTGTTCAGGTATCTTAGGTGGTTAAACATTACGCAAACTGAATTAGCCATTAAGGCACAAAGGATACTAATTATGGGCACCACGAGCTTAAATGTTCTTATATGTCTTATATGGTCAAAAAACAAATACTTAAAAGCATTAAACCTTTTCTTTGTGTTCTTTGTGTCTTTGTGCTTCATCACACAAAATGCTTTTTCGCAAGAAAAAGCTCTAAATAACGTAGTTTGGAACAGCCAAAGTCTTAACTCTTCAGAATCAATGCCTGTAGGCGGTGGCGATATTGGCCTAAACCTCTGGGCAGAAAACGGCAATATCTATCTTTACCTATCCAAAAGCGGCACCTTCGATGAGAACAATACCTTGCTAAAACTAGGCCGTTTAAAACTCAAATTATACCCAAACCCTTTCGAAGGAAAAACTTTTAAACAAGAGCTGATCTTAAAAGACGGTTATGCTCAAATTTCAAGCTCGGATGGTAAGTTAAATACTAGAATTAAGGTCTGGGTAGATGTTTTTAACCCTGTTATACATTTGGAGGTAAATTCAAACCAAAAAATCACCACAGAAGCCGCCTACGAAAGCTGGCGTTTTGAAGACCGGATCACCAAAGGCAAAGAAAATAACCAAAATTCTTATAAATGGGCGCCACAAGGGATTGTAAAAACTTTAAAAGATGAAATTGCTTTTAAAAACAACAGCGTTCAATTTTACCATCAGAATAAATCTGAAACCGTATTCGATGTAACCGTAAAACAGCAGGGTTTAGAGGCTGAAAAATATAAATTATTCAATCCTTTAAAAAACCTGGTTTTTGGCGGTTCAATACAGGGCAACAACATGATTCCGGCAGGAAATTATAATGGAATCTATTTAAGTACGCCCTTTAAAGCCTGGACTTTAAAAAGTAAAAAACCTTCCAGCTCTACAAAACTCACCATTACTTTGAATACGGCAACAACCGGATCAATACAGGACTGGGAAACTAATTTAAAAGCCATAAACAACAAAAACAGCCAAAAAACAAGCATAAATTGGTGGAATGATTACTGGAAAAGAAGTTTCATTTTCATTAATTCGAAGGATGAACTGGCCAATCAATCGTCAAAAAATTATCAGTTGTTCAGGTACATGCTGGGCTGCAATGCTTTTGGAAAATATCCTACAAAGTTTAATGGTGGTTTATTCACTTTCGATCCGCAACTAACAGATACCACATTAAAATATACCCCTGATTTCAGGAATTGGGGCGGAGGTACACATACGGCACAAAACCAGCGTTTGGTTTATTGGCCAATGCTAAAAAGCGGCGATTTTGAAATGATGAAGCCTCAATTCGATTTCTACCTCAATTTATTAAAGAATGCGGAAATCAGAACACAATCTGCTTGGGGGCACAATGGTGCAAGTTTTACCGAACAATTAGAAAATTTTGGATTACCCAATCCCGCTGAATATGGCTGGAAACGTCCTGCAGATTTCAATAAAGGTATGGAATATAATGCCTGGTTAGAATATGAATGGGATACCGTTTTAGAATTCTGCATGATGATTTTGGACACCGAAAGGTATAATGGTGCAAACATTGAAAAATATCTGCCACTGATTGAAAGTTCCTTAACTTTTTTTAAAGAGCATTACACTTATTTAGCCAAACAAAGGGGCGCAAAAGCTTTAGATGCTAACGGTCATTTGGTTTTATTTCCAGGTTCCGGCGCAGAAACCTATAAAATGGCATATAATTCAACATCCACTATTGCTGCTTTAAAAACCGTTTTGGAAAGGCTTCTGGAGCTTCCCAATTTATCTGAAAAACAAAAAACAGAATGGAGCGCGATGTTAACAACCATTCCACCCATTAATTTCAGGTCGTTCAATGGACATACCACCATTGCTCCGGCAAAACTTTGGGAAAGGATCAATAATACAGAAAGTCCGCAGTTATATCCTGTTTATCCATGGGGAATTTACGGCATCGGAAAACCTGGTTTAGACACCGCCATCAATACTTATAAATACGATACCGATGTGCTTAAATTCCGCAGTTATATAGGCTGGAAACAGGATAATATTTTCGCAGCAAGGTTAGGTTTAACCGATGAAGCAGCCAAATTAACCACTGCAAAACTAAAAGATTCAGGAAGAAGATTTCCAGCTTTCTGGGGACCAGGTTTCGATTGGACACCAGACCATAACTGGGGAGGTTCAGGCATGATTGGTTTACAGGAAATGCTGATGCAGGCAGATGGCAAAAAAATCAATCTGTTCCCGGCCTGGCCTAAAGATTGGGATGTGCATTTCAAACTTTACGCACCTTATCAAACCACTGTAGAAGGACAATTGAAGAATGGAAAATTAATAGATTTAAAAGTTATCCCCGAATCGAGGAAAAAGGACGTGATCAATAAAATGATTGGATGATTGAATGGCTTAATGAGAGAACTTGCTTAGCGCTTAAACATTCATTCATTCAAAACTCAATCATTCACTAATTAAAAAAAATGATAGAACGAGTCGGTTTTGAATGATGAAGTGAAAATGTACATTCAATCATTTGATCCATCACTCATTCACTAATTAAAAAAAATATGGATTTACAATTAAAAGAAAAAGTGATCATCATCACAGGTGCAGCAAAAGGCATTGGCCGTAGCATTGCAGAGGTATTTGCCAAAGAAGATGCAATTGCAGTAATTGTTGGCAGAAAAGCAGAAGATAACCAAATAGTAGTTGATGAAACTACCGCACAAGGCAAAAAAGCAGAACAATTTGTAGCTGAGCTTTCCAATCCGGATGATTGCGAAAAAGTTGTTAAAGATATTATTGCAAAATTTGGCCGGATAGATGGTTTGGTGAACAATGCAGGCGTGAATGATGGTGTTGGTTTAGAAAGTGGAAACTATAAGGATTTTATGGCTTCGTTACATAAAAACGTGGTTCATTATTATTTAATGGCGCATCATGCCTTGCCCGAACTGATTAAAAGTAAAGGCGCCATTGTAAACATCACTTCGAAAACGGCAGAAACCGGACAGGGAAATACCTCGGCCTATGCGGCAGCAAATGGTGGTAGAAATGCCTTAACCCGCGAGTGGGCCGTTGAGCTTCTAAAATATGGCATTCGCGTAAACGCAGTAGTTGTTGCCGAATGCTGGACACCAGCCTACGAAACCTGGATAGAAACCCTTGATCATGCAGAAGAAAAATTAAAAGAAATTACCTCTAAAATCCCATTGGAAAACCGGATGACCACTGCAGAAGAAATTGCAAATATGACTGCTTTTTTAATGTCGAACAAATCGAGCCATACCACCGGACAAATTATCCATGTTGATGGCGGTTATGTACATCTGGATAGGGCTTTAGCAAACGCATAAAATGAAAAATGACTGAATGACAGCGTTTTGAATGATTGAATGCAAACCTAAATTAATAATTTAAATTTTGCTATTTAATTTATGTCTAATTAACATTCACTCAGTCTATCATTCAAAATTAAAAAATTAATAAAAATGAAAACCCTTACCTGTACAACTCCGGGCACTTTTGAATACTCGAAAACTGAAAAACCTGAATTAAGAAAGGATCACTCCATCATAAAAATCAAGAGGATAGGTATCTGCGGAACAGATTTACATGCTTTCGAAGGTACACAGCCATTTTTTAACTATCCACGCATTTTAGGTCACGAATTATCAGGTGAACTAGTAGAGGCCGATGGAGCTGATGATTTTAAAATAGGAGAGGCTGTTACCTTCATTCCATATTTTAACTGTGGCGAATGTATTGCGTGCCGCATGAATAAACCCAATTGTTGTGTAAAAATGCAGGTTTGCGGTGTTCATGTTGATGGTGGCATGCGTGAATATTTGCAGGTGCCATCAAAAACGCTGTTACATGGAGAAGGACTAAGTTTTGATGAACTGGCATTAGTTGAACCCTTAGCCATCGGTGCGCATGGCGTGCGCAGGGCAGATGTTCAGCCAGGCGAATTTGTGCTTGTTATAGGAGCTGGACCGATTGGTTTAGGCACCATGGAATTTGCAAGGATAGCTGGCGCAAACGTGATTGCACTGGATATTAATGAAGACCGTTTAGCATTCTGTAAAGAGAAATTAAATGTTGCACACGCGGTTAATGCGCTTTCTAATGATGTAACTCAACAACTGAGCGAGATTACCAATGGCGATATGCCAACGGTTGTAATCGACGCTACAGGTAATCAAAAAGCCATTAACAATGCCATTAATTATATGGCCCACGGCGCAAGGTTTGTGTTAATTGGTCTGCAAAAAGGCGATTTAATCTTTAATCATCCTGAATTCCATAAAAGGGAATCTACCCTGATGAGCAGCAGAAATGCCACAACCGAAGATTTTGAACATGTTATTAAATCGATGAAAGCCGGTTTGGTAAATCCAACAAATTACATCACTCATCAGGTTAATTTTGAAGAAGTAAAAGATGAATTTGAAAGTTGGCTGGACCCTAAAAATGGGGTGATTAAGGCTATGGTGAGGATGTAGTTATTTCAGTGTAACGATAAGCTACGAAAGATCGTCATTTCGAGCGGAGTGAAGCGAAGCCGAGAAATCTATTTTTGAATTACTTCACCTATCAGATCTCTCCACTTCGCGCTGCTTCGGTCGAGATGACGATCGCATAAAAAAGCCGATAATTTAAAAACTATCGGCTTCGGGATGTGGCATTAAATCACTAAAACTATTTATAAAACACCTCATTCCAGTGCAGTTCATTTCTGAACTGGTTAATTTTCGTATCTGCGCCGATATTTACATATTCCAGACCAGCAATATTTGCAAAATCCAGTAAATGCGCTGTTGTTAAATTCTGACTGTAAGCGGTATGGTGTGCACCGCCGGCATAAATCCAGGCTGCACAACCTGTTTTCATATCCGGCAATGGTTTCCAAAGTACGCGTGCTACAGGTAAATTTGGTAAATCATATTCCGCTTCTACAGCTTTTACTTCGTTCACTAACAGGCGGAAACGATTACCCATATCAATTAAAGATGCATTTAGAGCATTGCCACCGGACACATTAAAAACCAAACGTGCGGGATCCGCTTTGCCGCCTATACCCAAAGGATGAACTTCCAGATTGGCTTTACCATTAGCTAAAGAAGCATCAACTTCAAGCATATGCGATCCCAGCACCATTGAATTGGCAGGATCGAAATGATAAGTATAATCTTCCATAAAAGCATTTCCACCAGGTAAACCAGCACCCATTACCTTGCAGGCACGCACCAAAGCAGCTGTTTTCCAGTCACCTTCACCGGCAAAACCATAACCATCGGCCATTAAGCGCTGTGCTGCAATACCTGGCAATTGAATCATGCCATGGAGGTCTTCAAAGGTATCAGAGAAACCTTTAAAACCGCCATCTTCTAAAAATTTTCTTAAACCTAGCTCAATTTTAGCCGCCTCATACACTGATGAATGACTGGCACCACCAACTTTTAAGTCAGCAGCCATTTCATAAGTTTCTTCGTATTCTTTTAATAAAGCTTGAATGGCATTCTCATTAATTCCATTAATTACTGCTACTAAATCACCTATACCATAAGTATTTACCGAAAAGCCAAACTTCATTTCAGCTTCCACTTTATCACCATCAGTTACGGCTACAAAACGCATATTATCGCCAAAACGAACAAATTTTGCACCTTGCCAATCGTTCCATCCGGCAGCAGCCCTGCACCAGGTATCAATCTGTTTTGCCACTTCTTCATCCTGCCAGTGGCCAACCACTACTTTACGGTCTTTACGCATACGGGTAACCATAAAACCAAATTCACGGTCGCCATGGGCACTTTGGTTCAGGTTCATAAAGTCCATATCTATGCTATTCCATGGAATATCGCGATTAAACTGCGTGTGCAGGTGCAATAAGGGTTTCTGTAATACATTTAAACCCCTGATCCACATTTTGGCCGGAGAAAAGGTATGCATCCAGGTAATTACCCCGATGCAATTTTTATCGATATTGGCCTGTTGTAAAGTTTCGAAAATCTCTTCAGTGGTTTTCACAATGGGTTTATATACTACCGAAACGGAAATATGTCCATTCTGGTTTAGCGAATCTGCCACTTGTTGTGCATGTTCTGCCACTTGTTTTAAGGTTTCTTCTCCGTACAAATGTTGTGTACCGGTGATGAACCAAACCTCTAATTTTTTTAAATCAATCATTATGATGTTGTTTTTAATTTATTTCTTTCTCCGTTCAAACTTCCGTGGTCTGTGTCTTCACAGATCGCTATACATATGCTTTTTATTGAAAAGCCAGGTCCGTGTTTCATCGGTTAGGGTAGTCCTGCTTTCCATTTTATCCCAATTTTACATCGGGATGCTCACTCCAATCAGGTTTATTTTACTTAGGTTAACCTTACAATGTTAAACCCGACAGCAGCGGCAGCTCCCGATCCTTCATCGGGACTACAGCGAATGGCGGGACTATCTTTCATAAAGAACCATTGCAACTGCTTTTCTAATTCTCTAAATTTTTTATGTCATTGAGCGTCAAAACTTCTAACTAATAATTCCTAACTCATTTCTGCCCGTAATAAGCGCCGTCACCGTGCTTTCTTTGATAATGTTTATCTATTAACGAATCTTTCAATTTCGGTGCCTGCGGATTAATCTGTTCGGTTAATAAAGCCATCTGTGCTACGGTTTCTAAAACGGCACTGTTATATACCGCTTTATCAGCTGTTTTGCCCCAGGTAAAAGGAGCGTGGTTTCCTACTAAAATCATTTCGACTTCTTTATGACTTAAACCCAGGCTTTTAAAATGATTCATAATCTGAAAACCGGTTTCATATTCATAATTTCCTTTAATCATCTCATCGGCCATAGGTGGTGCACATGGAATATCGACCGTTAAATGGTCGGCATGTGTCGTGCCGAAAATCGGAATAGCCCTTTGTGACTGCGCCCAAGCTGTGCCGTAAGTAGAGTGAGTATGCACGATGCCTGCGATATCTTCCCAATGTTTGTATAAAACCGCATGGGTTTTAGTATCAGACGATGGACGTAAGTTGCCTTCAACGGTGTTGCAATCAAAATCTACGATCACCATATCATTTGGAGATAAATCTTCGTAAGGAACACCACTCGGCTTAATTGCAAAAACACCTTTAGCGCGGTCTGCAGCACTTACATTACCAAAAGTAAATAATACCAAACCCAACTTGGGCAATTGCATATTGGCCCGATATGCCTGTTCTTTTATATCCTGATAATTGCTCATGATAGATAAGGTTTAACATCTTTTTTATTGTATTTTTCGAGGTAACGGCCTAATCCGAGGTACTGCTGATAATGCTGGCGGTACAGCTTTTTCTTTTTGATATCAGGCTTGTATTCCTTTTCGAAACCCGTTCCCATGGCAGCCATAGCCGCTTCGATGGTAGGATAGATGCCTGCCGCAACCGCAGCAAACATGGCTGCACCTAAAGCACAGGTATGCTCAAAACGATGGATCCTGATCGGCATTTCCAATACATCAGCCATCATCTGCATAATGTATGATGATTTTTTTGCTACGCCACCTATACCAATAATCCCTTTTACAGGTACGCCCTGTTCTTTAAAACGATCTACAATGGCCTTTGCACCAAAACAGGTTGCTGCCGCTAAAGCGCGGAAAAATCTTGGGGCATCGGTACCCAAACCTAAACCGGTAATGGCACCTTTTAATTCCTGGTTGGCATCTGGTGTTCTTCTGCCGTTTAACCAATCGATGGCCAGTTCTGCATAATCAGTATCTTCCAAAGCTTCGGCCTGTTTACTCAGGTTTGCAATAATTTTACCTTCTAATTCTTCTTTCAAAGCTATTGCTGTAGCCTCATCAATTAAGTTAGATTCAGTTAGTAAATGGTTTAAGGGCCAGCTGATTAGATTTTTAAACCAGGCATACACATCGCCAAAAGCAGATTGTCCTGCTTCTAAACCTGCCATACCCGGAATTACTGATCCGTTTACCTGTCCGCAGATGCCGTTAATTAATTTTCCGTGCAGATCTGCGTTAGGAGCAATTAAAATATCGCAGGTACTGGTACCCATTACTTTACTGAGGTAATAAGGCTCAATCTGTCCGCCAACAGCCCCCATGTGTGCATCAAATGCGCCAACGCCAACAACTACACTGGTATTTAAACCTAATTTCGTTGCCCATTCTTCGCTTAATGTTCCTGCTGAAATATCTGAAGTATAGGTGTCAACAAAAAGTTTATCCCTAAAGCCGGCTAATAAAGGATCTAGGCTGCTAAAGAAATTTTCAGGAGGTAAGCCGTTAAACTCTTCTGCCCAAAGGGCTTTATGCCCGGCGGCGCAACGACTCCGTTTCATGTCTTTAATATCGTTTCCACCGCAAAGTAAAAATGGGATCCAGTCGCAATGCTCTACCCACGATGCTGTGCTGTTTTTAACAACAGCATCGATCCTTAAAATGCGCAATAATTTAGACCAGAACCATTCTGATGAATAAATTCCGCCTACATATTTAAGGTAATTAACCGGAAACTTTTTGGCATGTTCATTAATTTCTGCCGCTTCTTTAACGGCGGTATGATCTTTCCAAAGCACAAACATGGCGTTTGGATTCTCTTCGAAACCAGGCGTTAAAGCTAATGGTGTTCCACTTGCATCAACAGCTACCGGACTAGAACCTGTGGTATCAACTGAAATCCCTTTCACCTGATGGGCAATTTCAGCTCCGCCAGCTTTTGCCAGGCAATCTTTTATGGTATGGGTTAAACCTTCAATATAATCTAATGGATGCTGCCTGAACTGGTTAATTGCAGGTTTGCAATACAGGCCTTTCTGCCATCGCGGATAAAAGAAAACAGAAGAAGAAATTTCTTTTCCGTTAGCGGTATCAACCAGAACGGAGCGGACAGAATCCGTCCCGTAATCTACACCGATTACATAGTTTGCTGTGCTCATAACAATAAATAATCGTCTAATTAACGTTTATTTATTTGAAATAAAAAATTTTAGTGATTTTTTAGCTGGAATAGGATTTCATACAGACACACAAAGCACTATGAACTAAGCACATGCAACTTCTCAAAAACACTTTAAAATCTAAATTCATCAAAAAAAAGTAAATTAGAACACAAAGAAAACGATATGATTAAAACCAGAAGTGAACAGCAAATGATGCAGTTAATTATGGACGTGGCCAATCAAAATCCGGCAATAAGGGCGGTTTTACTCAATGGTTCGAGGGCAAATCCAAATGTAGAACAAGATATTTTTCAGGATTACGATATCATTTATGTGGTAAACAACTTAAGCAATTTTTTAAATAATCACAGCTGGATTGATGTTTTCGGCGACCGGATGATCCTTCAAATGCCGGAAGATATGGAGCTTTATCCTCCATCGCCTGAACTGGAAGGAGCATTTTCTTATCTGATGCAATTTATGGATGGAAACCGGATTGACCTGATCCTTGTTCCATTGGAAAATTTGAGTCGTTTTGTTGACGACAGTTTGTGTAAATTATTGCTGGATAAAGATGATATGATCAGTTTAAGAGCGTTGGCACCGGCTAGTGAAAATAGTTACCTGGTAAATAAACCTTCAGTAAGGGCATTTCATGATTGCTGCAACGAATTTTGGTATACCAGTGCAGGATTAGCGAAAAGCATCTGGCGCGGTCAGATCACCTATACAAAGCAACTCTTTCATCATGTTATCCATGATGCCCTGATTCAGATGATTGATTGGCACATCGGATTCCGTTATCATTTTTCGGTAAATCCGGGCAAATATGGAAAGTTTTATAAAAAATACCTTGAACCAGATCTATACCACGAGCTTATCCAAACCTACCGCAGTGCCGAACTTCCTGAATTATGGAATGCTTTATTCTTAACCATTAAGCTTTTTCAAAAAGTGGCGCATCATGTTGCTGAACAGCTTGGCATACCTTATCCATTAACAGAACATCAATACATTACCGAATATTTGCAGCATGTTAAACAGCTTCCCAAAAATGCTAAGCAAATATATTAACCAAATATGATAGCCATTAGAACACTGGAAATAGCGGAGCTATCCTGCATTAATGAAATCGATCGTTCGGAAGAGATTTTTGAGGTCTACCAGTTTCAGGAGAATCGGTTAAGACTTATACCACACCGTGAAAGCGTTTCGGGCTTTGAGGAAGGCGAACTCAAAGCAATTATTAGTCGTCAGCGTAAGCTCTTAGAAACCGGAGGAAAGGTATTCGGAGCTTTTGATAATCAAAAATTGATCGGAGTTGCTTCAGTAGAAAATAAAAAAAGAGGTTTGCTGCAAAACTATTGTAAAATGGATATTCTTTATGTGAGCAAACTTTACCAGGGTAAAGGGATTGCCAGCCAAATGGTAGAGGCATCTAAACAGGCAGCAAAAAAATTTGGGGCAGATAAATTGTATATTTCGGCTACACCTACCAAAAATACCATCAATTTTTATTTAAAAAGGGGAGCAGTGCCGGTAATGGATTTGGATCAGGAATTATTTGTTATAGAACCTGAAGATATCCATTTGGAACTGAAAGTGGATTGATCATTGTTCTTTTGTGTTTACAGGATACAAAAACCTAAACGAGTTGGAAACTGCCTGGTGCAGAATAGTAGCATGATTCTCCTGTGGCAAATAATCGAAATAAACTTTTATATTTTTATTCTTCGTTTCTTTAATCTTCTCTGCCAAAAGATTGGCATCAACTTCCATCACCCTGGGTATTGCTGTTGGCGTAAGTCCTTCTTTACCCACGGCAATATAAACCTGCGTGGGCTGATTAAAATTGCTTTCTGCAATTTTTGTTTTTTCATTTAATAAAGACCCATTGTTCCACCATAAACTGGGACTAACAATAACATAATTATTAAATAGTGATGGTTTTTTAAATAACATTTCGGTAATTAATAAGCCGCCTAACGATTGTCCGATGATGGTTTTATTATAGTTGGTCTTATATTTCTTTTCGATATAGGGCTGCAACTCATTACCTATAAAAGCCATAAACCGATCGGAATGACCTGTAGTAGGAAATTTCTTTTTATCCGCTTCAATAGTCGTTGCGAAAGTAAAATCTCTTCTGCGATCAACAGTTGCAATGCCAACTACAATCGATTTCGGCACCTGATTTACCCATTCAAAACTGTTAAACTGCACAAGGCCCACTACATGAATAAAATCCTCATCAGCAGATCCGTCGAGCAGGTAAATTACCGGGTATTTTGTAGTGTCATTCTGATTATAACCTTCGGGCAAGTATATATTCAATGTTCTTTTTTCACCCAATTCTTTTGATTGTATTTCATTTATCACACCAAGTACAAAGGACTTTTCTTTCACCGTTTCTTTTTGTGCAAAGGCAAATACCTGGCAAAAAGCAAGAAGTGTAACTAAAAAGACTCTTTTATCTGTAAATTTTCGTTGTTTCATTAAAATGGATGTTTTGGCGAAAATTAACAATTCTCTAATCAAAATCAATAAATTTCTCAACGTCATGGGCATAAGATTGATATTGTTGTTTATGCAAATCCGTAAAAAGCATACAAGTTACCTGAATTAGTATTATTTACGGATAGCCTTTGCTACAGACCTTTACACCATCATTTAAAATTTAAAAAGATGGACAAAACAATTTTAATTACAGGAGCAAGCTCAGGTATTGGTGCTGCAACTGCTAAATTATTTCAATCAAAAGGCTGGAATGTTATCGCTACCATGAGAAACCCTGAGAGTGCAACAGAGCTGGCTTCACTAAACAATGTATGGGTAACCAAACTCGATGTACTGGATCTGGCTTCGATAGAAAATGCAGTAAATGAAGGCATCCAGAAATTTGGCAAAATAGATGTATTGCTGAACAATGCCGGCTATGGTGCTTATGGGACTTTAGAATCTTATCCAAGAGAAAACATTATCCGCCAGTTTAGTACCAATGTAATCGGGCTTTTAGATGTAACAAAAGCACTCTTACCTCATTTCCGCTCAAATAAAAACGGCATCATTATTAATATTTCATCTATCGGAGGTAAAATGACTTTCCCATTGGGCAGTTTGTATCACGGAACCAAATTCGCTGTAGAAGGTATTTCAGAATCGCTTAGTTACGAAGTAGCACAGTTTGGTGGAAAGGTAAAAATCATAGAGCCAGGAGCCATTGCTACTGATTTTGCGGGCCGTTCGTTCGATTTCAGTAATGACGAAAGCCATACGGAGTACCAAGCTATGGTAGGCAAGGTAATGACGGCCTTACCAGCATTATTCGAAAATGCATCGCCTGCGGGTGTGGTTGCTGATGTAATTTACGAAGCGGCTACTGATGGTAGCGACCAATTAAGGTATACAGCAGGAGAGGATGCCAGAGTAATCATCTCAAACCGTCAGCAGGCCGACGATCAATCGTTTATTGGCACTATGAAAGCACAGTTTGGACTTTAATTTCTATAACGGAGAATGGCATCCAAATCATGTTATTCTCCGTTATTTCCCCTAAAATTATCATATTTACCCTAACAATTAATCATAATGAGCGTATTTATCCATTTGCAAACTGTTTCGGATGTGTTTAAGTTTTTTCAACTGGATCAAAAAATCCATCATCCACTCATTGCCGTTGTTGATTTTAGCAGGGTAAATGAACAGATAAACGGTGAAACAAGGATTTCGGCAGATTTCTATACGCTGATTTTCAAAAACTACAATAGGAACAACATTAAGTATGGCCGTAAACTTATCGATTTTCAGGATGGCAGTTTAATCTGCATGGCTCCCGGACAAATCCTTGAGCTAGATAATGATGTGGAAGAATCGCCTGAAATGATGGGTTGGGGGTTATTTTTCCATCCTGATCTGATCAGGGCAACTTCTTTAAATGATAAAATGAAGGATTACAGCTTCTTTTCTTACCAAATGTCTGAATCGCTCCACCTATCAGAAAAGGAAAAGCAGATCCTGTACGAAACCGTAACAAAAATTGACATCGAACTTCAGGAGAACATTGATGCGCACAGTCAGGCAATTATTGTTTCCACCATCGAGTTGCTTTTAAATTATTGCTCACGTTTTTATGGCAGGCAATTCATTACCAGGAAAAACTCCAATAACTCGGTAGTGGCACAGATAGAAAAAATATTAAGTGGCTATTTTAAAAATAACCAGCTCAAAGAACAAGGGCTACCTTCGGTAAAATTCCTGGCCGAACAGGTGCATTTATCGCCAGGCTATCTGAGCGATCTGCTTAAAAAGGAAACAGGTAGAAATACGCAAGACCATATCCATCTTTATTTAATCGAAGAAGCCAAAAACATGCTGTTAAACAGCGATGGTTCTGTTGCAGAAATCGCATACCGATTGGGTTTTGAATATCCCCAGTATTTTAACAAACTCTTTAAACAGAAAACCGGAAAAACGCCGGTAGAATTCAGGAGTATGAATTAAACTCTTCACTAAAGAAAGATTAATCACAAAATTTACGATGAAGGCAAAAAATTAATGTAATTCAAATCTGCAATATCCGTGTAATCTGCGGGAGAAAAATAACTGATACTTTTACCTCACAACTCTCTCTGTTACTATAGAGATGACTGCTGCTATATAAAGTTCCATGTAAATCCGTGCTTCCGTGGCTAATTTAACATCATACAACTCAATCTGCTACATCCGCGTAATCTGCGGGAGAAAATAGCTAATACTTTTCCCTCACAGGGTTTTCCACTATTACCGAGAAGTCGGGTGCTATATAATTCCGTGTAAATCCGTGCTTCCGTGGCTAAATTAACATCATACAATTCAATCTGCAATATCCGCATAATCTGCGGGAGAAAAATAGCTGAAACATTTCCCTCACAGAGTTTTCCACTATTACCGAGAAGACGGGTGCTATATAATTCCGTGTAAATCTGTGCCTCCGTGGCTAATTTAACATTATACAACTCAATCTGCAATATCCGCGTAATCTGCAGGATAAAAAGCTGATACTTTCCCCTCATAAATCTCTCCGCTACGACCGAGATAACGGGTTCCCGGTATCTTCATAAAGACTGATAAACGCTTTTAAAGCAGGGGATGGCGGTACATCTTTTCTGTAAACCAAAAGCGTTCTCATCATAGCCAGTTCCTTTGGGATAGCAAAAGTTTTAATTTTTCGGCTACCATAAAATGAGGTTATGATTTCGTGTGGCAAAAAACTAAATCCAATGCCCGATTCGATAAAATTTACAACCCCTTCAATCGAATTCATTACTGTTTTATGGTATTGCGAAACACCTTTACTCACCAGCCACGATTCGAGCCTGGCCCTAAAAACACAGCCCTGATCAAAAACAATTGCCTTTAATGGATTTCGTTTCAGCAAATCATCCAGGTTTTTACAATCTGCAGGTGCTACGGCCACAATTTCCTCATCCTTTACCCTTAACTGCACTAATTCTGGAATATCCAGAGGAGCAGGTACAAAAGCGGCATCAAGTCTGTAATTCATAACATCACTGATCAATGCCGAACGCATCGCCGATTTAAATTCCAGGTCTACATAAGGGAATTTGTGCGCCAGTTCATTAATCAGTTCAGGGCCTTTAATCGTCATCATCGTTTCCAACGCACCTATTTTAATCTGCCCTTTTATCACTTCGCTTTTGCCGATAGCACGTTTCGCCTCATCTATCAGGTGATTTAACTGCTTGCTGTAACGAATCAGGGTTTCGCCGGCAGCAGTAAGTTCTACTTTACGGTTGCTCCGGGTAAATAATGGTACACCAAATTCTTCTTCCAGGTTTTTAATCCTCGCCGTAACATTAGATTGTACAGTAAACATGGCTTCGGCAGCCCTGGTAAAACTACCGTGATGGGCCACAGCCTCAAATAAATTAAGATCGTTGGTGTTCATAAATCATATTTAATGATATATATAATCTATATAAATCATTTTGAATGATCAAATGTAGCGTCTACTTTTGATAAAAAAAAGGAAAATGAAAAAATTAACATTTGCCGCTTTACTGCTAGTGAGCGGTTTATTAACAAATTCAAACATCATGGCACAGTCAAGTATTAACACTAACAACCAGGCAGATAATGCACGGTCTATTCATTACCGAAGGATAAATGCCAACGGTCAAAGCATTTTTTACCGTGAAGCTGGTCCGGCGGGAGCACCAACTATATTACTTTTGCATGGTTATCCAACCTCATCGCACATGTTCCGCGAACTAATCCCGATTTTGATGGAAAAATACCACGTTATTGCCCCTGATCTGCCAGGCTTTGGCTATTCGGATGCTCCCGACAGAACCAAATTTGCCTATACCTTTGATAACCTGGCCAAAACCATGCAGTCCTTTGTAGATGGCCTGGGTCTTAAAAGATTTGCCATTTACGTATTCGATTATGGCGCTCCAACCGGTTTCCGTTTAGCGCTTGCCAATCCGGAGAAAATTACCGGTATCATCTCACAAAATGGTAATGCTTATGTAGCAGGTTTAAGTTCGGGCTGGAACCCCATCCAGAAATACTGGGAGCATGATACACAGGAAAACAGGGAGGCATTGAAGTCATTTCTTACGCCTGAAGGAACAAAATTTCAATATTTTACTGGTGTTAGCGATACAACATTAATTGCGCCCGAATCCTATACACTGGATCAACATTTTCTCGATCGTCCGGAATCTACCGAGATACAATTAGATCTTTTAAAAGATTATAAAACCAACGTAGCATTATACCCTAAATTTCAGGAGTATTTCAGAAACCGTAAACCAAAATTTTTAGCCGTGTGGGGAAATAAAGATCCTTTCTTTCTGCCACCAGGTGCCGAAGCTTATAAAAGAGACATTCCGGATGCAACGGTTAAATTTTATAATACCGGCCACTTTGCATTAGAAACCCATGTAAAGGAAATAGGAGAGGAAATCTTAAAATTTTTGGCAACGCTGCCGAAATAAAGCCGATTATAATCGCTTTCTATGAAAGGATTGCATTGCAGACATAAAATTATCCATCCTAAGTTGTCGGAGGATCTTCCATAATACTGTGTAAGGTCTTTCGACAACTTGTCCCGATTTTTCAGCGGGAGACTCAATGTAATACATGGTTTTGTTGAAGTATTCTAATATTTTAAAATATATTTAGACTAGTCTGTCTAAATATATACTTTCGTTACGTGAAAGAAAACAACCTCAGGCAACGGCTATTGGATACGGCTGGACGCTTATTTTACGAACAGGGTTACAAACAAACTGGCATCAACCAGATTATTGAGGAAGCAGCCATAGCGCGAGGCTCATTTTACTATCATTTCAGTTCTAAAGCTGAGCTGCTGGCCGCTTACCTTGATCGTTTTGTAAACGAGTGGTTTGTTGGTGCGGATGTTTATCTGGCTAAAATCAGCGATCCCAAAGCACGCATTACCGGATTGATCGATTACCGGATCGCCAATCAAAAAAAGAACGGGTTAAGTGGTTGCGCATTGTTAAAAGCAAATGCAGGACTTGAAGCAGGCGATGATGAGCTGCGCAAACACATCAGGGTACTCAAACAGAAAATGCACGATTATATTGCCAAAGTTGTGGCAGCATCGGGTCACAGGCAGATCCTTACTAACGAAGCTTTAACCGATATGGTGGTATTATTAAGCGATGGAGCATTGGTTGGTACGGCAATCTTTCACAATACCAGCGATCTGGAAAAAGCAGGTACCCTTATCAGTCAATTAATATGAACAAAACAGTTTCTCCGTGGCTGGCGCTCTTCATTGTGTTAACCGCACCATTATTATCGGTTATCGATGTATTTATTATCAACGTTGCCATTCCTTCGATAAAAACTGGCGTACATGCCAGTGATGCGCAGATACAACTGGTAATTGCAGGTTACCTGTTGGGTTATGCTTCCTTTTTAATTACCGGCGGCAGGATGGGAGACCACTACGGAAGAAAACGTATTTTCTTTTGGGGAATGGTGGGATTTACCATATTTTCCTGTTTATGTGGTATTTCGCAAACCGCTACCCAGTTAAATATGGTGCGTTTTTTACAGGGCGTTAGCGCTGCTTTTATGGTTCCGCAAGCAATTGCTTTTATACAGGTTTTATTTACCGATCCTTCGGAAAGGTCGAAAGCGATTGGCTGGTTTGGCATATCATTGGGGCTGGCTTCCATCATCGGACAGGTTTTAGGCGGTTACTTTTCGGGTGGACATTTTTTTGTAGCGGGCTGGAGGTTGATCTTTCTGGTTAATTTACCCATTGGCCTGGCTTCATTATGGGCAGCGCACCGGTATCTTCCTGAAACGGTCAGGCATCAAAAAACTAAAATGGATATTTCTGGTGTGGGTATATTAACACTGGCATTGTTCAGCCTGATTTATCCACTTATCCAGGGGCGCGAATCAGGCTGGCCATGGTGGAGTTTTGCTTTGCTGGTATTATCAGGGTTGATATTTGTTTTCTTTTTCATTAACCAGCGTAAAAAGAAAGCTGCAGGTAAAAGTCCATTGATTGATGAAGCATTGTTTGGTTTCCGCGATTTTAATATCGGTTTGTTAGCAGTACTTTTTCATTTTATGATGCATACCTGTTACCTGCTGATGAGTGCTGTTTTTCTGCAGAACGGACTTGGTTTAAGCCCATTAGTTTCTGGTTTATATTTTGTGGCACCGGGATTATTGTTTACGTTCACTTCAATTGTGGCGGCCAGATTATTGCCAAAATATGGTACACCGGTAATGCAGGTTGGGATAGTTATTATTGTATTAACCTTTGGCCTGCAGATTTTCTACTTTAAAACAGGTGTTGGCGCAATTACCTTGTTTATACTTCAGGCACTTTACGGATTGGGGAATGGTTTGGTTTTGCCGTCATTACTTAATGTTACCCTGAGGAGAATGCCTTCTGAATTTGCAGGCGCTGCAGCAGGTATTTACTCCACTATACAACAAACCGCATCGGCTTTGGGCATCTGTATTATCGGTGGCTTATTTTATTATGTGATTGACCATACAAAGAGTACACAACTTGCTTTTCATTATGGTTTAACCGCCGATATTGCCTGTTTGGTATTGGTGAGTATACTGTTAAAATGTTTACCCAAGAAAGTAAAACCTTAATGTAAAAGATCCCAGTACCATACTTAAAACGATGATAGCAATAAGGCTGGTAGTGGCAACGTTATCCTTCGCTTCCGGTTTCTCAATCGAACTGATAATTACATTGGTACCTTTGGTAGCGCCATCAACGGTACAGGTGCCCCTGTAAGGCGACGTATAGGATATAGATACTTCCTGTGGCAGCTCTCCGATAACATAATCAACCGCTAAGGAGTAGTGCCTGCAAGAGCTCGAATCCGTAAACTTAAAATCAGTATATACACGGGCCTGGCCATTATATTTAATGATACATCCTGTTGGATAATCATCAGATGCATAAACGGATTTAACGTTTAAAAACATTAACCCCATAAGCAGGCTAAAAACAAGGAAACGCATAAGTCACACAATTTTAGGAAATTCTTAATACCAAAATTAAGCTTGTATCCGCATACGAACAGGGGGTAAAATCGTCTATTTAGAGGTTAAAATGTGCGTTGTGGCAAGTTATGATGATCTTTAAAAAACTTATATGCTACTTAAACCAGTCGGATGAATATCAAAGTAGAATCAGTTTTAAACCAGAAAAGCCCATATTATTGTAGCTTTATAGTATATCATCCACCCCAAAATAATCCCATCTGGTTTGTAGAGGGCTTAATTTACGACGGCATTATTTGGATTAACTGGCTTGGGAAAAGGATCACTTTTGACCTTCAGGATAAGATGTTACTGATAGAAGGTTAAATGTAAACCTTAAAAACTTCATAAACCGCGACCTTTAAACAAAGGAAAATCGGACTTTTAAACAAAGTTGCGGAAAAATATTCAGTAGATATTTGTTGTATCAAATCATTAATCAGATGACAACAAATTCGAATAACGAAAAATTTGTACTGGTAACCGGAGGCTCTGGGTTTATCGCAGTACATTGTATATTACAATTATTAAATGCAGGCTATAGGGTAAGAACTACGCTCAGGTCGCTCAGCCGTGAAGCCGAAGTAAGGGCCATGTTGCGCGAAGGTGGTGTGGAAGCCGGCGACCGCTTATCGTTCATCACAGCAGAACTGGGCTCTGATACCAATTGGAGCGAAGCCGTAAGTGGTTGTACTTATGTTTTACATGTGGCTTCGCCAACCCCGATAAATGTTTATAAACATGAGGATGAAATGATTATCCCTGCCCGAGAAGGGGTTCTCCGTGTATTACGTGCAGCTCGCGAGGCAGGGGTTAAACGTGTGGTGCTCACCTCAGCAGTTGGTGCAATTGTTTACGGACATAAACCACAAACCGAGCCCTTTACCGAAAACGACTGGACTGATACCAGCGGTAAAGTGCCTGCTTATCAAAAATCGAAAACACTGGCAGAACGTGCAGCCTGGGATTTTATCGAAAAAGAAGGCGCAGGTCTCGAACTTTCAGTTATTAATCCGGTTGGTGTTTTGGGTCCGGTGTTAAGTGCCGATTATTCGCACTCCATTCATTTTCTTCAGAATATACTGGAAGGTAAAATGGCCGGAAGTCCGAAAGTAAACTCTTCTTATGTTGATGTACGCGATGTTGCCGACCTTCATTTAAGGGCGATGACCAATCCGGCAGCAAACGGACAACGTTTTATAGCCACTGCAGGCGAAAGTATCTGGATGGTAGAAGTGGCTAAAATACTTAAAAAGCATGTGGGGGCGCTGGGAGAGAAGATCAGCACCAAAGAGTTGCCAAATACATTGGTAAGGGTTGCTGCTTTAACTAATCCGACAGCAAAAGCCATTATTCCATTTCTGGGCTACATGATGAACACCACCAATGAAAAAGCAGTACGTTTATTAGGGTGGAAGCCACGTTCTGCTGAAGAGGCCATAGTGGCTACTGCCGAGAGTCTGATCCGTTTAAAAATTGTGAAGTAATTTTGTTAAATTCAGATCAGTTAACCATAATTCTGGCATTTTAAAGGGCAAATATTTAAGCAACCCATTATGAAAGTTATCCTTACAGGCACAACCGGTTTTTTAGGTCAGGAGGTTTTAAAACAGCTATTGGCCGATATAACAGTTACAGAAGTGGTATCACTGGTGCGCAGAAGTTCAGGTTTTAATCATTCGAAGTTAAAAGAACTGGTGATTAAAGATTTTTTAAACTATCGTGATATTGCCCGGCACCTTAAAGCCGATGCCTGTATCTGGTGCCTGGGTGTGCCACAATCGGCAGTAAGTAAGGCAGAATATATTAAAATTACTTATGATTATGCCACCTACGCCGCAAAGGAACTATTAGCCCTTAATCTGCAACTGCGTTTCTGTTTTGTGAGCGGTGTGTCGGCCAGTCAGGAAGAAAAGGGGATTTCTTTGCAGGGCAGGATTAAGGGACGTACCGAAAAGGCGCTGGCTTTGTTGGGCAATACGGTTTATCTGTTCAGGCCGGCATTTATTAAACCATCTGACCCTCATCATAAACGAGCACTTATACCAACCATTGCGAGGTACATCACCAATGTGCTCGATCTGTTTTCAGATAAATTCAGTATAGACGTAGCTACTCTGGCCAGCTGCCTGATTGGTGTGGCTAAAAACGGCACCGAAAAACAATTGCTGAACAATACCGACATCCGCCATTATCAGGAGAAATTTCATTAATTTTAACAATATGGAAGCATTAACCGTTACCAGCGTACCGGAAATATTTATATCCTGTAAAAAAGAAGCACATTACAGTCGCGAACTGATTCTCCCAAACCCTGCCCTGGTAAGGGTAATTTCGGGCGAGGTAAGGATTGCTGCTGCTGATCAAAATTATAGTTTTTATGCAGGCGATACCATTCTTTTCCCGCGTAACCAGCTGGGCAGAATGAGTAAGTTACCCCTTGACGGCGAACCCTGCATTGCGGTTTCCATAGTATTCAGAAAGGAGATATTGCGACAGTTTTATACCGCGAACCCAGTTGAACAGCCCGTGTACCCGGCAATTGGTTTAATGGAATTTGAAGACCATCCGCTGCTCGAAAGCCTTTTTAATTCCCTAACGCCGTATTTTAAACTGGCCGATGCTTTACCAGCCGATCTGGCTACCTTTAAAATAGAAGAAGCAATAAGGGTGTTGCGCGCCATTGATAAAAATGCCGACCAGTTATTAGGCCAGCTTGAAGAACCCGGAAAAATAGACCTGATGGATTTTATGGAAAAGAACTTTATGTTTAACCTGCCCGCAGCAAGGTTCGGCTATCTTACCGGCAGAAGCCTCACCACGTTTAAACGCGACTTTAAAAAAGCCTTTAACAGCACACCCGAAAAGTGGCTTACCCATAAACGCCTGCAACTGGCACATTACCTGATATCGGAGAAGAAGCAAAAACCATCAGACGTTTATTTTGATGTGGGTTTCGAAAACCTTTCGCATTTTTCTTTTGCTTTTAAAAAGCAGTTCGGCTACAATCCAACAGCAGCATTAGCTTAAAATAATCGGCGATTGATCTCCATCAAACAGATTTTTAGTAAGTTTATTGGCGATGGACAGACTACGGAAACACCTTGAAGAAATTATTGAACTTACCGATACAGAATACGAACGCATTAAAAGTTTTTTCACCCTGCGCAGGGTAAAGAAAAACCAGTACCTGTTGCAGGAAGGAGACCATGCGAAGTATGAGTTTCTGGTACTATCGGGTATTTTCAGGATGTTTTTCCTCAACGAAGAAGGGAAGGAGTACATTATACAATTTGCCGGACCAAACTGGTGGATGACCGATTACCAGGCCTACTTTAATCAAAAAAACACCACTCTGCACATCCTTTGCATGGCAGATGCCGAAGTGTTATGCACTACATTGGAAGGCAGGGAAACTTTATCGGCCGAATTGCATAAAATGGAACATTTTTTCCGCGTTAAACTCACCAATGGTTATGTTGCACAGCAACGCAGAATTATTTCACTGTTATCTGGTACGCCACAGCAGCGCTACGAAGAGTTTGGTCAGTTGTATCCCCACCTGATGCAAAAAATCCCTAAGAAATATATAGCAGAGTATCTCGGTGTAAGCAGAGAAACGTTAAGCCGCCTTTATTCAGGTTAAACGGATTAAAAGTGTGATTCCGGTCACACTTTTTTTGTGCGTTGGCTCCTCCTTTTGATATAGCCTTATGATGCAATTTTGTGATGTAAATAACAACAATCAACAGATTTTAAACATCACAAAAAATAAGGTTATGAAAAAGCAAGTTTTAATTATCGTTTCCAATGCAAATGTTATTGGTACACACAACAGAAGAACAGGTACCTTTTTACCCGAAGTAGCGCATCCTTATGCCGAATTTGAAAAAGCAGGTTATCAGATTGATTTTGCCAGTTTATCAGGCGATACCCCATACCTGGATGCGCTGAACCTGGCCGATGATCCCGATAATCTTAAATTTTTAACAGGTAAAGGCTGGGCAGATATGCAAAAGGCTGTTAAACTGGAAACCATTAATGTAAACACGTACGATGCCATATTTATACCGGGTGGATTGGCTCCAATGGTTGATATGCCCGAGGCTCCTTTATTAAAACAGGTAATTGCCGAAACTTACGAACGCAATGCCATCGTTGGTGCCGTTTGTCATGGTCCGGTTTCATTGCTCAATGTAAAATTAAGTGATGGTTCTTATCTGGTAAATGGTAAAAACATTGTTTCCTTTACTACGGAAGAGGAAGATAATTATGCCAGGGCAGATGTTCCTTTCGACTTGCAAACTGCGTTAACTGCACAGGGAGCTATCTTCCATGCTGCTTCCCCATGGTCGGCTAATAGTATTGTTGATGGTAATATCGTTACCGGACAAAACCCCGCATCGGCCAAAGGTGTAGGCGAAAAAATTGTAGCCTTGTTAGAAAATGTAAAAGCTTAATTATTGAAATATATCATTCCTTAATTCAATAATTCAGTCAATCATTCATTCATTAAAAAAAAATATGAACAAGCAAAACATACATGTATTCGCCAAATGGCAGGTAACAGCAGGCGAAATTGATACAGTATTAGACTGTTTACCCGAACTTGCTGAAAAAAGCAGGGCCGAAGCAGGCAATTTATATTATAAAGCTTATCAGGATAATACCGACCCAAACATAATAATGCTTAATGAAGCTTATGCAGATCAAGAGGCGTTAAATGCACACCGCAATAGTTCGCATTACCAGGATATTGTTGTTGCTCAAATTGTTCCGCTGTTAAAGAACCGCGAGGTAACATTAACACACGAACTCTAAGTCAATAATTTGCTCCTTTGCATATTCTTAAAAGATGATCTGATAATTTAATCCGGTCATCTTTTTTGTTTTTATGCTAACTTGTAACGTAATTTTAACTTAAGTGAAAATTTAAAGATTAAGCAATCCCGAATTTTAACCTGTTTTATCGTTTCTGAACGATGCAATATAAATTTTGATGATTACCGGTATCCCATTATGGACAACAAAAACGAAATATTAACCAGCCACCTGAAAAACTTCGCGTCCTTAACCGATCAGGATATTACAGAAAGCCTGCCTTTATGGAAACCCCGGAAAATAGCAAAAGGCGATTATTTTAATATGCAAAGCATGGTTTGTAACGACCTGGGTTTGGTGGTGAAAGGAATATTCCGGATTTTTTACCGCGATCCGGAAGGCGGGGAGGAAAAAAACCTGTTCTTTTTTTCAGAGAACCAGTTTGTAGTTTCGTTCAGGAGTTTCATATCACGAAACCCCTGCTGGTATTTTATCGAAGCCATGGAAGATTCAGAAATTATCTTTATTTCGTACCGTGATCTTAATGCTTTGTACGAAAGAAACCTGAACTGGGGTAAGTTTGGCAGGTTACTGGCCGAAACCTTTTTTGCCTATGCACAATCGCGTACCGAAGAGTTTATTTTCTTCTCGCATGAGCAAAGATTTCTCAGGTTACTGGAAGAGCATCCTAATATTATTGAACGTATTCCGGCTTATCATATCTCTTCATTCCTGGGTATCACCAATCCATCATTAAGCCGTATCCGAAAGCGGATTAAAAGATAAAAAATTTACTTTTATTTCCCTGGTTTTAACTTAGGTGAAAAAAACACCGGTTCTTTAAGCAGAATTTTGGATTATAAAATTCAACATGATGAAAAGAACAGCGAAAGCTTTTTGGCAGGGCGACCTTAAGTCGGGCTCTGGCCACCTCAGTACCCAAAGTGGTGTACTTAACGAAACACAATATTCTTTTAATACCCGTTTTGCTGATGGCATCGGATCCAATCCTGAAGAACTGCTGGCAGCAGCACACGCCGGTTGTTTTACCATGGCCATTACCTATGCTTTATCGCAACAGGGTTATACAGCAGGTGAGCTAAGCACTAATGCAGCAGTAACTTTAGATATGGCAAAGGGAGGCATTACACGGATTGATCTTGAGCTTCAGGCATCAGCAATAGCAGGTATATCGGCAGAAGAGTTTGAAAAGCAGGCTTTTTTAGCCAAAGAAAACTGTGTTATTTCTAAAGCACTGGCGGGTATCGAGATCGAACTGACGGTTAGTTATCAGTAGTAAAATGATTTGGTTTTGTAATTGAGCGCGATAAAAAAGCCGAAAAAGGCCGTCATTTTAATGACGGCCTTTTTAATGTGCCAACTGTTTTCTAACAGTAATTTTTTCACATCATACATTTAAGATGGCATTGCAAATAGAATGCACAATTAAAGAGTGTTTATTAAGAACTTAGATGTTTTCAGGTGGCTTAGGATGTAAGTCAAATAATTAAAATCTTTATTTTATTACCACCTGAGTAATCTAAGTTTACCTGGACTTTGCCAGGCATGCAATATAAAATGTAATGAACGAAACATCATCCCAATTTTTCATCGTAAAATTTATTATGCTTAATTGAGATTATAGCTGTTAAAACTTAAACGTTAGCTGTTGCCACTTTAATCGTTTTCGATAACCTGAAAGCTGTAATTAAAAAGTAAAACGCACCGAAAGCTGCATAACCTGCTAAAGTGGTAATACCCTGATTTGGTTGATGTGCCATGGCAATAAAAGCTCCGCCGGCAAGCATCGATTGTGCCCCGCTGATGATCATTGGCCATTGTCCGCCCAATTGTTTACGGCGACGTAAACCTAAAATAAGCTGAATTAAGCCTGTTAGGATTGCCCATGCACCAAATACGATCAGGGCTTGTGGTATTCCTTTCTGCAAAGCCAATGTTACCCCCAGTGTGGTGGCAATGCTGATAACGATATTAACATATTGCGGCATTTTATTAGCAGCAGGAGGGTTGGCCTGAATATCGAAATAGGTGGCAAGTGCATCCCATGCGGGGTAAACGATAAATAAAACAGTTGCAATGGCCGTATTATCTTTAGCCAGGGCAGTTACCAGTATTACCCAGATAATAGAAAAACCAGCACGTGTAAAATATAGTTTCTGTAACGACCGGGCTGTTTGTACAGCGTCGCCGGAAAGGCTTAAAGCCGATTGATTTGTTGATGTCATGATTATATTCTTTTAATGTTTAAATCAAAGTTCATGTTAAAACGCTTAACCGTTTTTCACTTAAGTTAAATTTGCCGGTGATTTTATAAAATTTAATTTGTTTGCTTATCTAGGAGCGCAGGTGTTGCGCTAATCGGTTCGGATAGGTTCTTTTTTTACTAAAAACGAACTCTTGTAAAATAAACCCGATAAATCGAATAGCCCGGACCCCGATTTTTCATCGGGGTAGGACTAGCAGAGATAGCGGGATTGCAGTAGCCCAAGAAATGCTGACGTAGATTTCCAAAACATTAAAAATTAAAGATAAAACTGGAATAAATGCATATAAAAGGCGAGTATGCTAAACTTATTAATATCATTTTGGAGCGCAGTGCTTGTGCTGGTCGGTACCGGCAGTCCCGCTTTCCTTCCTGCCCCGATGAAAAATCGGGTGCATCCATCCAATCGGGGCTAAACACTGGGGTTTTTGCTATGAAACAGCTACCGTTGTAAAATAAACCCGATAAAGCGGATAGCCCGGACCACGATTTTTCATCGGGGGAGGACTAGCAGCGATAGCGGGACTGCAGTAGCCCAATAAATGCTGACGTACATTTTCAAAACATTAAAAAATTTGAAATAAGAGTGCATAAACGCACATAAAAGGCGAGTATGCTAAGTTTATTACTATTATTTTGGAACGCAATTGCAGTGCTTGTAGGTTTGGGTTAGTCCCGCTTTCCTTCCTGCCCCGATGAAAAATCGGGGGCATCCATCCAATCGGGGCTAAGCACAGGGGAGGGTGCTATGAAATAGCTACCGTTGTAAAATAAACCCGATAAAGCGGATAGCCCGGACCACGATTTTTCATCGGGGGAGGACTAGCAGCGATAGCGGGACTGCAGTAGCCCAAGAAATGCTGACGTAGATTTCCAAAACATTAAAAATTAAAGATAATACTGGAATAAATGCATATAAAAGGCGAATATGCTATGCTTATTAATATTATTTTGAAGCGCAGTGCTTGTGCTGGTCGGTACCGGCAGTCCCGCTTTCCTTCCTGCTCCGATGAAGAATCGGGGGCATCCATTCAATCGGGGCTAAACACAGGGGTTTTTGCTATGAAACAGCTACCGTTGTAAAATAAACCCGATAAAGCGGATAGCCCGGACCACGATTTTTCATCGGGGGAGGACTAGCAGCGATAGCGGGACTGCAGTAGCCCAAGAAATGCTGACGTACATTTCCAAAACATTTAAAAAATGAATATAGGATAAGAGTTAAAACTGTATAATAAGCGAATGGTGTTATAAAACACATCATTGCAAAAAATACACAAGCGCTTTTGAAAATTTAATACGCGATTGCGAAAATTTTATATATATGTGTGAAAATAATATATACAATTGCGAAAATTTTATACGCCTTTGTGAAAATTATATATGCGATTGTGAAAGTTTTATATGCCTGTGCGAAAATAATATATATGATTGCGAAGAATACACATACAGTTTGTGATTGTATAAATGCATTTGTAACAAAAAGAGCCTGATCATTAACGATACAGGCTCAACTTTAAAAATAATAAAGAATGCAGATACTTATATTTTGGCATTTGTATTTGAAAAACGCAGGCCAATAATGTGTTTATACTGTGGATGGCTTTTATTTAAGGCCGCTTTAATATAATTTTTAACACCCGTTACCACATTGATTAAACCATTTGGCTGACCATAAAAAACCTCGAAACGTTTTTTCCTTGCATCATCAAGAGGTGTTTTGGCAATTGCCACAGCAGTAATGTTATCTTCCATACTAACCAGTAATTTCTGGAAAGTTTCTACGCTGATTTCTTTTTCTGCAGGATTATAACAGTCGATGGTAATCAGTACATCAATATATTGTTTAAAATTCTCCACTCTGTTATCATAAGATCTGGATGAATGATTAGATTTTATGGTCCCATCTTCATTTGTCTTTGTGCCACGGGCAAATCCCCTTAACTTATCAGCAATAGTTTTAGCTGTTTGCAGGGTTGCAGCATTGGTAGTAGCTGCTTTTAAGTAATTAATACTTTTGGTAATCAGGTTGTTAAGGGGCTTAAAAATAAGTTCCTGTTCATCCACTGCTTTGGCATAAATGGGTAAAACCTTACTTACCACACGCGATGCCTCTTCTGCATCTTTAGATAATTGTGTTAATGCTTTAATTTCATAAGCAGGTTGGGGTGGTTTGTAATCGGTTCCCAACGTTTCTAAACGGATAATTAAATCCTTTAAATTGGCCGCAATTTTTGCGTAGCCGCCTTCCGAGCTTGACATAAGCTTTTCTAATTAGGTAAACAATAAATTAACTCGGGATGGTTATTTCGCCTCGGATAAAGCTTAAGTAATAATACGGAATAATTCTTTTATTACCAGAGGTTTATATAAAAAAAAATTAGCAGTTCTTTATTTTCCATTGGTGTTAAAAGCACTAATCAATAGTTTTTTAAGCTAAACTCAGCACTTTCGTATATTTGATCCCTACACGGACCCAATGAGCACCAACACCGACATGAGGAGGCTTAGCCGCCTTAGCGCCATTTTACTGCAACTCCAAACCAAACGAATGCTGAGTGCAAATAATCTTGCAGAAAAGTTCGGCGTAAGCGTGCGCACCATTTACCGCGATATCAGGGTGTTGGAACAGATTGGTGTGCCTGTCGCCAGTTTAGATGGTAAAGGTTATTCGCTGGCAGAAGGTTATAAAATACCCCCGGTAATGTTTACGGAACAGGAAGCGAATGCCTTAGTTACCGCAGGGCAGTTGCTTCACCTTAATAAAGACAGCTCATTGATCAGCGCCTATACCGAAGCGGTAGATAAAGTGAAAGCCGTACTTAACTATGCGGCAAAAGATAAGGCCGAACTGCTAACCGAACGCGTGGCGGTAAGCCCTGCAAGTATAAAGCAAGCCACAAGTAACTCTTTAACTGCCATTCAAAATGCATTAACCAGCTTTGCCGTGTTGCGCATCAGCTATACGGCAGAAGGTAAAACAGAAAGTTCGGAAAGGTTGATAGAGCCATTTGCCTTTTATTACAGTGCACAACAACACTGGACACTTATTGCTTTTTGCAGGTTACGGAATGATTTCAGGATGTTCCGCCTGGATAGGATGGGAGTCGTTGAACTAACTGATATGAAGTTTACACCTCATCAGCTCAATCTTCAGGAATATTTACAGGAAAAAGAAAAAAACTTTATAACCACTGACAAACAGTTGTCATAAGCCCGCTATACCTTCGTTGCACAATTAAAATTAAAAGCAATGAATTTAATATCCATCCGGATCATTACCTCTAAAATAGAGGAGCTCATCCATTTTTACGAACAGGTAACAGGTGCAATAGCGGTTAGGTTTACACCAGATTTTGCAGAGATCAAAACTAAAACGGCAACACTGGCCATAGGAAGCACCAATACTTTACAGTTTTTTGGTGGCGATACGGTGGCGCAGCCTGCGCAAAACCGCAGTGTGATTATCGAATTTATGGTTGATGATGTGCAGCAGCGATTTGAAGTGTTGGCTCCGCTGTTAAAAGAATGTACCGTGCAGGAGCCTACAGTAATGCCCTGGGGAAATAAATCTTTATTGTTAAGGGATCCTGATGGGAACCTGGTAAACTTATTTACACCCGTTAGCAAAGAAGCGGTGGCCAAGTTTGGAGGGGAATGATAATATGTTCGGGTTCCCGCAGATAACGCTGATCGCGCAGATTTGAAAGAATAACGATTATCTTGTAATAATGCAGACTGTAAAACTCAGGTGACTGAGGTGGCTTAGGTGGTTATAAAAAGAAACTGTGCGGTTTAAATTTAATCACCTGGATAATACATATCTTGTTTCCCGCAGATAACGGCGATTGCGCAGAAAAGGCCGCAGATTTTAATAAAAAGATATAATTGGCTGTTAACCTCGTTAATCACGATATACACGAATAAAAAGCCTCACGTGGATGTGAGGCTTTTTATGATTCTGCTTGATCGGTTAACTCAGCATTTTAATCAGTTCTTTTACAGATTCATCATCCGGTGCAGCAAAATCACTGATCCCTTCAACTGATTCTTTACATAGCGGTACCGCCCGTTCGAACATCATCGTCTCGTAAGCAGCTATTGCGTCATGTAGATTAGTAAAACTGCCATTGCTAAGACATTCAGACAGATCGAGGGCATCCTGCATGGCCAGGTTAACACCTTCGCCATTAGGTGGCATCAAATGAGCAGCATCGCCAATAAGAGTAATATTGTTTTTAGTAACCCAACGGTTCTCTAAAGGGAAATAATTAAGTGGCCGCGGAACAAATTGTGTACATGCCGCAAATAAACTGTGAAATATACCGTCCCATTGCTGGTAATGTTCATTCAGGAAAGTCCTGACTTCTTCTGGTTGATTAAAATCAATGCCACTGGTTTTTACCCAGTTTTCAGGATGTAAAAACGCGGCATAAAAGGTAAGGCCGCCATCTCCGCGGGGTTGTGCGGCAATAGTTGCTCCGGCACCCATGGCCATTAAGTTAGCCTGATTAACCAAAGCAAAAAATTCAGGACAAGCAATTTCCGGATGATCGATCTCCCCCTGAATAATTGTTGCACCCGAATAAAGTGCATTTACATCGGTAACGTACTTACGTACCGGCGATCGGTAGCCATCTGCTCCGATAACCAGGTCTGCAATGGCGCTTTTTCCATTCTTAAACTGTAATTCCCATTGATTGTCTGTTTGGTTTAGGCTGAGGAGCTGGCTGTCCCAAACTACTGTATCGGGCAGCAGTCCATCGATTAGCAGGTCACGTAAGGCTCCCCGGTCGATCTCCGGCCTGAAATGTGGATCACCAAATGTGGCCTTACCGGCCTGGTTTCCATCATCCATCAATACATTTCCTTTCGGATCAAGCAGGCGGAATTTATCAGCTCCGGGCATGTAACTAGCCTTAAAGGCATCCATTAATCCGGCAGCTTCCATCACTTTAAGTCCCGAATCGAAATGCAGATCAACGATTGCCCCTTGTACACGTGCTGCTTGACTGTGGTCGCGTTCATAAACCTTAACCTGCGCACCTTTTAATTGTAAAAGTCTCGCCAGCGTTAGTCCGCCCGGGCCACCACCCACAATTGCTATATTTTTATGTTGTAACATTTTTCTTTCTTTTAGTAACACAAAGAAACAGTATAAATTGAGGCGGAACAATGACAGGAAGTTGTAAGTATAGGACTATTCGCGGTTCATATCCCGGAAAGCAATAGGGCTTATGCCCACCACCTTTGTAAACAGCCGGGTGAAATAGGAATAATCATCATAGCCCAATCCGCCTGCAATTTCTTTTACAGACTTTGCAGAATGGTAAAGCAGGCGTTTGGCTTCGAGCATTACCCGTTGCTGAATATGGGATGATACAGATTTCCCGGTTGTGGCTTTTACACATTCATTAAGATAGGAGGTAGAAATATGAAGCTGAACACTATAATCAGCCGGGGTTTTAACTGTTTTAAAGTGCTTTTCCAGCAGGTTTTTAAATTCTTTGGTAATGATATCGTACCGGGTCTGATTTTCTGCAGGTTTGGCTGAAGCCAGGTATTGCGATACGATCAATGCAACCAGGGTGGTAACACTCTCTTTTAAAATTGCATGATGAAGCAGCTCTGTTATCTCTCCGGATAGCTTCATACTGAGGGAAACCATTTCCTGGAGTACCGTGAGCGTTTCGGGTTTAACACATAGTGGATGTACCGGTGCAAGCTCCTCCAGCAGGCTTAAATATTCGGGCCTGAGGTTTTCTTCGGTGATGATCCATGTACTAACCATGGCGTGCTCAAAAGCGATAACCCTGTGTACCTGGTGCGGATGTATGAAGATAATGGCAGGGGCTGTTATGGCGTACTTCTGGAAATCGATTTCGATATGGGTTACGCCGCTCTCCTGGATGATAAAGGTATAGCCCGCATCACGGTGGGCACGTTCAACATGTTCCGAATTGGGCGAACCGTCAAAGCATTCACGCATCAGCATAATACCTCTACAAATTCCTTCAGGCAGTTTGTTAACAGGAATGTGGTTAGTTTTCTTGCGCATTGCTGTAAATATAGCTATCGATGTTCGTATTTACCAAAAGTGGGGAAAAGACAGAAAATGAGCGATCTTATTAACTTTTTATAAATCGTTGGGCCGGGAACGGTGTTAAATAAAAAAAGCCACTCAGAAGTGGCTTTTTGTGATCCCGCTGGGATTCGAACCCAGGACCACTACATTAAAAGTGTAATGCTCTACCAGCTGAGCTACGGAATCTACTTTGTTAAAAACGTTGTGTGTTTCCTTTAAAGTGGTGCAAATATAGGGTTATGATGTATTTCCTGCAAATAAAAAATCATCAAATCCCTTACTGTATTGATTTATAGGCAAATTAATTATTTACCTTCTGTTTTTTAAATAGAATTGATATTTTTATCGCACACATTTAACCCCTGCCATGTACAGATTTCTTTTCGTTACGCTCTTTTTGCCCTTATTATTGATCCTTTCATGCAAATCGAAGCGTGCCACCGAAGAAGAAAAAGCAAAACACCGCATGGATTCCCTTGCTTCCTGCGAAAAAAACATGCCCAGTAGATTTGGTGCCGTAAAAGATTCTTCGAGTTTTGCTACCAATAAAGTGAGTCATGATGGAATGGTTTTAGTTCCGGCAGGCGAATTTGCCATGGGCGCATCAGATAAAGAGGGCAGGGAAGATGAGTATCCTCAGCATCAGGTTAAACTGGCTTCCTTTTGGATCGATGTTACCGAAGTAACCAATGCGCAGTTTAAAAAATTTGTTGATGCTACGGGTTACCAAACCACTGCCGAACGCAAACCCGATTGGGAAGAAATGAAAAAACAACTTCCTGCAGGCACACCAAAACCACCAGACAGTGTTTTCGTAGCCGCCTCTTTGGTTTTTTATCAGCCAAAAAGTATAACCAGCTTAAACGATGCCTCGCAATGGTGGCGCTGGGTTAAAGGGGCCGACTGGAAACATCCGCATGGCCCTAAAAGCAGTATCAAAGGAAAAGAGAACTATCCAGTTGTTCATATCTCGTGGGATGATGCCATGGCTTATTGTAAATGGACTGGCAAACGTTTACCCACCGAAGCGGAATGGGAGTATGCCGCAAGGGGTGCATTGAAAGATCAGAAATACCCATGGGGAAACGAAGATATCGAAAAAGGGAAGGTCAAAGCCAATACCTGGCAGGGCAGCTTTCCGATTAAAAACACCGATTGGGATGGCTATAATGGTTTAGCTGCTGTAAAACAGTTTAAACCGAATGGTTATGGCCTGTACGATATGGCGGGTAATGTTTGGGAATGGTGCAGCGATTGGTACCGGCCGGATTATTATGCCACACTTTCAGGCGTAAGCAATAACCCAGCAGGCCCGTCAGACAGTTATGACCCCATGGAGCCTACCATCCCCAAAAAAGTGGTTAGGGGAGGCTCTTTTATGTGTAATGCATCTTACTGTAAGGGTTACCGTGTAACTTCGCGAATGAAAACTTCTGTAGATACCGGACTGGAGCATACTGGTTTCAGGTGCGTAAGTTCCAATTGAAATTAATTAAAAATCACGCAAACGTTTGCCCAATAGTTTATCAGATTTTATTGTTTAGTTTGGTCGCGACAATTAAACCGAACCAAACTTTATGCAACAAACAACCAAATTGGGCCAGCAGCAGGGGCCTAAGCCACTCATTATTATCTGTGCCTTATTCTTTATTTTTGGCTTTGTAACCTGGGCAAACGGAACACTCATCCCTTTCTTTAAACTATCATTTGGCTTAACAGATTTTCAGGCCTTTTTTGTAACCTTTGCCTCTTATATGGCTTACTTTTTTCTGGCACTTCCATCATCGTGGATTCTTAAAAAAGTAGGGTTTAAAAACGGAATTGTTCTCGGACTTGTGATTTTAGGATTGGGATCCCTAATCTTTATACCTGCAGCCTCTACACGTACATTCGGACTCTTTTTGACCGGTATTTTTGTCCAGGGAGCAGCATTGGCTTTGCTTCAGACGGCTTCAAACCCATACTTAACCATTATTGGCCCGATTGAGAGTGCTGCCAAAAGGATCAGTATCGCCGGTATTTGTAATAAATTTGCCGGGATGATTGTTCCTCAAATTATGGGTGCACTTTTTCTGGCTAACGCTTCTGAAGTAGAAACAAAAATCAAAGCCGCTACAGGTGCTGTACACGAGCAGTTACTGAACGATGTTTTGGGTAGGGTAAATATGCCATATATTGTACTGGCCATTGTATTTACGTTATTCGCACTTTTTATCAAATTCACCAATCTGCCCGAAATTGAAGTGGAAGAAGATGTGGTTGACGAAACAAAAGGCGTGGTGGTAAAACATAAAAGCATTTTCCAGTTTCCGCATCTGTTTTTAGGGGCATTATGTATTTTCGTATATGTTGGGGCAGAGGTAATGGCTGGCGATATTATTGGGGTTTATGCGCGCGAACTCGGTATCAGTACCGAAATCAGTGGTAAATTAACTTCACTTACCTTGTTTAGTATGCTCATCGGTTACATCATTGGTATTATTGCCATCCCGAAATACATTTCGCAACAGAAAGCATTAAGGATCTGTGCCATTTTGGGTATCATTTTTACCATTCTGGCCTTAGCCATTTCCAATTGGTTTGCAGTGATTTTTGTAGCGTTATTGGGCCTTGCAAACTCATTAATGTGGCCTGCCATTTTCCCGTTGGGGATTAGTCACCTCGGCAAATTCACTAAAATCGGATCGGCCATTATGGTAATGGGTATTGCCGGAGGTGCTTTAATGCCATTTGTATATGCATTTTTGAAAGACAGTTTACATTTAAACTTCCAGCTGGCTTATTTTTCTACCATTATGCCATGTTATTTATACATCCTGTTTTTTGCAATTAAAGGACATAAAGCCGGATTGAATTTAAAATAACCTAAACCAGATAGATTTTTTATGATTAATCCCGGTCTATAATCAGATCGGGTTTTCTTTTGTCTTTAATTTTCAGTTATTTTGCCCAAATTATAAAAAGAGGTTCGATTGCAATACCCAAGTCTTGATACTTATATCTCAACTCTTGATACTAACATCTCAACTCTTGATACTCAATCCTCAAATCTCGATACTAAAACCCAACCATGAACAAAGCTATTTTTCTCGATCGCGACGGTGTGCTTAACCACGAAATTTACGATTACATCTGCCGTGTAGAAGATTTTAAAATATTAGATTACCAGATTCCCGTATTAAAAAAGTTCTTTGACGAAGGCTATCTATTAATTGTGATTACCAATCAGGGTGGCATTGCGTTAAAACGTTATACCGAACAGGAACTCGCGATCATGCACCAGATGTTACGGAATGCTTTTGTTACCAAAGGAGCAGATATTGCCGGTTTCTACTACTGTCCGCACCACCCAACTGTTGGCGGCGAATGCAAATGCAGAAAACCAGCCTCTGGCATGATCCTCGATGCCATCGACATGTACGAAATCGACCCGGCGCAATCGGTAATGATCGGCGATAAACCACGTGATGTTGAAGCCGCAAACGGGGCAGGAGTAAAGGGAATTCTGATCGAACCCGATGAGCAGATTAGTTATGAGAAGGTTAAAGAGGTACTTGCGATGTAATATGGAGAATATGTAATACGGAAAATGTATGATGGATAATGTAACCTGCAATTCGCCCATTATCCAT
>NZ_QNQU01000017.1 GCF_003315595.1 Pedobacter miscanthi | reverse complement strand
AACGGCTGTATTTTTTTATACCCTTTTTAGTCAGCCCCAGCTGCATGTACAGCGCAAAAAAACCTCGCAGGTTTAAAAATCTGCGAGGTTTGGCATATCCTGAAATTTAAAAACCGCAGCAGTGCAGGAAGCGATTACCAACCGCGGAATTACGGTACATGGCTGGGTTTTCGATATCCATACAGGAAAATTAATTGACCTTAAAATTGATTTCGAAAAGATTTTGAAGGACATTAAGGAGATTTATAACCTTTATTAAGTATGGCTATCATCGTCCTCGTTTGTAACAAGGATGTATGAAAAAAAGCAATTTTATCGCTACATATATTTTAGCTGGTTTTAAAATAGAAAATGCTTGCGCTCCAAACGAGCGCATAAACAGCTAAACGATTCTATCGTTTGTAAACGATAAATTATCCAACTTGTTAGAAACGAGCGTTAGCTGCATGTACAGCGCATAAAAAACCTCGCAGGTTTAAAAGTCTGCGAGGTTTGGCATATCCTGAACTTAGACTCAGGACTAAAGACTGGAGACTAAGGACTAAACTAACGTCCCATCCAACCGCCATCAACGGTTAAAATTGTTCCGTGTACGTAATCACTCGCTGCTGAGGCCAAAAATAAAGTTGGTCCTTTAAAATCTTCGGGGGTTCCCCATCTTCCGGCAGGGATACGTGATAAAATTGAGGTACTTCTATCCTGATCTTCGCGTAAAGCAGTGGTATTATCCGTTGCGATATAACCCGGTGCAATGGCATTTACATTTACCCCTTTTGATGCCCATTCGTTAGCAAAAGCTTTGGTTAAAGAGGCAATTGCGCCTTTACTTGCTGCATAACCCGGCACGGTAATACCGCCCTGGAACGACAATAAGGATGCAGTAAAAATTACTTTTCCGCTGCCACGGGCTACCATATCCCTACCAACCTCTCTTGTTAAAATAAAGGGTGCAGTTTGGTTTACGGCAATTACTTCGTCCCAATATTCATCAGGGTGTTCGGCAATTGGTTTTCGTAAAATGGTTCCGGCATTGTTTACCAGAATATCGATAACCGGATGATCGGCTTTTATCTGAGCTGCAAAAGCCAGGGTGTTTTCGCGTTTACCAAAATCGCACTGGTAGGCATAAAATTTTCTGCCCAATGCGGTTACTTCTTTTTCTACACTGCTTCCCTCCAGTTCTAAACTGGCAGAAACACCGATAATATCGGCTCCTGCTTCGGCTAAAGCCAAAGCCATGGCCTTACCAATACCTCTTTTACAACCGGTAACCAATGCAGTTTTACCTGCTAAATTAAATATGTTCGACATAAATGTTTAAAGTTCTGTTTTTAGATCTCTCCATTCCGCTCTGCTCTAGTCGAGATGACGGTAAGGAATTATTATTTCAGTTCGGTAATGGCGCAGTGATCCATATCGCCATAATCGAGGTTTTCGCCAGCCATACCCCAAATAAAAGTGTAATTGCTGGTACCGGCACCAGAGTGGATAGACCAGTTTGGCGAAATTACCCCCTGATCGTTCTGCATCCAGATGTGACGGGTTTCTTGAGGCTGCCCCATGAAATGGCAAACACTTTGTCCTGCCGGAACTTCGAAATAAAAATAAGCTTCCATCCTCCTGTCGTGCGTATGTGCCGGCATGGTATTCCAAACACTGCCCGATTTTAGTTCGGTCATACCCATCTGCAACTGGCAGGTAGGCAGCACACTGTTTACCAATAATTTATTGATGACCCTGTGGTTCGCGGTTTCAGGAGTACCCAGTTCTACAATTTCGGCTTCTGCCTTGCTTACTTTTTTGTTTGGATAAGTATGGTGTGCAGGTGCAGAATTGATGTATAACTTAGCGGCTTCGCCCGGGGTTGCCGATTCGAAAAACACTTCTTTTGTGCCTTTACCAATGTATAACGCTTCTTTATAATCCAGTTCGTACTTTTCGCCGTCGGCCGTTACAATTGCCTTTCCACCAACATTGATGATACCCAGTTCCCTGCGTTCTAAAAAGTAGGTCGCTTTTAAATCATCCGGATTTGGCAATGCGATTTTCTGATCAACAGGCATGGCGCCGCCAACAATGTATCGGTCAAAATGGGATAAGGTTAAGTTTACCTGGTTTGCCTCAAATACGTTTTCAATCAGGAAATTTTCCCGCAAAGCAGCGGTATCCATTTGTTTAACTTCCTTAGGGCTTTGAGCGTAACGGCTTTCGAATTTATTCATTGGTTAAAAAATTGAGTTTTGGGATAGGATCCAACTCATATTCCGGATCCTATCCGCAAATATATTTATACGATATTTATTATTGGTATTAATACTCAACTTTATAATCCTTTTTTATGCTTTCTCCACTCCAGGCTTTTAAACTAGTCCACGGCGCGGGAGGATCTGTCCAGAATTTATTATCGGCAGGTAATCCCAAGGTTAAAAAACCAAGTGTTGCCATGTACAAGCTCCCAGTTGAGGTATAAGTATCAGCCACTTCCGGCTGATGGCCGTTAAAACCCAGCACCAGCCACCCCTGATCATCAAAGTTCTGCTTGCCATCATACAAATTGTGCATTACTTTGCTTAATGCTCCGCGTACCTGTGCCGGTTTAACATATTCGGGTAGTTTTTCCATTAAAGCCGTTTGTGCCAGGGCCTGAAATGCCGCTGTGCGATAAGTAATCGAACGTCCATAAGCCGGATAAGTACCTTCCGGAGAAATAATCCTTTCCAGGTATTCGGAATAGCGGACCATTCTTTTCAATGCCAGGTCGTAATCGGCCTTTTGTGCTTTTTTCTTGTCAACCAATACTTTCAACAAATCAACCAACATGGGGTGGATGACATAAGAATTGTAATAATCCATGCTGAATTTTTCGCCATCGCTGTACCAGCTATCGCCAACGTACCATTCTTTCATTTTATTGATCGAAAACTGTACACGGGCAGGATCATACTGCTCGCCAATGCTCAATAAAAAGCCTTCGGTGAGGCCAGAAAATAACAGCCAGTTATTATAAGCGCCACTGCGTGTACGCAGGGATTTAAACTCTTCAACAAACCTCTTTTTTGTCACCTCATCAAGCGGTTCCCACAATGCTTTTGGTGCACGTAGAAAAGCATGGGCAACATAAGCGGCATCAACAATGGGTTGACTTTCTGAACGGTAACTGATATAATCGGGGCTTTCGGGATTTACCGAATTGGCCAAAGCCTTTAAAAGTTCGGTACGCATGTTTTTCCTGAGTTTGCCCTCGGCAGTATCGTCATCAGGCAATGCCAGCCATGGCGCTACACCGGCAATAGTGCGTCCCAATGCTTCGAGATAAGTTACTTTATTTACGTTTAGGCCATACCCCGGAGCTTTTTCTACCGGCATGTTTTTCTTCAACGTTTCGTTGGCCAGGTTATGGATTACCGGATAAGCGATACGGTTTAGGGTTTTAACCCAAAAAGCACGGTCTTCGGCGCCGGTACTGGCTTTCTTTTGTGCGTGAGTGAGCTGTGAACAGATCAGTAATGCAGAAAAAATAAGTTTGTATTTCATTTTCTTTAAATATCTGCGGTTAATTGTAAAAATCAGTTTTTTTTCATGTTTGGAGAGCAGGTTTCTGAATTACTATTCAGGCTTCTTCCCGCTTTCCGTTTTACTTCACCCGATGAAACCTGTGAAACAAGCAAGCACAAAATAAAACAACTAAAATCAATGCTTAAATCGGGTTCGTGTTCACTTCAATCGGGTCTAGGTGGCACGGTATAACTTAATATTATTGGTTGGGTGTCTAAGCAACGAACCCATGTTTAATAAACCCGGTAGTAGCGGGCATCCCGATTTTTCTATCGGGATAAAGCGAAAAACGGGGCTGCCGCGCCCTAAGAATTACTGAACCTTCATTTTCACATTAAAAACGATAATTTTAATTTGCTTTTTGACAATATGCATTTATCTTCCCCTACAAATACCATTTTTTATAACGGGCCAGGGCCTCAAGATAATAATAATCGGCATAAATTAAAGGTACATCTATTTCGCTGTTTAATGGATAAGCGCCCGTGCTGTGCATTAATAAATAACCTCCGTTTTCGCCCAGTTTGGCATGGTATGCACTGCTGGAAAGGGAGTAGATCATGGTTTCGGCGGCAGATTTAAATTCGGTTTTCTCATTACCGGTAGTATATTGAGCCAGTTCTAATAATGCTGAAGCCATTAATGCACCGGCAGAAGCATCGCGTTTAGCAAATGGAATACCCTGTGCATCAAAATCCCAGAAAGGAATTTTATCGGCAGGTAAATTTGGATGGTTTAAAATAAAATGGGCAATGCCTATGGCCTGTTTTAAATAGGTTTCATCTTTTGTAAAACGGTACATCATGGTATAACCGTACAAAGCCCAGCCCTGTCCACGTGCCCATGCCGAACAGTTTGCAGCACCCTGCCAGGTTGCTTTTTTAATCACTTCGCCGGTTTGCGGATTGTAATCTACCACATGGAAAGAGCTAAAATCGGGGCGAAAATGGTTTTTTAAAGCAGTATTGGCGTGGATTACCGAAATTTCCTTAAACTTTTTATCACCGCCGTTATCGCTGGTCCAGTTTAACATTTCGAGGTTCATCATGTTATCAATAATTACCGGGCATTCCCAATATTTACTCTTGTTCCACGATTGGATTGATTTTACAACCGGGCGGTAGCGGGTTGCCAATGATTCGGAAGAACGCTGGATCACCGCTTTATATTCGGGTTTGCCGGTTAAACGATAGGCATTTCCGAAACTGCAATACATCATAAAACCAAGATCGTGATTCCCGGTATAGGTTTGGTTAGGTTCTATCACTTTTAAAGCTGCCTCTGCCTCTTGTTTTATACTGGCATCTTTGGTTTGCTCGTAGATATACCATAAACTACCCGAATAAAAACCACTGCACCACCATTTGATATCATAATTTACAGGTTTACCGTTTTCAAATGTCTGCGGGGTTTTACCTGCCGGAATATTTTTGGCAAGTACTTTATACTGATCGGCTGCAAATTTAAATTCATCGTTGATCAGTTGGGCCATTGGCTTCTTCTCGGTTTGGGCAAAAGTATTTAACCCTGTTAGCATGAGTAATGCGGCAATTAAATTGGTCTTTTTCATCTTTATTTTAGTATCTGTATTATTCTTTAATATTAAAATTTGTTGTAGCCCCGGCCTGTGGCCCGGTTGGCAGATTGCAGTTGATATTTTGGGTTTTAGAAAGGCCGGGCAACTTTAACGATACATTAATGCTGACATTTTCCTGCGCCGGATCGGCAATGTAAAGCACAGGATTTTTACCGTTCAGGTTTTTGATGTACACGGCACAAGGCTGATCTACAGTGAGCGATAACCCATCAGCGGTTAAACTCCCGGCTTTATAAAAAACAGCCTGCAGCATATTCAAACCTGTATGTTTTACGGCCTGCAGTTCTGTTGTGTTTTTTAATACCTGAATAAGCGACCGGTTATATTTTTTTATTCCGGCCACATCGATCCCCGGCACGACAATATATTGATACGTTGCATTCTGAGGATTTATACCATGGTTTAACCAGATTTTAAATACATTGTGCTTAAGTTCGGCATTGCTTTGGAAATAGTTAATGCGGTGCCAGCTACCGGATTGGGGCTTATCGCTGATATCCATATTTCCACCTTGAGGAAAAATATATCCGATACTATCGTGGATAGCCCACTTTTCACCATTTCCTTTTGAAGAGAATACTTCTCCACGCAACCAGGACTGATTGACTGTTGTGGTGACATTTTCCTTCGCGCTGCTATTAATTCCGGCTCCCAAACAAACCACCTCTTTATCAAAAAAGAACCATGCTTTTTTGGCCTGAACACTGTCATAGTTTAAATCGTAACATGATACACCGTAAATGCCATCACTAAGCCCACCTACAAATTTGGTGGTTCCGGGGATGCCCCATTCTTTCAGTATGGTTGCGCCTTTATCATCCGGATAATCCCTGCTGGTGGTACCGGGGATTTTATCCCACTCCCAAACCGGCATCAGGTTGGCATATTCTGATCCGCTGCGCTGGATATTTGTTGCTCCGTCGGGGAGAAATTTCCCCAAAACGTTTTCGTTGTTTCCACGTTCGGTGCGGAGCGTTCTGGTTGATGCGGTTTGCACACTAAAAGTATAACCGGGACGAAGGTGCAGGGTATAGCCACTTTTCCAAAACTGGGTGTGCGAGGGTTCAATTTTATAATCGGGTGCCTGCGCTCCGGAAGTACGTTTAATGGACGCGTCCCAATAAGCCGCATTTTCGGGATCAAAAAGTTTGATCTTGTTTACCATTCCTCCCATACCGCTGCTTAACGAATCTTTGCGGCTAATGCCACGTCCACGCACGTTGAAATCGTAAAACGATCCCCTTATGGTTTTCAGAAAGGTGTTTTTAAGATAGTTGACCAAAATAGCCAGCTGATCTTTGGGTAAAGCATATTCCGTTCCACGTAAATAAAAAGCAGCATTAACCGAATTACCTGCAAATACCTTTCCATAACTGGCAATGGCCTGCTGTTTACCGTGCTGGTAGTAACTGCAATCTACCTGAACGCCTTCTTTTCCATCAGCAATAGAAATGGGTTCGTAAAGGTATTTCGCCGCAGAATCCAAAGTAGCTTTATTTTTAGTCAGGCACCCACGGTACAGAAAATGTAGCGCTTCATCAGAAGTATTGGCACCATCTCCGGTTTTCAATTTCCGGATCATCCTGGTGATCAATGCTTTTTCCAGTTCGGCAGGAAGTTGTGTTTTGGCATTCCGCATTAAGATTAAAATCTGCCCGATGGCCTGCGGATAAAAAATATCGTTATACCACCAGTTTTTATTCTTCGGGTTTTTATCCAGCCAGTTTTGTAATGATTTTACAATAAAGGCATGGATTTCAGCCTTATTATAAAGTTTGTTTGTTGGACGTATATAAGCCATAGCCATATCTTTAATACGCTTTAACGGATCGTACTGTGCATCGGCATAATTAATGTCGGCCCAACTTCCATCGGCATTTAAGGATAATAAGTCTTTATTTATCCTTTTGGTCAGTACACCATCGTTTACCCCCAGCTGCAGATCCTGGGTAATGCGTTCCATAATTACCGCACTTGGCTCTTGCTGGGCTACAGCAAAAAGTGTGGTAAAACATAAGAAAAACAGGAGTAACCGTATTTTTAATTTCATCATTTTTTATTGGCTTTGCTTACTGGATCACTTTGATGTTAAATTCCTTAATGGTTGATTTATTCTCATTGGGATTAACATTATAAGAAACAAATGTTGCTTTGTACTTACCTACGGCCCCGTATTTATAGGCGTAAGCAGTAGTTGCCGATGCGGTAATATTTTTTACGGTTGCGGTAGAGATATCCGGAGACACACGCCCTACATAAAGTGCTTTGCTCACAATCCAGCTGGTATTGTTAGGAGCAGTTGCTGTACCACCAATAATGGTTAGTGCCGTTGTTGTAGGCACCCATCTTGCGGTTGCAGGATTCCAAACATTGCCATATCGCGTCCAGTAAGCATTATCGTTTACCAATGAACCCAAATTATAGCTGTAATCAGCTAAAACATTATTTACCGTGTAATTGGTAATGGTCCAGGTTCTTTGTGTAGATCCGGTTATACCCGTGTATTTAAATGCAATAAAAAGTGAATCATTTACACCGTTTACCAGATCGGATAAATTAACATTACCGGTATTTACCACAGTGGCGCTGGTAGCCAAAGGTGTACGGGCGGTGATGTTTGTCCAGGCGGCATTTACCACAGTAACCGAATCCCTTGCCGGCAGTTTATTGGTTGCCAGCACCTGTAAAGTATTGGTTTGTGTACCAAACTGCGCTGTACTGGTAAATGATAAGGTTGGAACTCCTAATGCCATCGCCCTGTTGCGGAATTCGTATTTATTACCTACGGTACCTGCCCAAAAAACAATGTTATCTGCATAACCATCAAGCGAAAACTTACAGGTATCGCCTAGTTTAAATACCAGTGTATCGCCAATGGTAGAACGGGCATTATTCAGGTTGATGCCCGCGGTTGGGGCATCGGTAGTGAGGTCTTTTTTGCAGGCCGTAAAACATAAACCTGCAAGCAAACATATATTGAATAGATATTTCATCTTTATTTCTGTTATAGTGAATTAATATCCGGGATTTTGAACCAGGGCCTTGTTTAAGTTTAACTCATAAGTTGGCTTGGGTAAAAACACATGTCTTTGCGTAATTCCGGTAATACCCGAATAACCGATGGCATTTCCTGTTGTCGCCGAAACACCGTTTGCCACTGCATAATTGGCAAAAGCCTGCATATCGCCAACAAAGTTGCCCCAACGAATGAGATCAGCCTTGCGGTAGGCCTCAAAGCACAGCTCCCGCATGCGTTCGTCTCTAATGGCCAACTGGAAGTCAGCTTTGTTTAATCCTGGCGTGAGCAGATATTCGTTCCCATTGGTAATGCTTGCAGTTGCTGTAGCCGTTACACCCGATGCTGGCGCAGCAATGCTTACCGTTGGCGCATTGGTAAAATACGGACCTCCAGTGGTTAAATTTCCGCGGCTGGTTAATTTCACGCCGGTAACTACACCAGCAGTAGAAACAATGGCAACACCTGTTGCACCGGAGCCACCGCCTCCGCTAATGGTAACCGCAGGTGGGTTGGCTGCACTATAGCCTGAACCGCCATTTACCACGGTGATGTTTTTAACAATATTGCCGTATAGGGTACCATAACCTCTTTTCCTTACCAGGTTAATGGCATCGTAAGCAGCCGCAGTTGGTCCGTTTACCTGGTTTTCGGCTTCGGCTTTCATTAGCAATACATCCGAATAGCGGATTACAGGCCAGTTAATGTTATAGGTACCGAGATTTCTTGAAGTTTCGGGAGCATACTCGCGTCGGAATTTTCCGCACATCATTTGCCAGGGATTAGGTTTGTCGGTTTTAACCCTCGTGGCAGTTGTGGTATTTACTGTCCAGATGAAATCGGCACAGTTCCAGTCTCTACGCGTGTCCAGAGATGCCTTATTTACCAATGTACTACTTGGCTCCACTTCGTAACTATCGAACAACTTTTTAGTGGTTTGTACCCAGCCAACCGCAGCATAAGATGCAGGATCGAAAGCTCCGTTTACGGTAAGTATGGCCGACTGAATACCGACAAAATTCCCGATATCGTTACCCGTTTTATTGGTTACACCTGCAGCTGCACCGGCCGATCCCCACTCTAAAATATCTTCTTTAACATCATACTTATCCTGACATAAATTGATAAAAACCTGTTTATAATCAGGATTTAAATCATGGAGCCCCGAATTGATTACTTTATCGGCATAGGTAATCACATCTGCATATTTAGTGGCATCGTTGGTAGGATAACCGGCCCAATACAGGTAAACGCGTGCCAGCATGGCCTGTACAGCAGTAATGGTAACCTGATCATTATAACCTAAACTAGCTGCTGTTCTGCCCTGCAACAATGTTTCGGCTTCTTTTAAATCCGCCACGATCTGTGCGTATACCGCAGCCTGAGAAGAGGCAGGGATATTGGTTTCGGCAATGCCCGGACTGTGCAGAATAAGCGGAACTTCTCCAAAATTGGTGGTGAGGATAAAATAATTATAGGCCCTTAAAAATAAAGCCTGCCCTTTGATGTAACCACGTTGTTTTTCATCCATTGTGGGCTTGTTGATATTATCGATCAGCACATTGGCATTGTTGATCCCCAGATAAGGCCAGCGCCAAACATCGGCAACGTAAGCGTGACCGGCATCGTACGAATAATACAATCCACGGGCCTCGCCATTTACCGGTCTGTTCGGTAACATTTCGTCGGTGGCACTTACAAAATTAAAGTTTAACACCTGCCCGTACATCCTTTCATACATCATGTTGCTGTAAATACCATTTAGTGCTACCTGCAACTGGTCGGCCGTTTCATAATAATTTGCCGAGCTATAAAAATCGGTTGGTTCGGTATCTAAAAATTTCTTGCATGATGATAAACCCATCACAAATAAAAAAGCAAGGATATATTTATTTTTCATTGTCTTATCTTTTAATGGTGATTAGAATGTTGCGTTTAAACCAAAGGTTACCGTAAATGACTGTGGATAGGTTCCGTAATCAAAACCTGGTGTAAGGTTGCTCGGCCTTGATGAAGCCTCGGGATCCAGCCCCGAATAACCGGTAATGGTTAACAGATTTTGAGCTGATGCATTTAAACGCAGTTTCGACAGGCCGATGCTTTTAAGGATTTTATTAGAAAAATTATATCCCAATTGAACGGTTTTTAACCTCAGGTAGGATCCGTCTTCAACCACACGCGATGAATAATTTGCCGCAGCCATTCCGCCTGCCCTAAAAAGATCGTTGTTCTGGTTGCCTGGTGTCCAGCGGTTTTCGAAAGAGGCATACTGGTTCAGGTTCGGGTTGGTTACAATACCACCTTCAAAAACATAACGGTTGGCATTGATGATGTTATTGCCGTACGACCATTGCAGGAAAACACCCAGATCCCAGTTTTTATAGCTGAAATTATTGCTAAAACCACCCGTATGGATAGGCAAACCACGGCCAATAATGGTATAATCGTTATTACTTACTACTAAATCGCCGTTTAAATCTTTATATTTAATATCGCCAGGCTGGATTGATGCCCTTGTTGAGCCATTTGTTGTAATATTTGGTTTAAGCAGGTACGATCCGTTCGGCATTCTATCGAAATCAGCATATTGATAAACCCCGTCGAAAATTAATCCATACATTTCGCCCACCGAACGGCCTTTTACCGAGATATAAGGAGATAAACTGGTGTAAGTGGTATTAAAAAATGTTCCCGAGCCGGCTAAAAGTGAATTTTGTCCTTCGGTTAATTCTAAAATCTTGTTTTTGTTAAAACTGATGTTGAAATTACTCGTCCAGCGGAAATTTTTAGTCTGGATATTGGTACTGTTCAAGGTAATTTCCAGTCCACGGTTTTCTAAACTTCCTATGTTTTTAAATCCGGTACCACTTTGTACGCCACTTGCATAAGGCAACTGGGCATTCAGCAATAAATCATTGGTTACCCTTTTATAAATATCAGCCGTTAAACCCAAGCGGTTTTTAAAAAAACTCAGGTCTAAACCGATATTGGTTTGCGTATTGGTTTCCCATTGTAAATCGTAGTTGCCTGCAGCCGTAATTACTGATCCGATGGCTACGGGTTTGCCGTTAAACGAATACCAGTATTGGGTGTTGCCCAGGTTTAACTGTGGCAGATAGGCAAAATCGCCCACCCTGTTATTTCCCGATTCGCCATAACCAACACGTATTTTACCATCGGATAACCAGGTGGCATCTTTCAGGAAGCTTTCCTGGCTAAACCTCCATCCTGCAGATGCAGAGGGAAAATAACCCCAGCGTTTGCCCGGTGCAAATTTCGACGATCCATCTGCCCTGAAGCTGGCAGTTAACAGGTATTTCCCTTTAAAATCATAATTCAGCCTGCCCAGGAAAGATTGCAGCGTCCAAACCGAACTGCGAGAATTGACAACGGTGTTTGCAGCTGGTACCAGGTCTAATGCATCAATCCCCAAACTTTCGTTGGTAATCTGCGAAGCATATATCGAGCGGTACGAACTTTTACTCCGTTGTGCAGAATAGCCGACCAAAACAGTTAAATTATGATTTTTGTTAAAAGTATTTTTATAGGTTAAGGTATTATCATTTAACCAGTTAAAAGCCGGACTTGTGGCATAAGTTCCGTTCGGGCCAGATGAATTCCATTTACTGCCTGATTGGGTTAAGGAATTATTAAAAATATTGGTTTCGGTATTGGCATTGGTAATGCCCGCTGCTACTCTTAACTTTAATTTGGGTGTAAAAGCGTACTCTGCATAACCGTTGGCTACCATTGTGGTGGCTTTATAAACTGTTTTCTGATTTTCTAAACTGATCAGCGGATTTACGCGATAATCCTGGTTGTTAGCCAGTTCGTTTGTTGGATCGTAAAAGGAATCGATCAGATTGGTTCCCTGATCCCTGCCCGAAAGCGCCGCAGTCGGACGATAACCCCATACCGAATACAGCAGTACCGAAGAAGCATAAAAATTGGTTGCGGAAATTGGTGTACCAAAAGTTTCGCTGTAGGCATAGTTTACATTAATTCCAGCCTTTAATTTATCAGTAACATTCTGATCGAGTACAAAGCGGCCCTGGTAACGTTTAAATCCACTAAACTTCACAATCCCTTTTTGGTCGTTAAAATTACCTGAAATGGAATAAGTGGTTTTATCATTTCCTCCCCTCAGGGCAATATCATGGTTCTGGTTCTGTCCGTTCTGGAAAATGTAATCCTGCATATCCAGGCTTTGCACATTTTGATAATCGTTTATGGTTACCCCATTTTTGAGATAAACCGAATCGGCAAAAACAGAATTGAGTTCTTTAACATATTTTACAAATTCAAAAGCATTCATCACCGGGATTTTATCGGGCGCTTTCTGCGTTCCATAATAGGCATTATAACTCAACTGCGGTTTTCCGGCTTTTCCTCTTTTAGTCGTAATCAATACCACACCGTTGGATCCGCGTGCACCATAAATGGCAGTAGCCGATGCATCTTTTAGTACATCGATGCTTTCGATATCAGATGGGTTGATCGAATTGGCATTGGCATCTTCCGAAGGGAAACCATCGATTACATAAAGTGGCGAGTTATCCTGCGAGATGGATCCCGCACCACGTATTACGATATTGGCTGTTGCTCCAGGTTGCCCATCATTGGTTGATACCTGTACACCTGCCACACGCCCTGCCAAAGCCTGATCGAACGATTTAACCGGCGCCTGTTCCAGGTCTTTCATATTTACCGAACCAACAGCCCCGGTAAGATCGGCCCTTTTAGTAGTGCCATATCCCACTACCACTACATCGCTCAGGCCGGTTATAGAAGATTTTAAGGAAACATTTATTGTGGTTCGGGTGCCAACCGTAACTGATTGAGAGGCATAACCCACATAATTAAATACCAGCTGATCGGTAGCCAGTGCCTGTATTTTAAACCTTCCGTCGGCATCGGTTTGTGTGGTGGTTTTGGTCCCTTTTACCGTAACCGATACACCGGGTACCGTTTGTTTACTTTCGTCGGTAACTACACCGATAATGGTTTTACTTTGTGCAAAAACATTAACGTGGCTAAGGATTAAAATGGTGAGTAATAATAAGAGTTTAGGAAAAAGAAAGATATGCTGCTTCATATCCATTCTCCACGGGATGTAGAGTTTACTCATAGTTGTTGGTTTTTTGGTTATTGGTTGTTAGTTGATCGGCCTTGCTTTTTTACAGCGCCATCTAAGAACAAACTTATAGCATAAGCTTTTTTTGAAGGGGTGAATTTTCTAAATATTTAGGGTGAATTTTCTAAATATTTGGCAAAAATGCTTTTAAACCATACTTTTAAGCAGCCAAAACAACCATAACCAATTATCCCATGTTTATTCGATCCCTAAAATATTTGCTCTGTGCAAGCCTGTTTTTGGGATACCTCTTACCGGCCAAAAGTCAACAGCCTATACAATTCGATCATCTGGGTGTAGAGAAGGGTTTATCGCAAACATCCGTACTCGCCATTACACAGGATAAAAATGGTTTTATGTGGTTTGGCACCCGTTACGGCTTAAACCGTTACGATGGTTACAACATTAAAGTTTACCAATCCTCAGCAGCAGATCCACAATCCATTTCGGCCAATTATGTAATCAGTCTTTTTTCCGATTCGCACAAAAACCTATGGGTGGGTACAGGCATCGGATTAAATCTGTATAATGAAAAAAACGATAATTTCGAACGCATTTTTGCAAAGAAGAATAGCATCAGCAGCAATGTAATCAACTGCATTACTGAAGATAAACAAGGCAATATCTGGATCGGCACCTTAAACGGACTGAATCTTTTGGTTAAGGGAGATACTTCCAGAATCAAAGTATTTTTTAACGACCGATCGGCAAACGAGGCCTACCACAATGTAAGGGCTATAAAACAGGATCACGAAGGTAACATGTGGGTGGGCACCTCAAACGGTTTGTTAAAAATGACCTTTAAAAATGGTGCTTATCAAACCGAAATATTTAAAAATGAGGGGAAACCGGGAAATATCAGTGAGAATTACGTCACCGGGATTATTGAAGACTGGCAACATAAACTATGGGTGAGTACACAGGATAACGGCCTGAACCTTTTTATCCCTTCGGGCAAAACTTTTAAAATTTTTAACCATTCGGCACAGAAAAATTCTCTGGTTAACAATACCATCAGAACAATGGTGTTGGATGATGCCGGTAAGTTGTGGATCGGTACTTTAGATGGAATCAGCGTAATGGATACCCAACATTTTACCTTTACCAACCTGCAATACGATCCCAGCGATAAAAAAAGTTTAAGCCAGAATTCCGTCCACCGTTTATACAAAGATCAAAACGGTTCAATCTGGGGCGGTACTTATTTTGGCGGGGTAAATATCAATTATCCTTACACAACCGCATTTAACATCTACAGCACCAACAAAAATGCTTCCAGCGTAAGCAATAATGCGATAAGTACCTTTGCGGAAGACGAATACAAAAACCTGTGGATAGGTACCGAAGGTGGCGGACTAAACTATTTTAACCGGTTGACCGATAAATTCACAGTTTTTAAAAACGATGGTCGCAGCAACTCCATTAAATCCAACCTGATCAAAAAAATTATACTGGATAAAAAGGGTAAACTCTGGATCGGTACACACTCGGGCGGACTTAATTTTTACGATGGCAAAAAAGGCACCTTCGGCAGCTTCGATTTTAGTGCAAAACAGGAAGATGTACCCGACGAAGTTACTGCAGTGGCTGAAGACCGGTATGGCAGGTTATATGCAGCCACCCAGCGCAATGGCATTAAAATTTCAAACCCCGGAAAAACAAAATTTTACAATTTCGATCTGCCGATAGGTTTCCCTGAAGCCGGAAAGGTTAAAAGCATGCTGGTAACCGATCGCGTTTATTTCGGCACCACCAATGGACTTTGCATCTACAACATCGATAAAAAAGAGTTTTATACTTTAAAAGACCCCAAAACAAAAAAGGTTTTAGAATATTATGTAAATGGCCTTACCGAAACCCGGAACAAGGAAATTTACATCTGCACCAATTACCAGGGGCTTATCCGCTATGATCAGAAAACAAATAAAATAATCAGTTACACGGTAAAAAATGGTTTGCCGAACGATAACGTACTGGGCGTTTTAGAAGATGATAAGGATAACCTGTGGATTAGTACTGCCAATGGCTTATCCATGTTTAACCCGAAAAATAAAACCTTTAAAAATTATACGGTAACCGATGGTTTGCCGGGAAATGAATTTAATGCGAATGCCTTTTTTAAAAGCAGCAACGGGGAAATGTTTTTTGGCGGTTACAATGGCTTCATCAGTTTTTATCCTGATCGTATCCAAACCAATACCAAAGCGGCACAGTTGGTGATAACCGGTTTAAAAGTAGATAATCAAGCTATAAAAATTAATGATGAAGATGATTTGCTCGATCAGAACATCGGTTTAAAAGATAAGCTGGTATTTGCGAGCAACCAGAATACTTTTAGTTTAAGTTTCGCTTTACTGAATTTTATCAAACCCGAAAAAAACCGTTATGCCTATAAAATGCATGGCTTCGAAAAAAACTGGAATGAGGTAAGTATCCCAACGGCTTCTTATACCAACCTGCCCCCTGGCAGTTATACGTTTATGGTTAAGGGGCTTAATAACGACGGCATTTCGGGCGCCAATATCCGTAAGATCAGCATCATCATTAAACCACCGTTTTACAGAAGCTGGTGGGCATACCTGATCTACTTTGGTGCTTTGGCAGCCATAGCCGTTGTATTTGTGCGCTATTTATTGATCAGGGCAGTACTTAAAAAAGAGAAGGAAATTAACGAACATAAACTCGAGTTTTTCACCAATATTTCGCACGAAATCCGTACACCTTTAACACTTATTGTTGGCCCACTGGATAAGCTGATCGAAAATGCAAAAGACGATCCTGCCCTGAACCGCGAGCTGCAACCAATAAAAAACAATGCCGACCGCCTGATGAACCTTGTTACTGAACTGCTTGATTTCAGAAAAGCGGAAAGCGGAAAAATGACTTTACATGTAAGCCAGGGCGATGTGGTTAAATTTTGCAGGGAAATCTTTCTGGCTTTCCAGAACATGGCGATTTCCAAAAATATCGATTATACCTTCGATAGCGATGAACCTGAAATATTACTTTATTTCGATAAGGTACAAATGGAAAAAGTATTGTTCAACCTGTTATCCAATGCCTTTAAGTTTACCCTTGTAAATGGAAAAATCAGCTTAAAAATCTTTAGGGAGAATCAGCATATCAACATCCGCATCTGCGATAACGGAAAAGGGATTGCCTTAGAAAATCAGGCCAGTCTGTTTACCAATTTTTATCAGGTCAATGCCACTTCAACCATTGGAACCGGTTTGGGTTTATCATTTTCGAAAAGCATTGTTGAGCTGCACCATGGCGAAATCTCTTTCAGCAGTACACCAAAAACTGATCAAACTTTCGGCAAAACCTGCTTTACGGTAAGTTTAAAAACGGGTAAAGATCACTTTAATACCGAAAATTTTATAAACGATAATGTTTATGATGATGATCCGGCCAGTTATAATATTCACAGTACACCATACCTCAACGATATTACAATAGCATTACCGGTTGCCGATGCAGATAAAAAGACCATTTTACTGGTAGAGGATAATGAGGAAGTGAGGACCTTTATCAAAAATGCACTACACCAAAAATATACCATCTACGAGCGTGAAAACGGCGCAACAGGTTTGGCTTATGCTTTAGAATTAATTCCCGATCTGGTCATCAGCGATGTGATGATGCCCGTAATGGATGGCTTGGAACTATGCCGCAAATTAAAAACCGATCAAAGTACCAGCCACATTCCCGTGGTATTGCTAACTGCCCGTTCGGCCTATGTACACCAGATCAATGGTTTTGAGAATGGTGCCGATGCCTACGTCATGAAGCCCTTTAGCCTGAAATTACTCGAACTGAATATTCAAAACCTGTTAACCGCCCGCGAAACCATTAAACAAAAGTTTGCACAGGTAATTACCCTCGAACCGAAAAACCTGGTAATCAATACCACCGAGCAAAATTTTCTTAACAAAATTATCCAGGTAATTGAAGAACGTATTGCCGATCCTGATTTTGACGTACCTACCCTGGCGACAGAAATAGGCATGAGTCAGCCGGTGCTTTATAAAAAAATAAGGGCACTGACAGATCTTTCGGTAAACGATTTTATCAAGTCGCTAAGGATAAAAAGGGCTGCACAGCTTCTGAAACAGGGCACTGGAAATATTACTGAAATTGCCTATGCAGTAGGATTTAGCGACCGGAAATACTTTAGCTCAGAATTTAAAAAACATTTTGGTAAAACGCCAAGCGAGTTTATGGGTGACGGGCAGTAAAATCTGTTTTGCAAATTATTCCAGGTAAATCCAGTTTTCTTCTTCTTCCTTAGCCAATGATGGATCATTAATAATTAGAAAAAATGCCTCTATAATCATCAGCATATTTTCGTACTGCTCAAACAAGTATTCCTTATCCATCAGTTTAATACTATTTCTGGTGCTAAAGGCAGCATATAACCACTCTGAAAGACCTGTACGCAGTTGCCTGATATTTTCGGGGACAAAAAAGGTTTCGATAAACAGGTATGGATTTTTAACATGTACCGGCGATAAGGTATTTACCTCGCACAGTTGATCCTGAAATGCAGCATTGGCCATATCATCTGTTTCATCAATAGCTGGTTGGTAAACCAGTTTTTTGGCGGCAATTAAATAGCCGGCATTTAATAGCTGGGTAAACTGGTTGTACAGGAAAAAATAATCGGAGCTATTGTTTACATAACTCGTTTTAGATAATGCTATTTTATACCAGTTTTTAAGGTAAGTTTTATGACCGGCAAGGTTATCGAGTGCAAAAAACGATTCGATCACTGCAAAAGGGTTTTCGAACAGCACCTTATCAAAAGCTAAAGGCGAAGTACTTTCGAATACGGCCAGGTGGTAGTACCGATCGATACTTTTGAAACTGTTTTTAGTGATGATCCTTTCGTGGATGAGCCAGCAGGCTTCCAGCATTTTTTTGGTATTGCCATAAAGCGGATAAATATCCCCATCCCATTCCTGATCAAGTGTATTTTCCAATCCGGCCAATAGCCATTCGTTATAACTGGCTTTGTAGCTCGGCGATTGGAAGAACAAAAACATATCCAGAAAGATGAGTTTGGGGTTTTGCATTTCGCCTTTGCTCAACAACTTCGGACAATAATCCAACAGTACCGATTCCCGTTCTAAACTACTTTCATCTGTTGTAATTGCTTTTACAAATGCTGTATCGGCTTCGCTGTGGTTAAAAATAAGGTCGGCATATTCGAAAAGGGGCAATAGTTTTTCGTAAAAACGTACCAGCTGCGCCGGGTGTTTTTGCGGCGAAAAATCGCATTCGTTCTGCGGCGGGTTTAACCAGTTTTTTAAAAACTGTAAACTGCTACTGATGCTACCCATAGCAAAAAAACTTTCTATGGCGTTAATGAAACCCACGGTTTCTTTTTTAAAATGATAGGTACCTTCCATAAAGTTTATAATTTTAATTGATTATATTAGCTAACGAATTTAGCAAAATGAATTAAGTTAAACTATATAAAATTCATATAACTTATCAACATTATATTATGAATGAAAATCGACGCTTAAAAACACTAATGGATTTATTGGGATTTAAAACCCAAAAAGATTTTGCGGCAGCGTTGAATATCAAACAGGGCTCTTTATCGGATATTTTACGGGAAAGAATCCATGTATCCAATGCCATCAAGGATAAACTCGAACTTAAATTTGACGTAAACAAAGAATGGCTTGAAAATGGAAGCGGCAAACCGTTTTTCAAAAAAAATCCAGGTGGGGGCAATCCCAAAGAGGGAGTTCCGTATTTCGATATGAGTTTATCGGATATTAAAGATTTTATAGTGGAAGAAGAGCGTGCCGAATACCTGGTAAATTACCTTCCTTTTAACGATTGCACCGCTTATTTACCCGTTTATGGCGATAGCATGTATCCTAAATACGCTGCCGGCGAAATTATTGCTGTTAAAGAAATTACAAATTTAGAAATCCTGCAGTGGGGCGAAGCCTATGTGGTGATGACGGATGAAGACAGTAACAATTTACGTACCATAAAACTCATTTTTCAGCACCGTGATAACACTAAACTCATCCTCCGTTCATCAAACCCCAATTTTAAGGGCGATACAGTAATCAGTAAAAAGAATATCCAGTCGCTTTACATCATCAAAGGTAAAATTACGAGGAATATTATTTAGTCTTGGCTGGTTAATTGGTTAACTGTTTAAATTGGTTAATTGTAAAGGCGAAATGTTTACCGGATTGTTAAATTGTTAATTGCAAACTGCCAACTTAAAACTGTCTGGCTGATTAATCGGTTAACTGTTTAAATTGGTTAATTGTTAATGCAAAATGTTTATTGGATTGCTAAATTGAAGGATTGTTAAATTGTTAATTGCAAACTCCCAACTGAAAACTGTCTGGCTGGTTAATCGATTAACTGTTTAAATTGGTTAATTGTAAAGGTAAAATGTTTACCGGATTGTTAAATTGAAGGATTGTTAAATTGTTAATTGCAAACTGCCAACTGAAAACTGCTTTATAAAAAGGAAGTCAAGTTTTAAAAACTTGACTTCCTTGGATAATATTAATAACCCGGATTCTGGTACATTTTAACAGGATCCAGTTTTACTTCATCAAAAGGAATTGGATAATACCTGTCTTTAGTGGTTACATTGGCCAGTTTTGCAATACCGAAAGATGATTGCGGTTTGGCTTTTAAATAAGTAACCAGTTCGGCCGCGGTAAAGTTCCTGATCAGATCGAACCACCTTTGGTGCTCAAAAGCAAATTCAGACCGGCGCTCGTGCAAAATAGCCAATTTTAGAGTCGGGAATTTGGCAGCATAAGTTGGATCAGCTTTCGCTACAGCATAAAGCGGCATTCCGGCCCTTGCCCTAACCATATCCAGGTACTGGATGGCCACAGCATCGTTCCCTTGTAGCATGTTAACTTCGGCCAGCATTAAAATTACATCGGCGTAACGCATTAAAATACAATCATTACCTCCATAACCGGCATTAGTTGCTTTATCACTTGCATCGCGAAATTTAGTGATAAACCAATCTTTAACAGTTGGATCATTCGCATATTTGATTGAAAAATCCTTTCTTAAATCTGCAGTTTCATATTCATTAACCAAATCTAATGTAAGGTTACCTCCAACACCCGAAGGGGCTTTTTGAGAGTTGATGGTTTCTCCTTTCGCCTGGTTGTTGGCAGCAATGCTCGAGCTGTAATTAATATCACCTTGCTTGTACACAATCTGAAAAAGCAACTCTTTACAAGTTGTTTTTTTATCTACGTTAAATACATCGGTATATGGAATTTCTGATAAATTTCCAAACGTACGCATGTTATACGCCGCAAGTAAATACGTATTGGCATTCGTTAAATTTTCGGCTTTATTATTGGGTAATGTTGCCGCCATGGTTAAATAAACTTTACCCAAATACGCATTTAAAGCTGCTTTAGATACCCGACCAATGCCAGATTCTGTTTGAAAGTTTGGCAAGGTACTGCTTAAACCATCTTTTAAATCTGCCACGATCTGGTTGTATACATCAGCCTCCGGTACACGAAAAGTTAACGCGGTAACTTCGTCGGCAGTAACCAGCTGTTTGGTAACCAAAGGCACAGGTCCCCATTTTCTAACCAGCTCGAAATACATAATTGCCCTGATAAATTTGGCCTCCGCAGCGTAGTTGGCTTTAGTTGCAGCGTTTGCAAAACTTACCTTATCAATGTTCGATAAAATAACATTACTACGGGTAATGGCATTATAAAGTGCCAGCCAGTGTGCTTTTAAGTACGAATTACTTGGCAATAAAGAGAAATCGTTAAACTGGAAGGGTTCACCTGCATTACTCTGGTTATCGTTTCTTCCGGTATCGTCCGAACGCTCATCGGTAAACAGACCGCTGTTTTCGCCCAGGGTATTGCTGCTCCTTAACGATTGGTAAGCACCGTTCACCGCCAGTAACACATCGTTTTCTGTTTTAAAATAATCATCAACAATAACCGCGTTCGGGTTAGTTTGTGCCAAAAAATCTTTTTTACATGCACCCAGTGTTAAAACCGCACCAAGGGCCAAAATTTTATAAATATTGTTTTTCATTTCCTTAATTCTAAAAAGTAAGTTTAACACCCAGGTTATAGGTTCTTGCCAATGGATAGTTTCCATAATCTACGCCCGGCGTTAGGTTAGAGCCTCCGCTGTAATCAACCTCCGGGTTATAGCCTTTGTAATCGGTAATGGTAAAAGCATTGTCAACACTTGCATAAACGCGGATATTGCTCACTTTAAGTGCGTTTACCATCGTTTTAGGGAAACTATAGCCTAAAGTGATGTTTGTACACCTGAAATACGATCCATCCTGGATATAGAATGATGATAAACGGGTACTGTTACTTTGTGTACCTGCACGCGACGCACGGTAATTTAAACCGCTGCCAGGATTGGCTTCATTGCGGTAACGATCTGCAACATCTACGTATTGGTTACCCGACCCTTCGAAGTTGTACAGGTAATAATCCTGCCCATCCAAAACCTGGTTACCGTACGATCCGTTAAAAGATGCCCTTAAATCAAAAGTTTTATATGATGTATTTAAAGAGAAACCATAAGTAAATTTAGGATATGGTGTACCGATTACAGTTTTATCTGCATCGTTAACAATGCCATCGCCATTGGTATCCTGAAAATAAAGATCGCCGATTTTCGCAGGGTTTGTAGATGATGCCGATCGGGCAACTTTACCTAAATTGTCGGCTGTAATCCTGCCCAGTACCTTAAAGCCGTAGAACATCCCTACCGGCTGACCTTCTTGTGTAATGTGTGTTAAATACGAGCGCTCTGCACCATTGGTTAAAATCGTACTTGCACCTCCCATGTTTAATACCTTATTACGGTTAACCGCAATATTTCCACTTAAACCCAATGTAAAATCCTGTTTTTGAATAATGCGTCCATCCAACTGGATATCAAAGCCTTTGTTTCTGATTTTACTATCAGCTAAATTGGTTAAGATGGATGACGTTCCGGATATGGCAGAAATAGGTTGGTTGAATAACAGGTTGTATGAATAACTTAGGTAGTAATTGGCAATGATGTTTAATCGGCTCTTAAATAAGCCAATATCGGTACCGAAGTTATACTGTGAGGTAGATTCCCATCCCAGTTTTGGATCTTGTAGGGCATTTGGCCAGATCGCTGTTGAAATTGCATTTCCAAAAACCACACCGCCAGGAGCGCTCATTTCCTGCTGTGTTCGGTAATTCGGAATGTTGTTGTTTCCACTTAAACCCCAGCTTGCCCTTAACTTAATGGTTGACTGATCGCCAAGAAAACCTTTATAAAAATCTTCTTCCGAAAGATTCCAGCCCGCAGCTACGGAAGGGAAATTACCATATTTGTTTAAAGGACCAAATCTTGATGAACCATCGCGACGGAAAGATCCTGTTAAGAAATACTTGCCTGCATAGCTATAGCTGAAACGGCCAAAGTACGAAAGTAAGGTGTTCGTTGCTTTCGCTGTTTTATTCGATCCATCGGTAATCAATGTTAAAAAACCTGCATCAGCACCTTTATCGGTAATTTCACCAATTTTGTCGTTTTGGAAACCACTGGCAGAAATTCTGATCAAATCACTCGTTGTTTTCTGAGCAGAGTAACCCGCCAAAACATCTAATTTATGTTTACCGAAAGTTTTATTGTAGTTTAAGGTAAACTCTCCTAGCTGATCTACCTGGCTAAGTGTTTGGGCAATGGCATTTGCAGCCTTTATTGCATCCGGCGAGTAAGGACCAAAATTACCACTGCTTAGGCTGGTAGGTAAATAAAAATCGTATTTTTCGTTATAGGTTTGTGTACCAAGATTGGCTTTAAAATTTAAGCCTTCCAATATTTTATAAGTAGCATTGGCGTTATAAGTACTTCTGGCGCCTTTTCTGGTAATTTTTAACTGCTCAACCGTAGCTAAAGGATTTTCAGGGTTCTGAATACCATATTGAGAAGCTAAAGCTCCCATTCCAAACTGGATCGGGTTTCCATTTGCATCCCTCGCAGGTAAATAAGGCAGGTAGATTAATGCCGACATCATCGGACTTAAATCATAACGGCCTTCCCTCACCTCGCGGTTATCATTCTGGTTATAAGAAATGTTGGCACCAACATGCAAACGCTCGCTGATGTTACCATCAATATTACCCCTAAAGTTGGTTACCTTTTGGTTGGTATTGGTTACAATACCATCGTTGTTCTGGTAACCACCGCTTAAAAAGTATTTTACATCTTTGGTACCACCAGAAAATGAAAGGTTATGACGCTGAAAAGCAGCGTTGCGGTAAAGTTCATCCTGCCAGTCGGTATTATAGGTAGCCGGAATGGCTTGTTGTGTACTAAAATTATAAAGATCGGCAGGGATGCTTACACTGCTCCCGTTACCTACATTGGCAATACGCGTAGCATTATTATCGCTGAACATGGCATCGTTCCAGGTTTTTCCGGAGTTTACCCATAAATCTTTGTAGGCATTGTTGCGTCCATCAATCAACAACTGTATAAACTGGTTGGCATCTAACAATTTCACCTTTTTGGCCAGTTGAGAAATACCTCCCTGAACATCGTATTCAAATTTTCCTTTTCCATCGGCACCTCTTTTGGTGGTAATTAACACCACCCCACCTGATGCCCTTGAACCATAAATGGCTGCAGATGCGGCATCTTTTAAAATGTCGATGGTTTCGATATCCTCTGGATTGATGGATACGTTGTTCCCTGCCGGATAACCATCAATTACGTATAATGGATCAGAGCTCGCGTTGATAGAACCGATACCCCTAACCCTGATTTTGGTGCCCGAATATGGTGCACCACTGGTTTGTGATACCTGCACACCGGCAACTTTACCAACCAATGCCTGGCCAACCGTTGGCGAGGTTAAATTTATTTCGCTGGCCTTAACACTGCTGATGGCTCCTGTTACGTCAGATTTTCTTATTTTCTGGTAACCGATGGCCACAACCTCATTTAGCGTATTGCTGCTTTCTTTTAAAACAATATTTATACTCTGCTTACCGTTAACCACAACCTCCTGATTATCGTAACCGATATAAGAAAATACCAGAATAGCACCTTCATCAACAGTAATAACGTATTTACCATTACTATCAGTAACGGTTGTTTTTTTTGTTTTTTTCTCAAACACGCTTACACCTGGCAATGGTTGTTTATTCTGGTCGGTAACTGTACCACTTACCGTGGCAAATGCATGGCGTTGTAACCCCGATATGGGCGATACATGATTTATTGCAATCGCATTAGTATTACAGATGGCCAGTAATCCTAATGGAAAAAGCAATTTCCTGCAGGTATTTTTCATACCCGCGGTTAAAAAAAATGATGTCATCTTTTTGTTCTTAGTAATGATTTTGAATTGTATTAGGCTTTTTGTTTTTGGAGACAGAGATTGTAGATTTCACATTTACATAGGCTTATCCTTATGGGTTAACAAGTAATATTATGGAGCGTTCTACTGCGGCAAAAGTATTAGTGTATTTTTAACACTATGTATCCCCTGCATTAACTCTTTGTACAGATTGAATGCATCACTTTAATTTAATGTTAAATGTGCTTTATTGCATTACTATATCGATTTACTAAATTAAACAGATAACATGCTGTTAATCTTTCTTTAATGGTAAATCCGGTAATTTGCTTTCAAATTTTAGTTGCCCTATTCTATTTTTTCTCATGTATTAATGTTTAGCAGGCACAGGTATTTGATGAACCCTTAGATTCATAAATCATGAAAACCTTAAATCCAATTTTACTGCTGGTGGTAATGTTTTTTGTAGCCAGGTATAGTGATACAAATGGAAAAATCACCAAAACGGTTACCATCGATTCGTTAGGTGCCTGTCAGGGGATATCTTACCAGAATGGAAGCTATTTTCTTTACGGCGACAGGGAAGTTGGGGTATTACGGAAATATCAGCTACAAAACGACTCATTAATTTATCAGAATGAAGAATATCGGTTTACTGTTAAAGGTGAAAACATCATTAAACACCCCACCGGAATAGCTTACCATAAAGGTTTACCTACTTTTGTTGGCAATTCGGTAAAACAGAATGCAGAGGGTACCCTTTGGAAAGCCGTAATTAACTGCATTGATTGGGAAGGTTTTTTAAAAACGAAAACGCTGGATGGAAACCTCATCAAAACCATCGATGATGATGCCTGTATCCAGGGCACGCGACCGGAATATGTAAATTATAAGGGAAAATGGTTTTTGGCTACCGCAGATTACGGCAATAAAGCAAACGAAGTACGTTTGTACGATCCGAAAGCTTTGGCAAAGGCCGGTAAAACCAGCGAAAAAGGCATTTTATTCAAAAAATTTACCTGCTCGCCGTGGGTACAAAACCTGCATTGGATCGCCAATAAAGGAATTTTGGTTTTAATCCAGAACCAGATAGAAGGCCGCAAATGGCGTTTCACTTTCATCGATCTGGAGAAATCAATTGCAAACGGACATGAATCTGTTTTAACCGTAATCGACACCGATAAGGCAGATGAGCTGGAAGGTTTTACCTTTACTGATCAAGCAGAAAAAGGAATTGCCGTAAGTTCATCCCGAAAAAACAATCTGAGTTTTATGCAGTTTAGCGGGTTGCGTTGGGCGTTGAGCGATAAGCGTTTGGTGTTAAGCGTTTGGCGTTAGGCGATATCACCTAATAATATAACCATTACGCAATAAAACAATATAAGAACGCAAGCAAGTTTCTCATTTAGGCAGCTCCATCTTTACTTTCCCTTTACACATCTTCGTCGTATCTTTAGTACATCAAAAAAAGGAAAGATATATGAATACTGAAAAAGCCATTCTTGCCGGCGGTTGCTTTTGGGGAGTAGAAGAATTAATCCGTCATTTGCCAGGTGTAATTTCTACAGTTGTAGGTTATACTGGCGGCGATGTGCCCAATGCCACCTATCGTAACCATGGTACACATGCCGAAGGCATTGAAATTGTTTTCGACCCTGCTATTTTATCATACCGCCAATTACTGGAATATTTTTTCCAGATCCACGATCCGAGTACCCGGAACCGCCAGGGAAATGATATCGGCACCTCTTACCGTTCTGCCATTTTTTACAATAGCGAAGAGCAAAAAGAAACGGCAAATACACTAATTGCAGAACTAGATGCTTCAGGCAAATGGCCCGGAAAAATTGTAACGGAGGTAGTACCTGAAACCGATTTCTGGAATGCTGAAGAAGAACACCAGGATTATTTGCAGAAAAATCCCTATGGTTACACCTGCCATTTCGAAAGACCGGACTGGAAATTGTAGATAAGGTCATTATTATAGGCAATGTTTTTAACCACAGATGTACACAGATAAACACGGATTTTATCTGTGTGTATCCTTTTTATCTGTGGTAAATTATATTAAAATACGTACTCGCTGCATCATGCTGATCAGCCTTCAATATTAGCAAGATATTACCCAATTTAAACCTGATCCGATAGCTATCGGATGCCGCGGTAGCTCCCGATTTCCTTCTAATCGGGACTACAAGCAAAAAGCAGGACGAACGTTAAAATTAGCACAGCAATTGCTTTCTAACAAGAGGCAATACATTTATCCCATTAATGACGATAAACAAAAAAGGCAATTTTCGGTTAGAAAATTGCCTTTTTATTTGTAGAAGGGTTATAATTGACGACTAATCATCGTCATCTTTTTTCTTTTTCTCCAAAATCACGAATGCACTTCGTTTTGGTGCAGGCATTACCGATTGCTCGCCTTTAACCGATTTCCAAACCACTTCATTTAAATCCAAATCGGGTGCAGAATCTTCTTTGGCAAAGTTGAACAATTCAGAACGTTTACTGCTCTCGTTCACTGCTACATTCCTGGTATCCAAATCGATAAGGGGCTGTAACACATTACAAGGTGTAAAATCGGGCTTAGCGGTAAAACATTCATACAGGGGCATTGCAGCGGCATCATACTGACTCATTGGCGGTAGGCCCAAAATAAGTTCCATGGTTCTTAAAAATCCAGAGGTAGAATACATGGTATGTACAGGCGTATTCCTTTTTACGTAAGGACCAACCACATACGCCGGCGAACGGTGTGCATCAACATGGTCGGGACCATTCTGTGCATCATCTTCCAGAATAAAAACAACCGATTCTTTCCATATTTTACTGTGTGATAAATGTTCTAAAATACGGCCAACAGCTAAATCGTTATCTGCAACCGCCGCCTGTGGCGAATATTTTCCTTTCTTTTGCCCGCTGGTATGGTCGTTAGAAATCCTTAATGTATTAAATTGTGGTACAACACCGGCCACCAGTAACGAATCGAAATCGTGTTGCCAGGCATCTACACGAACCTGGTCTTTAATGTCCATGTCGAAACCCGGAGAAGCCGCACACATGTGGCCCTGCAACGATTTGATATTCGCTTTTCCATAATCGCCAAATTCGCCATAACTGCGGTAACTTACGCCAGCCCGCTGACAGTAATCCCAGATAAAGCCACCTTTAGGATAGGTAACCGGCCGGCCTCCTTCAAAAGTTGTACTGCCACCGCGTGCACCATAACTCGTTGGCCAGGTTTTTTCCACTACATCGGTGGCATAAGCGGCCATACTCCAGTTGTGTCCATCGGCACTTACTTCTGCATCTACATAAAAATTATCAAGAAGCACATAATTTTCGGCAAAAGCATGCTGATTAGGGGTAATTTTTCTACCAAATAATGTTAATGTAGAATCGCCGTTACCTTTTGCAACATCGCCTAGTACCTGGTCGTAAGTCCTGTTTTCTTTAATGATATAAAAAACATGTTTAATCGGCGATTTTTCGCCTTGCTTACGCGGAATCGGGTTTCCGGCTTCACCATCAGCGGTAACAGTACGCTTGTTAGTAAAAGGCGTATTGGCATAAACCTGTTTGGTATATGTTTTTAATTGCTCGGGTTTTGGGGCATCGATAAAAGATAATGTACCCTTAAATAATCCTGCTATATATTGCAGCCTGCTATTGGCCGTACTGCCCATTTGGTAACCACTGTTATCTACCTTAGAAATGGGTTGTGGCCCCTGTGGGTTCGCCATAGAAGTATTGCCTTTGCCATTGGTAACCAAAATTTTCGAGCCTAAAACTTTAACACTTGTAGGGTACCAGCCTACCGGAATAAATCCCTGGCTCTGACTTACACCAGGTTTGCTTACATCAAAAACGGCCAGACAATTATTATCAGCATTGGCAATGTACAAGGTTTTTTCATTGGCACTCAGCGCCAAACCATTGGTAGTAGAACCGGTTAACTGGGTAGCATAAAGCGTGGTGGCAATGGTTTCGATTACCTTATTATTTGAAGTATTGATTACCGAAACGGTATTATCGTTTGCGTTAGCCACAAACAAAGTATTTCCTTTTTTATTGAGTAAAAGTTCGTTAGGGTGATCGCCTACCGGGATGAGTCTTTCAATCTTTTCAGCAGCAAGGTCGATAACGGCAACTGATTTCCCTCCCCACAATGAAGCGTACAACTTACTTTCATCTGCAGCCAAAACACAACTATAGGCAATTGCCGGAAGCTGGATTTTCTTCAAAATCTTCTTTTCAACAGGGTTGATGATGTATAAGCTGCTATCTTCTTTGGTTACAGTATATAATTTACTGTTGTTTTTATTTACCACTATCCCCGCCGGACTGATTTTTCCTTTAGGCCAGATTGGTCCTAGTTTAATGGTATCGCTTTTGCCCAGTTTATCGTTCTGGATATTGAAATCCAGAATCCAGTTGTCGTTTCCCCCTGAAGCATAAAGGTGTTTTTCATCTTTACTAAAAGCGATGCCATACCACGATTTGCTCAAAACTTTTTCATCGATAATCTTTTCAGTTTTGGCATCAACTAATTGCAATGACTGGGTACTTTGCCCGTTATTGGTAATGGCCAGGTACTTACCCGAAGCACTTAACTGCATATTTAATGGCAGATCGCCCAATTGCAGTGAATGACCTGCAGGACTCAGTTTCCATCCATTGGGCAACAAAATCTGCTGCGTAGTTTCGTTTTTTCCGGGCAATTGTGCAAATCCTTTTTGAATAAAAAGGAAACACAGGAATATTAAAAAATATGTTTTTTTCATTTTCTTAATTAATATACGCAATATTAGCGGTGAAGATTAAAATTAACCAATGCCCTGATGGTATAACCATTGCCTGAGGCTACGGAGCCGATTTCGCGGATCGCTTCAGATGGAATTACCTGACTGCGGGTGGCGTAGAAAACTGGTCCGCCAGAAATAGAGAATGATAGTTTAGAATGGTTCGGCTCGAGGTTGATTGATGGTCCGATCATCACCTTTGCTCCACCTTCTGCTTCGTCTTTTTCCCAGAAACCTTCTAAATCTTGTCCTAAAGCCTCAACACCGAGGTACAAAACATTCGAAACACGGTGCTGATAGCCAAAACTGGTAATAAAATCGAGTTTGTCCCTCGTTTTATCAAAAGCTTTTTCGAAACGGAGGTTACCCGCCATCCGCCAGTTTGTGCGGTCGAATGAGGCTGTAATCCGGCTGATTGCCGAGCCAACGTTCGACCAATCACGGCTTAAGCCTAAACCGGCACCCAACCTAAAACCTGCTATACCTTTTCCGCCAACCAAATCCCTGATTACTTCAGCCTGTTCGGCAGAGGTAACACCACCGGCATTGGCAAAACCGATTGCAGCTGTAGCATATAAAGTAAATCTGCTACCTAAATAGCCTTTAACACCAAACTGCTGCCCCAAACCATCATAGCCAAATTGTCCGTTGGTTCTTTCGCCATAACTACCAGAGTAATGGATGTTCCAGCGTGGATTTTCTGCAGTGAGGGTATTTAAAGAAAACAGAAAAGGTTGAGCAGCATCCGTTCCTACTTTAACATCTGTTTTGGTTTCGCTTATTTTTTGCGCAGCACAGTTTAATACGGCAGAAGCAAAAATGAGTATTAAAAATGTCTTTTTCATTGATGTAATCGTTAAAATTTGGTTTCGTTTAACATTGGCGATTGACTTGCATTTACCTGATAAGTCTGGATTTTATCGTTCTCATCAACCTCTACAATCCGGTAACCTTTATAAGCCGTACCCCAGTTCCCGCCGATGTGTGCATCAAAAAAATGAGGAAGTTTATCAGTGTAAAAAACAGCATCAAGACTATGGTCGTGGCCATGAAAAACGGCTTTTACATTAGGATAACTATGCAATAATTTAATGGTATCCGGACAATCAACAAATGGACTTTCGGGCACCCAAAAATGTGGTGGAATGTGCAATACCACGAAAACGGTTTTAAGGTTTTTGAACTTGTCCAGTTCCCGTTTTAAAAAATCATTGTTCGGGCATAAATAAGTTCCTTTTGTATCCGAGGTATTGGCCAGAACAAAACCTACCCCGTTTTTTTCGAAAGAAAAATTATCCTCATAGCCAAAAACCGATTTCCATATTTTGGTATCGGCATGATCGTGGTTGCCTGGAATGGCGTAAAAAGGAACTTTAAGTTTATCATAATAATCTTTTTTAACTTCAGGCAGCAAATCAGGGCGATCATGAACTAAATCACCGTTAATGATCACAAAATTTAAAGGATTTTGATCGTGTGCTTCATTTAACCATTTTACAATATTTTGGTGATGAAGTTTATATTCAGTTCCCGGTTGCCCGTAATGACCATCAGAAGCAATGGCGAAACGAAGCTTTGGCGCTTTACCGGTTTTAGCGGAAACAGGATGCTGTTCATCCGCAAATGATGATAGAACTGGCGAAATACTGGCCACAACCGCAGCAGCCAAACTATTTTTCAGGAAAAATCGTCTGTTAGACATAAGGATAAAATATGTTTTGTATTAAAGCCCAATATTAGGTTGATCAAGCTTCTTAAACATAAATTTAATGTTATGATTAAGTTAACAGAACCTTATCCGTGTATCAATTTTATAACAGAAAATGCATGGCTCCTCGGTCTGCGTCATCACAGAACGAAAAGAAATAAACATTATACAATATGTAAAAGGACTTTATGCGAAGGTATGTGTGGACACAGACCTTGGAGTAAGAATTTAAATGAAGTTTTCCGTGTTTTCAGTGCCTCCGTGGCAAAAACAAAAAGCCTGTGGCATTACTCATTCCCAGCAGATTTCTCTACTACGGTAGAAATGACGGGTATTAAAACAAGTCTTCTAAAGAATAACAATCACCTGTTTTACCACCAGATAAGCGGCCAGTGCATATAAAAATATCGCGATGGATTTATTGATAATCAGGCTGCTCAGCGCAAATTTCTCCTGTATATAAGTTGCAAAATGCGCATATACATAAAGTGCCAGTGAAGAACCAACACCCGAACCTAAACTAAATATGACCAGCGAAAGGTAATCGGTTTCAATCCACTGGTGTAAAATTACATAATTGCCAAAAAACAGCCAGAACGGAATCTGAACGGGGTTTAACACCCCTAAAATTAATCCGTATAAAACACTTCCGCTGCGTTTATCTTCTTTTTTATTGCTCGTTTTAGGTACTTTTTTCCGGTTTCTCCAGGTAATAGTACCCATCACCAGAAACATCACAATCATAAAGCAATCAACCAGGGTACTTAAGCGTACCTCGCTTACCGCCTCATTCGGGTTGATATCGCTCATGGCCCATCTCGCGAAACGCATCATCCCGAAAGTAAAAAACACTTCTACACAAGAGAACGACAGGATAAAATACCAAACCTGGCGCATGCCCTTGTTAATGGCCAGTTGCGCAACAGTAAGGTTGATGTTGCCCGGGGGGATATACCCCATGGCATTGAGAATGATGCCGATGAAAAACGTTAGAAAAAGCATTGCCGAAATTATGGATTTAAATTTAAATGCGATGCTAAATATTTTCCGGTGTACGATTTTTCAACCTTAACCAGGTCTTCAGGCACTCCTTCGAACACCAGCTGACCACCGCCATCACCACCTTCAGGACCGATATCGATCACCCAATCGGCACATTTAATCATATCCATATTATGTTCGATTACCAAAATCGTATTTCCCTGCTCGATGAGCGTATTCAGTGCTTTTAACAGCTTTTTAATATCGTGGAAGTGCAAACCAGTGGTAGGCTCATCAAAAATAAACAGTGTTTTATTGGCATTGTTACCTTTAATCAGGAACGAAGCCAGTTTAATACGCTGCGCCTCACCACCTGATAAAGTATTAGATGACTGACCTAAATGCACATAACCCAAACCAACATCAACCAAAGGATTTAGTTTATTGAGGATTTTTTGTTCATCCTTAAAGAAATCAACTGCTTCGTCGATTGTCATATCCAGAATTTCGGATACGTTTTTCTCCTTATAGGTTACATCTAAAACCTGCTGTTTAAAGCGTTTACCGTTACAGGCTTCGCAAGGCAGGTAAATATCGGCCATAAACTGCATCTCGATTTTCACTTCACCCTCGCCCTGGCAAACATCACAACGCCCACCCTCAACGTTAAAAGAGAAAGCAGCCGGTTTTAAGCCTGCAGCTTTTGCGGATGCCAGTCCTGAGAATAGCGCCCGGATATCATCCCAGGCTTTTACGTAGGTAACCGGGTTTGAACGGCTTGATCGTCCGATAGGGTTCTGATCGACCATTTCTACCGCACTTACCAGATCATAATTGCCAAAAATACCATCATAAGCACCGGTTTGTTCGCCGGCATAATTCCCGATTGCTTTTTGAAGCGCCGGATACAGAATTTTTTTAACCAAACTCGTTTTACCTGAACCCGAAACGCCACTTACCGCAGTAAATACACCAAGCGGGAATTTCACATCGATATTCTGCAGGTTATTTTCTCTTGCACCTTTGATCAGGATATGGTCTTTCCATTTACGGCGTTTCTCCGGAATGGCAATTTTTTCTTCTCCTGAAAGGTAACGACCTGTTAAACTGTTTTTATCTTTTAAAATCTCTTCGTAGTTACCACTAAAAACCAGGTTACCACCATGTGTACCCGCCTCCGGACCAATATCTATAATATAATCGGCTGCACGCATCATTTCTTCTTCGTGCTCTACCACAATCACGGTATTACCTACATTACGGAGCGAAACCAATACCTCGATCAGTTTATTCGTATCGCGTGGGTGTAAACCGATACTGGGTTCATCCAGCACGTAAATAGAACCCACCAAACTACTTCCCAATGAGGTAGCCAGATTGATCCTTTGCGATTCTCCTCCCGATAAAGTATTCGATAAACGGTTTAAGGTTAAGTAACCCAAACCTACATTATTTAAATAAAGAAACCGGTTATCAATTTCGGCCAGTAAACGTTTGGCAATTTTGGTATCGTTTGCACTTAATTTCAGTTCGTTAAAGAAAACCAAAGCTTTTGATAATGGCATTAAAACCACATCGATAATCGATTTTTCGGCAATCTTTACATAAGATGCATCTTTGCGTAAACGCGAACCTTTACAATCAGGGCAGGTAGTTTTTCCACGATAACGCGATAACATTACCCGGTACTGTATTTTATAAGTCTGCTCTTCCAGTTCTTTAAAGAAAGCATCCAGTCCGGCAAAATATTTATTTCCGGTCCAAAGTAATTGCTGTTCTTTTTCGGTTAGCGCACTATAAGGACGGTGGATCGGAAAATCGAATTTCGGCGCAGCTTTAATAAAATTCTGCAACCATACATTCATTTTTTCACCACGCCATGGCGCAATTGCATTATCATATACACTTTTGCTCTTATCCGGAATTACCAGATCTTCATCAATCCCGATCACATTCCCATACCCTTCGCAACGTTTACAGGCGCCATAAGGGTTATTGAAAGAGAAAAAGTTTGGTGTAGGCTCTTCGAACTTAATTCCGTCGAGCTCAAAGCGGTCGCTAAAATGTTTCGTAGTACCTTCGGCCTCTACATAACAATCGCCCTTGCCTTCAAAAAATGCAGTCTGTGCCGAATCGGCCAAGCGACTTAGAGTTTCTTCTTCCTGGTTGGTAACAATACGATCGATCAGAATCTGAACAGTTTTATCATCTGTTAATTCAGCATCTTTAAAATCAGCATCATCCAGAACAGATTCGATTTTTTCAATTTTATCGTTAATGAGTACACGCAAAAAACCTTTTTGCAATAAAATGGCCAGCTCTTCTTTAATCGTACGGTTATTGTGCGGGTACAGCGGACAAAAAATGGTTACCGTTGTATCCTCAGGCATGGCATTTACATAATCTACCACCGTACTTACCGAATCTTTTTTAACCTCTTTGCCCGAAACAGGTGAAATGGTTTTACCGATACGCGAGAAAAGCAGTTTCAGGTAATCGTAAATTTCGGTAGAAGTACCAACCGTTGAGCGTGGGTTGGAAGTAATTACTTTTTGTTCTATGGCAATTGCCGGGGCAATCCCTTTAATATAATCAACATCAGGCTTATTCATCCGGCCCATAAACTGGCGGGCATAAGATGATAAACTTTCTACATACCTACGTTGTCCTTCTGCATATAACGTATCGAAAGCCAGCGACGATTTGCCCGAACCCGACATACCCGTAACCACCACAAGTTTATTTTTGGGAATGGCAACATCGATATTTTTTAGGTTGTGCACGCGGGCACCTTTTATGATAATATTTTTATGCGGATCTTTTTCGGCCTCTTTTTTGCTCATGTATTGTAAAGAATATATTGTATAACCCCAGAATGTGGTTAGGGTTTTTGGAATTACAAAAATAGGGTACTCAAACGGTTAATTTATTTTTTAACATTTTATTTTTTGTTTTTTGATAAAAAAATAACTTTCTTTGGATATTAACAACCTCAAAACCAAACTGACACATTCAAAAAACATAGGAGAAGAGCTATAGAAATTAAACATCTACAAATTAATTTTTGGCAAATAGTAAGGGATTTAGTGTAGGTAAACCTATGAATTTACAATCATATAACGATCAGGACCTGGTAAAGGTATATATTACCGGGAACGAGAATGGATTGCAGGAACTTTTAAGAAGACATAAAAGTAAAATTTATACTTCTATCTACTTATTGGTTAAAGACCAATATCTGGCGGAGGATATTTTTCAGGATGCTTTTATAAAAGTAATCAATACCCTGCGATCAGGAAGATATAACGAAGAAGGTAAGTTTTTACCCTGGGTAATGCGTATTGCGCACAACCTGGTTATCGATTATTTCAGAAAAGAAAAAAGAACACCCATCATCACCAGTTCCGACGGAATGGATGTATTCAATATGCTACACTTTTATGATGAGAGTGCAGAAGACAGAATGCTCCGCGATCAGACCCATAAAGATTTAAAGGCAATGATCCATTTATTGCCCGATGAACAGAAAGAAGTGCTTTTAATGCGCCACTACGCTGATTTGAGCTTTAAAGAGATCGCCGATTTAACTGATGTAAGCATTAATACAGCCCTTGGGCGTATGCGTTATGCATTGAGTAACCTGCGTAAAATGCTCAAGACGAAGGAGATGACCTATAAAGGGTAGCGAAATTGTTACATAAAATGTTTTAGGGGTTGAAATAAAGCATCTGAACAATCGTTAAGTTTATAAAACTTATCACATTCAGTTGCTTATGACAAAAACCTCTACATCAAAAAACAATGTAAATTTACCTACACCTAACATGTTTCAGCCTAAAACTGATATTGAATCTGACGCAGAAATCGACTTATTTTATGATCAAATAAAAGGTAAGTTAGATAGACTGGCTAAAAATCCTCAAGATGAAACCATCAATAAGATTTTAGCTTACAGCAGAGCGAAGTAGTAAAACTTTACAAAGACAAAAAAGCTTGTTTCACAGGGTGGGGCAAGCTTTTTTTTATGGACGGAAAATGGAAGAGGTAAGATGGATGATGGTTAGGTAATTCAGTTGCTCATTCGGCATTGGTTCATCGGTAGCTGCAATGTTGGTTAATCGGTTAATTGTTCGAATTTGTTAACTGTGACTGCCACCGGATTGTTTTATTGCTGGATGGCTAAATTGCTAAAGCAAACTGTTAATTAAAACTGTAGTGTTGATTAATCGGTTAATTGTTTAAACTGGTTAACTGTATTATGATGACAATTGTTCAATTGTGGGATTGTTAAATTGTTAACCGCAAATTGCCAAAGAGAAATAATTCATAATTTATTCGGCACTAGTTTATTGGTAATTGCAATTTGATTATTGGTTGTTGCATATCATCCATCAGCTATGAACCATCCAACTATCAACCATAAAACAATTTAGCAATAAAGCAATCTAACAACAAACTACTCTGCTTTGAACTACAAACAATCCAACAATAAAGCAATCGAACAGTAACAGCCATCATCCATAATCCATCCCACATCTTCCATCCCTCCATAAATGTCCTAATTTTTACAATCCCCTAATTAAAAAGCCTTACCTTTGCATAGTGTAATTTTAACACTAAGGACGCTATGAACAAGAACTTACTACCACTCACTTTAGGCGGTTTAGGCATCGGAATCACTGAATTTGTAATGATGGGCTTATTGCCTGATATCTCAAAAGATTTAGCCGTAACCATCCCGCAAGCCGGACATTTAATTTCTGCTTATGCCCTGGGTGTGGTAATCGGTGCCCCTTTGCTGATCATGATTGCAGGTAAATATCCACCAAAATTGATATTGATTGCCTTAATGATCATGTTCACTGTTTTTAATGCCTTTTCGGCCTTTGCCCCTACTTTTAATACCTTATTTATTGCCAGGTTACTTTCTGGTCTGCCCCATGGTGCATTTTTTGGCGTAGGCTCGGTAGTGGCCAGCCGAATTGCAGAAAAAGGAAAAGCTGCCCAGGCCGTATCGTTAATGTTTATGGGTTTAACCATTGCCAATATTGTAGGCGTGCCGCTGGGTACTTTTATCGGCCATAATTTCTCATGGCGTATCTCGTTCGCGGTGGTGGTATTTGTGGGCCTGGTTACTTTACTGGGTTTAAAATTATGGTTACCTGCTTTAGAAGCTACCAAAAACCGCGATTTAAAAGCCGAGTTAAGTTTCTTCAAAAAACGCGATGCATGGATCATTATTTTTATGATTTCTATCGGAACCGGTGGACTATTCACCTGGTATAGCTACATCGCCCCATTAATGACAGATGTTGCAGGTTTTTCTTCAAATGCTGTAACCTATATATTAATGCTGGCAGGTTTGGGCATGATGTTCGGCAACTATGTTGGTGGCCGTTTGGCTGATAAATTTTCGCCTGCAAAGGCTTCTGCGGCTTTGCTATTAACCATGGTGGTTACCCTAACCATTGTACATTTTGTATCGGCCAATCAGCCACTGGCATTAATCATGACTTTTGTTACCGGTGCAGTTGCCTTCTCATTGGCTGCCCCTATCCAGATGTTAATGATCCAAAGCGCCAAAGGTTCCGAAATGCTGGCCGCATCGGCAAGTCAGGCGAGTTTTAACATTGGCAATGCTCTTGGTGCTTTCTTCGGCGGACTTCCGCTGGTTTATGGTTTCGATTATACTTCGCCAGCTTATGTGGGTGCAGCAATGGCCTTGGTTGGTGCTTTCTTCGCATTTTGGTTAATTAAGAGTAATCAGGGCGTAGCAGAAGAAGTTAAAGTACCAGTTACCTCTTTTCATTAAAGAAATGATTGAATGAGAGAATTTTTAATGATTGAATTAAAGTCCTCGTCATTCACTCATTCAAAATTCAATCATTAAAACTAGGTACCAGTTAACTTTGTAGAAAACAAAGGTCTGTGCAATTAAAAATGTTCAGTCCTGCTGTTTGCTGTAGTCCCTCCTGAAGTCGGGAGCTGCCGCGTCCATCAGGTTTACAATGAAAGGTCTGTGCTGTTAACAAAACCCACCGTATTAAAATAAACTTATCCTTTTGAAACTATTTTGGGCTTAACCTTATCTTTCAACCGGCCAACCACCATTCCTAATGATATTCCATAAAAAGATTGCACACTGTTCAGATTTGCGGAAAAACCGGCAGTAACAGCTGCTGTTCTATCCAGATAAATGCCGTACTTTATTTCGAGCGGCAAACCGATCGGCTTTTTCCTTATGGTTTCATATACATTATTGCTAAAAAGGCACCCACCTGGCTTATTACAATCGTTGTATAGAAATGCGCCACGGCTTATCTGGTTCACCAATGATAAACCGGCACCGAACTTTAAATAATGATAACGGCTAAAAGTATAATTCTTGCCCACTAAAATACCGATGTCGGAAACACGTGGCTCTGGCAAACCGCCAAAATAAAAGATCCTGATGTGCTCTACTTCCGATACTTTAAGCGAAATATAACTGTTCTTTTTCTGCAGATAAAAATCAAGATCAGCATACAGGCCGTTTTCGCCCCCATTGCCCAAACTAAAACCAATTCCAAAATAGGTTTTACGTTTTTGGTGCAGGGTATCCTGCTGTGCCCTGGCGTCTGTAAAGAAGAACATGCTAAAGCATAATATCAAATATTTCATAACTTTTATATTTACTTTTAGGCAGCCTCCCCCATTTTTTTGAGCAATCTTAAATGCGATTTTATCCCACCAATATAGCTGGTACAATTTGGCGCTATTCCCTTTTCAGTTAACATTTCGTACAATATCCTGCTGATTTTAGGATAATACAAATGGTGGTAATGCGGAAATAAATGATGTGCAATATGGTTATTAAAACCACCTAAAATAAAATTCGCCGTTCTGCTGAAAGGATGCATATCATTCGAACTTTTTACCTGGTTCATCAACCACGATGCATTGATATATCCCTGATCATCTGTTTTCGGATACTGCGTTTCTTCCACATGGTGCGTCATAAAAAAGGTAAACAATAAAAAAAGCGATTGGCTTAAATGCATTAACAAAAAGCCAATTGCTATTACGTACCATGGCTGCACAGAAAAAAGCATGAGCAATACCAAAAGTAAAATGATATATACTGCTTTCTGGATCGCGAAAGAGAGGTAATATTTAAAGTCTTTTTTAACCTGATAACCATCGTCGCTAAATAGAATTACAAAATCCTTTACGAAAATCCAGAAAAGCGAATAAGTGGTGTAAGCCAACGGTGCATACAGGTGCTGGTAAGCGTGGAACCAATAATGTTTGCTATCGGGTACTACGCGGATGAGCTTTGATATTTTAAGGTCCGAATCATAGTCTTCTACATTGGGTGCATAATGGTGCGAATTAACGTGCCGCAGTTTCCACGCCTCCGCATGTGCGCCAACTATGGTATAAATGGCCACAAAACAGATGTGGTTAAGTTGTTTACGCTTAAAAATCGTATTATGCGAGAAATCGTGGGAGAAGTTGAAAGCAAAGAGCAACGATATAAAACCATAACCCATAAAACAAAGAACAAATACCAGAGGATCGTTAGTTTTATATAGCGCCAGGTAAAGCAGTAATGTAAGCGAGAAATACACTAAGAATTTGAATAAAATCTGCAACACAAAACGCTGCTTGTCCATAATCAGTTCCTGATCTACCCGTTTATATATCGCTTTTAGCAACTCACTATGAGCCGCTACATGAATATGTTTATCTTTCATATCTCATCGGGATTAAATGTTCATTTCTGCCCATTATTTTTAAAAACCTGAAGTGCGAGGCGAGCGACTCGCCGTACGACATCTCCATATAGATAAGCTTATGTTTTTTGGCCAATTGTTTAAAAATCGGGATAATTTTAAGGTAATGTACATGGCAAACATTCGGCAGCAGGTGATGCACCGCATGGGCATTAAAGCCACCAAGTGTCCAGTTTAAAAACTTACTTTCAGCATGGAAATCTATAGAAGTAAGCAACTGTAACTTTGGCCAGCTCACATTCAGTTTATCGTCTACATCTGGTACCGGGTGTAATACATAATCGGATAAATGTGCTACACCCAACACTGCTACAAACAATATCGAAATGATAAAATGGTTTAGCAGAAAGGCCAGTAAAACCACCGGCCAGCCGAATGGCAGCAGGTAAACCGGTAAAATAATCATATAGCCTATATATAAGAGCTTGTAAACAACCAGTTTTACAGCTTCGATGCGCGGGATCTCAATTTTAATGGTACGACTTGATAAATTGAATAACATCAGGCTTTCCCTAAAAAAGAACCAGTTAATAGAGTAAAACAGGTATAAAAACGGCGCATAAATAAACTGGTAGCGGTGATACCATTTCAGTGGCTGCGATTCAGTCATCCTGAACAGCGGATTATTCAGCACATCTATATCACTGCCTTCAATATTCGTATATAAATGGTGCGATTCGTTATGGTTTTTGCCCCAAACGTAGGCATTGTTGCCCTGCAGATTAAAACTGAGCGAAAATAACAGTTGATTCCAGAATTTACTTTTTACTGCAACCCCATGAGCTGCATCATGCGAAACATTAAATGCGGTTAGCAGAACAGAAAGCCCCATGAGCAGGTAAAACATATAGAATGTAAATACCGAATGGCTGGTAATCATTAAACTGTAAAACAGGATATCCAGTCCGAAGTAAAATAAAATTTTGAAAAACATTTTTCTGTTCCCTGTTTTCTGCAAGCCGTTTTCGGCAAAATACTGTTCTATCTGCTCGTTCAGTTCTTTATAGAATATCGAGCCTTCATCTTTAATAAATCTTAATTTGTTCATAGCGATATTGATTTAAAATGATGAGAAGTGTTTTCAACTATATGATTGCCATATTTCATAATATTTTGGATTAAGTTTATACCCAAATATCGCCAGTCACAAAAAATAAAATAATCTCAAAAGATTCTATAAATACCTATATTTAATCTTTAAAGAATATTTTCCGAATAATATATTCTTTAAAGCGAATTATTAAGGCATAAATAATTTCGTAATACTTAATTGATGAGAGATTTTTATTAAATTGAACTCATAAATTAATCTTTATGGAGAATCAGCAGGTATTATTTTTTCAGGCGATTAAAGCTACACTACCCGATTACCAGAATTTGGCCCTTAGCGTGGCCGAAGAACTCGGCATCAGTACCAACGAAGCATATAAAAAAATACGGGGCGACAGCAGTCTCACTTTTCAACAGATTATTAAACTGTCCGACTGTTTTGATGTACCTTTTCTCTATAGCCCGAAGAAATCATTATCGGTAACCTTTAGTTATTTGAGTGTAAATGAAGATCTCGACATGGTAAATTACCTGCGTAATCTCTTAGATAACCTCAAAGCCATTAAAAACAGTAAAGAGAAACACATTACCATTACTACAGATGATATTCCGGTATTCCATTTCTTTAAATATCCTGAATTAACCAGTTTCAAACTCTTTTTCTGGGCAAACAGCGCCAATAATATCGAGGTACCTTTTAATTCGGCTTTTCTTTCTGATGAAATCATTGAAATTTCGAAACAACTTCATAATACCTACCTCGAAATACCAAGCACCGAAATATGGTCGAAAGACACCATTACAGGCACACTCGAGCAAATCAGGTATGCATTCGAAGCCGGGCACCTAGCCGATACCGAGCTGGCCGTAAAAATTGTAGAGCAGGTAAGGTATTGCCTTACGGATATGAATATGTATGCCATCAGCAGCAAAAAAACCATCGATCCGGCACACACTTTTAATTGGTACAACTGCGACGTTTTGGGAAGCATTTCCTATCTGGTCGATTTTAAAGACCGCATGAGCTGCTACAACAGATTCAACACTTTCAACTATTTAAGAACAGAAGACCAGCCTTATTGCAAGCAAACCAAACAGTGGATGCAGGGCCTGATCATGAAATCGGTTTCCTTTAGCGGCCAGGGTGAAAAACACCGTAATAAATACCTGTATCATGCTTTTGCCGAATGTGATAAGCTATTGAGGGAAATGAATGGAGGTTAGTCATGAGTCCGTAGTCCCGAATGGATTAATCACTAATAGTGGATTAATCACCGATAATCAAATTACAATGTTCAAACCCAAACAATCGGCCAATCTAGCAATTTACCTATACACAAGTTCAGTATTGCCGTTTGGAGCTTAGCGTCAATTAATCCAATTGGCTGTTTACAATTTTCAGTTAATCAAAAGTCAATGCACCTCCGCTCGAGTTACCGTCATTTCGAGCGAAGTGCAACGCAGCCGAGAAATCTATCGAAGCAGATCTCTCCATTCCACTGCGTTCCAGTCGAGATGACGGCTCGTTTATTAAGTTGTAATCCTGAACGTAGTGGAAGTTTCTCGATTCCACTGCGTTTCTTCCGATAGTTATCGAAACTAGATGACGATACGTTTTATTGGAATCTATTAAGTACAAATTCTGCATTTCGGTATTCGAAATCAACTACATCAATCTTAACAATAAAACAATTAAGCAATGAAACAATGTAGCAATTACAAATGAACGAATGACGAATGACCAATATACGAATGACCAATAAACAAATGAACGAATTACCTATATTTGCGCATGCTTAAAAAAGAACGCTACAAACTTTTTGTAGAACATTTTTCGGCCAAGCAGCCAGATGCAGAAACCGAGTTACATTACAACAATCCATACCAGTTATTGGTTGCCGTAATCCTTTCTGCACAATGCACCGATAAAAGGGTAAACATGGTTACCCCTGCCCTTTTTCAACGTTTTCCTAATGCAAAAGCTTTGGCAGAAGCCACTCCGGATATTGTGTTCGATTACATCAGGAGCATCAGCTATCCTAACAATAAAGCCAAACACTTGGTGGGCATGGCCAATATCCTCTTGAACGAATTTAATGATGTAGTACCTTCGAGCGTTGATGACTTGCAAAAAATGCCTGGTGTTGGACGTAAAACGGCTAATGTTATTGCTTCTGTAATTTATAATGCACCAGCAATGGCTGTTGATACCCACGTTTTCCGCGTGGCCAACCGTTTAGGGTTAACCAATGGAAAAACACCCCTCGCGGTAGAGAAAGACCTGGTTAAACACCTGCCTGAACACGATATTCATATTGCTCACCACTGGTTGATTTTGCACGGCCGCTATGTTTGCGTGGCACGTAATCCTAAATGTGATGTTTGCGAAATCACTTACATGTGCAGGTACTTCGAACGCTTAACCGCACAAAATGAGCGTGATAAATTAAAAGCTTAAAAAAATATTTCAATTTACTATTGACATTAGCTAAAAAACATTTACCTTAGCTAAATATATTAGTATTATAAATATCAACATTTGAGCATATTAGCCGATAATCGATTATATTTACGAAATCAATGAAAAAAGAAATGAGTACAGCAAATCCAGATAAATTAAAAGCCTTACAACTTACTTTAGATAAGCTAGAGAAATCGTACGGTAAAGGTACCATCATGAAACTTGGCGATACCGCTATCGAACCTATAGATTTTATTTCTACAGGATCAATTAGCTTAGATATTGCTTTAGGTATTGGTGGTATTCCAAAAGGACGTGTGATCGAAATCTATGGACCGGAATCTTCTGGTAAAACAACTTTGGCTACCCATATTATTGCCGAAGCACAGAAAAAAGGCGGTATTGCAGCATTTATTGATGCGGAGCATGCTTTCGATCAGTTTTATGCAAAAAAATTAGGTGTTGATACCGATAATCTTTTGATCTCTCAGCCAGATAATGGTGAGCAGGCATTAGAAATTGCTGATAACCTGATCCGTTCAGGAGCGATTGATGTAATTGTAATTGACTCTGTTGCGGCTTTGGTTCCTAAGAGTGAGATTGAAGGCGAAATGGGCGACAGTAAAATGGGTTTACATGCCCGTTTAATGAGTCAGGCGCTACGTAAATTAACCGGAACCATTTCAAAAACAGGATGTTGCTGTATCTTCATTAACCAGTTACGTGATAAAATTGGTGTAATGTTCGGTAACCCTGAAACCACAACAGGTGGTAACGCCCTTAAATTCTACGCTTCAGTACGTTTAGATATCCGCCGTATTTCGCAGATCAAAGATTCTGACGAAGTTTCTGGTAACCGTGTGAAGGTAAAAATCGTTAAAAATAAAGTGGCCCCTCCTTTCCGTATTGCGGAATTTGATGTAATGTTTGGTGAAGGTATTTCTAAAAATGGCGAAATCATCGACTTAGGTGTTGATTTCGGCATCATCAAAAAAGCAGGGTCATGGTTCTCTTACGGAGATACTAAACTTGGCCAGGGTAGAGATGCCGTAAAACAGTTGTTGAGCGACAATCCTGAATTGGCAGAAGAGCTTGAAATTAAAATCAAAGCAGAAGTAACCGGCGAGCATTTAGCAGAAAAATAAACCGGATCAATTCCGTTTGAACATAAAAAAAGCGTCCCGATTTAAAAATTGGGACGCTTTTCTATTTTAGAATCTGGTTAATAACTAACCGAAATGCCAAAGTTTACCGAAGTTCCCCTTCCTTTCGAATAAAAACCCGGTTGCATAAACCATTGTGCCCTTGCAGGGAAATAATCCTGGTTAAAAATATTGTCGATACCTAGCGTAAGTTTGGTATTCTTTTTCACCTGATAAATTCCGGCAAAGCTGAATAAATGATATGCCTTTACGGCACCTTCATTTCCATTATATACGCCACTGGCATTTTTCTCAAACCTGTTACGCGAATTGATGCCGGTATAATTCAATGTCAAGTCTAATACCTTTAACGGACTATAGGTAACTGATCCTGTAATCTTTGGGGCAGAAATGCGGCGTCCGTTAAGGTAAAGATCTACCGGGTCGTTAAATTTACCGTTTTTGTCAATATCACGTTTTCCTTCGGTATAGCTATAACTCGCCGATAAACTCAAGGCATCAAGCAAACGGTAATCGGCAGCAAGTTCAAAACCATATATTTTTTCAGGGTTTCTGGCGGTATTAAACAAACCCGTAGCCGGATCGTAAACCACTTCGATCCCTAGTTTAGAAGTGCTGATGTAAGCCGAAGCGGAGAAAGTTAATCCAGCAATCCTGCTTTCGAAACCCGCTTCATAATTATTAACTTTTACGGCATCGGTATTAATCTTATCGATGCTGTTCACTTTAGCATCACGTAAGGCCAGGCCTATATCCATTACAGAAAAGCCCTGAGAGAAGCTCACGAAAGGACTAAAAACATTAAATTTATTATACCTTAAACCTGCATTAAAAAGGTAGGTACTGTATTTCAAATTTCCTCCTGTTACATCAAAAGATGGCGTAATGGTGGTATTGTTGGTACCGGTAGTCCGCAGGGTACGGTAATCATCAACTGCAATATTTACGTTTTCGTAGCGCAAACCGGTTTTAAATACCAGGTTGTTTAAAATATTAAAGTTCGCCTGTGCAAAAGGAGCAATATTGGTCATATCCATAGTTGGTACCCACACCCTGCCATCAACCAAAGGTTGTGCCGTTTTATCCTTCATAAAATCAGCTCCGTAGGCAATCCTGGCTTTTAAAAAGTCGAGGTTCAGCAATGGCGTTTCCAAAAATAACCTTGCGCCTTTTTTATCGTTTTTAGCCAAAGATTGTCCGTCGCCACCATCAAAGCGCCCCAAAGAAACATAAAATACATCTTTACGGGTTTCGTAATAAACGTCAGCATTTAAACTCGAATTAAGGAAAGTGCTGTCTATCTTATACGATAGGTTTAAATTGTGGTTGTAATTAACCCCTGTTGGGATACCAAGTGGTTTACCCAATACACCGGTCGCTTTTTGGCCCGTTGCCAGATTACCGTTTACCAGAGTAAAGTTACTGTTCTGCAAGCTGCTGTAAGTATTATAGGTAAGCTGTATACGCTGATTTTTGGCAGGTGCATAACCCAGTTTGGCAAAAGCATTATAGCTGTCTGTTTCGCCTAAGCTATAGTTAGGCCCAACCACATCGCCCTTTGCATCCTTATATTCACCGGTTTGCTCATACATTCCACTCACCACATAATCAAACTTACCAAGCTTTCCATAAAACATCTGGTTAATCCGGCCGCCTTCGGAGTTTTTAACCTTCACCAGCGATCCGTTCAGGTTGATCTGGGTTTTACCTGCAAATTTCGCAGCAGTATCAGGCACCATGGTGATGTAATTTACCAGTCCACCGGCAGCGCCGTTGCCGTAAATAGCAGTTGCCCCTTTTACCACTTCGATACGCTCCAGCACCGACGGGTCAATCGATCTTAAATCAACCTCCGCATTTCTTAATGGTGAAGATTGTGAAACCCCGTCTATCATGACCAGCATCGGACGGCCGCGCAAATTCTGGCCCACATTATTACCTGTTTGTGCAGTTGGTGCAAAACCCGGAACCTGGTTAGCCAGAATGGTACTTAAATCGGGTGTAATGGCAATTTCACGCTCCAATTTCTTCTTGTTTACGATACTTACCGAAGTGGTAACGTTTTTAATATCTTCGGGTTTTCTTGAAGTAGAAATCACCACATCACCAAGTGTATTGGCAACAGCTTCCAACGCGATATTGATGGTGGTATCGTTTTTTATGGCGGGAATATACTGTGAAAATGTTTTATGGCCAACAGCATTTACGCTGATACTAACAGGAACACCACTCCTGATATATAAAGAATAATAACCTCTGCTATCTGTCTGAACTTTTTGTCCCAACAGCGATAAAGTTGTGTAAGGAATTTCGCTTTTTTTGTCTTTAACATGCCCTTCTATCTTAATATTCTGTGCACGCACAATAAGAAGATTACAGAGCAAGACCGTAACGATTAGTATAATTTTTTTCATCTATCTTAAATTTTGGCAAAGATAGAAAATAGACACTAAATCGAATAGGTCTAAATAAGAATTAAAACAAGCTATTTAATTCTGGCTAAAAACAGTATCAAAGTCTTTGGTAACATATACAATTACCAAAAGTGCAGCAATAACCAGTGCGCCTAAAATAATCACGCCCCAACTTCCTTTGAGTTTGTTTTTATCTTTCCTGATTAACCAGTAAATGATACCGATAAGCGGTATCGCACAAACAATCCAAAATATTAACGATGCTCCAGTCATATATAATTTTTAATTCCGGTATCGGAGATCCGAAGCCGGAAGGTTTATTGGCAGTAATATCTGCCGGTTTTTATTTTTTTCGCCACGGAGGCACAGAGAACACAGAGAGGGATTCGCAATTTTCTTTCTCTCTATTTCATGCCCTCTCACTTCGCGATCGCAATCCTTTGCCACGGAGGCACAGATAACACGGAGAAGTATTTTCCGCAATTTTCTTGCTCCGCTACTTTACGCTCCCCTCGCGATCGCCATCCTTTGCCACGGAGGCACAGATAACACGGAGAAGTATTTTCCGCAATTTTCTTGCTCCGCTACTTTACGCTCCCCTCGCGATCGCCATCCTTTGCCACGGAGGCACAGATAACACGGAGAAGTATTTTCCGCAATCTTCTTACTCTGTTATTTTATACTCCCCTCATGATCGTCATCCTGAACTTGTTTCAGGATCTTTTCAGTGCCAGTTAGCTATTCAATTTTCTATCGTATTAGGATTGCTTCCTCGGCTGAAAAAGCCTCCTCGCAATGACGATTTGGCGAGAACAAATGACCAATTATCAATTTCCAACAAACCAATCATTACTGAATCAATACCAATTAATCAGTTTACAGTTGGCAATTTGCTTTAGCAATTTAACAATCCTTCAATTTAACAATTATCATCATAACACAGTCCTCCCCTGAGCGTAGTCGAAGGCGTGGGCTAACAGTTAACCGATTTAAACAATTAACCAGTTAACCACCTTATTAAAACTCCATTCTCGCCATCGGCGAAACGTCCTGTCCTACAAAATCCTCTTTCAAAAATTTATGGTATCCTGCAATGGCAATCATACCCGCATTATCAGTACAGTACTGAAAGGCAGGGATATAAATATTCCAGCCCAACTCATCAGCCGTTTTCTGCAATCCGTCTCTTAAGCCAGAGTTTGCCGAAACCCCACCGGCAATGGCAATTTCTTTTATATTATACTGTTTTGCAGCTTTCTTTAACTTGTTTAACAAAATCTGAACAATGCTATGCTGAACCGAGGCGCAGATATCATCCAGGTTTTCGGCAATAAAATCAGGATTCTGTTGTTCCTGTTTCCTGATGAAATACAGGATGGAAGTTTTAAAACCGCTGAAACTAAAATTCAGATCGGCAATTTGTGGCTCGGCAAATTTAAACGCCAAAGGATTGCCCATTTTAGCATGTTTATCAACCAATGGTCCGCCGGGATAAGGCAGGTTTAACAATTTAGCCGTTTTATCAAAAGCTTCGCCCGCGGCATCATCCAGGGTTTCGCCCACAATCTCCATGTCGAAATAATCTTTCACCAGTACAATCTGTGTGTGGCCGCCCGAAACGGTAAGGCACAGAAAAGGGAAACTAGGTTTAGGATCATCAATAAAATGCGCTAAAATATGCGCATGCATGTGATTCACAGAAATTAAAGGTACATTTAGGGCTAATGCAAAAGATTTTGCAAAAGAAACGCCAACCAATAACGATCCCAATAAACCAGGACCGCGTGTAAAGGCAACGGCATTTATGTCCTGTTTTGTTACATTGGCATTAATCAAGGCCTGTTGTACGGCAGGCACAATATTCTGTTGATGTACCCTCGATGCCAATTCGGGGATTACACCACCATAATTTTGATGAATTGTTTGGTTTGCAATAACATTGGCAGTAATTTTGCCGTTGTTACAAATAGCAACGGAAGTATCATCGCAAGAGGACTCAATAGCAAGTATAACAGACAAATTATTAATATTTAAGCTGCAAAATTATTAAAAAACTATTTAAAATACTCCTTTGGGTAATCGCATCAATAATTTTGCTGCTCGCGCTTATTATTTTCTCGCTGCAATTTAAGCCTGTTCAAACTTATTTTGCGCAGAAAGCTGCTGCATACTTATCAAAAGAGCTCAAAACTACCATAAAAATCAAGAGTCTTTACATCAAACCTTTTAAATCCGTAGTACTGGAAGATTTATTGGTGTTGGATTTACAAAAAGACACTCTACTCAGCACGCCACAATTTATGGTGGATATCAATCAATTATCAATTGATAAAAAGATTATCGATATCAATACCGTACAGATCAATAACGGGCAGTTTTTCCTAAAGGATTTCAAAGATAAGTCTTCTAACCTCGATTTCATCATTAACTACTTCGATTCTGGTAAACCTACTGTAAAGAAAAAGAAGAGCAAACCTTTTGATGTAAAATTGGGCCGTTTGATTTTAAACAAATTTGCTTTCAGGTATATCAATTACAATGCAAAAGACATCTCACAAGGCAAAAGTGTAAACTTTGATAATGTTGACGTTAAACAACTGAGCGGTATTTTTGAAGGGCTTGATATGAAAAACCACCTGGTTAAAACCAATATCAAAAACCTCACCTTTAAAGAGCGCAGCGGATTTTACCTGAAAAACCTTACCGCCCAAACCACCATCGATAGCAATGCAATAGAATTAAAAAACCTCCTGCTCGAAACCAACCAGAGCCGTTTAACGGATTATTACCAGATGCGGTTTAAAAGCTACAGGGATTTTAACCACTATGTTGATAATGTGAGGATGAAGGCTATTTTTAAAGATAGCCACATTACCTCCAGGGATGTTGCCTTTTTTGCCCCGGAGCTGAATACAATGAAGCTCGACCTGGATGTAGACGGACAAATTACGGGCTTGGTAAACAACCTTAAAGCCAAAAAACTATCCATCAGAACAGGAAAAGCCACACACATTAAAGGTGATTTCATTATAAAGGGACTACCAAAATGGAGAGAAACTTTTATGGACCTGAACATCGAAATGGCGGGCACGAATAAAACCGATCTTGATGAGGTACTGGGTGGTATTACCAATACGAAAAAGAAAATGATACCCGCTATTGTTAACAAATTCGGCAATATTAACTTTAACGGGAGTTTTACGGGTTTCCAGAACGATTTTATTGCTTACGGCGAATTTAAGACCAAACTGGGCCGTATTGTTTCGGATGTGAACATGAAGATCGACAAAAACGATGTGCCTTCGTACACCGGTAATGTAAAAACATACGATTTCAATATCGGCAACCTGCTTGATGAGAAAAGCCTGGGACGTATTAGTTCTTCATTATATGTAAAAGGCCGCGGAACGGAGCTTAAAGACCTCACCGAGAAAATAAATGGCGATGTAGATTATATCGATTTTAACAATTACCGTTACCACAATGTGAAGATTGATGGAACTTTTGATAAAAAGTATTTTGACGGCAAACTGAGCATTAACGACCGTAATGTAAAACTGGTTTTCGATGGTGGTGTAAACCTGAACCCTAAGTTACCGGTATTCAATTTTAATGCAACCATTTCTAAAGCGAAGTTGAAAGCCTTAAAACTGCTGAAAGATTCGCTGATGGTTGACGCCAAGTTTACCACCAACTTTTCGGGTACGAACCTCAATAACATTTCAGGCAAATTATTAATCGAAGAAATCAGTTTAAAAAACCCTAAGGGTACCTATAGTGTAGATTCGGTTCAGCTTACGGCCAATGGTACCGGTGCCAACCGTGTGCTGGATATCCGCTCAGATATTCTAGATGCGAACATTAAAGGCGAATACGACCTCAATTCTATTGTTTCGTATTACAAAGCGATTGCCAAAACCTATATCCCATCTTTACAGGCGGATATTATCAAATACAAAAATCAGATTTTTGAGTTTAACCTGATGGTTAAAAAGTTCGAACCGCTGGCACAGCTTTTCGCGCCTGGTTTAGAACTGGAAGAAGGCGCAACGCTAACCGGCGAATTTGATTCGAGGAACAATAAGGCCACCTTAAACGGGTTTGTGCGGAAACTGAAATACAACGGCATTGTGGTAAACAACATCATCCTGGATGAAAACACCACCACGCAACAGCTCCAGCTGATTGTAACTTCCGATCGAGTGCAGATTAACGACAGTTTATTTATTAAAGATGTCAACATTTCGAACATCCTGCGGAGCGATAGTCTGGCTTTTAACGTAAAGATGTCGAATTCGGATGAGGCCAATCAGCTCGATTTGAACGGTTTGGTAGAGTTTACGAAAAACCAGGATACTACGGCCCGCCTGAGCATATTGCCATCTATTCTGAAAATCAATAATGAAGAATGGCGTATCCAGGAGAAAGTGCGTATTGTGCTGAACAATGGTAAAACAGAAATCACCAACTTCGACCTCACCAACGGAAAACAGCAACTGATTATTGATGGATTGATTTCGGAAGACCCGAAAGACCTCATCAGCGTAGGTTTTAAAGATTTTAACCTCAAAACACTTAACCCTTTTACCAAAGGTTTTGGTGTTAAGCTGGGCGGAAATGCCAATGGAACAACGGATTTGTACGGCGTGTTAAAAGCCCCAAGGGTAACCGACGATTTAAAAATCGACTCCCTGAACTTTAATGATATTTACATCGGAACCTTAACCGATACCTCATCATACAATAACGAGAGCAAAAAAATAAATGTGTTTACCCGCGTGGTAGCAGACGATTCGGAAACTTTTAAACTTACGGGAAACCTCGACCTTAAAGAGAAAGAAATAGACCTCGGACTTAAAATGAGCGAGAGCAAACTCACCATCCTGGAGCCTTTTGTAAAAGAGCTGGTATCGAATTTAAAAGGAAACATCTCTGCTGATTTAACCGTTAAAGGGAAGTTTGATAAACCGGAGATTAACGGAAGTGTAGCCCTGGATAAGGGACAGCTGATGGTAAACTACCTGAAAACTACCTATGTAATTACCGATAAGGTAGAGGTAAACAACAGCGTAATCAAATTAAATAACTTTACAATAAACGACCTGGAAGGCCACGAAGCTACCGTAAAAGAAGGTACTGTTGATTTAAACGACATCAATTACCCTACTTTAAATGTAAAGGTGGAAGCCAATAATTTAATGGCCCTGAATACGACAGCTAAAGACAACTCGGTTTATTATGGCCGCGCTTATGGTACCGGGGTATTTACTTTTACGGGACCAACGAATAAGATGAAAATTGATATTAAGGCGAAAACCGAAAAAGGAACGGTTTTTAACCTGCCTTTAAACAGTTCGGAAACGATCTCCGATAAAGATTTCATCAATTTTGTGAGTCGCGATTCTTCTGTTGTTGTAAAGAAAAAGACCAATTTCGATGGTATTACGCTTACGTTCAAGCTCACCATCGACCCGAATACCACAGCAAATATTTATACCACACTGGGTAACCTGAGTGGCAAAGGTAATGCTGAACTGAACCTGAACATCAATAGTTTTGGCGATTTCGAGATGTCGGGCGATTACATTATTGAAACCGGAAGTTTTGATTTTACGGCCCAGGAGGTTATTAATAAGAAGTTCGACATCAGGCAGGGCGGAACCATCCGCTGGACGGGTAATCCTACGGCTGCACAGATCAATTTAAGGGCAGTATATGCTTTAAGGGCAAGTTTGAACGATTTATATAAAGCAGCTAACCGCGATGCGAGTAGCAATGCCAACCAGCGGGTAAATACCGAAGTAGAGATGGGATTAACCGGACTACTGCTAAAACCTGATATTAAACTGGACATCAATTTCCCTTCACAGCCATCGATCAAAGAGGAGCTTCAGACTTATTTCAGCGACCAGAACAACCTGAATTTACAGGCTTTCAGTTTAATTATCAGAAGGAGTTTTGCGCCTGGTAATGGTGGAGAATCGATCGGAAACCAGCTGAGTTCTACCGCAACCAGTACAGCTACCGAACTGGTATTTAACCAGTTTAACAATGTACTGTCGTCGTTAAATTTAAACTTTGTGGATTTAAACGTGCGCTCACTGAGCGAGGCAAATGCATCGTTCAAATTCTTTAACGACCGTTTAATTATCAACGCAGGTATTGTAGACAGGAACAGTGTAAACGATTTCACCCTGATCAACTTTGGCGATAATAACGTAGGTAGAGAGGTTGAGGCCTTATTTTTATTAAGGAAAGATGGTAGTTTAACAATCAAAGCGGCCAACAAACCACCCACCCAGCAAAGTATTTTCTTAAACAGCGGAATCAGTCCGACGGCGAATGTAACTTCGTTCGGTTTATTGTACACGCAACAGTTTGATACGTTTAAAGAGTTTATCCAGAAAATTTCGGGTGCGTACCGCCGTAATTTAAAGCGTAAACAAAGCGAAGCCCCTGTTAAAACGAATAAATCGATCAATAAGGACGCGATTATTAATCAGAGTAAAGGGAAAGAGAGAAGGTAGGTTTAGTTCACTGGGCATTGGTTCACTGGTCATTGGCCATTGGTCATTGGTTTACTACCGCTACACGTCATCCTGAATTTATTTCAGGATCTGATAAAGAAAGCTTTTAACCGGTTAATTGGTAATTGCTTACCCTTCGACTACGCTACAAATGGCAGACTCCAATAGAAAATTCGTCATCTCGACCGGAGCAAAGCGAAGCGGAGAGATCTATCTCGAGATAGATTTCTCGACTTCGTTGCACTCCGCTCGAAATTACGAATTGCGTGGGAGGATGACCCACACTGGGAGGTTGATTCGCGACGGACAAAATGGAACAGGTTTCGGAATTGCAATGGTTTACTCCCGCCACACGTCATCCTGAATTTATTTCAGGATCTGATAAAGAAAGCTTTTAACCGGTTAATTGTTTAAATTGGTTAATTGGTAATTGCTTACCCTTCGACTACGCTACAAATGGCAGACTCCAATAGAAAACTCGTCATCTCGACCGGAGCAAAGCGAAGCGGAGAGATCTATCTCGAGATAGATTTAGCTTCGCTGAGCACTTCGTGGTTCTCGACTTCGTTGCACTCCGCTCGAAATGACGACCGCGAGTGAGATGCCCCGCATGGGGAAAACCCCTACATAAAACCAAAAAAGCCAGTAACTGAACATCAATTCAATCACTGGCTTTTTTATTACTATCCTGATATTGGCATTATGTTTGGAAGCGCCTAACGCCAAACCCAATACGCCAGACTCAATCCTTATCCTTTCATAATCGAGTGCCCCATTTTGTCTCTTTTGGTGGCCAGGTAACGCTCGTTATGTTTGTTGCTTGCAATCTCGATCGGAATATTTTCTACCACCTCTAAACCATAACCTATTAAGCCGGCCCTTTTGGTTGGGTTGTTGCTCATTAAACGCATTTTGGTTACCCCTTCTGAGCGGAGGATCTGTGCACCTACGCCATAATCGCGTTCGTCGCCTTTAAAGCCTAACTTAATGTTTGCCTCTACCGTATCGAAACCGGCATCCTGTAAGTTGTACGAACGTAATTTATTAATCAGGCCAATACCCCTTCCCTCCTGGTTCATGTAAACCACAATACCTTTGCCTTCTTTCTCGATCATCTCTAAAGCTTTGTGTAACTGCGGACCACAATCGCAACGGCACGAACCGAAAATATCGCCGGTGACGCACGAGCTGTGTACACGGGCCAGAATCGGTTCATCGGCATTCCAGCTTCCTTTAGAAATCGCCAGGTGGGTTGCATTATTATCCAGCTGCGTATAAGCAGTCATTTTAAAATCGCCCCAGGCGGTAGGTAAATCGATGGTTACTTCCTGTTTGATTAAACTGTCTATCTTTAAACGGTAAGCAATCAGGTCTTCGATTGATATAATTTTTAACTGGTGTTGTTCTGCAATTTTGAAAAGATCCGGTAAACGGGCCATTTCGCCATCTTCCTTTAAAATCTCTACCAGTAAACCTGCAGGTTTCATTCCGGCCAAACGGGCTAAATCTACCGCAGCTTCGGTATGACCTGCACGACGGATTACACCACCATCTTTCGCAATTAATGGAAAAATATGTCCGGGTCTGCCCAGTTCTTCAGGATCGGTTTTAGGATCAACCAAAGCCAGCATGGTTTTAGAACGGTCGCTGGCCGAAATACCGGTAGTACAACCATGCCCAACAAGATCAACCGAAACCGTAAAATTGGTTTCGTAAGCCGCGGTATTCTTGCCCACCATCAGGTTCAGGTTTAACTCTTTGCAACGCTCTTCTGTTAAAGGGGCACAGATTAAACCACGACCATAAGTGGCCATAAAGTTGATGATCTCGGGGGTTGCATTTTCGGCAGCCGTTAAAAAATCACCTTCGTTTTCTCTATTCTCGTCATCTACAACAATAATCACTTTACCAGCTTTTATATCTGCGATGGCTTCTTCTATTGTGTTTAATTTTGTTTGCATTTTATATAGCATTATGGGGCAAAGCTTGCGTAAAGTACATTAAATGTAGTTTTACGTTGTTGCAAAAACCCATACAAATGTACAACCTTATTGAGCATTATTCGGATTAAAATATCATTTGTAAGTAAAGGAAATAGCGCTTATTTCGCCTTCTTTTTAAACACTTTAGTGATGAGTTCCTTGTAGTAATTTACATCAAAAAGTGCCGAATCAACCGTAGCCTTATAGGTTAAAAATGCGGCCAGTGGCGAGAGCACAATGATGGCGAGCCACATTCCGAATATCGGGTTTAAGTTGCCTTCGCGCGCCGATTTTTCGGCAACCGTGGTAATGATGTGGTATACGAGGAAGAAACAGATGGCCACTACTACGGGTAAACCCATGCCCCCTTTTCTGATAATAGCGCCTAAAGGTGCACCAATAAAAAACAAGAGGATACAGGAAGCCGCCAGGGTAAACTTACGCTGGTATTCTACCGTGGTAAAAATAATTTCGCCTGTTAAATCGGTTTGCCTTGGCCCCCAGTTGGGGATATGCTGCATCATACCCGCAACAACATTGGTAGCATTATCGAGCGCCAGTTTCCGCGATCCGTTAGGGATATCTTTCAGTATTACATCATCGATCTTTTTCGGTACGGCTTTTATCTTCGTATACCCCACAGCGGTATTAAACTGCTTAAAGTTACTGACCAGGTTAGCCATGGTCCTGGTTTGTATGGTATCGAGCTGTTTGGTAAGCGAATCGCGTTTTTTCACAATACCCTTTAAGTTAAGCATGGGTGTACTGTTGCCAAAAGCATTCGGGTCGGTACTGCTCTGGTTAAAAGAAGAAAGGTCGAAACGGGGTTCGGTTTCCTTAAAACGGTTCCGGGTGAAGATCTGTCTTGGGTTATACATCCCGTTTTTCGATGCCTGTTCTTCATACTGTACCCCGTTTTTAAGGTTCAGCACCAAAAATTTACCATCGGCAGTTTTACCCATTTTGCCTTCTTTCGCCAGGATAATTTTTGGAATGCCATTGTTTTCCCTGTGGTCGTAAATCATGATGTTATGCAGCGTACCATCTTCTTCTTTTGAATCGACACGGATGGCATAACCCGGGATGGCATTGTTAAACACACCCGGTTTAATCAGGAAAGAAAGTTTTTTATTACGGATATCGTAAAGCAGGGAGCCGAATTTTAAATTGGCCTTGGGCAGCATGTAATTGGCAAAAAAGAAGGAGCTTACGGTAAGGATCAAAATCACCACAAATAAAGGCCGCATGGCTTTTTGCAGTGAAATACCTGCTGATTTGATGGCCACCAGTTCGTAGTTTTCGCCCAGTGTACCAAAGGTCATGATAGACGAAAGCAGTACCGAAAGTGGCAAAGCCATAGATACATTTGCCGCCGAAGCATAATACATCAGCTCTAAAATGGTATACCATTCGAAACCTTTACCTATTAAATCATCAATCCATTTAAACAGGAAGAACATCAACAGGATGAACATCATAACAAAAAACGTTGCTATGAATGGCCTTATAAATGCTTTTACTAATAGAAGATGTATTTTTTTCACCCTACAAAGGTAAACAATGCCGAGTTAATATTATGCACCCAATACGCTAATCAGGTAATCGATCTGGTTGTCCCAGATTAATTTTTTCTCTGAAAGGAGTTCGTCTGTGGTAAAATCAGTGATCGAGAGGGCTACATCATTGGTTAGTTCGTCCTGAACAATTTCCATCTCAAAATAACATTGAGGTTCATCATCAAGCCATTTAAACTTTACCAGTTTATTTTCTTTCGCCAAAACCATTTTGGCCTTTAACTGCTCATCATCCCAGGTAAAAGTATATACCTGATCGCGGAAATTTACATCATCGGCAAACCATTGCGATAAGCCATTAGGTTCACTAATAAAACTATACAATATTCTTGGCGACGATCTAACTTCGTACTCGAGTGTAAATTTTTTCTTTTCTGCCATGTTAGTACTCTACCAGGATAATTTCCGGAATTTTTTAATATTATTTTTCTAAAGAAAGGTAATTTATTCTACATCTGCAACAGTTACTTAATTTGGTTGATTTATTCGCTCGTTGGTTCACTTGTCATTGGTTCATTGGTCATTGGTTTACCCCTCATTGGCTCACTTGTCATTCGTTCATTTGTCATTCGTTTACCGCTTATTGGTTCATTGTTTTATTGCCGGATTCCATTTCAAATGCCATTGGTTTGTTTGCTATTGTTTATTGGTTCACTTCTCATTGGTTAATTATCATTCTTTCATTGGTCTTTTGTTATCCTTCATTCGTTCATTGCTTAATTGTTTTATTGTTAAGATTGATGTAGTTGATTTCGAATACCGAAATGCAAAATTTGTACTTAATAGATTCCAATAAAACGTAATGTCATCTAGTTTCGATAACTATCGGAAGAAACGCAGTGGAATCGAGAAACTTCCACTACGTTCAGGATTACAACTTAATAAACGAGCCGTCATCTCGACTGGAACGCAGTGGAATGGAGAGATCTGCTCGATAGATTTAGCTTTGCTGAGCACTTACGTGGTTCTCGACTGCGTTGCACTTCGCTCGAAATGACGATAACTTGAGGGGGATGCATTGACTTTGATTAACTGCAAACTGTAAACCAGTTAATTAACGCGAAACGCTAAACGCCCGACGCCAAACCCATTCCCATTTTCTTTTTTCCTAAAAAACAATTATATTCACTTGTGTTTTACCGGGAATCACCGTAGAAAGCATTATCCCATTTTTTATCCCAGATAAATTTCAAATGCAGCATGGCCGTATAGTCGGTTTTGCTGAAGCTCCGTTTGAAGAATTTGTTAGCGTTTTTGGCGAAACCCTGCCGCCCTGGCCGCTATTGGTACCGTTTGCCTTAACATTTATTTATAACTTAAAAAACAGGATTATGAGTTCGAAAAACAGAATTTCGACGGTGATTACACCAGAGCAGGTACAAAAAAGCACAGATGCAATACTTGCATTTAAGGCCAACCTAAACAATGTATTAACGATTAGTTTGGCACCTGAAGAGCGCAGGAAGATGTTAAAAATGGGTAACAAAACCCTTAGTTTCGTCGAAAAAACGCTGGAATATGCCAGGCATAACCCAAGCCTGGTACCCATATTTATGGACCTGGAAGAACCCATAAAAGATTATGAACTGGCCGCCATCCTGTATGATATTTTTCAACAGTTAAATACGCTGATTACATCTGTAGAAGATGCAGGAATGGCGGCTGGCAGCGAAGCTTACGAAGCCGCCCTTATTTTCTATCATACGGTAAAGGGTGCAAGCCGGTCGAGCGTGCCAGGATCGCAGGCCATTTACGACGACCTTAGTCAACGTTTCCCTGGACAGCGAAAAGCAAAAACCTTTACGCCACCACAACCATAGTAAAATACATCCCCGGTGGCCTGTATGGTTTGCCGGGGAATATTTTTTATTGAACATCGCTTAAATCACCCTGATTACCGCTAAACGGCGCACTGCCAATCAAGCTATTTTAGGAAGGGTCTATTTCACCCTCGTTGACACATATTTCACCCTCGTTGATACTTATCTCACCCTCGTTGACACATATTTCACCCTTGTTGGTACTTATTGCACCCTCGTTGATACTTATTTCACCCCCGTTGATACTTATTTTACCCTCGTTGATACTTATTTCACCCTCGTTGGAACTAAACAAGCTCGGTTTCGAACTTATTTCACCCTCGTTGACACTTATTTCACCCTCGTTGGAACTAAATAAGTCCGGCGCCGACCTTTTGTCACCCCTCGTTGACACAAAATAAGCCCTGTTTGGAACTTATTTCACCCTCATTGACACTTATTTCACCCTCGTTGGAACTAAATAAGTCCGGCGCCGACCTTTTGTCACCCCTCGTTGACACAAAATAAGCCCTGTTTGGAACTTATTTCACCCTCATTGACACTTATTTCACCCTCGTTGGAACTAAATAAGTCCGGCGCCGACCTTTTGTCACCCCTCGTTGACACAAAATAAGCCCTGTTTGGAACTTATTTCACCCTCATTGACACTTATTTCACCCTCGTTGGAACTAAATAAGTCCGGCGCCGACCTTATTTTGTATCAAACAGACGTTCCAAAGCCTGAAACAGAACCTTTTTTACCCAAAACCATGCTTAAACTAACAGAAAACCTAATTATTGTAGTGTTAAATAACCCTGGTCACCAATATTCTGGCCTGATCTGCATTAAAAACCATATTGTGACCAACCGGTTAATTAGTTGAACGTTTTCCGCTTTGTTTAATTTAACCAATTGCAGAAAGCGACGTTTTACCCTACATTAAGAAGGAAACCTGTCACTATTTTAAGCGCGTATTTCAATTTTAAGCACTTCAAATTCATTTAAATTTACTGAGCATTAAGGCCTTAAAGTATTTTTCACATTTCTTTTTATTAAAATGTATATTTATTCTATATTTGCAGCTCTTAAAAATAACCACATCGGTATTTACGTTATTAAGTAAATATTTACCCGGCGGGGTAGCTCAGATGGTTAGAGCGCAGGATTCATAACCCTGAGGTCGGCAGTTCGATCCTGCTCCCCGCTACTAATTAAAAGCTCATCGAAAGATGGGCATTTACTATTTAAAGGCACTTTTACAGCATTTCATCCTCCCCCCTAACATCTTTTCTTTACTTTGAAAATCATCCCTGCTCTGCAAATGAGAAATTTTATTTCATTCTCTCGTGGGATTTTTAGAAAGAAAGATTAAATATTTTATATGCACAATCGACAACATCGTGTATACAACCCCACAAATTTCTGCTAATGACAACTTAGCTTCACGTTCATACGTGTATTTCTACTATAACAAAAAACATTATAAATTTTATAATGGCAACAAATTGAATTTACCAATATTCCCAAATCATGCCAAAACGATTAAAGAAAGAGCCAAGCTACTTCATAAGCTACAGCAGGAATACACGAAAGCCTTAAATAATAATTGGACTCCTACTGGACAAACCAATCTATTTGACCCCATCTTGCCAATTCAATAATATGCTGACTTTCAAAAAATTACGGCAAATCTAATTCCGGCGAGATGGGGTCAATTTATTCCGGTTTATCCAGGCTAAGGCTTCAATGAATAATTGTTGGGATCATATATCCCAAAAACTCAAAAGAGGTAATTAAGCTGATTGTAGGCTTCTGGGCAAGAATGTCCGGTTTGGTGCGGGATATGTGGCCGTTTTTGGGAGCATCTCATCTCTGCTTGAATACCTGGTGTGAAATTAAATGTTTATTTTTTTTTAAAGATTTAGACCCTTTCAGCCTCCATAGGACACTTTATTAAATTAGCCTTTAATAATCTGATTATTTGACAGTTAATATTATAACTTGGCACTATTCGTGAGGCTTTCTTAGTGGTGGAATTTTTGCCGCCGATAATCCTTAAATTACAAACAAAATGGAAAAATTAGCATTACTGGCCCGCCTGGAGGCCAAAGCTGGTAAAGAGCAACAAGTTGCAGATTTTATCAAAAGTGCCCTGCCTTTGGCCGAAGCTGAACCCGGAACTATCCGTTGGTATGCGCTGCAGATCTCGCCGTCTACCTTCGGTATATTCGATACCTTTGCGGATGAAGCTGGGCGGGATGCACATCTGGGTGGAGAAATTGCCAAGGCTTTGATGGCCCATGCGGATGAACTGCTGGCTACGCCGCCGGTAATCGAAAAGGTTGCCTTGCTGGCAGTTAAATAAGTGAAAAATAAAAAGGCTAGATCCCCTATGGATAACATCAGGGGATCTTGTCTTAGTTAAATTTATGTTTACATTTCTGCCCCTAGATGAAATCAAAAAAAACTAGCATCCCCTTTGCTTTGTTTAACAAGATATGCCTTCACATAAAAAATTACCCAGCATCGTTATCAGGGGTGCCAGGGAACATAACCTAAAGAATATCGATTTGGAAATACCAAGGGACCAGTTGGTAGTATTCACCGGGGTCTCTGGATCTGGAAAATCTTCGCTAGCCTTTGGTACCCTTTACGCAGAGGCACAGCGCAGATACCTGGAATCCGTATCTCCTTATGCGAGAAGGCTATTTAATCAGATGTCGATCCCTGAGGTAGACAGCATCACCGGACTTCCACCGGCGGTTGCGCTGCAGCAGCAGCGCGGAGGAGCCTCGACGCGCTCTACAGTGGGGAGCGTAACTACCCTTTCCAACTTGCTGCGAATGCTCTATTCCAGGGCCGGAGATTATCCAGGTGGACAGGGTATCATCTATGCAGAAGGCTTTTCGCCCAATACACCAGAAGGTGCTTGTGGGCACTGCCATGGACTGGGTAAAGTATATGAGGTGAGCGAAAGGAGCATGGTTCCCGACGAAACAAAAACTATCCGCGAGCGCGCGGTTGCCAGTTGGCCCACTGCGTGGCAGGGCCAGAACCTGCGGGATATCTTAACATCTATGGGTATTGATGTTGACATTCCCTGGAAACAGCTTTCTAAAAAGGACCGTGACTTTATCTTGTATACTGAAGAATCGCCTTCGGTTCCTGTCTACCCAGGGTATACCCTGCAAGAGGTGCAAAGGGCAATCAGGGCAAAAAAACAGTTCGATTATATGGGTACCTTTATTGGCGCACGGCGATATGTACTGCAGACTTTTGCGACCAGTCAGAGCCAGTTGATGAAAAAACGCGCGCTTTCGTTTATGATAGGAAGGGAATGCCCGGTCTGCGGGGGAAAGAGGCTGAAAAAACAGGCGCTGTCGGTAAAATTCGAGGGATTGGATATTGCCCAGATGAGCCGACAACCGCTCCAGGTGCTGCAAGATCTTTTCGGTCCTTATGCACGGCGATCAACTAGGGGGGATAATTCAAGTAGGCATCCTCTGGAAAAACAGCTGGTTACCCAGCGGATCGCAGCTGACCTGTATTCACGCATAGCGGTGATGCTGGAACTAGGGCTGGGTTATCTCAGTCTGGAACGGAGCACGCCGACGCTGTCTCCGGGAGAGCTGCAGCGGCTTAGGCTTGCTACCCAGGTACACTCTAATCTTTTCGGGGTTGTTTACGTATTGGACGAACCATCGGCAGGACTGCATCCTGCGGATACTCGGGCGCTCCTCAATATCCTTGACCGGCTAAAACAGGATGGCAACTCGATCTTTGTTGTCGAGCATGAGATTGAGGTCATCCGCTATGCCGACTGGATCGTGGACATTGGTCCCGGTGCGGGCGAAAATGGTGGCAGGGTGATCTATAACGGCCCGGCGGCAAAGATCAAGGACTGCAAAGCGTCCATCACAGCGGGTTATCTCTATCCTAAAACACCATCTGCTAAAGCCAATGCACAGGCGGAAAGGAAACCGGAACAGTGGCTGGAACTAGAAGGGGTACACAAGAATAACCTAAAGGATTTAGATGTTGCCATCCCGATTGGGATAATGACCAGCGTAACGGGCATTTCGGGATCGGGTAAGAGTAGTCTGATCTCCCAGGTTTTGGTTGAACTGGTGGGGGCTGCGCTGGGGCAAAAGCCAGAAGCTGCTGAAGCGGAAAGCGGAACGGACCTTTTGGAGCAGCAGACTGAGGACATGGTAAAGGGCGCGATTGCCGGAGGGCTCAAGGGGATCCGCCGTCTGGTGGTGGTAGACCAGAAACCCATCGGCCGAACGCCGAGGAGCAATCTGGCCACTTATACAGGTCTTTTCGATCCGGTAAGGAAGCTGTTCGCCAGCATGCCTGGGGCCAGGAAAAAGCGCTATGATGCAGGGCGGTTCTCTTTTAACGTGGCCAAGGGAAGGTGCGCCAACTGCCAGGGCGAAGGACAGGTAATGGTAGAGCTCCTGTTCCTGCCCAGCGTGTACACCCCCTGCCCTGTCTGCATGGGAACACGCTACAACGCGGATACCCTGAAGATCTTCTATAAGGATAAAAATATTGCCGATGTGCTGCAGCTCACCGTGGATGAGGCCGCCGATTTCTTTGATGAAGAACCTGGCATTTCAAGGGCGCTTGAAACGGTAAGGGAGGTCGGCCTTGGCTACCTTAGGCTTGGACAATCTGCCACAGAACTCTCTGGGGGCGAGGCGCAGCGGATTAAAATGGCTACTGAACTCCAGCGGGCGCAGAACGGAAGCACGCTTTATATCCTCGATGAACCAACGACGGGCCTTCACCCGAGCGACGTGGAGCGGCTGATGGCCCAACTTAATCGCCTGGTTGATGCTGGCAATACGGTTGTGCTGGTGGAGCACGATATGCACGTGGTGGCAGGAAGCGATCATATCATCGATATCGGCCCGGGCGCGGGATCCCAGGGAGGAAAGATTGTAGCCACCGGGAGCCCTGCCCAGGTAAGCAGAAATGCTACAAGCCGAACTGCCCCCTACCTGAGAGCCTATCTTTCGGGGAAAATTAGCGGATAGCAGCCTGGGCATGCAGTTTGATTGCAAAAACACCATCGTGAGAAAATTCGGGAGGAGTGATTGCTATCATTAAACGGGTGTTTCTTGAGAATACAAATAGTGGCTGGAATACTTGAGCAGCCCATCGATTGCAATTTCACAAACAAAAATTGCGCTGTAAACCTTGAAGTAATTTCTTTTTCCGATCACCTAGTCACAGAACTTATACCGGACAACTTTGGGTTGTAAAATTATTTTGACTAACTTGTCTTTATCCCTAAAAATTCCTGCCCGGACGAGGCAGAATTATCTTTTCGGTATTCTTCCATGAAAAGAATTATGTTATACGAACCGGATGTTTCCGTTTTTGAGGTGATTAGCCTAGTCTTTATGGAAACAAAATGCATCATTAAACCTTTCCCTTATTCGATATAGACCCAAGTAGCAAGATCACCAGTTTTAAGCCTGATTTGGTAATATTAGACTTATTCCAGGATTACTTGCGTCCATTAGCATTATCCAGACTTATCAGATCCCTTTTGCCAAGCACAGGTCTTATCGCCTCCAGCTGTAATCCTGACATAAGCCAAATTTTCAAAAAGTTGGGTTTTGACGACTATCTTTCGAAGCCTTTTGACATCGACCACCTTATAAATCTCGTTAACTCTTATTAGAAGCCATCTCTCAAATATTGAATTGGTCGAGCACATGTAAACTGCAAAAAATTTCACAGTTTAATCTCCCAAATCCAAGCGCGAAACAGATTCGAATTAATCTTGAAGTTTGTCCATTTTAGCTAGCTGGCAAAAATCTTCTATAAATTCATTCTTGGATCAAAGCTACTGATCAAAACTCATCGAAAGGTGGGCTTTTATTTTTAGTATTTTTGCTTTGTCTTTAAATGGCATGACAAGAATAGTTCATTGGTCAGAAACCCCTGATCAGTAAACCGGTTATGGCAGCCAACAATATGATATGAGGTTCTTTGATTTTCTTGCTGAAGATCAATAATAAGGCGGCAACAACAGCTATCAGTACAGTTGGTACATCAACAATTGCCCTGCTGGCAATAATGATCACCGCACCGACCAGCGCGCCAACTACCACTGCAGTTATCCCGTTCACAAACTCTTTAATGCTCGCGTTCCTGGCTATCTTTCTAAATGACGGAGCCAGAGCCACCGTAAACAGGTAACAGGGCAGGAAGGTAGCAAATGCTGCTACACAGGCACCTGTAAAGCCTGCCACCAGATAGCCGATAAAAGCAACTGTAATCACAACTGGACCGGGCGTAATCATTGCCACTGCTACCGCATCGACAAACTCCTGTTCATTCAGCCAGTGATATTGATCGACCGCACCGCTGTGTAAAAAAGGCACTATAGCAAGTCCGCTGCCAAAGACGAAAGCGCCAGCCTTCAAAAAGAACCAGCCAAGTTCCTGTAAAGTCTTGCCTTCATATTGCCAGAAACCTGTTCCTGTCCATACTAATACAGTCAATGCTGATGGTTTTCTGATCCACTTGGGAGGGGCTTTGACCAGCATATAGATGACACCACACCCCGTAAAGAGCAGTATATCCTCTTTTTGGGTAATTACAGTAAAAACAACACCGAGCAGATAAAACAGCCAGAGCAACCGTTTAGAACGTATTGCATTTATGCTTATCCCGCTAATGGATTTTATCGTCAGCTTGTATGAGCTAATGGCAATTATACCGATCACTGCTGCACTTACCCCATAAAAAACGGCCTGCATCCAATTTAGTCCGCTATAAAGTTTATAAGCCATCCCAAGTGCAACTACCATTAGAAAAGATGGCAGCACAAAAGCGAGACCAACCAGTGTTGCCCCCAAAAACCGATAGTGCACAAAACCGATATATATGCCGAGCTGTGCCGCAAGTGGACCCGGTGCAAGCTGTGCCAAAGCCAGACCTTCTTTATATTCCTCATCGGTAAGCCATCTCTTGTTTTCGACAAGATCTCGGTTCATGTATCCAACCAAGGCAACAGGGCCTCCAAAGCCCCAGGTGCCCAGCTTCAGAAAATAAATGACCAGATCAGCCAGATTATATTTACGTTGTTGTGTTTCCATGGTTTAGAAAGCTATACCGAACTGAAAACCAATACCAAAGGACCAGGGTTGACTATTTCCGAACCTTGCCGGAAGCGGAACAGCAACAAAATAACTGCTGCCCTTATTCTTTTTTACCGTCTTATTGATAACCGGGGTCAGCCCGTAACGTCCTGACGTTTCAAAAGCGGCACGTCCTGCAAAGGTAAAACCATTGCCCAGAGCAACGAGTATGCCCGGATGAAAAAGTACATTACTAACCTTACTGCTACTATTTGTTGCCTTTATTATTGGGACAATTTCGCTGGAGAAACCGATTTTGGCACTTTTCCAGATATTAATTCCAATAGGCATGCCAACGGTATAACTGTCTTTAAAGTTGGTGTGCGTGCCGTCTGAACTGAAAGTGACAATAGGATGCACGATACCAATATAGCCAGCTAATCTGGGATAGGTCTGCGTAGTCTGCCCAGAGCTGATGGAAGCATTTATGATAACCAGGACTAAGCAGGTAAGAATATTTTTTACTTGTGTTTGCATGCCACAAGATTATAGGTTTCTCCAGGTGTAAAATAGAACAGGATTTACTCTTGGTATGTAACTTACCTTTTGCTCCTGTTTTTCTTAAATTCAGATGGGGTAAAGCCGGTTTCCAGCTTAAAAATGCGTGTAAAGTGGCTCTGGTCGGAAAATCCGGTCAGATAGGCGATTTCAGATAAGGAATAATCTGAGGTCTGAATATATACAATAGCTTTCTCAATCCGTATTTTACGGATATATTCACCGAAAGAAAGATTATCAAAATATTTGGAAAATTCCCTCGAAACGTAGGCCGGGTTTATGTTGAGCTCACTGGAGATACCAGTTAGGGTCAATGCCAGATTGGTATCGATCTGATCCTGTATAATGGTTTTCAATTCTTTAGCCCACGCGGGAATCTTGGCCCCTCTGCCCTGTTTTAAAAACTTTTGATAGACATCCACCAGCAGCTGCTCCACCGGGCTTTCGGTGTGCCTCACATTCTGAAGGTGTTTGGCCCACGCGTACAATGCATCATAAATGACCATACCCGCTTTTAGCAATTCCTGATCGTTTTTGATATTATAAGCCATTCCCGCGGCAATTGCCCATAGTCCGGAAGCCTGGCTTGCAAGTCCATGCTGATCAGTATCTGCCCCCCTTATAATGGGAGCCATGATCTGCAAAGCCGGATCATCAAGCTTGTATTTCTCCATCAAAGCATCAAAAGTACAGAAGCCATTTTTATGGGTTAGTTCAACGCCTAAAACGTCAAATGGAGTTGCATCCAGTTCTTCTGCTTTTTCGATCACGGTATCAAAAGGAACATAAAAAAACTGCGCCTGTGGATCAATGAAATTCCTGATCAGCCAGGGACAGGCAATCCGGTCAATCTTCGGTCTTTCTCGGGTGATCCAATTCATAATTCAAAACTAATTAGAATTAATGATATATATATCCCGCCATTTAACGAGGTGATCTAAGATAAACACCAGAATTTAATTGATTTTCATTTGGATTAACCATAGAAATCATAAAGCATTAAACTAAGAATCGATTGATTCTAATTAACCGCTGAAAATTAATATTTATACACATTAAATATTTCTGACTACACTTCTAAAATGATCTTCATTAACAAGTCAACATATCTTTTTAGTTCAGCAGCATTAATGTTTTCACCTCTATCGGACGCGCTGGCATGGTGATAGCCCTTAGTATAATCATTGAGCTCAATCAAATCACTCCTCAATTCTTTCAATCTTAGTAATTTACTACCTGGCTGGGCTACCTTTATTGCATTAATAATATCGCCAAGCCATTTATCACGTGCAATTACATCGAAATATTTCGTTTTAATAACTCCTTCCAAAACTGGCCTTATACACCGTATCACTTCTCTTTTTACATATTCATCTGCCGAAGGCTTTTCTAAGTACTGTTTGATGACTTCAATATCCTTCTGTGTACTTGTTAAATATTCCTCTCCCAGATTATGACGTTGCAAACTACTTGTCTTACCGTCAGTTTCAATTTTCAAATTCAGAGGTTCTAAGTGACTGCATTTATCCGTGTAATCATTTGCAAAGTTCAAGTCATGCGTTAACAAAATAAACTGTTGTGCAGTATCAGCAATTCTAGCAAGCTGGAAGATGGTAGCATTCTTTCTTGCATAATCGAAACTAGACAACGGGTCATCAAAAACTATAATTTTATTACTATAGCCTTGAATTTCAAGTCTAGCAAGAAAAAACGATAGCGCTATTGCACTTTTGTCCCCCTCACTTAAAGCATACCTTGCATTTCCAATTCTCTTTTGCGGATCTGGAGCAGAGAAAATTATCTTCTCGCCATATACTTCAAAAACTGGATAGACGCGAAAATGCTCGTTCTCATTAGCGTTTTGAGCGGAGGTAAACTCGACAATTCGAACATAGGATGTAAACTTCGTCAGATATTTATTGACAATGGAAATATGATTTTCAAAAATTGGAGTAGAAAATTGCTGGTATTCCGCAATCACTAAGTCTATATCCTTCTGAAAATCAATCAACTTTAACTTCAGTTCTTCTGTCTCAAGAACAAATCCCACTTTTCGTTTTTGAAGATCAAGTAATAGCTTTTTCTGTCCGAAAAGGACCTTTAATCTATTTCGGTATTTTATTCCCTCATCACCTAAAATCAATTTAAAAAGATTGGTCTTACTTTGTTTGCGAAAAAAAGAACCTGCAAATAGATATTCCTCGATGTAATTAATATCAAATACTTCTATTTTCAGATCATTAGAACTCCAATTATTATTTTTAAACCTAATTAGACTACCAGAAGAAGAGGCTTTAATTTCAACTTCACTCTCTTCTTCTGAACCAAACGTCTTTTTAAAATCGATTAACTTGGGATCATTTGTCGCCAACGATTTTAATATAGTTGACAACGTCGTTTTACCAGATCCATTTGGAGCATAGACCACATTAACTTTCTTAAGTTGTCCATCCCATGCTTTTGTTGCGTCAAACTTATAATTTACAAAATGCCCAATATTGGAAATTTTGATTATTTTTTCTATAAAATTAGAGACCATTATATTTAGTTATGTAGAACTTTTACCAAATATATATATAAACAAAAAATAAACCGTCTATGAGGTAAGCCCAAAATTCCTCAGGAAGAGACAAAACATCCCCCAGCTAAGAATGAAATAAATTAATGCAGTTCGATCCTTTTAATCCAAGTGCGAAACAACTACGAATTATTCCTGAAGTTTGTCTAATCTGGCTAAACGGCGCAAATCTTCTATGAAATCATTCGTGAATCTATTCTCCAAGGCTACTGATTAAAAGCTCATCTAAAGATGGGCTTTTTTTGTTTCAGGTCCATTTATAAGTATATAGCTTTCGTCTTAGCGAGAAGCTTCGACGAGATGAGAACGCCGGAGGAGAACAAATTTTTGCCTGGATATTCATATTAATCACTAATTTGATTCTTTAATAATCAGCAATGAGCGACGAAGATTTTTTTGAGGATTTGATAAAATCATTTCCCATTCTAAAAACAGATATTGAGGAGGAAGATAGGTATATGATTTATATGCGTATGGAAGTGTTTGCGGGTTATACTAATAAGCTGATAGAGGAAAACAAGATCCCGGAAATAACTAAATGTTTTGATTTTCTTGAATCGAAGATTGATCTCATGAGTGATACCTTAAAAAACGCCTTGAATGTTTCATACTGCGAAGCATTATTACTGGGCAAAAATGCAAATATAATGGCACCAATAGTCCGAATAATGCCCACGAAGCTGTCAATTATATATGCAGAGTATGAACAGTATTATGAAGATATATGTAAAAGGCATCTCGACTCTGGTCAGTAGATTATTTCACCAGGATTTTGGACGACAAAAAAGTGCTCTTCAGGTCTGATGCGCACTTTTGGCAATGCTCCTTTGCAAACCGTTCGATGCCTTTTTACTGGCATTTTCAATCAACCCAAAATATACTATTGAAGAACTTTGGCTGAATGACGCAAATCTTATATAAATTCATTCGTGAATCTATATCCTAAGAATACAGATTAAAAGCTCATTGAAAGATGGGCTTTTTTTTGTAATAGGGATTTTTACCTAACCTCAAATATTTTCCATTGTTCACTAGCATAAAACCTATGCGATTAAATTGAACGACTGGCTCGTTTAAATGAAGCACGCGAAAGAATAAAACCAAAATAGTCATGCCTGTAAAGTAAATTTTACTTTTCGTAACTTTTAATTAGATTTGCTATTTTAAATTTTATAAACAAAACTTTTCTAAATTAATGATCAAAAAATTGAGCTCTCACCTCACACCTTTTAAGGTGTTCGGTTTCTGCTGCCTTCTGATAGCCTTCGCTATTGCAGCATGTAAAAAGAATAACACAGAACAGCCATGTCAACAAAAAGAATTGGAAGAATGGTTCAGTCAGAACAAACCACACGCGCGCGCTTCCTATTTCGATGATTTAAAGCCTAAATGGGAAACAGCTTATATCATCGAGCCGACAAGCGAGCTGACTGTTTATGAGATGCAGGTATCAAACCCAAAAAATATATATCAGAAACTAAGTGATGATACCCGGAAGGACTCGTCTCATTCTAGGAATAACATCCGGTTGCTGCTATTTAAGGACAAGGTAACTGGCAAAATCCTTACAGGCTGTTACATGTCTATCTTAAACGAAGGATCAGCCTCACAGGACTTAAAAAAAATCCATTACAAACAGGCAGGCGATCTAAGCGGCAAAATAATGTTTTTCAATATGCAGGGTACCCTTGAAAACGGCTGGGAGTATCTCGATGGCAAAATAACAATGAGGATCAACGGAAGCCTAGAGGGTTATTATTATGGTTCAAAAAAAAACCAACTTAAAGATTTAAAAAATCCTGCAATAGGCAGAATGGAGTCACGGTTTGAAAAATTAATGACCTATACACCAGAGACCTGCGCTTTTCCACAACCAGACTGGAGAACTTCTTGTGTTGGAGTTGATGGCTATATGGAATGTACTACATATTTAGCCGGATATTTTTGTGTAGACCAAACACCGGGGGGCGGAGGTGAAGGTGGATATAATCCATATCCTGTAAATCCTGGTCATGGTGGTGGCGGATCAAATCCACCGACCAATCCGCCAGTAAATAAGGATATCATTGATAGCTTGCAGGGTTATCCTTGCGCACAGGGACTTTTAATTGATATGCCTAACTTGAAGAATAAAATTGCTGACAGTATCCGTTCAGTTTTTGTTACAACTAATAGCTGTACTTACTATATGAGATTTACGGTTCAGGATTCTTTAAAAGGTACAGGCACTGATGGCACAACAAAATCCAGAACTGTTCCAACCAATGGCCTTAACTTTAATGACGGATATACGTTTCAAGCAAAGATTGATATGAATCCAGATATTTTAGATTATGCTACAAAAGAATACATACTGGTAACGATGTATCATGAAGCATTGCATGCATACATGGGAGCGGAATTAGATAGGCTAGGTGCGACTGACTTTAAAGAAAAGTATCCTGATGTTAATTCTGCATATATCACCGGGCCAAATGGCAGGATAGATTTAACAAAATCAATCTTCGTTTCTGAACACAGTGCAATGGCTAAGGCATTTTTAGATGACTTGGGAAAGGCGATAAGAAGTTTTAACCCGAATTTTACTGAAGAAAGAGCGAAAGCATTAGCAAAAGCAGGAATAGTTAATTTAACCCAAGCCGAAAAAAACATTAACGCAGCTGAAAGGGACACTCGAACAAACAATTATCATGGAAAAAAATGTTAAAAAAATGAAAAAAATAACCTTATATTTTCTTGGGTTTTTTATTGTACATATATCTGCTGCTAATGCAAATAAGCAGAATAGCCCTATTGATAATCCAAATAAGCAAAAATATTTCCTGCTTGATTTGGACGCGAAATCAAATCTTGAATATAAATTAGCTCATGTTGAGCTTAATGCAAGCAAACTATATGAAGTTGATAAAAAAATTGAATTATTTAATCTTCTTACAAAAAATGGAAATCTAATTTTATTTTCAGTCCTCCCCGGCAAAATTTCAGACAACATTTGGAAAGAAATAGATCCTGCCTCTTTAAAAGATAAAATAATGGACTGGGACCAATTGAAAGCGTTCCGCATTGAAGCTACCCGAGCTTATGGTTCTTCATGTAAAGGTTTATACGAGCATGTAAAAAGAAATGATATTAACTTGGTAAAAAAAGAAAACGGTAAATATTTTAGATCAAGCAGTTGCATCACAGAATTTTTCTCAGTGGAAAATAAGCCGAGAATGTTCACTAGCCAAAATGATATTGCTTCCATAAATATCTACTCACCTGCAGTTGCATTGAAGGACTTTGATAGCAGGTACAAAGAATTATATAATGAGCCATCCCCAAATTACCATGACCTTCCGAATGTTCTAAAATTCCCTATGAACAAACCATTACTGTTTCTTTCGGGGACATCAACCATTGATGGTAGGAAAGCTTATCATTTTTGGGGCTTTATGGACTGGGGTATCAGTGATTCTCCTAATTATAGACGGGGAATAGACCGATTTATTTTTATACCAGAACTTGGCATTGTAGGTGGTTCATTTGATTTTTTCTTTGATAACTTACTAGATAAAAGTAGAAAAAAAGAAAATTATCTAAATGAGAATGTAATGCAGCCTATCAAAATTAATGGCAAAGAAGTAAGTTAATATTTAAAAACTATGAATTAATATGTGTTAACACGCCATAACTTACCTAATGAATAATCGGTTTCAAAAAATTCAATCTTATGTTAGTTAAAAGATTTTTTTTATTGAGCATTGCTTTTATTACCGCCAGTACTGTTTTCTCACAAGTGGGGCCTAGAAAGTTATACTTTTTTGCAGACACAGCAAAAATAAATTCTTCTAATCCGAAAGCTTTGGAAATAGATTGGACGTCCCCTATACACTATTCATTTATTTTTTATTCCAAAGTGAAGGCACCTTATTACAATCAAATTGAATTTGCGAGTCAAATTGATAAAAATAATCCTAAGCCCACTATCGAAAATAAAAAGCCTAAATACAAATACATAAGTTTGCAGGAACTTGTAAAACTAGGAATTGAAAGCCCCCGTTATTTTAGTGAAATATACGACCTGTATATAATAGAACCATTGCCTAAAAATAAATTCAGGACTTACAAAGTGGTGATTATGGAACAAAAGGCTCCTATTACAGATGGAGTAATTTTAAATAACAAATGATCATGTATGGGGGTTATCTGAAAAGTGGTCACCCATATTCAACTAATGTGACCACCTTCTACGCTTCAAACTGACCACCGCATTTAACATAAAAGTGGCCAATCGACTTATTGTAAGCATTTTTTAGCTTAAAAAACAGTATTCTGGACCTTCCTTCATCTTTTGGCAGGAAAAACTACTTAAAGAGGTTTAGATGAACTTAAAAATGAAAATTATAATGCAAATATTGATAGTGCCTTCGGATTACCAAAATTCCAAAAGGAAGAACTCTTACTGAGAAGTTTTGGCTTCTGAATCTTGAAAAATGTTCGAACTTGAGATTAGTGGATATAAAACCCAGGGATAGTCATAAATCAGATCTTAGGATGGGAGTTCGAGACAAAGGTCCTGTTTATGAAATTGCTCTGGAAAAAATGGAGTCTTTAGTGGCCAGTTTGGAACGATAACTAGTGGCCAACTTTTACCGAAATCCCCAATCTACAGGCCTACACAAAAGATCAGGAATGTTGAAATGCGGTTAACAATAATATCTGATATGTATAGAATTCCCTTGATTAGCTGTAATACCGTATGTTTTAATTTTTTGTTGCATATATTTAAGCGTTAACAAACCTTATAAACCATGATTGAAATCCCGGTAGAAAAAAACGAAGAAGAAGAACTTCCGATACCACAAGTTTGGAGACCAATTTTTAAAAACATAGTTAAGGCATTTGTAAACAAGGATTACAACCTCAGTTCAGGAGTAAACCATGTAAATCCTGTTTCTGACCAAACTGCCGAACAAATACAAGAATACATTGAGGAATACGGAGCAGAACTTGTTGATTTACCTGAAGAAACCTGGGACACGTCTGTTTACATTTCTTATGGTGATTACTGGAACGTGCTGATTGACCTCTTTACTAAAAATGAGGGTTTAAGTGATTTAGTACTTAACGCTGAGGTAAGGGAAAAAGACAATAATTATGTTGTAGACATCAACTTGATTTACGTTCCGTAAAGCAAACAGAAACGGATAGCGACCATTACAATGAGACAATACCTCTATATCCTAATTTTTTTTCTTTCAGGCTGCGCATCCAGCGATCCGAAAACGGTTTTTGAAGAAAGAACAGGTTTATCAATTAGTGATTCTATTAGCAATATCAAGGTTACTCAATCTGACCAGGTGATAAAAAACGATGTGTAAAGTTTGGAATGAGAATCAGTGCACGGTTTAACAAAATCCCCAATTGCTCAAGAAACTTACGACAAGTGTTAACCTGAAAACCTTTTCAAAGGAATGTATGTTGTTTTCTTAATATCACAGAAAATAGCTCAGCCAACTTATGGATCAAAACGGAACACTTCTTTTAAAGGCTGCAGGTGATAGTCGTAAGAAGGTTTACCAAACATGATATAGCCATGTCCACCCACTGACGTAGCAGCACTCATTACCAACATCGATTTATCGATGATATTATCCTTTTTTACAAATGTATCTGCAATAGGGTCGTACTCATAAATAGATGAACTGATTACACCAGCAGGGCTCATTCCGCCACCAATGTAAGCCTTTCCGTTAACTTCAAAACTAAAACAGTTTACAGCATAAATATAAGATGGAACATCTTTGATCTTTTTCCAGGTTTCCGAAACCAGATCAAATGACCAGGAATCTGTAGGATATAAACTCTCGCCGGTTCCCCACATCGACTGGCCACCAAAAACGATCACATTATTGCCTACTTTAAAAGATTTAAAATCCCTTCTTGAAGTACCCGGAAAATCGGGCAATGTCTTCCACGTATCGGTAGCAGGATCATATCGCTTAAAAGATTTCACGGTATATATATAATTGGTAGAAGTAGCATACCCACCACCCAACATATAACCATAGTTATCGCTGGCAAAAAGGGTATAACTACTCAGCATTGTACCCGGATAAGAATTACTTTTTTTCCAGGAGTTATTTGCTATGTCGAACTGGTATACATCAGTTGCGAAGGTAGTACCAATGGCATTGGGAATAAAAACCAGCTTATTTTTTGCGGTAAAGCTCACGCCGGCACCGTAGAGGGTAGCCGGAAAATCTGCCAGTTTGCGCCAGGTTGAAGCGACCGGATTGTATTCATAAAAATCTGAAAGTCCGCGTGTATCTATATCAGAACCTAGGCCACAATAAATCTTGCCGTTAATATTTTCCATAATCCCCCTGTATCTGGCTACACCTGACTGCTCACTTACCTGCGTTAAAAACCTATAAACCTTCGAAACTGCTTTCGAAGTTGTAATCAGGTCCTTTCCCGTCTGTACAGAAAAATTACCACTATAAGAAAATTCGGCTAAAGGTAATTTTAGCTCCAGTGCTGTCCGTTCCGCTTTTAATACTTCCAGTTTTGTTGTCCCTATCATCACAATATTGCTATCAATGTTCGGGTTAAAATAATTGCCCGTAAGTTTCACGGTACCTCCAACTTTATCCACAATCAAAAAATCGGTTGGTAACTGCGGTTGCTGCAGAATAAAATAAGTATTTAAACCGGCCTGATTGTATAGTTCAAGGGAAACCGAATTCTGATAAGTGTAAAGTTCAGCGGGAACTTTAAAAAAAACGCTTCCCCCAATAGTTTTTGAAGGCTTTAAACGCATCTTACCATTAATAACGATTGTGGCTGAGGCCAAATCAGCGCCATTGGCATTGGTTACTTTAACCTCCACCTCATCTCCCCAGGTATAAGCCTGTTGTGGAAGTGAAATATTCAGACCCAAAGTATTCTTACCTTCAAAAGCTACCACTTCGCTGTAACGAAGCTGATGATCCTGATCAATGAAGTATGCCCTGACAAAATATCTTTTACCTTTCGTAAAACCTGCAACCACATCATAAGAAAAATTTGCGAGCGGAGTAGGGCTAAGATAGCTTAAAGCAGCACCTTTAACGAGGTTTTCGTTCTCACCCCAAACCAAGCCTGATTCAAGTATATCTTCAGTCTTTACATTAGAAATGGAGGTACTCAAGCGGAAACCGTTGCTAATGTCCTGTACCGAAACAGTGATAGCCGGATCGGGAATAGGATTTTTTTTGCATCCGAATAAGAATAATAAAACAGGAAGAATTACTGCAAAAGCATAATGATGAGCGCGTATAAGAAGCATGATTTAGATTTAAATGGGCTAAAAATACTGATTTTAATATCAATTGCAAATAATTCTTCAACATATAGAGCTTACTGCCACCTTTGTAATAACCCTCACCTAATTTTAATTACTAAGGCGCTCTGTTTTTTTAATATCCTCCAGTACCCAATCCAGTTCCAGATCTTTACCTGCTAAATAATCTTCAATCTGGTAAGTTATGGGAACATCGGGCATAATACCCCGGCCGTCGATATGGCTGAGATCACCAAAATAAGCGGGAATATTTCCATATTTGAGCAGTAACTGACTATGAGGCAGGGTAATGCTTTTGTGTACACCCGCTGTAAATATATTTTTACTGCCGCCGGTTTCTTCGCCCACAAGCGTTACGTTTTTTAGATTTTTCAGATTTGCTGCCAGGATGCTGCTTGATGAAAAAGATCCTCCATCAATCAACACATATATTTTGCCTTTAAATGTAAACGAATAAGGCTGGACCATCTGGTACTCGGATTTTGGTCTGTTGTCAACCCATTTTCTTATTTTCGGATTGTTGTAAAGCTGTTTCTGTTGTCTGATCTCTTCGGGCAGTCTGAAAAAATACCTGGGCATATCCAGCAGGTGGCTGTAAATCCTGGCCGCCCAGATGATTTCTCCGCCGGTATTCCCTCTTAAATCGAGAACCAGGTTTTTGGGTTTATGCTTTTCTATGTCCGCAAAAATACCCTCATAACCCTCAAAGTTAGGTCCATTGTAAAAAGTGCGGAGTTTAAGATAGGCAACATTTTGATCAGCAGTTAACAGGCTATATTCAGTAGTAGGCGGGAGCTTTATACCAATGCTGTCATAGCTTTTCGCCATACGTGCTTCCAGTTTAATTTTCCTGGAGTTTCCTGATGATTTGAGCCAAATGTCCAGTGGAACTTTTTCGGGAAACAAAAACCGGTAACGCTCTGCAAATAAAGCTGCATTATTCATCAGGTGTTTCTTGTAAGTGGTATTGTAACCATCACTGGTGATGTAACTATTCAGGCTGTCGATCAATCTCGCCGCAGGCACTTCATTAATGCTTATAATCTCAGTGCCTTTTAATATGGTAGAATCGGCAGATAAATTCTTTGCAACAAACAGTCTTTTTCCGTTCACATAATAGCCAAACTGATAAATGGGGTGTTGCAGTGATGGTTTTTTCAGAAAAGCAATGTCCTGCGGGGTGAATTTCGAATAGTCTATCTCTACCGTCAAATGCCCGTCGCCTATACTGCTGATTACCGGTTGCAACCTGATATACAGCGCAATTGGGGTAATTGGCTTGTCTATTGTTTTTCTTAAGCTGTCGAATTTATAGTTTAGCGCTTTTTTAGAGATGTACAGGTGTAAATTCGGATGTTCTTTTTCCAGTGTAGTTTGTATAAGGTCAATGTCTTTTTTAAGATCAGATGGTGCATACAATTGTTTGGAAATATTGTCCAGATACTGCGCATTTACACAGCATGGGATATAAAAAAATAGTACGAGAAGAAGGAGAGCTGAAAATTTCATATCACTAAGATAAACCAGGCAGGCGCAATTTAAAACAGATTAGCCCGATTTAACATTTTTTAAATCCTTCTTTTTACTACTTCTTAACAGATTTGCTCATATACAGGGTTTTATCGAAAGATGGGGTTGATTGACTTTTCCTTCACCCGGATAAGAACCGTTTCGGGTAAAAAAGCAGGAAGAAATAAGGGGAAAGTTTTATTTTTGAAAATCCTCCTTAATAAATTAAACATGCATAATTTTCAGGCGCTGTTCGGTTACATTGAAAAACTTTCAGGCAAAACGCTTTCAGCAGATGATAAGCAGGTATTGATTGCGCATTTTAAACCCAAAAGGATCCGGAAACGGCAATACTTTTTACAGGAAGGCGATGTATGCAAATATACCGGCTTCATTGTAAAAGGGGCTGCAAAAACCTTTACGGTAGATGAAAAAGGAAATGAACATATCTTAAAGCTGAGTATCGAAGACTGGTGGCTGGCTGATTTTGAAAGCTTTTACAAACTAACACCCAGCCGCTTTAATATTGAAGCGATAGAGGATCTGGAAATCTTACAAATTACCCATCAGGTAGTAGAAGAATTTATCAAACCTATTCCGGCTTTTTCGGCCATGCAAAACGTGTTGAGCCAGAATAATACCATAGCTGCACAAAAAAGAATGCAATCTTCTATCAGCCTTACCGGCGAAGAACGGTTTCAGGAACTCGCCGCCGATTATCCGCACTTTATCCAGCGGTTCCCCCAAAATTTAATCGCTTCTTACCTGGGTTTAACCCCCGAAAGCCTAAGCCGGATCAGAAAAAACGCCTTAAAATAGATTGATCTTTATCATGCGTATTTAATAACATTTGATAAGTTTCAGGTCGGCACGCTGCTGCATCTTTGGTGTATAATTTAACAACAAAGATCATGAGTAAATTAGAAAACAAAGTGACCGTAATTACAGGCGGCAATAGCGGAATCGGGTTTGGCATTGCAGAAGCATTTAAGAATGAAGGTGCTGCAGGCGCAGTAGTGGGTAGAAATACCCAAACTTTAGAACAGGCTGTTGCGCAGTTAGGCAACAATTTTATGGGCATTAATGCCGATGTAACCAATCTTGCCGATTTAGAACGCACATTTAAAGATACAGCCGAAAAATTTGGCAAAATAGATATCCTGGTTGCCAATGCCGGTGCCGGAACAACCGGAACGGTAGCAGATGTAAGCGAAGCAGATTATGATAAAACAATGGATCTTAACCTGAAAAGCGTTTACTTCACGGTGCAAAAAGCGCTCCCTTACCTGAACGATGGGGCATCTGTAATCCTGATCGGTTCAAATGCCGCACACCGTGCCTATCCATCATTCGGACTTTACGGCGCTGCAAAGGCTGCGGTAATCTTTCTGGCAAAAAGCTTTTCAAACGACCTGCTGGAAAGAAAGATCAGGGTAAATATAATTACGCCGGGCACTACAGACACCCCTGCATTTGATAAGTTTGTTCCGGCCGAACACATTGAAGCCGTGAAAGCGCAGTTTGCCGGCGCAATGCCAATTGGCAGAATCGGGCAACCTTCGGATATTGGCAAAACAGCCGTTTTTCTTGCTTCTGATGATTCTTCGTTTCTGCTTGGCACCGAAATCCTGGTTGATGGCGGCATGACCTACCTGGCTAAGTAATTTCTTACCGGAATAGGGAAAGATATAAAGTCATTCGAAAATTACCCAATAAAGCCTGGGGATTAAAAGCTCATCAAAAGATGGGCTTTTTTGGTTAGATATAGGTATCATTAGTTCGCTTTCGCCCTATCGAAACGCTAAGATGAGATAAACATCAATACATAAGCAAAAGCACCTGAAACAAAAAATCAGTTTTTGACACTTTATATTGATATATCAATTATATTTGCATCAACATAATTGATATGAATCACAAAAACCCAACTGCAACAGTACTTTATTTGATTGAACAAGCCATTAAGGAGTACAGAAAAATATCACAGCGGAATATCTCAAAAATTGTAAAGGATATTACAGTAGATCAATGTCTGGTCCTAATCATCCTGAACAAGGACGACAAAATTTCTCAGAATGAATTGGCAAATCTTGTATTTAAGGATAATGCATCCATTACGAGAATGATAGAATTAATGGTTAAAAAAGATTACCTGAACAGAACTATACATCAGCAAGATAGAAGGAAATTTAATCTTGAAATAACCGAAAAAGGGAAAAAAACACTGGAATTAATAAACCCAATTGCAAAACTAAACAGAGAAACGGCACTAAATGGTTTGTCGTTGGAAGAGATTAGTTTACTCGAAAAAACATTAAATAAAATAATTACCAATTGTAAAATCTGAGAAATGAAAAAAGTATTTAATCTATTACTAATCTACGTTGCAATCTGCCTCAACTCAAAAGCGAATGCCCAGGATTTTACAGAACGAAATAAACAAATATTGGAAATAGCAGATAAGATTAATGAATATTACGTTTTTGAAGATGTTGCAAATCAACTTACTGAAAAATTAAAATCAGAAATAGCTCTTAAAACTTTTGACAATCTTACTGATGCAGAATTTGCAAAATCTCTTTCAAAATATTTAACCAAAAACGGGAATGATTTGCATTTCAATGTATTATACCGGCCAGGTAAAGAAGAAGAAAAAGCAGTTGATGAAAAAGAATTATTAAAAAAATACGATGCTATTAATAAACAGTGGAATTATGGTTTTGAAAAAGTGATGAGATTAGACGGAAATATCGGTTATATAGAATATACCGGATTTCCTGAAGGAAATAAATCTGCAGAACAAATTTTAGTGGCAACAATGAATTTTGTTTCAAATACGAATGCTTTGATTATAGATTTAAGAAACAACCGGGGCGGTGACGGCAAAATGGTAAGGCTATTTTTAAGTTATTTTTTTAATGAAAGAACTAAATTAAGTGAGGTTTACACCAGATATAACCATAAAACCGAAGAGAAGTACACATTTAAAAAAGTAAATGGCAAAAAGTATTTAAATAAACCTGTATACCTCCTTGTAAACAATTATACCATTTCTGCCGCTGAAGCATTAGCATATAATTTACAGCAAAATAAAATTGCAAAAGTAATTGGAGATAAAACCTATGGAGCAGCAAATCCGGTAAAAGTATTTTTTATTGGCAAAAAATATCAGTTGTTCATCCCCATATCAGTTGAAAAAAATGCGGTCACCAAAACGAATTGGGAGCATACAGGTATTAATGTGGATGAAAAAGTAAATGCTGAAAAAGCATTAATAAAAGCGCAAATTATCGCACTCGAAAATCTGTTAAAATCAAACACAATAACAGAATTAACGGAAAGTGAGACTAAAGAGAAGATTTTGAAATTAGAAAAACAATTGTAGGCAAATTTTTTTCTTATTGTTAACCAGGGTTCGGCAAAATGGGGGCAGAATTGGGCATTTCGGCAATAATGGCCAGTCGTTTCGCATTTAAACTATCATCCCATTTGCTTAAAAGTTTACCGAAATACACAATTCAGCTAAGCAAAGAGCGATTAAGTTTCTTTAATACGAAATCTGAATGCAGTTGCTAGTTTATTAGAAAAGAGTCGTAAATAAAAATGAACCTTTCAATAAAGCAATTTGGACTTTTCAATAAACCCACTACTAAAGTTAATTCTTGAGATTTGCATAAGATTTATTCTTAAAAAGAAAAAGATGGAAAACAAGGAAATGGTTTTAGTAACAGGCGGAACCGGATTTGTGGGAATACAAATTGTTTATCAATTGCTAAAAAAAGGATATTCAGTTAGAACAACTGTCCGAAATCTGAAAAGTGCCGACAAAATAAAAGAGACCTTAAAATACAATGGCATCACATCGTTTGAAAACCTCTCGTTTGCAGAGGCCGAACTCACCAAAGATGAAAATTGGGCACAAGCGATGGAGGGTTGCAAATATGTGTTAAGTGTTGCATCACCTGTATTTTTCGACAAACCTAAAAATGAGGAAGAAGCTATTCTTCCTGCAAGAGATGGAATTTTACGGGTTTTGAAATTCGCAAAAAATGCAGGCGTTAAAAGAGTGGTAATGACCTCCAACTTTGGTGCGGTTGGTTTTACTCAAACGGACAAGAAAAGAACCACAACCGAAGAGGATTGGACGGATACCAACAATAAAAGTGTTTCCATTTACGAAAAATCAAAAACCCTGGCAGAAAAGGCCGCGTGGAACTTTATAAAATTGGAAGGCGGAGATCTTGAATTCGCAACCATAAATCCTGTAGCCATTCTGGGCCCATCATTAGATGCACACGTTTCGGGAAGCTTTTTCTTGCTTGAAAATTTACTGACGGGAAAATTTAAAGTGGTGCCCAATATTCCGTTAAACATTGTAGACGTCAGGGATGTTGCCGATTTGCATATTCGTGCTATGGAAATACCAGAAGCCAACCGACATCGATTTATCGCCACTGCAGAAGGGCAGATTTCTTTGCCGGAAATCGCAACACTCTTAAAAAACAAGCGTAAGGAAATTTCAGAAAAAGTATCTATAAAAAAGCTCCCCAATTGGATTTTGGGCATTTCATCAATCTTTAACCACCAGGCAAAAGAAGGTCTTTTGTTCACCAAAATGAACCGTAATATAAGCAATTTAAAAGCTAAAGAAATTTTGGGCTGGAAACCTATAGCCACACAAGAAGCTACCATTTTGGAAGCTGTAGACACCATGATAAAATACAATCTAATCGAAAAATGATATCAAGAATAATTAGCGGAATTTTGCTTTTAGCAACAGTTTATTTTGGCATAAGCCACGGTTCAAGGGTATTTCAAAAGCCAACACAACAGTATTTGGAAATGATGAATGCGCTGGGAATTTCAAACCCTATGCGCATTGCATTCGGTATTTTATCCATAAGTTCGGCATTACTCATTCTTATCCCCAATACTTTTTTCGCAGGAAACGCGGCAAGGGCTGTACTCCTGGTGTTGATGATGGCTTTGGCCTTAAAAGCAGGAAATTATAAATTTGCACTAATTGAAATACCATTTGTAATGATGCCATTGATCCTGATTTATTTGGGTCATCCATTAAAAAACACCACATTTAACTTTTAAAACATAAATTATTGAGATCGATTGCAGAAAATACTGCCACCAATATCCTGAAGGAACAGTTTATTCCTGATCATGTATTTATATATGTGGTAAAGGGTGCTTTACGGATTTTTGATGGCGATACCAACTATATTTTCAAATCGGGCGATGCATTTTTGGCAAGAAAAAACAGGTTGGCGAAATATGAATTGTTGGAAAACAAAGATCCTTTCGAACCCATATTATTTTGTTTCGACGAAGCATTTCTAAAAGAGTTTAAAGAAAAACATACGTATAAAAAATCAGGTTTCAAAACCAATAAGGCTTTAATCAACATTAAAAAGAGTGCATTCATAACCAGTTTTATAAAATCTGTAAAACCCTATTATAAGGATATTATGGAATTAGATGCTGATTTTGAGGATTTGAAATATGAAGAACTTTTAATCATTTTACTTAAGCAACAACCTGAACTTGTTGATTTATTATTTGATTTTGCCCCGCAACAGAAAATAAATCTCGAAGCATATATGAACAAAAATTATACTTTCAATGTGAATTTAGAGCGCTTTGCAATTTTAACAGGAAGAAGTTTGTCGGCATTTAAAAGAGATTTTCAATCCATATTTAATGAAACGCCCAATAGATGGTTGGTAAAAAAACGGCTGGAAGAAGCACATTTGCTCATTTCTCAAAAAAAGCAAAAACCAATCGATATTTATCTCGATCTGGGTTTTGAAAGTTTATCTCATTTTTCAGTTGCTTTCAAAAAGTTATTTGGAATAACACCAACTAAATTGAGGTGAAGACGAATTGTAACTAACATTTTCAATATTTTTTCCATGTATTATTTAAGGATTATAATGGATTATTGCAACCGTATTTCTTCTTCTTTCTATATTGTCCTTTAACCTTACAAAATTTACCACTGCCTCGAAAGGTTTCGAACTTTCGCGTATTGACGCTACTGATTAAAAGCTCATCGAAAGATGGGCTTTTTTTGTTATATACTCTCACCTGTTCATTCCTGGCATCACTTTTCACAAACCTGATCATCAAAAAAAACTCTTACAAGGCAAAAATCCCTGCTATTTATCCCTTTATAATTTTCAATTTGAGCTTCTATTTGGATTTATTCTTAATAAACTTAACTTTGCAAAAAAAATGCCACACGGATCCGACCCCGTGTGGCGATACGGGCGCTAAGCCCTTACACCTTTAACATCAAATTAAAAGTAAATGCAATTTAAGAAATTTTTACGCTTAGGTGTGTGCTGCACCGGAATATTTGCAGCTCATGCCAGTTCTGCCCATGATCTGACCGGAAGTTATACAAATCCTGCAGATAGTCTTGTTCAAAGCCGGAATGATGAGCAAACCGGGATAGTGAGAGGAAGGATCACCACTGCTGATGGTAGCGTAGCTGCTAATGTAACTGTAGTATTGAAAGGCACCCGCTTTGGCTCAGTTACCGACGAGGATGGTTTATACCAGATCCGTCGTGTTCCGGTTGGCGATTATACACTGGTAGTTTCGGCGGTTGGCCTTTATCCAAAAGAAAAACAGATACATGTTTCATTCCGTGGTACCGTAATTGCTGATTTTTCTTTAAAAGAAAATCGTTCGGAGTTAGATGAGGTGCAGGTAAGCACGAATAAGAAAAAATATAAAGTGGATAAGGTATCTCCTTCATTGCGCTTACAATCTCCACTGATCGAAGTACCACAGAACATCCAGGTGGTAACCAGTAAGGTACTGGCAGATCAGCAGGTGTTTGATATTGTGGATGGTGTAACCAGAAATGTGAGCGGTACCATGCGCGTAGGTCATTGGGATGCACAATATGCCAATATTTTTATGCGCGGCACGAGTATTCCTGCCTTCCGAAACGGCATGAACCAAAAAATGCCATGGGGCCCGTTAGCTGATGATGCAGCAACTATTGATCGCATTGAGTTTGTAAAAGGTCCTTCCGGCTTTATGATGGCCAACGGCGAACCCGGCGGTATTTATAATGTGGTAACCAAGAAACCTACCGGCCAAAACCAAAGTTCGGTAAGTGTAGCTGCCGGAGGTTATAACCTGGGTCGCGCTGCTGTTGACCTGGATGGTAAATTAAGCCGCGACGGCAAATTGCTGTTTCGCCTCAATGTGGCTGCACAAACTAAAGACAGTTACAACAAATACAATTACACGGATAAATACATTATTGCACCTGTAATTAGCTACCAGGTAGACAGCAATACTTTAATCACCGCTGAATATACTACCCAGCACGTAGAAGCGCAGGCACTGGGCTCTTATGGTTTTTCGCCAAAAGGTTTCGGCGATACCGATCCGAGCTTCTTTCTGGGCGACCCGGCACTTGACCCGGCAAAGCTGTATGACCATAATGCCACGCTTTATGTGAGCCACCGTTTAAATAACGACTGGAAGATTAATGCCCAGGCAGCTTATCTGCGTTATGGTTTGGATGGAGGTACACCATGGCCCTCAACCATTGCACCAAATGGCGATATGAAACGTTACCTGAATATTAGTGAGGAGCTGGCCATTAACAAAAACATACAGGTTAGTTTGATGGGCGATGTTGCTACTGGAGCTGTTGTGCACCGTATTTTAGGCGGACTCGATATGGGTAACCTTAAAACCTGGGGTGATTTTTCGAGCGTAACGCAGTCTGATCTTCAGCTGGCAAACGGTACTAAATTCAATATTTACAACCCGGTTTACGGGATTCCTTTTGACAAGATTCCTTTCTTCGATCGTTCGCGAAGCATTCAGAACCGTTCGGGATCAAATGTATACGCCACTAACCTCACTTATACCGGCGCTTACTTACAGGATGAACTTCGCATGCTGGATGGACGTGTGCGTTTAACTTTAGCCGGCCGTTTCACACATGCGGTAACCGTGGGCAAAACCAACCTTACACAGATCTCTGATAATGTTTTCAGTCCGAGGGCTGGTTTGAGTGTAACCCTGGCGAAAGATTTCAGCGCCTATACACTTTATGATCAGAGTTTCCTTCCTGTTGCGGGCCAGGACTATGCCGGAGAACCTTTCAAACCGATCCGCGGTAATAACATCGAACTGGGTTTGAAAAAGGATTTCTTTGATGGCAGATGGAACGTTACGGCTGCAGCTTTCCGCATCAAAAAGAAAAATGTATTAACTGCCGACCTGGATCCGGCTCACCTGGCTGCGAATCCAAATGCGCAGATCCAACTGGGAGGTGTTATCTCAAAAGGTATTGAACTGGATATAAACGGGGAAATTACCCGTGGATTAAACCTGGTACTAAATTATGCGCTCACCGATGCTACGGTAAGTGAAGATGCTAAACCAGAACTGGTAGGCAGGCACACCCCTAACTCTGCCAAGCACATTACCAATGGCTGGTTATCTTACCGCTACCAGAAACAAGGGGCTTTGTTAAACGGTTTCGGATTGAGCGCGGGTTACCAGATTCAACTTGACCGTTATGCGGGATCAACTTCTGTTCCATTGATGTTACCTGCTTATTACCGTTTTGATGCAGGTGTTTCTTATGAAAAAGGTAAAATAACTGTTTCAGCGGTAGTTAACAACCTATTGGATCGCAGGTTGCTGACTCAGGGATCATATACCAAGCTGGCAACTGAAACGGCAACATCTGTTTCGTACTATACCTATATCTATGAGGTTCCGCGCAATGCACGATTGAGCATTACCTACAGGTTTAAATAAGCATAGCTGATCAATAAAAACAGGTACAATGACGAAGAAGCAAAATACGGGAAAGAAGAAGCAAAAGGACACGCCTTTTAAGCGCATTAATAACTGGCTGCACTTGTGGTTAGGTTTGATATCGGGTGTCATTGTGCTGGTGGTGTGCCTTACCGGCTGCATTTGGGTATTTAATGAAGAAATTACCGGTTTGCTGGAACCTGAAACCAAAATAGCCTGGCAGGACAAACCTGTGGTTAAACCCTCCGAGTTGATTCACATAGCTGCGAAGCTGTACCCGGAGAAAGTGCCGTCGTACGCCAATTATCAGCAAGGCAGGGCCATCAACTTAAATTTAAGGGCGGCCAATGCGGGCCCGCGGGATCGCCGTACCGGAAATACCATCCTGAAAGTGAATCCTTACACGGGCGAGGTGGTTAGTACCGAGGAGCATAAACCGGGTGAATCAGATTTCTTCAGGTTTATTTTAAATGGGCACCGTTTTCTATGGATGCCTTCAGCAATAGGGCGACCAATTGTTAACTACGGTACTATGATTTTCGTAGTTCTGCTCATCACCGGGTTGATCTGGTGGTACCCTAAGAAATGGAATAAATCAACCCGTGATAAGAGTTTTAAGATTAAATGGGGTGCATCTTTTAAACGGGTAAACCTCGACCTGCACAACGTACTTGGCTTTTATGCCTTACTGTTCCTGGCGGCAATAGCCCTTACGGGAATGGTGTATGGTATTAAATGGTATAGTGAGGGCATGTACTGGGTTACATCAGGTGGCGATAAGCTGGCAGAATACAAGCGTTTAGATTCAGACTCCACCTTAAAAGGAAAGGGTTATGCGCCTGAAAAAGCGATGGACATGGCCTGGGAACAGGTAATTGCCCGCCACCCTAAATCGATGGGTTTTTATTACAGTTTTGCCGATACGGCAGACGCTAAAGCCGCCATCAACATCACCGTTTATCCCAATAAAGGGCAGTTTTATAATAGCCAGGGTTACACTTTTGATCAACATAGCCTGAAAGAGTTAAAGCGACAGGATGCCTATTCGGTAGAATATGCACAAGCCTCGTTTGGCCAGAAACTGCGAAAAATGAATTACGATATCCATGTAGGCAGTATCCTGGGGTTTCCGGGTAAGGTGCTGGCTTTCCTGGCTTCACTTATTGGCGCCAGTTTACCAATTACAGGATTCCTGGTATGGTATGGCCGGAAGTTTAAGAAAAAGAGTAAAAAGCCGGAGAAAAGTCTGGCGAAACAACCTGCTACCATCCCTTCCAGATCAGCAGAAAAAATACTCGCAGAAATATAAACACAAAGCCCCGGACCTGAAAAGCCGGGGCTTTGTGTTAAAAATCCGCGGAGGCAACGTTTTTTATAGTCCGGTAAACCGTTAAATTACCTCCAAACTACCCGGAATAATAAGTCTCTAAATTTTAAAAAGGACTTTTATACCCGTAGTAGCAATCTGCAGGCCTACGCAAAAGATCAGGAATGCTGAAATGCGGTTAACAATATTTTCTCCGTTTGTTCCCAGAAAATGAATGATAGATTTTGTGTTGAGGTAAAATATATAAATCAGCAGGCACATCACCAATACCGAAACCAGTATGGCTACCATGTTAAGGTAATAATCCGGTCTGCTTACGGATTCACTGTGGGCACTCAGGGTAAAGAGCACGGAAATAGTACCGGCACCAGTGGTAACGGGAAAGGTGATGGGGTAAAAAAGCTTTCCTGCTATATGGCGGTAACCCGAAGAGGGCTGTTCAGTATCCATAACCTGCGAAGAATCTGCTGTTTTTTGATCAGATGAAAGAAACTCCCATCCCATTTTACAGATCATAATTCCGCCGGCCAGCTGGATAACGGGAATGGAAATACCAAAAAGCGCGAGGATCCAATGACCGGCAAACAGGGAAACCGAACAGATCAGAAATGCATATAAAGTGATCTTGCCTACTGCCCGGCGTTTTTCAGCCCTGCTGAGTCCCGAAAAATAAGGACTTGTGATAAAGGCAGAACCGATTGGATTTACTACCGGAAAAAGGGCAATGATGCCGATAAAAACCAGATTAAGAAAAGAATGGTAAAATGCCGGCATAAATGGGTATCTGTGGACTGAATTATATAGTATAACAAGGCTCTTAACAGACTAATTTATCAAATTTTGCCGATTTCTGCTAATTACCTCTGGTAAAAACACTATTTCAACCCCCACTCCAGCGCGTGCCTTAGCGCTATCGGACACTCATGCTTTCCATAAATCAACAGCTAAATTTCTTCATAAAAATTACTATCTTGTTAAACTAAATTAACAGGAGACTAGCTCCGAAGCACTTAAATTCAAATTAAATGACATACAACAATCCAAATGAATTAAGTAATGAAGAATTACTTAAAACAGAAAAAAAGTTGAAGGTAGTCCTCTCTATTGTAATTGCGATATTTATTTTATCGTTTGCAGTCATATTTTTGATGAATAAAAGTTATCCTCATTATGCTGGCTTTATTATTCCGATGATCTTGATTTCACCTATATATTTTAATTTCAGGAGTTTAAGTAACATCAAAAAAGAATTAAAACTAAGAAACTTAGATTTATAACGCGAAGAAGATCAGAACGTTTAACAGACTGAATTTTTTCAGATAATGTTTCGTTATCACTTGTTTCAATTAATTGTAGTAGCCTATTTCTGCTCGCGCATTAAATTTCAAATTCGAAATGTACATTAATTATTTAAATTAATTTAAGTGTCTAGGAACAGAAGAATCCGTAATGTTCTCTAAAGTAATTTTTTCGCATTACAGTTCAAAATTATCTCTTTTTAAGAGTGTAAATGCAAGGGGCGTATTGATGCATATGTTCATAAAATGGTCGTTTATTTACTTTTCGACAGATAAACACGATCAGTCACGGCTTCCAGCCAAACCGTTGGTCCCTTTTGCCTGCTGGTAATGGCCACCTGAACAAACATGGTATCCTGGCTTGCACCATGCCAGTGCGGCACATTTGGCGGGCATTTGATCACATCTCCTTTGCGCAGTATCTTTTTGGGCTGTCCTTTTTCCTGATAATAGCCTACCCCATCTGTTACCAAAAGTATTTGCCCTGCCGGATGGGAATGCCATTTACTCCTCGCTCCGGGACTAAAAGTAACATTGCCGACTGCGTTGTCATTTAAACTGTCTGCATCAATCAGCGACTTTACCCACACCTCACCTTCAAAATTATCACTAGTATTTTTATCGCCCTTCGGAAAAATGAGCTGCTTAACTGGCGGGGATTGTACGCTTTCTATTTTTTGATTGTTGCCGCATGCCGTAAAAAGGAAAACCAGTGCCACTAACGTATAGTTAACATAATATTTCATCATGCTGGTTTTTAAAGGTTAGTTTGATAAAAATCCACTAATTTATTTACGGCCTGCGATACGTATTCAGGTTTCCAATAGGTTTGGATATGCGTTGCCCCGTCGATCACAAATAGTTCTTTATTTTTTGCCCTGGTGGCTTTGGGGAATGCTTCATCTGTCATATATTTTGTGTCGGCCTTGCTTCCGGCAATCATCAATAATGGCTGTTCAATTAAATCCATGTTGGTAGTGGCATCCCAGGTCATTAAGTCGAGTAAGCTGCCCATGGTATACAGGAAAGTTGAGTTTGGGTGTGCATGGCTTCTGTAATAATATTCAAATCCTTCGCGGTACAAATCGGTCGAAGTTTTGACAATCTCTTCATCTGTGATGCTGGCTACACCGGCATAGATTATTTTGCCCCCGGCAGCTTCCTGTGCACGGGAATCCGAAGCCTGCTTTAAGCGGTCCTGAATGGTTGCAAGCTGGGCATTCTGAAAACCATTGCGCCTTACCTCGCCAGAGTTGAACATACTTAAAGTGGCCACGGCTTTAAATCTTTTATCTGACTGTGCTGCTTTTAAAGTATAACCACCGCCGCCGCAAATGCCCAAAACCCCTAAACGGTTTGCATCAACTCCTGCAAATTGCGTAATAAAGTCGGCCATGCCATGGATGTCTTCGATACGGTTTGCCGGTTTATCAGTATGACGGGGCTCGCCACCACTGCCACCCTGATAGGCTGCATCTGCCGTAATGGTGATATAACCCGCTTCTGCCAAACGCTGCGCATATAATCCTGCCGTTTGTTCCTTTATGCCACCATTAGGATGCGCTACGGCAACGGCCGGATATTTTTTTGTAGCATCGTAATTTGCCGGGGTATAAACATTGGCTGCAATATCTATCCCGTTGAGTTTATAAGTAACGGGATGAATATTTACTTTTCCATGCTCATTTTTGGTTATGGCACCTCCGTAAACTAAAGTATAAGGGTTTTGCGAAACTGCTTTTTTATGGCTTTGTGCTTCTGCACCATCTACACCTACCATGGTTATGGTTAATGCAATTATTGATGTGAGTTTTTTCATTCTTCTATTTGATTACTTTTTACTTTTCAGCACCTCATTTAAAACGTGCTGTGCTTCATCAGCTTCTTTTGTGCCGGTTGATTGACGGATAATTTCCACAAACTGTTGTAACTTGCCGGACGATAAACCAACATTGAGGCAAATGTTTAAATGCGACCGCAACATAGGTGCTACACCACCAATACTTGCCAGTACTGATACTGTTACCAGTTCGCGCTCTGCGTAGGTTAATACATCCCGCTCAAAAATATCGGCGAATAAATGTTCTTTTAAAAAAATCTCTATTTCGGGGGCAAATGCAGCATAACCTGTTTTCGGACCTGTTTCGGGTACGCCGGTCAGTTTTTCCAGTATGGCTTTCCCCCTATCGTATTTGCTGCGGCCGCTATTAATTGGTTTTGCCACCGGGCCCTGCTTATCGGTAATTCCCCTTGCCTTGCGTTCTTCGAGCACGCCCATCAATGTTTGAAGTCCGCGGATACTGCGCGGAAAGCCGCAATAAGCATATAGCTGAACGATAGCTTCTTTAATTTCGTTTACGGTGAGGCCCGATGTTAATGCCGCATCAAGCGCTGGCTTTAAACCATCTAGATTTCCTTTTGCTGTTATTGACGAAATGACCACCAGTTTTTGTTGCCTAAGCGTTAATGCCAGGCTATCTTTTTGCTCTTCACTTGCATTGATATCGGGGCTTAGCCCAAATACCATAGCCAGGGCTATAATCACTTTCTTCATTTTAAATGCTCCTTTTATTTATCCAGTTTTTTCTCTTTAAGCCATTTTGTAATTACATCTGCTATCTCGTTACTGTTTAAATCAGACATGATGAAGTGTGTATTGCCTTTGATGCCAATTTCGGGCAGGTGAACAATGCTCACATCACCACCATGTGCATTTACCACTTTGGCCCATTGCCTGCCTGTGGCCAGTACTTTACGCCAGAAGTTTAACGATGCAGCATTGGTTTCGTCTTTTGGGATAAAGTCGCCGAAATAAACCACTATAGGGATTTTAGTCAACTTCATAAATTCATTAAGGGGTATTCCCCTGCCACCACGGTTTCCTTCGGGTACTTCGCCCTCAGGAAAAGCAAATCCACCAGGTTCGATGGCAACAATTGCCTTTACATGATCATTTTTGATGGCTGTTTTCCAGCCGGGAGCACCACCGGCAGAATGTGTAAATAAAATACCATCACCTGATTTATCAAAAACGGCCGACATGGCATTCACTATGGTTGTTTCATCTACACTGCCTGTATTGGGGCTCATCATACGGAAAAACCGATCCAGCGATAAACTATCTTTAGGGAACTGAACACCCTCATTAAAGGCAGGGTACAAGCCGATACGAAACTGGGTAAACCAGGTCTGGTCGTCAGGTATTGCTGTAATCTGTGCTGGTTTTGTAGTTTGTCCGGCTTCCCCACGTCCAGGCTGATCCACAAGATATACGCCGTAACCTTTCCTTAAAAACTGATCAGAAAATCCTTCCCTGCCATCGGCAGTGGTTTGCCAGCTCCTTCTTGTCTGGCCGTAACCATGAAGAAAAACCATCGAATGGTGTTTTGCTTTCTGGGGGATCTGATAAAAAACATCCGCGTGGTCTCCATGCCGTGTTTGTCCGCCCTGTGGTAAATTCCATGGTTTGAGCGGGTCGAATACGCCTTCGCTTTTAACCACTGTACCACCAGCAGAAAACGTACCTTGCGCCGCAATGATTAAAGGTTTTGTGTTAGGTTTTTGCTGCGCCTGAAGCGTTATGTAACTTAGCGAGAGCAAGAGTATTGCGCTGGCATAATTTCTTAATTCTCTTTTCATAAAAGTGACTTATTGTGCAGGCTGATTTATTTTGGTGAATGATAATGAACCCATTTTCCAGCCTTTGCCTTGTTTAACATAAACTTCTGTTACGATAAATGGATTGCTTACTTCGTTGCCACCAACTACCGCGAGCAGTGTGATGTTATTGAGCAGGATGGCAGTATTTCCGATTATATTTACAGAAACCGAATGGATATCGGCCTTTTTGTAATGGATGCTACCGCTTTTAATTACAGCTATTTCCCTTTCTTTTCCCCAGCTTCCACCCATGTGTACAAATACCGCTTTTTCATCAAATAGTGTACTCAACGAATCTACATTTTTATCAGCCATCCAATCCCATTTGGTTTTAGATAGTTTAATGATTTCCTGTTCTGCTTTTGCAGGCGTATTGCTTTGTGCATGAGCGGATGCGATACTAATGATGGAGAAAAATAGTAGGATAATTAAAGTTTTCATAATCTTGTTTTTAGGTTGATGTTATCTGATTTATATGCTGATTTTATCTGGTTACAGATCAAGTTTTCGTTCCCCAAGCCATTTAACCATTGCCGGGTCGCGGTGATCAAAAAAGCTGCTGGTAAAAGTGTCCATACTCCTGATCGAATTCATATCCTCATCGCTGAGCTTAAAATCAAAAATATTGAAGTTTTCTGCCATGCGTTCTTTATTAACTGACTTCGGAATAGCAACTACACCACGTTGAGTAAGCCAGCGAAGCACAACCTGAGCCACAGATTTATTGTATTGTGCACCAATGGCCAGCAGCAGCTCATCTTTAAAAATATTGTTCTTTCCTTCTGCAAACGGCCCCCACGACTCAATCTGTACATGGTTATCATTCAGAAATCGATGCGCCTCCCATTGTTGATGAAAAGGATGTGTTTCGACCTGATTAACAGCCGGAACAACCTCATGATGAACAATCAGGTCCATAAGCCGGTCGGGCTGAAAATTACTGACACCAACTGCCCTTACCTTGCCTTCTTTGTACAATTCTTCCATGGCCCTCCATTCTCCGTATACATCACCAAAAGGCTGGTGGATCAGGTATAAATCAAGGTAATCTAACTGCAATTTCTTTAGTGATGCTTCGAAAGCCTTTTTCGTATCCGTGTAACCGTTTGATTGTATCCAAAGTTTGGTGGTAATAAAAAGCTCTTCCCTGGCTACATTGCTCTGTTTAATTGCCCTGCCTACCGCTTCCTCGTTCATATAGGAGGCTGCAGTATCAATCAGGCGGTATCCGGTATCAATTGCGTCCGATACACTGCGTTCGCATTCTTTCAGATCAGTTACCTGAAATACGCCGAATCCAAGTAGTGGCATTTCTATGCCGTTATTTAATTTTACTGTTTCCATAACTAATGGTTATGCCCTTTAAATGATATAATACAAAGATCTGTTCAATATGTAAGACGGGAGTAGACAGATTCCTGCTTTTACTACCAATTTTACTGATCACCTGACAGATAGGCCTGCAAACTAATCGAATTGATTAAGTTTGTACAAGCAATGACATAACGTTATGAAAAAGGAATTTAATTTTGATACGATCAGTGAATACAACGCTTTTAATAACCACGAAACGTTTCATCCACTGGTAAGCGTGCTCGATTTTTCGAAAGCCCATGAACGTACAGGCTCCAAAATGAATTTTGAACTTTATTGCGTTTTCCTGAAGGATGTAAAATGTGGCGACTTAAAATATGGACGTCATAATTACGACTACCAGGCCGGAACATTGGTTTTTATCTCGCCGGGCCAAACCATCGATGTGGAAAATAAAACAGATTATTATCAGCCCGTAGGGCATGGCCTGGTATTTCATCCTGATCTCATCCGCGGGACATCACTTGGAAAAACTTTAAGTGAGTATAATTTCTTTAGCTACAATACCAGCGAAGCCCTACACTTATCAGCTAAAGAAAGGCAGCTGGTATTGGATCTGTTTGCAAAAATTGATACAGAACTTCAGCAATCTATTGATAAACACAGCAAAAAGCTCATTGCCTCAAATATTGAACTGCTGCTGAATTACTGCGATCGTTTTTACGACCGCCAGTTTATTACCCGCGATGCCGTAAACAAAGGTGTGCTCGAGAATTTTGAAGAATTGCTAAATGGCTATTTCAGATCAGAAAAGCCCTATTCAATTGGCCTTCCTTCGGTTGCTTACTGCGCAGAGGAACTTCATTTTTCGGCAAATTATTTTGGCGATCTCATCAAAAAGGAAACCGGCAAATCAGCGCAGGAGTTTATCCAGACTAAAATTATTGATGTGGCCAAAAATAAAATCTTTGACAGCAATAAAACCGTTAGCGAAATCGCTTATGAGCTTGGATTTAAATATCCGCAGCATTTTATCCGCCTGTTTAAAAAAAGGGTTGGCAGTACGCCTAATGAATACCGTATTATGAACTGATTTAAAGTATTGATTTAATACTTAATAACCTTTTATACCCACTACCCACATTTAAGCCTTAGCGCGCGGCATCAAACAGTGGGCAGAATGTGCCTTATTAAAAATTTTACAGGTAAATCTTCCATTCACCTGCATTACTGTTGATTTACTGATCTGTTTCAGAAATTACATTAGTAAAGCCGTAAATAACCATTCACAGTTTTCAAACACCGTTAAAAGGATTTGAAAATTCATCCATTAGATTGTAAAAATTATCCATTCCACAGGATGAGATCATACCGCACCTTTGTATTGTAAACAATTATGATGGCAAAACAGCAATCATAATCTGCGGAAATTATTTAATCCCTTGGTAAAATGGAAAACGTATTTCATGCCGGCGAACTGGAAATCCAGAAAAGGACCGGAGAAGCAGGACTGGCAGAAAGGAACAAAAAAATGTTTAATCCTTTTATTGTTCCTGGCGCGGTAAACTTTGTAGAAAAGCAAGCCATGGCCATTGTAGGAAGCAGAAACCAGAAAAATGAGCTATGGGCATCCATCCTGATCGGCAACTTTGGTTTTGTAAAGGTACCCGATCCGTCTACGATCATTTTCGATACCGATAAACTGGTAAGCAATCCTTCTGACATTTTCTATTCCAACATCGTTCATAATCACCAGATCGGGAGTTTATTTATCGAACTCGATACACGTAAACGACTGAGGGTAAACGGAAGCTGTTGTATTAAAGATTCAACAATCGAATTCAATATTGAACATGCTTATCCCAATTGCCCCAAATACATACAGCGCAGGGTAATTTCAATGCCCGAATATTTTGAGAAAACACTGCCGGAAACCACTCAGGGAACCGGACTGAGCGAAGTGGCCATCAACTGGATTAAAGGTGCCGACACCTTTTTTGTGGCCAGCTCTGGTATTGATGGCCGTTTGGATGCTTCGCACCGAGGAGGTAATCCGGGTTTTTTGGAAATAACCGACAACGGAAGGGTAAAAATACCAGATTATCCGGGCAACAGCATTTTTAACACTTTAGGAAACGTACTGCAAAACCCTAATGTAGGGCTGCTTTTTATCGATTTCGAAAAAAGGGAAACCCTTCAGTTAACCGGTACGGCAAGTCTGCTGTTCGGACAAAGTTCGGAAGAAGATCTTTTGAAAACTAAGGGAACAGGTCGTTTCTGGTTTTTCGAGAGTACGTGCTGGATCCATACCACCGAACACCACCGTGTAGGATGGCAATTTTTAGACTATTCACCATATAATCCATAATAAATGTTTACCGTATTTTTTGATTATTTTGGTGCGCAGCATCTGATATGGAGATAGAACTTTAAAAAAAGCAAGTGGAATCAGAAAATTATATGCATCAGTGTCTTAGCCTGGCCAAAATAGCCTTAGATACAGGTAATCCGCCGGTAGGGGCACTTATCGTGTTGGATGGTAAAGTAATTGGCAAAGGTGTAGAATCGGGAAAATCAACTGGCGATATCAGCAACCATGCAGAAATAATGGCCATTAGGAATGCTATTAAAAATGGTTATTCGGGCAAACTGGGTTCAGCACAGATGTATACCACTCACGAACCCTGTATTATGTGCTCCTATATGATCAGGCACCACAGGATAGGCGAAATAGTATATGGGGTTTCTATTCCTTTTGTTGGTGGTTTTAGCTCCGAATTTAGCGTGCTCTCAACAGCCTCAGTGCCAAAATGGGGAGCCGCACCAAAAGTACTCACCGGAATATGCCTCGATGAGTGTAATGCGCTTAATGAAGAATTTTTGAAAACCTTAAATAAACCCTGACATGCTGGTACAATCTGTTTATACCCTTACCAATCAACAGAACGGAAACCTGTCGTTTAAGGTTTTTGAATTCGATAACAACAGTTATTTCGACCATATCCAGCGAAACAATTATTTTACCCTCATCATAATTACTGCTGGCGAAGGGTTGGCCAAAGTAGACCTTTGCGAGTATCCCTTTAAAGAGAATACCCTGTTTGCCTTTTATCCTTATCAGCCTTTCATGCTGGAATCGAAAGGGACGTTAAGAGGGGTATCCATCCAGTTCCACCACGATTTTTTCTGTATTTACAGGCACCATAAAGAAATTGCCAGTAATGGTATCCTGTTTAATAATGTTTATCAGCAGCCCTTTATCTGGTTACAGGAAAGTTCGAAAAATACCCTGTTAAATTTCGTACAGGAAATTACAGGAGAGCTAAAAACAGAAAGCCTGCGGAGGGATGAAGTGATTGTGTCTTACCTGAAGATTTTTCTGGTACTCGCCACCAGGATAAAACTAGAGCAGCAGCATATCGAAGAAACCGGGGCCGCTGGTGGTAAACAATTGCTGATGGTACAGAACCTGAGAAATGCCATTGAAGAAAATTTCAGGGTTAAACATTCGCCCAGCGACTATGCCGATCTGCTGAATATCGATACAAAATCGCTGGCAAGGATCGCAAAAAACCATTTCAACAAAACACTTTCCGACCTGATCAGCGAGCGGATAATTATCGAAGCTAAAAGGGAATTATACCTCACCAATAAAACCGTTAAGGAAATTGCTTACGAGCTGGGCTATGATGATGAGTTTTACTTCAGCCGTTTTTTTAAAGGCAAAACAGATATATCGCCACAGTTTTACAGGGATACCGTAGGTTTTAACAGGGGTGCCACCGGTTAAGATTGAGTTAATAAAGAACAGAGCGGGATGCTGTAACAGCATAACATTTCATTTTACTGCTGCTTCAAGCAATTAAATGCCATTTATTTTTTCTGTAAATAGAGCTATTGCATATATTTGAGTATTAACAAAATGATGATAAACCTGCCTGCAGGCCGTTATCCCTACAAACCAGATGATACAAAAAGAATTAGCGCAATTAACCGATCAGGAATTATTACAGGAAGCAAAAAAAGTAAAATCAGATAAGATTATTACTGCTGCATTAATCGGCTTTCTGGCCGGAGTTATCGTATACAGTGTGGTGAAAAAAAGCTTTGGTTTTTTAACCCTCATCCCTATTGTTTTCATATACAAACTCATTAACAAACCAAAATACAACACCAAAGAACTGGAAGAAGTATTGAAAGAGCGGGGGTTGAGATAAGCCCTCATGAGGCTTTAACAAGCTATTTTCAAATTCACCGACGTAAACCTAAAAACAATGAACAAAAAAATTGATTTAATACTTCGGGAAACAGAAATTGCCGACCTTGAGCATCTTTTTCAATTTCAAACGGATAAAGAAGCAGGGTACATGGCTGCATTTATGCCAAAAAATCCTACAGACAAAGCTGCCTACCTGAGCAAATACACTAAAATACTGGCCGACCCAACCATAAATAACCAAACCATTGTTGTAAACGGAAATATCGTTGGCAGCATAGCCAAATTCGTGATGCATGGAGATAATGAAATTACCTATTGGATCGACAAAAGTTTCTGGAAACAGGGTATTGCGACTACCGCGCTGCAACAATTTTTATCCATAGAACCGGGCAGACCAATTTTTGGTCGTGTTGCCTTTGATAATTTTGGATCGAAACGGGTGCTGGAAAAATGTGGTTTTGTAAAAGTTGGCTCTGATTTTGGTTTTGCAAATGCCAGGGACGCAGAAATTGAAGAGTTTATTTATAAACTTGAAAGCTAAAAATATTGCAGTAAACCGGTCAACAAAAAGATAAACACAGACATAAATCTGTGTTTATCGGTGTACATCTGTGGTTAAACATTTCCCCCAAGTGTTTCTGACTATAAATCAATTGCTCGTCTTTTTCGTATCATCGTTGTTAATACTCCGCTCATTCTTCTTGATAGAACCTTTTAGTTTTCCGAATTTCCAGCTCATGCTCAGGTTAATGCGCCTGAAAGGATTTTCGCGGATACGCTCCTGTGTAAAATTTGTTCCTTCCGTATAATTCCGGTAAGCCCTGTATTTTTTAAAGGGATTGGCAACCAGGGCAGAAAAGGTCAGTTTGTCCTTGATGATATCCTTGCTTCCGCTAACAGCTACATAATAGTAGTTGTTAGATTGCCCCTGCAACATTACATCAGGTGCACCATAATTAAACGAGAGGTTTGTTTTCCAGTTTTTTTCGAATTTGTACCCGGTAGTCAGATTGGCATAACCCGTTAAGCCACTATTTTTGGTCAGTATACCATTAATCATTCCTTCTAACCAGATATAGTTGAGGTTAGCACTGGCATTAAGACTCCATTTCGCTGTAATCGGGTAATTAAAGTTAGCATTAAGCCCCAGAAGTTTATTTTTACCGATATTGAAAGACGTTACGCGGGTAAGGTTTTCGGCCGCGATATATTCGGATACCTGTTGCTGCGTATTATTCGAAAAATTGTAACTCAAACTCAGGTTAAGCGATCCTTTTTTAAAATTGCTATAAGTTAATTCGAAGTTATTGCTCAGCGTAGCTTCCAGATCGGGATTTCCAAAATATTCAAAATTTGGCCTCGATTTATCTACAAACGGGTTCAGGTCCCATATTCCCGGTCTCTGGATTCTTTGGGTAAAACCTAAACTCAGGCTCTGGCTATTTTTAAGCGTTCGGTTAAGCGAAACAGAAGGAATCAGGTTGAAATAGTCTGATTTTACACTCGAATTTGTGCTTTCGAAGTTACCCGTAACATAAGTTCCTTCCAAACGTGCCCCTGCCTTAAAAGTCCAGTCTTTAAGTTTTAGCGTATAGGTATTATATACTCCGAAAATATCCTGCTGGTTGCTGTAAACATTGCTTTGTGCAGGATCAATCAGATAGTCGTTTTGCGCGGCGTTGAAATTCAGGTACTGGAAATTACTTTCGCCGTTTCTGATGATGGCCTTAACCCCTGCTTCAACAGTAAGCTTTTTAAAAGGATTGATATAATCAATCTGTGCAGTATGTTCTCTTGAGATACTGTTATTATCCTGCCTGTAGTTTAAGCCTGTAAAATTAATCCTGTTATTGAACATCACATCATTACCTTGTGGTGCCGAATTATCGAAAAACTTATATGAAAAAGTTAACAGATGCTCTTTTTTATTCTTAAATCCTTTCTGGTAGTTTAGGGTGTAATCTGTTCCGCTCCACTCATACCGGGTACGGCTATCCATATCGTAACCTGATGATACCGATCCGTCTCTGATGTCGAAATGCTGGTTAAGGTCCTGCTGATTATATCCGCCGTAGGGATTTACCTCTGCCGTGATCAGGTTGAGCGAATCAATCTCATAGCTTAATTCTCCACCTCCCCAGCCCCACCTGTTATCTATTTCCTGAAAACCCAAAGAATAAAGGCTTGATGGCGCTGCTTTGCCCCTGCTGTTCCGCACATCTGTAATTTTTATCCCATGCACCTGCCATATACCCGTACCACCATATAAGTTTGCACCAAAATTACCCTGTTTAAAGGTCAGATTTAAATTTCCGCTTGGTCCGCCCGGAAATTGATGCCGTACGTTAACATTTCCGTTATAGCCGTTTTCCATCTTGCGTGAAGTAATGATATTGATGATGCCCGATAAACCTTCACTTTCATATTTGGATGGCGGTGTGGTAATTACTTCTATTTTTTGCACACCAGAGGCCGGCATGCTTTTTAAATATTCTTTCGGATCGCGGGTGAGTATTCCCGATGGTTTACCATTAATCAGGATGCGGTAATTGCCGGTACCTTTAAGTTTCACATTATCATCTGCATCAACCGACAAAAGCGGCACTTTACGCATCATATCCATCACAGAGAGCACCTTATTTTCTACATCGGCCTGGATATCATACACAATCCGGTCGGGCTCCTGTTTAATGATAGGCCTGCTCGCCGCTACCGAAACCTCATTAAGCTCATTGCCGGAAGGACTAACAACAATTTTCCCCAGATCCATATCCCTGGTTAATTTCACCGCCAGCTGTTTCGGTTTGTAGCCCAAAGAACCTATCATAAGCGTGTATTGCCCTTCACCTATACCTGCAAAGGTAAACTTGCCATGTGCATCAGAAACAGCACTTTTTATGGCTGACGTATCTTTTTTCAATACGATGGTAAAGTATTCTCCACCTTTCTGGCTAAGGCTATCTACAATTACACCAGTAAGCTGATGCTTATTTTCCTGCGCCCGGGCGCTGTTTAACATAAAACTACACTGCATGGCAATGCAAATGAATAATAGGTATCTGCTCATAAAATTTTCCGGTATGCAAAACATTTCTGCATCGCTATACCTACTAGATGCAAAAGTTTAGAGAATGTTGCATCCCTAACAAAAATTTTCTTCAACACATTAACATTCAGACTAATAATTTAGTTCAATTTATTCCTTATGATATCCATAGGGATTATGAATAATTAATTAAACATCAAGATTTTATATTACGACACAGATGTATAACTAAAATTACATTCGTTTTATTGAACACGGCATCAAAAAATCCTTTTCTGGTCGATTATGCCTTTTTTACCCCTCTTCTTTGAAGAGTTTGCCCCTCACAGGGATGATTTGTTAGCTTTAATTTAGCCACAGATAAATGGGATAAAATGATTTTAAATTCAGGGAAACAGGTTTGTACCCGAATGCTTTATTGTTTGTATAACCATTAAACTAACCAGATATAAACTTAAAAACCAGTTATGAAAACAGTAAAAATTTTAACGGGGCTGTTCTTGCCCTTACTATTAATTTTCGTGGTATTGAGCTGCCGTAAAACATCCGAACCTAATGATCCGCAGCTGGAGCAAATAACGAGAGGAAACAACGACAAACTTAGCGCTGTTAATTTTGCACCCGACCCCAGTGCAACATTTTATACCGGTGGAGATATTTATGATACCAACGGGAACATTGTACATGCGGTAGAAGGTGGAATTATCAAAGTTGGTAACCTCTTTTATTTATGGGGCATGGACCGTTCGGATAACAATTATACGTTTAAAGCGGTAAACCTGTATTCATCTCCTGACCTTAAAACCTGGACATTTGTAAATGCCATTCTTAAAAACTCCTCCCACGGGGATGTTGCAAGCGGTTCGGTGGTGGAGCGGCCTAAACTACTCCATAATACCAGCACAGGGCAGTTTGTACTATGGGTACATTACGAAGGCTGGAATGCCTATGCTACATCAGAAGTGGGCTATGCAACAAGTAGTACGATTGGCGGCAATTATAGCTGGAAAGGACATTACAGGCCTTTGGGTTTGGATAGCAAGGACATGAATGTTTTTAAGGATACCGACGGGAAAGCCTACATGATCAGCAGTGTGAACAATAACTCGCAGGTAGCGATTACGGAACTTAACTCATCTTATACCGGACACGTTAGGGAGGTATTTCACGGATCGAGTGTAGGCTGTGAAGGGCATGCCCTGTTTAAATCGGGTAGTACTTATTTCCTGATGGAATCAAATTGTTCGGGTTGGGACACCAATGATAACAAATATTATACTGCCAGCTCACTTGCTGGCCCCTGGACATACCGGGGGTTGCTTGCACCTTCGGGGGCCAGAACCTACCAATCGCAGGTTACCAACGTTTTGGCAGTTTCAGGATCGAGTAAAACTACTTATTTATATCTTGGCGATCGCTGGTCAAGAGACGGCATGTCTTCGAGCCGGTTAGTAATATTACCCCTCCAGGTTTCAGGAACAACAGCTTCGCTTCCATGGTACGATCAATGGACAATTAATACCTCAACGGGTAATACTTCATCTTCTGCGGCAGTTAGTTTTAGCGGAAAGGTAAAGATCATTAACCGTAATTCGGGAAAAGCCTTAGAGGTTGACGGCTGGTCGCAAAACGACAGCGCACCGATAAAACAGTATGATTATAGCGGCGGAAACAATCAACGCTGGACGATTACCAACCTTGGCCGCGGAGAATTCAGGATTGTGAATGTAAACAGTGGAAAAACCCTGGAAGTACCAGGTGGAACACGAACGCCAGGAACAACAGCCACCCAATATACCTGGAACAATGGTTATAACCAGAAATGGCACATCCTGCCATGCAAAGGGGGATATCATCGTTTTGTAAGTGTGAATTCGCTGGGAAAAACACTTTGTATTAAAAATGGATCAACATCAAACAGTGCTGATGCGATTATATATGACTTTGGCTTTCAAAATGATGCACAATGGCAGATATCAGCCGCTAACTAGCTCTTAAAAACAAACTTATTATTTACTATTGCCTTGGAGCAGATCGGAACAGAAACTGATCTGCTCTAATTAAATCAACGCAGGATACGAGAGAGTACCTCATCCTTTTTTTGCCTTGAAATAGGAACAGTACTGCCATCTTCCATCGCAATATATCCTCCATCCTTTTTTACATAAGCACTAATCTTTTTGAAATTAATGAGGTGTGATTGATGCGTACGCACAAACTGGTGTCCTTCTAATAGTTCCTGGTATTCTTTTAATGTTCTGCATACCAGTTGGTGTTTTCCATCATCCAGATAAAAATGGGTATAATTTCCCTCGGCTTCCAACCTCAGGATTCTGGCAACAGGAATAAATTCAATTTTATCGGCAAGAGGCACAGCAATGCGTTGTTCTTCTTCTTTGCGGTCGATATTGGCCATCAGCTCCCTCAATCTTTCATTTTCTTTTTTTGGGCCAATCTGTCCTGAAGCTTTATTTACTGCACTGCACAACTCCATAATATTGATGGGTTTGAGCAGGTAATCAAGCGCACAGGCCTTTACCGCCTGTATACCATATCTATCAAAAGCCGTAACAAAAATCAGTTCGAAGGTTTGTGGCGTATGGAGCATTCTTAGGAGATCGAACCCGGAAAATTCACCCATCTCAATGTCGAGAAAAAGCAGGTCTGGCTGAAGCCTGACAATAAGGGCGAGCGCTTCTGTAGCCGAAGCAGCTTCGGCAACAATTTCAATATCCGGACAATACTCATCCAGCAGCTGTCGCAGGTTTTGCCTGCTTCTTGCCTCATCATCTATAAGAATGGTGCTGATTTTCATTTGTATTTTCGCTTTGCTTACTGCTTTATTTACTAATCGAGGGGAATATTGAGTACCGCTGTTACTCCTTTTGCTGCTGGTCCTAAATTAGGGATTATCTCCAGTTTTCCAACCTCACCCTGCGCATTTAAAAGGGATAGGCGTTCTCTAACCAGTTTCAGGCCCAATCCGATAGGTTTTCCGCTTGTCTTTTCTACTAGGCCGATACCATTGTCCGATACCTCCACCCTCAGGTAAATCCCCCTTCTGCTGATCCGGATATCCAATATTCCTGATGTGCCCATCTGTGCAATGCCGTGTATGATAGCGTTTTCAACCAGTGGCTGGATGATCATGCCGGGTATTTCGATTAGCCCACTGTTAATCCCTTTCTCAACAGAAAGGTTAAACACAAAATTGAAACGGAGTTTTTCCAGTTCGGCATAAAGCGAAACGGCTTCAAGGTCATCTGAAAGGCTTACAAAAGTTTTTTCCGAATTGTTGAGCACCCTTCGCATCAACAGTGAAAATTTTTCGAGGTAGATGTTTGCTTCCTTATATTGCCCGCTATTAATGAGCGACTGGATCGAATTGAGTGCATTGAACATAAAATGTGGGTTCATCTGCGAGCGGATGGCTTTGATTTCGAGTTTCTTGATTTGTCTTTTTAGCGACTCTTTTCTTTTAACAGCCGCAATCCTTGTGCGGTAAATAAGCAAAAAACCTAAACTAACAAACAGTATGGAGCCTAGGCTCCATACTGTAATTTTAATCAGCTCGGCTTTATCCTGCCTACTCATTTTTTTGGGCGCTAATGCCCTTTGTATCGCTTCTTCAAAGCTTTTATCCTGTGGAAGCTCGTTTGGACTATCGTTAATATTATCCTCGATAATATTGAGTTCGGGATCCAAAACAAAGGTTTTAACATCAAAATACTCCAACAATACCTGCTACTTAAGTGCCTGGTTATCTGCCGCAACCTCTACCAGCGTTACCTGGGCAAGTTTTTTCAGTTCGTTTATAACAGTAGATGGCGGATAGCCCGGTTGTTTAAGCTGCACAATAAGGAAATGCACTTGTTTGGGGTCCTGTTTTTTAATCCTTTCCAGCAACCGCTTCATTTCATCCGGGTAGTGGTAATTGAAAGTGATGCTCAATGCCTTTCCTTTAAATTTGTCGAGGCTGAGCAGGCTGCCATCTGCTAGTTTAATACTTTTTAAAGGCAGCGGTTTTCCAGGCGCCCAAGTTGATAAGGTTTTCCATTTTTGGCGTACCGATCCGGTTAAAACGGTATCAGCGCAGTTATTGATAAAATCTTCGTAATAGGGCTTCAATGTCTGGGCCGTTTTCCAGCTGTTATTGCCGAGTTGGTTTTCAAAAGCATCGGCCAGCGAACGGTAAAGCGGAAAACGCCTGAGGTGATTTAACGAAAGCACATAATTTCCGAGGAAAAAATCATTGCTTCCACCGTTAAATTGTCCATCCCTGCTACGTAAATAAGAATGGGAGGCATTAATGAAACTGGTATACCATACCGCATTATTATAATCGGTCATCAATACAGGAAGCGTATCAATCGCCTTAAAAAAATGCTCAGGAAAAGCTTCGAACATTCCATTGGCTGTCGGACTGCTTTTATAACTGGTTTTGGAAAGGAAATCGAGACGTTCACTCCCCTGAAGAAAAGCAAACCTCAAGCGGTAATAATTTTCTGTAATTGGTGAAAGCTGTTTGTCGTATGTTGTATTAAGCTTATTAAAAGTGGCTCTATCAGCATCCTGTTGCTGCATAAAGGTTTCAGCTGCATACGATTTTGTGCTGTAAGGTATTTCCTGCGTCTTTTTCTGAAAATTGGCTTTAGCCAGATCAAGGGCAAATTCAGCCATTTTCGCTGTTTTTCCTGAAAACTGGAGATCAATGTCGGGCTTAAGTGCATCTCCTGTAATCATGAGTGTATCGCCGGGCCTGAAAAAAAGAGGAATATCAATTATGCGCTTGAATACCATCACATCAACGTTTTTCAAATCGCTTTTATTCGGTTTTTCCTGAACCTTTTCTATTGGATAATAGCTTAGGCGCGCACCGGTTCCTTCTGAAAGGCGAGTGGCAATACTGAAATTTCCATCGGCTGAAATCCTGAATGGCTTATTAACACCCGGCAGATAAAAATCTAAGCTACGGGCAAGTGCGGCAGTCATGTTTTTGATATGCCCCACTACAAGTACATTTGGTTTCAATTCAAAAGAGGTAGCCGACAATACAAAACTTAACCCTGAATTTCGGTAAAGTGTTCCATTGTACCACTGCTGTTCGTGGTTTGCTATGGCTTTCATAATGATTCCGGAAATGGCAGTTGCAGTTTCTCCGCTTATCTGTTCAAGCTCTACAGATGTGCCACCATAAGATTTACGGGTGCCGATTTCGTAAAGATTGATTCTGGGCAAATCAGTCTCTGCTTTCATGGAAAGAATGTTGCCTGCCGCATCAACTCTAGAATGGAAAACGGGCTTTTGAACGGGCTTTTCAATACCCTGTTTATAAGGCGGGTAATAGGAATCATAACCAAGCGCAACAGTACCTGCATGGGAGAGAATGATCCTGGTCCGCTCAAATGTTAATGTATATTCGCGGTTACCAGAGGCATCGGTTTTTTTGAGTTGATACCTGATATTATAGCGGTAGCTTTCATTATCAGGTTTTCGGGAGGTATCTGCAACAAGTACCTCAAACCAGTCGCCGGGTTTCATTTTCTGGAATGCATTTTCCTGCTGGGCAAAAAGTGTTCCCGGGAGTCCGAGGAGCAGCATGAGGAGTAGTCGGATAATGTTTTTATGTTTCATAATTCTTGGATTTGAAACAAAGAGAAACATAAGGCTTTTATAAAAAGTAGCTGGCCGAGTAGATGGCAGTTCTGATTTATTATTCTGCAAGATTTCATTTTTTTCGGTTACAAAATGACTGGGCGTCCCGGACATGGAAGAAGAAATCGGTGACTGTACCCTTCCTTCAAAAATAGTATAAATACAACATCACGCAACAATGTTAAAAGCCTGTTTAAAGGTGAATTTTTATTTTTGAGAAATCTAGTTTCCCAAATTATTTTTTTTCCTGATCCGTTGAACTTAAATTTGATAACCATAAACTTAAAATATGCCCCCTTTCAACATGTTGCACCAGGAATTTGAAGCTCCCGAAGCTCTTCGCGAGACCATCAGATGTTTTTGGTATAACAAACGGATGTCGGGCAATGAGCCTTCCGGTTACGAGGTAATTCCCGATGGTTATGCGGAGATCATTTTTTACTTTGGGAATATCTCCATAGAGCAGAACGGGAGTTTGCAGCAATTACCCTCTCCCTTTATGATGGGTCTGCTGAATCAACCGGTTCATTTTTATACAGAAGGGCAACTGGAAATTATCGGGATCAGGTGTTTTCCCTGGGTAGTGGCCGATCTGCTCTCTTTACCTTCGGGAAAATCCGGTGTGCAGGTTTTTGAACATCCAATGGCAACACTTCAGGATAATTTGAGCAGATTAGTGGCTGATGGACAGATAGAAGAAGCGATTGCAACAGTAAAAGAATATTTTCTGGATGCACAATCCGGCCTGGCTACCAACAGTATGTTGCACAAGGCAGGTATTGCCATGCAGGCTGCCAAAGGTAATCTGTCAGTAAGCGGGGTAGCTGAGGCCGCCCATGCCACCGTACGCACACTGGAAAGAAATTTCAAGCAATCTTCCGGACATACGGTTAAAGATGTATCGGGTTTAATGCGTTTTGAGCAGGTACGTAACCGCTTGTGGCTCGAACCCGGTGTAAGCCTTACCAGTTTGGCCTACGAAATGGGTTATACCGATCAACCGCACCTGAGCCGCGAATTTAAACGTTATAGTGGTACTACGCCCGCAGCTTTTGCACGAAATGCGAAAAACGCAAAGTCGCAAAATTTAACGATGTTCTTACCGACGGCGAAAGGCGATAAAAAATAAATTCTGTTATTTACTTTTGGCCCTTAATACATAACAAAAACAAACATCTATTTTATGACAGCAGCTTTCAAAATTATTGGTATTTCTACCCGCACTACAAATCAGAACAATCAATCGGCAGCAGATTTGGGCAAACTTTGGGCTCAATTTTATGCAGAAAACATTTTTGAGAAAATACCGAATAAGGTTTCTACCGATATCATCACCATTTATACCGATTACGTGAGCAATTATACCGATGCCTATACCACCATTATCGGGGTTCCGGTATCTACCTTCGAGCATATTCCCGATGGATTGATCGGCCGTGAGTTTGAAGCAGAAAACTTTCAGCAGTTTACTGCAAAGGGAGAAATGCCCGGTGCCGTGGTAAACACCTGGATGGGTATCTGGAAACGCGATAGCGAACTGAACAGAAAGTACACTTATGATCTGGAAGTTTATGGAGCAAAATCGCAGGATGGTGAAAATGCAGAAGTGGAGATTTTTATAGCGGTTAAGTAAACTCTATTGTCCCGATTTGCAATCCTACCATGTGAACACAATTCCAAAGATATTTCTTTTTCGCTCCTATGCCGCGGGGCATGGTAGTTTTTCACGTTTAAATGTTGTTTTTAATTGTGTTCAAGAATGCTCCGCATTTTGGGGCGCCAAAGTACCCAAAGCACTTCGTCAATCCAGCTAGGTGCTTCCCACAAGGCCCATTCACATCAAAAAAACAGCGGCACTTCGTTTTGTGCAGAAAATATTAGAAAGATTAAAGTCTATCTAAGACCTGCACAAAACCACTGCGTTTTAGGTTTAATAGTGCCAATTGTACTGTTCTGCAACTGTTTTTTTGATTTCCCTGCACTTGGGATTGACGGGCGTAATCGGTAAAACCTGTACGTTTTCAAAGCAAGTTAGCAAAGTGCCTTAAAAAAATGTGTCCACACGATAGGATTTGCAATCAGGATTACCCAATTGATTACCGAACGATTGTCGTATTTATACAAGCCTGGGCTAAACACATTGCCCAACTTTGTGCCATAATCATTACAATATGAATACGACAATCAATAGCGGTACATCCGCACAAAATCATAAAATTTACGATGTGATCATTTCTGGCGCCGGGCCAGTAGGACTTTTTCTGGCCTGCGAACTGGCCCTGGCTAGATGCTCGGTTCTGATCCTCGAAAAAGCGGCAGAGCCAAACTCGGTATTAAAACAACTCCCATTTGGTATCCGCGGACTTTCGGCACCATCGATTGAGGCACTTTACCGCCGTGGTTTGTACCACGAACTCGAAATACACAAACAACTTAAAAATCCGCATCAGCACCAAAATAACAAACAAGGTGCACAAAGACAGGTTGGTCATTTTGCAGGCATTCCTTTTCTGGAAGGCAATATCGACCAGTCTAAATGGAAATACCGCCTGCCCGGCTCAACCGAAACGAGTTTAATCTCTGAAATGGCAGAGCTGGAAACCATCTTTTCGCGCCGTGCAAAAGATCTGGGCGTAACCATTAAACATGGTTATGCTATTGATGGCTTCGATCAAAATGCCGACGGGGTAACTGTTCAGTCGGGCAGTGAAACTTTTAGTGCCAAATGGCTGGTGGGTTGCGACGGCGCCCGTAGTGTGGTGCGTAAAAGCGGTGGGTTCGAATTTGCGGGGACCGAGCCCGAATTTACAGGTTACACTGCCAAAGTAGAGATTTTAGATCCCGAGAAACTTCGCCCCGGCCGTAATGTAACCGAAAGGGGTATGTATATGCAATCGCAACCGGGTTATATGGCTATTCAGGATTTTGATGGAGGTGCTTTCCATGCATCCGAACAGCCCATTACGCTCGAACATGTACAGGAAGTGCTTCGCAGGGTTTCAGGCACCGATGTATCGCTTACCGCTTTACACACGGCCACCACCTGGACCGATAGGGCGCGTCAGGCCACCACTTACCGTAACGGACGGGTATTTCTAGCTGGCGATGCCGCACATATCCATGCCCCACTGGGCGGCCAGGGACTAAACCTTGGTTTAGGAGATGCGATGAACCTGGGCTGGAAATTAGCGGCAACCATTAACAACACCGCGGCAGAAGGCTTGCTCGATACCTATTATTCCGAACGTTATCCAATAGGTGTTAAAGTGCTCGATTGGTCACGGGCGCAGGTAGAAATTATGAAACCTAGCCCGCAAGCCAAGGCGCTGCATTCCATTGTAAGCGAATTGATGAATACCCAGGATGGCGCTACCTATATGGCCGAACGCGTTTGGGGAATTTCTACCCATTACAATCTTGGCGATCAACATCCTTTAGTAGGTTATAGTGTACCAAATTTCGAATTCGATAACGGCAGCACTATCGGCGAACAAATGTATGATGGTAAGGGTATTCTACTTGATTTTAGGAACGATGCCCAGATCAAAGCGCTTGCGGAGAAATATAATCAGCTGAAATATATGGCTGAAGGTGCAAAAGATCAATTGGGATTAAGCGCAGTAGTGATACGCCCTGATGGGATTGTTGCCTGGGTTTCGGAAGGTGAAGCTGATTATAGCAAACTTGAAGAGGTGGTAAATAAGTGGTTTATAGCGGTAAGCTAGTGCTTAGTCAGCATTTATTCGCTGGCGTTAGCTACCCTAGCAAGGTCGTCATTTCGAGCGGAGTGCGACGCAGTCGAGAAATCTATTGATGGATTTCTCCGCTCCGCGATGCTCCGGTCGAGATGACGATTTGCATTTAAAGTCTGTTAATGGGAACTTATCTCAACTGTTCCCTAAGCGTTCAATCCACCATCAATGGTTAAAAACGAACCGGTAATGTATTTGGCTTCGTCGCTTGCGATAAAATTCACAAAAGAAGCAATATCCTCAACCGTACCATATTCTGGCAATGCCATACGTGTTTTTAAGTAATCGGCCAGAGGTGCATCTGCCGGGTTCATATCTGTATTGGTTGGTCCGGGCTGAACAAGGTTTACGGTAATTTTACGTGCGCCCAAATCGCGGGCCAGACCGCGGGTAAAACCCTGTAATGCCGATTTACTCATGGTATACAAGGTAGTTTCAGGTCCAATGGCATTATCGCCCATGTTACTGCCAATGGTAATAATCCTGCCACCTTCGGGCATTCCTTTTACCGCAGCCAAAGCCGCTACAAAAACCGCCTGAACGTTGATCGCCATAATATCATTGTAATCTTCAAGTGTATGCTCTTCAAAAGCCTTACCAATATAGATTCCTGCATTATTGACAAGGATATCCACACGACCAAAATCGGCAATGGTTTTAGTTACTGCTGCAGTTACTTCAACAGGAATTGCACTGCTGGCTTTAATCGCCAATGCCTCGCCTCCGGCTGCTTTAACATCGGCAACAACCGCCTCTGCCTTTTCGGGCGAATTGGCATAGGTAAATACAACTTTTGCACCTTCGACAGCTAATCTTTTTACTATTGCGGCGCCAATACCCCTGCTTCCACCGGTAACAAGGGCTATTTTATCTGTTAATTTTTTCATCTGATTTTCTAAATTTTATGCTAAATTAAAACAGATACTTTATATTTGAGGGTAAGCAACAAATTGTTAGGTACTAACAAAAAAGTTAGAAATGAGAAAAGAGACTTCAACCAACGCATTGAATGAAAAAATGATGATCGATACCTGCGGCATGTCGGCATCTTTAGCTGTAATTGGGGGCCGCTGGAAACCCGCTATATTATGCCGACTTTCTTATGGCACCATGCGTTATGGCGAGTTAAAAAAAGATATTGTGGGCATATCCGAACGGATGCTGGTGGCACAATTAAGGGAGCTGGAAAAAGACCAGATCATTAGCCGCGTGGTTTTCCCCGAAGTGCCTCCACGGGTAGAATATAACTTAACCGACCTGGGCCGTACGATGAAAGATATGCTCAATGCCATGTCTGATTGGGGGAACATGTACCGTACACACATTCATCAAACAGAAGATCTGGAGGTTGAGGAAACGGTGAGTTCACTATAAATTATTTTTCTTTTTTTTGAAAAGCAGGGCCTCTGGTTCTTTTTAATGTTCGTCCTGCTTTTCATTACAAGTCTGCACTCGTTCCTCGTTTACGGGCTTTTCATTTCAATCTGGTTTATTGGGCAATGCACCTGCAATTATTAAAGGTTAAACATGATGCCAATAGTTTTTTCGGCAATAGCAGCCCTAAATAGCACCACATCCCCTGCTCCCTAAACCCGATTGCAGTGGTAGCTGCCGGCTTTTCGCCGGTACTACAAACGGAAAGCGGGAACTACAGCAACCCAAGGGCTTCTGTTTTTGCTTTCCCAAAAAACTTATCACTAAAAAATCTACATCTATTAACGGAAATCGCCTTAAATCTACGGGAGAATATATGAGAAATCTGTCATCGGTTTCCCGCTGATTCCGGAGATATTCACAGAGCTACTTTACGCAGGAAACCCCAAATAGTACCACATCCCCAGCTACCTAAACCCAATAGCTTCTGTTTTCGCTTTCCCAAAAACTTACCACTAAAAAATCCATATCTATTAGCGGAAATCGCCTTAGATCTGCGGGAGAATACATGAGAGATCTGTCATCGGTTTCCCGCTGATTCCTAAGATATTCGCAGAGGTACTTTATACGGGGCAAAACCCTAAATAGTAGCACATCCCCTGCCCCCTAAACCCGATTGCAGTGGTAGCTGCGGGCTTTTCGCCGGCACTACAAACGGAAAGCGGGACCCACAGCAACCCAAGAGCTTCTGTTTTTGCTTTCCAAAAAAATCACCATGTATCATTGGGTGAGCCCTATCCGGTTTTGGCTACAACATCAGCTGATTTGGCTAAATCCTTCTTCCTGACACGAACGATATTTGTTTTATTCAAAAATTAAATCATTTGTTTTAAATAAAATATCAACCATGCGTGTATTTGTAACAGGAGCCACAGGTTTTGTAGGTTCCGCAGTAGTTAAAGAATTAATCAATAATGGTCACCAGGTTTTAGGTCTGGCCCGTTCCGAAGCCTCGGCCAATGCATTAATTACAGCTGGTGCCGAAGTGCATCGCGGCGACCTTACCGATTTAGATAGTCTGCGTAGTGGTGCCGCCGCAGCTGATGGGATAATCCATACAGGTTTTATTCACGATTTTTCGCGTTTTAAGGAAATGTGCGAGGTAGACAAAATTGCCATCGAAACCATGGGCGCAACACTATTGGGCACTGATAAACCATTTATCATTACGTCTGGTACCGCCCTGGTAAGTCCTGGCCGTTTAGCTACCGAAGATATTATTGCAACACCGGGTGCTTCCATTCATCCACGCCAATCAGAACCGGCAGCCGATGCATTGGCTTATCAAGGTGTGCGGACTTCAGTAATCCGCTTATCGCCCTCGGTACACGATGCTGGCGACCATGGATTTATTCCACTGTTAATTGATTTGGCCAAAGAAAAAGGTGCCTCGGCATATATTGGCGAAGGCTTAAACCGTTGGACAGGTGTACACCGCCTTGATGCGGCCGTTCTGTACAGGCTAGCTTTAGAAAATGCCAAACCGTATGCCAGGTTTCATGGTGTGGATGAAGAAGGTATTGCTTTTAAAGAAATTGCAGAAATTATCGGTAAGGAGCTTAACCTGCCTATTATAACTGTCCCCCAGGCAGAGGCAGCCGCACACTTCGGATGGTTTACCGGTTTTGCAGGTATCGATTGTCCAGCCTCTAACAAGATTACCCGCGAAACCTTAAACTGGGAACCTAAACAGACCGGTTTGCTTGAAGATATGAGAGCCGTTTATTTCTAAACCTTTTAACTACGCCACAGATGCGCAGAAAAATACCTGTGTAATCTGTGGCTAAAAATTTTAAAAGCCTTGCAACCCATTTCCATTTCCTATCGTCAAGAAAGAAACAACGATTTATATGCTTGGAGATATGAACAAACCTGTACTTAAAGATTTCGAAATTAACCCTAAAATTAAGCTATCGGCACTTTGGGCCGCAGTAACACTTTGTTATCTATACGGTGATTATTTCGAACTGTATGTACCACACAAAGTAAGGGGATTAATTAGCGGAAACAACCTGCTTAACAGTCCGTCAAAACTTTTAGCTGCGGCAGTATTACTGGCCATTCCGGCGTTAATGGTTTTTATTTCCATTGTATTGAAACCCCGGCTCAACAGGATTTTAAATATCTTTTTCGGGCTTATGTATAGTGCAATCATGATTTTGATTGCTTGTACTTCCTTAACCGAATGGCGTGCATTTTATGTTTTCCTGGCCATCGTAGAAAGTATAATCACCATTCTGATTGTTCGTTACGCCTTTACCTGGCCGAGAGAATAAATGGCTTACTGCAATTGAGATAACGACCTCGATAAATCTATCCAGTGCGGTTCGCTCCAATGGAGATGACGATATCAGGGGACAGATTTTGTGTCCTTCGCATCATCGTGAGCATAATGATTGTGGTGTTTTCATTGCTAAAAACACCTTAGTTTTTCACTACCGCAGCGGTAACCATTAACTGGCCAACATGCCGCATGGTATGTTCGGCTGCATGGAAAAGGAGGCCGATAACTGTTGAAGGAAGTTTAACGCGGCCAACGCCCCTAAAATCGGGCAATGTGCTGATGTCTGTTGTTCTTAGCTGATCCATAGCCAGATCAACCTGCCGGTTAAACCGGTTAACCAGATCAGCTATAGTATACCCTGCTGCACTATCCTTACCTTCTTCTGCCAGTTGGGCAAACTGAAATTCAGATAACCCTTCGGCCCTGGCATAGGTAAATACCCGATCCAGTACGCCACTTAAATGCTGAAGATGAAACCCGGTAGATGCCATACCCGCCGGGCGTTCCCAAAGTAATGCTACCGGAAATTCGTGCATGTATTCCTCAATTTCTTCCCTTGCCTGTATAAGTGCATGTGCAACAGGCTGTAATAATGGATCAATATCGGGCAGTGGCCCTCTTTGCCATACTTCTAGTTTTTGTGCCACCTGAATTGTTTTTTAAATGTATGCGATTGTTACCATTACGATCCAGATCAAACTAAATACGCCACCAAAATAAACCACCGGCATATTCTGTTTAAGGTTCTTTGTTACAAATGCACTGTAAGCAAGCCAGCCTAAAAAGGCAATAAAATATAGTGGTACGGCGAATAACAACATAAGGTGAGGTATTGATAATCAAATATAGTGAAATAGTCACAAATATGGGTGTTGGAGGCTCGAAGACTGACAATGGAATCCGTTTGTCCATCCAACGTTAATTATTCTTTAAAATCAATATTAATCTCTGGAAAGGTTCTGCAACTAATCCCAGTAAATTACCGTCATTTCGAGCGGAGTGCAACTCCAGTGTAAGGATCTATTTGTTTGCTTGCCAAGGATGCACGGAAAACACTGAATACGAATATATCATCCTGAACGCAGTGAAGAATTTTAGATGTTACGCTCAGGATGATAATCTTTATTATAATATCGACCGTACCAAACCACCTTCTACCCTGATGGATGCACCATTGGTACCAGAAGCGAGCGGACTTGAATAAAATGTTACCGCATTTGCAATTTCACTTACATCCAGAAAACGTTGCAACAATGAGGTTGGGCGCATGTTTTTAAAGAAATCGGACTCTACTTCTGCAATGATAATATTTCCTTTTTTGGCTAAATCTTCAATAAAACTTCCCACACCTTTTGATTTGGTTGGACCGGGTAAAATTGAATTTACGGTTACCTGTGTTCCTTTTGTTAATTCAGCCAAGCCACGACTAACGGCTAACTGTGCAGTTTTAGTCATACCGTAGTGGATCATTTCATCAGGAATAAATACGGCCGATTCGCTCGAAATAAAAATAATCCTTCCCCAGTTTTTCTTTAACATTTTAGGAAATAATTCACGCGATAAACGAATGCCGCTCATTACGTTTACTTCAAAAAACCTGAACCAATCTTCATCGCTGATTTCTTCAAAAGGCGTGGGTTCAAAAATACCTGCATTATTGATCAGGATATCGATTTCAGGCAGCTGTGTAATCAGATCATTTACTTCTTCAACCCTTGAAAAATCGGCCGCAATGCCCAAAACCGTTCCGCTGCCCGCAATTTTTTCCAATGCTTTCACCGCATCATTTACACTTTCCTGCGATCGGCCATTGATAACTACCTTTACACCTTCTTTTAATAAACTTTCGGCAATTGCGAATCCAATACCTGCGGTAGAGCCGCTTATAAAAGCTGTTTTATTCTTTAATTGTAAATCCATTTTTCGTTTTTTAAATTATGTTGATAACCGAACAGGTATTACCCGCGGGGATATACAAACTGAATAAATTTTTGGCAAAAATGTGTCATAACAATATGCTAAAATGGAATAAGGAAGGTAAAATGTAATGTGTATAATGGGGTGTAATTTTACCCATGCAGGTTAATCCCCGTGTATTTCTACGTGCAATTGTGGTAAAAAATGTATTCACCAATGCCGTTAGATGAAATTAATTCCTTTTGCTTAATTGCTGGTCAACTTTTTTAAGTAAATCGAAAATGTCGAAAGGCTTGGCAATAAATTCTTCGGCCTTACAAGTATGCTTCATTTCATTCAGGCTGGCATGGGCACTCATCATCATAATGGGGATGCTTTTAGTGCTTTCATTATTTTTCAGGTCATCGCAAACCATTAGTCCGCTGCCATCGGGCAGGCGTACATCAAGCAGGTATAAATCCTGAGATCCTTTATCCTCAAAGGCCATAAAATCCTTTACGTTTGAGAAACCATATACTTCGTAATGTTCATCGGTTAATATCATTTCGATAATCTCACGTATTCCCTCATCATCCTCCAATAAACATATCTTTTTCCCCATAGTTAAATTCTCTACCCATTAAGTGATCAGCAATAAAATTTAACACCAGAACAGAGATAATGTTTTACCCGAAATATGATTTATTTAAGCAATAGTACTTTTACAACTTATGTGTTTAAGTTAGGACTGTTTTCTGATCCGAGATAAAGATTGCGGGGTAATTCCCAGATAAGAAGCAGTATCTGTTAAAGATACACGGCGCGCAATATCAGCCTGTTTGGCCAGAAATAATCGGTACCTGCTTGCCGAATCCTGACCTAAATAAGCATTACGGATATTAATTTTATCAATCAGCGCCTGTTGCGTAATCTGATCGATCAGTTTTAGAAGTCCGGGCACCTCTTTGTAAAGTTTAAAAAGTGCTGTCCTATTGATACAAAAAACCGCGGTATTACAGGCCGCCTGTATGCATTCTTCGGCCGGTACCTGATTATGAAAACTATTTAATATGGTGCAAAACTGGTTTTCCTTTAAAAAATAGTGCGTTACTTCATTTCCTTTCTCATTCCGCATCACAATCCGCAATACGCCATCTGTTATAAAAAAGAGTTCCCTGCATATACTTCCAGGCTCCGTAAGTTGTTCCCCTTCTTTTAATAACCTGGGGTTAAAAGCCGCTTCAATCCGTTGTGCTTCCTTTACAGAAAACGATTGGTATTGGTTTAGGAAGCTGATTAGTGGGCTGGACATTAGATTGCTTATTGGAGAAATTAGGTTTTACAAAAATATAAGCTATAATCGATTTTACCAATTGGTAAGTAGATTGGCTGCAGATAACCTAAAATTTGCATATTAATTTATAATATCATGAAAATAAAAGCAAATGAATTTACACTGGAAGGCAAAACAGTGATTATATTAGGTGGAAGCTCTGGTTTAGGTTTTGCAACAGCAGAAGCTGCAGCATACAACAGAGCAAAAGTGATTATTGTTTCGGGCAATCAGAACAGGATTAATGAAGCATTAAAATTATTACCCGAAAATTGTAGTGGCGTATCGGTTGATTTGAGCAAAGAAGAAAACATTAAAAATTTCTTCGATGCTGTTGAAAATTTCGATCACCTGGTATATACTGCCGGCGAAAACCTGACTTTGCATACCATTGATGAAACCAATATCGATGAAGCCCGCACTTTTTTTAATTTAAGGTATTGGGGTGCTTTTGCGGCAGTTAAATATGCATCGAAAAAAATAAAAGCCGGAGGTTCTGTTAATTTAACGGGAGGTACTGCAAGCCCGAGGCCAGGCGCCGGCTGGGGCATAGCTGCCAGTATATGTGCCGCCATGGAAGGTTTTACCCGTGCCATGGCTGTAGAATTGGCTCCTGTAAGGGTAAATCTGGTAGCACCGGGTGTGGTTAAAACCAATTTATGGAACAGCATGAGCGAAGAAGACCGAAACAACCTGTACACAGGAGTTGGCGAAAGTTTGCCGGTAAAACGTGTTGGAGATGCAGGCGATATTGCACAAACATTTTTATACACCATGAAACAACAATATGGTACCGGCCAGGTGATTTATGTTGATGGTGGTTCGTTGTTGGTGTAAAAGAGGTTTCATCATTTCGAGGAAAATTTACTGCATAAAAGTCAACATTATTGACGTAAATAATTGATTTTTTGCCATGCAGCTCAGTCTTGCCTCGGCTCGCCGCCGCCGAAGGGCTCCTTCTTTTTGGCGTCAAAAAGAACCAAAACCGAGGCTTGCCGAGCTCATTAATGCAAATAAAAAAGATAAACAGCTTATTAATAAAACACCGGCTGAAAATTTTTCTTTGGCAGCCAGTAAGTTGGCTTGGTCTGTGGAGCCCGAAAAATTTGTTAGGCCGGAATTATGGTGAACGTTGATGCAGTGCCTTGGCCTGACTGGGCGTAAATTCAATGAACATAAATAACTTGTTGTAAACCAATTATGATATACATCAATAATACCAGAGTGCGATATAGTGTAGATATCTACACTATATGATGCTCGGGTCGAAATGACGGTTTTTTGGCGAGTCGTCACCCTGAACTTGTTTCAGGGTCTTTAATGAAGATTAGAGCTATCTCACAAATATCTGGAACTGCGTTCTGATCGGGATGACGGTCTTTTTTTAAGGATATAACTATCCCAACAATTGTACAATATTGCAATTAATCGACCTTAGCAATAAAGTTTTTTTTTTTATATAGAATATCTAAACTATCTGCCTTCTCACTGCTTTAAGTTGTATGGCCAGTAACACTCCGCCAAGTGCCGCAGTTAAGAAAATACCCTCAAAAATCAACAGGCGTTTTTTTCGTTTAAAGCCACGGTAAAAAGCATGTGCAGCAATTATACCTAAACCAACAAATTCTATATTCCTCTGATCCCGTTTTGACGGATCCTTACTCTTAATTAAAGCAATGCGTAACAACTCATCTATTAAACTGATATTTTTAGAAACGCCTTTTCTGATCTGTTTCTTACTTGCCGAAGCCCCCAGTTTCTTAGCTGCGGTTTGCAATCCGGTAGTCGTAATTTCGTTAATTAAATGTGTTTGAGTATCTTTTTTTTCCATATCGCTTTCCATAGGTCCTATTATTTCAACCCATGTAAAAGGATATAGTTTTGAGAAATTTTAGAAAAATTGTACTCCCCAAACTTATTACCAACAAGGATTTTTTAATAATCAGAAAATGAGTGTGCAGTTGCTCATGGAGACAACAGTCCCGCCATTTGCTTTATCCCGCCTAATCCCGATGTAAAATCGGGACGGGATGTTCGCTGCTGTTGGATTTGAAATATCAGGTCAATCTCACTGCGATTGGAACAAAACACTCTTTGAATGATAAGTTTTCGCTTATGAAAGTATTATCAGATCAATATCCTTCATCGCCAGGTTTTTCAATAGCCCATTAAAAACGGCAGTACGTAAAATCACCTGAAAAATATTGAGATGGGGTTTTCCGATACATATCGTGGTAACTTCCTTTTCGGTAGCGATATCGATAATGGTTTTGGTAACGGCATTGCTTTTTATTTTAATTACTTCTGCTCCGAGTTCGGTAGCCAGTTTAAAATGGTTAATCAGGTGGCGCTGCTTATCGAGTTTAATGCGTTCCATACTTTCACTATCACTCTGCACGTATAACACCATCCATGGTGAACGGTAATAAGAAGCCAGTCTTGCCGTTTTGCGAATCACCACACCGGCGGTTTCTGCATTAGAGGAGATACAGGCTAAAAAACGTTCGGGCCGGAGTTTAATTGATTTGGGAATTTCGGTCTGGATTTTCCGCTCTACCTGGTGTACCACTTCTTTTAGGGCCAGTTCGCGCAGTTGGAGGATTTTATCCGACTGGAAAAAGTTACCCAGCGCCCTTTCGATTTTCGATTGATCGTAAATTTTCCCCTCTTTTAACCGGGTAACCAGTTCATCGGCGGTAAGATCGATGTTTACAATTTCATCGGCCAGTTCGAGTATTTTATCAGGTATCCGCTCGGTAACCGCAATACCGGTAATTTGTTCAATTTCTTCGTTTATACTTTCTAAATGCTGGATATTTACCGCCGAAATTACGCTGATGCCTGCTTCGAGCAAATCGAAAACATCCTGCCAGCGTTTGCTGTTTTTGCTGCCTTCGGCGTTGGTATGGGCAAGCTCGTCAACAATTACAATTTCGGGATGGCGGTTCAGGATCGCCTTGAGATCCATTTCTTCTATTTCCTTACCGCGATAAAAGATTTTCCGCCTGGGAATTAGCGGTAAACCTGCAACAAGCGCTTCTGTTTCTACTCTTCTATGGGTTTCTACATAACCAATACAAATATCGACACCGTTACGCAACAATGCATGAGATTCTTGCAGCATGCGGTAAGTTTTGCCCACACCTGCACTCATACCGATGTAGATTTTCAGTTTGCCACGCCTGGATTTTTTCACCAGATCCAAAAAGTGCTTTACCGATTCTTCTTTTTGCTCATCCATGGTTATTTACCAGCTAACGCTCATTATTCCGTTTTCTATTAACAGCGTAATGGCAATAATCATCACTAAGGTGAATAATACAACCATAAATCTAAAGGAAATCTTGTTAAAAAGCAGTTTAAAGTATTTTTCTGTAGCATAACTTTTTTTTATAGCAGATGCTCTTTTACTTTTTAACGAGCTTAATTTTCTCATCATTAACACGCCTAGCAATGCTAAAAACAGACTGAATAAGATTTCTATGTAGGGATGCATTATTTTATTTATTTTTTAATGTTCGTCATCATCTCAACTGCGCTACGATTAACAAAATCAATAAAAGGGTCGTCATTGCGAGGCACGAAGCAATCTTAATGCGCACGCCAGGTAGCGATTGTTGTAAGATTGCTTTGTCGGCTGAAAAAGCCTTCTCGCAATGACGAAAACCTGGTGGATTAAAACGACACCGCTATACTTGCCGTTACGCTTGCATTGGCATTAACCGCAGCACCTTCGCGGGCAAATATTTTGTCTTTACTATCGTAAGCTTTTCCCTCCAGCCTGATTACCGCATTTGTTATTGGCGAATAATCGAGGTTAAGCGAATAACCTTTGGTTTTGAAGCCCTGTGGTGTACCAGTGGCGATAAAAATTCCGTTTTTATCTTCATAATATTCAAATCTGCCTGCAACAGCCCATTTTGGGGCAAATTTGTATTGGGCAATGGCTACTGGAGAAATGATTTCGCTTTTATCGCTGCTGCCTTTTTGTTTTTGCTGGGTTCCGTAATCAAAGCCAAGCGTTAGGCCGAACTTATCGGTAAGCTGGAAAATTCCGTATACGTTATGGTAAAACCTGTTAACCCGAACCGAATCAGCACCTTCAGCACCTAAATAATTGCTGTAGTTTACCGTAATTTTGTCGGTTGGTTTCCAGGTTAATTGTAGTCCACCGGCAGGCTTATCATTACCGTTCTGGCGTGTTATGCGCTGCCATCCGTTTAAATACAATGCGGTAGCTGTAAATTTTCCATCTTTGGTACCATAAGTAATTTTTGCCCCCGATTCGTAATAAGGGGTATTTTCTGATGAGATATTCCTCGTAAGTACCCAGCAATCTTTAGAAATGGCACTTTCGAAACCAATGTGCGATGAAAATATACCGGCATCAATCCAAAGGTTTTCTGTTTTGGATAATTTCACACCTGCATTGGCCTCAAAAATGTTTTTCAATACACCAGGTTCGGCAGCAAGATTGGCATTGGTATAAGTCCCGGCCATTACCGCTAAGTTAGCCCTGATCATTCCGCTATCATAAGCAGCCTTGATAAAACCCAGGTTCAGGTTCACCTCATTTGCACGGTTATGCGAATAGATAAAACCAGGGCGGTTATGATCAGTCGGTTTATTAAAATCGTATCCATAATAGGCTTCAAGGTATCCGCTTACTTTAATTTTAGGTTCGTCCTGTGCTTTAGCTAAGATGGCAGTAGTAAGTGTAGCGGCAAATAATAATAGTTTTTTCATTTTATCTGATTGTTTTTATTGGGCAAAGCATGAGGTCCTCATTTGTTATTGGGGACCAAATGCATCGCTATTGTTATTGTTTTGAGATATTGTTTTTTGTTAAAGCTCCCCCGCGGTCGTCATTGCGAGGAAGAATGACGAAGCAATCTATTTTGCTATCATAAGCTTTCAATAAAGATTGCTTCAACCAATGAAAAATTGGTTTCGCAATGACGACTTTGGGAGGAAAAGCTTAAGTTAAAGTTCATCAAGGGCAAGGTTCAGTTTCAGCACATTTACTGATGAAGGGCCAAAAACACCCATGAAAGGTTTAAGGGTATTCATGGCAACCAGTTCTTTTACCTTTTTTACATCGATTTTACGGGCTGCAGCAACTCTCTGGATTTGAATAGCGGCACCTTGTTCAGAAATATTCGGATCAAGTCCGCTTCCTGATGCGGTAACCATATCAGCCGGGATATCTGATTTTTTAAGCCCCGGATTGTATTTCAATAAAGTATCGATACGGGTTTGAACCTCTTTTAAATAATCGGGGTTAGATGGACCCTTGTTAGAACCTGCAGAACCTGCTGCATTGTAAGCAACTGCCGATGGTCTTCCCCAGAAATATTGTGGTTTGGTAAACGATTGTCCCAACAAGACATAACCTACAGTTTTACCGTTTTTGGTGATTTTTTCTCCTCCACCATTTCCTTTAGACATTTTACCGATAAAGGCCACTGTGATTGGATATATTACGCATAATAACACCAATAATACAAGTGTTAAGCGGATAGATTGAATGATGTACTTTTTCATCTTTTTATTTTTTAAATTTTTATTGTTGTCATGCTGAGCCTGTCGAAGGATCTTTGATCAGGCACTACTGGTTTTAAGCAACTTCATCATCGCCTGCAGATGCTTCGCTGCGCTCAGCATGACATTTTTCTTTACACAAATAAGCCGACCAATAAATCGATTATTTTAATACCAATAAATGGGGCTACCACACCGCCTATACCGTATATAAATAGATTACGGCGTAATAAAGCGGTTGCACCGATGGGTTTGTAAGCCACACCTTTTAGCGCCAGTGGAATCAGGATCGGGATAATGATGGCGTTAAAAATCACTGCCGACATAATTGCCGATTCTGGTGAATGTAGCCCCATAATATTCAGGCTTTGCAAAGCTGGAATTGATGCAATAAACAATGCTGGCACAATGGCAAAATATTTGGCTACATCGTTAGCGATAGAGAAAGTGGTTAGTGTACCACGGGTAATCAGCAATTGTTTACCGATTTCAACTATCTCGATCAGTTTGGTAGGGTCGTTATCCAGATCCACCATGTTACCGGCTTCTTTTGCAGCTTGGGTTCCACTGTTCATGGCTACACCAACATCGGCCTGTGCCAAAGCAGGGGCATCATTTGTACCATCGCCCATCATGGCCACCAGTTTACCCAATGCCTGCTCATCTTTGATGTAGTTCATTTTATCTTCTGGTTTAGCCTCAGCGATAAAATCATCAACACCTGCTTTTTCAGCGATATATTTAGCGGTTAAAGGATTATCTCCGGTAACCATTACCGTTTTAACACCCATTTTACGTAGACGTTCGAAACGTTCGCTGATGCCCGGTTTAATGATATCCTGTAATTCGATTACACCAAGGGCTTTTTCGTTTTCAGATACCACTAGCGGTGTTCCGCCATTGGTGGCGATGGTTTTTACGTGGTTTTCGATATCAGAAGGGAAATTATTTCCGGCTTTCTGCACGATATTCCTGATCGAATCGAAAGCACCTTTTCTGATCCTCCTTCCGTCTGCAGTATCCAATCCGCTCGAACGGGTTTCGGCAGTAAACTTGATAAATGCAGATCCCTCCGGAGTTCCGGCAGATTTAACACCCTGCTCGGCAGCCAGCTCGATGATTGATTTTCCTTCCGGGGTTTCATCGGCCAAAGAGCTTAATACGCAGGCATCGGTAAAAGCTTTAATGTTTACACCCGCGGTTGGGTAAAAATTGGTGGCTTTACGGTTACCAATCGTGATGGTTCCGGTTTTATCCAGAAGCAGCACATCAATATCACCGGCAGTTTCTACCGCTTTACCCGATTTGGTAATTACGTTGGCTCTTAATGCCCTGTCCATCCCTGCAATACCAATGGCCGATAAAAGTCCGCCGATGGTGGTTGGGATTAAACACACAAAAAGTGAAATCAATGCAGCAATGGTAATCGGTGTATTGGCGTAATCGGCAAAAGGTTTTAAGGTTACGCATACAATGATGAATACCAGGGTAAAACTCGCCAGTAAAATGGTTAAGGCAATTTCGTTTGGTGTTTTCTGACGTGATGCACCTTCAACCAGGGCAATCATTTTATCTAAAAAGCTTTCGCCGGGAGCAGTACTCACCTGAACTTTGATTTCGTCTGACAAAACTTTTGTACCGCCTGTTACCGAAGATTTATCACCACCTGATTCGCGGATTACCGGAGCCGATTCGCCGGTGATGGCCGATTCGTCGATTGTGGCAATCCCTTCGATAATTTCTCCATCGGTAGGGATGGTGTCGCCGGCTTCGCAGACAAATACATCTCCTTTTTTTAACTGGTTTGAAGAACGGATCTCAATGGTACCATTTGCCAAAAGTACTTTGGCCGGTGTCTCTTCCCTGGTTTTACGTAAACTATCGGCCTGTGCTTTACCTCTTGCTTCGGCAATGGCTTCGGCAAAGTTTGCAAACAGCACGGTAAGCAATAGCACCAAAAAGATAAAGAAGTTATATAATGGAGATCCCTGGCCACTGTGGCTGAAAGAATATACGGTAACGTAAGCCATCACCAGGGTTCCGATCTCTACGGTAAACATTACCGGGTTGCGGACCATCGCCCTTGGATCGAGCTTAATGAAAGATTGTTTTAGTGCGGTCTGCACTAAGGCAGGTTCGAACAATTTATTATTGGGTTTCATGTTTTTATTTTTATGTATGATGGAAGATGTAAAATGGATGATGGAAAGGTTAATTCCCCATTTCCCATCTTACCTTTTCCATATTGATTTTTGTATGATGGATGATGTAAAATGGATGATGTAGGAGTTAATGGTTAACTTTCCATTTCCCATCATCCATCTTACCTTTTCCATTTTAGTGTGTAAAGTATTCTGCCAATGGACCTAATGCCAGTGCAGGGAAATAAGATAATGCGTTCAATACCAGAATTACCGCAAAAGTCATCAGGGCAAAGGTTTTGGTATCTGTTTTAAGTGTACCAGCCGATTCGGGAATGAATTTTTTGGCACCTAATAAACCTGCAATCGCCACCGGACCAATAATTGGTAGGAAACGGCCAAGGAAAATCACAATACCGGTTGATAAATTCCAAAAGATATTGTTATCGCCCAGCCCTTCAAAACCCGAACCATTGTTGGCATTGGATGAAGTCATTTCATACAACATTTCAGAAAATCCATGGAAACCAGGGTTATTGAGCCAGTTTTTAGGTTGAACGGCCCAGGCTGCATCACCATGACTGGTAAAAATGTAACTGGCAATGGCTGTTCCGGCAAGGATTAAAAACGGACTTAACAAGGTAATCATGGCGGCGATTTTAATCTCTCTTGCTTCTACTTTATGGCCGAGAAACTCCGGCGTTCTGCCCACCATCAGGCCCGAAATAAATACGGCAACAATCAGGTAAATAAAGTAGTTTAATAAACCTACCCCACAACCACCATAAAATGAGTTGATCATCATTCCAAGTAATTGCCATGTACCTGACATCGGCATGGTACTGTCGTGCATGCTGTTTACCGATCCGGTAGAGATAATTGTCGTCACAGTTGCCCAGTAAGCGGAGGCAGCCGGACCAAAACGTACTTCCTTACCCTCCATAGCTCCCGTTGATTGTGAAATTCCCATTTTAGCTAAAGCTGGATTTCCGCCCAATTCGGAACTGAGCATCGGGATAAGCAACATAAACAGACCAATAGTCATAACGCCAAAAATGGTCCAGGCTAATTTTTTCCTGCGGATGAAATAACCAAAGGCAATTACCATTGCAATAGGAATGATCACTTGCGCAATCAGCTCAACCATATTGGTAAAGTAGCTCGGATTTTCGAATGGATGTGCCGAATTGGCGCCGAAATAGCCCCCACCGTTGGTACCTAAGTGTTTAATGGCAATCATTTGTGCAGCAGGTCCTCTCGAAACATTTACTGTATCGCCCTGTAAAGAAATAAATTTGTCTTTACCCTCATAACTTGCAGGTGTACCGTTAAAAGTTAAAATCAAGGCTACTATAACCGATAATGGTAACAATAAACGGGTGATCGATTTTACAAAGAACTCCCAGAAATTGCCCAATTGAGTAGTTGTTTTATCTCTGAATGCTTTAAAAAATACCACCGCAGCGGCTATACCCGTTGCCGCACTTACAAACTGAAGGAACATCAGTACAAATTGCTGTGTGAGGTAACTTACGCCACTCTCGCCTGAATAATGCTGCAGGTTACAGTTGGCAACAAAGCTGATAATGGTGTTGAAAGCCAGATCGGGTGTCATCCCCGGATTTCCGTCCGGATTGAAGGGAAGTTTATCCTGAAAGATGAGTACGAAAAAGCCATAGAACAACCACAATATATTAATGGTAAGCAAGGCTTTCATCTGCTGCTTCCAGTTCATTTGTTCTTTTACGTTAATGCCGGAAAGCTTATAAATACCAGTTTCCAATGGTTTTAAAAAGTCTGTCCAGACTTTTTCTCCTGCAAAAACCTTGGCCAGGTATTTACCCAATGGTATTGCGATAACCAGGGTAAGCAGGAAGGTGGCGATAATGCCTGTTAATTCAGTGTTCATTTTTTGATTTGTTAATTGCCCTCCAAAAAGGAGGAAGGATTAAAATTTTTCGGGTTTGATCAGCACGTAAATCATATAGATAAATACGGCGATGGCGATAATGAATAATGCGATCATAATGTTAGATTTTTTCGAACCAGTCGATTGATTTGTAAGTAGCCCAGCAGAGCAGTACAAGGATTAAAAAAAGTAGTATTGTCATGATTCTAATGATTTTGTATGCCATTAGCCAAACTTGTACCAACAAAAGAAAATAATTAGTTAATTATTTGATTATCAATTAATTATTTTAAATATTACTTACTAAATAAATTTTAGGCATAAAAAAACCCTTCCATTTTGGAAAGGTTTTTTTCATTGTGGGAATTATCCGTTATTGCGGGGAGGGCTTTTGAAGGGCCGTCACCCTGAACTTGCTTCAGTGTCTTTCATGCAGGGTTAAACCTCTCTTCTGGCTTTAGCGAAACTCTCTTTATTCCGTCATTTCGAGCGGAGTGCAACGCAGCCGAGAACCACATAGTTCTCAGCGAAGCTAAATCTGTCTCGAGATAGATCTCTCCATTCCGCTTTGCTCCAGTCGAGATGACGATCCTTTCCGAGGGCCGTCACCCTGAACTTGCTTCAGTGTCTTTCATGCAAGATTAGATCTCTCCATTTCACTGCGTTTCAGTCGAGATGACGCTCATTTTATTAAGTCGTCACCCTGAATTTGTTTCAGGGTCTTTCATGCTAGATTAGATCTCTCCATTTCACTGCGTTTCAGTCGAGATGACGCTCATTTTTATTAAGTTGTCACCCTGAACTTGTTTCAGGGTCTTGCATGCTTGCGCTCGTTTCCAAACGAGTGCATAAATAGTCGCACGATTTTATCGTTGCAAACGATATCCTATTACAAAGCTCGTTAGAAACGAGCCTTCGCGGAGGTTCAGAATGACAGCGATTCCAGCAAACTGATATAAATATCAATTCCTTCTTCAATCTCTTCAATGCCGATAAACTCATCAGCTGTGTGCGACCGTGCAGAATTGCCCGGTCCCATTTTAATGGATGGCATATCCAGCCATCCCTGATCCGAACTTGTGGGTGAGAGATACGTTTTTCTTCCCAAAGAAATTCCGGCCACCACCAAAGGATGAAGAATATCGATATAAGAAGGTTTTAAAACATTTGGCCTTAGCGAAAAATCGCATGAAGTATGGTTAATGATGGTATTTACAATTTCCCTTTCGGTATAATTGTGGTCGAAACGGATATCAACAGTAAAGCTGCATTCACCGGGTACAATATTATGCTGAATGCCTGCTTTAATTTCCGTCACCGTCATTTTTACAGGCTGCGGTTCACCATCCATAATCGGAAATAAATGGTTTTTAAACCATTCGATATCTTTCAAAGCATGATAAATGGCATTATCGCCTTCTTCGCGTGCGGCATGGCCTGACCGCCCTTTGGCAACACAATCGATCACCATCGAACCTTTTTCGGCAATGGCCATTTGCATACAGGTAGGTTCGCCAACAATGGCAAAAGCAATTTCTTTAATCTCACTCAAAATATCGCGTATGCCCAATTCGCCCGAGGTTTCTTCTTCGGCAGTGGCGGCCAAACAAAGGTTAAAAGGCAAGTCTTTCCGTTCAAAGAAATATAAAAAGGTAGCAATTAACGATACCAGTGGTCCACCGGCATCGTTGCTACCCAAACCATATAATTTTTCATTTTCAATAGTCGGACTAAAAGGATCGCGGCTATATTGTCCGTTAGGTTTTACCGTATCGTGATGGGAGTTTAAAAGGATGGTGGGCTTTGCCGCATCCATATATTTATTATAACACCATACATTATTATGCTTTCTTAAGGTATTAACGCCATGCTGATTTAAAAAAGATTCAATGTGGTCGGCAGTGTGTGTTTCGTCGCCGCTAAATGATGGGATGGTAATCAATTTAGAAAGGAGTTCGACCGATTCCTGATATAAATGGTTAAGATCATTACCCTCGGTGAGGTGTATTTTGCTAATGGTATTCATGATGATGTGCTTAGGTGATTAAGAATGGGCTACTTCCTGATAGATTTCTGTTTGCTGGTACACTACAGGCTGTGCATCGATAAAATATTCGGGATCAAAAAGCATAGCGGTACAAAGGCAGTTACATTTTTTCTTGCGTTCTAAAATATCGTAGTTTACACAGCTTTTGCAGCCTTCCCAGAAATGCTCGTCGTGAGTGATCTCGGCAAAACTTACCGGAAGAAAACCGAGTTTGGAATTCATCCTCATAATGGCCGGACCAGAGGTAATACTAAAGATTTTTGAATTGGGGTACAACCTTCTCGACATTTTAAAAATCCTGTCTTTGATGGATCTGGCTACGCCCGAATTCCTGAATTTTGGGGCTACAATTAATCCCGAGTTGGATACAAAACGGCCTTCTTCCCAGGTTTCGATATAGGCAAACCCCACCCATTCTCCGGTATCGGTTAGGGCAATAACTGCCTTGCCAGCACGCATTTTTTCGATTACGGATGCTGCTGTTCTTTTGGCAATACCCGAGCCACGTGCAATGGCTGATTGTTCTGTTTCTGTTATAATTTCTTCTGCATAAGGTGCGTCGTTCTGATTGGCGATGCGCACAAAAATGATAGGGTTATCCATGATGATTAAATTTCATGCCGCGCCTATTACAAAGCAAATGCCCTAAATCACAATCCTTACTTAAATCATGGTTTAAACCTGATTATTGAATACTATTTTTTTTCAGATGATACTACTTTTCATCTGTACCCTACCAAAATGAAAGGCTTAATTTCATTTTGATAAATCTGTTTTATTCTTTTTTAGAAAATATGGGAAAACCTTATTCTTTTACTTAACGTATGTATTTTAAACCAATCAGGAATAATCTGTAAAATTTGTACAGACAGAATACCTTAATTGGTCATAATAACCTTAACTTAAGTAACCAACATTAAATTATTGGCATACTTAATAATCCCTTTTTAACCTAAACTTAATGATATGGTGCTCAATCCCAACAACAAATCTTTTGTAAGGCCACTTATCCAATATATGGAACAATATCATAAAATTTCCAGCGCTTTGGTTGCACAATATGAAATGCAGTGTACCCCTGTTGCGGTAAAAAAGAATAAACACATTGTTTCGCCTATCGATCATAATGCGGCACTGTATTTTGTGGTTAACGGTATTGTGCGCGGTTTTGTAAAAGATGGCGACAAAGACATTACCACCTGGTTCTGTTTTGGGAACAATATTGTGGGTGCTATCCGTCATCCTGACCAGGGATCAAATCATTCGGTAGAGTATTTACAGGCACTGGAAGACTGCGAACTGATCCGTATTCCCTATACTTTAATTGAATATGCTTATGCCAATTACCAGGAGGCAAATATTGTTGGCCGGAAACTTTTGGCTTTACATTACCACGCAGCCTCAGAACGGGCAATATTGGCCAGAATTCCAAATGCCTCACGCAGGTACCAGAAAATGGAAGAAAGTAGAAAAACAGACCTAAACAAAATACCCCTGCGTTACCTGGCCAGCTATTTGGGCATGCGTTTGGAAACCCTGAGCAGGCTTAGGAGTAAAGAACTGAGCAAAAACCCCGAACAAGCCATTGCTGTTTAAGGCGAACAATGGGGGGATAAGTAAATTTGATTATTTATCTTTGGATGGGCATTAAACGCAGATCCAACCATGAGCGAAAACCTATTTTCTTACGGAACATTGCAACAGGAAAATGTTCAGCAGGATACTTTTGGAAGGCTGTTAACAGGCCATCAGGATGTATTAACCGGCTATAAACTTTCGTGGGTAAAAATTACCGATGAAAAGGTCCTGGCTTCGAGCGGGGCAAATCAACATCCGATTATCCGTTTTACAGGCGATGCGGATGATAGAGTTGAAGGAACCGTTTTTAAGATTACAGCTAATGAGTTAAAACAGGTCGACGAATATGAGGTAGATGATTACAAACGCATTTCGGTTAAGCTGCAATCTGGCGAAAACGCATGGGTATATGTTAATGCAGAATAAATCATGATGACAAGGGCCTTGCGTGTAAAACTGGAAAAAGAATTGAAGGATTCTTTCTCCATCAATCATATTGAGGATCATCTTCGAATCGATCCTTCAGCATACCGTTTAACCTATCATAGGATTTTACTGATATCACAGGGTTCAGGAGAAATCCGGATTGATGAGAAACATTTTCAATTAACCGGCCGGGAAATTTTTCTGATCGCCAAAGGCCAGATCATCAATTTTAATGAGAATACCAGCTTTTCGGGTTTTGAGCTGAGTTTTGGAGATTGTTTTTGGGAAAGAAGTCCTTCGAGTGCCAATAACTGCAAGGCAGTGCTGTTTAATAACGCAGCCAATAACCAGCAGTTATCTCTTAATGAAAATGATCATACCCATTTAAATGCCTTGTTTGGCAGTTTGTATGATGAATTTTCATCTGCAGATTATGTGAATAAATTAGATGCTTTGGCCGCTTATTTAAAAATCATCATGATTAAAATTGCCAATGTAAATGCAGCGTTAACGGCCGGAATAGATAGTCATGAAAATAAACTTTACCGGAATTTTATCGAATTAATCAGTCAGCATTACCAAACTTCGCATGAAGTAGGCGATTATGCTAATTTAATGGGTGTATCGGCCAGAAAATTAACCGAGCTTTCTAAAAAATGCAGTGGCAAAGGTGCCAAAGACCTTATTAACGGGCAATTGATTGCAGAAGCCAAACGTGCGCTTCAATTTTCGTCGAAACCGGTAAAAGAAATTGCTTATCAGCTTAATTTTAGTTCTCCGGATCAGTTCAGCCACTTTTTTAAAAAAAACACGGCTATTTCTCCACAGGATTACCGGACGCATTTTGTGAATATGGGAGTTTAGGAAATTTGTTAAACTAAGAAACCGTCATTTCGAGTGAAGCATAGCGAAATCGAGAAATCTATCCCGAGACAGATCTCTCCACTCCACTGCGTTTCGGTCGAGATGACGGCCGCTTATTGAAACTGTCGTCGAGATGAAGCTCTTTCTAGCTAGTCGTCACCCTGGACTTGTTTCAGGGTCTATCATGCAAGATAGATCTCTCCACTTCACTATGTTCCGGTCGAGATGACGATCAATCTATTCACTCCACGGAGAATGCAAAATACAATCGCAAAAATTCTTGCGGTGAAAATTCGGAATCATATAAGCACATACATCGGCCTTAATGTTGCCAAAAGTAGTTTCCGTTTTATGTTCGAAACCGCTAAAAAATGTCGGGATAATATTCTTCTTAAAATCATTACGTGGAAAAGCTTCGATAATTTCCAGGCGATTGGATTCGGAAAGATTTTCGTAACCCTCGCCCATTACATCCAAACCGACACCGCTGTACATTAGTGCTACTTCATTTTCTTTATGCTCGGCGATGCCAATGGTAGTGTGCAGGGCAATGGTATCCCAAACCAGTTGTAAGGATGCTGCTGGCAAACCATGGCTTTTTAAAAAATCCCTTGCCGCGTTCGCACCGTCAACTTCGAAACGCAGATCGACGCTGCTGTATTTTTTGGTTAAACCCAGATCGTGAAAAACAGAACTTATATAAAGTAACTCCGGATCGTATTTAAGGTTATTTCTTTTTCCATTTAGCGACGAGAACAGAAACACACGTAAAGAATGGTTGTAAATAAATTCGGTTCCATGTTCCAATAAAAGTTCTGTTGCCTGGCTGGCAATCGTACTATCGGGAATGGAAATCCCTGCAACTGATTTTGGTTTAATAACTGACATATCTTTAAAAATTTATACATCAAAGGTAGATCGTTGAAAAAACCGGTTATTGTTAAAAACCGACGGATACATGTTAATTTGTGCAATAGGCTATAAACAAAACGGCGCCTCCATTTAGAAGCGCCGCACTGAACCTATAAGTCAAAACGGTTTTAGATTAGAAATTTGTATTAACGATTAATTGGCTACGGCCTGAATCAACAAAATCAAGCGGAATAATTCCGTATTTACCATGGGTATTATTGGTAAAAAAGGTGGTGATTTTTGGGTTTACAGCGTTAGATACCGTAGTAATACTTGGGATACTAAAAATACCTGCCTTATATCCGCTTGCGTAATTCAGGTATAGTTTATTCGAAGTATCATTTTTTGCTTCATTCAACAAGGTTTCTATCCTTGCCCACTTGGTATTTACATCGTTGACGTTGTAAAAATCCTGGATTTTTAAACTGGCGGCCGAATTGTTGATATCGAAAGTGGTATTATCGGCCCAGGCAGTGGCATCAATCCCTTTTGGAGAAGATGCTCCGAACCTTCTTAACAGTCTTATTTTTCCACGGATACTACCTAGGGTTGGGATGTTATTCCCCAAATCCCATTTGCCGGCGTTTTGCTGCACATACGAATCGAAAGTCTGTTCGAAAGAACGGGTATTGTTCGATGGAGTATGCTCCTCTTTCACGCTCATAATAATGGCTTCGGTTGGGTGACTGTTCAAAAAGTTAATGCAGGCAGTCAACACATCATTAAAATTGAGGTTCTGGTAAATGGCTCCGTGATGGATGGCAAAAGCATTATCAATGTGCCTGCAACGTATATCAAGGTAACGTACACCTGCATTTAACTGATCGGCAATGCTCAGGTTCTGACATTTGGCCGTACCAGAAACAGGTTCGATAGTAGCACCAGAATCATGAGTGCCGGGGATAGACAGGGTGGCAATACTGTTTTGGTCGGCCAGTACGCCCATCCAGTTATTAAGCGAAAAGCTTAATAATGCTGAATTTGGATTTACATTTTCTTTTAATTTCGGGCCCGAAAATTTTTCAGTTTGTTGCGTTTCTTTTTTACAGGCACTAAAGGTGAGTACCAGGGCCACGAAAAGCGGCAGTTGTAATTTTTTCATAGTTTTTTGAGGAAGATTGATGATCTATTTGGTTCAGTATCTTAAAATTAGTAAAAGGTTTTACTAAATCGTTATACTTAACCATATAATAATGATTACTTAATTTTTCCTCAGCCATGTAGGATGTTGTAAGGTTGGAATGTTTAAATGCTGGAATGTTTTAGATGCCCAATCAAATCTGTGCAATCATACCACAAGGAATTTAATCACCTTCAATAAAATCGAGGTCTCTATCGCTTGTTTCGGGTATGGTGAGGATACAATAAAATCCCAGGGAAAAACATATCAACCCTAATAGAGCAGCAGCATGAAGCTCAAACACGAATGGTTTTAAATAAGCATACAGTGTAGTCATGAGCACAACCGTTCCGCGCACCATGTTCGGAATAGTTGTTGCCGCCGTTGCCCTTACGTTGGTACCAAACTGTTCGGCCCCAATGGTAACAAACATCGCCCAATACCCGATTCCGAAACCCAGCCATAAACACATCAGGTATAAGAGTTGTGCGCTTTGAATTCCGGCATAGAGATAAATTAATGCACCAATAAACGTAAAAAGCATCATAATGGTTACGGCTTTTTTTCTCGAGGAGAGGTAATAACTCATCACGCCGCTCAACAGATCGCCAGCTGCAAGACCAATATAACACCACATTACAGCTAAACCGGGCTTTACAGCTTCAGGTATACCTAAAGCTTTAGCAAATTCATTGCTGAATGTTGCTAAAATCCCGATTACATACCACGTTGGCAAACCGATTCCTATACATTTAGCATAAAGTTTTAAACGACCCGTGTTTGTAAAAAAAGACAAAAAATCTCCTTTTTTCAATTCACTCTTTTCGGCCATCTGTTTAAATATGCCCGATTCGAAAACACCAATCCTTAAAAGCAATAACAATACCCCTAGTACGCCGCCAGTAAAATAGGCATACCGCCAGCTCAAAAGTTCAACCGTAAAATAAGCTGCAACTGCACCTAAAAGCCCTACACCTGCCACCACCGAGGTACCAATTGCCCTTAATTTTTTTGGCAGGCTTTCGGAAACCAAAGTGATCCCTGCACCGAGTTCGCCGGCTAAGCCGATCCCTGCAACAAAACGCAGTGCTTTATAAACAGCAACATCCTGTACAAAACCACAGGCAAAATTTGCGATTGAATAGGTAATAATGGATCCAAATAAAACGGAGAGACGACCTTTTTTATCGCCTAAAATTCCCCATAAAATACCCCCGATTAATAAACCACCCATTTGCCAGTTTAAAATGCTGGCACCTTCTATTGATCTTTCTGCTTCGTTCAGGCCTAAATCGGTTAAACTGGGGATTCTTACAATTCCGAATAATAAGAGATCATATATATCTACAAAATACCCGAGTGCAGCAACAATCACAGCAGCACTAAAAAGATGCTGCCATGATTTTTTATTCTGGTTTGTTTCCATTTTTACAAATAAGTAAGTGTTACGGTTGCCTGGCAGTTTTTATTAGCAACGGCCCTTACCCAGTGCGCACTAAACCCATCAGGAAAGGTATAATTGATGGTTTGACCAGCCTTGATAGAAAAAGTTTTGTATGGGTTAAAGCCTGTTAAATCGAAATCAACTTCTAAAGTAATCTCTACATCTTTATCTGCCTTTAAGCCCACTTTTTTCTGATCGTAACCCGTCATTAAGTAAGGCAGCGATGGATCATTTGCTTTTACGTCCGTATTTTTCCATACTCCTCCCTGGCCAACCGGTTTGCCCATTTTCCAAAGATCGTCAATACCGCCATACCATAAGCCGTTGGCCTGAGTGCCAAAATAATGTCCATCCGATTTAGCATCCTGTTTGGTTCCGCTAAGCACCAATAATCCCCTCCAGGTACAGAAATCGGTTATTTTTTTGTTATGTGTGGTAACCGGACGGATGGCATTAAAACCTGATTCGCGGCCAACCTCGTAAAATGTTCCTTCGATGTTCATCATAAAACGCTCGGATTCGACCTCCCTTTTATCGCGGTATGGAAAAAGTTCATAGTTAGCTGATCCCTTTGGCAAACGGAAAGTACCAGTTTTATCTTTAATGATGATAGAGGCATCGTCAACCGTATAATTTTTGGTCAGCGCCAAAAGCTTTTCCATCTGGGAAGTACTATCAGCAGTATTGTTTACGAAGGCTAATTTTTCGTCAACTTCCAGATACTGTTTTTTACCATCGGTAATATTTAAAGCCTGAAGGTTTTTATTGTATCCTGAAGGACGGATCAGGTTTTCGTTAACTTTTGCCTGCTCATTGATGCCAGCAAGTGTATTAAACATTGGATCCGCTTTCTCGTGCATTTTCCCGGTAAAGTGAAAGAATGCCGAAGCCGTACAATTTTTATCGGTTTTAAACCTAACCCATGTTGCCTTAAAACCGGCTGGAAATATAAAATATCTGTAAGATTTGGCACCTACGGTTATGGTTTGATAATCTTCCCATTTGTTATTTCCTCTTTTATCTACCTGGATGGTGAAACGTACGGGCTGACTTGATTTTTGTGCCAGATGCAGCACTTTTTTATCGAAACCATTCACCAGAAATGCATCCGACGGGATATTTGCTTTAACTTCATCATTATCCCAGGGGCCGCCCCAGCCTGTAGCACCGCCCCAGTTTTTTAAATCGCTCCACTGCCCGAACCACAAGTTGGATTGTGCCCTGCCTGCCATGGGGTTTTCTAAAACTGTTGTTTCGTCTGTAGCAATTACAATCTGGTTGTTCCAGCTGCAAAAATCGGGGATGTAACGTAAATGGCTGTTAACCGCAGTAATACCACTGCTGTTGTTCCTTGAAAAAGTTTTAGGGAAATCGTACATCATGCCGTGCATATCCATCAGCATTTTATCCTTGCCAACCTCGCGGATTCGAGGCCACTCGGTATACCAGCCACCACGGTGATCGTAGGTATGGGCAGCTTTGGGTAAACGGTAAGTATACCATTTACCGCCATCCAATAATTTCAACATTACCGAACGTTTATCCCAGCCAATACTCCATAGCGGGGTTTTATCATTTGGCGAACCATAAATACCCCCTGGCCCGGTAACATCTGTAAACTGACGTCGTTCGATAATTTTCCATGTTTTACCATCCCAGCTGGCTAAAACGCCTTTTTCTTCTTCATTTTTTGGCACATCGCCAACTTCAAGCATATCTTTTGTCAGTTTAAAAACAGCTTCTTCGCCATTATTGGCTACTACTAACTGGTTTTGTGCGGTATAGGCACCTTTGCCATGCCAACCGGGTACCGGTTTGTTAAACAGCTTTTTTACCGCAAGTGTATGTACATTAACTTCGTACAACATGCCTTCCATATCGTAAAAATAGACCATATTGGCCGGATCGGTAAGGTGGCGAGTGGTTGAGGTCATACGGCCCGGCATAACCGAAAAGGGGATTACTCTGATATTTCCCTTATCATCGATAAAATAGTTGCTTGTAATTAGCTGGTTCGATTCCCTGTGGATCAGCCTGTTTGCAGGTGTACCACCAATACTTTCGGGGTGAATGGTTACATTAAGATTGTTATCTATACTGTATAACTTATCCGAACTTCCCTTCGGCATGTGTGGCGAATAGGTAACCATCCAGAGCTTACCTGCCCAGGGGGTAATGGCACCAATACCATTTTCGCCACCATCGCCATAACTTTTGGTAGCACCTTTTTTTTGCCAATCCTGTTTATCCCAGCTTTCGTTAAATGTGGCCAAATGCGGATAAACGCCACTTACCTGCAAGGGTTTTGTTTGTGCCTGGGCAAAATGGGCTGTAAAAATTGCTGAACTGATCAGCGCGCTAAATCTTAATTTTAGGTTTCTTTTCATGTGCGGAAATAAAGCCGAAAGTATTCCTTCCGGCTACTATGTTAATAATTAGGATTCTGGGTAATATTGCTGTTTACTCGTCTCTCTACAGCAGGAATAGGCCATAAATACTGTTTGTTTTTATCGAAACTTCTGTTCACTAAAATTTTAACATCTGCCCCAAAACCTGAATAGTTTGCAATTCCATCGGCATCAATTGGTGTAGTACCCGGAAAGGGCCATTTGGCGCGGTTCTGATTGGCTGGATCGGGCAAACCGATTACGGGTGTTGTTAAAGCTTTTTCGGCCAGTTTCCACCTGATCAGGTCCATGTAACGTAATCCCTCCCTAACAAACTCTACCCTTCTTTCTCTACGTACAATTTTTCTCAATGCGGTTACATCAGTAGCTACTATTGCCGGATACATGGTGCTTTGCGTCGCTGTAACCCCATAAGCCCTTGCCCTAACCTGGTTAATGGCATCTAAAACCGATGCATCAACTTCACCGAGTTCTATTTTGGCTTCGGCATAGGTTAATAATATTTCGGCATACCGGAAAATGATGGCGTCGTTATCTTCAGTTAAGCGGTCGGCCCAGGTTTGGTCGATTCCTTTTTTCCATAAAAAACCTGTAAAACTTGCATTTACAGCTACCTTGCGGGTATCGTTGTTGGTTACTTTTCTGCCCAATTTACTGCTCCAAACCTGTAACGAATCGGGATGTGGAGCATAATTATACCCTAACCAATAAGTATTAAACTCCACTACGGTGGCGGTTAAACGGGGATCCCTGTTCTTAAACGGATCTAAAGGATTGTATAAGGAGGATTCGTTAATAGGCTTTCCATCTATGCACTCGTAAGCATCAACTATTTCCCTGGTGGGGAGTTGAGCACCAAAACCACCTGCATTTCTGGATATGTTATCCTGAACGTAGGCCGCCGAGCTCGATACATTCTGTGCCTGCTCCCGGGGGATGCTGATAATTAATTCTTTGCTGCTTTCGCCGGCTTTTAAGAATAATTGGGAAAAATTTGCATTTAAGGCATAGTTGCCGGCAGCAGCTAAATCCATTACGGCTTTGGCTGCATCACGGGCAATGGCATAATCGCCCATATATAAGGCAATTCTTGCCTTTATTGCGAGAGCAGCTCCTTTGGTTAATCTTTTAACGCTTGCCGTACTGTAATTTGCCGGCAGGTTTAATGCAGCAAAATCCAATTCGGTATAAATAAATTTTAGGATTTCGCTTTTAGGAGTCCTTTTTATGCCATAGGCTTCTGATAATTCTACGGGTTCGGTCAAAAACGGAACATCGCCAAAATGTGCAATCAGTTTCGAGTATTGGTATGCCCTGATCAGCCTCATTTCGGCTTCCAGTTTTAAAATTACAGCTGCCGGTGTATTTGCTGCAGCCCTGTTTTTATTGGCAATAAAAGAATTTGCCCTTGCAATGGCTTTGTAACAGATTAGCCAATAATTACTTACGGTGCCGTCTTCTGCCGTCATGGTGCCGCCAATTACTGCATTGGTTAACTGTGCCCTGTGCCATTCGTTATCGCTAAACAGTTCATTGTCATTTTGCCAGAAATCCAACCGGTAAAGATCGTTTACTGCAAGCTCCAATTCTGTTTGGTTTGAGTAGAAGGTACTTGTTGCTGCCTCCGAAAGTGGATTTAAGTCGAGCTTGTTGCAAGCTGTTAAAACCAATGTTGCTAAAAGGAGAAAATATATCTTTTTCATCTTTATATCGTTTTTTTCAGTTGTGATGAAACCATCATATTTTATGTATCAAATGGTAATTGATTTAGAATTTAATACTGGCCCCTGCCAATACGGTAGAAACTATTGGGTAGGCATAATCTCCACCTTCGGGATCCAGGTATTTTGGAAATTTACTTGCTGAAAAGAGATCGTTTCCGGAAATATAAACCCGCAGGCCTTTAATGCCGATCTTTTTAACCCATTCTTCTTTTAAACTATAGCCCAGGGTGATATTCTTCAACCTGAAATAGGAACCACTAATCAGGTAGTGATCTGATAAGGCATAGTTATTACCACTCGACGTACTGGAGAGCCTTGGATAAAAGGCAGCCTGGTTTTGCTCGGGCGTATTGTTTAAGCTCCAAAATTTGCCGACAATATCCTGTGGCACATTTCCGAAAGCTTCGGCAAAAGGCCTTATTGCTTCGCTATTTAAACGGCTTAATTTTTTGCCTATGCCCTGAAAAACCAAATTAAAATCGAAGCCTCTGTAATCAGCCCTGATATTCCCGCCGTATTGGTATCTTGGTAAAGCACCACCCAATAATACCCTATCATCCGGTGTTATTTTGCCATCATTATTGGTATCCATATACCTAAAATCGCCAGGTTTGGTATTAGCGTTGGCAACCGGACCGGCTGCAACTTCTGCTGCATTCTGAAAAATGCCGTTATATTTATAACCAAACCACTCGTTGTACTCACTTCCGGTTCTGATAATCTGATCGCCCAAAAACTGTGTACCTTTTAAATCGCCGATTTTTGATTTGGCATCGGATAAATTTGCACCAATGCTGTAATTGATTTCGCCAATCTTATCCTTCCAGTTTATTTCCAGTTCGAAACCTTTAACATCCAGCGTTCCGGCATTTTGGTTTGGTTTATCATAACCAATGTAAAGGGGAATATCCAGAGGTAATAAGATATCGAAAGTTTTCTTTTTGTAATATGATGCAGATAAGCTAAGGCGATTATTAAAGAAAGCGGCATCCAAACCAAAATCTGTAGTCTGACTGGTTTCCCACGTAATGTTATCCACGGCATAAACCTGTTGACCGGCACCGCTTAAGGGTACAACAACTCCATTCTGATAGAATAAAGCGCTGGTAAAATCTAAAGTAGCCTGATAAGGATAATATGCCGGGTTGTTATTTCGATCCAGTAAACGTTCGTTACCTGCCTGGCCCCATCCGCCCCTAATTTTTAAGAAGGATAACCATTTGACGTCCTTCATAAAATTCTCTTCGCTTATTGCCCAACCTCCTGAAACGGAAGGATAAACGGCAGTACGGAACTGAGAAGCAAAACGCGACGACTGATCAGAACGAATATTACCCTGCAGATAATATTTATTTTTATAATTATACTGCAAACGACCGAAAAAAGAGTGCAGACCCGATTCGTTTGCACTGCCATTGTTATCCCTCAACTCCGTACTTCCGGTATTAAGATAAGGAAAATCAGTTAAAGAAAATCCTGACCTTGAAGCCCCTAAACTTTCGGTATTCCGATAATTTTCTTCATAACCAGCCAATAAATCGATATTATGATCATTGGCTATGGTTTTAGTATAATTTGCCAGGAACTGCCCGTTTATGGTAAAATTTTCTGTCCGCCCTTCTGTTAAAATAGTCCGGGCCTGGTTCACCACTGTACTTACTGTGCCGTCAGGATTATTGAATTTTATTTGTTCTGAAAAATTCTTGCCTTTGTTAAAATCGAAAGTTGGTGCAATCAGTGCCGTTAAGGTTAAGCCGGAAATTGGCTTGTAATTTAAAGCCATTCTTCCGCCCAACTGGTTGGCAACATTTTTCTGAAAGCCCCCTTTTTTAAGCTGTGCTACAGGATTTCTGCCATCTTTACCGAAAGCGAGATCACCGTTATTATAAACATCATCATAAATGGGCGGCATGATGCGCGATTCGTAAATTGGATTATAACCATTTAATTCTCCCGCATTCGCGTTATTGGTCGTCCGGCTAAAATTAACATCCAGGTTGGCGTTTAATTTTTCGCTTATTTTAAAATCGTTGTTTATCCTGAACAGGTACCTGTTAAAATTCCGGTTATCATAAAAAGCCCCTGCATTGCTGTAATCAAATGATGCCTTGGATTTAATTTTATCGGTACCTGTGGTAAAAACCAATCCATGGCGCTGGCGTGGAGCAGTATTGTTTGTTAAAATGGAATTTTGCCAATCGGTATTCGGAAATTTATCAGGATCCGACGCATTATTGGCCAGGTAACTATCAATGGTTGCCTGTGGATATGGCCCGCTGCTTCCGCCATCGTTGGTAACCTGTTCGTTTATATAACGCATATAATCTGTTACCCCAACATATTTAGGCAGCGCTGTTGCCTTTTGTGCACCATATTCGTAGTTATACTCAAAGGTGCTTTGACCGCTCAATCCCCTTTTTGTAGTAACCAAAATTACTCCTGCAGCACCACGCGAACCATAAATGGCTGCAGAAGCGGCATCTTTTAATACAGTAATGTTTTCTACATCATTGGGATTAATGTTATCGATATTGCCGGGAACGCCGTCGATAATAACCAGCGGACTATTGGTACCAATTGTGGTAATCCCCCTGATTAATATGGTAGAACTGCTACCGGGCGCGCCACTTGTCCGGGTAGAAGATAAACCAGGTATACTTCCCTGCAGGGCTTCGGAGATCTGTAAAGTTTGCCTGCCGCCTACATCTTTGGCACCAATACTGGTAATAGAACCTGTTAAATCTTTCTTTTTCTGCGTGCCATATCCCACCACCACAACATCATTGAGGTTTTTGGTATTGGCAGTCAGACTGATGGTAAGATTAGCTCCTGTTATGGCCACAGTTTGTTCCTGATAACCAACATAACTCACAAAAAGCTTATCTGTGCCTGCAGGGACATTTAAACTGAACTGCCCGTTTGTATCAGTTGTGGTGCCTGTTTTTGTACCCGGTATGCTAATGGTAACACCAATAAGACTTTCTTTGGTACCTGCATCAATCACCTTCCCGGTAACCGGTCTGGTTTGTGCCTTTAGTGCGTAATAACTGCACAAAAAGAACACCATTAGGAGTAGTTTTTTTTTCATTAAATTTGGTTAGTTTTATAAAAAATAGTTTGTTTTGCAGCGAAAGAACCTTTTGTCGTCATTTGCTTTTATAAACTTAGGTAATGATATAGGTCCAAAAACAATAACCATTTATACAAATGTTTACCAATATTATTGACAAGCCAACAAACTAATAATCATCCACTTAAACCAAATGAACAATGAGTTTGTACATGCCGAAAATTCTGTTTTTTTTAAACAGCTGGATATCTGTTGCAAAAAAGTAGCTCTTCAGGTTGGCGAAAAAAGCATTTCGGAATGGAAGAACAGCGATTACATTAAATTAAGTGCTTTATTACATCGGCAAACGAAAGTTCATTTAAGTGAAAATACACTGAAACGTATTTTTGGGAAGCTTAAAAAGCCTACACGTTATTACCCGCAAAAAGCTACACGAGATGCCCTTGCACAGTTTATCGGCTTTCGCGATTGGTATGAATTTGAACTTTTACATCCGGTAACGGAAAAAGAAACAACTCCAGACACATTTTTAACAGCAGCACCGGTAAAAACAAAAAGTAACAATACTTTTTATTTCATATTAACATTTTTCACCATCCTTACCGTTACCGGCATTTATTATGTTCTGAGCAATGGTGAAGTCCGAAATGTTAAACTGCTCTGTTTAAATCCTGAAGGGAAAAGTCCGCATTCTGCCATTTTTAAACTCGGCATTAAAGGAAAACTTTCTGATAAGCTCAGTAATTTTATAATCGATTTTGCCGATGGCAGCCTGAAACGATCTAATTTCAGCGATAGCATTGCAAACCATTATTACGAAACCCCGGGCAGATATTTTCCCCTTTTGTATCATAAAAATGCTGTTATAGATACCGCCTATGTATACCTGCAGAGCAAAGGCTGGGATATTATTTCTACCATGCAAAATGATTCGACAAGGGTATATCCGATACTCAAAAAGATTTCTGCAGCGTACGATTACCATGTTACAAGCAGGGAAGTACTGGATGCGGGTGTTGATACCAGCAAAACATTTTTCGTCTCATTTGCCAATGTGAGGCCAACAGAAATCAGTGCAGATAATTTTGAATTCAGTGCATACATTACCACTTCGGCCGAACGGCCGGGGGTACGCTGCTCGCAGGTAGACCTGGTTGTTTATGGCGAACACGACAAACATTTTCTCAGCATCATCAAACCCGAATGTACAGTTTGGAGCTCTTATAAATTTTCGGAAGTACAAAAAATGGGTGCAAAAGATGATTTAAGAGAGTTTGGTCACGACCTTACCAATGGAGGACAGGTTAAATTACGGGTAGAAAACCAAAAGGTAGTTTTGTTAATAGATGACAAGGAAATTTTTAAAACAAAATACCATAGCCCGATAGGAAAATTGATGGGCTTTAAAGTAATTTTCGCTGGAATAGGCTCATTTAAAAACTTTAAGCTTTCTGATTTAAAGACCGGACAAAAATTTTAATGATGCTTTATCAATAAACTTCGGTCAGCGCAAAACTGTTAAAATGGTTATATTAGCGGCACTAAATCATTAATGAATAATTCAAAAAACGCTAATCTGAGCAAACTATCATCATTTCTTTTAAAAAAGGAATGTGTGATTGCCATTTACCTTATTCTGGCCATTGTTGCGGGTTTTAAACAGTACCATCATCATTCGTACAACAATTACCTGATCTTTAAATATGTATACCTACATACTACAGATCTTCAGAATTTATATAATAATTATGCTGAATATCGGGATAGCAACCATTATGGACCTGTATTTTCGGTTTCTATTGCACCATTTGCCCTTTTACCCGATGGTTTAGGCTGTATTTTATGGAATATTGCCAACGTATGTATTTTATTGTGGGGCATTTATAGTTTACCCATTTCGCTTAACAAACGCACCCTTATTGCCTGGATTTGTGCGCATGAAACATTAACCGCATTATTCAGTTTTCAATTCAATATTGCACTAACCGGTATTATCCTGCTCAGTTTCTCTTACCTGGTCAAAAAGAAAGAGGTACAATCGGCATTTTTTATCGCTTTTGGCACACTGGTAAAACTATACGGTATAGTCGGACTTGCTTTTTTCTTTTTTACCAAGAATAAACTCAAATTTATTTTAGGCTGCATCATTGCATTTGGGCTGTTATTTGCCTTGCCGATGGTAATTTCATCGCCAGAGTTTGTTATTCAATCTTACAGCGACTGGTACCATTCTCTTGCGCATAAAAATGACCTGAATGCCTCATTAACTTCTTTTCAGGATATTTCTTTAATGGGCATGGTGAGAAGAGCCACAGGAAATGTAAACATCCCAAACATGCCGTTTTTATTGGGTGGATTAATCCTATTCGGATTACCCTATACCCGTATTAAGCAGTATAAACATTTAGGTTTCAGGCTGATGTTGCTGGCATCAACATTAATTTTCACCGTAATTTTCAGCAGCGGGTCAGAATCGCCAACTTATATTATTGCGTTTGCAGGTGTGGCCATTTGGTTTATGGTACAGCAAAACCCGAAGAAAGCCTGGATAATTGCTTTATTTATTTTTGCTTTTATACTCACCAGCCTATCGCCAACCGATATTTTCCCAAGGCCGGTTAAAGAATTTATTCGTCTATATTCGCTTAAAGCCCTACCTTGCGTAATCATTTGGCTCACCATAATATACCAGATGATGAAAGAAGATTTTGAATCGTACCTGATTGCCGATTAATGAATAAGTTAGTTTCTATAGTAATCCCTGCCTACAATGAAGCCGATAATATTTTCGTTATTGCCGAAAGTATTAAAAACGTTTTTGCTAAGATCGATTACCGCTACGAAATTATATTGGTAGATGACGGGAGTGCCGATCATACCCTCCAGACGATTAAGGATTATGCGGCAACCGCTGAAAATATTTTTTTCCTGGAGTTTTCTAAAAATTTCGGACATCAATTGGCGGTAAAGGCAGGTATGGACCATGCTTTTGGAGATTGTGTAATTTCTATGGATTGCGATATGCAGCACCCGCCAGAATTGATCCCTCAGATGCTGGAGAAATGGCAGGATGGGTTTGAGGTGGTTTACACCATACGCGAAGAAGATAAAAGTTTATCGAAAGGCAAAAGAAGTTCGTCCAATCTCTTTTATAAAACCTTAAACTGGTTATCTGATATCGATTTAGAGCCGGGAGCAGCCGATTTCCGCTTATTGGATCAAAAAGTAGTGAGTGTTTTCAGGAATTTCCATGAAAACGAACCTTTTTTACGCGGTTTGGTAAAATGGCTGGGCTTTAAACAGTTTGCCATCAGGTATAATCCGGCAGCACGTTTTTCTGGTCAAAGTAAATATACCCTTAAAAAAATGTTCAGGTTAGCGCTGCATGGTGTTACTTCCTTCAGCATTAAACCACTATATTCTGCAGTTTACCTTGGTTTTATTCTTTCATTTGCCTCTGTACTTTACATTCCATACATCATTTACGCTTTTGTAAACCATGTAGAGGTTTCTGGCTGGGCATCGGTAATTATGACCATTGTCTTTTTTGGAGGCTTACAGCTCATTATTCTGGGCATTATTGGCATTTATGTAGGTAAAATGTTTATGCAGTCTAAAAACCGTCCAAATTATATTATCCGTTCAACTAATATCCAGCAAAAATAAATGGTACTGTTAAGTTTTGATATCGAAGAGTTCGATATGCCTTTCGAATATGGAAAAGATATTTCTTTTGAAGATCAGATTGCCATTTCGAGGGCAGGAACCATTGCTATTCTGGATATCCTGGATAAATACAAGGTAAAAGCCACATTTTTTTGTACGGTAACTTTTGCCGAAAATATCCCTGACCTGATTAAGCGTATTACCGAAACAGGCCACGAACTGGCTTCGCACGGTTATTATCATTCTGATTTTAAACCGGAGCACCTGCTTCAATCGAAACTTAAACTGGAAGAACTTTCGGGCAAAGAAATTACGGGTTACCGCATGGCGCGGATGATGCCCGTAGATGAAAAGGAAATTGAAAAAGCGGGTTATGCCTATAATACTTCGATCAATCCAACTTATTTACCAGGCCGTTATAATAATTTTAACATCTCCAGAACGCATTTTGTTAAGGATAATGTACTCCAAATCCCCGCTTCGGTAAGTCCGTTAGTCAGATTTCCCTTATTCTGGCTGTCGTTCCATAATTTACCATTAAGCATTTACAAAACCTTAGCCAGCTGGACCTATAAAAAGGATAAGTATTTAAATATTTACTTCCACCCCTGGGAGTTTACCGATCTTAATGATTTTGAACGCTTTGGTTTCCCGGGTTATGTGAGAAAAAATACCGGAGCAAAAATGATCGCACGCATGGAGTCGCTTATTTCATGGATGAAAGCGAAAAACTATCCATTTGGTACCTTTCAGGAGTTTATCAGATCAATACCTGAAACTGCGAACTAGAAAATTGCAAACTTCAAACTATTTATAACTTGCTGCTAATTTGAGTGCATTGTAGGTGTTAACAATACCACCGCTCACACATATTTCGCTAAAAAGCACCCGTACGTTTTCGCCTCTTTCGTTTTTATATTTCACTTTGTGGGCCACTTTAGATACCGATTTCATAATAATTTCCCTTACCTGAGCAGGTTTTAATTCGGGATAATAACTTAAAATTAAAGCCGCTAAGCCAGCTACAACTGGCGAGGCCATACTTGTTCCATCCGCTTCTTCATATTTGTTATCAGGCACTGTAGATTTGATCAGAAATCCCGGTGCGAAAACATCAACACTATACTTGCCATAATTAGAAAAATCGGCCTTCAGGTTATCATCATCCTTATAAGCACTTGCGCCAACCTCGATCCAGTTGGAGGCGTGTGGCAGGTTGAATTTAGCCGAATCTGCCACAACAGGTTTTAATAATGCCGATCTTTCAAAAGGAGGCCGCATGCCCATTCCATTGTTTTGTGCCATTGGTCGCGGAGGAGTAAAATCAGGCTTGGCAGGTTTTTTATTTGCTTCCTTATAAGCTTCGGCTTCTTTACTATCGTAAAACTTATTCGGATAATTTTCTTCCAAATCATTGTTTTGGTTATCGTTTCCGGCAGCATGTACCAATAATACGCCCTTACTTTCGGCATATTTCACTGCCGAGTCTACTGCTTTTTTATCCCATTTATAACTTTTGCCAAAACTCATGTTAATTACCCTTGCTCCGTTATCTACTGCATAACGGATACCGTTGGCCACATCTTTATCACGTTCATCGCCGGTAGGTACAACCCTTATGGCCATAATACTTACATTATTGCCCACCCCCAAAACACCTTCCGTATTGGTACGATCGGCACCAATAATGCCTGATACATGGGTACCGTGGAAAGCATCGGGTCCTTTTACATCGTTGTTACCATAATCTTTCTGGTAAGAATTGCTGTAATCATCGCCAACCAACTCTGCACGCACATCGTATTTAGGATTCAGGTTATATTTCAACATGGCATCATATTGCTTATAACCTTCTTTAATATTTTTATAAAACTTTTCAAAAGAGCCATCTTCTTTCGAGCCTTTTCTGATAATCGTTTTTACCTGTTCTTCAGTCTCATCATCGGGCTTGTAACTGTCGATATCTGCTAAAGTTGGGATTTCCTTTTTATTGATTTTCGCTACAGAATCAAGGACTTTGTTTATGGCAATAAGCACAGAAAAAGTATTGCTGGCATCTTCATATTTCTTGCCGAAATCGCCCACCATTTTTTTGTACAACCTGAATTCTTCTTTCTGAGTGCTGTCGAGAGGTGTTAAATTGGTTGTAGATTGATATTTCGGCGTATAAATCCTTAATAACCTTACCAATTCCAAATTATCAAATTCAAGGTTACCTTTTTTTGAACCGATAAAATTCCAGCCATGGATATCGTCGATGTAACCATTACCATCGTCATCTATACCATTACCCGGGATTTCCTTTTTATTCGTCCATAAAACACGCTTCAGATCAGGATGATTGATATCCACGCCACCATCAATTACGGCTACAATAACATTTTGCTTAGGCTTTTTATCTTTTAACAGCTCGCGATATGCCTTTTCGGTACTGATACCAAAATATCCGTTTTCGAGTAGATCTAAATTAAACCAATTGGCAGGGAGCTGTACATTCTTACTCTGCCCGAAAACAGTAAAGTTTAAGCACAAAATAAAAGCAAGAAAAGTTAATTTCTTCAGGTTAGCGTTCATCATCATATTATGTACGTAATACTACAATAATACGGTTTTATTAACTTGAGCATGAAAGATTTTACATTTTTTAACAGGAGGGTTAAGTGAGGTAAGATGGAAAATGGATGATGGGAGATGGAAAGTTTCTGCGGCTATCAACGCTTCGTGTGGGGACTAATATTATTATCCTTTGATAAGTTGGCTTAGCACGTAAAGCCTTAATATTATTTGGAGCGCAGTTGCTGTGCTTATAGGTTGGGTTCTGTCCTGCTGTACGCTTTCCCGATGAAAAATCGGGACCGCTTCCATCAGGGCTATTTAACCTGGGATAGAGGTATGATGGAAGATGGAATGGTCTCTGCGGCGATCACCGTAATCTGCGGGAACAAATAAAAACAAGCTACCCGTCACCCTGAATTTATTTCAGGGTCTATCATGCTAAAAAGATACTGAAATGAATCAAATTGCTGTAAACGAAGAAAACCCTTCAACATTTCTGCTGAAGGGTTTCTTTTAAGATTTGGCACCGACCTACTCTCCCATCCCGAAGGTTCGGGACAGTACCATCGGCCCTGGTGGCGCTTAATTTCCTGTTAAAGACAGCAAATAAACATTATGTACCCCCCCATAAACCAAGAAAACCCTTCAACATTACTGCTGAAGGGTTTCTTTTAAGATTTGGCACCGACCTACTC
>NZ_QNQU01000016.1 GCF_003315595.1 Pedobacter miscanthi | reverse complement strand
GAGGCTGACCAAATTAGTAATCTACCTTTTTGGTCAGCCCCTAAGTAGCCTATCGTATTTTACGATGTCGAATATTCTTAAACAATAAAATTATTCTAGCCATAAAAAATACGCGACAAAGATCTTTATCAATTAACATCAAGCAACTCAACTTCTAATAGTCCACCAAGCTCGTGATAATTAGATGCAGAACTATATGTATAATGCTCGGGATCAGCTACAATTCCAGCGCGAACCGGATTTTGATGTATATAATTTAGTTTTTGATATGTAAACTCTGAACTAATTAATTCAACAGCATGATAACCATCTTGCCAAACTTTATAGTTTTCGATGCGGGTTGTATATTTCGCGGCAAATTCGAATTTATTTAACAGCCACTTTTTGCGGCTTTCATTTCCTGAATTAATCTCTTCAATAATCGCTCTGTTTGTATATTTTTTAAAATCTCTAACAATTTCAAAAAGCTTTGTGTTTCCACTGGCAGAGGCAATAAGGTGTATGTGATTGGTCATTAGGCAATAGGCATAAAGCGTTAATCCCTTTTTTAATTGACAATATTTTAGCGAATTGATAATGATTTCTTTAAAGGAAACTCTTGTGAATATATCAACCCAATCCACAATTGTAAAGGTTAGAAAATAAATTCCTTCCGGATCCCTGGCTTGATATTGATCTGACATATATTAAATTTATATATTTATTCAGAAAGATCATAATTGCTCACGCTAGTTTCTAACGAGCGTTTAAATAGTATACTGTATTTTATGGTTTAATTAATGAGCTATTATGTTTTTACGATAAAATCGTAAGGCTATTGCTGCACTCGTTGGAAACGAGCGCAAGCATTCTCGAGTAGCTCACGCTAGTTTCTAACGAGCATGTACATAGTATATCGTATTTTACAGTTTAATTAATGAGCTATTATGTTTTTACGATAAAATCGTAAGGCTATTGCTGCACTCGTTGGAAACGAGCGCAAGCATTCTCGAGTAGCTCACGCTAGTTTCTAACGAGCATGTACATAGTATATCGTATTTTACAGTTTAATTAATGAGCTATTATGTTTTTACGATAAAATCGTAAGGCTATTGCTGCACTCGTTGGAAACGAGCGCAAGCATTCTCGAGTAGCCCAAGCTCGTTTCAACAATCGTGTAAATAGTATACCATATTTTACGGTTTAATTAATGAGCTATTATGTTTTTACGATAAAATCGTAAGGCTAATGATGCACTCGTTGGAAACGAGCGCAAGCCCAACAAAAAAGCAGCTACAAATTAATGCAGCTGCTTTAAAATCTATTTTCAAAATCCGCTTATTGCTGCGGACCCTGTTGTTGGGGGAAGAACGCTGATAAACGGCTTTCTAAAGCATTAAATGTTTTCTGAAGTTTGTCGCTCAACTTATCCTGACCAGCGGCTTTGGTGGTTTTAATCATCCTATCCAGATAATATAAGCCTGTTTGGATATTCTGCGATCCGGTTAAACCTTTCGATTGTGAAATATCAGCTAAGTAGTTTAATTCTTTATTGATGTATTCTCCCGATTTATCCATAATATCATTCGCCCTCGCCGTTTCTCCCAATTTATATAGGTTTTCGGCCATGTAGAATTTCACTACAACGGTGCGGATACCGAAGAATTTATCAGTTGGCATTACTGCGAAATATTTGTCTACAACTTTTTTCGCTTCATCAATTTTACCATCTTTAATCAAACTGCTGGTTAAGCTGCTGAAGATATTAGTGAAAATAAAGGTGTCATCCGATGATTGTGGATCTAAATATTTAGCAGTTTTCATATTACCCCACTTAAATTTAGTCATCACGTTATTGTACATCGCAGGCGTGTTTAACTGTTCTGGTTTATCTTCAGTTGCTGTTGTATCAGCTTTTAACGGTAATAAACGTAAGGCTAAACCTTCGCTGTATAAATATTTGTCTAAACCATTATATTGCTCAGAAGGAACTGTAGATGCGAAATAAATAGGGCGTTTCCAGTTGTTGTGTGCAAGGATATCGAACATGGCCAATGTACCTTTGGTTACATAACCTTTGTTAAATTTCCAGTCTACTTCAGTGGCAATTTTCGAAGCATCAGCTGCCGAAACCGTTCCTGTACTTATTACTTGTTGCGGATCAACCGTAATTTTAAGGTTTTTGGTAGGTAGGAAGTTCGATTTCGAACCATCCTGCATCGGTACCTTATCACTATCATCGTTTGATAACAATAAATCAACCACGTTTTTAAGTTCGATACTGCCTGCAATTTTATAATCATCGTATGGCATTACGTCCCTTTCGCCCTGTACATATTGCTCAGGTTTCATAGTGATTGGCAATGGAGCCGATTCGTTTTGTTTTTGTCTTAAACCATTAATGTACCAATCGGTATCAAACAAACTTAAGTTTACAATACGTACGTCCGGACGTACATTTTCTACTTCCTGTATATACCAAAGCGGATAAGTGTCGTTATCACCATAGGTAAATAAGATGGCATTTGGCGCACAAGATTGCAGGTAATCTAAAGCAATATCATGTGGAACCAGTTTGGTAGAACGATCGTGGTCATCCCATCCCTGTTGTGCCATAATTACCGGAGCAGCAAGTAAACCGATAACCGTTGCGGCAATGGCACCTGTGGCTGGCGTTAATTTTTTAAATAACCATTCCTTTATTGCGAGCGCCCCAAGACCGATCCATATTGCAAAGGCATAGAAAGATCCTACATAAGCGTAATCCCTTTCTCGTGGCTCTAAAGGCTTTTGATTTAAGTATAATACAATCGCTATACCGGTAAAGAAAAACAGCAATGCTACTACGCCTGCATCTTTCTGGTTGCGTTTAAAGTGCCAAAGCGCACCGATAATTCCCATAATCAACGGTAAAAAGAAGAACCGGTTATAAGCTTTGTTATCAACTGTTGATGGTGGCAAATGGCTCTGATCACCACGCAGCCACGAATCAATTGGTTTGATACCGCTAATCCATTCGCCTTCAAAACCACTTCCCTGACCTTGCTCATCGTTCTGACGGCCAACAAAATTCCAGAAGAAATAACGCATATACATGTAACCGATTTGGTAACTCGCTAAAAAGCCAACGTTATCAACCAGGTTTGGATTCTTCGAATCATCTAAGTGCATCCATTCTTTATAAAAACCTGCATGTCGCGCATCATCGCTATACATACGTGGCAATAAGGTATTGTTGCTGTATTCGTAATCTGTTTTTTTACCGGCTACTTCATATTTGTCTTTACCTTTTCTCCAGATGGTTTTTCCACCTTCCGTTACACCTGTTCTTTCAGAATTATAGTTTGGTCCGTACAACAATGGTCTATCGCCATATTGCTCACGGTTTAGGTAGCTTAAAAAAGAGAAGGCATCTTTTGGTGCACTGTTATTTAAATTCGGATCAGCTTTTGCCCTGATGATGATCATTGAGAAAGATCCGTAACCAAAAATGATCAGCACTACAGAAAGTAGACCTAAGTTTAACAATTTCTTTTGGTGTTTGATAGAATAACGGATTCCCCAAACCAATGCTCCGATTAATAAAATAGCAAAAAATAAAACGCCGGTTCCGAAACCTAAACCTAAAGTGTTGACAAAGAAAAGATCGAAATAAGCACCGAACGAAACCAGATATTGGATAATACCATACTGGATTACCGCTAAGATTAAGATACCAACAATAAGTGTTTTGAAAATGCCTGATGGTGTGGCTTTATCTGTTCTTTTAAAATAATAGATAAACGCCAGTGCTGGTATGGTTAATAAGTTTAACAGGTGGATACCGATTGATAAACCCATTATATAGGCAATAAATAGTAACCAACGATCTGCACGTGGCTCATCGGCATGCGCTTCCCATTTAAGGATCGCCCAGAATACAATTGCTGTAAATAATGATGATTGTGCATAAACTTCCGATTCTACTGCCGAGAACCAGAAACTATCTGAAAAAGTATAGGCCAATGCACCAACGGCACCAGCACCCATAATGCTGATCAGTTTACCTGTGGTAAGTTCTTCACCGGCTTTTAATACCGTTTTTTTAGCCAACGCGGTGATTGTCCAAAATAAAAATAAGATAGTTGCCCCACTTGAAACAGCCGAACCTACGTTCATCCAGTAAGCTATTCTGGTTAAATCTCCGGCAGCAAAAATAGAGAAGAAACGCTGGATCATTAAGAATAAAGGTGCACCCGGCTGGTGAACAACCTGCATCCTGAATGCCGATGCGATAAATTCGCCGCAGTCCCAAAAGCTTGCAGAAGGCTCGAGGGTTAAAACGTAAGTTATTGTAGCAATTAAAAAGCAGATCCAGCCTACTATATTATTAACTTTTGAATAATTCATTGGTTTGTTTAATGATATTAAAAATTGTTTTCACATAAAAATGCTGCCGAAATTAACTATTCTAACCGATAAAACAGGTAAATTTTTGGATTGATTTAACAATTTTTAACGGCCTAAGCCTGTTAACATCAGGGATTTTAGATTATAAACCTATAAAGAGCCTCCTTTAAGATGTTTATAACTCATGGTCGTCACCCTGAATTTATTTCAGGGTCTTTCATGCTAAAAAGATGCTGAAATAAATTCAGCATGACGATCACGCGAGGAAAGAGGGGTTGAAACAGATCAAAATGCATAAATATTAATCGAATTCAGGTTGTCATCAGGAAAAGAAAACCCCATAAGCAGCAGCCTATGGGGTTAAAATTTAGAATGCTTTTACACTAACCGGTTGCATAAGGCGTAAAACGGCTAATCAGATCGTTGTACTGTTTTTCGAGGCTTTTGCTTAGCCCATCCTGTTTAAATGCACTGGTTAATTTTACCATCTGACCTAAATAGCCCATGTAAAACCTGATATCCTGCTCTGCAGTAAGCTGGTTTTTACTTTCCGAAACATCGGCAAGGTAATTCAGCTCTTTGTTCACATAATCGGCCGTTTTTTTAATCATCGCATTCGCACGGTTCAGATCGTTTAAGCGGTAAAGGCTTTCGGTAAAATAATAAGTGCTCATTACCTGGCGCATGCTGTAAAATTTGGCAGGGATTACACCATAGAATTTATTGACCATTTTTTTGCTTTCTGCAATTTTTCCCTGGTTAATCAGGTCGTTTAACGCACTGTTAAACATATTCGAGATCCTGGTTACATCATCAGCTGATTGTCTGTCCAGGTGATTTGCATTTTTGATGTTTCCGTATGCATAAACATTCATCAGGTTGTTGTACAAGGGTTTGATGTTAATGCGTTCATAATCTTCGGTAATTGCCGTATCCGGTTTTAAAGGCAGCAATCTCTTGTTCAATCCCTCTGAATAGAGATATTTGTTTAAGCCAAGATATTGTTCATCAGGCATGGCCCCCGTAAAGTAAATCGGACGCTCCCAGTTGTTGTGGGCTAAAATATCGAATAAGGCCAAAGTTCCTTTGGTTACATAGTTTTGGTTAAAGGTCCATTCCATGCTGCTTGCAATTTTACCTGCATCTTCTTTGGGTACGGTGCCGGTATCTAAAACCTGTTGCGGACTTACCGCCAGTTTCAGGTTTTTGGTAGGCAATACATTATATTTTGTTCCATCGTTCATGGTTACTTTATCTTCATCATGGTCGGAGAGGAGGATGTCTAGAATTTGCTGTAATTCTACATGTTGTGCCACTTTATAATCCTGGTAATACATAATATCCCTGGTACCTTCTACATATTGTTCGGATTTTAAGGTGATGGGCAAGGGAGCCGATTCGTTTTGCTTTCTTCGCATTCCATCAATATACCAGTCGGCAGTAAATAAACTTAAGTTCACCACGCGCACATCCGGACGTACATTTTCTACCTCCTGCGCATACCAAACCGGATAAGTGTCGTTATCGCCATAAGTAAACAGGATGGCGTTAGGGGCACATGATTTAAGGTAATTTACCGACATATCCCTTGCCTCATGACTATCAGAACGGTCGTGGTCATCCCAGCCCTGGTTCGCCATAATAATTGGCGCGCAGAACATTGCGATAACCGAAGCAAAGACTGCTGCCCTTGCAGGCGTTAATTTTTTAAATACCCAATCTTTCAGGCCGAATACCCCTAAACCTATCCAGATGGCGAATGCATAAAACGAGCCTACATAAGCGTAATCCCTTTCGCGTGGTTCAATCGGAACGGAATTAAGGTAAACCACAATGGCAATTCCCGTAAAAACAAATAATAAACCGATAACGCCGGCATCTTTCTGGTTGCGCTTAAAATGCCAAACTGCACCAATCAGGCCAATAATCAAAGGCAAAAAGAAAAACCGGTTATACGCTTTGTTCTCGGTAATAGATGGAGGCAGGTTTTTTTGATTGCCCAGTCTTATCGCATCCACAGGTTTAATGCCACTCAGCCAGGTGCCATCTGTACCGCCAAACTGCCCGTCTTCGTTATTTTTCCGCCCAACGAAATTCCACATAAAATAGCGCATGTACATCTGCCCAGCCTGGAAAGAGAACATGTATTTTAAGTTTTCTACAAAGGTTGGTTTATGCTGGTCATCAAAACCCATATAACTTTTATAAAACCGCACATGTTCGGGTTTGTCGCTGTACATACGTGGCATTAAAGTTTTATCGGCAAAAACGTAGGCCGATTTTGTTCCCGCAGGCTCGTATTTTTTGTCGCCTTTGCGGAATATTTTCCCCGTTTCTTTAATATCTGTTTTTTCTGAATTGTAGTTCTCTCCATAAAGTAAAGGCCTGTCGCCATATTGGTCGCGGCCTAAATACCTCGAAAGTGAAAATACATTGTCTACATTGTAATTGTTGAGGTTGGGTTTGGCCTGCGCCCTGATTACCAGTAGTGCAAAGGAACAATAACCGAATAAAAGCAATACGGTAAACAGTAAGATCAGGTTTAAGGCTCTTTTATTTTGGCGGATGGAGTAACGGATGCCATAAACTAAGCCACCAATTAATAAAACTGCAAAAAATAATATCCCCGTGCCGAAACCCAGGTTCATGGTATTGACGAAAAAGTAATCGAAACTCGCTGCAAGCGATACTATATACTGGATGAGGCCAAACTGCACTACGGCTAATGATACAATAGAAACAAAAAATACCTTTACAACACCCTGCCATTTGGGCGAAGCGTTCTTTTTAAAATAATAAACAAATATTAGTGCAGGGATGGTAAGCAGGTTTAAGATGTGCACACCGATAGAAAGCCCCATAATATAAGCCACAAAAAGCAACCAGCGGTCTGCTTTGGGTTCGTCAGCCTGCGATTCCCATTTCAGGATACCCCAAAATACCACTGCGCTGCAGAGTGACGACATGGCATAAACTTCGGCCTCTACCGCCGAAAACCAGAAACTATCAGAAAAAGCGTAGGCCAGGGCACCAACCAAACCGGCGCCCATAATACCAATGATTTGCTGTTTGGTGATTTTTTCGCCTTTTTTAACCACGGTTTTCTTGGCTAATGCCGTAATTGTCCAGAATAAAAATAAAATAGTACCTGCACTGGCTAGCGCCGAAGCGATATTTACAAAATAGGCTACCTTGGTTTTATCGCCAAAAGCCAGCGTAGAAAATATTCTTTGAATCATGGATACAATTGGGGCACCGGGCTGGTGTACCACCTCCATTCTAAAGGCCGAGGAGATGAATTCGCCACAGTCCCAGAAACTTACGGATTGATCTAAAGTTAAAATATAGGTAATTGCCGCAATGCCAAAGCAGAGCCAGCCCCCAATGGTGTTGATCCTAGAGTAATTCATAGTTTAATTTTTTGTCTTTGATAATAAATGATTTATGTGGTTCGCAATAAAAAAAGTCGTATAAAAAAATAAAATGTTGCACCGGATATAATCATTTTTTTATCTTTGCATCGCAAACAAAGAACAGCAGGAAAGAAATTAAAAATATTTTAAAATCACTCTTGCAAAATTAAAATAAGGTTCCTACATTTGCATTCCCTTTCGAGGAGAATATCCTTGATAAATTTTGTCCGATAGTATAAGGGTAGTACAACGGTTTTTGGTACCGTTTGTCTTGGTTCGAATCCAGGTCGGACAACAGAAATTTAACGTCGGATCATGTTTAAATCTACATGATCCGATTTTTTTTAACCGTAAACTACACACGGACCATGCCATTGCAGTTTAACCCGGTAAAACTTTTTTCCGGAACAGGTTCTAAGGGATTATCACTTAAGATTGCCGAACATTACGGCAAGCCACTTGGTAGCGTAACCATCCACAAATTCAGCGATGGCGAATTTCAACCTTCTTTTGATGAGTCAGTTCGTGGTAGTGATGTTTTCCTGATCCAGTCTACTTATCAGCCCAGCGATAACTTAATGGAGCTTTTGCTAATGGTTGATGCAGCTAAAAGAGCATCGGCACATTATATTACAGCAGTGGTTCCTTATTATGGTTTGGCCCGTCAGGATAGGAAAGACAAACCGCGTGTAGCAATTGGTGCAAAACTGGTGGCCAATTTATTAAAGTCGGCAGGTATCCACCGCATCATGACGATGGATTTACATGCTGCACAGATACAGGGTTTCTTCGATATCCCGGTTGATCACTTAGATGGATCGGTAATCTTTGTTCCTTATATCAAAAGCTTAGGTTTAAAAAACTTAACCATTGCATCGCCGGATATGGGCGGTTCGTACAGGGCACGTACTTTCGCCAAGTTTTTTAATGCGGAGGTAATTATTTGCGATAAACGCCGTAAACGTGCCAACGAAATCGAATCAATGTCGATTATTGGTGATGTAACCGGACAGGACGTGGTATTGATCGATGATATTTGCGATACCGCAGGAACTTTATCTAAAGCTGCTGCCCTGATTATGGAAAACGGTGCTGCAAGTGTAAGAGCAGTTTGTACACATGCCGTATTATCGGGCAAAGCAATAGAAACTGTTGAAAACTCGGTATTAACCGAACTGATTGTTACCGATACCATCCCGTTAAAGCAGGAGAGTTCGAAAATCAGGGTGTTAAGCACCGCAAGTTTATTTGCAAGGGCAATTGCCAATGTAAATGAGCATGGGTCGATTAGCGATCTGTTTAGAGTTTAGCGTTGAGCGTATTGCGATGAGCGCTTAAAACGCCGATCGCCTGGCGCTAACCAAAAAAGAGAATAATAAAGTAGAAAGTAGTACGTAAAAGGCTTTACATCTTGATACTAGCTGCTAAATACTTGATACTAATAAATAATTAAATAAAATAAAAAATGAAAACAATCGCAATTAGCGGTTCTCCAAGAGAGAACGTAGGGAAACGCGATGCCAAGGAACTTCGTTACGAAGGTAAAGTTCCGGCGGTATTGTATGGTGGAAAAGAGCAACAACACTTAGCTGTGGTTATTGCTGATTTAAGAGATGTTATTTATACCCCGGAAGTTAACTTTGTTGAAATCGATGTTAATGGTGTTAAAACTAAAGCTATCGTAAAAGATACTCAGTTTCACCCACTTACCGACGTATTATTGCACATCGATTTTCTTCAGTTGTTCGACGAGAAAGAAATCGTAATGGAAATCCCTGTAAAATTAACAGGAACTTCTCCAGGTGTTAAAATGGGGGGTAAATTGATCCAGAAATTACGTAAACTACGTGTTAAAGCATTACCAGCTGATATGCCACAAAACGTAGAAGTAAGCTTAGAAAAATTAGAAGTTGGTAGTTTATTCCGTGTTCGTGACCTTAAAGGTGATAAATACGTAATCACTAACACTCCTGAAGATACTATCGTTTCTGTTGCAATGTCTAGAGCATTAAAACAAGCAGAAACTGAAGCTGCTAAAGGTAAAAAATAATCAGGATTATTAGATTTCCTGATTTTAAGATGAAGCGTTTCGATCTAGATCGGAACGCTTTTTTGTTTCATAAAGAATTTGACCGCCAAAGCGCTAAAACCTTAATAGTATTTTGACTTAGGACTTAGGACTCACGACTCGGGACTTAAGACTTCGGACTTCCGACCCCTCAGCTTTTTCACCTTCCACCCTTCAACCTTCCCGCCCTCAACCTTTTTATTTATCTTTGCGCCATGAAATATCTTATAGTTGGCTTAGGGAATATCGGACCGGATTATGCACATACCCGACATAATATTGGTTTTGATATTGCCGATGAACTGGTTAAAGGTTTAGGGGGTAGTTTCGAGAATATCCGTCTGGCCTATTATTCAGAAGTGAGTTTTAAAGGCAAAAAACTGCATGTAATTAAGCCAACTACCTTTATGAACCTGAGCGGTAAGGCTGTTAACTATTGGATGAAAGAGCTGAAAATTGCGCCGGAGAACGTGCTGGTAATTGTCGACGATCTTGCACTGCCATTGGGTAAGTTAAGATTGAAGTTACAGGGCTCGAGCGCTGGTCATAACGGCTTAAAAAGCATTGAAGAAGTTTGTGGTGGACAAAACTACGCACGCCTACGCTTCGGTATCGGGAATGATTATCCGAAAGGACGACAGGTAGATTTTGTTTTAGGCTTATTTGATAAAAACGAACAATTAGAATTGCCTGCGTTAATTGATAAAAGTGTAGACCTGATTAAGAGTTTTGTTACTGTTGGGCCTGCACATACCATGACGGCTTTTAATAAATAGGTTTTTGGGTTAATCGGTTAACTGTTTAAATCGGTTAATTGCTTATGCTGTCATCCTGAGCTTAGCGAAGGATCTTTTCTCTGCACCATGCAACCCGAAATAGCATTACTGCCTGTGCCACCTAAACCCGATCGCAGTGGTTCCGATGCTTTTTACCAATAACTTGTATTACAGGATAATTAGCATCGGAAAAAACGGAGAGCGGGACTGTATCAACCCAAAAGCATCTGCATTTGATTTCCAAAAAATAAATTAGTTTTTTGGTTTTTGGTGAGTTATCAAAAAAGGGAACGGCTGCCAGACAAATCCCTTTAAACAAAAAAAAGACCATCTTTCGATGATCTTTTAATAAAATATAGTTAGTTAATGATTATTTAACTTTTTCCTGAGCCCTTGCAATGTAAGCATCAATTAATTGCGCTTCTGCACTTTCAGGATATTGTGTTTTAACTTTGGTATAAGCATCAACTGCACCTTTAAAATCGTTTTGGTTTTCGTTAACCAATCCTAATTTTTTCAAAAACATTGGCGAAGTAAATTTGCTTGCTTTATCAGCCGCTTTTTTATAGTAGGTTGCTGCTTGTTTAAAATCTTTCAATTCGCTGTAAGCATCGCCCAATAAACCTAAAGCCAATGGATCTGCAACCGGACTGCCAGTAGCGCTGTATTTGCTTAACGATTCGATTGCTTGTTTGTATTCGCCTTTACGTAAATAGATACCACCTAAATAAAGGTTAGCTAAGTTTGCCGATTTTGTGTTATCGTATTCTTTGGCAATTTGCTCTAATCCCGGATAACCGCCTTCGCCTTTAACTGCTTTGTTCGATAATGAATCTACCCCAACATATTGTTCGGCTTTGTACATTTTGCTGGCGGCTTCTTCAGCACGGCCTTTTAAATACACGCCTTGATACCAAATATATATTAACACCAATAATACTACAGCGCCTGCTATAAAAAGTAAGCTCTTATTATTCTCCTGTAAAAATGAACCTTTTTTGGTTGATTGAATTGTCTGGTTATCTGTTGTAGACATGTTTGTTTAAAAAATTTAAGATTGCAAAAATACATTTTTCAATCAAAGTATCAACCTTTATTTTGAAGTATTTAATTAATCATTAGTTATTTAGGGGTACAGATTGCAAAATGGCCGCAACGATTAGCGCAGTAGGCTAATTAAGGTGTTAAACCATGTCTGGTTGTCGTTAAAAATCCCCGTATGATTAATTACCAGATATACCGTTTGACTTTCGGAGCGGCTAATGGTTGAGCGGATCCTGATGGGTTGCCAAAATAAACCGAAGTTTTTGACTGATGAAGCCGGGAAAAGGTCATCAAAACCCATATAAACCTCTTCTATATGGGATAATGGAAGTTCCAATTGCTCATCGCCGGTAATAAATAAACCGTTTGATGCCAACAGGATATTGCCTTCATGATTATGACGGGGCGTTAAGAAAGAAAAGAAATTAGCTATTTTCCTGAACCAGCTCGAATTTTTCTCGGTAAGTTCGTGATCGTATGACCACAGCACATTACCTTCTAACATTTTTTGTGCAACCATTTAAATATTTTTCCTTGCTATGAAAGTACAATTTTTTTAAATGTTATTAACGTTAATTTTAAACAATAGATGTTTAGAGGCTAAAAAACGGTAAATTTGTGACATATTTATGTGGTTAAAAAACATTACCCTTCTAAATTTTAAAAACTATAGCGATGCAGACCTCCATTTCTCGGAAACTGTAAACGTTTTTACGGGTAATAACGGTTCAGGCAAAACCAATATGCTCGATGCCATCCACTACCTCTGTCTGTGTAAAAGTTACTTTAACCCGATCGATAGTCAGCAGATTAAAACCAGCGAAGAGGTTTTTATGATCCAGGGTGATTTCGACCGTAACGAAAAAAACGAAAAAATCTCCTGTGGTGTAAAACGGAACCAGAAAAAACAGTTTAAACGCAATAAAAAAGAATACGATAAACTGGCCGATCATATTGGCCTTTTCCCCGTGGTGATGGTTTCGCCTTATGATGTAAACCTGATTATGGAAGGCAGCGAGGAACGCCGGAAGTTTATTGATAATGTGATTTCGCAAACTGATGCACATTATTTAGACCAGTTGATTACTTACAACCGTATCCTGTTAAACCGCAACGCCTTATTAAAGCAGATTGCCATCACCCGGAAGTACGACCCTACTTTGCTCGAGATTCTGGATGAGCAGCTGGTTTTTGCCGGCAATAAAATCTTTGCTACCCGTAAAACTTTTATGGATGAGTTTATTCCGCTGTTTAACCAATATTATACCTACCTTACCGAAAACAAGGAAACAGTAGAACTAAATTACCAGTCGCAGTTAAACGAAAGTACTTTCGAAGAACTGTTAAAAAAATCGGTTGAGAAAGACCGTGTGCTGGAGCGGACTACAACAGGTATCCATAAAGATGAACTTGCTTTTGTGATCAGCGGAATGCCTTTAAAGAAATTCGGTTCGCAGGGACAGCAGAAATCTTTTCTGATTGCCTTAAAAATTGCCCAGTATGCTTATCTGGCCAAAAACAAAGGCTTTAAACCTTTATTGTTATTGGACGATATTTTTGATAAGCTTGACGATCACCGTGTTCAAAAACTGATGCAGATGGTTTCGCATCACGATTTTGGACAGATATTTATTACTGATACCGGAAGAGAAAGGGTAAAATCAATTTTCGAAAAAATAGAAGTTGATGTAACTTTGTTTGAAGTTGATAACGGAATGATACAAAATGCGTAAACCCAATGATGTTACTGTGAAAGATGCCATCAGCAAATTGCTGGATGTGTACCGTTTACGCCGTAAGTTTGATGAAACTTCGATTTTATCGGTATGGCCGGAGATTATGGGCACCGCAATAGCCAACCGTACCAAGCAGATTTATATCCATGATAAAAAACTGTTTTTAAGGATAGAATCGTCGGTAATCAAAAATGAACTGATTATGGTACGCCAGGGTATTATCCAAAAACTGAATGAGCACGCCGGGAGCGAGGTAATTACCGAAATGATATTTTTATAAAAAATAAAAGGGCATCAGTTTTAAACTCATGCCCCTTGTATTTAGTAAGGACTAAGACTCTCGACTTAGGACTCAAGACTAGCTTTTTCCTCCACCAAAAATCTTGGCGAAAATCCAGATCAGCAGTGCAACTACTACCACCACTACAATTACGCCTACCCAAACGCCGGCTTTAAATATACCTTCTACAAGTTCACAACTGCTTAAGGTAGTGCATAAAAATGCGATCAATGCTAAAGGAAGTACTTTTTTCATATCATGTTAATTTGTAATAGCTAACATCGAATACTAAAGAAAGTTTTAATGAAAGGCTTATTTAGCGCGAATCTAAAGAAAAGTCGTTATCTCAATCGAAACGGATGGATCTAATTTGAAAGACCCTGAAACAAGTTCAAGGTGACGACTCTCTGATGGTCATCAAAAAAACTCGTCATCTCGACTGGAACGCAGTGGAACGGAGAGATCTATCTCGAAATAGATCTCTCGGCTACGTTGCACTTCGCTCGAGATGACGACTTTGCGCAAAAATTTATTTCCCGTTAACTTTTAACAGTTCAACCTCGAAAATCAAAGTACTGTAAGGAGGAATATCTGCACCTGCGCCACGTTCGCCGTAAGCCAGGTTGTAAGGAATAAAGAATTTGTATTTAGAGCCAGCAGGCATTAACTGTACACCTTCTGTCCAACCTGCAATTACACGGTTAAGCGGGAAAGAAATCGGTTCACCTCTGTCATAAGAGCTGTCAAACTGTTTTCCGTTTAATAATGTGCCTTTATAGTGTACCAATACCGAATCGGTAGCCAATGGTTTAACACCTGTTCCGGCGGTTAAAACCTCGTATTGTAAACCACTTGCAGTTGTTTGTACGCCTGCACGTTTTTTGTTCTGTTCTAAGAACTCTTGTCCTTCTTTCATAATAGGTGCGTATTTAATTTTATTTGCTTCAGCTTCTGCTTTGTTTTTTACCAAAGATGCTTTCGATAATGCTTCGTTGATGCACTGTTGTGCCTGTTGTTGCGTTAAAACAGTTTTGCCGCCAGTAAAAGCATCTTTTAGGCCTTTTAACAATACATCGTAATTTAAGGTTGATAACCCGGTTGTTTTTAAGCCGGCACCGATAGAGGTACCAAATGCATAACTGGTCGAATCTAAGGTAGATTGTAGACCGCCCATTTTTAAAGTTGATGTTTTACTTACTGCGGTCGGTTTCTTGGCAACAGGTTTTTTTGCTGCTGTTTTGGTTTGTGCATAAGATGCTGCAGCGATACCCGATAAACATACCGCTAAGAAAATTCTTTTCATTATTTATTTTATAGTGTTGAGTATTTTTTAAGGCCGAAAGATACAAAATAGATAAAACAATAAAACCCCGAATTTTCGGGGTTTTAAATAAATATCGTGTTCTTGAAAATTAGAAACGCTCGTCTGCTTTAAAGAAGAAGTTACCTTCAATTTCTGCATTTTCATCAGAATCTGAACCGTGAACAGCGTTAGCATCGATAGATTTTGCATATTTCTGACGGATAGTACCTTCTGCAGCTTCAGCAGGGTTGGTAGCACCGATCAGTTTTCTGAAATCTTCAATTGCGTTGTCTTTTTCTAAAATAGCTGCAACAATTGGTCCTGATGACATGAAGCTTACTAAATCTTTATAGAAAGGACGCTCAGCGTGTACAGCATAAAACTGACCAGCAGTTTCATAAGTAAGTTTAGTATATTTTAATGCAATGATTTTAAAACCTGCATTGGTAATGTCGTTAATGATCGATCCGATATGGCCGTTTGCTACTGCATCTGGCTTAATCATGGTAAAAGTTCTGTTAGTGCTCATTGTGCTTTTGATATCAAATTTTTTGCAAAAATACGTTTTAATTGATGAATAAGCAATATACTGCAATTTAAGATTGTGAAATGCATCAAACAGTTAATTTGACGCAATAATCCAGGTTTTTAGTCACGAATGCACATAGGTAAATACCGGATTTTATCTGTGTGCATCCACGCCCGAACGGCAGGGCAGGCTTTTTATCTGTGGTTAATTATACCTAATCGCCTAACTTAAATAGCATTGCTCCATAATCCTGCAAATCCCGGAATCCTTTAATCCTGTTCTATATGATTCGGTTCATCCTTAAAATCTTAAAATCCTAATCAATCCTATTCTAAATTTACTTAGCTTTGCAACTCGAAAAATATATGCTTACACTAACTGAATTAAAAACATTACTGGCTACTCCACAACGGATTGTGATCACTACGCATCATAAACCAGATGGCGATGCAATGGGTTCATCGCTGGGATTATATGGATATTTGATTCAGAAAGGCCATCATGTAAGGGTAATCACCCCAACTGATTATCCTACTTTTTTACATTGGATGCCCAACAATGGCGATGTAGTTATTTTTACAGAGCAGCAGGAGCAGGCCGCCAAACTGGTAGATGAAGCATCGATTATTTTTTGTCTTGATTTTAATACCTTAAGCCGGATTAACGAACTGGGCGAACTGGTGAGGGCAGCAGGTGCAAAAAAGGTTATGATCGATCATCACCTCGAACCTGAGGATTTTGACGATTACCGCCACTGGGATATTAATGCCTGTGCAGCGGCACAATTGGTTTACGATTTTATTGTGAACCAGCTGGAAGATCAGGCCGGAATTAATAAAGATGTAGCTTCGTGCCTTTATACCGGGATTATGACCGATTCAGGATCTTTCCGTTTCGAATCTGCAACATCTGAAGTTTACCGCATTGCCGCAAACCTGATTGATTTAGGAGCCGAACATTGGAAAATACACCAACTGGTATACGATAATGCCAGCGAAAACCGTTTGCGTTTTTTAGGTTATTGCTTGTCAAACAAGCTGGAGGTTTTAAGAGAATACAATACCGCAATCATTTCGGTTACCAAAGAAGAACTTGCCGAATACCACAGTGCAACGGGCGATACTGAAGGCGTGGTAAATTATGCTTTATCAATTAACGGAATCCGTTTGGCCGCTTTAATTATTGAGCGTACAGATAAAGTTAAATTATCGGTAAGATCAACAGGTGATTTCCCTGCAAACGAGATTTGCAAGAAATATTTTAACGGTGGCGGACATAGAAATGCAGCAGGTGGCGCATCAGAAAAACCATTAAATGATGTGGTTAACGAATTTAAATCGATATTAGCAGAATATAAAGAGCAATTGATCGCCTAAGGGCAATAAAAAAACAATAAAACTTAAAAAAGTCAAATTAATAAATGAAAAAGGGAATTATTATTCTAGCAGCAGCTACTTTAGGCTTAGCGGCATGTAAACAAGAAAAAAAGGGCGCGGGTGGCTTATTATATACCATCCACCACTCAGCAGGTAACGAAAAAATCAAAGAAGGTGATATCGTTAAAATGAACTTCATCCAGAAAAATGGTAAAGATTCAGTTTTATCAAATACCTTCGATAGCGAAACCCCTGCAGTATTCCCTGTACAGAAGAAAATGTACGCTGGTGATATGAACGATGTATTAACTTTGTTCGGAGAAGGCGACAGTGCTACATTTAAAATCGACCTGGATACTATGGCTTTCCATAGCAAACAACCAAAACCAGAGCAGTTTAAAAACGATAAATACCTTACTTTCACTGTAAAAGTTGAAAAAGTATTCAAGAAAAAAGCTGGTGAAGCTGATTCTACCTTTAATAAAAGGGCAACAGAGTTTTTCCAGGCTGATTACAAAGCTACTTCAGAGAAAAAGAAAGCTGCAGAACCTGCTAAACTGAAAGCTTATTTAGAAGATACCAAATTGGCAACCAAAACTACTGCAAGCGGCTTACACTATATTATCGAAAAACCGGGCAGTGCAGAAAAACCAGCTTTGGGCGATACGGTATTAATTGATTATACCGGTAGAGTTACTAAAAAAGGTAAAGATGGTAAATACAAAATTTTCGATACCAGCGATGAGAAACTGGCTAAAGCGGAAAACGAATTTAAAGCTGGCAAACCTTACGGTCCACAAAAAATGCCGGTTGGTGGTACAATCCCTGGATTTACCGAAGCTTTACAGTTAATTGGTAAAGGTGGTAAAATCAAAGTAATTATCCCTTCTAACTTAGGTTACGGCGAGCAAGGTGCACCACAGGTTGGTATTATGCCTTTCAGCCCGATTGCTTTCGATCTTGAAATTAAAGATATTATTAAAGGCAAGCCAGCTCCTGCTGCTCCAGTTTCAGCAGTTCCGGTTCCAACAACTAAAAAATAATTTTTAAATAATTTTTTAAAATCCTGCTTATTCAGTTAAGCAGGATTTTTTTTTGCCTTTTTTTTGACGCTGAACAAAGAAATAAAACTTTACAAAGATTTATAAAAACTTATTATCATCTATCTTTGTAGCAATCTAATAAAATGAAGCAAAATCCCATTTCAGGGTATTGATTTGTTTTTAATAAAAATACTAATGAAAAAAGGAATAATTATGCTCTTGGCAGCAGCACTTGGTTTATCTGCCTGCAACAAATTCGAAAAGGGTGATGGTGATATGACTTACAAGATCTATAAAAGTGAAGGTAAGCCAAAAATCCAGGATGGTGATTATGTAAAGTTAAATGGCGTACAAACCGTTGAAACCAACACTAACCCCGATTCGGTAATGGTAAATACTTACGATAACGAACGTCCTGCTTTTTTTGCCATCAGTAAATCGATGTTTAAAGGCGATCTGGCTTCGGGCCTTAAACTACTTGGAGAAGGCGATAGTGCGGTTTTTAAACTAAACCTCGATTCAATGGAAAAATATTCCGGTCAGCCGAAACCAAAGGGCTTAAAATCGAATATTGCTTCCTTTACCATTAAAATTGAGAAGGTATTACACAAAGGGAAAGACGCTGATTCTATTTTTGAAGCCAAAAAAAGACTTTTCTTCGAAGCGGAATACAAAGCGTTGAACGAAAAAAATAAAACAGTAGAGCCTGCTAAAATCGCGAAATATGTTGCCGATAACGGTTTAAAGGTAACCACTGCACCATCGGGCCTGCAATATGTAATTTCTGCACCCGGTAATTCGGAAAGGGCAACTTTAACCGATACGGTGCTAATGGATTATACCGGCCAGTTTACAAACAAAAAATCGAACGGTGCATTAAACGTTTTCGATACTTCGGATGCTAAAATTGCTAAAGAAGCCGGGATTTTCTCAGAAAGTGTACAATATGTGCCGCGTAGTTTACCTTTGGGACAATTGCCTCAGGGAGTTATTCAGGGCATACAGTTAATCGGCGTTGGTGGAAAGATCAAAATGATTTTACCATCAAGATTGGGTTTCGGCGAAAATGGCGGCGGACCAATCAATCCATTTACTCCATTGGTGTTTGATGTAGAACTCAAAGGGATTATCAAGCCGAATGCGGCTGCGCCGTTGGCTAAATAGAATATTATTAGACCTCGCAGGTTTCGAAAACCTGCGAGGTCTATTCGAGTAATATCGTCCTCGTTTTTAACGAGGATGCATGAGAAAAGCGATTTTATCGCTATGAATTTTTCCCTATGTGCATTAAAAATGCACTTCTCAATAATCCTCGTTACAAACGAGGACTATAGCGGTTTAAACCCAATCTTGGTTGTTGGTAGAGATTTGCAATCTTGACTTTACTCATAAAGGATTTAAAATCCTTAGTTCTTCAGACGGGATTACAAATCCCGACTAACAATGCGAGGTCTTTAATTTAAACCCAATCTTTAAAAGGCCTAACCGTTAGGTTAGCATTATAGTATTTTGCTTCTTCGGTTACTTCTTTAGTTACCCAATCAGGCAGATCGAAGGTTTCATCTTCGCTTTCCAGTTCGATTTCTGCTATAACTAAACCTTCATTGTCGCCTGCAAATACATCTACTTCCCAAAGTTTGCCGTGGAACTGAATTTCATAACGGGTTTTCGAAAGTTCGGAAACCGAGAAATTATCCAATAATTCATTGGCTTCGGCAACCGGAATTTCATATTCATATTCTAACCGGCTGGCACCAACAGTTAGGCCTTTTATGGTTAAAAAGCCCTTGGTTTCAGTTGCCCTTACCCGTATGGTTTTATCTTTATCGGTTAACAGGTAACCCTGCCTGAATAGTTTTCCTTCCGGTTTATTCAGGTTATCCCACTTTTGCTGATCGATTAAAAACTTGCGCTCTATTTCTTTTCCCATTTTATCTTGCCCTTTTCTGTAAATCTGCAACAGGCATGCTGATTAATCTTCCAATCGGTTGTTTACCACGATAGGTAATTACACGTAACATACTGGCATCTTTAGGTACCTGCAAGGCGGCTGTGTATTTCGGGTAAAAACGGTCTGGCGTAGAGTTATCAAAGCTGTAGTAAACGTCCAAGCCATCAATTTCTGTGGTAAGCTCTATCATCAATTGTTTGTCGGCACTGCGTTTTACGGTAAAAATAGGGTCGTAAATGGCTGGCGAATATTTGATTTCTGCTAAATCCAAACGTTTAAAGTGTTGTTGCGTACGATCTACGAAATTAATCCAGTTTTTCTTTTCAATGGGACTCCAGATCGATTCGGCAATGGCAAAAGCACGGGGATAAACCATATATTCTACCTGACGGAAAGTAAAAATCTGCTCTGTCCAAAGGTTAGCTTGTCCGCCGATTACATATTGTGCATTTACACCTGCCGGAACAGGATTAAACTGATAAGCTTTGTTTAACCTTAATGAGGCGTAAACCTTTGGCTCGGTAATTACATCGGCCTGCATATAATCCAGATAGGCAAATTCGGTCGGGCTCATTACTACATTATGTTTCTCGTTAGCGGCCTGGATGCCATATTTCATGCCCCTCCAGCTCATTACAGATGCGGTTGGCGATACACCACCGTCTAAAATTTCGTCCCAGCCCATAAATTTTTTGCCTTTGGCCACTACAATCTGCTCCACACGTTTTTCGAAATAAGCCTGAACCTGAGGAATGGTTTTTAGTCCTTCGCGTTGCATTAATGCCTTTATCTGATCGTTTTTCTCCCAGAAATTATGCGAAGCCTCATCTCCGCCCATGTGGATGTATTCGAAAGGAAAAAGCTGTGCAATCTGAGTAATTACAGTATCTAAAAAGCCATAAACCTTCTCGTTTGCCGGACAAAGGGTGTTATCAACCAAAGCAATTGGCGGTGCACCACGGCTCCAGTCCATAATTTTTTCACCCGAACGTACTTTATAATTGACGGCATCAGGCGTGCATGATAATTCGGGGTATGAAGCAATAATGGCCAAACTGTGTCCGGGAACATCAATTTCGGGAAGTATATTTACAAAACGCTCCTGTGCATACTGAACAAGTTCCTTAATATCTTCCTGAGTGTAAAAACCGCCATAAGTACGGGGCTCATCAGGGGTTGGAGGGATAAAATCGCCAAATGTTCCTGTTTTTTTAACGCTCCAGGCGCCAATTTCGGTTAATTTTGGTAAACCTTTAATTTCTATCCTCCAGCCTTCATCGTCTGCAAGATGCAGGTGCAACAGGTTGAATTTATAACGCACCATATCATCAATAAACTGTTTCACTTCCTGTTTGGTGAAAAAGTGGCGGGCAACATCAAACATCAGACCTCTCCAGCCCAGTTTTGGGTAATCTACTACATCAACGCAGGGTGCTTTCCATTTTACATCATTTACCAGTTCTTTGCTTTCTATTTCGGCAGGGAAAAGCTGAAGTAATGATTGAACACCGTAAAAAATACCTGCCGGCTGGTTAGCAGTAATGACAACCTGGGTGGGGTTAACGTTTAGTTTGTAACCTTCTTTACCCAGTTGAGCATCTTCCTGCGTATTTAGGATCAGCTTAATAGTAGGGTGGGCTGAATTGCTTACAGAACTCACAAACTTGCCTGTGGCAGTCGTAATCCGGTCAGAAAGGTAAGCAATTGATTGTTTTAACTCCGCGCTTTTAACTGCCTGTATAATTACATTTTCGGGCAGGGTAAAGGTTCCGGCCTTTTTTATTAACGATACCGGCTCGGGTATAATGGCAATCGGTGTTTGTGCAACCGCGCTTTCAGCATCGCCGACTTCGGTTTCCGTAACAATGTTTTGAGCAAAAGTGTTGGCTGCAAGAAAACAGCTGGTGATGATCAGGAATAATTTTTTCATTAAAATAATTAAAGCGGATTTAACCGGATAAGTATAATCCGCAATTTATTAAAAAAGATTTAATTTGAGTAATTAGCAGAGAGCAGCGTATAATGAATATATTGGGTAAAAGACTAACTACAGCGCTTAGACATTGATTAACCACTTATTGCCTTTCTCTTCTCATTAATATAGTTTGAACAACACTGTACAAAACTCTGGTATTCCAATCATCAAGGTAGCTGTAACCTTTATTGATAATTGATGGGGCTTGTTTCGAAAAGATAGCAAAATAGGTTTGGTAATCTCTGGTGCCTACATCAGTCCAGGGCAACGACTTTTCTTCTTCCTTAATAAAGTTTACAGATTTAATTTTAATGCCAAACTCGTCAAATTTTGCATTTGCCAGGGTAAAGGGTACTTTTTGTTTAAAAAGCTCCAGATATTGATCAACTAAACCATCGAAATAGCTTCGCCACAATTGGTTTAATATTTCGATATATTGGTTAAAAAGAGGAATTTTATTTATGCCATAATAAGAACCAAAACTTATTTTAATCGTTTCCCCATCTCCATTTTTAATAAATAGTTGATACTTTCTCCCAACCGTAAATTCAAATCCTCTAATCCATTTAATGCCAAACCTGTATTGTAGTGGCTCTTCTGTTAATAGATCGATTGCTGTTGGTAATGCTAATTTTTGACTGCCGAACTCAATTGATTGGGATTTAAATGATAGTTTTTTTGGCTGTCGGTCAAAATAACCTTTTTTTATTAACCAGGCATTTACATTATTTTCCGGAATGCTCATGTTTGTATTACGGGAGTTGAAAACTATTTTTTATACATCGTATCTGCCAATTTAATAGTTTGATCTATTTTCTGTCTTAAATTTAAAATAGACTTTTGGTTTGGCAGGTTTTCTTTCTGGTATTTTTTTATCAATGGGAATGTTCTGGAGATTTTTAAAGCCAGTTCCAGATCGTTTAAAGAAACCATTTTGGCATTTACCGTTTTAACGAGTTTTCGGTGCGATGAAACCTTATTGTTATATTCTTCGAGATTTTTTGCAATCAGTGCGGTTAAACTTTTTCTCAATAAAGAATCTTTGATCTCTTTTACATGGTGATTGGCAGAAAAGAAGTAATCTTGATTTTTTTCCTCATAAATATCAAACTTCTTTAACGAATCAATTTTTCCATCCCTGATTTCATTGATAATTTCATCCAATTTCTTTAACGCAGAATCTTTACTTACTGCATCGGCATATAAGTTTTCTATTAAATCCTCATGGCCTCTTTTCGAAATAATGTTGTAAGATTTGTCGTCTTGTAGTGCCGCAGGTGTTTCTTTGTTATCGGTTTGTGTTTCAGCATCTTTACACGAAAATGCCATACAGAGCACGATTCCGTAAATCATGTTTTTTTTCATGGAGCGTTAAATATTAGTAATACTTAATGATACAAATAAAGGTTCACTTATAAAAACTGCTTCAGCCATTCTTTTGCTTTCTCATCATCCGTAAATGATTTGATCGGTATTGGCGGATTTTGGAACTTAAAAAGGATTTTCATTATCAATTGTGCCAAACCGGGTTTAGATACCATGGCCATAGCGGTATAAATATTGGGAAGTTGTTCCGTCGAGAATTTTCGTGTTTCTTTATCTGGCACCGGGGAGTTTTTAAGGTAGATGAGTAATGGGACTTTTTTGTTATTGGTGATTTTCTTCACCAGGGCAACATTGGCCGCAATATTTTCAACAATCCGTAAAATACTTTTACTGTACGAAATCAGTATGCCGTTATCTGTTAATAAATAATCGGCAATTTCGCCTTCGATGAGCGGTTTATCTTCCATATTAACCATAATGTAGCTAGATTTTTTGACTTGATATTTAAACTCGTTTATCAAGATTTATACTCTTTAAAATCCTGTTCTTTGTAATTTTCAGCTCTAGTAAAATGAATGAAAAATAAATCACAGATAATACTAAGGTTATTAAAAAAGCTTCAGCATTTTTCTGATTCATTACCACATCTAAAAAACTGATGAGCAATAAAAAAGAAAGTAAAGCCAGAATTAAAGTTGAGAGCACCGATAGCCTAAATTTATAATACTGTATAGCTGTCTCTTTAGGGAAACTTATTATGATTTTAGGCAAAAAACTTTCGAATGAGGTTTTAATCCTTGTTAATTTTAAATCCTTTTTACCCTCATTACCTAGAAAATATTTATCTGTGCCTATGTTGGATGTCTCGAAAACAAAATCAAGCATCTGGCTTCTTTTTAAACTTTTGCTTCTTAAACTTTTCTCAAGTTCCTGCTTCTCTGAGTTATTGAGAAGATATATTTTTTTAAAATAAAGCATTAATTTATCCCCTTAAATGGTAACCTTTTGTTTTAGTGAAAGCCCTTAATCCCTGATGTGATAATGTTGCGCCAATGCCTGAATGTTTTCTTCCGCTCCAGGGTAACGCTGCACTAACACGGTCGCAGCAGTTCCAATAACCCGATCCGGCGTCCAGCCGGGCCAGTATTTTTTCGGCCTTTGTTTGATCTGACGTGTAAACCGAAGCGGTTAAACCATAACTGGTATCCTGCATCATTTTTATGGCTTCGGTATCATCCTGCACTTTCATAATGCCGATAATGGGCCCGAAACTTTCTTCCTGCATCACGAGCATATCATTGGTTACATTGGTTAAAACGGTAGGCTCAAAATAATAACCTTTACCATCAACGGCTTTACCGCCCGTAAGTAACCTGGCACCTTTATTTAATGCATCTTTCACCTGGTTTTCCAATACTGCAATTTGATCTTTTCTTGTTAATGCCCCCAGGTATACGCCATCGGTTGTGGGCAACCCGGTGGTCCAGCCATTCACTTCGGCAACAAATGCATTTACGTAAGCTTCATAATTGTTTTCATGAACGTAAATCCGTTCTACCGCACAGCAGCTCTGTCCGTTGTTATAAAATGCACCATCTGCAGTATTAATAGCTGTAGAAACAACATCAGCAATATCTTCGGCAACGTATAGCGGATCTTTTCCACCCAGCTCTAACTGGCAGGGAACCATTTTAGCAGCTACTTTTTCGTAGATTAATTTCCCGGTTATGTAAGATCCGGTGAAAAAATAGCCGTTAAAATCCATTTCCATCAAAGCTGCTCCGGTTTCTTTTGCTCCAACAGCAATTTGAAAAACATCGTTGGGAATACCGGCCTGCTTTAATAATTTTTCGATCTGTAGACCTGTTAGGGTTGCATATTCGGACGGCTTATACATTACTGCGTTTCCACTTAATAAAGCAGGAATAAAAACATTTACACCAACCAGGTAAGGATAATTCCATGCCGAAATATTGCAGACTACCCCAAGAGGCTCGTACCTGATTACTTCTTTTAAACCAGGTTCATCAACCATCACCTCATCTGCCAGGTATTTTTCGGCATTGGCCAGCATCCATTTAATGCGTGCCCTTGCACCGTTAACTTCATTCCGCGATTGTTGCAGGGGTTTGCCCACTTCGCTGGTTAAAACTGCGGCCAGTTCTTCTATTTCGGCCTCCAGTAAACTGCTGAATTTAGTTATAACAGATATTCTTTCGCTAAGTGTTTGATTGGCCCATGCTGGCTGCGCTGTTTTTAAAAGAGCTAATTTAGTTTCAAGAGTAAATATGGTATCCTCTTCCAAACTGGTTATAATTTCTTCTGTTGCCGGGTTGATGATTTGCATGTTCTTTTGTTTTTACCACAGATTTTCACAGATGAACACAGATTATTAAAATGCATACTTATCACTATAAATTAACTTTGATAAGTTAGTATCTGTGTTTATCCTTTCTATCTGTAGTTAATATTTAATTTTATCGCATTAATAAAAGCCTCGTGTATGTTTTTGCTAAATGGCCCGTACTGATCTTTTAAACGCTCAGGATGCCATTGTACAAATAACAGAAAAGATTTCCCCTCGGGTGCTATCCTTTCCATTGCTTCGGCAACGCCATCAGGAGAAATTGCGCTTACCACCAGTCCTTTTCCGGTTTTATCGGTGCTTTGATGGTGATTGCTGTTTACCAAACCTTTATCGGTATTTACAATCCGGTTTAACCAGGAGGAAGGATTAATAATGATTTCGTGATAGCGGTCTGATTTATCGTGCATTTTAGAATGATCAAATTTCCCCCACGCAGGTATATCAGGGATTAGTGTACCGCCAAAAAATACATTACCCACCTGTATGCCACGGCAAATACCCAAAACCGGGATGGAGTGGGCTTCGGTATAGGTTAAAACGTCAAATTCAAATTCATCACGTTTTTCGTCAATATCATCGTCGTAACAGTAAGGATAATATTCGGGCTGATTGTAAAAACGCGGGTGCACATCTTCTCCACCGGTTAAAACAATACCCTGGCATTTTTTGATCTCATCGAAATTATTAAGCTTGTATCCGAGCTGGATTACTTCTATATTTTCATTGTAGGATAAAACCCAGTTGCGGTAAATGTCGAATTTACTGCAATCGGTAACCCCAATTATTATTTTATCAGACATAGTCCTTTATATTTTTGCCACAGATTTTCACAGATAAACACAGATATGAGTCGCAATTTTTTGATTTAATTGATATTATCTGTGTGCATCCTTTTTATCTGTGGTTAATCTTGTTTTAGAGTGCACTTAAATACAGTTGTTTAAAATCTTCCCTGCTTACCGGTTTTGGATTATTTGGATGTGCAAAATCCGCAAAGGCCAAATCTGCAAGCGTTTCTATGTGTTCATTTTTAACGCCAATATCACTCAATTTATGCGGAATATATACTTTGGTGTTTAAATCGAACAGATATTTTACAACCGCTTCGCCACTTTCATCTTTAAGTTCTAAAGTTCGTGCAATTTTTTTAAAACGGTCTTCAAAACCGGCAATATTAAATTGCATGCCATAAGGAATATTTACCGCGTTGGCCAGGCCATGGTGGGTATCTAAAAGCGAAGAAAGCGGATGTGCCAGCGAGTGCACCACACCTAAACCTTTCTGAAAGGCAATGGCACCCATCATCGAAGCCATTAACATTTTACTGCGGCTTTCTAAATCGGGATTATTGGTAGCCCTTTTGAGCGAATCTTTAATCAGCGAAATACCTTCTAACGCAATCCCATCGCACATCGGATGAAAGTTTTTAGCAAGGTACGCTTCCATGTTGTGGGTGAGGGCATCCATCCCGGTTGCAGCGGTGATAAAGGGAGGTAAATCCATCGTTAACTCTGGATCAGCAAAAACAATCTGCGCCATTAATTTGGGCGAGAACAGGATTTTTTTCTGATGGGTTTCATCATCGGCAATGATGGCACTGCGACCAACTTCACTTCCTGTACCTGAAGTTGTTGGAATGGTAATAAAATGTGGAACATCGTTAGTTACGTAAATATCGCCACCAATCAGATCATCGTATTTGAATAAATCTTCACGATGGTTGATCCGGAGCACAATTGCACGGGCAACATCAAGCGCAGCGCCACCACCAATACCCACAATGCTATCGCGATGGGTGGCATCCCAAACATCGGTGCCTTTGTAAACATCGCTTTTTACCGGATTTTTATGGATGTCGTTAAAAACTTCTGCTGAAATGCCCTTAGCTTTTAAATCTTCTACAATCCGTTTAAAAAACGGAAGTTGGGCAATGGTAGGATCGGTAACAATTAACGGAGCTATTAAATTGTGTTTAGTTAAATAGGCCGGTAATTCTTTTACAGCACCTGCTCCAAAACGGATGGTTGTAGGGAAGTTAAACTGGTGGATTTTATCAAATATCATAACACTTATTTTATCTTTTGTTTTCTCAAGTTGCGTCATGCTGAATTTATTTCAGCATCTATCATGTAAAAGATTCTGAATCAAGTTCAGAATGACGACTCCACTAAATAATTTCTAAATATCTTTTCAGTTCCCAATCGGTTACCACTTTTGCATATTGTTTACACTCCCACTCGCGGGTCATGGTGAAATGATCAACGAAATCTGCGCCCAGCAGCTCATGGGCCAGATCAGAATTTTTCATTTTTTGGGTGGCTTCAAATAAATTACGCGATAGTATACCGTTTGATAAATCGGTATATCCGTTGCCTTTGGTAGCTGGTTGTTCCAGTTTAAGTTTGTTTTTAATGCCATACATTCCGGCGGCTAAACAGGCCGATATGGCTAAGTAAGGGTTGGTATCCGAACCTACTATGCGTGTTTCTAAACGCGAAGCCTTTTTACTTCCCGGTAATGCCCGTAATGCAGTTGTGCGGTTATCAATGCCCCAGGTTACTGTGGTAGGTGCCCATGCACCTTTTACCAGGCGTTTATAACTATTAATCGTAGGAGCAATCATCGGTAAAATATGTGGCAGGCAATGCAACTGTCCGGCAATATAACTTTTCATGATTCCGCTCATTTTATCGGGCTCATTTTCATCATAAAAAAGATTGATTTTGTTGTTTTTATCCCATAAACTCTGGTGCACATGACCGCTGCATCCAGGTAAATTTTCGCTTATTTTAGCCATAAAAGTGGCCAGGATACCGTGTTTATATGCAATTTCCTTTACAGCGGTTTTAAATAGAATGGCCTGATCGGCAGCCTGCAGGGCCGGAGCATATTTAATAGCGGCTTCGTAAACACCAGGACCGGTTTCGGTATGTAAACCTTCAATCGGGATATCAAATTTGTTAAGCAATTCGAACAGATCGCCCATAAATGCGTTCTGATAGGTACTCCTTAAAATAGAATAACCAAACATACCCGGACTTAAAGGTTTCAGATTGGTGAAGCCTTTTTCATGTACGGTTTCTGGTGTTTCTGAAAAGTTAAACCATTCAAATTCCTGTGCAAAGAGGGGAGAAAATCCCTCATTTTCGCATTCGCTGATCAGTTTTTTTAACAATTGCCTAGGACAAACATGATTTGCCTTTTCCTGATCATCAATAAAATCGCCGAGAAAAAAAGGGACATCATATTCCCAGGGAATTTTCCGGAAGGTACTTAAATCGATTTTAACCTGCGCATCCGGATAGCCGGTATGCCAGCCTGTGTATTTTCCGTTATCATAGGCCACATCGTTGGCATCCCAGCCGAAAGTAACATCACAAAAACCCAAACGGCCTTCAACCAGCGAAGCAAATTTTTCGGCAGCAACATATTTCCCCCTTAAAATCCCGTCGATATCAGCAACAGCTAATTTTACTTTCCCGGATGGATGATTTTTTACGTAATCAAGAATTTCTTTGCTCGTACTCATTAATCTGCCTTTTTAAAAATTTTATATAGTAGAAATATGCCTAAAACAATGCCTGAATAGATCAAACCTAATTTAAGGTTATAAATCAGCATTGCGATAAAAGAAACACACGAAATAATTAACGCAATGATGGGAAACAGGGGATAAACCGGAGTTTTGAATGGCCTTACCATTTCAGGCTTGTTTTTCCTCAATACCATTACGGCTACCATCGAGATGATGTATAAGGTAAGTGCTCCAAAAACAGAAATGATAATAATTTCGGAGGTTTTACCGGATAAAAGAGCGATAATCCCAATGATCATATTACCGATTAATGCATTTGCAGGTGTCTGAAATTTTGGAGAAATCTTACCCAAAATTGCCGGAATACTTTTAACACGTCCCATTTCATAAGTTGAGCGCCCGGCCGCCAAAACCAATCCGTGAAATGATGCCACCAAACCGAACAAACCTACGGTAATAAGCAAGTGGTACATTAAATGGTTATCGCCGGTAATCATCGAAAGTGCGAGAGGTAATGGAGAATCGGAAGTTTCACCCGATTTCCCATTTTTATATACAATGGCTTCCCAACCGCCAATACCAATGGTGGAGATAAAAACCAGTACACATAAAACAACCAAAGTAAATATTCCCCAGCCAAAACCTTTGCTTATATCGCGCTGCGGATTTTTGGTTTCTTCGGCTACATTGGCAACGCCTTCGATACCCAGAAAAAACCAGATGGCGAAAGGGATTGCAGCAAAAACACCGCTCCAGCCATTAGGGAAATTATTGTGGATCAGGCTTTCTGTACGAAATTTAGGCAGAGTAATTCCAGAGAACAAAAGCAGTTCGCCAACCGCCAAAACGGTAACAATTACTTCGAACGAAGCGGCGGCCTTTACACCATAAACATTTAAAGCCGTAAAAATAAAATAAACAGCAATGGCGCTGGTAAGGATGGGTACCTGTGGGAAAAATGCATTAAAATAAGCCCCAATCGCGAAGGCAATAGCTGGTGGTGCAAATATAAATTCGACCATTTGCGCAATACCGGCAATAAAGCCAATATTTTTACCCAACGCAGTGTTGGCATAATCGAAAACCCCACCGGCTTTAGGTATGGCGCAGGCCAGTTCGGCATAACTGAAACTAAAGGTTACATACATCACCATAATGGCAACAGTAGCGATGGCCATACCCAGGGTGCCACCTTTTTCGAGGCCCAGGTTCCAGCCAAAATACATCCCCGAAATTACATAACCAACCCCCAGGCCCCATAACATAAACGGGGTAAGCGTTTTCTTTAAGCCATCTTTTTGTTCCATTGTATGGATTTATAAGATTTAAATAGGTTTATAAAATTTGCTCGAAAATGATAAACTATTAGCCTCGGTATCTGATGTTTAAAGTAGTAATTATTTTTTAGTTTGAGGAGTTAATAAAATTGATTTTTGATTAAAAATAAAAAAACCAATGACAGTGCATTGGTTTTTTAAAATTCATTAATGATAGTTTTTGTCTACTCCGAATCGCGGTTTTTATTCACAATCTGGCTATCTCTCGTGTTTTTCTGTACCGTAATGGCACCAAAAAGAGATAGTAAAAAGGCAAAGGCATAAAATCCCTTTTCGCTAGGTAATAAAGTGGCATTCCATAAACCAATTACCAGTAAAGTAATGGTTAACAGGGTAGAAAACCAGCTCAGACCATAGTAAATTTCTGTAACAGGGATTCCTTCCAATTTATCGCGAACAGCTTTTTGTAAAGAGATTACGGCAAAAAGGCCAAACATCAATACGGTAAAATAATATCCTTTTTCGTTAAGAAGCATATCAGAACGCCACAGGCCTACAATAAAGCCGATCATTCCGATACCTAATGCAATCCAGGCGGCTGCCACAAATGCATTCGATGGTTTTTGATTCATTGTTTTGAGATTTAATTTAATTCTTTACAAAACGTTAAAGATTGGGAAAAGGTATAAAAATAAAAAGACACTAAGCTAACTTTTTTTAGAAACAGGAATATTGCTTTAAAAATCAAACAAAACCGGATCTTTTGCATTATAGCTGTATACCCTTACCTTAGTGATATGCGAACCTTGCTTACTTCTGCCCAAATGCGCAGTGCCGATCAGTTTACCATTGCCAACAAACCCATTGCTTCTATCGATCTGATGGAAAAAGCAGCCAGGGCATTTGTACAATGTTTTTTGAGGGATGAGTTTGATACCACTAAAAGTGTAGCCATTTTTTGCGGAAAAGGCAATAACGGTGGCGATGGATTGGCTATAGCGCACTTATTGCTAGCCAACGGTTATGATAATGTGAAGGTTTATATTGTTAATTTCAGTGATAAACAAAGCGATGATTTTGCCATTAACCTGCAACGGATAAACGAGTCGCGATGTAAAAAAACGGATATCAACCAGCCATCAGATCTGAAAAATTTAAAGGCAGATCTCATCATCGATGCCATTTTAGGCTCGGGTTTAAATAAACCTTTGAGTGGTAATTATGAAGAGTTGGTTCGCGCTATCAATAAACTTAATAAAAAGGTATACGCAGTTGATGTACCTACAGGTTTTTTTGCAGAAGGAAAGCAGCCTGAAGATTATAATGGCATTAAGGCCTATAAAACCATCTCCTTTCAACGGCCAAAAATTAATTTTTTCTTTCCCGAATCGACGGCTGCAACCGAAAAATTCGAGGTAGCAGATATTGATCTTGATGAAGCCTTTATCCAGAAACAGGATTCAGATTTTTATTTGATCGGGGAAAGCGATATTCAAAAAATCCTCCTTCCGCGGAAATTGTTCAGCCATAAAGGAACTTATGGTCATGCGCTGATTATAGCCGGCAATACCAATACCATGGGTGCTGCCTTACTTTCGTCGATGGCGTGTTTGCATAGCGGTGCAGGTTTAACCACTGCCTGCATTCCACAAAGCGGTTTAACAGCACTTAATACCACTTTGCCAGAAGTAATGGCGTTGCCAAGAGACGAATACACCAGGATTGAAGACCTCAAAAAATACCAGGCGGTTGCCATTGGACCTGGTTTAGGTACCAATCCTGAAAATGAAAAGCTATTAGAAAGTTTGATCTTCACTGGTCAGCCTTTGGTAGTTGATGCAGATGCGCTGAATATTTTGGGAGAAAGATCTGATCTGATCGAAAAACTGGCTCCAAACAGTATCCTCACTCCTCATGTAAAAGAATTCGACCGTTTGTTTGGCGGGCATGAAAGTTGGTGGGATAGGGTGCAAAAGGCTAAAGAACAGGCAAAAAAGCTCAAGATCGTGATTATCCTTAAAAACCAATATACTTTTATCTGCCTGCCAACAGGTAAAGTGCTGATTAACCCAACCGGTAATCCGGCAATGGCCCAGGGTGGAATGGGTGATATTCTTACCGGGATTATTGCAGGTTTTGTAGCGCAGAAATATTCAGCAACCGATGCTGCTATTCTGGCTTGTTACATCCATGGCAAAGCTGGAGATGGTTTGGCGCACGATCATTTTGTAGTTACAGCATCTCAGATGGCAATAAGAATATCAAAGGAGATTAAGATCCTCATCTCCAAATAGTTTTAAAATTGGGTTGTGGAAAAAAAGCGAAGCTATCCTACTATGTTTCTAGTTAATAATTTATAGTTTAAGGGAATATTTATCAGATATCTTAAAAACGGAAAAAAATTATTATGGCACAAAAAGAGTATACGCTGAATGAGCTTATTAAGGAATCGGCAGAAAACCCGGCAGAAAACGATTTTTTTGAACTGGAAAAACCGGCCCTGCTTGAGGTTAACTTAAAAAATCAAAAGATTTTAGCTAAAGCCGGATCAATGGTAGCTTATATCGGTAACATCGATTTTAAAAGAGAAGGTTTGTTGAGTAAAGGATTGGGTGGTTTGTTAAAGAAAGCCATCTCTGGCGAAGGAACATCGCTGATGCACGCAACCGGAACCGGTAAATTGTACCTGGCTGATGAAGGCAAGAAAGTAAAAATCATCAAACTTCAAAATGAATCGGTTTTTGTTAACGGGAACGACGTTTTAGCCCTGGAAGAAAACATCAAAAATGAAATAAAAATGCTCAAAAGCATAGCCGGGATGATGAGCGGTGGTTTATTCCAGGTAAAACTATCGGGAAGTGGATACATTGCCATTACCACGCATGGCGAACCGATTTTATTAAGGGTTACAGCCAACCAGCCTGTTTATACCGATCCAAATGCGACTGTAGCATGGTCGGAAAATTTAACGCCTAATATCAAAACCAATTTAACCTTTGGCTCATTCATCGGCAGGGGAAGCGGCGAATCGTTCCAGTTAGAATTTTTTGGCGAAGGCTGGGTGTTGGTGCAACCTTACGAGGAAGTGAAATACGCAGCGAAATCTTAAGTTATTTTTTGGTTCGTGGCGACACGAACCAAGGTGGTAGAATTTTTTAAAAAAAGTGGATCTCAGCGAGACGCTAACAATGCTATTAAGTTAAGCCAATAACCCCAGATAATATAATTTAACCACAGATAAAAAGGACGCACACAGATAAAATCCGTGTTTATCTGTGTGCATCTGTGGTTAAAAAACCTAACTTAATAGCATTTGGAGACGCTAAGACGAGTAAAAGTGGAGAAATCTGCAACGATAGATTTCTCCCTGCCCGAAGCAGGCGGGCATTTCGCTGCGCTTCAGTCGAAATGACGCTTAAGCGGGAAGGAAACAAAAAATCCCGGCATTTCATCAATGCCGGGATTTAATATGTTTAGTTAATAATGCCTATTTTAAACGCCGCCCATTACGGTAAGTTTCTCCATGGTTGGATTAACACTTCCACCCATAGGTTCTAAAGTTACCGCAAAAGCTTGTGCTTCCTGTATTGCCTGCATTTTTACCAGTGCTTCATTATTGGTTGAATCTGTTTTACCAAATACACCTAAACTTACTGGTTTGCCATTTACCAGGGCCCACAACTGATATTCGTGCTCCGCATCAGCTTTCGGCAAATCCATCGCCACATAGTTGATCAGCACACTTTTATCTTTTTTGTTCCAGAATACCTTCATTTTAGAGGCTGGGCTAAACGGCTGACCAGTCATGCGGATGGTTGCCCATTCCTTACTTTCTGCCATTGCAGCGATATTATCCAAACCCTGGTTCTCGTATTCCAGTTTACTCACAATCCCTGCAAATTTTTGCTTATCAAGGCTTAAACTTGCAATCTGGTCGTGTGCATCGTTTAACTTGTTATAAGTAATAAACAATGCGGCCGTACTTACTACCAATAAAGCTACACAGGCAACTAAGGCATAACGTAAAGTTCTCACTTTAGCATCACTTCCATCCAAACGTATAATTCTTGGTTCTTCAGTATAAATTGGTTCGGGTTGAACATTCACATTCTCTTCAACTTCACTTAATCCCAACTTTTCGAATAATCTTGTTTCTACATCTGCAGATGGTTCTACAGCATTTTGCATAGCATATTGCTCCATAGCCTCCTCAATGGCGGCTATCTCATCTCTAACCTCTGGGTTTTGAGATGCCATTTCCTCAACCTGCAACGCTTCTTCAGGTGATAAATCACCTAAAACGTACAGTTCAAGTACTCCAGATTCGATATATGCTTTTAAATTTTCCACGCTCAATTAAAATTCCTTCTCAATTCAATAATAGCCAGGCGGATCCGGGTTTTCACCGTACCTAATGGCAGATCTAACTTTTCTGCGGCTTCCACATGCGTGAAACCCTTGTAATAAACTAAATCAAGAACTGCTTGTAAATCCGGTTTAAGGTTATCTACAAGTTGCTTAACACCAAGAACATCCGGGTTAAACGTAACCTTGTTTTGTTCATCAACGAAACTTACGTTATTTTCTATATCTTGGTTTTTGAGTGAATTCTTAAAATCTTTAGAACGGAGTTTGTCGATCGATAAATTGCGGGCAATATTCATCATCCACGTAAACAAACGTCCTTTGGTATTATCGTAGTGTGCTGCCGATTGCCATATTTTAACGAAAGTTTCCTGTAATACGTCTTCAGCAAGTTCGGTGTGGGTAATAATGCGTGAAATAACACCATATAGCGCCGACGAATACATACTGTACAGTGTTTTTAGTACCGCTGGATCTTTCGATTGCAGTGCTTGAACAAGTTCCGGCTCAGTTAGGGTTAATTTTTTTAATGCAGTCACTATTGGTTACTAAGATACAATTCAGAACACTAAAAGCAAAAAAATGTTTTAGAAATGCATTCCATTAAAGAGTACGATTTCTAAAACATTCTAAAACCGATGAATAGATAATCGGTTTAGGCTATTCCTTCAATTGGAAAAAGGTGTTTTTCTGCATGGTATGATGAACGTACCAACGGACCGCTTTCTACATATTTTAGGCCTTTTGCCAAACCTGCTTCTTTGTACATCGCAAAAGTATCTGGGTGGATCCAGTCTACAACCGGATGGTGGTTGCGGGTTGGTTGTAAGTATTGGCCTAATGTTAAAATGTGAACACCATTGGCCACTAAATCGTCCATGGCTTCGAAAATATCTTCTTCGGTTTCGCCAAGGCCAAGCATAATACCTGTTTTTGTTCTTAAACCAAATTCCGAAATTCTTTTTAAAGCTTCTAAACTTCTGTCGTATTTCGCCTGGATACGCACCTGACGGGTTAAACGCTTAACAGTTTCCATATTATGCGATACCACCTCAGGGCGTTCTTCTAAAACGCGGTATAAATTATCCCACTGACCTTTAAAATCAGGGATTAAGGTTTCTAAAGTAGTGATTGGGCTTTCCCTGCGGATAGCCTGTAAAGTTTCGGCCCAGATAATCGACCCGCCATCTTTTAGATCGTCGCGGTCTACTGAGGTAATTACGCAGTGTTTTACACCCATTAACCTTACCGAATCGGCAATGCGGTTGGGCTCATCAACATCAACTGCTAGTGGGCGGCCTGTAGCTACTGCACAGAAAGAGCAGCTGCGGGTACAAATGTTACCTAAAATCATGAAAGTTGCCGTACCTGCACCCCAGCATTCGCCCATATTCGGGCAGTTTCCGCTTTCGCAGATGGTGTGCAGCTTATGCGTATCCACCAGGCTACGAACTTGTGCATATTCTTTACCAACGGGCAATTTTACGCGTAACCAATCTGGTTTGCGTTTAACTTCAGTTACAGCAGGTACTACCGGTAAATCAATCATGCTACAAAGTTAATGAATAGGATTGAATTGTTGCAATGCCGAAATGTTTGAGGGTTGTAATAAATAAGGTTAACTGGTTAATTGTTTACCCTTCGGCTACGCTCAGGGGGTTAACTGTTGGGCGCGACTTGCGAAGTCAGCGCAGGCCATCGCGCATGGCATACTTCGCAAGCTGGCTGGCCTAAAGGTCTTTTTCAAATGCAACCTGCCGTTTATTCTCTTTAAAGCCTGTTCGTTCATAAAACTGATGGCTTTCGGTACGTTTGGTATTACACCTCACTTTTAATTTTTTTACCCCATGTTTTTTTGCCCAGAGGTTTACGCTATCTATTAACTGTTTTCCTATTTTCTGGTTGCGGTAAGCAGAATCGACAACAAGGCCGCCAATTTCGACAAAAGCATCAGATTCAAGGCGAAGTGTATAAAAACCATGGATCCAACCCACCACTTTATTTTCGAGTACGGCAACATAAGCGCAGTTTTCGTTACTGTTATTCATCTGCCTGATTCTGGCCAGTATTTGTTCTGCATTGCTTTCGTAACCAAGTTGGGTAGATAACTCGGCTACACTTTCGGCATCTTTTTCTGATATTGTTCTGATTTCGACCATTTGTAATCACGATTTAATATAAAACTAAGTTAAAGTTTAAATTTATTTGAGGCCAGCTTACGAATTCGCACAGGCCAGCGCTAAGGCCGACTTCGTAAGTTTAGCACGGCTTTGTCACCCAAAAGCACCAAACCGTACCACCTAAACCCTATTGGAGCGGCAGCTCCCGATTTTTATTCGCGACTACAGCGGAAAGAGGGACTGCAGTAACCGATAAGCACTACAGTGCCTTTCCGAATAACAGTATAGCAATCAAACAATCTAACAATAAAACAATATAGCAATCAAACTATTTAAGTTAACCATTCTTTCCGGCGTGTAAATGTTAGCTAAAAATCATAAGCTTAACAATACAATTTTAAACGTTTTAACTTTCTAACTAAATCTTACATTTGCAGTATGGATACTGGCTTACAGCTTTACAATACGCTTTCACGCAAAAAAGAACTTTTTCAACCCTTAAATGCACCCAATGTTGGGATGTATGTTTGCGGTCCTACTGTTTATAGCGATGTGCATTTGGGCAACTGTCGCACTTTTATCTCCTTCGATTTAATTTTCAGGTACCTTAAATATGCCGGTTACAAGGTACGTTATGTGCGAAACATTACCGATGCAGGCCATTTAGAGGGCGATAGGGATGAGGGGGATGATAAGTTTGCAAAACGTGCAAAATTGGAGCAGCTTGAGCCGATGGAAATTGTACAGAAATATACTTTGGGTTTCCATGATGTATTGCGCATGTTCAATACGCAGCCACCAAGCATCGAACCTACGGCTACCGGCCACATCATCGAACAGATTGAAATGATTAAGGTAATTATTGCCAATGGTTATGGTTACGAAGTGGATGGTAACGTATATTTCGACGTAGAAAAATACAGTAAAGAATATAATTATACCATTTTAACCAACCGCAACCTCGAGGATATGCTGAACAATACCCGCGAATTGGGTGGACAGGATGAGAAACGCGGAAGGTTAGATTTTGCGCTCTGGATAAAGGCAAAACCCGAAACTTTAATGCAATGGCAATCGCCATGGGGCATGGGTTTTCCGGGCTGGCATATCGAATGTTCGGCCATGAGTGCAAAATATCTGGGTGCCGAATTTGATATTCATGGTGGTGGAATGGACTTAGCGGCAACGCACCACACCAACGAAATTGCACAATCTGAGGCCTGCAGCCATAAACAGCCTGCACGTTACTGGATGCATACCAACATGCTTACCGTAAATGGCACGCGGATGTCTAAATCGGCTGGGAATGGTTTTCTTCCTTTAGAGTTGTTTACAGGAGCCCATCCGTTATTGAAAAAAGGTTATAGCCCGATGACGGTGAAGTTTTTCATGTTACAGGCACACTACCGCAGTACTTTGGATTTTTCTAATGATGCATTGGATGCCTCTGAAAAAGGATTCCGCCGTTTAATGTCGGCAATTGGTTTGTTGGATAAATTATCGGTTTCAGAACAGAACGATTTTGATATCGATGCATTGAAAGAGAAATGCATTGCAGCCATGAATGATGATTTTAACAGTCCGATTTTAGTTGCAGAACTTTTTGAGGCCGTGAGGATAATCAATACTGTTTATGATGGTAAAGGAAAAATCTCTGCTGATGCTTTAGAAAAGTTAAAACAACTGATCAACGATTTCGTATTCGATATTTTAGGGTTGAAGGATGAAGATGCCGGAGGAAACGATTTAAATGGCGTTTTAGATATGGTAATTAACCTAAGAACCGAAGCTAAAGCCAATAAAGATTATGCAACTTCCGATCGTATCCGCATCGGATTACAGGAATTGGGCATCCAGCTTAAAGACGGCAAAGAAGGAACAACGTGGAGTAAAGCTTAGGCGGTTTACGATTTCTCGCAGCATCATCCCCCTGCCCCCTTTAAATGGGGACAAGTTGTCCCGAGAGAAAAGTCTGTCCCCCTTTGAAGGGGTAAGCTGATTGCGTGAAAATAAATCACCTCATTTTAATCCGTGAGAGAGTTCGTCCCCTTTTTAAGGGGGCAAGAGGGATGAAAAAAGACCAGATTTAATGTAAAAGATTAATCAAAAGCGCAAATTGATTGCTATCTTCAATCAACCTTCTGTTTTTAAGAAGAGGTTTAAGATGCCATGGATAACAACCACTACAACCGTAAACTGAAAACTTTTGCCAGGGCTCATCGAAATGATGGTACCAAGGCAGAGATTAGGATGTGGTGTGAGTTACTACGCAACAAAAAAATGCTTGGCTATTCCTTTCTGCGGCAACGACCAATAGCAGACTACATCGCAGATTTTTTTTCGAAAGATCTAAAGCTAGTTATTGAAGTTGACGGACTTAGCCACCAATTGGAAGGTCAGTTTGAAAAAGATCAGATACGTGAAAAAGTTTTGAGGATGCTGGGCTTTAATATCCTACGGTTTACAGATGATGAAGTAATGCATGATATCGAGAATGTAGACAGGACAATTAAACATTATATTGAATAGTGGGAAAAGGAGCATCCACTTACCAGATAAAAAAAGTTACTGCGTCATCCCGAGCGAAAAGTCCGTCCCCCTTTTTAAGAGGGCAGGGGGATGAAAGAAAGCAGGGAGGATAGAAAGCAGGGATGAAAGAAAGCAGGGAATAAAAAAGCAGGGGGATGAAAAAAGATTAGGAATATGAAAAATCTTTTGAAGGAACACTACTTTTAACAATTTTCCGTTCATTTGAGAATGAATAAAAAACTTTTAATACTGCCTTTATTAGCGTTAATCGGATTTGAGGCATGCCAGAATAAAACAAAGCAAGATGCAGATCAAAATGGTGAAGAAACTGCAGCAAAACTTTCGTCGCCTGATTTTAATGCAGATAGCGCTTATGCGTATACCAAAACACAGGTAGATTTTGGTCCACGGGTACCCGGAACTACAGCACACCAGAAATGCGCAGATTATTTAGTGGCTAAACTAAAATCCTTTGGAGCAGAAGTGAGTGTTCAGGGCGAAAAAACACAGACTTATGATGGTAAAAGCTTTCAGCTAAAAAACATTGTTGCTGCATTTAATCCCGGTAAAAAGAACAGGGTTTTAATTACTGCGCATTGGGATGCCCGCCCGTTTTCGGATCAGGATCCGGACCCCAAAAACCATACAAAAACTTTTGATGCTGCAAACGATGGTGCAAGCGGAGTAGCAGTAATTTTGGAAATGGCACGCCAGATACAACAAAAGCAACCTAATGTTGGGGTAGATTTTGTGCTTTGGGACCTGGAAGACTATGGCAAGGCAAATGATGAAACGCCTGATGAAACCACCTGGTGCTTAGGGTCGCAATATTGGGCTAAAAAAGCCATTGCTTCGGGTTATAAAGCGCTTTATGGTATTAACCTTGATATGGTTGGCGGTGGTAATGCACAGTTTACGCAAGATGAAATTTCGCGCCAGGCTGCACCGGATGTGGCAAACAAGGTGTGGGATATTGGAAACGAAATTGGTTATTCCTCGTATTTTACCAAAATTCCCAGCGGTAAACTGGTTGATGATCATTTCTGGATGAATAAGGCAGGCGTTCCCTCGGTTGATATTATCCATTACAACGATAACAGTGGTTTTTACATCAACTGGCATACCCAATTGGATAATTTAGCGAATATTGACAAAAACACCTTAAAAGCAACAGGCCAAACCGTTTTAGAAACCATTTACAGGGAAAAATAAAAGGTAAGATGTTCAATTGTTAATTATTTTTAAGACCATACACCAAAGAAAATTTTATATTCGCCAAACAATATTATCCTAATCAATAATGAAACAACTATTTTCAACTGCAGTAGCGTCACTTTTAGCGCTGGGTGCTTTTGCCCAAAAAAGTGATGGCACAACCAAATCTTTAGTAAATGCTGAAAAGGAATTTGCTAAATCAGTTGCCAAAAATGGAGATAAAGAAGCATTTCTGGATTATTCATCTGCAAACACTTTAGTGTTCAGACCAAACCCGGTTAATGCCAAAACTTTTTATACTGGTAAGGCAGACGCCCAAAATGATGTGAGCTGGACACCAAACCTGGCAAAGGTATCGCGCAGCGGCGATTTCGGTTTCACCACCGGACCATACGAAACCGGAACTTCAGAGAAAAAATATGGTCAGTACCTTTCGATCTGGAAATCAGAAAATGGCAGATGGAAACTGGCTATCGATTTAGGAACAGAAAGCAACAAACCTTTGGCAAAAGTTAACCAATCATTTGTTGAACCTAAAGACCATGTTGCGCCAAAGTTTTTAAATGAAAGAGAAATTAAAGCCGGAAGGGAAATTATCTTAACTACCGAGAAAACATTAAATACCTTGCTTAAAACCCATGGAATTGCTGCTTTTGGTGGCTTTTTAACCAATGATGCGCGTTTACTCTTCCCGGGCAATGAAGCCATTGAAGGAAAAGGAAAAATTATTGCTTTTTATAACGGCATGATCAGCAAGATCAACTTAAAAACAACAGGAGTAGATAAGGCGATTGGAAGCGATTTTGCCTATACTTATGGTGTAGCCACTATTGATTATAAAGCCGATTTACGCGAAAGCTTTAACTATGTTTTCGTTTACGAAAAAGCAGCAGATGCCAGCTGGAACTTAATTGTACAGGCTTTTGTACCGGCAGAAAGATAAAATAACAATGTGAATTAAAGAGGGCTATCGATAAAAAGAGGCCCTTTTTTTATGCCTTTAGCCTGCATTTACCTGCAATACCGTTGGATTTAGCCCCGATAGAAGCGGCATCCTTGTAGGGCAGCGGAAAGATATAGCGGAAAGCGGGACCAAAAATTAAAAACAGCACAATTTTTGCGCTTCAAAAAAAGATACTGACAAATAAAACAGCCTATTTTACATTTAAACTCATGCATAAAAAATTACTTCTACTTGTTACGCTCGCTTTATTCTTTTTTAATGTTTCGGCCCAGAAAAAGAAATTCGATATTCAGGGAAAAGCCGGTGCACGTGGTATTATGCCCGAAAATACCATCGAAGGAATGTTGAAAGCCCTTGATTTAGGTGTTACCACGATCGAAATGGATGCGGTGATCTCTAAAGATAAACAGGTGGTGCTTTCGCAGGAACCTTATTTTAACAATGAAATATCGTTACAGCCCAACGGAAAGCCCATTACGCTAAAAGACCAAAAGAATTTCAATATCTATAAAATGGATTACGAGGAGGTTAAAAAGTTTGATGTGGGCAGTAAAGTGCATAACCGTTTCCCCGGACAGATGAAGTTTAAAGCTTATAAGCCATTGCTTACCGAAACGATTGATGCAGTTGAAGCCTATGTTAAGGAACACAAACTGGCTAAACCGGTGTACAGCATCGAAACAAAAACAATCAAAAATGGTGATAACGAATTCCACCCCGAGCCTGCAGAATTTGTAGACCTGATTATGGAAATCATTAATGCCAAGAAATTAAGCAAAAGGGTAATTATCGAGTCGTTTGATATGCGTACACTGCAATACCTGCACGAGAAATACCCTAAAATTCAAACTTCATTATTGATTGATGAGAAAGAACCTTTTGAAAGTTATATCGAAAAATTAGGTTTTAAACCAACCATTTACAGCCCTTATTCGATATTGGTGGGTAAAGGTCTGGTTGACCGTTGTCACGAAATGGGAATTAAAATTATCCCCTGGACGGTAAATACGGTTAAGGAACTTAAATATTTTAAGGATTTAGGTGTAGATGGTGTACTTACCGATTATCCTAATATTATGGGCCAGTTAGAGAAATAACCTATCAGTAGGTGTCTCACTGACCGAAATAAATGAGTGACCTGGTTGGTTGGTGTGACACCAACCAATAAAACATAAAACAAAAAAAGCGCTGATATTCAGCGCTTTTTTTATGACTTTACTAATGCCTAGTGGTGCGATTCAGTAGCCTCTGTTTGGTGACCTTCTGTTTCTCCGTGAGAAGCAGCTTTTTCATGACCTGGGAAAATTGGTCTTGTGAAAGCCACAAGCAGGATTAAAACAATAATCCAGGCCGTTAATGGTAATGCCCAAATGCCTTTAGTTTGTTGAACAGGCGCATGTGAATCGTGAGCTGACATATCGAATATTTTTGATTTTAAAATTTATGCTTTGTAATTGTGTGGTAAAGATAATAACAAAATTAAAATAAAAAGATAAAATGCCGATTTGAATGTAAAAGCTTAAGGATAAAAGGCCAAGCCCTTTATCCCTGCAAATCGTAAACCATTTTTTTAGTGCTGTTCATTTTGCTTTTAATCCGGTTCTGATGTTCGAGCAATGTACTATGTTCATCCTGGATGGCATTAAACAGTTCTGCTTTTTTAAAATAGTTCGCTGCTTCTGCAAAATTCTGTTGCTGCTCTGCATGTAACCCTAAGCTTTCGTAAATATGGGCTTCGCAAACACCTGCAACATTTAAAGCTTTATTGGCGATTTGTTTAACCAGATTATGCATTTTAAGGGTAATTACCAGCTTTAAATAAGGTTCGTATACATCTGGAAAATCTGCATCAAGTTCGGTGCAACGTTTGTAATAATAACCAGCAGTTTTATAGTCTTTAAAACGTTCGTGATAAATATCTCCCAACTGAAAATAACCTCTGGCATAATCAGGATCGAAGTTAATAAGCTCATTAAAATACTGAAGCGCTTTAGGTAATTCGCCCCAATGCAATTCTTCAATGGCCTGTAGGTATTTTTCCTCTACAGTAGTATAAATGTCCATAACGGAATATATTAAATTTTGATAAGCGGTAATAGCTTAGCAAACGGGTAATGTAAATTGATTTTTAAATTTGGATTTTATGCTTTGATGGCAAAAAACACTAAGGGTTGGGAAGGAAATTTAAATCAATACCCAAACCCTTTATGCCACAAGACGGGCTAAAGTGCGATTTTTGGATATGTAGCTGACGTAGCATTTCTGTAAATTTGATGCAAAGATATTTATTTTCAGTGAATTGCAAATAATTTTTTTAAGTAGATCAGTTTTTCCTGTTAGTTAAAGCATTTTTAATTTGTCGCCGGTGCCTTAAAATATGAACAATGGCATGTTCGAGTATCTGTTCTACATCGTATTGTTGTCCCCACTTTGTATTGATCTTTTTAGATTGATCAAACTCTTCCATTGTAATGTGAGGGTTTTTAATGAAAAGATCTTCATTGTATATAAAAGCTTCCTTTAACCTGGAAATGTACGGTGTTACCTGGTCAAATTGTAATCTTTCAGGCCGAACGCTTTCTATGCCGATAGAATTTTCGATATAAACTGCATAACTGAACATCGAAGCGGTTACATGCGTTAAAATGGTTTGGATAGAAATACAATCTGTATTTGCGCTCTTTGGCTCGATGGTGCGAAGCAGTTGTTGCTGGCTGATTGGTTCAATTACCGCAATCAGTTCATCAACTGCTTTTTTATATTCATCTAGCAGTGCTGCAATGGCACCGGTAAGGTTGTCGTCTTCCATCGTTAACTCAAATATAATGTTTTATGATGAGTTTGTTTTTTGGTTGGGATTTTGTAATCCCAACCGATGCATAAAAGGATTTCAAATCCTTAGTTCGTAAGACGGGATTACAAATCCCGACTAGCGGAATAATTTCTATATAAAAATCATTATTATTGACAGATACGTTAACGTAAATAACTCCTAAAAGTTAACGTCATTTCGAGCGGAGCACAGCGAAGTCGAGAACCACGGAGTGCTCAGCGAAGCTAAATCTAACCTCGAGATAGATCTCTCCGATACGGAGATGACGTTTGTTTATTAGTCGGGATTTAGGTCACCATATCAATTACCCCTATATAAATCGGTAAAGGAATAATAGCTGAAATAACCATGAATTCTTTTTTCGACCGACCTTTACTTACCAGGGTAATGATCAGGAAAGTGACAAAGTAGATAAAAGTGAGAGATAGAATGCCTACAATCATACCTAAATCGGGCATGCCGCATCTTAGTTTTGTACTTACCGGCAGTGTATGGAAAAATATGAAAGTATATATCCAGCCAACGATATAAAAGACTAAGAATAGTATTGAAATTATCCTTCGCCATATAAACGCAAGGATGGGATTTACGATTTCCATTTACCTCTTTTATTCTTAATGCAGGAAATGTAAAAAGGTAACCAATCGCTGGTCTGGATTTATCGTCATTTCGAGCGGAGCACAGCGAAGTCGAGAACCACGGAGTGCTTAGCGAAGCTAAATCTAACCTCGAGATAGATCTCTCCCCGCCTGTACGGGCAGGCATTCCACTGCGTTTCAGTCGAGATGACGGTTTTTGGTTAGAAACTACAAATGGTAGCGAAGTCGAAGGAGCTCTGTTCAGCTGTATTTCCTCCGATAACTATCGGATCGAGATAACGGTTTTAGATTAAGGGCTGTTAATGATGGGTTTATAATCCCGGCTAACAACTACAATAAATCTTTAATGATTTTTTCGATTGATAAACCTTCGGCTTCGGCGCGGTAGTTGCGTACAATACGGTGGCGTAAAATAGGCTCGGCAACTGCTTTTACATCTTCAATATCCGGCGAGTATTTTCCGGTTACCGCTGCATGGCATTTTGCGCCCAATACCAGAAATTGTGAAGCACGTGGACCAGCGCCCCAGCTGATGTATTTGTTTACCGCATCGGTAGCAAATTCGGTATTCGGACGGGTTTTGGCGGCCAGTTTAACGGCATATTCCAAAACATTATCGGTAACAGGAATATCGCGGATCAGTTTCTGGAAATACTGGATATCATCTGCATGGATAATTTTCTGCAGTTGAATCGTTTTATTACTGGTGGTGTTTTTTACGATGTTCAATTCATCTGCAAAAGCAGGATAGTTTAACTGGATATTGAACATGAAACGGTCTAACTGGGCTTCGGGTAGGGGATAAGTTCCTTCTTGCTCAATCGGGTTTTGTGTGGCCAGAACAAAAAATGGTTTTGGCAGTGCATGCGTTTGTCCGGCTGCGGTTACCGATTTCTCCTGCATGGCTTCCAATAATGCAGCCTGGGTTTTTGGAGGGGTACGGTTAATTTCGTCGGCAAGGATAATATTAGAAAAAACAGGCCCTTTTATAAATTTAAAGTGCCTGTCCTCTCCTAAAATTTCTGCACCGATAATGTCGCTTGGCATTAAATCGGGTGTAAACTGGATCCTGTTAAAATCGAGGTCTAAAACAGATGCCACAGTTTGTACAAGTAAAGTTTTAGCTAATCCGGGTACGCCAACCAGCAAACAGTGTCCGTTGCTGAAAATGGCGATTAAAACAGATTTTATGATGTCATCCTGTCCAACTACTACCTTACTTATTTCGGCTTTAATGTTGTTGAAAGATTGGTGAAGTGCATCAACAGCTTCTACTTCGTTCTTATACTGCATTGGTGTTATTTTGCGGCTGTGGTTTTTGTCCAGATTTTTAATTCATCACAGGTATTAAATTCGTCGTCGATTTTAATGTAAGTGCTTTCGCGACGTTTTTGAAACCATTCGCTTAAAGTACGATTAATTTTATCACTTTGTGCAGCATCCCTGATTTTTGGGAAATCCTGTTTCATATTTGCCTTGTGCGGAGGGATTTTCGATTTTAAATATAAAATGCGGTAACCTTGTTTTCCATCAGCAGCAGTAAATAAATCAGGTTTGGAAACACCACCGATTTTCATGCTATCGATTACCAAAAATACCGATGGATCCAGTTTATCAACCGGGATGAAAGTACTTCTTGCCTGAACATTTTCGGCATTAAGCATCATACCACCATTATATTTGGTTTCTTTATTATCAGAATATAAGTTTGCAGCAGCGGCAAAGCTTATTTTTTTACCGATAATGTTATTATAAATACTATCGGCATGAAGTTTTAAACGTGTTAAACTTTCAGGTGTGGTTTTAGGCATAATTAAAATGTGCCTTACGTGTACCTGCTCGCCACGGCGCTCTAATACCTGTAAAAAGTGGAAACCATAATCCGTTTCAAAAACCGGCGAAATTTCTCCTGCTTTTAATTTAAATGCCCATGCGGTAAATTCTTTTACCATGGTATTTCTGTCGATAAAACCATAATCACCACCATCAGCTGCCGAACCCGGATCTTCTGAGTAGGTTTTAGCCAAAACGCCCATATCTTCGCCCGCTTTAACCCTTAAACGTAATGCTTCGATTTTATCGCGGAATTTTTGTTTCTCTGCCCGGGTTAACTGTGGGTTTAAAATTACTTCACCAACTTCAACTTCAGTATTAAATTCAGGGATGCTATCGCCTAATGATTTGAAGTATTTTTCAACTTCCATTGGGGTAACATTGATGTTTTCGGTGATTTTTTGCTGCATCTTTTGTGCAATCAGTTCATCTTTTACCGATGGCCTGATTTCATCTTTATACTGAAGAACCGATTTGTTCAAAAATTGCTCTAAACGCTCCTGACCACCGGCACGCTGCATACTGTAACGCATGCGTTTATTTACCTCATCGTCAACCGCACCATCCTCTACCATTACCGAATCAATTTCGGCCTGTTGTTTAAGCAGTTTCTGGGTTAGGGTTTGTTGCAAAATTTTACATTTAATCTCATCATTGGGTGTATTTCCCTGATAAAGATATTGTGTGTATTGTTGGTTCAAATCTGATAGCAGGATAATATTATTTCCTACAACAGCAGCAACTTTATCTACAGTATGCTTTTGCGCATAACTGTTTAAAAACAGGCAAATTAAAGCGGTTGCTACTAAAAAAACTTTCTTCATTCTATTTGTTATATTTTGCAAATTTAATATTTATGGTCAACTCTATCAGTTTGTTTATAACTTGGCGAGTTTTTTAAGCTCATTTTCGTTAATCCTTACCTGATATTTCTGTTTAAGGCTTTTTAGCCATTTTTCTTCTAAACTTTGTTGATAATCGGCAATTACCTCACCTCTCACTTCGTTTAAAGGTTTATTATAGTTTTTTTGATTTTTGGTATAAAAATCATTTATCGCCTGATCATCTTCCTGTGCCTTGTTCCAGATTTTTTGTTCTGAAACGTTGAACATTAAAACACCTTCGCGGTATTCGTTTAATAAAAAATCACGGTCTTTATTGCTCACCCCAACTTTTTTATGCGTAGTTAACGCATCCTCGTAAGTTCTGATTTCTTCCTGATAACTGGCACTTTTATCAAGCCCCATGTCGCGGGCATCCAAAACTTTAAGTTTAAAATTTATGTAGAGGTTTAAATAGGTTTGCAGGGTATCGTAAGCAACGCTAATGTTTCCATTGTGGCTTTTTTTGTAAGCCCACATAAACTCCCTGGCACTTATTGATTTACCATTAACCACAGCAACATTCTGTGCAAATGAAATGCCGTACATAAAGCTGAAAACAAATAAGCAATAAGCCTTCCTCACACAGAGCACTCTATAAATTTTAAGGGATAAAAGTAACAATTAGCGGCGCTATTATAAGATATTTAACTAATTTTAACAGAAATTATTATCCAGCAAAAATACGAATGGAAAACCAGGTTACCAACAATGCGAATGCTTTACGTTTATTTTTTACCGATGAAGTTTTTGTTGTAAAGGATGATAGTGTCGAAATTCAGCCTTTGCGTAACCCAGAGCCGGTTTTTGTTGCTGAAAATGTTGCTGTTGCAGTAGAAAAGGAAACGGTTTTAAATACAGAAAACATCCAGATTCCTGAAATTAAATCTACACAAATACCAAAAGTTTATCCTCAAGCACCTGAAATTCCGCGTATTGTAGAGGAAGCAATGCCTGAAAAAACGTTTAAATTTTTGGGCGGTAATAAAAAATCGGTATTGATTTTAGTGAACGATCAGCAGCATGATGTAAGTACCGAACAGGGTAGGGAACTGCTGCGAAAAATTGTTAAGGCTGTTGATCTCGGTACACCCGATTTCGCCCTATTAAATTATGCAAATTACAAAGGAACAGATTATATAGCGTTGCACCGATTTTTCAAACCTGTTATCATGTTGTCTTTTGGGGTGGAAATTGCTGAGCTGAAACTGAACCTCACCTGGCAGAACGAAATTATCATGCACGAAAGCACTAAAATCATCTTTGCGCCAAACCTTCATCATCTCGATAGTGACATCACAGCGAAGAAAATGCTTTGGGGACATCTGCAGAAAATTAAATAGTGGCTTAGTATTGGAGTATCAAGTGTTTAGTATCGAGTTTATAGTATCAAGTATTTAGTATCTAGAATCAAGTATCTAGAATCAAATATTGAGTATCAAGTACAGAGATATAGCATTTAATTTTTGCGCTAAAACATTACAATTTTACAACCTTCCAACTTTATAACATTCCAACAAACATCATGAAAAAACTTGTTTTCGCTACCAATAACCAACATAAAGCAGAAGAAATACGTGCCGCGTTAGAAGGTAAATATGAAGTGTTGAATTTAGAGGATATTGGTTGTTTTGTAGATATTCCTGAAACGGCCGATACTTTTGAAGGAAACGCAAGTTTGAAAAGCGGTTATGTGGTAGAGCATTTCAATTTAGATTGTTTTGCCGACGATAGCGGTTTGGAAGTGGAGGCTTTAAATAATGAACCTGGAGTTTATTCTGCAAGATACTCAGGAAGCCGTGACAGTAATGAAAATATCCAGCTCGTTTTAAAAAAACTGGAAGAAAATAGTAACAGGAATGCCAGGTTTAAAACCGTTATTTCTTTAATGCAGGATGGGCAGAACCATATTTTTGAAGGTGTGATAGCAGGTACAATCAGGGAAGACTTATCGGGTTCGAAAGGTTTTGGCTATGATCCAATATTTCAGCCCGACGGTTATGATATCACTTTTGCCGAAATGGATATGGCTGAGAAGAATAAAATCAGTCATAGGGCAATTGCATTGAAGAAAATGATTGAGTTTTTGAAGGGGTAACGGCTACAGAAATCTTTTTTTCTTTTTACTACTTGCCTGTTGTCTATAAAAGTTACGATTTCTAAAGTCTCTTTTTTTGGTTTAATCCGGTACACAACAGAGATGTGTGGAATGATAAAACCAATATGGGTATTTTTCGTTTTATACGTTTTTCTGGAAATGAATGGTTCTTTGGATAGCGTTTCAAGGTAGGCAAATACCCTGTTGATAAATTTTTTTACTTCTACTTCTGTCCAGTTTTCTTTTAGATAATCAATGTTTTTCTGGAAAGTTTCACCTGCTTTTTTAGACCATATAATTTCCATTATAGGCTAAATCTTCTTTTTGCTTCCTCGTGGCTAAAACTTTCACCTTTGTCGAGTTGATTGATTCCTTCGAGTACATCATTCTGCTGACTGCCGCTTAATCCATCAAACCAATCAAAATCTCTGGCTGTAATCAATGATTTGATATCCCTGATTAAACTTTCATCATCCGAATTGATAATCTGTTGGAGTACACTTAATTTTTCTGATTGTAAATCCATGAAATAAATTTAACCATTAATTTATTGATTAACAAACTACATTTTACCAGCCAGCTTTTTTACCTGGGTAGTATCTTTTTTTACCTGAGTGGTATCTTTTTTTGGCAGAATGGGTTTAATACCGAAGTTAGCCGTATCTGCCGGTTTATTTTGAGGCAGTTTTTTATCCAGCTTCAAGCTATCATTACGGAGCGTAATTTTGGGCTTGGTGGCAGGAACACCTGATATTGACTTAGCTGCTGGGACAGTGGTTTTCGCTCCCGCTAATGTTTTGCCTGCAACAGTTTTTGCCTTTATTTTGGGCTTAGGTTTGCCTGCCGAGCCAACCGCATCTTTCTTCGATTTTGGCCGCTCGCTGGGTTTCCACGAAAAGCCCTTTAAAGCATGGTCTTTTGCGATTTCGTTTTCCGGATTTAAAGCCCCCTCTATGCCCTTGATATAGACAATGTTATCAATTGCATTTTCTTTGTCCTTAAAAATGAATTTTATCCGGCTGCTTAACGTTTGGTTCATTTCCTTATAAACCTTTGTGCTATCATCTTGCGTGTAATAAATACTTTCTGCATTGCCGTCAACATATAGGGTCTTCATTTTTCCGTTAGAAAAGAAACCTGTCATTAACCGGCCTTTTATCTGGTTAAACCTGAGCGAATCGGTTGGGGTATTTACCAGAAAAGCATTTCTGATGGACTGTAAATTGTTGAGTTTTTTGTTCTTAAACTGCACATAAATGGTATCGCCAACCTGTTGCGAACCTTCCGACCATATAATCGGGTTGCTATAGCAGCGCAGGGTAGAATCGGCACTGGTGTAAAAAAGACTATCAGTTTTGGCCTGGATATTTGTTTTAAAGATCTTAACACCATGGTAAGCCTTAACAATGCGTGCCTGAACGGTATCAGCAGGATTAAATTTAGCTGTATCGTTTGGTCTTCCAAGGTTTAACTTCCCTAAAGCTTTTGTTAAACTATCCTTAGCACCTGTTTTTACTAATTTTTTCTGCAGGCTATCCACTTTTGCTTTCGAAAGGTCTTTAATTGCAGGACCCGCCTTATCGATTATCTTTTTCTGCAGGCTATCTGTTTTGAGCTTGGGCAGCGTTTTAATAATAGAATCGGCCTTGCTCTTTAAAATATTGCCTTTTTGCAAACTATCCACACCCATTTTAGGTATTCCTTTGCCAAGCGAGTCTATTTTTGTTTTTAAACTATCAATGCTTTTGTCCTTCAGGTTTAGCGCGTCTTCCGTTTCAGCATCGCCATTACCCTTTTTCTTTTTATTGTTCCTGGCGGCATTGCGTTTGCTCCTGTCGTCTTTTTGCGGGGTCTGAATTTCCGGTTTCTCTTTTGGCTCCGATTTTTCTTTCTTTCCGCCGTCTTCGTCATCTTCCCCAACCTGGTTATCGGCTTTAATCGAAATTTTAGGAATCAGTTTTAAGGTTTTTTGCAGTACCATCTGTGTTTCCAGCGTATCTGCCCCCATCCATAAACTATCGGGTCTTTTTTTGTTTTTCACCATAACCGAATCTTCGGTGCCAATGCCCAAGTAAGCATTTCTGGTTACCAATGTTCGCTGATCGAGTTTATAATAGTAACCTAAATCGCCAAACATTTTCATTTTATCTTTCGTATCAGAGAAAACAATGTTCTTAACCGCTTTACCAATCCCCTGTTTACCGTAATAATACAAACTATCTCCTTTTAATGAACGTGTACCCTGTGTATAAAGGTTTTTCTTCCCAAAAAAAGCATCTTCTGTTAATGTATTGTACTGACCATTTTCGGTGTACAGGTTGTCATCTTTCCCCTTAATATTGGTTGGGCCATAAAAATAGGTCCACTTACTTTGCGTATTATAACTCATCGTATCCGATTTGATAACCGATTGCGGCGTAACTACCACTACATCGTATCTAAAATAGGCATCGTTTGAATTGCTAAAATAATAGCCATTTTTACTCGTAAGGGTTACATCCTTATTCACAATTTTGCCACCACTGGTGTAGGTGCCAATTTTGCTTAATGTGTTATAATCGAGAATATTTGTGGTTAAAACCGATGTTGGGTCAACCATTCTTACATTTCCGGTTAAATGCGCCTGTTTTTTGTTCCCGTCATACTCCAATTGATCGGAATATATATCAGTGGTGAGTTGATTGATGTGCACATTTTTAAAAGCCTCGAAATAGTTCCTCTTACTGTAAAATACAGCGCTATCGCAAGTTAAAGTAGCATTATCCTGTTGAAAAACTGGGTTCCGAAGAAAACTGACATTCTCATTTGTCCGTATTAAAATGTGATCATATGATACAACTTTAATCTTCGAAGCGGGTTGCTGGCCGAATAAAAATACGGGGCTGATTAAGAGAAATAAAAAGACAAATAGTTTTTGCACACTACAAAGTTAGTTTTTTGTTCCGAACGTTCGGAATACCAGTTAAAATTAAATATTTTTGGTGGATGTTACCCCTACGGCAATTTCAGGATTTTATTGAACAACAACAGTTGTTTGTTCGGGGTAACAGGATTCTTTTGGCCGTAAGCGGCGGCAAAGATTCGGTATTAATGTTGCATTTGTTTAAAGCAGTAGGCGTTGATGTTGGCGTTGCACATTGTAACTTTAATTTAAGGGCCGGTGAGGCACAACGTGATGAAAATTTTGTTGCACTGCTGGCCAAAAATTTAGGGTTACCTTTTTATGTAACGCATTTTGATACAAAAAAATATGCAGCTGAGCATAAAATTTCTACCCAGATGGCTGCCCGCGACCTCCGTTATAACTGGTTTGAAGAAATACGGCTTAAGGAAGAGTATGATTATATTGCTTTAGCACAACACCAGAACGATGCAGTAGAAACGGTTTTGATTAACCTTACGCGTGGCACAGGGATAAGTGGCCTGCATGGTATTTTGCCCAAACGAGACCGACTGATCAGACCATTGCTGTTTTTAACCAGGCAGCAGATTGAAGAAACTGTAGCGGCAAATAATATTGATTTTGTGGAAGACAGTTCGAATGCCAGTACAAATTATACCCGAAATAAAATCAGGTTGCAGGTAGTACCGCATCTGCAGGAAATCAATACGAATTTAGAAAAAACCTTTGCCGAGAATATTGCCCGTTTTGCCGAACTTGAGACTTTTTTAAATGTGCAGGTGGAGAAACTGGAGGCCAAAATTATAAATAAAAAGGCCGATGCGATTTATATTTCGCTGGTAGAAATTGAGAAATTAAACCCGCAGAAACTATTACTTTACGAATTGCTGAAACCTTATGGCTTTGGCGAAAATGTGGTGCATGAAATTCTGGATAGCTTAAAAGCCCTTAGCGGAACACATTTTTTTAGTGCTACGCATCAGGCCATTATCAATAGGAATGATCTGGTAATCATTGAGAAAAATAAGATGGTTACTGCAAACCAGTTTATCCACCCAACAAGCAAAAGCGTTGTTTTTGCCGGGAATGAAATATCTTTACAATTTACAGAAGAAATAAAGTTTGAAATTAATGCGCGTAAAGCTTTTGTAAATGCCGATAAATTGATTTTTCCACTGGCATTGAGAAACTGGCAAAATGGCGATAAATTTACCCCGCTGGGCATGCGGAGCCTGAAGAAGGTAAGTGATTATTTTATTGACGAAAAAGTTCCCCTGCATTTAAAAGGTACCACGCCGATTCTGGTGAACGGAAATGGCGAAATTATCTGGATTGTGGGGATGCGGCAGGATAACCGATATAAATTAACAACTGCAACCAAAAAAGTTGCTATATTCGAACTCAAAATTAAATAAGTGGAAAGCAGATACGCCTATATCGAAAAACAGTACATCGGCCGCGATTATGTCCGCATTTTCATCCGGCTGATTATGGCTGCATTCTGTTTTGCGGCATACGTATACGAACGCGACCGGGATAATACCCAGGATCTGTTCCTTGTAGTGGGTTTCGGCATTATTGGTGTTTCGATGTTGCTGCTTTTTTTGATCCAGTATAAAATAGTTGTGGATAACGGCAGCATGATTTTGGATGGACTCTGGACAACCAAACGTGTTAAAATAGACTTAAACAGTATTGTTGATGTGCGTAAAGCGACCTATAGCCGTTATTTTTTCAATAACCCGGTTTATAACCTGCACACCAAAGGCACTATCCGTTTTTATTCATCAGGTAAAGATGCGGTGGTTTTAACTGACCGTGATGGTTTAGAGTACTTTATCGGTACACAAAGACCAAACGAGCTTTTTTTGGTGATCAAAGAAGAAATGAGAAACCTCAAATAGTAATACATCTTACTGATAAAATCTCTACTTAATACCTAGTCTTTATTATTGCAATAGGCCGACATGCATTATAGATTAAAATCGGGTACATTTGCGGTAACAACAATACGTTTATAATGAAGATAGGAATTGTTTGCTACCCCACTTTTGGCGGTAGTGGAGTAGTTGCAACAGAACTCGGTAAAGCGCTTGCCAGCGAAGGTCACCAGGTTCACTTTATCACTTACAGCCAGCCTGCAAGGCTCGATTTCTTTTCTGAAAACCTTTTTTATCACGAGGTTTCGGTGAGGAATTATCCGCTTTTTGATTATGCACCTTACGAATCGGCATTAGCCAGCAAACTGGTAGATGTGGTGCGTTTTGAGCAATTGGATGTATTGCACGTTCACTATGCCATCCCGCATGCTTCTGCAGCCTTTATGGCAAAACAGATTTTGTCTAGTTATGGCATCCATATCCCGGTGGTAACCACCCTACATGGCACCGATATTACTCTGGTAGGTAAAGATCCGACCTATAAACCGGTGGTAACTTTTTCGATCAACCAAAGCGATGGCGTAACTACCGTTTCGGAAGATTTAAAGGAAGATACCTACCGTCATTTCGAGATTACAAAGGAAATTAAGGTAATTCCTAATTTTATAGATTTTAGCCGTTTTAGTTTACAGGCAAAAGATCACTTCAAAAAAGCAATTGCCCCAAATAACGAAAGGATTTTAATCCATACCAGTAATTTCAGGAAAGTAAAACGTACAGAAGATGTGATCAGGATCTTCGAAAAGGTACAGGCGGTAATCCCATCTAAATTATTAATGGTTGGCGATGGACCTGAACGTGTTTATAATGAGCAGCTTTGCCGCTCGCTTAATATTTGCGAAAATGTAAGGTTTTTAGGTAAACAGGATGCCGTGGAAGAGATTTTATCCGTTTCAGACCTTTTCCTGATGCCTTCTGAATCTGAAAGTTTCGGTTTGGCCGCCCTGGAAGCCATGGCCTGCAAAGTACCGGTAATTACAACCAATGCCGGCGGTTTACCCGAGCTGAATGTAGATGGATTTTGCGGTTACATGAGCAATGTTGGTGATGTTGAAGCAATGGCCGCCCACGCAATTGAAATTTTAAAAGATGATGAAACCCTGAACCGTTTTAAAGAAAATGCCTTTACCAGGGCGCAGGATTTTGATTTGAAAAAGATCCTTCCCGGATACATCAATTATTATAAAGAGGTAATCGAAAACTCTTTACAGGCTAAGTATTAATCACTAAGCATTGGTTTTATATTAAGTTTTGCGATGTAAATATTGCAAAACTTTTTTTGTGCCTAGTTTTACCATTAGGTTAGGTAATTGTTAATATTCAACAAAACAAAACTTTCTCAAAATCAAATGATTATAAATCGTATCTTTGCGGCTTGAAATGATTTTGCAGATGAAAATTGCTGAATCGTTTCACCAAAATTAAAAAAGAGGTTAGCCCAATGAAGAAAATAGTTGATTACAGAAAGCTTTTGAACGTAGATAAAAATGCTGAGTTAAAAGAGCTTAAATCGGTGTACCGTACGCTGATGAAAGATTGCCATCCTGATAAATTTCAGCAGGAAGAAGAGAGACTGGATGCAGAAGCAAGAAGTAAAGAAATTATCGAAGCTTACCATTTTTTGGTAAGTATTGCGCCCGAAACACGCGAACAGAATATAGAAACCTATACGCAAACCACAACTTTGTCAAATATCCAGGATTTCGAATACAAACAATCTGTTTTAAATATTCAGTTTTTTGACGGAAGTGCTTACGAGTATTTTGATGTGCCTAGGGCAATTTACATCAAACTGGTAAATGCCGATTCTCCGGGCCGTTTCGCCCGCCGTCATATTTTTAACGAATTCCCTTACCGTAATGTAGCAAGGGTAGCAGAACCTGCTTAAAATAGTCATTAAACATATTTAAAAAGGTCCCGATTTTCATCGGGACCTTTTTTTATTCCCTGATATCTAATAAAGTTAATTTTTCAGTTTCTTCTGTCTCTTTTAACTCTGTTTTTATTTCGATATGGTTTTCTTTTCGGTTTGAGGGAGGAATTGGAACACCTCCGCTTAACCCAATGGAGGCTAAAAAGATCAGTAATACCAATCCCATTAGCCTTATGGCTTTCTTACAATACTGCATTTTGTATAAATGGTGATTTCCTGGTCGGATGACCAAGAGCCCCGTAAACAAATAATTGAATAGCCTGATAGTTTGGATTAAAATCCCAATTAACTTGCCGGAACTGTTTCTGAAGGGTAATTTGGTACTCCTTCCAGAACAAAAGAGCTAAGTGCGGCTGGTATAGATAAAGATGCTTCTGCAAGTTGCGTTAACTTGACTAATAGGAATTTATTGAAAGCTAAAACACGTATGAAGAATTCTTTTAAGCGCGCCGCATTTCTTTTTGCCGTTTTCTGGAATACAGCTTGTGCAGTGAAATTATTGCGTTTTTGATAAACCCATTCTGCTTGAAAACCGGGGTTAGGTTGAAAAATGATTGAATTTGAAACATTATTCGAAAAGGTAAACAAACTCAAAAACATGACAAAGAATACTGTCCATTTTGTATGTTTTTGTGCGGAGTATGTTGATTTACAATTCATTTTCTTTTTAAAGGTAGGGATAATTTGGTAAATCGAAGAGTTCTCTTTTTACCGTTACTTCGAGTTTGAATTTATTGCATGAAATCAATATAAACGACAGAGAAGTTAATGCGTACGCCCTCAAAAAATATCGTCATTTCGAGCGGAGAGCAACGCAGTCGAGAAATCTGTCTCGGGATAGATCTCTCCGCTTCACTGCGTTACGGTCGAGATGACGACTTGTAAATCAAGGTACTCCGACCAATGCAGTTCTTCCGGTAGCACCTGATTACTGAATTCTAAATGGATTACCCTTCTTTTTTGATGATTGGTGGTCCGGCCAGAACTGTGTAGTAACAAGGGTTTCATAATCATGATGCCGCCTTTACTTACATTGCAGCTTACTTCTTTTTCAACTTTCCGGTTTATATTTTCTGGTCGATAGATGCCTTTGCTGTGCGAATTGGGATTACTTTTAATGCTCCGTTTTCTTCATTGGTGTCATCAAGATGGATGCGGATCGTAAAATTGCTTTCGAGGATGTTGAGTGGCGGTTGAACAGCAAATTGATTGTGTTTATTAGTGTAAGGGCCGAATCCAGGTATTTCGATTTTACGATCAACCGAAATCGTTAAATCCTGATGATAGGAAACGAACCAGTTTGAAGTTTCGGGCTTATCGAAATAGATGGATTTAACAAGAAAGTAATCTTCACCAAAAAGCTGCTTGATGACGTTTTTTAAATTGCTGTTAAAAATAATGCTGATAGTCTCTGGAATTTCCTTTAAAAACTGTCGGATAGCAAAAAGATCATCCGATTTTCTAAATGTATCCTTTGTTGCATCTGCCTGTTTGATTAAAGCAGAAATAGTTTCAATTTCAGAACCAGAAAATATATTATCAATAATCGAAAAACCAAGTTGGCCGATTTCCTGCTTTTTAACTGCAAAGTCCATTCCTAATTATTCAGCATTGGTTTAAATCGGTTATCCTTGTTTCTTAAATCTAAACCACCTTCGTAAACAGACTTTAAGTTGATCAGGTAGAAACTCCAGCCGTTGTGACAGCCCAATCGGATATTTCGCTTTGAATTATCGTCTTCAGGGATATTTTTTTGGGTAAGTTCTACAACAACGTATTCAAATTCTTCTCGGAGTTTAATGTGAACCAAACAATCGCCTGCAAAAGTGAACTGGAACTCATCTTTACCGTTCGCTTCGGCTATGGTTCCGTGCTCGATGTCATCATAAAGATACCAGATCCATTTATAGCGGTCGCCTTTAAGTGCATTTTGCGATTTGCTCAGCAAAACATCATTCTCATCAGTAAAAGAAGCATCACTTAAAAACCATTTTTCAATCTCGGCGGCCTGTGTCCAGGCATTATAAATATCTTCAAGTTTTGCTTTAACAGCAATCCTGATTGTAAATTTTGTCCAATCGAAGTTTTCCATGGCTTTTTAATTAAAAACTAAACAAACCGGGGCACCAACCTCGATCCTTTTGCCGCTGTCGGTTAATTTACCTGTCGTTTTATTACGGTTAAAAATAACCACATTATTACTGTATTGATGTCCGATCAATAAAAACTTGCCAGTAGGATCAATGGCGAAGTTTCTTGGTCCTTTGCCTAAAGTACTTACCGTTTCAATAAATTTCAATTTTCCGGTAGGCAGAACTGAAAAAGCAGAAATGCTGTTTGCATCACCACGGTTGGTTTCGTACAAAAACTTTCCGTCAGCCGAAACATGGATGTCGGCCCCGTCAATTTTTCCGGTAAAATCTTTTGTCGCTGTGCCAATCTCCTGAATTTTGGTTAAGCTGCCGTTAGCGTAGGCAAAAACGGTAATGCTACCATTAAATTCATGCGCTAAATAGGCAAATTTACCATTCGGACTAAAAGTAATGTGCCTCGGACCAGTACCTGCATTGGTTTTAAGTACCGATTTAACTGTTAATGTTTTTTCTTTTCCGGTAGGATTATAGTTGTAAATATAAGTTTGATCTTCACCCAGATCGTTAACAATTAAATATTTATGGTCAGGTGTAAATACGGTCATGTGTACGTGTGCACTTTCCTGTCTGCCTTTAGGGTCGATGCTTTTTCCGGTATGTTTGATTACCTGGTTGGCTTCGGTTAAAGTGCCATCAGCTTTGCGTTCGAAAACGGCCAAACTGCCTCCGCTATAATTGGCTACAATCACATTTTTGGCATCGGCTGTAATATAGCAGGGATCGGCGCCATGACTATCAACCTTGTTCAGAAAAATTAAATTACCGGTTAAGGCATCATATTTAAATGCGCTGACGGTACTTGTTGCTCCGGTTTCATTAACCGCATAAATAAATTTCTGATCAGGAGAAATGGCTACATAACTCGGGTTTGCCGTATTTTTAGCAGTACTTTTTAATGAAGTGACCGCTGTTGAAGTGTTAAAATCATAGGTGTAAATCCCTTCACTTTTTCCGGGTGCAGTGTAAGTGCCAATAATGAGGTTGTAGTTGTTTTTTTGCGCAAATGTTAAAGTCGATAGTATGGTTAGCACGAACAGTGAACTGATTTTTTTCATAAAAGGCTGATGTTGATTTTAACAAATATGGCGAAAATTTAATTTAAAAGGAATATTGTCATTCTGAACGCTTTGAAGAATTTTTTAATCCTAACCATACAATTTTCCTTGTTCTGCAATCTCGATGCAAGTTCGTAGTAGGAATAGTTTTGCCACAGAAGCGCAGATTAACACGGAGGTTTTTTTAAGAAAGGTTGGTAATCTGACGATACAATCGTCTTTCTCCTGCATCCTCGTTACAAACGAGGACGATAGATGAGGTGAGGGTAAATTTGCCACAGAGGCGCAGATTAACGCGGAGGTTTTCTTTAAGAAAGGTTGGTAATCTAACGATACAATCGTCTTTCTCCTGTATCCTCGTTACAAACGAGGACGATAGATGAGGGAAAATTTGCCACAGAGGCGCAGATTAACGCGGAGGTTTTATGCAAGAAGGATTCGCGATCTGACGATACAATCGTCTTTCTCCTGCATCCTCGTTATAAATGAGGACGATAGATGAGGGTAAATTTGCCACAGAGACGCAGATTAACACGGAGATTTTTTTTAAGAAAGGTTGGTAATCTGACGATACAATCGTCTTTCTCCCGCATCCTCGTTACAAACGAGGACGATAATTTAAAAACAAAAAAGGCAGCCAATCGGCTGCCTCGTATATTATTTAATCAGGTGTTTAATCTGGATTAATTCATGTTCTTCAAGATAGCGCCATCTACCACGAGGTAAATCTTTCTTGGTTAAATTGCCATAAACCACACGGTCTAATTTTTCTACACTGTAACCTAAATGTTCAAAAATACGGCGAACAATCCTGTTTTTTCCGCTGTGGATCTGAATACCGATTTCTTTTTTGGTTCCACCGGCAACATAAGAAATGTTATCAGGTTTAATCAAACCATCTTCAAGTTCTAAACCAAAAGCAATTTTATTTAAATCGCCCTGTGATAAAGCTTTGTTTAACTCAACATTGTAGATTTTAGTGATACCGTTTTTAGGGTGCGATAATTTATCAGCTAAATCGCCATCATTTGTCATTAGCAACAAGCCTGTGGTATTTCGATCTAAACGGCCAACCGGATAAATACGTTCGCGACTGGCTTTATCAACCAGTTGCATTACGGTACGACGTTCCTGCGGATCATCAGTTGTGGTGATATAATCTTTTGGTTTGTTTAATAAAACGTAAACTTTTTTCTCACGTTTTAATAATTCGCCATTGTAACGTACCAGATCTTTAGCTGGGTCTACTTTATGTCCCAGTTCGGTAACGGCTTCGCCATTTACGGTAATAATGCCGGCAATAATCAGTTCATCGGCCTTACGGCGAGAGCAGATACCTGCATTTGAAATATATCTGTTCAGGCGGATTAAGCCTTTATCTTCATTTGTTTTACGGCCCTGGGTAATTACAGTGCGCTCCGGGCGGTTAAATTCTGTATCCCTTGGCTGTGCTTCCTCGCGTTTTCTGAACGGACGCGTGTCGCCTTCTTTTGGCTCTCTGGGTTTTACATCTCTTGAACTTCCGGCACTTGGCTTGAAGTCTGATTTTCCTTTTGATTTAAAATCTTTGTAACCGCCAGTTCTCGGTTTAAAATCTCTCGAATCTCCATCCTTAGATTTGAAATCGCGTTCTCCTGTTCTTGGCTTATAATCTCTTGCACCACCTTCTCTTGGTTTAAAATCCCTGTCTCCTGTTCTTGGTTTGTAATCTCTTGATCCGCCTTCTCTCGGTTTGAAGTCGCGATCGCCGGTTCTTGGTTTGTAATCCCTCGATTTGCTTTCTCTTGGTTTAAAACCGCGGTCTTCGGATGCTGCATCTTTTGATTTAAACTCACGATCGCCGAATTTGAAACTTTGTGGTTCCGAATCTTTTGATTTGAAATCACGTCCACCTGATCTTGGTTTGAAATCTTTTTTGTCTCCGAAAGATTTTGATTTGAAATCTTTACCGTCTGCGCTTCTGGGTCTGAAGCCTTCTTTTGAATCGGATGATTTTTTGAATTTGCTGTCTTTGTCGTCTGATCTTTTTCTGTCAGACCCGGCCGAACTACTTCTGCCTTCTGTTCTCCGACTGCCTGGTTTGGACTTGTCATCCCGACTGTTCCTGTTGTTTTTATTTATCATGATACGCTTTTAACGCATTAAAAATGCGGGCTGCAAATTTATGAAAAAATGCTGAACATAACAATTTTAAGAGCCGAAAAATTAGATAAAAAAATAGCCTCTAATATATGGAAATTTGGGTGAAAATCAAAATTTAAAATCCACGTTTAAAGCACTTTAAAGGTCGTTTTTTGTGCTTATTTTCGTAACTATTTGATAGTGTGCTTATTATTTTTTAGCTTTGCCGACGTTTTTATATAAGTTTCACCAAAAAAAGGAGGAGAATGTTAAAGAAACACATCGTACCATTTTCAGTAGTGGCAACACTATTTATCTTGGCAAAAGTGTTCACTTACCAAATGCCCTTAACAAAAAAAAGTCTTTTTAAGGAAGAAAAATTAAGCTCTACAATAACAAAAACTGATAGCATAGAAGTTGAAGACGTTGTGAAACCTCTAACTCTGATGGCCCAGTTAAATTTCGCGGACGAAACCCTGCCTTTGGGCGACAAAAGGGTGGAAAGAAAAATGAAAAAAATTCTTGCCGCACACAGTTACAAGAACACACAAACCAATCTTTTGCACCAAAAAGCAGCAAAATGGTTCCCGATTATCGAACCAATCCTTGCCGCTTATGGTATCCCGAACGATTTCAAGTATTTGGCCCTGGTCGAATCTGGAATGACTGAAGGAACTTCGCCAAAAGGTGCAGCCGGAATCTGGCAGTTTATGCCGGGTACTGCACGTACCTATGGTTTAAGAGTAAATGGAGATGTTGATGAGCGCTATAACCTGCGCAAATCAACTATTGCAGCCTGCAAATACATTAAAGACATGTATAAAGGTTTAGAAAGCTGGACATTGGTAGCTGCGGCTTACAATGTTGGCGACGGACGCCTGCGCAAGCAGATCAATAATCAGAATCAGGATAATTACTACAAAATGAAGCTGAACCGCGAAACTGGTGGCTATGTTTATAAGGTAATTTCGATGAAACAGATTATGGAACATCCGAAACGTTACGGTTACAAAAAACCGAGGGTATTATTGGCCTATAACGGCGGATAATATAATTAATAAGATAAAGACAAGCATTTGGTAAGGCGTCCCGGTTTCAATCGGGACGCTTTTTTTTGGAAAAGTGATTTCACAGATTAGGAGATTACTCAGATAGGCATTATGCTAACCAGTCATTAGTTTTCAGTTGGCAATTTTCAGTTTACAATGTGTAAATTTCTGCATCATGCTAACCAATGAACGAATGGCCAGTGAACTAATGAACTTTTTAGCCACGGATGCACGGATTGACACGGAAAAGCTTCTTCCGTTACGTCATCCTGAATTTATTTCAGGATCCTTAGCGATGGGAAGTCGATATCTCAATATAGGGAAAAACGCTTACTGGATAGATACTGAAACAAGTTCAGGATGATGATCGCGTATGGATAGCGAATTACTGAACTAGAAATACTGATCTTTTAACCAATTTAAACAGTTAACCGATTAACCAACAAATGATCTTTAAATTTACGCCAAACGCTTTTCGCTTTACGCTCAAAACCCTTTCTTTGCAATATGTTCAAGCTGCGCATCAATAAAATAATCAATCAACCGGGCGATAATATTACTTTTCAGTTTGAGGAGGTTGATCATCAATATCCAGAATATCAGGCGGGGCAGTTTCTATCGCTGGTTTTTCAGGGAACGCACAAGGAAATCCGAAGATCTTATTCGTTTAACAGTTCGCCTGATGTAGACGAGCCTTTGGCCATTACGGTAAAACGTGTGGAGAATGGTGAAATTTCGAGATTTTTACATCATAAAACTGTTGTAAACGATATTCTGTTTGCACAGGAACCGCAGGGATTATTCAGTTATATTCCGGAAGAAAATTTAGAACGCGATCTTTTTCTTTTTGCCGCCGGGGTGGGTATTACACCTTTGTTCTCGATTATGAAAACAGCACTGGTACGCGAGAAAAAATCGTTAATCACCCTGGTGTACAGCAACCGATCAAAGGAAGAAACACTGTTTTATGATGAATTGAATGAGTGGCAGGAAAAATATCCCGATAGGTTAAAAATTGTTTGGGTTTTCAGCAACAGCAAAAACCTGATGACAGCCAGGCTAAATAAATTTTATATCGAAAAACTGATTAAAGAACATTTACATTTCAACAGGGATAATGCGCTGTTTTACAGTTGCGGGCCAGTAATTTACATGGATCTCTGCCGGATTACTTTATTAGGCATGGGTTTCGATATTAAACAGATTAAAAGAGAAACTTTCGTGCTGCCCGAAGATGAGCTTGATGAAGATGATAGTACTGAAAAAATAGTTGATAAAAATACCTATTCTGTTGTGTTGAATTTTAGTGGTGAAACATATCATCTGGATGTGCCCTGGCCAAAAAGAATTTTAGACGTTGCGCTCGAAAATAAAATCAAACTACCTTACAGCTGCCGTGGTGGCGTATGCAGTACCTGTGTGGCCAATTGCACTAAAGGTGCGGTTAGGATGGATTACAACGAAGTGCTTACCGACGATGAACTGGAAAGAGGAAGGGTGCTGGTTTGTACGGGACACCCTACAGAGAATGGGACGACGATAGAGTGGTAGGTTAGTTCAATCGTTAATTGGTCATTTGTTCATTAGTCATTGGTTCAATCGTTCACAGGTTCATTGGGTTAACGTGGCGTTCATAGTAGCGGCGTCATTTCGACTTAAGCGCAGCGAAACGGAGAGATCTTTTAAATATGCTTATGGTAACAACCAAAACCTCCATCCGTTCCAGTATTGATTGTAGTGGTAATTAAAAGTTTGATATGCAGATTCCTGACTGACATTTTTTGAAGTTAAGAAGTAGTTGAATGGTATTGCCTGATCGAAAAGCTGAACAGTATTTAATTTCAGGTCGTAAACAAAATAATTTTGATTTAAGTCTAAATTATATTTTTCTAATGTACCGTAAACATAGTCATCAGTGATGCTAAATTCATTTATATATATGACGCCTTTATTCTTTGGTTCGATATGTGACATGATATCAGTTTGACTGATTTCTCTATGATGGCCTATCGGAATTCTGGCGCTATCTCCCAGTCCGTGATCTCCATAGTAGGAAAACATGAAGAAAAATAATCCGAAAGAGATAATTCCCCAGCTTGATACCCATGTTAACATTTTTTTATTCCTGAAAAAATACAAAAAGCTGCCCGGTTTTGGTTTTACAAGGCTGTTTATACCGAAAAAGATTATTGAAGAATAAATTGCGCTTTGTATTAAGATTTTAAATAATTCAAAGATAAAATGTATCAATGCCATTTTGTGAGATTGAGAGCGTTAGAAAAATAGATTAATAGCAGTTTTTGATTAGATGCCCTTCAATTCCGGTTTGACTTTTATAAATTTTATCGAAAAATAAATCATGTTCAGTAATATGCCCATCAGCAAAGTCATTCCCCAGGTGCGGGGATGGCTAAAGGGGTTGATGAACCGATCTATAATATCGACAGCCAATCCGAGTGGGTTTTTGATAATGTCCCAGCTGTTCCATCTCAGGTAGCGGCCGAGGTAAATGCCAAAGCCGGCCAAGAACAGGAATGAAACAATAACCGTATTAACCCATTTTTGACTTAAATAGTTTGACAGCATTTTTTCGATATCCATCAGGCTGGTTAAACCGTATACCAATCCTGTCCAGGCGAATGATAAGATCAAAACCAGATCAAACCACACCGGTGCCGATCCATGCAGGCGCAGGTGGAACAGGTCGGTAAGGATATATGGTGAGTTCGGGAAAAACAGCACCCACGATATAATCAATAAAACCAGAGGCGGTTTTTTATTTAGATTATAAATTAACATCAAAGAGCTGATCGTCCAGGGGATAAGCGCCAAAAATAAATTCCAGTTCAGAAACAGGAATACTTTTGTGCCTGTAATTAGATACCTGGTTATCGATATTGCAAAGCAAAATAAAGTCATTGCAATTAAAAGGATGGTAATATTTAACCTTCCCATTGTTTTGAGTTTGTTTATCATTTGATTAGCGATCGTTATTTTCCCTAAAAATACAAAACCATTGCTTTATTATCGGCTTTTATTTATTACTGAGATTTTTTAATCAAAATTCACTTTTTCAAAAAAATATCGAATCTAGGTAATAGGTATGGTCAGCTTATCCAGCTGTTATTGGAACCGGTTAATTTCCACCTCTTGTTTATTTTTTTAAAAATGTAGGTTCCGCCCTGGCCACCCAACAAACAATTACAATCTTGTGTAATGGTAATCATAACCGTTTTATGGTCTGCTGAAATGATGGGGTAAGATATCTTATAAATTATAAGATGTTCCTGATCGCAGTTTTTGATGATTTCGGCGTATTGGAACGATTTTGTTCTTCTCGAATAATATTTGATTTTGTTCGGCTTAATTGTATCCCTATAGGGAATCGTTTTTTGAAAATATACCGAAACTCGATCTATAAGTGAAAATGTGCCTAGGTCGTTTTCAAATGTCTCAAATCTTTGGTAAGTGGAGCAGATTTTATCCCAGCCCAAATTGTTGTCCCTGTCAATTTCATTCATAATTTCATATCTATCTTGATCTGAAACATGGGCATAACAATAATAAATGCCTGCAATTGCACATAAAAACAATGTAGATATGAATAGTTTAGATTTTAATATATTGAGCATAATCGTGGTTTTTATTACGATGCGATTAGCTAAACAAATCCATAATATATTAGCTGCTCAATAATTAAATATTTATCTCTATTAATCGAACGGACATAAAAACACTTGCTGTATTAAGCGTGTTGTTTATAACGTGAAATTTTTGTGTAAATGATTGTGGATATTATGACATTTAATCCTTAATACAGATTGCATTAGACTTTCATTTTGATAAAATTTTTAGCATTTTTGCGGATTGAAATTCAGTCTTTTTTGAGACTCAGTTTTTGCCCCAACTTTAAATAAAATATGAGCAATAAATCTATCGACCTCGGCGAGCAAAAAGATGTAGAAGTATATGGTGCGAGGGTACATAATTTAAAGAATATAGATGTTAGTTTTCCGCGCAACGAACTTGTGGTAATCACGGGTTTAAGTGGTAGCGGTAAATCATCATTGGCTTTTGATACCATTTATGCCGAAGGTCAGCGCCGTTATATGGAAACATTTAGCGCATACAGCCGCCAGTTTATGGGGGGGATGGAGCGCCCGGATGTAGATAAAGTTTCAGGATTAAGTCCGGTTATTGCCATTGAGCAGAAAACCACCAGTAAAAATCCGCGCTCAACCGTGGGTACCATTACCGAAATTTACGATTTTATGCGTTTGCTCTACGCCCGTGTGGCCGATGCCTATTCGTACAATACCGGCGAAAAAATGGAACGCATGAGTGAAGATCAGATTCTGCAGAATATCTTTAATAAATTTGATGGAGTTGCCGTAAATATCCTCGCACCGGTGGTTAAAGGTAGAAAAGGGCACTACCGCGAACTTTTTGAGCAAATCCGCAAACAGGGTTATGTAAAAGTGCGTGTAGACGGCGAGATTAAGGATATCACCGCTAAAATGCAGGTGGATCGTTATAAAATTCACGATATTGAAGTGGTAATCGATCGCCTGATCATTGATGTAAAAGATAAAAAACGCCTGCTCGATTCGTTACAAACCGCGATGAAAATGGGTAAAGGCGTAATCAAAATCAGCGATAAGGATAATAACGTAGCCCACTTTAGTAAGTTTTTGATGTGCCCAACTACGGGTATTTCTTATGATGAACCACAACCCAACAGCTTTTCGTTCAACTCGCCTTATGGTGCCTGCGAGCGTTGCGATGGTTTGGGCTATATTTTCGTGGTGGATAAAGAATCGGTGATTCCGAACCCCAAATTGAGTATCTTAAATGGTGGTTTGGCACCTTTGGGCGAATACCGCGATATCTGGATGTTCCAAGTGTTAAAAGCGCTGGCTAAAAAATACAGCTTCTCACTTTCTACCCCGATAGAGAAATTAAGCGACGAGGTAATCAACATTATCTTAAACGGTTCGCCCGACCTGATCAAGGTTGAAGTAGAATACAATAAATGGAACGTTCAGAATTATAATATCACTTTCGATGGTATTATTAAAATGCTCGAAGAGCAGAACGAGAAAAGAAGCGAATCCGCATCTGATGATATGGACGAATTCAGGAAACTGAAAACCTGTCCGGAGTGTCATGGTGCCCGTTTGAAAAAAGAAAGTTTGCATTTTAAAGTGGATGGCAAAAACATCTTCGAACTTTCATCAATGGATATCAATAACCTTCATCAGTGGTTCGAAAAAGTTGATGAACGTTTGTCTGATCGTCAGAATATTATTGCCAAAGAGATTTTAAAAGAGATTAAAGCGAGGATCGGCTTCTTAACCGATGTGGGTTTAACTTATTTAACTTTGGATAGAACTGCCCGCACACTTTCAGGTGGCGAGGCACAGCGTATCCGTTTGGCCACACAGATTGGTTCGCAGTTGATGAATGTAATGTACATCCTCGATGAACCGAGTATCGGTTTGCACCAGCGTGATAACGAACGTTTGATCAATGCGCTTAAAAATCTCCGCGATCTTGGAAATACCGTTTTGGTGGTAGAACATGATAAGGATATGATTTTGGAGGCCGATTGGGTAATTGATGTGGGGCCGGGTGCCGGTATCCATGGTGGTACGGTTGTAGCCGAAGGAACTGCTGCACAGATTCTGAAATCGAATACGCTAACCGCAGATTATCTAAATGGTAAAAAACAGATCGAAACGCCAAAAGTCCGCAGGAAAGGCAATGGACATAAACTATCGCTTATTAAAGCAACCGGACATAATTTAAAAGAGGTTTCGGTTGATTTTCCTTTAGGTAAATTTATTGCGGTAACCGGTGTTTCGGGTAGTGGTAAGTCGAGTTTGATTACCGAAACTTTATACCCGATTTTAAATCACCATTTCTTCAGGGCTAAAAAAACACCTTTGCCTTACGAAAAAATCAATGGTTTAAAAGAAATTGATAAAGTAATCGAAATTGATCAGGCGCCGATTGGTAGAACTCCGCGTTCTAATCCTTCTACCTATACCGGGGTTTTCTCTGATATCAGGAATTTGTTTGTTCAGTTGCCCGAAGCGAAAATCCGTGGTTACAAACCCGGCCGTTTCTCTTTCAATGTAAAAGGTGGCCGTTGCGAAACCTGTCAGGGTGCAGGTTTAAAGGTAATCGAAATGAACTTTTTGCCCGATGTACAGGTACCTTGCGAAGAATGTGGCGGAAGAAGATATAACAGAGAGACTTTGGAAGTTCGTTTCCGTGGAAAATCCATCAGTGATGTGTTGGATATGAGTATTGAAGATGCCTGTACTTTCTTCGAGAATATTCCGATCATTTATAGAAAAATCAAAACCTTAAAAGATGTTGGTTTGGGTTATATCACTTTGGGCCAATCGTCGGTTACTTTATCAGGAGGGGAGGCGCAGCGTGTAAAACTGGCAACCGAACTTTCGAAAAAAGATACCGGGAAAACCTTTTATATTTTGGATGAGCCTACAACCGGACTTCATTTTGAAGATATTAATGTGCTTTTGGGCGTATTGCAGGAACTGGTTGATAAAGGAAATACCATTTTGGTGATCGAACATAATTTAGACGTAGTTAAAGTTGCCGATTGGGTAATCGATTTAGGTGAAGAAGGTGGCGCAGGCGGCGGAAGGATTTTGTTCGAAGGCACACCTGAAGGTTTGATCCAGAACCCGATCAGTTTAACCGGAAAATTTTTGAAAAAGGAAATGGAGTGGAGTCCTCAGAACGGAAAGTCCGAGGTCAGAAGTCTGGAGTCAGAAGTTAAAACGCCTAAGAAAAGCACAGCTAAAAAGAAAAAGTAGTTTGAAGTCGGAGGTCCGAAAGACCGAAGTCGGAGGTTTAATTGTCTAATCCATTATCCATTTTACATTTTCCATAAAAAATGATTTTCACCGATACCCATACCCATTTATATTACGAGCAGGATGCCGAAAAACAGGCGCAGTTAATGGAGCGCTGTTTTGAAAGTGACGTGAACCGTTTGTTTTTGCCCAATGTTGATGTAAAATCAATTGTGATGATTGATGACCTGGTGGCGAAATATCCTCAAAACTGTTTTGCAATGGCCGGTTTGCATCCCTGCGACGTAAAAGAAGATTATCTGACGCTGCTAGACGAGATCTACAAAAGTATTGCCGGACGGAAAATTTATGCCATTGGCGAAATCGGGATTGATCTGTATTGGGATAAAACTACATTGGCCATTCAGCAGGATGCCTTTCATCAACAGATTACCTGGGCAAAAGATTTGGGCTTGCCGATTGTAATTCACTGTAGAGAGGCTTTTGATGAAGTTTTTGAAGTATTGGAAAGTGAACGCGACGAAAAACTACGTGGTATATTCCATTGCTTTACTGGTAACCTGGCTCAGGCCAAACAGGCTATTGATCTAAATTTTTATTTGGGCATTGGCGGGGTGGTAACCTATAAAAAAGCAGGTTTGGACCTGGTATTGGCAGATATTCCTTTAAATAACCTGGTTTTAGAAACCGATTCGCCTTATTTAGCACCTGTTCCATTCCGTGGCAAGCCGAACGAGAGCAGTTACCTAGTTTACATCGCCCAGAAGCTGGCCGATATTTATGGTGTTTCTGTTGAAGAAATTGCAAATGTAACCACTGAAAATTCGAAAAAGATTTTTGGAGTTTAGGATTGAATCCTTAATCGGGTTTAGGTCTGTCGTCATTTCGACTGGAGCGTAGCGTAATGGAGAAATCTGCTGAGGTATTTCTAATGCAGGATAATGATATTGTTGATTTCTATTATTTCAAAATATAGCCTATAATTTTATTATTTTGGTAAAATATTAACGTTTTTTAGCTTTTTTATTGCTATTTTGAAAATCATTCCCGATCATTTCTAAATTTTTAGTTTCTTTGTGGTGAGCAACCTTCACTAAACCAAATGACCAAAATACTTATTATCTATACCGGTGGTACCATCGGTATGGTTAACGACCCTACAAACGGAATGTTGGTTCCGTTTGATTTCGAGCAGATCAAAGAAAACGTACCCGAACTGGGCCGTTTAGATTATCAGTTAGATGTACATTCTTTTAATCCGGTGCTGGATTCATCCAATATGGATCCTGAAATATGGAAAACACTGGCCGAATTGGTTTACCATAAATATGACCAATACGATGGATTTGTGATCCTTCACGGATCGGATACCATGGCCTTTACCGCTTCGGCATTGAGTTTTATGCTCGAAAACCTCGATAAACCGGTTGTTTTAACCGGATCGCAACTGCCTATTGGCGAAATCAGGACAGATGCAAAAGAAAATTTAATTACCGCATTAGAAATTGCCGCCACCAAAGAAGATGGCAAAGCATTATTTCCTGAGGTTTCCATTTATTTTGATGCACAATTATTCAGGGGAAACCGATCTATTAAATACAATAGCGAAAAGTTTGAGGCTTTCCGCTCACCAAATTACCCCGTACTTGCCGAAGCCGGAGTTCACTTGCAATTCCACCGAAATTATATCTTAAAAGCAACCGGCGGCAAATTGAAATTACATACCAATTTTAATTCGAACATCGGTGTGTTAAAATTATATCCGGGTATTACACCACAGGCCGTTCAGGCCATTACTGATTCGAAAGTTGATGCCATTATTTTAGAAACCTTTGGCTCAGGCAATACCAGTACTGCCGAATGGTTTATAGATAGTTTGCGCCAGGCCATTTTAAACGGAAAAATCATTATCGATATTTCTCAGTGTAAAAAAGGTTCTGTACAATTGGGCCGTTACGAAACCAGTAGGGAGCTGTTAAAAATGGGCGTTTTAAGCGGTTATGATTTAACTTTCGAAGCTACCGTAACCAAACTGATGTTCGTAATGGGACTGGGCTTATCAATTGAGGAAAGCCGTAAACTGATGGAAGAGCCACTGAGAGGCGAATTGACGAAGGATTAGTGTAGCAAACCTCGCAGGTTTTTAAAACCTGCGAGGTTTTTTTTATACGGTGGGTTTTGCGTTAGGGATTGTAAGGGTTTAGTGCCGATCCTTCATCGGTACCGGAGCGAAGCGCAGCCCTGAAAAGCCCGACCCTTTAGGGGAACGCCCGAATCAGTTGGCGGTTGACAGTTTGCGCATTTTGTTTTTAAGTTTCCCCCAGACCTCGCAGGTTTGCCAAACCTGCGAGGTCTAATCACGAGATATTAAGTAAAACTTCTGCAATTATGACTAACATCATTTCGGTTATAACTATTTAGCCCTATTTTTGCTATAGAAGGGTAAGGCGAAAGGTTTAAGGCATAAGGTTGTGTCTTGATACTCATTTCTCCATACTTGATACTTATTAAACATGAAAATAGAACAAATATATACAGGTTGCCTGGCAGAAGCCGCTTATTACATCGAAAGTGATGGCGAAGCTGCAATTATTGATCCTTTAAGAGAAGTTGCTACTTACTTAAAAAAAGCTGAAAAAGCCGGCGCCACCATTAAATATATTTTCGAAACGCATTTTCATGCCGATTTTGTTTCGGGCCATGTTGATCTGGCAGAAAAATCTGGAGCGGAAATTATATATGGACCAACCGCCAAAACTGAATTTAAATCGCATATCGCCAAAGATGGCGAGCAGTTTAAAATCGGCAAGCTCACCATAACTGCACTACATACACCAGGCCATACTTTAGAGTCGACAACTTATCTGTTAACCGATGAAAATGGGAAAGACCATTGCATTTTTAGTGGCGATACTTTATTTATCGGTGATGTAGGCCGACCAGATTTAGCACAAAAAGGCCATTTAACCATGGATGATTTAGCCGGAATGCTTTACGATTCGTTAAATGAAAAGATAAAGCCTTTGGCTGATGATGTAATTGTTTATCCTGCGCATGGTGCGGGTTCGGCCTGTGGTAAAAGCATGAGTAAAGAAACTTTTGATACACTTGGACACCAGAAACAGGTAAATTATGCTTTAAAGGCCGAAACAAAAGAACAGTTTATTGCCGAAGTAACAGATGGTATTTTGCCTCCGCCACAATATTTTGCAAAAAATGCTGCCATTAATAAAGGTGGGGTAGAAAGCATTGATGAAGTTTACGAGAAAGGTTTAAATGCCTTAACGCCACAACAGTTTGAAGATCTGGCGAACCAAACCGGCGCCATTATGCTTGATACCCGCGATCCGCAGGTTTTTGCAAAAGGTTTTATCCCAAATTCGATCAATATTGGTTTAAACGGACAGTTTGCACCATGGGTTGGAGCTTTGATTACCGATCTGCAACAGCCGATTTTATTGATTACTGACCAGGGGAAAGAAGAAGAAACCATTACCCGTTTAACCCGTGTGGGTTATGATAGTACCATTGGTTACCTGGAGGGTGGTTTCGAAAACTGGACAGCAACGGGAAAAGAAATCGATACCATCGAGTCTATTTCTGCAGAAGCTTTTGAACAGGCTGCATCAAATGAAGACATAACTGCATTAGATGTGCGTAAACCAGGTGAATACGAATCAGAACACCTTGAATTTACCCTTAGTCGCCCATTGGATTTTATTAATGAGTGGACTGGTGAAATCAACCCAAAATCTACCTATTATATTCATTGTGCCGGTGGTTACCGATCGATGATTGCAGCCTCTATTTTAAAATCGCGTGGAGTAGAAAATGTAATTGATGTGGCCGGTGGTTATGGTGCAATAAAAAATACCGGTTTAAAAAGAACCGATTTCGCCTGCCCAAGTAAAGCAATGAAAGTTTAATAATTACAAGGGATCGTCCTTTCGAGCGAAGTGCAACGTAGTCGAGAAATCTATCGAGACAGGTCTCTCTGATCCGATCGAGATGACGATCATCTTTTAAAACATCTAGATGTCTGAAAATCAAAATCACTTCGACGTATTAATTATAGGTGCCGGCCCCATAGGGATGGCCTGTGCAATTGAAGCTCAAAAGGCAAACCTTAGCTATGTGATTATAGAAAAAGGTGCATTAGTAAATAGTTTGTTCAACTACCCGGTATTTATGACTTTCTTTTCTACTTCGCAAAAGTTGGAAATTGGGGGAGTGCCTTTTGTAACCATCAGCCCCAAACCCAACCGTAACGAAGCCGTAGAATATTATCGCCGTGTGGCCGAAAAATTTGATTTAAATATCAAGCTTTTCGAACGGGTGCAACAGGTGGTTAAGAATGATGAGGGTGTTTTTGAAATTAATACTTCTAAAACCAATTATACGGCCGGTAATGTGATTGTGGCCACAGGTTTTTATGATGTGCCTTTGCTAATGAATGTTCCGGGAGAAGATTTACCAAAAGTAACACACTATTATAAAGATCCACATTTATATGCTTTCCAGAATGTAGTGGTGGTTGGCGCCAATAATTCGGGTGTTGATGCCGCATTAGAAACTTACCGCAAAGGGGCAAATGTAACCATGGTGGTGAGGAGTGGCGAACTTGGTCCGCATGTTAAATACTGGGTTCGTCCCGATATACAGAACAGGATTAAAGAAGGCGAAGTTACTGCCCTTTTCAATTCGGAACTTGTTGAAATAAGAGAAGGTGAAGTGGATATTAAAACCCCGGAAGGGATAAAAACCATTCCAAATGATTTTGTGATCGCCATGACGGGTTATCAGCCGGATTTTTCGATGTTAAGAAAATTTGGTATCGACTTACCCGAAACGTTATGCCCGGTTTATAACGAAGAAACTATGGAAACCAACGTAAAAGGTTTGTACCTAGCCGGAGTGGTTTGCGGTGGTTTAGATACACACAAACTTTTTATCGAAAACTCGAGGGTACACGCCGAAACCATCGTGAAGAATATTTTGAGTTAGGTGTCTTACGAGGTTTCAGAAGGGCAGTGCGGGGGAGGAACCTCGTAAGTCTGGGTTTCCATCATTTCGAGGAATAATTTATTGAATAAAACTCAATTTAATGACAAAAGAAATATTTCGGAATGATATTCCGCCATATTCGTCATTGCGAGAAGGCTTTTTCAGCCGGCGAAGCAATCTTAAAGCTATGGGTTATAGCGATCGTTGTAAGATTGCTTCGTCGTTCCTCCTCGCAATGACGAGCCTTTTATTAAGTCTGTTAATGGTAGTGGCCCCAATACCTATCTGACCGAGAATGATCGTTTTAATTGAAATTTCTATTGTAAAACTTTGCGTTTTCCAAATTTATAGGCCGCAAATAACATTAACGCGATAACTATAATCTGAAATAAGATGAGAAAATTGATGGGCGTTAAGAAAATAGTAAGCGATGTATCCTTTGGCAGAATATCCGTAGGTATATTCTGAACGGATAACGGAGGATAAACTTTCCATTCATTTTTGCTCATCACAGGTAAAAAAAAAAAAAAGGACTTACCTTAATAATTACTGAACTTAAGCCTAATCCTAAAGTTAAAAAGATAGCAAATGGCAATTTCCGATGGAACGAATGCCTGTTTTCTTTAATAAAATAGAGTATAAAAGAAAAAACAATAAAAAACCAGATTAAAAAGTGCTGATTTGCAATAACAAAATAAGTATCATGTAGATTTAGATCAATTGATTCGCTAAAGATGGTTTTTCCAAATAAAGCAAAACCGGTAAGTATTGTAAATGACATACAGCCTAAGAGCCATAAAACTTCCTGTAATATTGGTTTGTTTTTCATGGAGCGGGGTTTAGATTAATTTTTAGTAAAAATATACTGATTGTCGTCATTTCGAGCGTAGTGCAACGTAGTCGAGAAATCTGTCTAGATAGATCTCTCCACTTCGCTATGCTCCGGTCGAGATGACGCTTTTATTGAACCGGAACCTTCAACATACTTCCTACAAAACTCTCAATCGCCTTTTCTACACCCGGTAAATCTTTAGAAGTAATATATGATCCCATTACGTGGTTACCTGCATTTGGGATGGCTATTTTTTGTTTTAAGCTAGCCGGTGTACCCAGTTCATCATACATTTTCAGCATGGCATCTACCTTAACAACCGGATCCTGTTCCAGTTCATTTTTATAATAATAGAGGAGTAGCACAGGTTGCTTAACTTTTTGAAAAGTGGGTTTGAGCATACTGCTTTCGATAAATTCTTCCAACTCAACCAACGATTCGAGCCGGTAATTGGTGTACCAGTATTTTTTGTATTCGTCGGTACGGTCGTCTACTTTGCGTTCGTCGCCGCCTACTACCCTGCGGGCAATCTGTAAACCCCATGGGTTATTTAAAAGCCAGGCATTTTTATCATTTATAGCCACATTTGGCGACATTAAAATCAAACTATTAATTTCTGGATAGGTTGCCGCTAATTTTAAAGCCACTGTTCCACCGGTAGAAGTACCCACTAAAATTACTTTTTTGCCCAGTTTTTTACCAATGGCATAGGCCTGTTTGCTGGTTTCCCAAAGGCGGTCGGCCGTGAAATATTGCATGGGTGCCAGGGTATCTATCCCGTGATCGGCTAAACGCGCGAGGTATAAATTGGCATGTAGCGCTTTAGCTAAATTGATATGTACCGGGTTACCTTCTGTTTTTGATGCCGAAAAACCATGTAAATAAACAATGGCGTATTCTGTTTGCTGATGGATGCTGTCGGCCCACACAATTTCGGCCTCATTGCCGGGCTTTATTTTGTGCATAGATTCTATACTGGCCACATAATGATCAAGGTCTTCCAGATCGGGGACTTTTGTGAGTTCCTCATTAAACACCGGTTTTTTGGGTTTTGGCCCCAATAAATAAGCTGCAACAATGAATGCCGAAAGACCAATAATTACTTTGTAACGTTTTTTCATGCCCGGTAAATATTGGTTTAAATGTAAAATTTGAAATTAAATAAAGCTAATTTTTTCGATGAATTAATTGTCATTTTGAGGGGCGTTAACTGCACTTACCGCTCAGATTAAACCTGATAGCGCCAAATAGCCCACAGCCCGAAGCATGAGGGCGAGGACTATGGGCAATAGCAGGACGAAAGATGTTATGAATTACTGCCCCCTGGCTTTCCAAATCCTTAATAATAAGATGGCGGATTACCTTTTTATGGGAAATTAGCTTAAGTTTGCAATCAAAATTTTTCGACTTAATGCCGGGAATCGAACAGATAAAAACACCTATAGCTGCTGATATTAAAGCGTTTGAAAAAACCTTTAAGGAATCGATGCATAGCGACGCACCGTTGCTAGATAGGATTACCCATTATATTGTAAAGCAAAAAGGCAAACAAATGCGGCCGATGTTCGTATTTTTTGCGGCTAAACTGTGCGGCGGAATTACCGAATCAACCCATCGCGGGGCTGCTTTGGTAGAACTTTTACATACCGCAACTTTGGTACACGATGATGTGGTGGATAATGCCTACGAGCGCCGTGGCTTTTTCTCTATTAATGCTTTATGGAAAAATAAAATTGCGGTTCTGGTTGGCGATTACTTGCTGGCCAAAGGATTGTTGCTTTCGGTAAACAATAATGAGCACCGTTTGTTACAGATTGTATCGGAGGCAGTGAAACAGATGAGTGAGGGGGAGTTGTTACAGGTAGAAAAGGTGCGGAGGATGGATATTTCGGAGGATTTATATTTCGATGTGATCCGCCAGAAAACTGCCTCATTAATTGCTTCGTGCTGTGCTGCGGGTGCTGCCTCGGCAGGTGCTGATGATGCAACGATAGAAAAAATGCGCCTGTTTGGCGAAAAAGTTGGAATTGCCTTTCAGATTAAGGATGATACCTTCGATTTTGGAACAGATGATGTTGGTAAACCCGTTGGGATTGATATTAAAGAAAAGAAAGTAACGCTACCTTTAATATATGCTTTGAACAGGGCCGAAAAAACGGAACGCAAAAAAATGATTAACCTGGTGAAAAACCATCAGGACGATCCGGTTAAAATTCAGCAGATTATTGATTTTGTAAATGCCCACGAAGGTGTTTATTATGCGAATCAGAAGATGTTAGATTACCAGAATGAAGCATTTGACATTTTGCACAGCTTTGAGGCAGGCGAAGCCCGAACGGGTTTAGAGCAGCTTGTACTGTATACCACTGAACGTAAAAAATAATGGGTAACGAATTACTTTTTAGCTTAGGTTTTTTGCTTTTTATTGCATTAATCCTTGCTTTGGATTTAGGTCTTTTTAGCAGGAAAGAGCATATTGTGAGCTTAAAACAAGCTGGAATAATGAGTTTGATTATGGTGGCGCTGGCCATCGGTTTTTATTTTATCTTGTTAACAGAGGGGCATCAGCTGCATGGAATCAGGGATTTTGCCCATCTGCAGGAAATTGTAACCAAACACCAGCACCATATTAAGCTCATTCCGGGTGATTTTGAAGGAAGTTTGGCGGTTTATAAGCAAAACCTCGGATTGGAGTTTTTAACCGGCTACGTAATTGAATATGCACTTTCAGTAGATAATATTTTTGTAATTGTGCTTATTTTCTCTGCTTTTGCGGTTGAAGAAAAATATTACCATCGTGTATTGTTTTGGGGGATACTGGGCGCCATTATCATGCGTTTCATCTTCATTTTTGTAGGCGCGGCTTTGATTACCAAATTTACCTGGATACTTTACATTTTCGGCGCTTTTTTAGTGTTTACAGGTATAAAAATGTTCTTCAGTAAAGAAGAAGATGATAAAATTGACCCCAAAAACCACCCTGTGGTAAAATGGGCTTCCAAAATATTTTCCATTCACCCAAAGTATGAGGGTAAAAACTTTTTCGTAAAAATAGACCATAAAAGGATGGTAACACCCTTGTTTTTGGTGCTGTTGATTGTAGAATTTACCGATCTGTTATTCGCAGTCGATTCTATCCCGGCTATTTTTGCGGTGACCAAAGATCCTTACATTGTATTTTTCTCCAATATTTTTGCCATCATGGGTTTACGTTCCATGTTCTTTTTACTGGTAAATATTATCCACAAATTTCATTATTTAAAAACTGGATTAGCATTTTTACTGGCCTTTATCGGAGTGAAAATGTTGGCGCATACCTATCTTGAAAAGTGGGGTTTCACCACCGAACATTCACTGATTGTGATTCTGAGCATTTTGGTGATCAGTATTGTGGCTTCTTTGGTTTTTCCAAAGAAAAAGGCACATGTTAAAAAGTAAATTATTCCAATTCAAAAAAATACGTCCTCTCGACTGAAGCGTAGCGAAATAGAGAGATCTATCTCGAGCTAGATTTCTCGACTGCATTGCACTCCGCTCGAAATGACGAGTTGGAGGTAAAGCAAAATATACGTTACAGCTACCATTATCTACCGAAAATTTGTACTTTCAGCAGATAAACTAAACCTAATGAAATACCTTTTCTCTACCGCACTGCTCTGTACGGCATTGTTTGCCAATGCCCAGGATAAATTTGGCGATGTTTTTGCAAAAATCAATACCGATGTACAGCAAAACTCAAAAGCTTACCAAACCCTTAAATACGAAACCGAAACCATTGGTCACCGTTTAACAGGTTCGGCAAACGGCGCGAAAGCCGAGCAATATGCATTTGATTTATTAAAATCTTACGGTTGCGACGTTAAATTTCAGCCTTTTGAGGTAGAAAGCTGGGCCCGGAAAACCATTAGTGTTGAAATTGGTGCTGATAAAAATAACCTGACGAAAATGAAAGCCGTTACGCTGGCCCATTCGCCGGTAAATGCAAACATTACAGGTGAAATTGTTGATGCTGGTAACGGACTGGAAGCAGATTATCAAGCCAATCCGGCACAATTTAAAGGGAAAATTGCTTTGATTTATCTGGGTGTATTACCAGGTTCGCCGGCAGGAACGAAATCATTGCACCGTTCGGAGAAAACTGCAATAGCAACAAAATATGGTGCCACTGGCGTAATCATTATCAATACGGTAAAGGATGGTGTGCTTTTAACCGGAACCGCTTCGGTAACGGGCAAGTTAATCCCGATCCCGGCAGTTTGTATTGGTTTGGAAGATGGGATGGCACTAAAAGAGAAAATTAAATTGCAGGCACAAACAGCACATATCGCTATGACTAATTTCTCTGGATTGATTAAAGCCCGCAATGTAGTAGCAACTTTTAAGGGAACTGAATTGCCGAAGGATAAAATTGTGGTCGGCGGACATTTAGATAGCTGGGATTTGGCAACGGGTGCTATCGATAATGGAATTGGTTCTTTCGCAATTATGGATATGGCCCGTACTTTCAAAAAGCTGAATTTAAAAACCAAACGAACGGTAGAATTTGTATTGTTTATGGGCGAGGAGCAGGGTTTGTTGGGATCAAAAGCTTATATCGATCAGGCTAAAAAAGATGAAAACCTCAACCAGGTAAAGTTTATGCTGAATTACGATATGACAAACGATCCAAAAGGTTTTTCTACCTCAAGAAGTGAAATGAAAGAGCTTTTTACTGCCTGGGGAGCGGATATCGTTAAAATAGATACCGGTTTTAAAAACCTGTTTAATGCAGGTGCAGGTTTGCATAGCGATCATCAACCGTTTATGTTAGAGGGGATTCCTACCGGTGGCGGCTTTGGCGGTAAATTACCCAATAACTCCGGACCATTTTACCATTCGGATGGCGATAGTTTTAAACTGGTTGATGAGCAGCAACTAAAAAATACGGTACGTTACAGTGCCATGTTAACTTATGCCCTCGCCAATACGCCAAAAATCCCGGTAGGCGTACAGGGAGAGGAAGAGTTAAGGACTTTCTTAGAATCGCAGAACTTAAAAGAACCGTTGACGATTGCAGGGGAGTGGCGGTGGAAGTAACCTACGGGTTGATTCTCTTCGGGATTGATTTCTCCTTTTCGCTTCGCGGTTGATTACACAGATTTGCAGATTACACTGATTAGATTCATGCGTTATTCATTTGAGTCGTCATTTCGGCCGGAGTGAAGAAATCTGTCTCGAGATAGATCTCTCCACTGCGTTTCGGTCAAGATGACGCTAATTTACTCTGAATAGTAGTAAGTAACTGCTAAAGCAACCAGTAAAACACTTTGTAGGCAAAAAACTCATTATCCAAGGTTATGGCTTTATTAATTGGTGTAATGCCTGCAAGCCTTAAATCATTTTCGGGTTTACCCTTTGGGTTTTCTTCAGGGAAGCCGCTTATTCTGCTTTCGCCTAATTTTATTGCCAATGGCGATAGAACAAAACTTAAACTATCCTTTCCTGCAATCCTTGTTAGCATAATTGCCGTTCTGTTTATTTGCCTGATTTTAACATTCTCATTTACAGCTTTTGGTTTCCCGTTTTTATAATAAATGCCTAAACTTTCTGCAGTTTTAAAATCAATACTCCTGTAAACATTAATTACATAAGCAGTATCTGGCAATTGATTCATGAATTTTTTCTTTGCAGCAATTATTTTTTCATGGTTAGCCGAAACATCTTTTAAATAAAAATCAACAGGCATTATTTTATCATAATTTCTTGCTGTTTTAAACATCCGGCCAATAATATCAATAGGAGTGTTGTCTTCATCAGTAATAAATAAAAAGTAACTCACTAAAACAGTTGCAATGATGGCAAATAACTGAAAATATTTGGTTTTTATCCTTTTTCGCTCCAATACGTAATGAATCAGCGAACACACCAATGAAATGATTGCAATAAGAGGAATTGTTAATAAGGCACCTATACTAGCCCCGCCACCCGCCATCGGAAAGCTTTGAAACAGGATAAAATTTATGATAATCGCTAACGCCGGATAAACAAGAGCTTTCATTTAATGATTTTATCACTAATATAGTTGATTAAAAGCTTTAGTTGGTATTTAAACAACATGTTAATTCAATGTTATGGCGTCTTAATCTTTTATTCCTAAGAGTGTTAAATTTACACTTTGTTTTGGCGCATGTGGTTGTAAATCATATATTTGTTTTCTTACCAAACAAAAAATCAGCTTAAAAATGAACAGAAAACGGAACAAAACAACCGTCATTTTTGTAAATAAAAACCAAAATTCGAGTAAGCCCATACAAGTCCCTACTGCTTACGTAATACATTGGAAAAAATATATTTTTGGCCTTTTTAGCCTGTTTTTAATACTTGTTGCGAGTATATTTTACCTGATCAGAAGCAACGCCAATATCGAATTGGTAAATAATAAGCTGGAAGTGGCCCTGCTAAAGAGTAAAGACAAATTATCGGTTATAGACACATCATCTCTGAAGAAACACTACCAATCTATAGATAAAAAATTACTGACGATTAATAAATACCTGAAAGCGCGTGGTTTGAAGCCGATTTTTACGGGTAACGAAGGAGGAGAAGAAAGCGACGAGGTTTTATCGAGCGAGGAAATCAGCGAATTTTATGATAATTACCTCAGTAAAATTACCTACAATGTGGCCTATACACCAATGGGATATCCGCATTTGGGTACCATTACATCGGGTTACGGTCACCGCGAAAATCCCTTTACAGGCGAAAATGTAGAAACACATAAAGGATTAGATATCCGGGCCAGTTACGGCGACCTGGTTAAAAGCACAGCAAACGGAAAAGTAATTTTTGCCGGTAAACGTGGCGGTTATGGCAATTGTATTGTAATTAAACATGGCAACGGTTTTGAAACCTATTATGGGCACCTTTCCAAAATTTTGGTTAAGGAAGGTGAAAACGTTGTTGCCGGCAATAATATTGGTAAGGTAGGTTCAACCGGACGCTCTACAGGGCCTCATTTGCATTACGAAGTACACCAAAACGGCAAAGTTGTAAATCCAAGATCCTTTTTAACCTTGTAAAACATGTTCAAAAAAAACAACCAGATTAAAGATTTAAATCAACAGGAAATTTCTACCCTAATTGGCCTTGGTTTTACGATTACCGGAGAGCTAAAAGGGAAAGCCGTAATCAGGATAGATGGAACGGTAATTGGCAATGTAAATGTGGAGGGCGGCATTGTTTTAGGTGAAAAAGGGATGATTAAAGGCGACATCCAAACCGATTCTGCCATTATTTATGGTACGGTTAACGGGAATGTGAAAGCCCAGAACCTCGAAATAAAAAAGACAGGCAAGGTTAACGGCGACATTAAAACAGAAGCAATTGAAATTGAAATGGGTGCACAGTACAACGGAAAGCTCGAAATGCACCAAGCTGGTAAAACTGAAGAAAAGGTAGCGGTAAAAGCTTAAGCACTATCTATTGGTTGGTGACTCATCAACCACTATATTCAATACCATTACTACCCGCTAATATAACTTTCCAATTGCGAAATGGTCTGTTTTTGATCAGCTATAATAAATTTAACCACATCCCCGATGGATACCATCCCTTTTACTTCACCGCTTTCTACAATTGGTAAATGGCGGATGTGTTTATCAGTCATCAGCTCCATACAATGATCGATACTGTCGCTAAACTTGACGGTAATGGGGTTGGCTGTCATGGCTTCTTTGATAAGGGTATCTTTTGATGATTTCCCCTGAAGGATGATTTTCCGGGCATAATCGCGCTCCGTAAAAATTCCCTGAAGCTTTTCATTTTCCATCACCAATACCGCGCTGATATTTTTTTCTGTCATTACCTTTAAGGCATCTAAAACAGAAATATTTTCCGGTACCGAAATGATGATGGCTTGTTTGGTATCTAATAAATGTTTTACGCTTTTCATAATTGTTAATTTGGTTATAACAATTTAAGAAATAATAAGCTGGATATCAAAGTTTTATTTTAAGATTTTGAAAGAAGTCAAGTTTTTAATATGCACCGTGCCATGTAAAACTTGACTTCTTTGGGATGATAGCACAAGCCTGGATAATTTAAACCTGACAGAAACGGGCATCCCGATTTTTTCATCGGGATAAAGTGGATGGCAGGGCGGAACCTAACCTAAGAAATGCTGGTTTTGCTTTTCAAATAAATTTTATCTAACCAATATTAATGCTGTGGCTGATACGATAAAACCGGCAATCAGAATAATTTTGATTGTTTGTTTGGCATATTGGTTTGAAGAGAATAAAAGAATCAATAAGCTTAATAATCCAACAGGATAGGAGATATATAACGCTCCCCAGTATGTCCAGATCCATGAGGTTAGCAAAAACCAAACGGCAAAAATTACTCCAATGATATTTGGGATTTTATTTACAACATTCATTTAAAATTATTGCTGGTATAAATAAGACACTTACTAAAATAACAAATAGATTTTACAATCCTCAAACCAGCTTGCTCTTTTAATTATTTGGCTTTGACAAAGGGATGTGGTAACTTTGCATCACATTTAAAAACAAATAATTATGTCATCAGTAGAGACAACTTACATTCCTTACAAAGTTAAGGACATTTCACTGGCAGAATGGGGCCGTAAAGAAATCGAATTAGCCGAAGCAGAGATGCCAGGTTTAATGAGTTTACGTAAAGAATTCGGTCCAACACAACCGTTAAAAGGTGCGCGTATTGCAGGCTGTCTGCACATGACCATCCAAACGGCTGTTTTAATCGAAACATTGGTGGCCCTTGGTGCTGAAGTTACCTGGTCATCTTGCAATATTTTCTCTACACAAGATCATGCTGCTGCTGCAATTGCTGCTGCGGGTATTCAGGTTTATGCCTGGAAAGGTTTAAACGAAGAAGAATTTGACTGGTGTATTGAGCAAACTTTACACTTCGGTCCGGAGCAACAACCATTAAACATGATTTTGGATGATGGTGGTGATTTAACCAATATGGTTTTTGATAAATATCCTGAGCTAATTGCAGCCATTAAAGGTTTATCAGAAGAAACTACAACCGGTGTTCACCGTTTGTATGAAAGAATGAAAAACGGAACCTTGCACTTACCCGCAATTAACGTAAACGATTCGGTTACCAAATCTAAATTCGATAACAAATACGGATGTCGTGAGTCGTTGGTTGATGCAATCCGTCGTGCTACCGATGTAATGATGGCTGGTAAAGTGGCTGTTGTTTGCGGTTATGGCGATGTGGGTAAAGGTTCTGCAGAATCGTTAAGCTCACAAGGCGTACGTGTTATCGTAACTGAAATTGATCCGATCTGTGCTTTACAGGCTGCAATGGAAGGTTACGAAGTTAAACGTTTAGATACGGCAATTAAAGAAGCAGATATCGTGGTAACCACTACAGGTAACTGTGATATCGTTCGTGAGCAACACTTCAGGGCATTAAAAGATAAAGCGATTGTTTGTAACATTGGTCACTTCGATAACGAAATCGATATGGCATGGTTAAACGGTGCTTATGGCGATACTAAAGTAGAAATTAAACCTCAGGTTGATAAATATACCATTGATGGTAAAGATGTAATTATCTTAGCCGAAGGTCGTTTGGTTAACTTAGGCTGTGCAACCGGTCACCCAAGTTTTGTAATGAGTAACTCGTTTACCAACCAAACTTTGGCTCAGTTAGAACTTTGGACTAACACTGCTGCTTACGAAAACAAAGTTTATACTTTACCTAAGCATTTAGATGAAAAAGTAGCACGTTTACACTTAGAAAAAATAGGTGTAGAGTTAGATGTTTTAGATCAGCACCAGGCTGATTATATCGGCGTACCGGTAGAAGGTCCGTTTAAAGCAGATACTTACAGGTACTAATTCAGTTTGCAGTTTTTAGTTAGCAGTTAACTGAAAACCCAAAATATAAAAGGGATGTGCAGATTTGCATGTCCCTTTTTTTATTTCCCCTCTCCCAGAGGGGTGTCCGCAGGACGGGGTGTTTTTAATTGTTTTTTAAAATCTGTGAGGTTTTTTAATACATAACGTCATCCTGAATTTATTTCAGGATCTGTTTAGAGTTAATTATATTGATGTGGGCGTTCCCCAATCCCGATGAATAATCGGGAAAGGGTCGGGCTTTTCAGGGCTGCGCTGCGCTTCGGTGCCGATGAAGAATCGGGCACTGAACCCTTACAATCCCTAACGCGAAACCCACCGTTTTTAAAACCTGTAAGGTTTCGTTATATTTGAAAAAACACAAACGATGAAAAAGTTAATATTTGCGGTATTACTAGGTCTGTTTTCAGTTTCTGTAAATGCCCAAACCACACCTCAAAAAGCTGCAGCAGCAAAAGTAATTACCAAACAGGTGGTAGATATTGCCTGTGGCGAATGCCAGTTTAAAATGAAAGGTAAAGATTGCGAATTAGCAGTTAAAATAGATGGCAAAACTTATTTTGTAGATGGTAAAGGCATTGATGATTTTGGTGATGCACATGGCGAACATGGCTTTTGCAATGCCGTAAGCAAAGCCGAAGTTACCGGCGAAATTGTAAACAACCGCTTTAAAGCAAAAGAAATAAAGTTATTGCCGATTAAGAAGTAGTAATATATTAACCACTAAGGCACAAAGACACTAGGAAGAAAATCTTTGTGTCTTCGTGCCTTCGCGGTCATTTTGCCTCTTGTCTTCTTTCCTCTCTGTTTGCTCCGTATCTTCCTTCTGCGTCCTTTGCGGTTAAAAATGTAATTACTCAAATTCCTTTTCCAAACCCTGTCTCAAATCAAAAAGCAGCCACTGTTTATTCTTTACATCAGCTTGTTTCGTTCTTAATAACTGTATAAAATCTTTCACACCAATTTCTTCGTTTCCATTACCGTGGATCAGTACAATACTACCTGCGTTTGGCTGCTGTCCTTTGGCTAACCAGGCATCGCTTCCAACTGGGATTAGCCCATAAGCTTCAATCTTTTCTACTATTGTTTTATCCGATACCAATCCCGGGAAACGGAAAAATACCGAAGGTGTTAACCCATTTTTTAGCATCAGTTTTTCATTCTCCAACACTTCTACATCTAAATTGGTACCGGGCGCAAGTAAAAAGTTTTCGGCCAGGGGTAGCTTATTCACTTCGTGATTGTAGGTATGGTTTACCCAGGTAATGTTGAGTTCTTTTTTCTCTACCAAACTTTTCAGCCAGTTAAGGTCGTCCTGATGTTTCAATATCCATTTGCCCGAAACTGAAACTGCTAAAGGAGCCGGTTGTTCTATCTTTTTAAATTCATCAAAAACAGATTCGAAAATAATCCGGTCTAAAGCTTTATGCGATGGACAAAGATCGATGGTTAGCGTGATGCCTTTTTCATTCGGAATGGCATGATCGATGCCTGCATTCTGTAACTGGAGATCCTTAGCCGCTGCGGCTTCGATCGATTTGATGTATGCCGTGTTTTTAAAAATGGCCAGCACATTCGAATATTGTAAACTGCTTAAAGCATACTTATTGGCAAAATCTATTTTGGTATCCAAACTGTTTGGATTAACCAAGAGAATATATTTCTGATCATTGGAGGTAAAACTTCTGATCGCTAAAAATGCATCTATTCCTTCAATATTGTTAGGGTCGAGACTAATATTCTTAACTGGCGTTTTACTACTAATCCTTGCCAGCGCATAATTCACTTTGTATTTTTTGATATCATCAAAACTTTGTGCAAAAGATAAATTCGTTAGAAAACATAACAAAAATACAGTGAGGAGTAAAGACCTGGATAACTTCATATTTCCTTATTTAAAATCTTTCTAATTTAATTCAAATCATTTATCTTTACAAAACATCCCCAATGAATAAAGAAAAGGTAAAATTATGGTTTAAGCGGGTTGGCCTCATAGGCTTCTTATTCTTCCTGATAAAAGGATTAATATGGCTTGTTGTAATCTACTTTGTCGGGAAAAACGTTTCTTAATAAGGTTCATTAGCTCAGTGGGCATTGGTTTATAGGGCTATGCCAATCGTATAACTAAATCATCGCCTCTTTCGCCATTTCGAGCGGCCCCGATAGCTATCGAGGTAGATCTCTCCATTCCGCTGCACTTCAGTCGAGATGACGATTTTGCAATAGCTACCTAAATGTGAACAACATATTGGCTAAAAAATTCCACACAAAAACAATTACAATGGCGAAAAACTTGGCCACATAAAAGTTTGTTCCGTTTTTCCGTTGGTGGAAAAGATAAATGATAAAGGTGTTTAACCCAAGGCCAATTAAACTCACCACCAAAAATTTACCGAATTCAGTTGCCCAATGGGTATTGGTGCTTTCGAATGTCCAAACCCGGTTAATGAGGTAATTATTGGTTACCGCCAGGGTAAAGCCGATGGCATTGGCAATATATTTATTGATTTTGATCTTCTCCTTAAAAAGCCAGGTTGCTCCAAAATCAATCGCCATTCCAAGAAAACCCGTTAATCCAAATTTTAAGATGCGGAAGAATAAATCCATGCTAATGTATTTTAACCAAATAAAACTGCTCTAAAACTTGAGGGCGTGTTTTGGCATTAATAAATTTACCGGTTAGTTTGGTGATATGGTAATATTCAAATGATTTTAACACTTCGGCATGGTAATCGGTTTTTAACCTTTCGAGTTCGGATGCGGGAGTATAAATAATCAGGTCTTTTTCATTTTTCGATTTATCCAGGTCTTCGTAACTCCAAAAGTATTTCGGTTCGCCGTTGGCATAAAAGTCAAATGAGTAGGCATCCGGATACATCAAAACCGAAGCCCTTGCATCAGGATGATTTTCTTTTAACCATTTTCCTGCTTCCATACCCGATTCATATTTAAGCACCGAGGGATAAAAAAGCAATGAAAGAAATAACATAACAGTAACTGAGCAGATAATATTCCGGATCAAAAGATTTTCCCTGTTTATTTTTTTGAAAAGCCCAGATGCTATCACCGTAAGCATAAGAGCAGGCATAAAGAAAATTCCTCCAAAAGCAGAATAAATACCAATGATAATGATTGCTATAAATAGAATTATTGCAATTACTGTTTGTACATACCAAAATACTTTTAAGCTTCTTCCTTCCAGTTTCTGGATATATAATGCCGTAATAATGGCTAACTGTGGCAGAATGATCAAAATGTAGTGTGGAAGCTGGAATTTCGAAAGCGAAAATAAAAGGAAGGTAATCGCAGCACTCGTCCAGATCATGATACTTTCCGCAGGTAAACCCACTCTGTTTTTCTTTTTGAAAAGATTAACCACTGCGGTATAAAACAAAATCGACCAGGGTAAAAAGGCCCAGAGCGTGGTATGTAAAAAGAAAGAAATATCGCCTTTACCTTTTATCGGTCCGTTGTTAAAAAAGCGGCCAAACTGACTGTCCCAAAAGAAAAATTTTAAGCCTGATACACCAGTTTTTCCAAATATCACTTTCTCGGGATGTAAATCGAATTGAATGTATAAGGTATATAATTCTGGAATGATGAAAATGAAAATCAATGCAATGGCAATCCACCATTTTGGTTTTAATAACTGCTTAAACTGTTTAGTTAACAGCCAGTAAATAATGAATCCACCGAAAACGGGGATCAGTACAAATATGCCTTTAATCATAATGGCGCAGGCGGCAAAAAACGAACCCGCAACAATATGCCAGAAAACACCCTGATGGGCTTTATAATAATGATAAATGGCCGCTAGGGTAAAAGTGGTAATGTAAACCTCTGCGCGCACATCAAAAGTTGAAATAAGGATGTGTAGCGAGCTTAAAAAAATCAATGCGCTAATCAACCCAGTTTTTTCGCTGTAAATATCTTTTGCAAGTTTATAAAGATATCCTGCACCCAATAATCCGAACAGAAAAGATGGGAGTTTATAGGCAAAAGCATTAATCCCAAAAACTTTAAAGGATGCGGCAGCTAACCAAAAGGTTAAATGTGGTTTATCCAGCCAATCAGCACCGCGTACATAAATGTTGATCCAATCATTCCGTAGCACCATGTTTTTGGCAATGGATGCATATAGTGCCGAATCGGGTTCCATTATGCCACCAAAAAGTGCCGGTACACTAACCAGTGCAACCAGGGCGATTAAAATTTTATATAGCGTGGTCTCTTTCAAGTTCATTTACAGGAAGCAAATATGAGCAAAAAAAAGTCAAATTTTTTTAAGCTTTGAGATTAACAGGGGCAAAGCCTTATCTTTGCTGCATGACAAAGTTATCGGTTAACATCAATAAAATTGCTACGCTGCGCAACAGTCGTGGGGGGAATAATCCTGATCTGGTTAAGGTTGCATTAGATTGTGAACGTTTCGGCGCACAGGGAATTACAGTACATCCGCGACCAGACGAACGCCATATCCGTTATCAGGATGTATACGATTTAAAGGCTGTTATCGCTACTGAATTCAATATTGAAGGAAATTGTAAAGAAGATAAATTTGTTGACCTGGTTTTGGCCAACAAACCTGCCCAGGTTACTTTGGTGCCTGATGCCGAAGGACAGATTACTTCTAACCACGGTTGGGATACCATTAAGCATAAAGATTACCTGAAAGAAATGGTTGCGGTTTTTCAGAAGGAAGGCATCCGTGTTTCTATTTTTGTTGATCCTGTGGTAGAAATGGTAGAAGGTGCTGTAGAAACAGGGACTGATCGCATTGAGTTATACACCGAGGCTTATGCGCACAATTACTATGCTGATCGCGAAAAAGCAATCGTAAATTATATCGCAGCAACCCATCATGCAAACACTTTGGGCTTGGGTATTAATGCCGGTCATGATCTGGATCTGCATAACCTGCATTATTTTGCGCAGAGCATTCCTGGTTTGCTGGAAGTTTCTATCGGTCATGCTTTAATTAGCGATGCACTTTACTTAGGTTTGGAAACTACCATACAAAAATATTTACAACAACTGGCTTAGAGAGCTGGTTGTACTTGCTTCTCCATACTTGATACGTTATAAATGTTAAAAGGAATTCTCCTTGTTTTTTTTGGTGCCTGTAGTTTTGGTATCCTGTCTACTTTTGTTAAACTCGCTTATCACGAAGGTTATACCTTGGGTGATGTTACCGGTGCACAGGCTTTTTTCGGCGCAGTAATTTTATGGATATTATTTTTCTTGCAAAGCAGAACCGCCGGTTATAAAGCTAAGGCTGTGCCTGCCATAACACCCTGGTGGAAAATGGTAATTGCCGGTACCTGTACAGGCTTGGTGAGTATTTTTTACTATCAATGTGTAAAGCTGGTGCCCAACTCGGTTGCCATTATTTTATTGATGCAGTTTATATGGATGAGTATTTTAATGGAATACCTTTTTTTTAAAAAGAAACCTACAGGCTTACAATTGACTGCAATTTTACTGGTTTTAGGCGGTACGGTTTTAGCGAGCGGAATGGTAGAAACCAGCATCGGAAACATGGATTTAAAAGGAATTGGTTTCGGCTTACTGGCAGCCCTTTGTTATGCGGGCTTTTTGTTGCTAAGCGGCCGGATCGGCAATGAATATGCTCCGTTAAAGAAAAGTGCACTCATGATTACTGGCGCCTGCATCCTGATCTTTATTATCTTTCCACCAGCATTTTTAATTAATGGTGCTTTGGGCGGAAGTTTGTTAAAATGGGGACTGATTATTTCGGTTTTCGGTACCGTAATCCCGCCATTGTTTTATGCTGAAGGTGTGCCGAGAATCGGTACGGCCATTAGTTCCATTTTAAGCGCGGCAGAATTACCGGTAGCCGTAATGATGGCTGGTTTTGTATTGCAGGAGCAGGTTTCATTTTTAAGGTGGGTTGGGGTTATAGTGATATTATCGGCAATGGTTTTGCCAAACCTGAAATATTTGAAAAAAGGGAGAGGGTAAGGAGGTTGAAGATACAAGGTTATTTTTCACAATAATAATCTTCCTACTTTCGGACTCCGGACCTTCGACTTACAAAATAATTAAATATCTTTAAAAAGCATAAAACATTTACACATGAAAAAACTGACCATTTATATTTTATCCTTCATTATTATTGGTTTAGCTGCTTGTAAAACCAAAACCACCATCAACCAGGATGAGGCCTCCGAAGTAATTACCGATTACCTGAAAGCCAATCCTGAGTATAAAACTACCAGGTTTAAATTTGGCGAAATGAAATTTAACAGTACAAACGATATGTTCGAGCTGGGGAAATATAAATCTTTAGCGAGTAAAGGTTTGGTTACGCTAAACTTAAAAGAAGCCAAAAAGAAATTCCTTTCAAAAGACAGCAGCTTTGTATATCAGATTACCCTAACCGATAAAGCAAGCTCTTTAGTATTAAAACAGGATGGCGATAGGGCAACGGTAAAAGTGGTAGAGTATGTGCTCTCTGATGAAAAGCCGGTCGATTTTGCACAGGTTAATTCCAGTACCGCAAAGGTGACGGTATCGCTTAAAATGAATACAACCGATTTCGAACCTTTTGATAAAGAGGCCAACAAAAACAGCAATTTCATCACTAAAACCTATAAACTGAAGTTGAGCAAGGATGAGGGTTGGAAAGTGCAGAGGTAAGTTGAGAGACTAAAGCAGAAAGACCAAAGTAAAAAGACTAAAAAGCGACGTCATCTCGACTGAAACGCAGTGGAATGGAGAGATCTATCTCGAGATAAATTTTGCTTCGCAGAGCCTTCGGGTTCTCGACTTCGCTGCTCTCCGCTCGAAATGACGGGAACTTTTAGGAGTTATTTACTTTACCTCTTTGTTAGTAATATTGATTTTTATGCAATAAGTATGCCTTCAAATGACAGCGGCTTTTTAGGAATTGTATAATCAAAACCTCAAAAAGACTGAAACGTACCCCCCGAACAAACTTAAATTTTAGCACAGCCACTGCTTTCCAAATAATCGCTTATCCGTTCAAAATTGAACAAACGTTTGTCTATCTTTTTGCGCATAAAAACTACCAAGTTTGTCGCTTTTAAGCATAAATAAGACACCTTTTTTACACTGATTGATAGTGAAATACACCGTCATTTTTGCTACCTTTGCACGCAAATTTATTATTCATACCGCATGAGCTTAAATATCCATTACAAGGAAGATTTTCAAAATCGTCATATTGCTCCAAATGAGGCTGATACAGCCCAAATGTTGCAAACTGTTGGCGTAAATTCTATTGATGAGCTGATTGAACAAACTGTTCCAACGGCAATCAGGTTAAAACAGCCTTTAAATTTGCCTGCAGCGAAATCAGAAACTGAATATCTTGGTGCTTTAAAACAAACTTCATTGTTGAATAAAGTTTTCAAAAGCTTTATCGGTCAGGGTTATTATGATACCATTACGCCGGGTGTAATTTTACGTAACGTATTCGAAAATCCGGGATGGTACACCCAATATACGCCATACCAGGCAGAAATTGCACAAGGCCGTTTACAGGCTTTATTAAATTTCCAGACCATGGTTATCGATTTAACCGGAATGGAAATTGCCAACGCTTCTTTGCTGGATGAAGGTACCGCTGCGGCTGAGGCCATGTTTATGCAATATAGTTTGCGTAAAAACCAGGCCGCTAAAAAGTTCTTCGTTTCAGAATTGCTTTTCCCTCAAACAATTGATATTTTAAAAACACGTGCCAATCCTTATGGTATTGAGCTGGTTATCGGAAATCATTTAGATTTTACTGCTACCGAAGATTTCTTTGGTGCTATTGTTCAATATCCTGCCGGTAATGGTGAGGTTTTCGATTATGCGGCTTTTGCATCTGCATTACATAACTTAAATATTAAATTAACGGTAGTTGCCGATATTTTAAGCTTAACCTTGTTAACGCCTCCGGGCGAGTGGGGTGCTGATGTGGTAGTGGGTACTACACAGCGTTTAGGTATCCCGATGGGCTTTGGTGGTCCGCATGCAGCATTTTTTGCCACCAAAGAAGAATATAAACGTAACATCCCGGGTCGTATTATCGGTGTAACTATCGATAGCCATGGTGATTACGCTTTACGTATGGCTTTGCAAACACGCGAGCAGCACATCCGTAGAGATAAAGCAACTTCGAACATTTGTACAGCACAGGCATTGTTGGCTATTATGGCTGGTTTTTATGCCGCTTACCACGGTCCGAAAGGATTAAAAGCCATTGCAGAACGTACGCATGGTTTGGCTGTTAGTTTGGCTTCAACCTTAAAAAACTTAGGTTACGAGCAGTTAAACTCTGCTTATTTCGATACCATCCGTTTCGATCTTGGCGATTTAAAAGGCGGTATCCACGCTTACTGTTTAGATAACGAAATCAACTTAAATTATGTGGGTAACACCGTAACCATTTCTGTTGATGAAACCACCACTTTCGAAGATATTACCTTAATCGCTAAAATATTTGCAAGGGCAAAAGGTTTTGCAGGCGATCAGGTAGAAGTGGTAGAAAATGTAGAAACAGTAATCCCTGTAGAATTACAACGTACATCAGCATATTTAACCCACCCGATCTTTAATTCGCACCACTCGGAGCATGAAATGTTGCGTTATATTAAATCGTTGGAAGCAAAAGATTTATCGCTTTGCCACTCGATGATTGCTTTGGGTAGCTGTACCATGAAATTAAACGCTACGGCAGAAATGATCCCGGTTACCTGGTCTCACTTCGGTCGTATCCACCCGTTTGCCCCTGCCGATCAGGTATTGGGTTACTATTCTGTTTTTAACGAACTGGATAAATGGTTAAGCGAGATTACCGGTTTTGCAGCCATGAGCTTACAGCCAAACGCTGGTGCTCAAGGCGAATATGCTGGTTTAATGGTAATCCGTGCTTATCACCACGATAGGGGCGATTTCCACCGTAACGTAGCCTTGATTCCTGCTTCGGCGCACGGAACTAATCCTGCTTCTGCGGCAATGGCCGATATGAAAATTGTAGTGGTTAAATCTTTGGAAAATGGAAATATCGATGTTGAAGATTTAAAAGCCAAAGCAGAATTACACAAAGATAACCTTTCGTGTTTGATGGTAACTTATCCATCAACCCACGGGGTATTCGAAGAAAGCATTATCGAAATCTGCGAAATTATCCACGCTAACGGTGGACAGGTTTATATGGATGGTGCCAACATGAATGCACAGGTTGGTTTAACAAGTCCGGCCAATATTGGTGCCGATGTTTGTCACTTAAACTTACACAAAACTTTCTGTATCCCTCACGGTGGTGGTGGTCCGGGTATGGGCCCAATCGGTGTAGCGAAACATTTGGTTCCTTATCTTCCTGGTCATGCCGTGGTTGATATCGATAAAGGAAAATCTATTTCTGCGGTTTCTTCTGCACCTTGGGGATCAGCTTCGATTCTGATCATTTCTCATGGTTACATCGCAATGATGGGTGCTGATGGTTTAACAAATGCCACTAAATATGCAATTTTAAACGCCAACTATATGAAAGCGCGTTTAGAGCAACATTATCCTGTACTTTATTCAGGTGCTCAGGGCCGTTGCGCACACGAAATGATTTTAGATTGCCGTTCATTCAAAGCTTTCGGTATCGAAGTTACTGATATTGCAAAACGTTTAATGGATTATGGTTTCCATGCACCAACCGTTTCATTCCCGGTTGCGGGTACTTTAATGGTTGAGCCAACAGAATCGGAACCTAAACATGAGTTAGACCGCTTCTGCGATGCATTAATCGCCATTAAGAACGAAATTTCTTCGGTAGAGAACGGAACTTTAGATAAAACAGATAACCCGTTAAAAAATGCACCTCACACCGTTGCGGTAATTACTGCTAACGATTGGGATCATTTATATAGCCGCCAAACTGCTGCTTTCCCGCTTCCTTATGTGTTAGAGCGTAAGTTCTGGCCTTCAGTTGGTCGTGTTAACGATAGCCATGGCGATAGATCTTTAATCTGTGCTTGTCCACCGGTTGAAAGTTATTTGGAAGAGATCGTACCGTAAGGATGTAAAAGGGAAGAGGTAAAACGGATAATGGGTTTTCCTTTCCGTTACTTTTAATCATACGCCTAGGTTCGTATCGCCACGAACATATTCTATTCATCTGCAAGTTTTATGGATTCATTTTCATAAGGCTTGCAGATTGTTTTTTTGGAAATGAATGTCAGTTTTCTATCGGAGGCGGCAGCCCTGCCATTCGCTGCAATCTTTTTATGGCACTGTCAATGCTGAGGAACGAAGCATCCGTTTCATCGGTTGCAGATGCTTCGTACCTCAGCACGACAGTATATTTAGGGTTGGTGCAAACAAAAAGGATTTTCGCTGCTGTCAGGTTTACGAACAAACAACCTCTAAGCATTCGTAAGTAAGCCTTCCACCCTTCAACCTTCCGTGTTTAGCCTTTTTAGGCATTCGCACCAAAGCCTTCCACCTTCCGCCTTCTACCTTTCTAAAAATCCTCACAAAAAAGTAAACAAATTAAACCTTTGTTACAATTCTGCAGTCAATAGAATGATTTTAAATAAATCCGATTACTTTTGAAAAAACTTAACATAGGTCAACAGCAGGAGATCGGCAGTTCATCTATATTTGTATCAAAATTTTAAAAAACCAGAAAATGAAATTAAAAATCAGCTCAATTTTTTTATTAGTGGCAGTAGTAGCATTGTCAGCTTTTAAAAACCCAACCAAACCGGTAACTTATACTGTAGATGCAGCAAAATCGACCATTACATGGATCGGTAAAAAAGTAACAGGTTCTCACAACGGAACTGTAGCTTTACAGTCAGGTACCTTAGCCGTTAACGGTAAAAGTGTAACTGGTGGTACCTTTGTAATCGATATGGCTTCAATCAAAGATGCTGATGGCAGCGCAAAATTAGAAGGTCACTTAAAAGCAGACGATTTCTTTGGTACAGCTAAATACCCTACTTCAACTTTCGTAATTACTAAAGTTGCTGGTTCAGGTGCTAACGTAACCGTATCAGGTAACTTAACCATCAAAGGTATCACTAAACCATTAAGCTTCCCTGCAACTGTAACTGTAAATGCTGATGGGACTGTTTCGGCTTTAGCAGGTAAAATTGTTGTAGACAGAACTAAATATGACATCAAATACGGTTCTAAATCATTCTTCGATAGCATTGGCGACAAAGCAATTGATGATAACTTCGAATTAGCTGTTAAATTGGTAGCTAAAAAATAATTTCCCAGTCTCGGAAAAAGGAAAGCCTCGACATTTGTCGGGGCTTTTTTTGTGTTATGCCTGTTGAAACAGGCAACAATGAATAATAGTGGAGTAAATTAAATTCATTGTGGTTCGGCTTCAGCCAACCACCACAATTTAAAGGGGATAATAATTGGGAAAAGCTTACCTTATTTTAAACCCACCTTCAACTTCATCAACAAACCCTGTTGCTGCGCTTTTTCCATGGTAGAATAAACATTCCCAGTTTTCTTCGGCGGCTCTTTTACCAAATGCTTTACGCAATTCCATCGCTTTACGGCCATCGAAATCATATTTAGCAATAAAGTTTTTAACCAGTTCTTCCGGCTCGGGCAATACATCACCGCCAAAAAATACCTTTTGTTTGCCTTCGGTTAATAGAAAAACCTGGTGGTTAGGGCAATGTGCGCCTGTAAATTCGTAAGCAATGGTTTCGTCAAGTGCGCCGTCGCCTTCAACAAATTTCAGTTGGGCATTGCGCTGCACAAAATCGAAAATATCGCTGTGGTAGGATGATGACGTGCTGCTAAATGCCGTTTCCCATTCGCCGCGGTTAATTACATATTCTGCATCCGGGAAGCTTAAATCCACCTTGCCGTTTTCCTGTTTGTGGATCATGCCGCCGGAGTGGTCGTAATGTAAGTGCGACATTAAAACCTTGGTTACATCCGTAGGGTCGAAACCTGCATTGCGGATGTTTTTATGTAAAATCAGTTCGCCATGGTCATCGCTAAAACCTAAACCCGTATCAAAAAGTACAAGGTCATTTTTCAGTTCAACCAAAAAAGGCTGAACATTGATAAATAATGAAGCCGGACGGTCTTTAAAACTATGTATAGCAGGGTCGAAAGGCACAAATTTCTTTGTTGCATCAACAGAATAGGTACCTTCGAATAGGGTGTGAACTTGCAAAATGTAAATCTTTAATGTTTATACAAAGGTAACAATCTAAACTTGAGTATTTGTTTTGGTAAAAGCTTGGATACTTCCTTTTTTTGTAAAATATCATGCTTAAATTTCAGGCATGAATTTTCGAATTTTAGTCCCGGTTTTATTTGTTTGTTTTTCGCTCCAGTTAAAGGCACAACAAAAGCCAAATGTAATCATTGTATTAGCCGATGATATGGGTTATGCAGATATTTCCTGTTACGGAAGTCCGCTGATTAAAACCCCTTTTTTAGATGGAATGGCCGCAAAAGGCATAAAAGCTACAAACTTTGTTACCACCTCGCCAACCTGTACGCCATCCAGAGCGTCGTTACTTACCGGCAGGTATTGCAGCAGGATGGATCTGCCTTCGCCAATTGGTCCGGGTGATAAACGGGGTATACCGGAAGATGAAATTACCATTGCGCAGATGCTTAAACAATCAGGTTATGCTACCGCTCTGGTTGGTAAATGGCATTTGGGCGATTATGGCGTTTCGTTGCCGAACAAAAAAGGTTTTGATGAATTTTATGGTCTTTTATATAGTCACGATTACAGGGCACCTTATGTGAAAACCGATACCACGATCAAGATTTTCAGGAATACCAAACCCGAGATTTATAAACCCCACGATAGCATTTTAACCAGTTCTTATACCCGCGAATCGATTAAATTTATTAAAAAAAGTGCTGCAGCTAAGAAACCGTTTTTCCTTTATCTGGCGCAGAATATGCCGCATTTGCCTGTAGCTTTTGCTGCTCAAAAAAGTAGAAGAACACCTTCGGCAGGCGGCGAACTGGGAGATGTGATCGAAGATATGGATGCAGGTTTGGCCGAAATCTGGAAACAGGTTGTTGCCTCCGGACAAGCCGATAATACCATTTTTATCTTCACAAGCGATAATGGCCCATGGATTAATGCGCCACAACGGATGTATGATGATGGTTTTACCAAATTTTACCATGTAGGTTCGGCAGGGATTTTTAGAGGCTCAAAAGGTATTTCTTACGAAGGCGGTCACCGGGTGCCATTTATTGTATACTGGAAAGGTCATACGCTTAATGATACACAGTTAACCAAACCCATTTCAAATCTGGATGTTTTTCCAACACTTGCCGATTGGACCAAAAGTAAACTACCGCAAAAAGTATACGACGGCGAATCTATTTCAGGTCTGCTCACTAACAAAACATATAACAAAACACACCGTCCCATTTATTATCACAACTATGTTTTGGAAGGGGTGAAAGATGGCGATTGGAAACTGCGGATTACCAAAAAAGACAATCAGGAAGTATCAGAACTTTATAATTTATCGTGGGATCCGGCAGAGCGTGTAAACTTAATTGATGATGCAAAATATGCAAACGAAAAGGCACATCTGATCAAACTTTATCAGCAATATCCCGGAAATTCGAAGTAAAATCTAAGCTTTTGTTTTAAAGGGACTTATTCCGTATACAAGCAAAGTTTGCCTCCGTTTTATCCAATTAAAATGTATATTTACTGTTCGGAGACAGAATAAATGGAAAAAAGATGGGTGCCGGCATCGGATTGTGATGATGACGCGATAACAAACATAGCAGAACAACTTAACATAGACCGCTCTTTGGCACAGATACTTGTGCAGCGGAATATTTGCGATTTCGATCAGGCGAAAAATTTTTTCAGACCGGATCTGGATCATCTTCACGATCCTTTTTTAATGAAGGATATGGATATTGCTATTGCCCGTATCGAAACCGCGTTGGCCACCCACGAAAAAATACTGATTTACGGCGATTACGATGTAGATGGCACAACTTCGGTAGCCCTTGCTTACAGTTTCTTTTCGCAGCTTACTAAAAACATCGAATATTACATTCCCGATCGCTATCTGGAAGGTTACGGCATTTCAACAGCTGGCATTGATTATGCAAATGAGAATGGATTTTCGCTCATTATCGCATTGGATTGCGGCATAAAATCGATTGATAAAATTGATTATGCCAATACTTTGGGGATTGATTTCATCATCTGTGACCACCATTTGCCGGGCGAGGAAATTCCTAAAGCCATTGCCGTTTTAGATCCCAAACGTACCGATTGCGCTTATCCTTTTAAAGAACTTGCCGGCTGCGGTATTGGTTTTAAACTGGCACAGGCTTATGCACAAAAACACGGTCTTGCCAAAGAAACTTACCTGCAGTATTTAGATCTGGTGATGGTGAGTATCGCTGCCGATATTGTCCCGGTAGTGGGCGAAAACAGGATTTTGGCTTATTATGGCTTAAAAAAATTAAATAGCAATCCATGCGAAGGTTTAAGGGCTTTGATGGAAGTTTCGGGCAAAACCGAAAATTATAGCATTACCGATGTGGTTTTTACCCTCGGTCCGCGGATTAATGCCGCTGGTAGGATAGACCACGCAAAACACGCTGTTGCCATGCTGCTTTGCCAGGTAGATAGCAATTCATTAGAACAAAGCGAACTCATCAACCTCAAAAATACTGAACGTAAAACCTACGATCAGGATATTACCCGCGAGGCTTTGGCCCTGATTGGCGAAAGTGAAGTCCTCATCAACAGGAAAACAACCGTAGTATTTAACGAGAGCTGGCATAAAGGGGTAATCGGCATTGTGGCTTCGCGGTTAACCGAAAAGTATTATCGCCCAACCATTGTGCTTACTAAATCTAACGGGCATGTGGCAGGCTCATGCCGCTCAGTAGTAGGATTCGATTTGTATGAGGCGTTAAGCGGTTGTGCGCATTTATTGGATCAATACGGCGGACATAAATTTGCAGCAGGTTTAACCATGCAGGAGCATAATATTGATGCTTTTGCCGATAAATTTGAAGAAATTGTAGCTGCAAGCATTACCGAAGAACTGCTTACCCCCATGATCAGGATCGATGCAGAAATAGAACTTGCGCAGATAGACGGTAAATTTTATAGGGTTTTATCACAAATGGGACCGTTCGGACCGGAAAATATGTCACCGGTTTTTGTTACACACAATGTGTACCTCGCGCAACATGCCATGGCAGTTGGTCAAAATCATTTAAAAATTAATATAAAACAACAAAATTCGCCTATTTTTGAAGGCATTGCGTTCGGATTGGCAGAATTTCAAAATCTTTTACAACCAAAGGTGCCATTTTCGATTTGTTATACATTAGAAGAAAACGTTTGGCGTGATAAAAAACGTTTGCAGTTAAATATTAAAGGAATAAAAGTTAATTAAATAAACTATTCAAACCTCGCAGGTTTTTAAAACCTGCGAGGTTTAGTATTAAGATATATGATACTAAGAGCCGAAAATCTGGTTAAAAAATATAAGCAACGTACTGTTGTAAACAATGTTTCTTTTAACGTAAGTCAGGGGGAAATTGTTGGGCTATTAGGTCCTAACGGTGCCGGTAAAACAACTTCTTTTTACATGATCGTAGGTTTGATCAAACCAAATGAAGGCCGCATTTTCCTGGAAGAAGAAGACATTACCGAAGATGCCATGTACCGCAGGGCGCAAAAAGGTATCGGTTATTTGGCTCAGGAGGCTTCTGTTTTTAGAAAGCTTACAGTAGAAGATAACATTCTGGCCATTCTGGAAATGAGTAATTTAAGTAAGGAAGAACAAAGAGATAAGCTCGAAGAGTTGATTAATGAGTTCAGTTTGCATAAAGTACGTAAAAACCGTGGCGATTTATTGTCGGGTGGCGAGCGTCGCCGTACCGAAATTGCCCGTGCGTTAGCTGCTAACCCTAACTTTATCCTCCTGGATGAGCCATTTGCAGGCGTAGATCCCATTGCCGTAGAGGAAATCCAGAGTATTGTAGCCAAGCTGAAGCATAAAAATATCGGCATTTTAATTACCGATCACAACGTTCAGGAAACACTTTCGATTACCGACAGGGCATACCTCCTTTTCGAAGGAAAAATCCTCGAGCAGGGTGTTCCCGAGGTACTGGCCGAGAACGAAATGGTGAGAAAAGTGTATTTAGGATCGAATTTCGTGCTGAAACGTAAGAAATTTGATGTTTAGGCAATAATCAACAAACAAAATTTAACCTTGGTGTGTTGCCTAATCGCAATATTAAACCAAAAGATATAAAATAATTTACTGTGTATAAAAATCTGCGTGTGTCCCCATTAAACCAAGTGGCAGGTGTAAAAGTCTGTAACAAAATGATACTCATTCATTTTAACATTTAACGATGGCATTTGTAAATTCAATTTTTACCTGGTTAATGAAAAAGCGGATCCACCAGATCGAGCTTTTCATGAAATATCCCTACGATGTTCAGGAAGAGTGGTTCCATACACTGATTGATAGTGCCGAAAATACAGAATGGGGCAAAAAATATGATTACAAATCGATTTTAACCCCGCAACAATACCAGGAACGCGTTCCCATCCAAAATTACGATACCTTAAAGCCATATATCGAGCGTATGCTCAATGGCGAACAGAATATTCTTTGGCCATCCGATATCAAATGGTTTGCAAAATCATCAGGTACTACGAGCGATAGGAGTAAATTTATCCCGGTCTCGCAGGAATCGTTGGAAGAATGCCATTTTAAAGGCGGTAAGGATATGCTTTCCATTTATTGCAACAACCAGCCCGATAACCAGATGTTTACCGGCAAAGGTTTGGTTTTGGGTGGAAGTCATCAGGTTAACCAGTTAAACGAAGATTGTTTTTATGGCGATTTATCGGCTGTACTGATCAAAAACCTGCCTATATGGGCCGAATATTACCGCACGCCCGATATGTCTATCGCTTTGATGGATAACTACGAGATCAAGATGGATCGAATGGCCGAAGCCACCATTAATGAAAACGTAACCAGTATTTCGGGGGTTCCCACCTGGACCATTGTACTGGCAAAAAAGGTGCTCGAACTTACCGGAAAACAGAATTTACTCGAAGTTTGGCCAAATCTGGAACTTTATATCCATGGCGCGGTAAACTTTGCACCCTATAGAGAGCAGTTTAAACAGCTCATCCCTTCCGGCGAAATGTATTACCTCGAAACGTATAATGCATCCGAAGGTTTTTTTGGCATCCAGGATCAGGACAACTCGGAAGAAATGTTATTGATGCTCGATTATGGGATTTTCTACGAATTTGTTCCCATGGAAAACATCGATGAAGAAAACCCAAAAGCCTTATTGCTGGGCGAAGTAGAATTACATAAAAACTATGCGATTGTAATTTCTACAAATGGTGGTTTGTGGCGCTACATGATTGGCGATACCATCCAGTTTACCTCACTTTCTCCTTATCGCATTAAAATTACCGGACGTACCAAACATTTTATCAATGCCTTTGGCGAAGAAGTAATCATCGATAATGCAGAACAAGCCCTAACAAAAGCCTGCCAGGAAACTGGTGCCGAAATAAAAGATTATACCGCCGGACCAATCTATTTTAAAGATGAAAAAGCAGGCGGACATGAATGGATTATCGAATTTGATAAACAGCCCAACGATTTTGAGAAGTTTGTCGATATTATGGATAATACACTGCGTGAGGTAAACTCCGATTATGATGCCAAACGTTTTAAAGATATGGCACTGGCACGGCCAAAAGTGCATAATGCACCCGCAAATACTTTTTATAACTGGCTAAAGGCAAAAAATAAACTTGGCGGACAGCATAAGGTACCTCGTTTGGCCAACGAACGTAAGTATGTTGATGATATTTTGGATATGATGAAATCAGCTTAAAATATTATTGATTATATTTGTTTAGGTCACAATGAAAAATATGGAAGCTACAGGTAAATTAACCAATGTTCAGCTTGAGCTAATAAAATTATTTCAGTATAATTTGCCTGATGCTCAATTGAATGATATTAAAGAAATTCTGGCAAAGTACTTTGCAAATTTAGCATCTGATGAAATGGATAAACTTTGGGAAGAAAACAATTGGGATGAAAATACAATTGAAACCTGGAAAAATGAGCACCTCAGAAAAAAATAATATAAATGAGAGTTGTACTGGATACCAACGTGCTTCTTGTTTCAATTCCTAAAAAATCAAAGTATAGATCCATCTTTGATGCGTTAATAAAATGGACAGTTTAATGCCATAATTAGTAATGAAATTCTTTCAGAGTACATTGAAATTATTGAGCAAAAAACTACTTTTCTTATTGCGGCCAGTATAGCCGAATCTCTATTAAATCTCCGTAGCGTAGTAAAAGTTGATGTTTATTTTGAATGGAAGTTAATATCCTCAGATGTTGATGATAATAAATTTGTTGATGCTTATATCGCTGGAAATGCAGATTACATGATAACAAATGATAATCATTTCAGAGTGCTCAAGCAAATAGAATTTCCAAAAGTTAACATCTTATCAATCGATGAGTTTTTATCACTAATTGAAGATTAACTCTACTCAACAATGAAAAACATCCTATTTCTTCTTTTAACGCTGGTATTTTCTGCATATCAATCAAAAGCTCAGGTAAAAGAGAGTTACAAAGCACAGATTGCCTATAAAATTGTAGAAACATCGCCAAGGTGTAAGCAGTTAACCAAAGGGCTTTATGAGCGGATTGTGAAAAATGGAGGAACCTCTTACGGCATTATGCTCGAGAGCAGTCCCAATCCTAAAACCGATCCTTCAAACGGCTATTCTAAAACCTATGATTTTAACCTGCACGAAAGTTATGCTGATAGAATGCCTGTTATTGCCCGCTTTGTTTTCGATCCAAAGAAACAGCAGCTTTACGAAGATGATGTGGTAAATGCGCAATTGGTTGTCATACCTTTTGATAAAAAATTACTCTTGCTTTTCAACAAAAAATAAATGAAAAGCATCAGCTATAAACAGGTGGCCTGGCTATTGTTTTTTGCCTATTTTTTTATGCTGATGGTGCAGATTACTTTACGCTACATCCCTTTTAGCAGCGAGGTGTCTTTTCTGCAGATCAAACAGACCGAAGTATCCGGAATTAAAGCTTATCTGCCCATATTTTACGTGCATGTATACAGTGCGATATTTGTATTGCTAGCCGGTTTTACACAATTTAGTCACAAAATTTTAGCTCAATCTCCCAAAATACACCGGTGCTTGGGCTATCTGTATGTTGGCTTCGTGCTTTTGCTGGCATCACCTTCAGGCATTTTTATCGGCTGGTTTGCAAACGGTGGTTTAGTAGCCAAAACTTCATTTATTATTTTGGGTGTTTTATGGTTTTGGTTTACCTTAAAAGCGCTGCTGTTGATCTTAAAAGGAAAAATACTTGCCCATAAAAAGTTTATGTACCGCAGTTTTGCTTTGGCAGCTTCGGCCATCACTTTAAGGCTGTGGAAAGTTATTTTAGTATATTTATTCCACCCGGCACCAATGGATGTATACCAGATTATTGCCTGGTTGGGCTGGATACCCAATTTATTGATCGCCGAATGGCTGATTAAAAAGAAAATTGTTTGACCTATAAAAACAGATACCTAAAATGAAAAAAATCTTATTACTCGCTCTGATCCCTTTTTTGATGCTATCATGCAGAGATACCAAAAAAACCGATAATGCAAAAAACACCGCTGTGGCCCAAACCGAAATACACAAAGAACTTTATGGCTTTTGGGTTGGCGATTTTTATACAGCAGAACAGTTGGAATACGATGGGGATATGCAGGATGCTTTTGAAAAACTGAATATTAATATCAAAAAAATCACCAAGGATACTGTAATTGCGCAAAGCGTAGTTTCTGGTAACAGCAGGCCGTTATTAGGTAAATTATCAGAAGATGGAGGTAAAATTACCTTTGTTTTAGACGAGCCCGGAACTGATAAATATGACGGAAAATTTGAAATCTCCCTTGTTGGCGATACGCTGATCGGTAAATGGAACGCCTATAAAAAAGGACTTAAATGGCCTGAAAAGGAATTTAAATTACTTAAAAAAACATTCGAATATAATGCCAGCCTGATGTTGCCAACAGAAGCGAGTTATGTAGACTGGAGCGATCATAAAATGATAAAAAATTTAGATACGCTGGAAGATGGAACGGTAGATACTTTAGGGGTTAATCCTTTTTTCAGAAGTGCATCCGATCAGATTTTTAAATTAAATGCTTCTACCACCGCACTTAAAGAAGAAGATGTAAAGAATTTAAGAAAACTCGACCTGCAGATTATAAAAAATACAATTTTCGCCCGACACGGCTATGCGTTTAAAAAGCAGACTTTCAGAAATTTTTTCGATCCTGTAGAATGGTATGTTCCTGTTAAAAACAACGTGGATCATGATTTAACGGCAATTGAAAATAAAAATATTAAGTTATTAGATCGTTTTACAAAATACGCGGAAGACAACTATGATGCTTTTGGCCGTTAATTTGTAAAGCATTAACCATGAAATTGAACAGGGAAAAAATATTGGGTTTCTTTAAAAAATCGCAGAGCAAAGCTTCGGTAATCCTGAGCGATAAAACCAAAGCCGGTAATACGATAAAAGATGCTTTAGGGAAAGCAGTAACCAACAAAGGTGATCTGGAGGGCGTTTGGTCGAAACTGGTATTGCTTTTTGCTGTATCCAAGGATTATGTGAATGGCGATTATACCGAAATCCCTAAAAGATCGATCATTGCCATTTTGGGCGGTTTGATCTATTTCTTATCACCTGTTGATGTAATTCCTGATTTTGTACCTGTTTTGGGATTTATTGATGATATTTATATTTTAAACCTGGTGTACAGGCAAGTGCTTAAAGATCTTGAAAAATATAAGGTGTGGAAAGATGCCCAGGTAAAATTTATAGGCGATATTGATGGCTCAACAGCAACATAGTTTTTTTGATTGGGTAGAGCGGCACCTCTTAACATGTCCGTTTAAAGCTAATTTTGGATTTGATTGCCCGGGTTGTGGTTTGCAGCGTTCTGTTTTGGCGCTCTTTAAAGGAGATTTGATCGGTTCATTTAAACTTTATCCAGCTACAATACCTTTGGTTTTTGTGGTGCTTTTTACCATTATTCACTTAAAAGTTGATTTTAAATTTGGTGCACAGTTAATAAAAATCACTTATGCAGGTGTTGCAGTAATTATCTTAATCAGTTACATTTACAAAATATACAATCATCAATTGATCTAAATAAAGCCATGTCAGAAGAACAGGAAAACCCTCAGGAAAATAAACCCATCGATCTTTCAAAGAATCAGAATCCGGAACCAGCACCCTTTCAGCCACTTGATCAGGGGACTGCAACACCTCCGCCATTTCAGCAACCACCACCTTTTCAACAACCGCCATTTGGCCAGTTTGGTGGAGGAGGTTTTGGTCAGCAAAGCTTACCAAACTCAACTGTAGTGCTTGTATTAGGCATTCTTTCTATTGCATTTTGCTGCTGCTATGGTATTTTAGGCTTAATCCCTGCAATTATTGCTTTGGTTTTAAGTAAAAAAGACAGAAATCTATATGCCACTAATCCCGCACTTTATACTTTAAGTTCATATAAAAACCTAAATGCAGGCAGAATATGTGCCATTATAGGTTTAATCTTAAATATTTTATCCCTGCTTTATTATGTTTTTATCATTATAATGTTCGGTATGGGCATGTTAAGTGATCCAAATAAAATGCAGGAAATTTTAAAAGGTCTTCAGTAAAACATCATTTTAATTTTACCTTAAAAATATAAATCGGGTGGTGCATGCCATCCGATTTTCTTATTTTTGTAACGTTCAAAATTGTAAATAAAAAATTAAAATAATGTATCCAGAATATTTAGTAGAGCCAATGCGTAAAGAATTAACCAACGTTGGTTTCCAGGAATTAAAAAACGCAGCAGATGTTGATCAGGCCATTAAAGGCGAAGGTACGGTGTTGGTAGTAGTAAACTCAGTTTGCGGTTGCGCGGCAGCAAATGCACGTCCGGCGGCAAGAGCAGCAGCAGCACACGAAAAACACCCTGATAAATTGGTTACGGTTTTTGCAGGTATGGAAAAAGAAGCGGTAGACCAGGCCAGAAATTACATGATGCCTTTTCCTCCGTCATCACCAGCAATGGCTTTGTTTAAAGATGGTAAATTGGTACACATGATCGAGCGTCACCAGATCGAAGGTCGTCCGGCACAAATGATCGCCGATAACCTGATTGGTGCTTTTGAGCAATATTGCTAGAAAATGATTACACAGATTGAAGGATTACACTGATGAGTAATTCTTAAGAAATATAGAGATGGCGAATGGAAACATTCGCCATTTTTTGTTTATGAGATTCCGTTTTCTCGAGGAATAATTTATTGGATAAATCAAAAAAATACCGTCATTTCGAGCGGAGTGTAACGCAGTCGAGAACCACGTAAGTGCTCAGCGGAGCTAAATCTAACTCGAGATAGATCTCTCCGTTTCTCTACGCTTCAGTCGAGATGACGACATTTGGTTAGATCTGTTAATCTGTGTCTACTAAAAGTCCTTATTCAACAACTTCTCCAATTCCCCAAAAGAAACATTCATCCTTACCCGGCCCTGTTTTGCGTAGGAGATTTCCCCGGTTTCTTCAGAAATAATTACTGCAACAGCATCAGTAGTTTCCGAAACACCAATGCCGGCTCGGTGTCTTAAGCCAAACTGCGAGGGCAATTGATCGTTATCGGTTAAGGGCAAGATGCAACTGGCACTTTTAATTTTATTTTCTGAAATCACTACGGCACCATCATGCAGCGGACTGTTTTTCTGGAAGATACTTTCCAACAAACGTTTTGATATTTTGGCATCTACAATCTCGCAACTATTGGCGAAAAACTGTTCATCGTAAAACTTAACAAATACCATTAATGCCCCGGTACGGGTTTTTTTCATGCTTTTACAGGCATCAATAATGGGTTTTATGCGGGTTAAATTGTTTCTTTCTATCTCTTTCCGACCAAATAAATAACCCCACCAGGCTTTATTTTTCTGCAAAAAGGCATTTTTTCCGATTAATAAGAGGAATCGCCTGATTTCAGGATGGAAAATTACGATCAGTGCAATAATCCCCACACTCATAAATTTCTCAATGATGGTGGTGAGTAAATCCATGTGCAAACTTTTCACTATCCAGTAAAAAACTGTGATAATAAACATCCCGACAAGAAGATTTACGGCTAAAGTATTACGTATTAATGTATAAACGTAGTAAATTAACAGGGCCACTAAAATAATATCAATGATATCTGTTGGCGATACTTTAAGAAAATCAAAATCAAAACCTTTCATCAGTGGCAAGATAGTAAAACGGTTGTCAGTTTACAATATGGGTTGATCGTTTAAAGTGGCAAATGGGGGTAATTCTTTAAACTGGTTTAAATTACTATGAAGGGGAAAAGCGCCTGGCGCTAAGCGCTTAGCGCAACATCCCCACCAACCGCACACACTCCACAGCTTCCTTCACATCATGTACCCTTAAAATACCTGCACCTTTTTGCAGTGCAATCGTATTCAGTACTGTAGTTCCGTTAAGGGCTTCTGCTGCTGAAGTGCCGAGTGTTTTATAGATCATGCCTTTACGCGAGAAACCGACCAGAATCGGGAGTTTAAAAATTTTAAAAGCTTCCATCTGTTTCAGCAATTCGTAATTGTGTTGGGTTGCTTTTCCAAAACCAAAACCCGGATCGATAATTACATCGTGAACATGCAATGCTTTTAATGCCGCAATTTTTTTTGCCAGGTAATCGATCACTTCAAGCAGCACATTGTTATAAACTGGATTTTGCTGCATATTTTGTGGCGTGCCCTGCATGTGCATTATCATATAGGGAACTTGTAACCTGGCAACAGTTTCGAACATTTTATCATCCATATCACCACTGGCAATATCGTTAATGATGTGCGCACCTGCCCGAATAGTTTCTTCCGCTACTTTTGCCCTAAACGTATCAATAGAAATAATTGCTTCCGGAAATTCTTTTGCTAATACTTCAACAACTGGAATTAAACGGTCTGTTTCTTCATCAGCTGAAATATCTTTGGCACCCGGGCGTGATGAGTATCCCCCGATATCGATAAAAGTAGCGCCCTCATTTAAAAACCGGGCAGCTTTAGTTAATGCTTCATCTATTGTTTTTGTGCGGCTGTTGCTGTAAAAAGAATCGGGGGTAATGTTTAAAATCCCCATTACTTTTGGCGTACTTAAATCGATAAGTTTACCGTTGACGTTTAAGCTTTGTTTGGGCTCAAAAAAGTTTTTTTCTGCCATAATAAACCCTTTCGGGATTTGGGTTTCGCTTTAAAAATGTATCTTTAGCTTTTGTTTTTTCACAACAAAAATACACTAAAAACTAAATAATTATTGGCTTTGGCACAAACAAATACCTCTACAGAATTTGATGAAGTGATTGCGGTTTGCAGATCATTATTTTTAAAAAAAACTAAAGATTACGGCACTGCATGGCGGATTTTAAGACCAAGTTCGATCACCGATCAGATTTTTATCAAAGCACAGCGCATCCGGACTTTGGAAGAAAAAAAAGTAAGCAAAGTGGGAGAGGGTGTGGTATCTGAATATATTGGTATTGTAAATTATTGTGTAATTGCTATGATGCAGTTAGAACTGACGGAAAACGATCCGAACGAAATACCTTATGCTGAAGTTGAAAAACTGTTTGAGGGAAAAGTAACAGAGACCAAAGATTTGATGTTTGCCAAAAACCATGATTATGGAGAAGCCTGGCGCGATATGCGCATTAGTTCTTTAACCGATCTGATTTTGATGAAGATTTTCAGGGTTAAACAGATTGAAGATAATGAAGGGCAAACCCTGGCTTCAGAAGGTGTAAAAGCGAACTATCAGGATATGCTGAATTATTCGGTTTTTGCATTGATTAAGTTAGGTGTGAAATAATTATCCAGAGGCCTTTAAATATTGTAAACCACAGAAAAATATATACCGATGCAAAACGTACTTTTAAGATTTTCCCGATTTTTTGTTGGTGCTTTATTCATATTTTCAGGGTTGATCAAAGCGAACGATCCACTTGGTTTTGGCTATAAGCTACAGGAATATTTTGAGGTTTTTCACATGAATTTCCTTAGCGGAATGGCCACAGGCATTGCCATTTTACTCTGTACTTTAGAAATTGTGCTTGGCGCATTATTGTTACTGGGTTTCTGGAGCAAAAAAGTTGCCTGGGGTTTGTTGCTGCTGATCATCTTTTTTACCCTGTTAACCTTTATCTCTGCCGCATTTAAAGTGGTTACCAGCTGCGGTTGTTTTGGTGATGCTATTCCGCTTACGCCTTGGCAATCGTTTAGTAAAGACCTGATCCTATTGGTACTGATTATTGTGATTTTCTTAAAAAAAGATCTGATACAACCTTTATTTAAAAAAGAAGCCACGCAAAGAAATATTGCCATTGCAGTAACCGTTCTTTCGTTGGGTTTTGGCCTTTATACTTATAATGTACTTCCGATCCTTGATTTTCTGCCTTATAAAGTTGGTGCGCACATTCCGTCGCTAATGGTAATCCCTCCGGGAGAAAAACCGGATGAATTTGAGATCATGTACCACCTCAAAAATAAGAAAACCAAAGAAGAGAAGGATATGAGTGATAAGGATTACCTTAAAACGGAAATCTGGAAGGATAGTAATTGGGAAATTATTGGCGAACCCACTAAAAAACTGGTAAAAAAGGGATTCGAACCTAAAATAAAAGATTTAAATATTACTGATGCTTCCGGCACCGACTATACAAAAGAACTGATCGAAAATCCATACTATAATTTAATTTTTGTGGCTTACGATCTGCATGCAACAAACGAAGCCGCCATTGGCAAATTAAATGCCCTGGCCATAAATGCTACACAGCAATTTAACATCCGTACCGTATTGCTTACTTCCAATTCGGCACAGGATGCTCAGGCTTTTATTAAAAAGAACAATCTGTTCTCTGAAGTTTTTTATGCTGATGCCGTACCCTTAAAAAGTATGGTGAGGGCAAACCCGGGTGTATTGTTAATGAAAAACGGTGTAGTGATCAATAAATGGCATTTCCACAATGTGCCTACTTTTGATCAGTTGAGCAGAAAATATTTCGATAAATAACATGATTGCCTACGCACTTAAAAAACTAATGTACGGACTGCTGGTAATGGGTGGTGTGGTAATGGTTGTTTTTGTGCTGTTTAATATTTTACCGGGTGATCCGGCACGGATGACAATGGGGCAGCGTGCAGATGTCCAGTCGCTTGAAGCCGTTCGTAAAGAATTTGGTTTAGATCGTTCCAAACCTGTTCAGTTTATTTTATACCTCAACGATTTATCACCGGTTAGTGTGCTGGATAACGATAGTATTAGTCGGCAGAAATACCATTATGCAAAGCTCATTACATTTGATAAAAAGGTACTGGCCTTAAAATGGCCTTACCTGCGTAGTTCGTATCAAACCAAACGCGATGTAACAGCCATTCTTTCCGAAACGGTGCCGAATACTTTTATCCTTGCGCTAACTGCAATGATTTTCGCAACCCTAATCGGTGTTTTTTTAGGCGTTGTATCGGCAGTATATAAAGATTCATGGATTGATAAATCGGCCAATGCCTTTGCCATTTTGGGTATATCTGCTCCATCATTTTTCGCGGGAATCATCATTGCCTGGCTTTTTGGCTTTGTGCTGAGCAGTTATACAGGTTTAAAAATGAGTGGCAGCTTGTATTCTTACGATCCCTTTAACGGCGAAATATTAACTTTAAGAAATTTATGGTTGCCGATGATTACGCTGGGGTTAAGGCCGCTGGCCATTATTGTACAGCTTACCCGGAGCGCCATGCTGGATGTATTGGCGCAGGATTACATCAGAACAGCAAGAGCTAAAGGATTAAGCCGGAATGCAATTATTTATAAACATGCCTTAAAAAATGCGATGAATCCGGTAATTACGGCCATTTCAGGATGGTTTGCTTCTTTATTGGCTGGTTCTTTTTTTGTGGAATACATTTTTGGTTATAACGGACTGGGCAGAACAACGGTAACTGCATTGGAAATGTCAGATTTTCCGGTAGTGATGGGATCTATTCTTTTCATCGCTTTCGTATTTGTGGTGATCAATATTCTGGTTGATATTTTATATGCTTATGTCGATCCAAGGGTTAAATTAAGTTAAGAAATGCAGGAAGAAGAAATCATCAGTTATACCGAGCTTGCGGATAGCCGGATTATCGAAATATTTAAAGAGGCGACTATAAAACTGCCTGAAGCAGAAAGATTGTTCAGTCATGTGCTTAATGCGCAACATATCTGGGCACAACGCATTTCGGGGTTACAGCCGCTTTATGGTGTTTGGGATATCCACCCAAAAGAGAATTTTGAAAGCCTTTCTGCTGATAATTTTAAACTGATTAGGGCAGTGTTGAACGAAAGTGCTCTGGACAAAATAATTTCGTATAGTAATTCGAGAGGTGATCAATATAAAAACCGTATAGATGAAATTTTATTTCATTTATTTAATCATTCTACCTATCATCGCGGACAGGTTGTAACTTTGTTGAAAAAGGCAGGTTTTACGCCACCTGTAACCGACTATATTATGTTAAAACGCGACCACTTATTATAGGTCGGCTATAAGAAACACAGATGAAAATTTTCCTTATCGGATATATGGGCTGCGGTAAAAGCACCAAGGCGAAACAACTGGCGCATCGTTTAGATTGTCCCGTAATTGACCTGGATGCCGAAATTGTTGCAAAAACAGGTAAAACCATAGCAGAATACTTTGCCGAATTTGGAGAAAGCGGTTTCCGTGATTACGAAAGCGAAATGCTTAAAACATACGATTATCCCGAAACTTGTGTGGTGGCTACCGGTGGTGGATTACCCTGTTTTTTCGATAATATGGAATGGATGAACGCACATGGCGAAACCGTATACCTGCAAATGGAACCCGCAGCTTTGGTGTCGCGTTTACATAATCGCCAAAAACGTCCCTTGATTAAAGATCTGGATGATGAACAACTTTTGGTCTTTATAAAAGAAAAACTTCAGGAACGTGATCCTTTTTACACCCAGGCAAAAATAATTGTAGATGCATTTGATCTGGATGGAGAGAAGCTGGAAGAAGCGATTAAGGGGGTTATTTAGTCCACAGTCTTTAGTCCACAGTCCTTAGTCGACTTATTTCGCCAGTGCTTGAGTCAGTTAACCTCCTGAGCGTAGTCGAAGGGTAAACAGTTAACCAATAAACCAATGGCTAATGAACCACTGAACTAATATCGTCGTCTATTATCTTTGCCGACAATAACGCCAAAGGAATTCCTCCCCCCGGATGCACACTACCTCCGCAGAAGTATAGGTTTTTAACCTTCGAACTAAAATTAGGGTGCCTTAAAAAAGCAGAAAACTGGTTATTCGAACTATTTCCATATAAAGAACCCTGGTAGGAGCCCGTTTTGCTTTCAATGCTCCTGGGATCAAGGATTTGTTCGGAAACAATATCTTTTTCTATATTCCGGTTTAAAATACGGTTGAGTTTTTTAATAATATTTGCCCTGGCTTCCTTAATCAATTGATCCCAGTTTTGTCCGTTGTTGGCTGGCACATTAATCATCACAAACCAATTTTCACTATTTGCCGGTGCATCATTCCTAATATGTTTGGAGGTAATATTGATGTAAACGGTAGGATCGGCGCAAATGGTTTTATCTTTCCAGATGGCATTAAATTCACTTTGGTAATCTTTGCTGAAAAAGATGTTATGCAGGCCTAAGTCGCTATAATTGCCATCCATACCCCAGTAAAAAATCAAGGCGGAACTGCTGCGTTCCTGGTTTAATAATTTTTTAGGTTCGGGAAGGTTTTTAAGCAGGTTTTTATAGGTAAACCAGATATCGAGATTAGAAACCACTACATCTGCCTGGTAGTTTTTATCGTTAACCTTTACCCCTTGTATTTTGGGTTTACCGTTATTGGTGTATAAAATTTCTTCAACTTTTTGGCCATAATGAAACCTGATTCCCAGTTCTTCTGCCAGTTTCACCAGGGCCGTAATAATACTGTACATTCCGTTTTTAGGCAGAAAAGCGCCAAAATGATACTCGAAATGTGGAATTACATTTAATGTAGCCGGTGCCTGATAGGGATCGGAGCCATTATAAGTAGCATAACGGTTAAAAAGTTGCGTAATCCGTTCGTCTTTAAAAAATGAGTGGTTAGCTTTTGCCTGTGTCCTAAAGGCATCAATCTGGCCAAAGCGGAAAATTGATTTTAAAGTATCCCAATGCAGGTAACTTTTAAGCTTGTGCAAACTCCTTTCTAAAAATACACGATGGGTAACCTCGTAAATGGTTTCACTTTTTTTGAGGTAATGTTTAACTTCTGCTGCAGTTGAACTGGTTTTTGCTTCTATATCTTTCGCAAAATTATCAAGATCTGCGGTGGCTTTTAATTTTAATCCATCCTCATAAAAATAGCGGCAAACTTCTTTTAGTTTAATGTATTCAAAATAATCTTCAGGATTTTTACCCGCCAGTTTAAAAAGTTCATCCACGTATTGTGGCATGGTAAAAAGACTCGGACCAGTATCAAACCTGAAACCATTCATTTTTATTTCACCCAGTTTACCGCCCGGTTTTGAATTGGCTTCGAAAATATCAACTTCGTATCCCTTAACCGCAAGGCGGATGGCAGATGCAATCCCGGCGATACCCGCACCGATAACTATGGCTTTTGGTTTAGACATAATGCGAAAATAGGTTAAATATTTTACTAACTTAAAGCGATGGTTAAAGATGAAATTATAATTTATAAAAATGAAGAAGGACTGCCGACAATAGATGTGGTTTTCGGTAATGATACTGTTTGGCTTACTCAGCAGCAGATGCAACAGCTTTTTAATAAAACTAAACAGAATATAAGTCTCCACATTAAGAATATATTTAATGAAAATGAACTTGTAAAAGATTCAGTTGTCAAGGAATCCTTGACAACTGCCTTGGATGGTAAAAGTTATAATACATTTTACTATTCACTTGATGTAGTTATTTCTGTAGGTTATCGGGTAAAATCGGTAGAGGGAACGAAATTCAGAATATGGGCCAACCAGATTTTAAAAGATTATTTAATAAAAGGCTATGCTTTAAATCATAAAAAATTACAGGAACAGACCCAGCAACTCATAGAATTGAAGCAGGCCATTAAGTTGGTTGGTGCTGTTCAAAATAGCCACTTGCTTAATAATGATGAGCTAAAAGATACTTTTAAAATTCTTATAGATTATGTTTATGCTTTAGATGTTCTTGATCGTTACGACCATCAGCAGCTAGAAAATGAAGTTTCTGGCCATAGGGGTGATTTTAAAATAGATTACGATTCTGCACTTGAAGCCATAGATGATTTAAGGGTAAAATTTGGTGGAAGCAAGCTTTTTGGCAATGAAAAGGATCAATCATTTAAAAGTTCATTGTATACCATTTATCAAACATTTGACGGAGAAGAGCTTTATCCGAGTATGGAAGAAAAAGCAGCTAACCTATTGTATTTTGTAGTTAAAAATCATTCTTTTTCTGATGGCAATAAACGGATCGCTGCCTTTTTATTCGTTTGGTTTTTGGATAAAAATAAGATGCTCTATCGAGAAGACGGTACAAAAAGAGTTGCCGACAATGCATTAGTTGCCCTTACCTTACTTATAGCAGAGAGCGATCCCAAAGAAAAAGAAATGATGGTTAAAGTGGTTATTAATTTGATTAACTATAAAAATTAATCTATTTCAACTCCTCCAGATACACTTTAGCTTGTTTTTCGATCTCGTTTGTGGCAAATTTAATTGCCGAACCAACCCTTGTTGTTTCTGTTTTTACCGGCATTTTATTAATGGTTGCCAAAGCATCCACATACCATTTGCACCAAACTTCGATAATGTGTTTTTCATCTGCAGCAGCTTTTCCTTCGGCTATTGCTTTTTTGCTTAGTTCAAATTCGGTTTTTAAACGTACCAAGGCATCGGCTTTAACCTGCGAAACGGTAGCCGTAGCGGTACTCTCGTCTGCCGAAATTAAAGTATAAGCAGCAGTTAAGCCACTTATGCCAACGTTTTTCATTTCAGTTGGCGAAACTTTGTCAATCCTGTCGTTATCCGTATGGTAAAATACATCGGTAAAGTGCCACATCAATAACCCTGGAATTTTATGCTGTAAAAACGGGGTATGATCACTGCCGCCTTCAAAAGGATTGTAATTAACCGTCCAGTTGGCAAATTTGCCCTGTGTTTTACAGATGTCGAAAATAAAATCGTTAAAATAATGAGGAAAGAGTTCTTTTTCACCTACATCGCCAGCGCCCCATTCGGTGTGTTTGTCTGTCCCTCTTGTCCAGATGGCGGATGGATCGGGCATCTTTTCGATCAGGAAAGAACCTCCGGTTTTCTTTGTGTCTTCTCCAACCATATCTAAACTCATACCCCATAAAATGCCTTTAGCACGGGTAGTATCTTCGGTAATATATCTTCTGGTTGATACAATTTCATCCCCCCACAAAAAGGTTAAAGTACGCTTTGGGCTGATTTTTTTTGCCTGGTACAGTTCAGCCGTTAATCTCGCCATTTCAGCCAGTGTACCCACTCCGCTGGCATTATCATTAGCTCCTGGCTCCTGTACATGCGCACTGAATACAAAACGCTCGGTAGGGTTTACACTGCCCTTAACATTTGCCACAATGGTTAACTCTTCCGAAGGGTAGATTTTGGTCTGGATATTTACCTTTAATTTCGTCTCACCTTTTAAACAGCTTGCTTTTAGTTTTTCTTTAGCGGTATAAGAAAGGAGCAAAGTCCATACTTCGCTGTTGGCTTTCATACTGCCAAACTGAATAGAAGTTTGATGAATTTCTGGCTGGGTATATTTTGGCATCGAATAACCCAAAACACCTATCGCGCCTGCTTTGGTTGCGATTTGAAGTAAACGTGATGGATTATTCTCTGAAAACAGAATTTTTCCTTTAAGGTCCATTTTTTCTATTTCTGCCGGATTTATCTTCTCAATAAAAACCACATTGGCCGTAACTCCACCAACCGGTGTTGAAACACAGTTGATGGGGATCATGTTGCGGTTCGTTTTAAAAGAAATAAGCGGCTGGGGTTCTCCAACAATATCGATATTGGCATCAACAGGTTCCCAGGTATTGTTTTTCATCGCTCTTTTTTCGATGCGATAGGTTAAAGGTGCTTCAAATTCGTTTTGTTTCTGTTCTACAAAACCAGCTTTTTTAAGGATATTTTCAACGTAATGGATGCTGGCATTAAAACCGGTATTGCCCGGTACACGAAAGTATTGCTCTACAAAACCAGTGGTCTCATAAGCATTTTTTTCATTGAAACCAGTGCGTGTTAATCTGAAATAATTGTCTGTAGGATTCTGGGCATAACCCGACAATCCCGCAAAAAGCAGTATAAAAAGTATCTTCGTTTTCATGATTTATCTGTAAAAACGAAAGATACTAAGAATATTTAAGCTTGCTTATGCGTAACGCTTACCTGTTTTGTTTTTTAATCCTTCATCAACCGATAACGGACCAGATCCAACCACCCAAAACGTGATAAGCAGAAACAACACCAGCACCGAAAACCATAATTCAGAATTTGGTGTAGAGAAACCTGGTGTAAGGTTAATAAAAAACACGGCAAACAGCAAGATCGGGATCTGTATAACCACCGCAAAGCGGGTTACCAACCCTAGTGTAATTAAAATACCACCAACCAGATGTGCAAAAGCAACAACATGGATGGCTACACTGATCAGTACTCCTGAAAAACCAAATACATTGTTTTGTGTGATCATATTCTGAAGTACAGATGTGTCGCTGATAAAAGAAACACCTTTTCCAAAAATGACCAGGCCAAGGATAATGCGCAGATAATCCAGCCATTTTGAGTGATGAACATCTCCCCAATGTTCAATTTTACGGATAACGTTCATAGTGAACCTCCATTTTTTATGTGAATGATATATTAAGTTACGGAATTATATCATAAAATCAAATAATGAAACCTTATTGTTTTGAATGTTAGTTATTTAGAGCTGTTTTTTGATAATGCCTGATAAGGCTTATTATCTAAAATTGCTTGTATCGCAGTTGCAATATCATAAACATTTCCCTGCCTTTGATTAGAAAGGATGATAATGGCCCTTCCTTTGGTCGCGTCAGTTAGTTCTAGTGCCTGGTAATGTAAAGCGGTGCCATCGTGTGTATGTGTGATAACCCTGTTGCCTTTCATCCTGCCACCACCCAGGCCAGATTGCTTATCAATGGAAACTGGAGTAATGATTTTGTGCGTTGATGCGGGGTTGATCAGGCAAAAATTGTTGATACACTGCGACCATTTGTAAAGATCGTCTATCGTTAAACATGTCCAACCAGAAATAGGTACTTCCAAACCATCCTGTTTAAAGTCATTATTGAAAGATCTGGCTATCAATGAGTCGGTTTCAGAAGGATCTAATACACCATTTTTTATACCTGCCACTTTGAGCATATCCTGCAGTACGAATTGGTTAAAAGAGATACCTGTTATTTTTTCAATGATCTGTCTGCGTAAAAAAGTATTGTTGTTATTATAAGCATAACTGATTCCAGGCTCGAAATCCAGTTTTTGTAATCTTTGGAGATCTTTCCAGTTATCAGCATCACTATGAACCGTCTGGTATTTAATATCTGGTAATCCGCTGGTATACTGCAATAGGTTCTTGACGCTTATTTTTTTTGCCCAGGCATGTAACTCTGGGAAAAATTTAGATACTTTATCATTTATGCTGAGCTTACCCTGTTCTTGAAGCATCATGATCCCTACTGCATCAAATTCTTTTGATACAGACCCGATGTGAAAGCGGTATGATGTGGTAAGGGGAATATTTTTTGATGCATCTGCATATCCGATTGCCTTTCTGACGATTACTTCTCCATGATCGGCAATTAATATGTTTCCATTGAAAACACCTGATCGATTTGCTTCTTCTAAAAAGGTATTTATTAAGGCCGCTGCTCTATTATTTTGTGCAAATGTTTGCAGTCCTGTTAAAAATGTGATTAAAAAAATAACGGTGGTACTTTTATAATGTTTGTTCATAGACTTTTATTTGTTTTTAAGACATGGTGAAAGTTTATTCGTTACATTATAGTGCCTATTAAATTAGTTACAATCAAATTTCAAAATTAATCAGGCCGATTTGATTATTCCACGTACAAATTAACATAAAGTTAATTTGTACCGTTTTGGTTTTTGGTATAAATTTTGTATTATTGCTTAAATAGATAGGTTTTTTATCATGAGCAAAGAAATATTAGAGTTTTCAGTACAGGTAGATGAAAAATTTGACCTAAAATTTAACTGGCTGGATGGTTTCTGGGGAGCCGCGTTTAAATTTTTTGGAAAATAATTTTTAAAATCTGAATTTTAAAACGGACAAATCTAGTTCGATCAGGTTGATATTGTCTATTTTTTTCTATTGGCATATTAAACCTTTCTGCTTTCTGCCTCCAACCTTCAGCCTTTCTCAAGCAGGTTATTTATACTCATTCTTACTTTTCCCTTTCAGCTTTAGTCTTTCAGGCTTTTGCCTTATCTTTGCAAAATAATGAGTAGAAAAAAACCAGGTACGGTAACGATAGTTCCAAATGTACATATAATCGATATCGCTGAAGAAGGAAAAGGTGTTGGTAAAGCCGACGAATTGGTGATTTTTGTTGATAAAGCTGTTCCCGGCGATGTGGCAGATGTACGCTTAACCAAAAAGAAAAAGAATTTTGCTGAAGCCATAATTGAACAGCTGCACGAAAAATCGGCATTGCGTACCGATCCATTTTGTCCTCATTTCGGAACCTGTGGTGGTTGCAAATGGCAACATATGGGTTACGACTCGCAATTAAAATTTAAACAAAAAAATGTTGAGGCTGCTTTACAACGCCTGGGCAAAATCGATACCTCGGGTACTGAGCCTATTTTAGGTTCGGCAAAGAACAGATATTATCGCAATAAGCTCGAATTTACTTTTTCGAACAAACGCTGGTTAGAGAAAACCGATGTAGAACGCGATGAAGATTTCGATATGAATGCATTGGGTTTTCACGTACCGTTGCGTTTCGATAAAATTTTAGATATCGAACATTGTTATCTTCAGGACGAACCTTCTAATTCGATCAGAAATGCCGTTCGCAAATATGCGTTGGAAAATGGTTTGTCGTTTTACGATCTCCGTAATCACGAAGGTGTTTTACGCAACCTGATTATCCGTACTTCTACCACTGGTGAAGTGATGGTGGCCGTAGTTTTTGCTTATCCGGAGCAGGCACAGGTTAATGGTTTAATGGAATTCCTTAAAAATGAATTTCCGCAGATTACTTCATTGTTATACATCGTTAACCAAAAGAAAAACGATACTATTTTTGATCAGGATGTGGTGGTTTTCGCCGGTCGCGATCATATTTTCGAAGAAATGGACGGTATCCGGTTTAAAATCGGGGTAAAATCTTTTTACCAGACCAATTCTGAACAGGCTTTTGAACTTTATAAAATCACAAGAGATTTCGCGGGTTTTAAAGGCGATGAACTGGTATACGATTTATACACAGGTGCCGGAACCATCGCAAATTTTATCGCAAAAAATGTAAAACAGGTGGTAGGAGTAGAGTATGTGCCAACCGCTATTGAGGATGCAAAATTTAACTCCGAGCTGAACGGGATTGATAATACGATCTTTTATGCCGGAGACATGAAGGATATTCTTACTTCAGAATTTATTCTGGCACATGGTAAACCTGATGTGGTCATTACCGATCCACCACGTGCAGGTATGCATGCAGATGTGGTACAACGCTTGCTGGAAATGGAATCGGAGAAAATTGTGTATGTAAGTTGCAACGCAGCTACGCAGGCACGTGATCTGGAACTGTTAAAAGAAAAATACGATGTTGTTCGCATTAAACCGGTTGATATGTTCCCGCATACACAGCATGTAGAGAATGTAGTATTGTTAAGGTTGAAATAAGAAATGATTAAATGACTGAATGATAGAATTAGAGAATGGCTGAATGAGGGAATGATTGAATTAGAGAATGGGCTAACCGCTTGTAAACATTCAATCATTCTCATTCAAAAATTCAATTATTATTTAAGGTATGGATAGAGAAGAATTATTACACGCAACACCGGAAGATAGCGGAGAACCGCAGAAAAAACAGGAAAGTCCGCTGGTGAGTTTGGAGAAAGACTTAGCGTTTTACGCTGATGCAGTTAAAGAGGTGGCCATAGAAATTATGGTTGAGGGCATTTCGGCCTACCCGATTTTTATTGCGCACCAGCATGAGGTAAATATTGGCGAAATGATCCTGAATAAAGAAGAACTCAATACCGAATGGACCATCCAGGCTTCCACTTTAGAAGAATTTATAGAAAAAGGAATCATCAACAAGGAGAAAAAAGAATCGTTTTTAAAGGTTTACAAAAAGCCAGAAGATTTTATGTGTGTATTTGTAATTGTTCCAGAAGGCGCCAACTTTATATATTATCCGTACAAAAAAGGTAGAGGGTAGACTTTAGTCCTTAAGTCCACAGGCCTTAGTCTAAAGTCGGAAGTTTATGCGTATAAAGAATTACTATCTGTGCAATCCTTTTATAAAAAAAAAACGCCGTTTTGCATCCACAAAACGGCGAGTTATTATTAACTAAACTAAAGTTCTTAATTTACGTGGTGCACATCACCACTTTTCGAATTAGATGTTTTTTTAAGTGATGCATTTCCTTTATAACTTACATCACCGCCACCACTTGCTGCAGCCTCCAGACCTTTATTTACATATACATTTACATCAGAACCACCAGACGCCTGAACTTTTGCATACTCGGTAATCAGTTCGTAGGCATCAACATCGCTACCACCGCTTGACTGGATCGTCATATTTTGGGCTTTGCCTTTCAGATCCAGGTCGCTGCCACCGCTCGACTGCACAGATAAATCATTACAGATTACCGTTAATTTTAAATCAGACCCGCCCGAAGAACGGATGGCAAGCTTATCGGTTTTAATCTGGTTCTGTGTAAAAACATCCGATCCACCCGATGCTGCAAGTGTATTTAAGGTTTTAAAATTTACATAAGCTTTAATTACACGGTTTTTAAAAACGCCGCTCCATTTAAAGCCATCTTTGAATTTAATGTTGATGTTTTCACCATTCTGTTCAACAACGATATCTTTTAAGGTTTCAGCATCAGATTTTATACTTACTGCCTCGCTATTGCCCTGAGTTAAGTATAAATCTATTCCACTGCTTACACCTATGCTGTTAAAGTTTTTTACACTGTAGTTTTTGGTTTCCTGCGCCTTGCTCATGTAGCTGGTAACCACTATAAATAAAAAAACGGATGATTTAATAAAGATTTTCATAATTGTATTTTGTTAAATGATGTTGAAGTATCTTCAGGGATGTACAAAGAAAGATGTTTCATGATTCTGTGCTTTGGTTATTCATTAGACGCATCTCTACACGAAACGTTGCAAACAATCGAAATTATTTTTCAAATAGTTTGAATTTCATCCTTAAAATCGTTCTTTTTGTATTCAATCCTTTTTATACAATGGCATCGCAATTACTTATTCTTAACAAGAAACAGATTCAGCAGAAAATAGACCGCATCGCTTATCAGATTTTGGAAGACAACCTGAACGAAAAAGAAATTGTGCTGGCCGGTATCTGGGATCGTGGCTATAAGTTAGCTTTAAGGTTGGAGAGAGTACTAAAAAAAATCTCTGGCTTTAAATTAACCTTACTGCGAATCGATCTGCAAAAAGAAAGCAGCAAATTGGTTGCTTCAACTGATCTAGACGAAAGCCATTGGAAAAACAAGGTCATTATTATCGTTGATGATGTGCTGAATAGCGGCAAAACGCTTGCTTATGGATTGGGTGTTTTCTTAAATACTCCGCATAAAAAAATCCGTACCGTTGTTCTGGTAGACCGTAGTCATAAAATTTTCCCGATTGCCACCGATTTTGTAGGTCTAGAACTGGCCACGATCCTAAAAGAACATGTTGATGTGGTAATGGATGTAGAAGGCGAAGAAGACAGGGTTTATTTGAGCTAAAAGAGCATGTAAGATGGATGATGTAAGATGGAAGAGGTGGGATGGGAAATTTTTTTCTATAATCGAAATCTTCATAATTAAACAGTTTCCCTCGAGTTACCGTCATTTCGAGCGGAGTGCAACGTAGCCGAGAAATCTGTCTTGATAGATCTCTCCATTCCACTTCGTTTCAGTCGAGATGACGACCCGTTTTAATGAAAACTATCTAATGATAGCTTTTTTGGATTTGCAACTGTACCAAAATTTGCAATTAAGCCCAATTTTTTGCAATTTCCCAACATGTACCATCCCCGAAAAAATAATCTGATCTTTAAATTTTTTTCCTGGTACATTCAGTTGATCATCAAAAAAGATTTTGCAGCATTTAATTATGATCAGATAGAGGTTAAACCTGATGCTTCTGTATTGGTTTTGGCCAATCATTTTAGCTGGTGGGATGGTTTTTTCCTCTTTTACATCAACAAAAAAGTATTTAAAAAACAATTTCATGTATTGGTAAATGCCGAGAACTATAATAAAGTGGGTTTTCTGAAATATCTCGGTGCTTTTGCTGCCGAAAATAAAGGCAGAGATGTATTGGATACTTTAAATTATGCCGGTAAACTGCTGGATGATCCTGCAAATCTTGTACTCGTATTTCCACAGGGCAAATTATATTCCAACCATTTAAAGGGTATCAGTTTTGAGAAAGGAGTAATGCAGATGATCAACGCAAGCCAGAAAAAAATTGACATTATTTTTGCCGCCACCTTTATCGATTATTTTGCAAAGAGAAAACCATCGGCCTACGCCTATCTGCAGCATTGGGAGAATGAAGAATATGTTAGCTTACAATTACTGAAAAGTGCCTATAATAAACATTACGATCAATCGCTTGTTAAACAAAATCAGATTATCGAATGACCATTTTTATTTACGCAGTTTTAATTTTTCTCGTCATCAGGTTTTCGGTTACCGTTTTTAATTTTCTTTCCAATCCGAAGTTGCCGCGTGTAATTAAACACTATCAGGATAAAGTTTCCATTCTTATTCCTGCCAGAAATGAAGCAGATAATATTTTAGAATTGCTCATCTCGATAAAAGAACAGGATTATGCCAATTATGAAGTGATTGTTTTAGACGATAACAGCACTGATGAAACTTTTTCGATAGTTGAAAGTTTTTGCATTTCTAATCCACATTTTAAGGTCGTAAAGGGAAAAGAACTTCCCCCAAACTGGTTGGGTAAAAACTATGCCTGCCATCAGCTTAGCGAATTGGCTACCGGGAAATACCTGTTGTTTGTTGATGCCGACGAATCAGTTAAAAGAGGATTGATTAATAGTTTAATTGCGAGGATGGAAATTGGAAATCTTGCACTTTTGAGTGTTTTTACCAATCAAACCATGAAATCGATAGGAGAACGGTTAACTGTGCCTTTGATGCATTTCATCCTGCTAAATTTATTGCCTTTGCGTTTGGTTAAACTTTCAAAAAATCCGGCTTTTGCGGCAGCAAGCGGACAGTGCATGTTTTTTGATGCCAAAAATTATAAAGACAATCAATGGCACGAGCGTGTTAAAAACCAGGTGGTAGAGGATGTAGAAATTATGAAACTGGTAAAACAGGAAAAATTTAATACTGAAGCGCTTTTAGCCAATGGCTTGATCTATTGCAGGATGTATAAAAACCTGGGCGAAAGCCTAAACGGGTTTGGTAAAAATTTACTCGCAGGTTTTGGTAATAACATCATAATATTATTACTTTACCAGCTTTTGGTAACTATAGGCCCGGTAATTTTAATATTAAACTTTAATGTTGCTTTACTTGTATTACCATTAACTTTAATAGTATTAAGCAGAATTATGATTTCTTATTTATCAGGACAAAACGTTTTGGTAAATCTGGTCTTGCATCCGTTTCAGATGCTGTTCTTCTTGATCATTTCATTTATATCTATAAAGAAGCATATTTTTAAAACAGGCACATGGAAGGGCAGAACGATCAGAACGATTTAAAGGTTAAAAAGATTGCGGTCGCAATAATCATCGTTTTTCATTTGGTTGGTCTGCTTGGCTTTTTGATCCCCGCTGCACAACCTTATTTTATCAAGCTGGTTCCGTTCCATTTACTGTTGATGTTTGCTGTAATTGTTTTTGCCTATAGTGCAGATGTTAAGCGCTTATTGTTATTTGTTTCAGGCGTTTTTCTTTGTGGCTTTCTGGTAGAAGTACTGGGCGTAAATACCGGAAAAATATTCGGCAGCTACTATTATGGCGATACCCTGGGCTACAAAATTGCTGCGGTTCCTTTGCTGATGGGTGTAAATTGGGTAATCCTGATTTTCAGCATTGGGCAGATGATGAAAAGTTTGAAAATCAGGAATAGTATTTTAGCATCGGTTATTGGAGCATTTATACTGGTGGGACTCGATTTCTTTTTGGAACCAGTGGCCATGAAATTCGATTACTGGCATTGGGACTGGCACGAAATCCCCGTTCAAAATTATATAGCCTGGTTTATTGTTTCAGTAATTTTGTTGAAATTTTATTACGCCCTGGGTTTAAAACAGCAGAAGTATATCGGTACAGTGATGTTCGTTTCGCAGTTAATCTTTTTTGTTGTCTTATACATGACAACCGGAACAAATATTTTTGCTTAATTTTGTGATGTTATTTTAATTAACTTTATAACATGGAAACACTAATCGTACAGCCTAAAACTAAAAAACAACTTTTGGCAGTTGAGGCTGTGTTAAAAGCGTTGAATGTGACTTTTAAAAAAGAAAAAAGCTACAGTCCGGCATTTATAGATGAAATAGCTAAAGGGGAAGAGGATATAAAAAATGGACGCCTAACCAGGATTACGGATGTTCAGAATATATGGGAAAGTATTTTGTAGCTATTACTGATCAGGCTAAAAAACAATTGGCTGCCATCCTTAAATCTGGAGATCAGTCTTCAATAAAGAAACTCCAACAAATTTTTATAGAATTAAGTATCCATCCAGCATCAGGTATTGGTAAGCCTGAAAAATTAAAATTCGGATTTTCAGGCTATTGGTCTAGACAGATAAATAAAAAAGATAGGTTAGTCTATAGGATCGATGAAGAGATTATTACAGTATTTGTAATTTCTGCAAAGGGACATTATGGCGATAAATAACTAATCCTAAAAACAAATGAGCAATTTAAACTTACAGGTTAACATCGATAAATCATCAGGCTTTTGCTTTGGCGTAGTATATGCCATAGAAATGGCAGAAGATATTTTGGATAACGAAGGTTATCTATACTGTCTGGGCGATATTGTGCATAACGATGAAGAAGTAGAACGTTTAACCAAACGTGGATTAAAAATCATTGATCACGAAGTTTTAAAAAATTTACGCGACGAAAAGGTTTTGATCAGGGCTCATGGCGAAGCTCCTTCAACCTATCAGCTGGCTTTAGAAAATAACCTTACCCTGATTGATGCCTCTTGCCCTGTGGTGTTGAAACTGCAGAACAGGATTAAAAACTCGCATGATGATGATGAGCAGGTGTTGATTTTTGGTAAACATGGTCATGCTGAAGTGATTGGCCTGCAAGGACAAACCGATGGTAAAGCCATTGTATTCCAGGATTTAGCCGAACTCGATAATGTAGAACTTCCTGCAAAGTTTACCCTATATAGTCAAACCACTAAAAGCACCGATAAATTTTACCACATTAAGGATGAACTGTTAAGCCGAGGTTATGAAGTAAAAGCTAACGACACCATTTGCCGGCAGGTATCTAACCGTTACGAAGAACTCGAAGAATTTGTAAGCCATTACGATAAAATTGTGTTTGTTTCGGGCAAAAAATCATCTAACGGAAAAGTGCTTTATGATGTTTGTAAAAAGCATAACGATAATTCTTACTTCATTTCTAACGTTGAAGAATTAGAACAGGTTTGGTTTAACGAAAACGATAAAGTAGGTATCTGTGGAGCCACTTCTACACCAATGTGGTTAATGGAGAAGGTAAAAGCTGCGCTGGAGCAGTATTAGATTTCTCTCTTGGCCGTCACCCTGAATTTATTTCAGGGTCTCAATTACGAAAGAGATGCTGACCACGTAGTAGCTATTAGGCCTTTAAAAATATAAAAGCAGCTAATAAAACAAGTTCAGCATGACGACTGCGAGTGAGGATACTTAAAAATTCATCTTCTAAATAAAACCATAATTGAAAAAGATAAACCCACATACTGGAATCCTGGTTGCCTTAGCTGTAATTGCCTGTTGGTTTGCTTCGCTCTTTTTCCTTTTAAACTGGCATTTCAATTGGAGTAATCCCCTGGTTTATCTGATGGTTTTTGTACAGATGCATCTCTATACCGGTTTGTTTATCACGGCGCACGATGCCATGCACGGTACCATCTCTCCAAACAAAAAAGCCAATAATTTTATAGGTTACCTTGTTGTTTTTCTCTATGCAGGTTTTTTCTATAACCGCTTATATGCTAAACACCACCAGCACCATCACCATGTGCATACCGAAAAAGATCCTGATTTTGCCCCGCACGGTTTTTGGAAATGGTATTTTAGTTTCATGCTAAATTATGTTACCATCATCCAGCTCGTCATTATGGCAATAGCTTATAATCTGCTCAAAATATGGGTGGATGAGAAGAATTTACTATTGTTTTGGGTTTTGCCTTCGCTACTAAGTACTTTTCAGTTATTCTATTTCGGTACCTATTTACCGCATAAGGGCGAACACGATAACGAATACCATTCTACCACCTTACAGAAAAACCATTTTATCGCTTTTATTACTTGCTACTTTTTTGGGTATCATTTAGAACACCATCAAAAACCGGGTATGCCCTGGTGGCAGCTATATAAAGTAAAGGAATAGTTGCGGTGGTGTCAGATGTTACCATCTGACACTGAATCAGTTTTTCTTTAGACTTCCGAAGTCTTCCCCTCGCTCAGTCCATTTTAGACTTCGGAAGGGAGTAACGCCGAATTTTTTGACCAAAAAATGTCCCCTATCACATTTTTACCATAGGTAAAAAACAATAAAAAGGCGATATTTGCGCCACAAAACATATATTGTATAAATGAGCAAAAAGGGAATTTTACTGGTAAACTTAGGAACACCTGATAGTCCGGCAACTGCCGACGTTAAAAAATACTTGGATCAGTTTTTAATGGACGAGAGGGTAATCGATATTCCAAAGTTGAACAGAACATTATTGGTAAAAGGAATCATTGTACCTTTCCGTAGCCCTAAAACTGCCAAATTATACAAAGAAATCTGGAACGAAAACGGTTCTCCACTCTTGTATTACAGCAAATTGCAGACTCAAATGCTGCAAGAAAGATTGGGCGACGATTACCATGTCGAACTGGCGATGCGTTACCAAAGTCCATCAATTGCATCGGCCCTTGCCAATTTAAAGGCAGGTTTGGTAGGAAGCATCCAGGTCATCCCGATGTTCCCGCAATACGCTTCGGCAAGTACCGGTTCGGTAATGCAACTGGTAATGGAGCTGGTGAGTAAATGGCCAACTGTTCCGCCGATATCGTTTGTGAATTCATTTCATGATAACGAACTGATGATTAAAGTTTTTGCTGAAAATGCCAGAAAGCATAATGTAGAAAGCTATGATCATGTATTGTTTAGCTTCCACGGCTTGCCAGAGCGCCAGTTGTTAAAATGCGATCATACCGGAAGTTATTGTTTAAAAAGCGCCGATTGCTGCCAGACTTTAAACGATACCAATAAATTCTGTTATTCAGCCCAGGGGCATGATACAGCCAGGTTAATTGCGAAAGAATTAAATTTATCTAAAGATCAGTATACGGTTTGTTTCCAGTCGCGTTTAGGTAAAGAGCCCTGGGTACAGCCTTACACTACCGATGTGTTAAAAAAACTGGCCGGCGAAGGTAAAAAACGTTTACTGGTATTTAGTCCGGCTTTTGTGGCCGATTGTTTGGAAACCCTTTACGAAATTACAGTAGAGTACCACGAAGAATTTAAAGCATTAGGCGGCGAACACGTTCAACTGGTAGAAAGCCTGAACGATAGTCCGGTATTTATTGAGGCACTTGCCGGAATGGTTAAATAATTCTAGATTTAGGGATGGCGAATTTTATCATTTTAATGGGTGTTTCAGGGAGTGGTAAAACTGTTATCGGAAAGGCTTTGGCACCAAAGCTCCATGCCGAATTTATAGATGGCGATAACCTGCATTCGCAACGTAATGTAGACAAAATGGCTGCCGGAATCCCTTTAACAGATGCCGATCGGTTAGATTGGTTGCAGCTGATTGCTAAAGTCGGTCGCGAGCACGCTGCGCACGGAACCACCTGTATCATTGCTTGCTCAGCATTAAAAAAATCTTACCGCGATTTACTTCGGGAAGATAATGCTTCCATCCGCTTTGTATATTTAAAGGGAAGTTTTGATCTGATCCACGATCGGATCACCAGGCGATCGCATCAATATATGCCTTCCAGTTTGCTTGAGAGTCAGTTCGAAACACTCGAAGAACCTCAGGCTGATGAAACGGATGTATTTACGGTTTCCATCGATCAAAGTATCGCCGAAATCGTGGAAGAAATAGCTAAGGCAGATCTGCTTTCGTAATCATCGAAATAATCTGATCGGTTGCCCCTTTTTTATCGGCTACATATTTTCTGGCCAATTCTGCTACATTTTTATCCTTTGCAAAACTTTCAAAAGTATTGATTAATTCATCGGTTGAATTGACACTTTTTGCTGCACCTATGGCGATTAAATCTTTTGCTTCCTGAAATTTATCGTATTTAGGACCGAAGATTACCGGTAACCCAAATGCTGCGGCCTCTAGCGTATTGTGTATACCTGTTCCGAAACCGCCACCAATAAAAGCCACTTTTCCGTATTGATACAGGGAAGAAAGCATGCCGATGTTATCGACGATAAGCGTCTGGGGTTTTGCGTTTGGCGTTTGAGTTGACGAACTGAGGACTGAAAACCGCACACTGTTAACCGAAAACTGTTTCTCTATGCTTTCGATATGGCTTTCGTGGATTTCGTGCGGGGCGATAATGAACTTCCAATCCGGATATTTTTCCGGCAAAACCGATAATATTTTTTCATCTTCAGGCCAGGTGCTTCCACAAACGAATGTTGGTGAGTTGCCAATAAAACTTTCGATAATGGCGAGTTGCTTTGGGGCCTGAGCATTTTCGTAAACACGGTCGAAACGCGTATCACCATTAATGGTTACATTGTTTATTCCGATGGATCTCAAAAGATTTTTACTTTCCTCATTCTGAACAAAGAAATAAGTAACCGACTTTAAAATATCACGGTAAAAACCACCATACCATTTAAAAAATGCCTGATTTTCCCTAAAAATGCCTGAAATTAAATATAGGGGGATTTCGCGTGCGCTCAGCTCTTTAAAATAAAAATGCCAGAATTCATACTTGGTAAAAATCGCCATTTCGGGATTAATACTGATTATAAAACGTTTTGCGTTTGCAGCGCTGTCAACCGGGAGATAAAAAACATCGGCCAGTGCATAATTTTTCCTGATTTCATATCCCGATGGCGAAAAAAAAGTAACCACAATTTTCTTGTCGGGATAAAGTGTTTTCAGTTTCTCTAAAACCGGCCGGCCCTGCTCAAACTCGCCCAATGATGCAAAATGGAACCAAATATGCTTTTCCGCAGGGTTAATTTTTTGTTCAATTAAAGAATAGATATTTCTGCGTCCGTTTATAAATAATTTAGCCTTAGGATTAAATAATGAGAATATCCTGATGAGTAAAGTATAGGCCCGGATTCCGATGATGTAAAGTAATTTCATATCTTCGTGCCAAGATAAAAGGAATATATTTAAAAAGCTTAAAAATATATGGATCCATCTGGATTTTGCTTAATATTCAACTGAATAAAAAGGCTTCGATGATTGCTCCATAGCAGCTAAAAATAAAATAAAACAGAATGAAGATAGCCGTTATTGGTACCGGATACGTAGGTTTGGTTACCGGGACCTGTTTAGCCGAAACAGGAAATGATGTAATTTGTGTTGATATTAACGAAACAAAGGTAAAACAGATGCAGGCCGGCGAAGTGCCGATTTACGAACCTGGTTTAGATCTTTTGTTCCATAGGAATATCGAACAGGAAAGGTTAACCTTCACTACAAACCTTGCTGATGCGGTAAAAGACGCGCAGATTATTTTTATGGCTTTGCCAACGCCTCCGGGTGGTGATGGTGCCGCCGATCTTTCTTACATTTTGGGTGCCGCAAAAGATATTTCAAAACTCATTACCGAATATAAGGTAATCGTAAATAAATCAACCGTTCCTGTTGGTACTGCCGATAAGGTAAAAGCGGTTTTTGCCGAAAATACTTCGATAGAAGTTGATGTGGTTTCGAACCCCGAATTTTTAAGGGAAGGTGTAGCGGTAGACGATTTTATGAAACCCGACCGTGTGGTTTTGGGTACCAAAAGCGAAAAAGCTAAAAAACTGATGGCCGAACTATATGCACCGTATGTGCGCCAGGGCAATCCGATCCTTTTTATGGATGAGCGTTCTTCTGAGCTGACCAAATATGCTGCAAATTCTTTTCTGGCTACAAAAATTACCTTTATGAACGAGGTGGCCAACCTTTGCGAGCTGGTAGGTGCTGATGTTGATGCAGTAAGAAAAGGAATTGGATCTGATGAACGCATCGGTAAACGTTTCCTTTTTCCGGGCGTAGGTTACGGCGGTTCGTGTTTCCCTAAAGACGTACAAGCCTTGGTAAAATCATCTGATGATTATGCCTATGATTTCCAGATCCTGAAATCGGTAATGGAAGTTAATGAGAAACAAAAAACGATCCTTGTTGATAAGGTACTGAAATATTACAAAGGCGATATTAGTGGCAGGCATTTTGCATTATGGGGATTGGCTTTTAAACCCGAAACCGATGATATCCGCGAAGCTCCGGCCCTGTATATTATCGATGCATTGCTTAAAAGCGGTGCAACCGTTACCGTATTCGATCCGGAGGCTATGGGCAACGTGAAAAGTGTAATCGGCAACCAGGTAAATTATGCCAAAAACCAATACGAGGCTTTAGAAGGTGCCGATGCCCTTTTAATTGCAACAGAGTGGTCGGTTTTTCGTAACCCTGATTTCGACAAAATCGATAATATTTTAAAAAATAAAGTGGTTTTCGATGGCCGGAACTTATACGATCTGCAAAAAATGATCGATCTTGGCTATTATTATAACAGTATCGGCAGAAAGTTAATAGATTAAAATGGGGAAGAAAAGGATATTGATTACAGGTGCAGCCGGATTTTTGGGCTCACACCTTTGCGATCGTTTTATAAAAGAAGGCTATCACGTTATCGGAATGGATAACCTGATTACCGGAGATATGGCAAATATCGAACACCTGTTCAAACTGGATAATTTTGAATTTTATAACCACGATGTTTCCAAATTTGTACACGTTCCCGGCGAGCTTCACTACATTTTACACTTTGCTTCACCTGCAAGTCCGATAGATTACCTCAAAATCCCGATTCAGACGCTTAAAGTAGGCTCGTTGGGTACGCACAATCTTTTAGGGCTGGCCCGCAGTAAAAAAGCAAGGATGCTGATTGCTTCAACCTCCGAAGTTTACGGCGATCCAAATGTAAACCCACAGCCCGAAGAATACTGGGGCAATGTAAATCCTGTTGGTCCGCGTGGCGTGTACGACGAGGCCAAACGTTTTCAGGAGGCCATCACCATGGCCTATCATACTTTCCATGGGGTAGAGACAAGAATTGTGAGGATTTTTAACACTTACGGACCAAGAATGCGTTTGAATGATGGCCGTGTTTTACCTGCTTTTATCGGACAGGCTTTGAGGGGAGAAGATTTAACTATATTTGGGGATGGAAGCCAGACCCGTTCTTTCTGCTATGTTGACGATCTGATTGAAGGGATTTACCGTTTATTGATGAGCGATTATGCCCAGCCCGTAAACATCGGTAACCCCGACGAGATCACCATTAAACAGTTCTGCGAAGAAATTATCAAACTTACGGGCACCACACAGAAAATTGTGTACAAAGAACTGCCCCAGGATGACCCGAAGCAACGCAGACCGGATATTACAAAGGCCAGGGAGCTATTGGGTTGGGAACCCAAAATCGGACGTGCGGAAGGATTAAAAATTACATACGAATATTTTAAATCATTGCCTGCAGAGGCTTTGGAAAAAATAGAACATAAAGATTTTACCACATTTAACCGTTAAAATGGCAAAAATATTAGTTACCGGTGGAACAGGATACATAGGTTCGCACACAGCTGTAGAATTACACAACGCAGGATACGAAGTTGTAATTATCGACAATCTTTCTAATTCGAATATCAAAATCTTAACCCAGCTACATGCCATCACCGGCAAATGGTTTGATTTTCACGAAATCGACCTTCAGGATGATAAAGCGGTGCAGGAATTTGCAGAAAACCATACCGATATTGATGGGATTATTCACTTTGCAGCTTCAAAGGCTGTTGGCGAATCGGTAGAGCAACCATTAAAATATTACAGGAACAATTTTTATGGCTTAATCAACTTGTTAACTTCTTTTAACAGGAAGATCAACTTTGTATTTTCTTCATCATGTACCGTTTATGGTCAGCCAGAAACTTTGCCGGTAACCGAAGCTGCTCCGGTGCAGAAAGCAGAATCGCCTTATGGTAATACTAAACAGATTGCTGAAGAAATTTTGGCAGAAACAGCTGCGGTAACACCTGATTTAAATGTAATCGCATTGCGTTATTTTAATCCGGTTGGTGCACACGAAACCGCTTTGATCGGCGAATTGCCAAACGGTATTCCTGCAAACCTGGTTCCTTTCATTACTCAATCGGCCATTGGTAAACGCGGCCCGATTACCGTTTATGGTAATGATTACAATACACCAGATGGTTCGGCTATCCGCGATTATATCCATGTGGTAGATCTTGCAAAAGCACACGTTGCCGCTATCAAAAAATTAGAAGACGGAAACCCGAACGGTAATTACGATGTTTTCAATATCGGTACCGGTAAAGGATCTTCAGTTTTAGAGATTATTACAGCCTTCGAAAAAGTGAACGGTGAGAAACTGGATTATAAGATTGGTCCGAGGAGGGCAGGTGATATTGTGCAGATTTATGGCGATGTACAGAAATCGAACAACGAACTCGGCTGGAAAGCCAATCTGGATATCAATGAAATGATGCGCTCGGCATGGGAATGGGAAAAATACATTAAGGCTAACCCTTTTTAAATGAAATTATCGGAGCACAAAGATTTAAAGACCGCCATTACAGAACTGCCTGTTAAAGAAAAAGACAAGCTGTTGCTGCGTTTGGTGGCTAAAGATAAAGTGCTTACCGAACACCTTCATTATAAATTATTAGAGGACGAAACGGATCTGGAAGACCGGAAAGAGAAGATCAAAACTGATGTAGAAGAACAAATTGCCGAACTGAAAAAGCTGAATGCCAAAGAAGCGTTGGTAAAGGTTCGGAAAATGATTACTTCGGTTAACCACTTTTATAAAGTAACCAAAGATCCTGTTGGGGAGGTAGAGCTTAAATTGTTTATCCTCAATGCCGTGCCTTTTGACTATAAAAAATCAATTTTTGGTTACCGCGATTTTATGATGCTTTTTAGTATATATTACATCAAAACGGTTGCGGTAACTTTAAATAAGTTTAAAAAACTGCACGAAGACCTGCAGTTTGATTTAAGTGAAGATGCAAATCATCTGCTCGATAAAATCTATTCTTCTAAATTGGCAGGTGCTGCCGAAGCCAGTAATCTGCCCAAAGAGATCAGTTAAAATTATGACCTGCCATTATGTTCGGATTATTTAAAAAGAAGAAAATAGCACCCGAATTTAATTTCTCCGGTATTAAAACGGATATGCACTCGCATATTATCCCGGGGATTGATGATGGGGCACAAACATTGAAAGATGCTCTTTTATTGGCCAAAAAGTTTAAAGCATTAGGTTATCAAAAACTAATTGCTACACCACACATCATGGCCGATTATTTCCGCAATACTCCTGATACCATAAACCGTGGACTGGATATTTTAAGAAAAGGCCTCCTGGAAAATGAACTCGATTTAGAGGTTGATGCCGCTGCCGAATATTATCTTGATGAAACGCTGGAAAAGAAAATCAGGCAGAAGGAAGTGCTCACTTTTGGAGAAAATTACCTTTTGTTCGAATTATCTTATATCAATCCGCCACAAAACCTGATCGGTTTTATTAAGATCATGCAAGACGCCGGCTATAAACCCGTTTTGGCCCATCCCGAAAGGTATCCATACTATTATAGCTCATTCGAAAATTACCACCAGATCAGGGAAACGGGCTGTTTATTACAATTAAATTCGATTGCTTTAACCGGTTACTACGGTTCGGGAGCGGAAAAAATAGCCGAAGAAATGGTAGATAACCACATGATCGACTTTTTGGGGAGCGATATGCACCATTTAAAACATGCCGCTGCACTTGAAGAGAGCCTCACAATGCCATTAATGCAACAGTTGCTTACGCAACATCAGCTTAATAATGCATTGCTATAGATTAGGTTAACTGTTTAAATTGGTTAATCGGTTAACTGTATAACACTTCCCTGCAGTTAACCAGTTTAAACAATTAACCGATTAACCTTCTGTTATTCGTACCTCAACGCTTCTACCGGATCCAGTCTCGAAGCTTTTTTAGCTGGGTAGTATCCCGATAAGATGCCTACCAGTACACAAAGCACAAAGCCGCCGATAATAAATAACCAGGGGATTAAAAATGAGCCACCCATGGCGAGGGAAATTAAGTTACCCAAAACAATACCGAGGAAAATACCAAATACACCACCCATTAAACAGATTACTACTGCCTCAATTAAAAACTGACGGCGGATAACCTTTGGATTTGCACCAATGGCCTTACGAATGCCGATTTCGCGTGTACGCTCCGTTACCGATACCAGCATGATGTTCATTAAACCGATTGAGGCCCCAATTAAGGTGATAATACCAATCGCCACACCGCCAATGGCAACAAATGCCAGGTTTTCGAACAGTGTTTGGGCAATTGCATCACTTTTGGTAATTTCGAAGTTATTGGTTTCGTTTACTTTTACCTTACGGATATTTCTGAATAAGGCAGTTGATTCGCCAATGATGTTTTCCTGCATTTCATTGCTCGGAACCATAACGGTTATCGTATAAGAAGGATTGGCATTGGCATTAATCTGCTTTGCTTTCAATAGCGGAACATATACGGCCCTATCGCCGCTAAAACCCATACTCGATCCTTTTTTCTCCAGCACACCAACAATTTTGAAACGGTTGTTTCCTACATTGATCAGTTTATCCAATGGATCGGCGCCTTTAAAAAGTTTTTCAACAACCTCACCACCCACAATACAAACATTGCTACCCAGTTTAATTTCAGAAACGCCAAAATTTCTTCCCTGCGAAAGATTTAACCCTTGCGAGGCTAAACCATTCTCATCAATACCCTGCACATTGATATTCGGGTTTGTTTTTAAACTGCCGTATTTTACTGTAGAACCACCACTGGCGAAAACGCTTACTGCTACCGTAGCAGGCGTATTTAAGCTATCTTTAAACTTAAGGGCATCTTCGTAGCGGATGGCTTTAAAAGGTTTTGGCCTTTTACCGTTACCGATTCTGATGCCCGTACCACGGTTCCTGATGGTAAACGAGTTGGCCCCCATGCTACTAAAAGCATCTGTCATACTTTTTTTTACAGCATCAAGTGTGGTTAAGATCCCAACGAGGGCCATTAAACCGATGGCAATAATTAAAGCAGTAAGCATGGTACGCAAGCGGTTAGCTTTAATAGATTCTAATGCCAGTCTGATGTTTTCTCTGTAATTCATTTATTGTAAGTATCAAGTCAGGTATCGAGTATCAAGCATGAGGGATGGGGTTTACCCTATACGCTACACCTTTTGCCTTAAACCTTTATGTGTAAAAATAAAAAAAGTCCCGATGTTTAGACAAGGGGACTGCACTATATGTTACAATAATATTTTATTTATGCCGAGAAACTCGTGCCACAGCCACAGGTGCTGGTTGCATTAGGGTTAACGAAGGTAAAACCACGAGAGTTTAAACCATCCTGCCAGTCGATCATCATGCCCATTAAGTACATCTGGTGTGCTTTGTTCATGAAAACTTTAATGCCGTCGATGAAATATTCCTGATCACCGTCTTTTTTCTGGTCAAAACCCAAAACGTAGTTCATGCCGGCACAACCACCGCCTTCTACGCCAACACGTAATCCGTAATCTTCACCGATCTCCTGCTGATCTTTTAATTTATATAACTCTTTAGCTGCGCCTTCAGAAAAAGTAACGGGTGCAAATGCTGTATCAACTGTTGTGCTCATGTTATTTAAATTTTATCTGTTACAAATATAAATAATAATGCACATTTTTGCTTTTAACGGTTCGTTAATATTACCGTATTTAAACAATACTTATGAATACCCAACAGATTTTAATTGATGTAGTGATCTTATTTGCAGGCATTTTTGCCGCGTTAATGGCCGTTTATTATATCCTAAAGAGCGATATCCAACAATTTTTCAACTTAAAAACCATCGAACTCAATAAAGAAAGCCGTGCACACATTTTGCCGTTAAGATTACAGGCACACGAACGTTTAATCATATTTATTGATCGTATTAACCCTGCCAACCTGCTTGTGCGATTACATCAGCAGGGTATTGCAATAGGTACTTTGCAGGCCGGAATCTTAAACGAAGTGCGGTCAGAATATCAGCATAACATTACCCAGCAACTATACGTAGATAGTGTAACCTGGAATGTGGTACGCAAATTAAAAGACGATACCATTGCCATGATCAATAATGCCGTACAAGGTTTACCAGCAGATGCAAACGGAATTGAACTAAGTAAAGCGATTTTACAGCACATGGCGAGTATTGAGGAGAATCCTTACGATTTAACCATCGAGCTGATTAAGAAAGATATCCAGCGATTGTTTTAAGCTTGGGTTAACTGGTTAATTGTTTAAATTGGTTAACTGTTGCATGGATTGAAATATACCACTTTACGATTAACCAGTTAACCAGTTCGAACGATTAACCTAGGAGGGCAATTAACCGATTAACCAGTTTCGACAATTAACCCTTGATGCGATTAACCCTGCAATACAATTAACCAATTAACCGGTTTGTACAATTAACCAAAAAACAAATGAGCGATAAAAAACATACTACCACTTCGGGCATTGAGATAAAGGCGTTGTATACGGAGGCAAAGCCAATGGAAGAGCGCCCTGGCGAATTTCCGTTTACAAGGGGTATCCAGAAAGATATGTACCGTGGGCGCTTATGGACAATGAGACAGTATGCAGGTTTTTCGACCGCTGAAGAATCGAACAAACGTTATCATTATTTACTCGCCCAGGGCACAACAGGTTTGTCGGTTGCGTTCGATCTTCCTACACAGATTGGTTACGATTCTGATCATGAAATGGCAGATGGAGAAGTTGGAAAAGTTGGGGTAGCCATCGATTCGTTAAAAGACATCGAAATTTTATTCGACGGTATCCAGCTGAAAGATATCACCACCTCGATGACGATTAATGCTACCGCTTCCATTTTATTGGCCATGTATATTGCACTGGCTAAAAAACAGGGTGCAGATTTGAAACAGATTTCGGGCACTATCCAAAATGATATATTAAAAGAATATGCTGCCAGGGGCACTTATATTTATCCGCCAAAGCAATCGATGCGGTTAATTACCGACATTTTTGAATTCTGCAGCAAAGAAGTACCCAAATGGAATACGATTTCTATTTCAGGTTACCACATCCGCGAGGCCGGATCAACAGCGGTACAGGAACTCGCTTTTACACTGGCCAATGGAAAAACTTACTTAAAAGCTGCTTTGGATAAAGGTTTGGACATTAATGTATTTGCAAAACGTTTATCATTTTTCTTTAACTGCCACAATAATTTTTTCGAAGAGATTGCCAAATTCAGGGCTGCCAGGCGGATGTGGGCAAAAATTACCAAAAATTTAGGCGCTACTGACGAAAAAGCCCAGATGCTGCGGTTCCATACGCAAACCGGGGGCTCAACCTTAACCGCACAACAGCCCTTAAACAATGTGATCAGGGTAAGTAACCAGGCCATGGCCGCGGTTTTAGGTGGAACACAATCTTTACATACCAATGGATACGATGAGGCACTTTCGCTTCCGACAGAATCTGCGGCAAAGATCGCACTGCGAACCCAACAGATTATTGCTTTTGAGAGTGGCGTTACCGATACCGTAGATCCACTGGCCGGGTCGTTCTTTGTAGAAAGCCTGACTGATGAGGTTGAGGCTGCTGCATGGGCTTATATCGATCGTATTGATGCCATGGGTGGATCTGTTAATGCCATCGAAAGCGATTACATGCAGAATGAAATTGCCGGTGCTTCCTATCAATATCAAAAGGAAATCGAAAACGGAGATCGGATTTCGGTTGGTGTAAATAAATTTACCCAGGAGGAAGAAGGTTTAACCGAAGTTTTCAATATCGACGATTCGATCCGGAAACTACAGTCTGAAAAACTGGAGCATTTAAAAACCATACGTGATCATGCTGCCGTAGAAAAGGCATTGCATAAATTAAACGAAGCTGCAAAAAGTGATACCAACCTGATGCCACTGATTATAGATGCAGTTGAAAAATATGCTACACTCGGCGAAATTGCCGATGTATTCAGAAACACTTTTGGTGTTTACTAAATTCATGTTATTGAGGTTCTTTTTCGACCTAATATACTGATAAAAGTATTTCCGCAACGTTATCCGCTAACCATTAGGTTACGGAGTAAAACTGTCGTAAAACTTATACAAATATATGCAATGTTGAATTTGCATAAACCATATATTAACACTAGCTTTAAAAAGATGCCTGTTTCTTTTAACTATGATGTTGATTTTCAATCTATTCAGATTTAACAGGAGCTAAAAGGCTTATTTTGAGCTTAAAATGGCTTGGATTTTGCTTTTTAAAAGCGATTTGAAATTAAACGGAGATAATCAGGTTAAATAATTGTAATGTGGATAACCAGTGTTAATAAATAGTTATCAACATAAAAAATTGAGGTTAAGCAGGCTACTATATTCCTTATCAGTGCGTTACGATTTATTTGAAATTTTTGTTTAAAATGTTGATAATTTTCTCAATATTCGTAGTCCCGAAACGGACCGTCCCTTTATTTCGAATCGGCACTGTAAACCAATAAATTATAGAAATCGCAATGGAAAAAACTTGTACAGAAGTGTGGAAGAACTGTCTTCAAATTATTAAGGATAATATTCCGAACCAAAGTTTCAAAACCTGGTTCGAGCCAATAACTGCCCTTAAATTGGAAGGTAAGGTTTTAACCATACAGGTGCCAAGTTTGTTCTTTTACGAATGGCTTGAAGAACATTATGTAGGCTTGCTACGCAAGACTGTAAAGAAACAACTTGGAGAGGATGGCAGGTTGGAATATAACATCGTTGTAGATAAATCATCAAACAGCGGTAATCCTTATACTACCAATATGCCCTCAAATGGAAATGGAGCGGAGGCAAAGGTACAATCGATGCCGATTCCGGTTTCCATTAATAAGGATATTAAAAACCCTTTTATTATCCCCGGATTAAAGAAATTAAACGTTGATCCACAATTAAATGCCAACTACACCTTCGAAAATTATATTGAGGGAGATTGCAACCGTCTGGCACGCTCTGCAGGTTACGCTGTGGCGGCTAAACCAGGAGGTACGTCTTTTAACCCTTTAATGATTTACGGTGGAGTGGGCTTGGGTAAAACCCACCTGGCGCAGGCAATCGGTAACGAGATTAAGCACAGCATGCCGGATAAATTGGTGATCTATGTAAGTTGCGAGAAATTCTGCCAACAGTTTGTAGATTCATTAAAAAACAACACCATTAACGATTTCGTTAACTTTTACCAGGCAATGGATGTAATCATTATGGATGATGTACACAATTTTGCGGGAAAAGAAAAAACACAGGATATCTTCTTCCACATCTTTAACCACTTACACCAATCGGGCAAACAGGTGATCTTAACATCTGATAAAGCACCGAAAGATTTAGCTGGTTTGGAAGAACGTTTGTTAAGCCGTTTTAAATGGGGACTTTCTGCTGATCTGCAGATCCCTGATCTTGAAACACGTATTGCCATTTTAAGAAAGAAAATGTATGCCGATGGTATTGAGTTACCTGGCGAGGTTGTAGAATATGTTGCACACAACATTGATAACAACGTACGTGAGCTCGAAGGTGCCATGGTATCACTTCTGGCACAAGCTACCTTAAATAAAAAGGAAATTGATTTGGCACTGGCTAAACAGATGCTTAAAAACTTTATCAAAAATACTTCTAAAGAAATTTCAATGGAGTACATCCAGAAATTAGTTTGCGAGTATTTTGAGGTTCCTGTTGATATGGTTAAATCGCAAACACGTAAACGCGAGATTGTTCAGGCACGTCAGATTTCGATGTACCTTTCAAAAAGCCATACCAAATCATCATTAAAAACAATTGGAGCTTTCTTCGGTGGCCGCGATCATAGTACTGTAATCTATGCCTGCCAAACCGTAGAAGATTTAATCGATACCGACAAAAAGTTTAAAGCTTACGTACACGATATCCAAAAGAAACTAAAAATGAGCTAAACCTGGTTTATGGGCAGAAAGGTGAAGGGTTTAAAAGTAAAATCTTTCGTCCATCTTCAAAGTTTATGCACAATAATAAAGGCCTGATATTTATCGGGCCTTTACTTTTTGCCTTCTATTAATTTATAAAAATCATCCTTGTACAAATCACCAAAAGGAATAACCGCGTCGCCGATGTAAATCCTTGCCCTTTCGATACTGTTTATCTTTTTTAACGCAACAATAAAAGACCGGTGTACCCTGATAAATTGCTTTTTGGGAAGCTGCTCTTCGGTTTTTTTAATGCTTTGAAGCGATAGTATTTTTTCGGTTTTGGTTTGTATAGCTACGTAATTTTGCATGCCCTCTACAAAAAGGATATCATCTGTATTGATTTTTACCAGTTTGTATTCCGTTTTCACAAAAATGAAATCATTTTCGGGTTCAGCCGGCTGGTAGGCGATTGTAGTTTGCGTTGCTACGGTTAAACTAAAATGGCGGATTACTTTTTGTACCGCCTTGTAAAAGCGCTCAAAAGAAACAGGTTTAAGCAGATAATCAATTGCATTGTTTTCAAAACCATCCAAAGCATATTCTGCATAAGCCGTAGTGAGGATAATCTGGCATTTTTCATTCACGATTTTCATAAACTGTACGCCATTAAGTTGCGGCATCTGTATATCCAGAAAAACAAGTTCCACATCATTTTTCATCACAAAGTCCAAAGCCTCCAATGGGTTGGTACTGCTAAAAGCCAGTGTTAAATCCGGAATTTTGCCGATATAATCATTCAGGATATCGATAGCAAGCGGCTTATCATCTACAACAACGCAACGGATCATATATTTTTTATATTCAGGTGAACGGTAAAAGTATCATTTTCATCAATAATGCTGATTTCGTGCCGGTCAGGATAAATCAGCGTTAACCTTCTCTGTACATTGGCCAGCCCAATTCCTCCGGTTTTATCTTTATAATCTTTGTTTTTCTTATTAAAAACTTCAAAATCAAAATCGTTTTCATTGATCGAAAGTTTAATCCTCACCGGATTCTCGGGATCATTTACAATACCATGTTTAAAAGCATTTTCTATAAAATTGATCAATATCAGTGGTGCAATCTCCCTGTCTTTATAATCGCCATTGATTTCCAGATTGATATAGGCAATACCTTTTTGCCCTATTTCGTATAATTCGACTACATTTTTCAGGTAGGCAATCTCCCTTTCAACTGACGCAAACCTATCGTTACTTTCTTTAAGCATGTACCTTAACAGTTCCGATAATTTTAACACGGCTTCGGGTGCCATCTCCGCTTTTTGGTAGGTGAGTGAATAAATATCGTTTAGGGTATTAAATAAAAAGTGCGGATTGATCTGCGATTTTAAGTAAGCCAGTTCGGTTATGGCCTGTTCTTTTTCCAGTTCCTGTTGTTTTTTCTGCGTTTCAAAATATTCGTCAACATAACTTATCGCAATGCTAAAAAAAATGTATACGTAGTTTTCAAATAACAATGTTTGAAACGATAGCCAGAAATTTAGTTTATCGATGTACACGTAAGAATACCAGCCGAATTTTTGTGGCAGCAGTGTTGCGTATACATATTTGTGGATGGGGGCGAGCAGGGAGAAAAGTACAAAAAGGCTTATAATGTAAAGTACAATTTTTTTTGTCCTCACCAGTTTGGGTACCAATAGCAGAAAGCTGGTGTAAAAAATGCATACCGGAAAAAAAAGAACAATGAGTTTAACACTTAGGGTTGATACAACGGTTGCAAAACTTAAATCGTTAAGGTTATAAGTCTGGAAACCGAACAAAAATTCTTTTAGCCATAAAATGAGCCAGTAGCCAATATGTAAGTATATAAAATACGCTTTCTTCATTTCCTAAATTTGCTAAAAATAGCATAATCACCTTATAAGGCGAGTTTAAAAATTACGAACAGGTAAAATTTATACACAAAAACCGTAATTGTAATGTTTTGGCCTTTCAGGCTGAAAGAAGGATTTCAGCAATGAAATTCGGGCTTTAGTCAATTACATCCATTGTTGTTTTCTTTTTCTGTCAATTTTGAGGAAATATATAATCAGAATATGGCTAATTTATTGAAGCTAAAATACATCCTGTATACTTTGGTATTGATAGTTGCTTTTAACCGGGTAAATGCACAGGCAATTAACGAAACCGATAAATGCTTTCTTTTTTTTAAAACATGGAATTTTCTTAAATATTATCACCCACAATTTGCAGGTGGAAAAAAAGACGCCGATTCTTTTTTTCTAAATAAGCAGTTTCTATTAAACAAGGTAAGCAATAGAATAGAGCTGAATGCCTTGTTGGCTGGAATGATTGATGATTTGGATGGTAGCACTGCTGGCGATTTAAAAAACGCCGATTTTAAAACTTTGGAAAATAATCTGCTGCACAAGTGGTACCTGAAAAATGATTTGATAAATGGCACATTAAAAAAGAGATTGTTAAGTAGCTATCTCCAGCGTGATACATTAGGCCAACATTATGTGCCTGCAAAAAATTATGATTCCGAGATTCCCAACGAGAGGGTTTACAAATATCCCGACAGTACAAATTTACCTCCTGAAATGAGGTTACTTACCCTTGCAAAACTCCAGGGGGTGATCGATTATCTTTACCCGCACAAAAGTTTAATGAATGAAAACTGGGATCAAACGGTTAAAAACAATATCCTGTTATTTAAAAAGTGTAATTCACGAATGGATTATGAGATCCTGTTATTAAAAATTGTTGCCAAATTAAACGATAGTCATGCCTACAACCGATTTTATAATACATTAATTTATAAGAAAGAAATTTTTAAAAATAGTTATTATCCGCCTTTTGCCTATAAGATTTTAGATGATAAAATATTGGTGACCAAAGTTATCGTACCAACCTTGTGTACTGAAGCTGGCATTAAAGTTGGCAATTTAATTACTGCAATTAACAAACAATCGGTAACTAAGCGAATAAACGGATTGGGTGAGCTGCTTTCTGCTTCAAACCGCAATACTTTGGTTTTTAAATTGAATGATTATGTAACCAATTTTATTTGGGCTGGCGATTCTGCTCATTTTCAATTGGAAATTTCTTCGTCAGGTAAGAAAAAGCTGATCAATGCATTATTTGTAACTCCCGAGAACAAAGCTGAGCGGAAAACCATTAGTAATTATCTTATTACTAAGGCTAAAGTTGAAGCAACAAATGAGCCTTTTCGGATATTAAACAATAAAATTGCCTATTTCAATATCGATAGCATACATGAACTTTTGAATGGGATAAATGAAGATCGCGTTGATGCCAGAATGGATTCTATTTTTAACCTGGCTGCCCAGCAAAAAGGTATAATTTTCGATATGCGCGGATATCCACATTGGGGTGGTTTTGTTTTCCATTATATCTATAAAAAATTTGCCAAACAGCATAACATTTTTGCACAGTATTTTCAGGCTGATGTTAAAAATCTGGGACACTTTTCTTCAATCCCCGGTACTTTTACTTATTATCCTGATGGAGAAATTACTGATCATTACAGTTATAAAGGCAAGGTTTATATTATTGTTAACGCCCAAACCCATAGTTTATCTGAATGGAATACCATGAACTTACAGTTTGTATTTCCAAATGCAATTACCATAGGCGAACAAACATCGGGTGCAGATGGCGACGAAAAATCAATCAATATTCCCGGTAACTACAGTATTCATTTCACTGGTAATGCAATTTATTATCCTGATGGTACGCTTGCCCAAGGAAAGGGAGTAAAAATCAACCAGACTGTAAAATCAAAGATTTCGGATATACTTACTGGTGCGGATACTCAACTCATTTTTGCTGTTAATGCCATTAAATAACCTTTTATAAAATATAACTTATTATGAAAAAAATCCTGATAATGGTATTTCTCTTTATCACGCTTAAATCTTTTAGTAATAAAATGCTAAAAACTGAGCGCGATAGTATTAAAGTTTATGTGCAAAATGCGCTTAACATGATCAAAAAGAGAGCGGTAAACAGTTCTAAAATGAATTGGGACGAAATCTATCTTGATGCAGAACAAAAAACGGATCAAGTAAAAACGATCAGGGAAACTTACCCGATTATAAAAGAAGTATTGGAGAGACTAGGTGATTCCCACTCCAAATTTTTTCCGCCCGAAATGGTCGAAGCGTATGTAAAAGGGTACCGGGCAACGGGGCAATCCTTTCCGGAAATAGAAGCGAAAATTCTGGAAAACCGTTATGCCTATATTTCCTTACCTGCGTTTTACAGCTATAATATGAACGAATGGCGTGAATTTGTAAATGATTTCAGATCGGCTTTATCAAAACTGGCAGCAGAAAAGCCAAAAGGATGGATACTGGACCTGCGGGATAACGAAGGTGGCATGTTTGCGCCCATGTTTGCTGCAATTTCACCTTTAATCGATCAGCCTGATGCTATAGGGTGGGTAAATGGAAATGGGAAAAACATTTTTTTTAATTTTAAGGATGATAAACTGTTCGAAAATAAGAGAGCCGTTTATATGATTAAACTCGATCCTCAAAAAATAAAAATCAAAAGCACTAACCTGGCGGTACTGATTAATGAAAAAACAGCCAGCAGCGGAGAGTTTGCAGCAATATGTTTTGCCGGACAAAAAAATACCACAATTGTAGGCAATAAGACCAATGGATTAACCTCTGCGAACCAGGAGCATAAACTTAGCGACGGTGCATTTTTGGTACTAACAGAAGGCATTACCATCGACCGTAATTTAAAACGTTACGAAAAATTAGGGGAAGGTTTGATAGGGGATGTTAAAGTTGGAAAGCTTACCGGAAATACTGAAAAAGACACACAGTTATATCTCGAAAAGGCTTATCAAGTATTGGAAAAGAAGATGGAGCGCTAAAAAAATAGGATATGTCATTAGAATTGTCAATCCTGAGCTTGTCGAAGGATCTACCTTAACATTGCAAGAGGCATTTCAACTACAATCTCTGACTTATAATTTCTAGTGAGTTCGATTAATATTACGAAATTAGTGTTTTAGAAATACCTATTTCAGATTGATCGTCATGACGTCCCAATTTTCATATCGAAATCCGTATCTTTTTAGCATGAAGGACCCTGAAATAAATTCAGGGTGACGATTATTTTAATAAATTTACATTTTTTCTATTTCATCCAAACCATATAACAGCGCCGCAACATGCAGCGCCTGTGCTATTTTATTTTCCTTGATCAATTGTTTCACTTCCTCAACCGTATATTCTTCTACATTTAAAATTTCGTGTTCATCTAAATGCTGTTCGTGGGTTTTAACCCCACCGGTTAAAAAATAAGTAAAGGTCCGGTTATCTGATGTTGCCGGATTGGGATAAAGCTCTGCTATAAATTTACAAGTTTCGAAACTGTAGCCTGTTTCTTCTAAAAGTTCACGTTTAACTGCAAATTCTGGTGATTCATCACCATCTATTACACCTCCCGGTACTTCGAGCGAAATAATATCGGCTGCATGGCGGTATTGGCGCACCATAATTAACTTTCCTTCTACTGTTAAGGCAATCGCATTTACCCAGTTCGGATATTCGAGTACATAATAATCGTCTTTTATAACCCCACCCGGAAGTTTAACTTCATCTACCCTTAAAGTAGCCCACTTTTCTCTTACTAAATATTTAGAGGCTAATTTCTGCCACTTTCCTATAATCATTTATCTACTTTGTTTGTTTGGCGCTGGGCGATAAGCGCTTAGCGCAGGTATTGTTGTATTGTTTTCTGACGGTGCAGGTTTACCAAATGTACAATCTTATGCTGATCGGACAAATATTGATAAACCAGATTAAGTTTTGGAGCAATCAGTTTATTCCGTTCTTCGCTGATACCCAGTTCGTAGTATAAAAACTCACTTAACGAATCCAGTTTTTCAGGAGGGAGATCATCTTCGTTCAGCCATTTTTCAAAATCAGTTATATCTTCGCTTTCAAGGATTTCTTTTGGAAGCTGAAAGCCATTTTGCATTGTTTCGTCGAAAATAAGGCTGGCCTCTGCCAATTTACCTTCCAATTTTAGCCCCATTATACGCGCCAAAACCTGGGCAAGTTTCTGTATTTCGGCTGTAATTAAATCTCTTCTGTACATGGATGTTGTGATGTTGAAATGTTGTTTTGTTGGAAAGTTGTAATGTTCTTACGATCCAAAACCAATTAACCAGTTTGGCGCTGTGCGTATCGCGATCAATTATCCATTCAAACCAATAAACTAATGACTAATGAACCAACCTACCAGCTTCCGCTTGATCCGCCACCGCCAAAACTCCCGCCGCCAAAACCGCCAAATCCTCCACCACCACCGCCTGATGAGCCACCGCCCCAGCCTCCGCTGCTACGGCCGCCACCGCCGCTTCCGAAAAGCATGGCCCAGAATAAAGCATTAGATGCACCCCTGCCGCCTATTACCTGACTGCCGCCTCCGCCACCTTTCCTCATAATAATGATGATGATGATAACAATGATGATAATAATGGCAATGCTGCCCGAACCGCCTCTGCCTTTTGAAGCAGCTTTTGGGTTATCATTTTTGTATTCACCCCGGGTATATTTAATAATAGATGTAGTGCCTTCATCTAAACCTGCATAATAATTGCCAGCCTTAAAATTGGGCTTAATATCATCATCGATAATGCGTTTAGCATAAATATCAGGCAGGGCGCCTTCTAAGCCGTAGCCGGTTTGAATCGAAATTTTCCTGTCGCCAACAGCTACAACGATCATAATTCCGTTGTTTTTACCGTTTTGGCCAACGCCCCATTTTCTGCCCAGTTCTACCGCATATTCGTTAATGTCGTAATCGCCAACCGATTTTAAAATGGCGATGGCAATCTGTGTGGATGATGAATCGTTAAAAGCTACCAGTTTATTTTCCAAAGCCTGTTTTTGGTCGGCAGATAACACATTGCTATAATCATTAACCAGTGTAGTTGGCTTTTCAGGAAAATCCTGCGCAAAAGCAAAAACGGATAATAAACTAAATAAGGATAAAAGGAATATTTTTTTCATTGGTATAAATTTATTTTCACTGGCAATGAGGCTATTGTGTTCCATTTACCACTGAGTAATTTTGAAAGCCATAATGGTTTCATCGCTTATTTGTTTTCTAAGTTATCCATAAAAACGATATCGTTTGGCAATTCGTTGATATCACCTTTTTGCGGAGGAAAAAATAAAGCCAGTTTCTCTCCGGCCAGTGCAACCCCGGCAATAATGCCATCGGCTAAATTGCCTTTTGCAAAATGGGCCGTCATGGCAATTTTAGTCGTTTCCCAAAAATCTTCAGGTACCTGCTGATTAATGCCAACATCGCCAATGATGGCAAATTTATGATCGGCATGAGCGAGATAAACCAGTACGCCATTTCTTCTGGCAGTTTTGTCCATATCCAGTTGATGGAAATATTCGATGGCTTTTTCATAGGGATCGCCTTCACAAAGTTTATCAATGGCAATCCTGATCTCTCCCGAAGTTGCTTTTTCGGCATCTGATATGGCGTTTGCGATCTTTTCTTGTTCTATATCCGAAAATAATGACATGTGCTTATTTTTTATAAGAAGTAAAAAGGGTAATAAATGCTTATTAATAAACATCTATTACCCTCTATGTTTTAATAGGTTCTTAAAATTCTACTTTAGGCGCATTTTTTGCAGAAGCATCAGCCTCAAAATAGCCTTTTGGTTTAAATCCGAACATTCCTGCTGTTAAATTGGTAGGGAACGACCTGATTTTACCATTGTATTCCTGTACAGCATCATTAAAATCTTTACGTGCAACCGTAATCCTGTTTTCGGTACTTTCTAACTGTGCCGATAAATCGCTGAACTGTTGTGTAGCCCTTAATTCAGGATAATTTTCGGTGATGGATAATAATTTACCCAAAGCCTGACTCAACTGGCCCTGTGCTTCCTGGAATTTCTGGATGTTTTCCGGTGATAAATCATCAGCTTTAACGGTCATTTGAGTCGCTTTTGCACGTGCCTCGGTTACCGCGGTTAATGTTCCCTGCTCAAATTTAGCGGCACCTTTTACAGTTGCAACCAGGTTAGGAATCAGATCGGCCCTTCTTTGATATTGCGTTTGCACTGTTCCCCATTTCGATTTAACGTTCTCATCCAGTTTAACCATGCTGTTATATCCGCACGAACTTAAAGTACTTACCGCAATTACTGCAGCCAGAATTCCAAATATTAATCTTTTCATTTTTATGATTTTTGTCTTTTTAAGCAAATCGATTATAGTTCAATTTACGAATTAGATATCAAATTGCATGCCTTTGTTACACTTTCGATAATTATCTGCCAGGTTGACAAGCTTAGGATAAAGTTTAAACTGATGTTTTTTGTTTGAAGCGCAAAGTCTTTCGCTTTTTTTAATGTTTGTTCCCGCTCTTCGCTATACTTCGTGTCCGCTCCGATCGGGGCTAAAAACTTCCGTTTGTGGCACAGAAAACCAGCACAGGTAAACATAATTTAACCACAGATAAAAAGGATATGCACAGATGTAAAAATCCGTGTTTATCTGTGTGCATCTGTGGTTAAAATCCTGAAATAATAACATTTAGCAACAGAATGCTAAATAGTATTAATTATTCTTTGTAGTTGCCTATCTTTGTACCATTCGGGATAAAAACCCGACTTGATATGCAAAAAGACATCGAAATTACCTTGCTCCCACACCAGGTTGAGCAAACTGAAGTTATCAAACAGAAACTTGCCGAAGGGTTAAAACTACCTGAATCGAGAGTAAAAGGCTACCAAATCCTGAAAAGATCAATCGATGCCCGCTCCAGAAAAGTGATTTTCCGCCTGCAGGTAAAGGTTTTTATAGATGAAGAAGCCCTGCCTCAAGTTTATACCGTCAATTATCCTAATGTGAGCAATGCCAGGCCCGTTATCATCATCGGGGCTGGTCCGGCTGGTTTATTTGCTGCCTTGCAATGCATCGAGAATGGATTAAAACCCATTATTATCGAACGTGGTAAGGATGTTAAACAGCGCCGCAGGGATCTGGCCGCTATAAATAAGCAGGGTTTAGTCAATACCGAATCGAACTATTGTTATGGCGAAGGTGGAGCCGGAACCTATTCTGATGGTAAATTATATACCCGTTCCAACAAACGTGGCGACATTAATAAAGTACTGCAGGTTTTTGTAAACCATGGGGCAGAGCCTGATATTGCCATTGATGCCCGTCCACATATTGGTACCAACAAACTTCCCCATATCATCACGGCTATAAAAGATACCATTTTAAATGCCGGTGGTGAGGTGATGTTCGATAGCCGGATGACTGATATTTTAATCGAATTCGGGCAGGTGAAGGGCATCGAAATTAATTTTGAAGAAAAACTCCTTGCCGATGATATTATCCTGGCAACAGGTCATTCGGCCAGGGATGTGTACGAATTGTTGAACAGTAAAAACATCCTGATCGAGGCAAAACCTTTTGCTTTGGGTGTGCGCATTGAGCATCCGCAGGAAATTATCGATTCTGCGCAGTACCATTGCGATATCCGGTCGGAATTTTTACCACCGGCATATTATAGTTTAGTAGAGCAGGTTGGCGCCAGGGGTGTATTTTCGTTCTGTATGTGTCCGGGCGGGATTATCGCACCCTGTTCTACCGGCGAAAATGAAATTGTGGTAAACGGCTGGTCTCCATCCAAGCGGAATAATCCCTATGCTAACTCCGGCACGGTGGTTCAGGTTACCCTGAATGATGTTCAGGGCTATGATCCGTTAAGGATGTTGAACTTTCAATCAGAAATCGAAAAAGCTGCCTTTGAGGCCGGCGGAGGCAACCTGGTTGCACCGGCACAACGTATGGTCGATTTTGTGAATAATAAATTATCGCTCGATCTGCCAAAAAATTCTTACCTACCAGGCACTAAAAGTTCCATGCTCGATAATATCCTGCCTGGTTTCGTATCCGATAGTTTGCGTGTAGCATTGCCATTATTCGGAAAAAAAATAAGGGGTTACTATACCAACGAAGCCATTTTGGTAGGGGTAGAAAGCAGAACTTCTTCGCCCGTAAGGATCCCGAGGGATAAAGAAACCTATCAGCACCCACAGGTAAAAGGTTTATATCCATGTGCCGAAGGTGCGGGTTATGCAGGCGGAATTGTATCGGCAGCTATTGATGGAATCAACTGTGCAAACGCAATATTGACCGCATCTTAGCAAACTTTATATTATACCATTTGTTGTTTTGGTATGTTTAATATCACGAACGAAATCAAAAAAGCTTTCAATGGCGATGCATGGCATGGCAATCATGTAATGCAAACCTTGAATAATGTTGATCCCGAAAAAGCATTTAGCCATTTTGTGCCGGGAGCGCATTCAATAGCAGAAATTGCACTGCATTTAACTGCCTGGACGGAGGAAGTAAGTTCAAGATTAACTGGTAAACCAGCTGCAGAACCCGAAATGGGCGATTGGCCGGAGCCTGAAGCCACAACCCCACAAGCCTGGGAGCGCATTATTTTTAATTTTAAAATTGCCAACGAGGAACTCATTCGTGCTTGCGAAGCACTTAAAGATAACCAGTGGAATGATGAAGTGAAAAGTGAGCGAAATCCGGTTCTAGGCTCAGGGGTAAGCAATGTAGAGTTGGTAAGTGGTTTGGCACAGCATCATGCATACCACTCAGGACAAATAGCGTTATTATCAAAATATTAACAATTAATAAGATGAAGAAAACACTGATTATTGGTGCATCGCCAGATCCTTCAAGATATTCGTATAAAGCGGCCCACATGCTCAAGCGTTTCAACCACGAAATTGTTAATGTAGGCATAAAGAGGGGCGAGGTTGCAGGGGTAGAAATCGAAAAACCAGGTGAAATCCATGATGATATCGATACGGTTACTTTGTATATAGGCCCTGCTTTGCAGCCTCAGTACCACGATTATATCCTGGCTACAAAACCAAAACGCGTGATTTTCAACCCGGGGACAGAAAATTATGAGCTCGAAAAATTATTGGATCAGCACGATATTGAGCCTGTTGAGGCCTGTACGCTTGTATTGTTAAGTACCGGCCAATATTAAAACCGGTATATTACACCCCAGTTTACAAAATCAGCCTGTGCAAAATGCATATAGGTTTTGGCTTGCAGGCCGATGTGCGGCGTAATATTAAAGGTTGGGCCGAATGTCCAGTACCAGGTTGCCTTTTCCATCAGTCTGTAGTAGTGGATATATTTCCCAATCTGGGCAGCAACGGTTATTCGCCATAAATTAATATCGGCACCAATACTTACACCGGTTCGCCACCTATCGTAAGAAGTTCCGTAATTCTGGAAAGTATCTCCATAGTTATTAGGATCAAAGGTGGTGTAATAATAAACGGCATCTGCCCCGGCTTTAAGCGACATTACTTCATTCAGGTAGAAATTATACCCTGCATATAGCCCGCTTTTATATAAACTCTTATCCCTGTTTCCAAATATACCCCTGGCACCTAAGCCGGCACTAAGTTCAATAGCGTTTCTTTGTAAAGTAGTATAGGTACTTTTTCGCTCGGCAGTTAATGCTTTTGGGTTATTCAGTTTCAGCCCGATATAAACATTGCCGGTATTTAAACCTCCGTTTGGTACCGTTGCCCCTCCGTTTGATACATGTAAAAAGCCAAAACCCAGTAATAAATCGGCGTATTTGCTAAATGGTAATTCCATACCTAAATCGGCCTTGATGGTTTCATTAATCGGACTCCCCAGAAACCTGTTTTTAGTATTATTGTAGTAATACTTGTTGGTATAACCCAAGCCCACGCCTGGTGTAAAGTTAAATTTAGCTTTTCCGATTTTAAACAACTGGAAATCCATTTGGGCCACCAAGCCATAAACCTGCCCAAATGCATGTTCAGATGTATCTTTTGTGCCTTTTAATTTGCTCAGATCCCTAAAAATAAATCCAATCCCATACGATTTGGCACCACTAAAGCCGATCCATTTATCGCTGTTTTGGCTAATATCTTTAAAATAAGCTGCATCAAATCCTGTAATCTGATCCTGGAACAAATGTCCCTGATCATTATTAATGTGTGTGCCAAATATTGGCTTAAAGATAATTGAATGGTTTTCTGGCGCAATCTGGGCATTTACCGAAGCAATGCCCACAATAATCATAACAATAGCGAGTAGTTGTTTTTTCATTAGCTTTTACTAAAACGGTAAGCAAGACTATAAAAGGCATATCTGTAACCAGTAGCACTGTTTTTAACCTCGTTTGATGTAAATGTGGCCGTATAATTAGCCGTCCACCGTGCAATGGCGAAAGTTAAGCCTACCTGGGTAGTAAAAACAAAAGGCTTTGGTTTAAATGTGATGGGGCCCTTATCATTCAGGAATAGGCCACCCTGTAAACTCGAATCAAAAGCTACGGCGTGCAATTGTGGACTAACCGAAAGAAAAAGTTCGTATTTACGCTGGGCTTTGTAACTATTATTATTACTTACTAAACTGTTAAAGGCAGAAGAGGCTTCCATATCATTAAATCTGCCCAAACGCAGCATTGCACCAAGGTTGGCTTTCGTAATTACGTTACCAACCGCGGCCGAAGCTGTTCCGGTAACATCGAAAATTTTGTTGTAAGTGCTTAATAAAAGCCTGTTGTATTCTGCACCCAGGTTAAGTGTTGGTTCACTATTTAAGCCATATTCCCATCCTTCAATCTGGTTTTGGCCAACCAGTTTATGAAACGCTTTCTGGAATTTTTCGCCCAGTGCATCTTTTCCTGTAACCCCAACCTGTGCCGAAACCTTTAACATTTGTTTATTTTCGTAAAACCGGCTATAATTTGCCTCTCCATATAAATATGCAGTAAAAGGCCTGTCGTGTAATGCCGGGTTCGGTACAAAACTATAATATGGATTGTAAATTTTTTGGCCAAGCTCAAACCCCATAATTTCTTTACTTCTGCCGGCTTTTAACTTTTCTCCGTTTAAAGCATGTCGGTACTTAATAAAAGCACCATTCGTATAATAGCGGTCGCTGGTGATATCAATATAAGCGTCGTTTTCAGAAATCACAACGAGCTCATTTTTATAATTTTGAGAATAACTGGTTTCTGCTATAGCGATAAATAGCAGTATAACATATAATTTAAGCATTAGCTTCATCTATATTGCCTATTTTTAAAAGCGTAAAAGTATTAAATATTGTTTATACTTCCGAAGTTTGATTAGGTATAGCGCGGGTGGATAGCTACGGAAGTCGAAATGTATTTTTCTTTTTTTCAGTAAAGCAGGTTCCGTGCTACTACATAGGTGTGTTCCTGCTATCCGCTTCAAAGCCTTGGCTCGTTCCTCACCTTCGGGTTTTCCGCTGCTATCAGGTTTATTTGGCTACCACTTCCGAAGTTTGAAAGGGCGGAGCGTAGGTAAACTTCGGAAGTCTGAAGCAGTTTAAACCTATCAGGTTTCCGAAACCTGATAGGTTTAGCAGGCGCCAAACACTCATCTTTCAAAAAAGTTTTGCCGAAGGCAAAACTTTTTCCTGCTGTAAACCATGTATTTACGGTAAAACACTCGATTAATAGC
>NZ_QNQU01000015.1 GCF_003315595.1 Pedobacter miscanthi | reverse complement strand
TAAATAGCTTAAGTTAATAGCATTGGTGGAGACACGAACCACTATTATAACAACAAAAGCTATTTATCACTTTTCCAGTCTTTTCCTTTAAAGATTGGTTGGGGTTCGGCCTTAAAAACAACATTTAGCGCTTTTCTGCATTCCTCACAATCAGATTTGAAACCAACAGTTACAATTAAATAACAAAACCCAAGCATGCCCAATGCGACTAATGAACCAAACGCCAGATTCGGCTCATGTTTCTTTATCGCCCCAAAAAGAAACATAATGCAAAAAACTGTGGCAAGTGAACACCAAAGCATTAAAAAACCTTTCACAAATGGCATTAAACTTAGTTGAACATCTACTTTACAACCATTACCCTCTGTAAATATTTCTCCTGAAATCTCTGCCTGAAAAGAATTTCTGTATGATAAATTTCTCTGAATGGTAAATTTAGATTGGTCGATATAACCTTTAAACCGTTCAGCTTCGGAACTTTTAGGAAAAAATCCTGAGAAAAATTTTTGATCTATAGATATAGCTTTCGATAAATTATTCCAGGCTTCATTAGCTGAAATATCTGAATGTAATACGAATGATTGAGAGGGGAAAATTTTCATTCCGGATACGTTAAAATCTGAATCATGATAAAATATAATTGCTAATTAAAACTATCCGCTGCACCCAAGACTAAGGACTCCGGACTGTAGATTTTGGACTAAAGACTAATTACTCCGGCTCTTATCACCATCAAAAATCTGCTGCATCAGCTTGCCCCAGGCGAAAGGATTAAGCAGGGGATTGGTTTGAACCATATTTTTGTTGATCATCCTGTCAAAATTATAGCGGTAATTCTGACTGCCGATTTCCTGTCCGTCACGTGGCAGTGTTTGGATTAACCCATCGATTGATGAACGCGAAAGGTTCTTTTTGGCAATGGCCATATCATCATCCGCCAGTTTCATCGATAAAAACTCGCGGGTAAATTCTTCTGTAGTAGCCCATGGAAAAACACGCACCGATGGCAAATCAATCACATTTGCTTTCAGTTTAACCATAATGGTGTATTTGCTATCTGGCGTACTTTGTGGTATTACAGTAGAGAATTTTTTGTAACCGATGGCGGTAAAAAGGATTGTATCGCCCGGGTTTACAATAAAAGTAAAATATCCCCTGTAATCGGCACCAACCCTTTTACTTTTCGCCGATAGATTGGTGATGGTTACATAAGGTATTACGTTTGAACTGTCGATATCGGTAATAATCCCTGAAAACTGGATGAGTTTATCCTGTGCCGGCTTTTGTTGTGCAAAAGCGGTTATGGAAAAAATTAGACAAATCAGGGCAATACAATATCTCATTAAGACAAAAGTAATTTTTAAAATAAAACTTTCTAGTTAAATAGTGTTAAAGCTTACTCTTGCTCTGCCATATTTACGGCAACTACCGAAGTGATCTGTGGAACAGCTTTCATAATTGCCTGTTCAATACCCGATTTCATGGTCATGAAACTCATTGGGCACGACCCGCAGTTACCCAAAAGCTTAAGTTTTACCGTTCCTTCTGATGTAATTTCTTCAACAGAAACATCACCTCCATCAGCCTTTAAATATGGCCTGATGGTTTCCAATGCCTGTTCTACTTGTTCTGTTAAATTCATTATATATTTTTTAAGGTTATAAAAATAGTAATTTTTTAGCAATTCACCATTTGTGCATTGTTGATGGAAATCTGCTGTGCAATCTTACTTGCAATGTCGCCAAATATGCCATCCAATAAAGGATTTTGGTTCAGTGCCACTGGTTTACCTTTGTCGCCGGCTTCCGAAATGCTCTGTATGATCGGAATTTCACCCAAAAACGGTACATCGAAACGTTGTGCAAGCTCGGTACCTCCGCCTTTACCAAAAATGTAATATTTATTCTCCGGCAATTCTGCTGGTGTAAAATACGACATGTTTTCAATAACACCTAAAATCGGGATATTAATTCCGGGCATCCTGAACATGGCCAACCCTTTATGTGTATCGGCCAAAGCAACCTGTTGTGGCGTGGTAACCACAACCGCTCCCGAAATCGGGAAACTTTGCGTAATGGTAATGTGGATATCGCCGGTACCGGGAGGAAGATCGACGATTAAATAATCGAGTTCGCCCCAGTTGGTATCGTTAAAAAGTTGTTTTACCGCGTTGGATGCCATCGGGCCACGCCAGGGCACCGGCTGCCCCGGATCTGCAAAAAAACCTAAGGATAACAGCTTTATTCCGTATTTTTCAATCGGTAAAATTTTTGTTTTGCCATCTGCAGTTTCTTCTGCGCCTGGTTTCGCATCAACCAGATCGAACATGGTAGGGACCGACGGGCCATAAATATCGGCATCAATAAGGCCAACTTTAGCACCATCTTTCGCCAATACTACAGCCAGATTGCTCGATACAGTAGATTTACCCACTCCGCCTTTACCTGATGAAACCAAAATGATGTTTTTGATGTTATCTAGTGAAGATGAGTTGGTTGGCTGGGTAACCCTGGATGTTACATTAATTACTACTTCTGCCGTTGGCGATACAAAATGTTTTATCGCATTTGTACAGGCGTTTTTCAGCATTTCCTTCATCGGGCATGCCGGCGTAGTAAGCTCTAATGTAAAATTGACTTGGTTATCTGCTATCTGTAAATCCTTAATCATGTTTAAGGTTACCAGATCTTTTTTAAGATCAGGATCTTCTACATTTTTAAGCGCATCTAAAACTTGTTGCGGGCTAATCTGCATTGTATTAATTTAAATTCAAAATTAACAAAACATAGCCATAAATACTTTTATTTAGGCTTTTTAACTGTAATTTTAACACGAAATAAACATTTAATTGTTACGTTTAAGCAATTAACCATTTTAACGACTATATGCGAATACCAAAAATTAAGATCCCTAAAAAATATTTAAAAATCGGAGCCTGGGTTTTAGGTGTTTTTTTAGTCGTTTGTATTGCTTTGGGTGCCGTAGCCTATAGCAAAAGAGAAGCCCTTCTTAAAAAAATGGTAGCCAAGGCGATCGCCAAAGCGGATAAAGATTACGGCCTGGAAGTTAAAATCGGATCTGCCGGGTTTACGGGGCTAAGCACCGTAAAAATGACCAAAATCTCTGTTGTTCCCAAAGAGCGCGATACCCTTTCGAACATCAGTGAACTGAGCGTAAGTGTAAAGCTTTTTCCGCTTATTTTTGGTAATGTAAAACTTTCGGAAGTAAAACTGAAAGAAGGTTTTGTTAGCGTAGTGCTTAAAGATTCGACCACCAATATCGATTTCATTTTAAAAAGGAAGAAAAAAGACAGCACCGAAACCAAGGGGAAAGTTAATTTATCAGAAATAGCCAGCAACATTTTAAATCAGGTTTTGTATAAAATCCCTGACGATATGGATATGCAGAATATGGTTTTTAAACTAAATGACCATGATACTGCCAGACTGAGTTTTTCTACCATGGCCACCATTGATGGCGGCGACCTCAAATCGGCAATAAATGTGAACAATGGCGAAGCCACCTGGCATGTAGACGGCTATGTAAACCCTGGAAGCAAAGAATTGCGCTTTACGGCCTATGCTGATGGCAAAAAACTTGAATTACCCTACCTAAACAATAAACTCCATGCAAAACTCAGTTTCGATACCCTGCAAACGGAACTTAAAAATGCAAAATACAGTGGCGATGATTATAAAATATCGGGCTCCTGGTCGGTAAAAAATATGCTGATCAACCAGCCACGTATCGCCTCAAACGACATTATTGTACAAAGCGCAAAATTAGATGCTGATATTTTGGTGGGCCCCAATTATATTGCGTTGGATAGTTCATCTACCGCTTACCTGAAAAATGCGCAGATTCATCCTTTCGTAAAATATACCTTGGGCAAAAACAAGATATACGAATTAAAGTTAAACGCCGAGGAGCAGGATGCCCAGAGCATTTTAGATGCTTTTCCACAGGGTTTATTCGAATCACTGGAAGGATTAAAAGTACAGGGCAAAGTTAAATACAACCTCAATTTTTACCTTGACACCAAAATACCTGATAGTGTTCGCTTTAACTCAACTTTAACACCGGTTGATTTTAAAATTGTACAGTGGGGCAAAACCAACCTGCAAAAAATCAACAGCACTTTTGTATATACACCTTACGAGTATGGCAAACCGATGCGCGATATTACCATTGGTCCTTCTAACCCAAACTTTACGCCACTTTCGGCCATTTCCAAAGATTTCATCAATGCTGTTTTAACCGCAGAAGATCCTTCATTTTTTACACACAATGGTTTTGTTGAAGAATCGATCCGGAAATCCATTGCCGTAAACTTTAAAGAAAAGAAATTTAAACGTGGAGGTAGTACCATTAGTATGCAGCTGGTTAAAAATGTCTATTTAAGCCGCCAGAAAACTTTGGCCCGTAAAGCAGAAGAAATTTTGATTGTCTGGCTCATCGAACACAACCACCTGATCAGTAAACAACGGATGCTGGAAGTATATTTCAACATTATAGAACTCGGACAGAACATTTACGGGATAGGAGAAGCATCCAGATACTATTTTGGAAAACAACCTGCCGATTTAACCATCGGCGATGGTTTGTTTTTAGCCAGCATTGTACCTAAACCAAAAGCATCGATGTACAAGTTTATGGCCGATGGAAGTTTAAAACCTTACATGTTTAACTATTTTAGGTTTATGGGAAATATTATGGCCAGAAAAGGTTTAATCCCAAGCGATACTTCGGGCTATGGTTTCTATAATGTACGTTTGAGAGAAGGTTTACGCCAATATTTAGCACCAGATACTGCTGTTATCGATACCACGGCTTTTGACGACGATGGCGATGGTTTGCCGGTTGTAATTGTGCACGATAAGAATAAAAGTTTCTTTGAACGCTTATTTGGTGGCGGATCTAAAAAAGACACAACTGTAGCCAAACCTGCAGGTACCCCTGCCGATACGACCAAAACAAAAAAACAGTTAAGGCAGGAGCGGAGGGAAGAACGCAGGCGGCAAAAGGAACTGGAAAAGAGCCAGGGGCAATAGTTTTGAGTTAGGAGATTGGGGTTGTCAGTTTTCAGTTAGCAATTCACAGTTTGAGTTGGCGATTGACATAATGATTAACTATTTCTGCCAACAATCGACAATAAAGCAATAACCACAATAACATTACAGCCTTCCAACATTTAACAATCTTAACAACAAAATGCACAAAATAAAAGTAGAGGATAAAGAGTTCGAGATATTTTTAGAAAATGACACCCTGAATAAACGGATCCGTTTGATGGGCATCCAGATGAATGTTGATTATGAAGGCAAATGTCCTTTATTTATCGGTGTATTAAACGGCAGTTTTTTATTCATGGCCGATCTGATCAAAGAAATTAATATTCCCTGCGAAGTTGCTTTTATGCGTGTAGCCTCTTACGAAGGTACATCGAGTTCAGGGAATGTAAAAGAACTGATCGGATTACCCGAAAATATTGAGGGAAGGGATATCGTCATTGTTGAAGATATTGTTGATACCGGTTTAACGTTAACTCATATTCTAAAAACCATAAAAGACAAAAATCCGGCATCGGTTAAAGTAAGCTCACTTTTACTTAAACCAAGCGCATTAAAATACGAAATCGAAGAACTGGAGTATGTTGGTTTTGAAATACCTAACGAATTTGTGGTAGGCTACGGTTTAGATTACAATGGCCTTGGCCGGAACCTAACCGATATTTATAGAGCAACAGAGGCATAATTTTTAGATTGGATTAATTTATTTTTCGCACCTTTGCCCAATAATTTTTAACACAATGACCATACATAAAGAAGGTTACACCACTATTGCCCTGAGCGTTTTGTTTATTTTCGTAATCAACGCAGTTGTTGATTATAAGTACCACGACATTACCTGGCTGCGCTGGTTTATTTATATTTTCTCTGCAGCATTATTTATCATTGTACTGCAGTTTTTCCGCAATCCAAGCCGCAGCTTCTCTTCTGGAGAAAACCTTGTAATCTGCCCTGCAGACGGTAAAGTTGTGGTAATCGAAGAAACTGAAGAAGGCGAATACTTTAAAGATAAACGTTTACAGGTATCAATTTTTATGTCGCCTGTTAATGTGCACATCAACCGTAACCCGATCTCAGGAGTGGTTAAATTTTTTAAATATCACCCGGGTAAATACCTTGCGGCCTGGAACCCGAAATCTTCTACCGAAAACGAACGTACAACTACGGTTGTAGAGCATAAAAACGGTACGCCGGTATTGTTCCGCCAGATTGCAGGTGCTTTGGCCCGCAGAATTGTATGGTATGTAAAAGAAGGCGATCAGGTAATCCAAACAGAGCAGTTCGGTTTTATTAAATTCGGTTCGAGGGTTGATGTTTTTCTTCCGGTAGGCACCAAGGTTAACGTAGAACTTAACCAGGTAGTAAAAGGTGGAATTACCACATTGGCCACGTTAAGCTAAAGTAATTAAACATATTCTTAGTGATCTGTAAGGACACAGACCACGGCTTTTTGTTTTAAAGAAGTCAAGTTTTAAAAACCTGACTGCTCTTACATAACAAAAAGATCCTTCGACTACGGTCAGGATGACAACTCCCAACAGAAAACGTCATCTCGACCGAAGCATCGCGGAGTGGAGAGATCTATCTCGGGATAGATTTAACTTCGCTGAGCGCTGCGTGGTTCTCGACTTCGTTACCGATATAAAAATTGGGACAAGTTACATTCCGCTCGAAATGAGAGTGTTTTTTGAGTGTACGCATTAACCTGTCTCTCACTCAAAACCGTTTTATCCGATAATTTATTCATTCGGATGAATTCTAATTCGATCCTGTTTCATGCTCAAAAGCAGTCAAGTTTTAAAAACTTGACTTCTTTCAAGCGATGATCTAATCGGTAGCATCATTGCCCACTTCTTCCTTATCACCAGGAGCTACAGGCCTGTCGCTAATTAAACGTTGTGTTGGATAGGCAAAATCTGATTTATTACGGATCACGATATCCATAATTTCCAGGTTGATTTCCTGCCTGATTTTTAAAAATTCAGCATGATTCAGTTCTGTTACAAAGTAATTAACCTCTACATTCAAACCCGAATCGCCAAAGCTTTTAAATGAGGCATTTCCATCGTCGCTTGTACCAACATGACTATTGATATAATCCTGTATTTCGGAAATAATTTTTCTTAATGCGTTGGAACTGGTTTCGTAGGTAAGTCCGATAACAAAAGATACCTTACGTGAGTTTCTTAACGAGAGATTCTCCAATACGCCATCAATCATGCCCCTGTTGGGTAGGGTAGCCATCGTTTTTTCGGATGTTCTGATCCTTGTACTTCTAAAGCCCACTTTTTCTACAGTTCCTTCAACGCCATCAACCTTTACCAGATCGCCAACTGTAAAAGGTTTGTCTAAAAAGATCGTGAATGATCCGATCAGGTTTTCTAAACTTTCTTTTGCGGCCAAAGCTATGGCAATACCTCCAATGCCTAACCCGGTAATGAGTGTTAACACATTAACTTCGAAAACGAAGCCCAGAAGCGTAAAAAAGCCAATAAAAATGATGATGGTTTTAAAAAGTTCCTTTAAAAAAGGCACCAACTGATCATCAGCCTTATTTTCGGTGAGCGAAGCTTTATATAACAACACATGACTGATAAAATCGATTATCCTTAAAATGATCCAGAAGAACGACAGGATGATCATAAACAGGAAAATCCGATCTACACAATCGCCAATGCTTACCGGAATCAGCTCTTTCGTTTTACCAATCAGTTTACTGTAATGGTAAACGGTAACTTCTAAAGGATGTTTTAGCTGGTTAATCGAAAGATAAATGGTTGAAAGCAGGATAAAAATCTCTATCGGTTTTAACAGCAAAGCTACAAAGGCATCGTTATGCGATTGGCTTGAAAAATTGCTGAAAAGCTTAAACAGTAACCTGCTTAACAGCTTGGAAAAAATATTTTTAAATATGAGTCCTAAAAAAAGTATCCCCCCGAAAAGGAAATAGGCTTTTACTGTGTTGCCCCAAAAAACCTGGTCGAAAAAAGCAGAATCTAACATTTAACAAAGGTATAAACAAAAAAACCTCCACGAAATTAATCGTGAAGGCTATATCTTGTAATAAAGAATATTATTTTCTCAAAGATTTGATACGAGCAGCTTTACCAGTTAAAGCACGTAAATAGAACAATTTCGCTCTACGAACTTTACCATAGCTATTCACTTCTACTTTCTCAATGTTTGGAGAACTAAAAGGGAAAATACGCTCAACACCAACGCCGTTGCTCATTTTACGTACGGTGAAGGTTTCATTAGCACCTGCACTGTTACGTTGTATTACAACACCTTGGTAAATTTGAACACGTTCTTTATTACCTTCGCGAATTTTATAGTGTACGCTCACTGTATCGCCAGACTTGAACGCAGGATAATCTTTTTTCGCGATGGCCTGCTCTTCAACAAATTTTACTAAATCCATGATTTTAAGCTATTAAACCAACTTTCTTTACCTTGAAAATCGGATTGCAATATTAGGGATTTTTTTTGATATAAAAAAACCTATTTTAATTTTTTCCACAATCTTTATGAATTCCACATTTGATTGTGCTAAATGCTTCTATTCCAAAAGGTCAGGACGACGTGCTTTAGTCCGCTCCAGGGCTTGTTCATGCCTCCATTCGTTCACTTTTGCTTCGTGGCCGCTTAATAAAACATCGGGTACTTTATGTCCGCGCCAGTCAGCCGGACGGGTATAAACCGGTGCATCGAGCAGCTCACCCTGGAAACTATCGGATAGGGCAGAGGTTTCGTCATTTAATACCCCGGGAATTAAACGCACCACGGCATCTACTACAATGGCTGCAGGAAGCTCGCCTCCGCTTAGAACATAATCGCCAACAGAGATCTCGCGTGTTACATAGATATCGCGTATACGCTGATCTATGCCCTTATAATGACCACATAAAACAATGATGTTCTTTTTAATCGATAATTCGTTAGCAATACTCTGATTAAGCGTTACGCCATCAGGACTCATAAAGATGATCTCGTCGTATTCGCGCTCAGACTGAAGTTTTTCGATACAGTTGGCAAAGGGTTCAATCATCATCACCATACCGCTGCCACCTCCATATTGGTAATCGTCTACACTTTTTTGCTTGTGTGTAGAGTAATCCCTCAAATTATGCACAACAATTTCGGCGATGCCTTTTTTTTGTGCCCTTTGCAGAATCGAATGGGCAAAAGGGCTTTCCAACAGACCCGGAATAACGGTTATAATATCAAAACGCATAACGCAAAGGTAAAGCTTTAACCCGAAGTCTTTAGCCTGATGGAAAATTTTGCGTTGTTAATCCAACCTATTCACTTTTACCAGATCACTTGCCCACTTTAAGCCTTTTCCTCCGTTACGTCCATCAACATAGCCACTTACCTTCATTGTTTTCTGATCACTGCCTAAAGTATAATAATTGGCATATTGTCTGCCTTTCAGATCGTAAGTAGCGTCAATTCTTGCATCAGAAATGTTCAGCACATACATGTTGTTCGATAAAATTTTAAAGGTTCCGCTATGCGTAACAACCTGTACACCATTTTCTTTCGCGAGGTTATAAAAACTACCGTCTGATTTAAAAACGATTTTACTCCCGGGATTGGTCGTATCATTCCAGATGCCTACAAATGGCTTAATCTCTTTTAAATTAGCTTGTTGTACGGTTTTACAGGAAAAAATAGTGATTGCCGCAAGAATAATCATTGCGATTTTTGATGTTTTTTTGAGCATGTTAATTTTGGTTAGGATGAACCCTAAATTAACAATTTTTCTTGAAAAAAATACCTGATACGACTTATTAAAGAGGAGGATTTTACTTTTCCAGATATATATCCAGTAAACCATCAGGCAGGTTAAGTGTTAAAATCTTTTCTTCATCATCAATCTCTACAATAAAGTCTTCGTTTAACGGAAAAAGGATTTCGGTTTCCTGATAATGTACTGTAGCAACAAACTGCTGTGGATATTCGTTTACCTCTAAAATTTCGCCCAATTCGCCAAGCGATTCATCAACGGCCGTAAAACCTTTTAAATCGGTGTAGAAAAATTCCGATTCATCCCGTTCCGGCATCTGTGCGATGGGCAGGTAAAGTTTCTTTTTTAATAAAGGTTGCGCTTTATCGATATGGTCAACATCATCGAAATTGAAATAACCGGTTTTATTGGCCTGCAATTTAGCCGATGCCACGAAGTAAGGCACTAATTTACCGTTCATATCTGCAAAAACAACATCGAATTCGAGCTGTTCGTATTCATCAAATTCGAAAAATACCTGAACTTCTCCTTTTAATCCCCGCGTTTTGGTAACGTAACCTATGTAAAATGCTTCTTCGTGTTTCATATAATTACATTGTCATCCTGAGGCACGAAGGATCTGATAGCGATGAAACAGATCCTTCGTGCCTCAGGATGACATTTTTAGTTAAAAAAATAGCGCTCCGAAAATCCGGAACGCTATTTTGTGAAACGGAATAATTAAAATTATTCTGCTCCTTCTTCTTTAGTAGCTTCTGCTGCAGGAGCTTCTTCAGTTGCTTCAGCCTCAACAGCTGGTGCTTCTTCAGTAACTTCTTCTTCAACAACCTCTTCTGCAACTGGTGCATTTTTAGCTGCGATAGCTGCTGCTCTATCTTCTTTTTTCTTAGCTTCTGCGGCTAAAGCTGCTTTACGTACGTCAGCTTTAGAAGCGGCTAATCCTTCTGATTTACCAGAGATTTTGTTTGCTTTAGCATCTAACCAAGTCGCAAATTTCTCATCTGCCTGTTCTTGGGTTAAAGCTCCTTTTTTAACACCACCTTCTAAGTGTTTTTTGTATAAAACACCTTTGTAAGAAAGGATAGCACGGGCAGTATCAGTTGGCTCAGCACCACTGTTAACCCAGGCTAAAGTTTTTTCGAAGTTAATTTCGATGGTTGCAGGATTGGTGTTTGGGTTATAAGAACCTAAACGCTCAATAAATTTACCATCACGTGGAGAGCGAGAATCTGCTACCACAACGTGGAAAAAAGGTTTCCCTTTTTTACCGAATCTTTGCAATCTGATTTTAGTTGCCATTTTCTTTTGTATTTATGTATTCAACATAGTTCCCGGAGCTGCATGCTGCGGGGCTGCAAAGATAACTAAAATACTGGAAATTAAAAACATAGTTTAATTTCTTTGTTTTCAGGATATTTGCGCCAAAATATTTGCAGCTACAAAATGGAAAAAATTGCGATTGACATGGACGAGGTGATTGCCGATGCCGTTGGAAAATTTATCAAATTATATAACCGTGATTTTAATGTTCCGCTTGATTTAAAGATTGATGCCGGAAATGAAATTTATCACCACGTACCGGAAGAAGTTAACCAGAAGTGGTTCGAATATATCAATGAACCAGGATTTTTTCGCGATCTTGACGTAATTCCTGATAGTCAGCGGGTAATTAAGGCCCTGCAGGAAAAGTATGATGTTTATATCGTTTCGGCAGCAATGGAATTCCGCAACTCACTGGTGGATAAATACGACTGGATGGCCGAACATTTTCCTTTTATTGACTGGAAACACATTATGTTCTGCGGAAACAAAATTGTAAACGTCGACATCATCATCGACGACCGTACCAAAAATTTTATGAATTTTGCCGGCCGGCCATTATTATATACCTCTCCGCATAATCTACTGGTAACCGAATACGAGCGGGTAAACAACTGGGAAGAAGTAGCGGGTTTGCTGCTATAATATTAATTCATAGGGGCCGATTTAAGTCGACCCCTATGAATATAGTGTTTAAAAATTAAATTCGCCTACAAAATTACCGCCACCACTTCCGGCTGCCAAAGGCATTACAATGACCTTTCTTTGTTGTTTTCCGGTGGCATAACGGGTATAAATTTCGGCAGTTACCGTTGTTGGCCCGCTAATGTTAATTTGCCTGTCACCATAATAATTCACTTCTATCTTATATTTCCCTTTAATGGCTTTTTTGATCATAAATTGCTCTGGTCCGTAGCCCGAAGTAAAATCATTACTGATCCTTCCTCCTATTTTAGTCCTCGAGTTGCCATAAAAACCTTTTTCACCCGTAGGGTCTGTTAACCATAAATCGATATCAGTATCATTTTTATTCCAGTTGAGCACTACCCGCACATCTACGGGTAGCGGCTGGATCAATCGTTTATCAATTCCTTTTGTGCTAATGCTATTTCCATGTTTTGCAAGGAGGTTGTTCAGCTCAGAAATTATAATCTCCTCAATCCCCTGGTCTCTGTCGGCAATCTGAACGTTATAACTTTGGGTAAGCACCTTGTATAAATTATCGATTGCAGGCTGGTACTGCCCGTTATCGGCCAGGGCCAAAGCATAATCGCGATAACTCTGTGCGTCCATTGGGCGCCATTGCAAAATTTTTTGAGTAATAAAAAGTTCGTCTTTATAATTTCCGGTCTGCTTTAACTTATAGGCCAGGGTTTTATATAAATCGGCATTTTCGAGATCCAGATCGGCAATATTACTTAAAATGGTTAAAGCCCTTACACTATCTTTCTGCTGGTAAAACCAGTTGGCCACATCGAAATAAAACATTGGGGTAGAAATATATTTAGAACGCATTTTTAAGTAAGCCTGATAAGCGCTATCGGGTTTTCCCCTTAGGTTTTTCATGTAATCCTTATCGCTTTTAAACTCGGGGATGATGATGACAGGTTGTTGTTGGACCTGTGGCGATGGCGTTACCACAGCATGTCCTTTTGTTACTGTAACGCCGGCAACCCTCCCTGTAAGATAACCATTTGCTGCACCAGGAGCACCATTGTTATAATGATTAGAAACTGTTGATGTGGCACCTGTAACTGCACTTTTATTTTGCGCGGCATAGCCCACAATCACTACCTCCTGTAAAGATTTTTCTTCATCCTTTTTTACCACTGGCGGGGGCATTCTCATCTCGCTTACCGATTTAGCCTGGCTCCGGGCACGGGCCTGGCTGGCCACAATTTCCATCCTGCTGGTCTGGCCAACCGGGCCAGGTATCGCAACGTCTGCCGTTGGGTCTCCCTTTATATCTCTTTGTCCGGGATCAGGATAACTTTCTTTTTTCTTTGCGGGTTCTTTATAATAAAAATCAGTATTCCACCATGTTTTTAAATCTTTGGTCATGGCTACCGCAGCATTGATCAGGTCTTTTTTATGCTCTAAAAGATCTGTTCTAAGCTGTTTTAAAACGGCATTGTAAGCCTGTTGCAGTTCTATTGGCGGAACAATATCATAACGCAGGTAATCATCAAGGTTTTCCAGTACGATTAAACTGGTATTACGCGTAATAATACCAAACTGCTTGCTTAAAACACTGATATCATCTTTATTTTCCTCATATCGGATATCCATTTCGGCAATTTTTTTCTGTGCCCAAACGCGGCTTACATCTATACTGCTTAAAGTATGCTCGGTTGCATTTAGCCGCACTGCCTGCTCAGCAACTACCGTATTTCCAAAACCAAACTGTAATATAAACTCAGTATTAAACTCATTCATGATCCCCGCCAATGAAAAATGCCCGTTTACATTAACCTTCATTGAGGGATAGGTTTGCCTGATATCATTTCCATTTTTAATCCCTAAAAACTGAAGGTTTTGTTGGTTTAGCTGTTTAAAGGCATCGTTAACAGAAATGGAATTGAGGTTAACAAATTGTCCGCCAGTTTTTAAAGCAATGTATTTTAATGTGCTATAATCAGCTTTTAAGGCTGTATTTATACAATGAACAGGCTTATTTAAATCAACGGTATTTTTCCCGAAAGTAGACAGGCCATCGCTAAATAAAATATATTCATCAGCCTGGATCGCCTTTGGATTAATGGCACTGAAATTTGTGCCACCATCATAAACCAGGTTTTTCAATTTATCTTTCAATGCCGTCCAGTTACCGTTTGAGATCACAAAAGTCCCCGCATTTTTAAAACCATTGTTTACAAGGCCAAGCTGGATGGTTAAATGCTGTTTTTGTTTGATAATTAAATCCAACAGTTCTATTTCTTTATCTGTATTGCGCTGAAGACCGCTTAACGATACATCCCAGATTAATCCAATATGGCTGGCCCATTGCCGCTCACGACTCTGCATTTTCGGGAAAACATTTATCAGGAAATAATAACCTGAGGAGGCTTTCTGCAATTGTACCTCGGGCATGTTGTTCCGTTTTGGCAGGTTAATGGTTAAACCATTTTTAGGCTGGTAATTGCTTTTGTTAATTTCACCCACATAAGTATTTCCATTGGCTTTTAAATCAAAACTGCCATCGGGCTGCTCGCCAAGCTCCGGTTTGATAACACTTTCGAAAACCGTAGTTTTTAAAGAGAAATTTTCTACCGGCTGATTATAATCCAAAGGCAAATGATACCTTAAAGCATTATTGTTATTAAAACTTAACTCTTCTTCGTAACCCACAATAATGGTACGGCTGCCGTTTGCAGGTAAAGGATAAATTCTGGTACGGAAGTTATTCCCTTCCACTTTTTCCAACAGGCCGGGGTCTATCCTCCGGCGCTCGATGCTTTCGAAAACTTCGGTTGCTTTAGCTTTTTCTACCGGAACAGCCTCACGCATTTTACCGTTAATGTCCAATGCATAACGGCTAATGCTAACGCCTTCGGGCATAGGGAAGGTGAGTTCACCTTCTAAAATGCGGTTACTGCTGTTATGAAACGTCATGGTCATCACCGTTGTGGCAATGTTTCCGGTGATCTGTACATCGATATTGAGTTTTTTAAGTTTAACAGCTTCTTTCTGTTCGGCAGTTTCGGCCTGTTGTACCTTTAATACAGGCATTTGCGCTTTAGCCAAAAGCGTAAACAGTAATATAGGAAAGATGAGTAAGGTTTTAGATGTGCTCATAACTTGATTTTTAATAGTGATGCAGAAGTGTTGGCGATTTCATAAATTTATTTTTAGAGGCATTTTCCAGATTAGATTTCGAAGCGCAAAAACCTCCACAGAAATGCCAGAACCTGCATTTCTGAAAAACTGTAACATTTCTAAAAAATTTTATTCTAATTATAAAAAACTGAAACTATGTTAGTAACCACAACGCCTACAGTTGAGGGCAGAAAAATTATAAAATATATCGGTTTGGTTACCGGTGAAACCATTATTGGTGCAAATATTTTTAAGGATTTATTTGCAGGGATAACAGATATAGTAGGGGGCAGATCGAGTTCTTACGAGCGTGTGCTGCGTGAAGGAAAAGATACCGCCGTTAACGAAATGCAGCAATACGCAGCCGCTTTAGGGGCCAATGCCATTGTTGGGGTTGATTTAGATTATGAAACGGTTGGCAGCGGAGGCAGCATGCTGATGGTTAGCGCCAACGGAACTGCAGTAATTTTAGAAGATTAAGATATTGCTTATTGCGAAAAACTAAGCAAAAACAAGAAAGTCTTTCCGGTGCGGGAAAGACTTTTCTTTTTATATCGTGTTTTCGGTTTAAAACGAAAGTATATCAATCAGTTTAAGCCATTTAGCACTAACCTTTTCAGCATTGATGTGTTTAATCGCATGATCGAATGGCGTAAAAATAATCTCACGGTTTACCTGACCGGCCATTACACCGCTTTCGCCACCAATTAAACCTTCTACCGCGGCAACACCTAAACGGCTGGCCAATACACGGTCCATGCAGGTTGGTTTTCCGCCACGTTGAATGTGCCCTAAAACTGAAACCTTAGTGTCATAATGCGGGTAATTTTTCTGCAGAATCTCACCTACTTTAAAAGCACCTCCTGTATCATCGCCCTCGGCAACAATAATAATTTTCGAGGCTTTATCTTTACGGCTGTGCTCTAATTTATGCAAAATATCATCGGCATTCATATTGGCTTCGGGAATCATGATGGCTTCGGCACCAACACCAATTCCACTTCTTAGCGCTATTAAACCAGAATCACGACCCATTACCTCAACAATAAAAAGCCTGTCGTGCGATTCGGCAGTATCCCTGATCCTGTCTACCGCATCAATAACAGTATTGATGGCAGAATCGTAACCAATGGTAAAATCGGTACCCGCTAAATCGTTATCAATGGTGCCGGGTAAACCCACTATCGGAAAACTGAACTCTTTTGAAAAAACATTGGCTCCCGTAAATGTTCCATCGCCGCCGATTACAACCAGTGCATCAATGCCTTTTGCTTTTAAGTTTTCGTAAGCTTTTTGTCTGCCTTCAACGGTGCGGAAAGCCTCGCTGCGTGCAGTTTTTAAAATAGTACCGCCGCGCTGGATAATATTGGCAACAGATTTACGATCCATAGGGATGAAATCATTGTTGATCAGCCCTTCGTAACCACGGATAAACCCGGTTACTTCGATATCATAATAAATGGAGGCCCTTACTACGGCCCTAATTGCGGCATTCATGCCTGGCGAATCACCACCAGAGGTTAAAACACCAATGTTCTTAATCTTATTCATTTGTCTTTTTTTGGAAAGCAGCCTTTCCACTGTCTAAAAATTTAATGTAGTTTTCAGGTTCATAATCTGCTCCCTGCGGTGGAACCAATACATTCCCTTCGCCATCTACAATTACATATTGGGGTTGAGAATTACTATTAAAAGTTGCGGCCTGAAAATCGCTCCATTTCTTACCAATTGTATTTATTTTTTTATTGCTAAAGGTGGATACGTAGTGCTCTTCTACAGGTAATTCTGTTTTATCATCCACTACGAGTTCGGCCATCACAAAATCATTTTTCAACCTTTTTGCAACCTCTGGATTAGACCAAACATTGTTTTCCATTTTACGGCAATTTACACAATTCCATCCGGTAAAATCAATTAAAACTGGTTTACCTAATTCCTTTGATGCTTGTTTAGCCTGATCATAATCATAGTAAGGATCAAATCCTTTTGGAGTTAGCCTATGAAAAAGTGCTGCATATTTTTTTTCTTTGATTGATGTTTTATTACCCGCGTTGGCAGGGGCAGCGGTTAGATTATTTAAATCAAAATCCTGTGTGGCAGTAGGGGGTAAAAATGCACTTATCGATTTTAAAGGAGCCCCCCACATCCCAGGGATCAAATAAACAACCCATGCAAATACAATAATTGCCAAAAATGTCCTCGGAACTGATAAATATGGTAAATCGCTATCGTGTGAAAATTTTATCTTTCCAAGCAGATAAATTCCCATTAAGGCAAAAATAGCTATCCAAATGGCCAGGAAAACCTCTCTGTCTAGTAAATTCAGGTGATAGGCTAAATCAACATTTGATAAAAATTTAAATGCAAAGGCAAGCTCTATGAAACCAAGAACAACTTTTACACTATTTAACCATCCTCCAGATTTTGGAAGAGATTTTAATAATGACGGAAAAAGAGCGAATAATGCAAATGGAATGGCTAAGGCAAATGAAAATCCGAACATACCTACAGCGGGGCCTAATCTATCACCTTTGGATGCTGCATCAACCAATAATGTTCCAATAAGTGGTCCGGTGCAAGAAAAAGATACCAGGGCTAAACTAAATGCCATGAAGAAAATCCCCACTAAGCCTCCTTTATCAGATTTCGCATCAATTTTGTTTACAAAAGCACTTGGCAGTGTAATTTCGAAGGCACCCAAGAAAGATGCACCAAAAACAACAAGCATTAAAAAGAAAAAGGCGTTAAATATGCCATTGGTAGATAATGCGTTCAGTGCGTCTGATCCAAAAGCAATAGTAACCAGCATTCCTAATGCAACATAGATGATAATGATTGATACGCCATATATTATGGCCTGACCAACAGCCTTACTTCTGCTTCCTGCCTTTTTAGTAAAAAAGCTAACAGTAAGGGGCAACATTGGAAATATGCAAGGCATAAGAATTGCCGCAAAGCCAAAAAGTAATCCTTTAAGAAAAGTTTGCCAAAGCGTTAGTTTTTCAGCATCAGTACTTTTGGCTGGTTTTAATGCCGTTGCTTTAACGGTATCTTTTTTTACGGTATCTTTTACAAGATGGTTTGCCGCACTATCCTGAGCAGAGCCAACTTCGGTAAAAACCATATCATCGGGTGGAGCAGTTGTTGTGGTATCCTGCGTTACTATGGCGTAACTTTTAACGGCCGGCAATGCAATAAACATGGTGGCCATTAACAACAATAATAAAACCTTTTTCATTTGTGTGTTTTCTGTGTGTGTTTTGAACCTGTGAAATTAAGAATAATTTTATAAAGAGCTTTTTATAAGACTGTTTAACACACAGATTTTACTTTAAACAGAAACAGTCCCAAGAATTTTAACTTTGGGACTGTTTTTATTAATATTTTGTTGATGATTATTTAACCGGGACACTAAACTCAACCTCTTCTGGAGGAAGACATTGTTTATCGTTACAAACCATAAACTCTACCTTGCCCTTAACTGTTGTTGCGCCTTTATTCAGTTTAATTTTCTGTTGGAAAATTACTGCTTTTTCAAAATAACTTACGTTCATTTTAAAAGTGCTTTCGTATTTAACAATGGCTTTAGGTTCGATGGTTTTACCTACAAGACTAAAATCTTTAGACGGAGTAAAAGTAAAAGTTGTTTTTACCGGTCCGCCATCATTTACATTTTGCGAATAAATATGCCATCTGTCCTCGATGGTAGCCTTTAAATATACAACCGCCTCATCTTTACTTACTTTCTTTGCAAAATAAGCCCAGGTAACCGGTTTTTCGATCTGAGCAAATGCACCGGCGATGGTAAAAAGCACCATTGACAGTACGAGTGTGATTTTTTTCATTATGTGTTATTTTGTGTGTGTAAATTCAATTTCCTTAAAGTTGAAGCTTTTTAAGCCATCTTTTGTTTCAACAGTTAACCTACCACTGTCTTCGACCCCTCTGATTATCCCTTCAAAAATCTCTCCGTCTTTTTTATATAACGCAGAAACATCGTAGTTATAAAGCCTTGCAAGGTAATCATTTTGTAAAATACTATATTTCCGTGCTCTCAAAATTAAGTAGTATTTTTCCATAAATATGGATATTTTCTCCATAATATCCATTAAAGGAACATCTTTTTGTAAAATTTGGATAACAGAAGTGGCCCGCTCACTGATACTTTCCGAAAATGCTGATTGATTTACGTTTAAACCAATGCCAATAACTGATGTTTTGATGGAGGTGCCTGTCAGTGTATTTTCGATTAATATTCCACCAAGTTTCTTAGTGTGGTAATACATATCATTGGGCCATTTTACCTTAATGCCTTCAGGTACAAAACACATTAAAGCATCACTTACAGCTAAGCTAACGGCAATATTCAGGTAAAACTGTTTGTCAAGGGGCAAAAAAGCCGGCTTTAGATAAATGCTGGTGCTGATATTTTTTCCAGCCTGTGTTTGCCAAACACTTTCCTGCTGCCCCCTGCCTGCAAACTGATTATCTGCCATAATTACAGTACCTTCGGCTAATGGCTCGGATTTTGACACCAAATCTTTCAAAAAGTTATTAGTAGAATCAACTTCTTTTAATTTGATTAAATTTTGACCAACAAATAGTGTCGAAAAAGTGTTATTTTGCAAGTGTTGAATTTATATTATTGTAATTCCAAAATTAAAGCATTTTAATGGTAAAAAAGAAAATAGTAGCCCTTTCTACATACCTTTCTGAGTTAGCTGTACATGGCATCCAAGAAAAAAAAGGAGAAGATATTGTGCGGTTAGATTTAAGAAACATCCATACATCAGTAGCTGATTACTTTATTATTGCGAGTGCCACCTCTGCTACGCAGGTGAAAGCTATTGCTGATAGTGTAGAAAAAGAAATATATAAGGCCACCCAGGCCGATCCAACACATAAAGAAGGTTTCGAAACAGCCGATTGGATCATACTCGATTATTTCGATGTGGTTGTGCACATTTTTAAAACTGAAAAGCGCCACTTTTATGGCATAGAAGAACTTTGGGGGGATGCAGAAAGCACAAATTATCAGAGCGCATAACCTTTAGAACCATTTTGACAAAGACAAATGAACGACAATCAAAATACCGAAAAACAGGGAAAACGATTACCAAACATCCCTAAAAAACCACAAAAAGGATCAAAATTCAATATTTTCTGGGTTTATGCTGCCATCATCATCGCTATTATAGCAGCGCAGTTTTTATTTACCGGCGATAGCGGTAAAGAAGTTAAATACGATGTTTTCGAAAGCAAAATGCTGTTAACAGGCGATGTTGACAGGATTGTTGCCTATCAAACCGAAGATCTGGTAAAAGCTGAAGTATATATTAAAAAAGACAGTTTAAATAAACCTCAGTATAAACAATATAAAAGTACCAGTTCTTTTAATGTATCAAACGGACCTACAGTATTTTTCACCTACGGCGGCAAATTTGCCGACTTAAGGGCTGCATTGGCAGAATCGCAAAAAGCATTACCAGCTGGCAGAAAAGCAATTTCATTTCAATCAGAAAACCGCAGCAACCCTTTGGCAAGCTGGTTTTTGAGCATTATTCTTCCTGTATTGCTTTTAATCGGTTTCTGGATTTTTATGATGCGCAGAATGGGCGGTGGTGCTGGTGGTGGCGGTCAGATTTTCAGCATTGGAAAATCAAAAGCCACTTTATTTGATAAAGAAAGCCAGGTGAACATTACTTTTAACGATGTTGCCGGTTTAGAAGAAGCCAAAACAGAGGTAATGGAAATTGTAGATTTCCTTAAAAACCCTAAAAAGTATACCGATCTGGGTGGAAAAATCCCCAAAGGAGCTTTATTGGTAGGATCGCCGGGTACCGGTAAAACCCTATTGGCTAAAGCTGTTGCCGGCGAGGCTCAGGTTCCTTTCTTCTCTTTATCAGGATCTGATTTTGTGGAGATGTTTGTTGGCGTAGGTGCTTCACGTGTACGCGACCTGTTTAAACAAGCGAAAGATAAATCACCTTGTATCATCTTTATTGATGAGATTGATGCCATCGGCCGTGCGCGTGGTAAAAATGGTGTAATGGGCGGAAACGATGAACGCGAAAACACCTTAAATCAGCTTTTGGTTGAAATGGATGGTTTTGGAACCAATACACATGTAATCATTTTAGCTGCAACTAACCGTGCCGATGTTTTAGATAAAGCATTATTAAGAGCAGGTAGGTTCGACAGGCAGATTTACGTTGATTTACCGGATGTTATCGAACGTAAACAGATTTTCGAAGTACACATTACGCCGTTAAAAAAATCAGAAGAGTTAGATACCGAATTTTTAGCTAAACAAACACCAGGTTTCTCCGGAGCAGATATTGCCAATGTATGTAACGAGGCAGCATTAATTGCAGCACGTAAAAATAAATCGGCAGTTGATAAACAGGATTTCCTTGATGCGGTTGACCGTATTGTAGGTGGTTTAGAAAAGAAAAACAAAATCATTACGCCAAGCGAAAAACGTGCTATTGCCATTCACGAAGCTGGTCATGCCACGGTGAGCTGGTTATTGGAGCACGCAGCACCTTTGGTTAAAGTTACCATTGTACCCCGCGGACAAAGTTTAGGTGCAGCCTGGTACTTACCGGAAGAGCGTTTAATTGTTCGCCCACACCAGATGCTGGATGAAATGTGTGCCACAATGGGAGGCAGGGCTGCCGAAAAAGTAATGTTCGATACCATTTCTACCGGCGCATTAAGCGATCTTGAGAAAGTTAACAAACAGGCCAGGGCAATGGTTACCATTTATGGTTTGAACGAAAAATTAGGAAACATTACCTATTACGATTCATCTGGTCAGAACGAGTACAACTTCTCTAAACCATATTCAGAAGATACCGCTTTAACCATTGATAAAGAGATTTCTGCATTAATTGAAGGTCAATATCAGAGAGCTATCCAATTATTGGAAGAAAACAAAGATAAATTGATCCAATTGGCCGATATCCTGATCGAAAAAGAGGTTTTATTTAAAGACGATTTAGAAGAAATTTTCGGAAAACGTTTATTCGAAAATCAAGGCGAAAGCGGAACACCAGGACATATTACCCCGGTTGAGGCTTAAATAAACAATTTCTATTATTACATTTGCTACCCTGATTAATCATTAGGGTAGCTTTTTTTTATATGAAGGATAATACGACAGCGAAAGAACAGATACTAAAAAAGATAAGGAAAGCCTTGCTCGAGAAGCGCGAAAATCCTTATCCTAATTTAGAAGAGAGTGTATTGTATAAAAAAAATACTGATGAGTTAGAGGTATTATTTGCAGAACAGCTTACTGCCATAGCAGGCAATTTTATTTTCTGCGAAGACGGTATCGACTTTTTTGAAAACATGTTACAGCTGGCCGATAAATTTAAGTGGCGCAAAATATACTGCTGGGAACCCGAACTGCAACAATTTTTAAGCAAATATGAGTTCCCTTTTTATCAAACTGATAAGGATTTTGAGCAGGCAGAAGTAGGCATTACCCTTTGCGAGGCCTTAATTGCCCGTAACGGGAGTGTAATGGTAAGCAATAGCGGAGCTGTAGGCAGGCGGTTAAGTATTTTCCCCCATCACCATATAGTAATCGCCAAAACGAGTCAGTTGGTTTTGGATCTTAAGGATGGCTTTCAATTGTTAAAAAACAAATACGGCAGCCAGATCCCATCAATGATCAGCAACATTACAGGCCCCAGCAGAACCGCCGATATCGAAAAAACACTAGTTTTAGGAGCCCATGGGCCAAAAGAGCTGTTTGTTTTTTTGATTGATGATTTTAGTTAAGACCTTGACTTTCGTGATTTTTACCTTTTGCCTTTGCTGTATATTTTAAGAATCCCACAGCGATACCAAACCTTATCCATGCATATTTATCTTTAAAATAAATGTTGTATGGATCTTCTCCATAGTAACCTGCACCTAGCATAAGTGAGGTTTGTCTCATCCAAAATGGCGAATAATATGCTGTTGCTTCTATATTTAATCTCCTTTTAACCGCGAAAAAATTATAATTATCATATTTATTTATCGCATAGGATGCTTCCAGGTTCCATCTGAAGCGCTCCTTATTTAGCCAGCCGGCCTGATCATCATTTCTATCAGGAGAACGATTATTGTCTTCTTTATAATCACCGCTAGTTAAGAGATCATAGAAATAGGTATATGTGCGATAAGAAAGACTATAGCCGATTCTTGTAAAACCATAATCTCCTTTTATAACATTGTCGTAATCGAACAATCCGTTTGATTTAAATTCTAGCTGTTGATTTAATGAAGACCTTAAGATGTTGCCGTTACTTCTAACCTTACCCCAATTATACTTTCCATAAATATAATTTGTAGAGAAATCCCAATCTTTATAATTTAATGTGCCTACAACTGGCCTATGTGTTGTATCCTGCCCATTAGAGTGATGCATAAAACCCAATGTAGCATATTTATATTTTTTTTCATCATCATTAAGCCGGTAATATAATGCTCCTCCAATCCTAAAATCGGGTGTATAAACAGGTTTAGAATGCAGGTCAAGCATCCTTATCGTAAAGTCAGGAATTAATGCAATAGCCAATCGCGAACTCTTGCTTCCAAATACCATAAAAGAAGTAGTTAATCTTGATGTAAAGATGTATTTATTCTTTGAGCCAAGCTCTCCTAATGGAGCAATGTATGATAATGGATGATTCTGTCTGTAAAATTCAATGTATCGCAAATTAAGGTAACGCGAACTATCTGGTTTTAACAAATCTTGCGCATTGGCGCTTTTATAGATCAAAAATGTTAAAATGATGAGGGTTAATTTTTTCATGATATTGTTTTTAAAGTTAGGTCTTACTTATTAAGATTATTTGGCGCTGAAACCTGTTGGTTTATTTGTGCACATATTTTCTATAATAGTACCAATTACATAAGGTGGTTCCTTATATGCTATTTTAAGGTCAACATCGCTATTGGGATGTCTTAACCCTATTCTATGAGCAGTTTCATGTGCAATTGTATTTGCAATGCTCGCAGCATTTCGATTTTTTAAAGGAATTCTATTTAGCCATATCGGCCCATCAGCCGTTCCATCATAAGCAATATTATGAGAAAAGGTATAGCGCAACCATCCAATAGGTCCTCCGTAGGTTTCTATAAATTCTCCATTAATCTGCAGCCTCATTTTCTTCACCACTTCTTTCGCTACCAATCCTTCCCAAGCTTTTTCATGAGGTCCATTACCAATACTATCTTTCATGTAATTTTCTAACGTTATTTCAAACGTTTCAGAATAGATTGCATTGATAGACAATTTAACAGCTTCCTCATATTCTGTTACTTTTTTACACGGAATTTTAGAAGAAGCAAATGAGACTGTTGTCCCATTTACAGTGGCGTTAATTGGCGGCACGGTGCAGATCTTTGCGCAGGAACAACAGAATAATGCTATGCCAGCTAAAAATAATAGTAGGTTGTTTTTCATAATAGCGTTAATTTAGATTTTGAATAATATTTAATATGATAATTACCTCGAACCCTGAAACCTTTTTACCACCAACTCACCTGCGGCATCTATGCAATAGATGTCTTCATCATAGTTAGAATATCTTCTTGATAATACCGGTTTTAGTCCTTCATCTTCCAGTTTATGGTGATCAAACGCCAAATAAAGTTCTACTCGGGAGCGATCTTTATCCAAAGTGATGGTTTTTTTCGTTTTTACATTGTAAATGTCAACCTCCTGAATTCTTCTATAATTATAACCCCAGCTAGAATCCTCCCCAAAATCTTTGCTTCTGCCAATCACAAAATAATCGTTCATTAAATGAAAGATGGTACTGATGCTCTTATCATTAAAAAGCCGTTTTCCCTTCAGGTCAACGATGTCGGCAACGTTTCTCGTTTTACCATTAGTTAAGGTGTTTTCTTCTTTCAAAATCACAATCCCTATATTCTTGGGGAAATTATTTTTATTGTCTCCAAAAGCAGCGAAAGTGCTGCCATAATCTTTGCTTTTTAAAACCGTATCACCATTTTCGTTTAAAAAGTAGTTTAAGTTTTTACCACTCATCGACATTGATCCTGGATAGTCAGCAAAAAACAATATATCTTTTGATGGTTTAGAAGGGACCTTTTTTACCGGTGGTTCAGGCTTTTTGACTGCTGTTGCGGGCATCTTACCCATCGCTACATGTACCTCTGTAACTTTGTTTTTTTCGGCATTTTCAGCCTGCTTCTTTTTAAAGTTAGCCTCGTTTTCGGCCTTAAGTTTTGCATTTCTGATTTTGGCCGCTTCATCTGCTGCTTTATCATCAGCTATTTTCTTTTTCCGGGCATCTTCATTTTCCTTTGCACAGGCCGGACACATTAGTTTCCCCTCTGCATTATTCCAGCCTTTAGGGGCAAACCTGCAATTGTACCGGGCATATTCACTTTTTGCAACATGCGATTGCGCATTTGCTAGCTGTACCAGAAACAGCAGCAAAATAGTATTTAAGAAATTTTTCATTGTAAGTTCGTTTAATTCAAAGTAAAAATAAACGATCGTCAAAGTGATTTATATACCCTTTACTAGGTATATTTAGTATCTGCTTTATATACTATATTTATACAATATTGATTGCATCCGTTCGCTAATTCTCTCATCAATGAATAAAGTTTTCTTTTTGTTTCTACTTTTCCTAAACCCACTCCGGCTGTGCTTAGCCCAGCAGGGCAACCCAATTTTGATCGATACTGCCAAAAAATTTAATATCAGCAAACATGGGTATTTCTATGAGGACAAAAATTTAAACCTGAGTATCGATTCTATTATTAAATATAAGCAGGTCAATAAACTCACACCACTAAAACCCGGCAAAGTTTTTAGTAAAGGTTATACCCAATCTTATTATTGGGTTGTTTTCGATATAGAAAACACCCTAAATCAATCGGTTCATCTGATGTTTAAGGAACAGAGCTCAAGCATTAATCAGCTTCAGCTTTTTAAAGTTGATCGGGACGGAAAAATACATTCTCTGGGCTTAACCGGCGATCACTTTCCTTTTAAACAGCGACCTTACCGGAACAGGAGTTTTATCTATCCCGTATTACTTGCCCCGCACGAAAAAGCAACTTATTATCTTTGGGCGGATAAACGCGGACAGAATATGTATATGCCAATGTCGATAGGACGCGATATTGATATTATTCAGGCAGAAATTCCACAGCACACCCTGTTTGGTTTTTATACCGGTATTTTTGTTTTTGCTGTGATATTTAACCTGCTGCTTTACGCTTCGGTTAAGGACAGGATCCACCTTTATTATGCCATTTATATTTTCTGTACTTTAATTTTCATTCTTGAAGAGGAAGGGCTCGCTTTCCAATGGTTTTACCCAAATCTGCCCGGTTTACAGGATTATATGCGACTCATCATGGCTTCGTTAAGTTGTGGTTTACTGATCCAGGTGATGCAGTTGTTCGTAAACCAAAACCGTGAAAACAGCCGCCTGTACCGCTTTACCACTTATTATAAGCGCTTCTGCTGGGCAATGTCTATTATTCCCGTTTTCATGCTTTTTAAATCCTTTATTATACTGGAAAAAACGGTTTTTTATATCAATAACTTTTTAGCATTACTTACAGTTATTGTTATTATTGTATGCGTGGTAGAGCGCATCAGGGCCGGTTATAAATTAGGCTGGTACTATTTTATTGCTACCATAATGCTGTTATTTGGTGTGTTCAATTATGTTTTTAATACCCTTGGTCTTACCAATTTTAACCTGTTAAAGCCAAATGGACTGGTGGTGGGTTTAACGGCCGAAATTATATTCCTGTCATTTGCCTTAACCCAACGTTATAACTTCCTTAAAAAGGAAAAAGAAATCCTGCTCGAAGAGAAAAGCAAACACCAGGTAGATCTCGCAGATGGTATTTTTAATGCTCAGGAAGATGAAAGAACGCGATTGGCCCGCGATCTGCATGATGATTTGGGCGGTACGCTTTCGATTATCAAATTAAACATCACGGCATTTCAGCAAAAGGTTTTAAAGCTGACCGAAAACGAGCGTGTGTTTTACGATCAGACCATTGGGATGATCGAAAAGGCCTGTGCTGATTTAAGGGAGATTTCGCATAATTTAATGCCCAAAAACTTCGAACAACTGGGCCTGATCGAAACCCTGAAAGAACATTTCAGCAGTTTAAACCATTCGGGGAAAATTGCTTTCGAATTTGTTTTTCAGGTAGAACACCCTATCGATAGCACTACCGAGATCACCATTTACCGCATCGTTAACGAGTTGGTAAATAACATCAACAGGCATTCTCTGGCTACAAAAGCGACTATACAGATCTTATATTTTGATGAAAGGATTAATATCATGGCCGAAGATAATGGCATTGGTTTTAATGCTGAGGAGGATAAAAAAGGGTTGGGCATGCAGAATATCCTTTCGCGGGTAAATTACCTGAATGGAAAAATCCAGATCGACAGCAATCAGAACGGCACCACAATAGTTATTGATATCCCCTTGAAATAATGGAACTGACTGAACAGCAACCCACAACCTTAATGATCGCAGATGATCATAAACTGTTTGCCGAAGGATTATCGGCCATCCTTTCTGAACAGCACAACTTTAAAATAATAGGCATGGCATCCAATGGGAAGGAGGTTTTACATCTTCTGAACAATCAGGTACCCGATATTTTAATCCTCGACCTGAATATGCCTGTTTTAGATGGCGAAATTGCCGCAGAAAAGATCAGGCAGTTGTTCCCGGCTGTTAAAATAATGGTTTTATCCATGTATTATACAACAAAACTTGCTACAAAGCTCGAAAGCATTGGGGTAATGGCCTTTGTGCAAAAGGATACCGATGCCGAAACCTTATTTAAAATTATTTCGGGTTTACAAAAGGGTGAAAAATATTTTCAGAAAATAAAACCTGATATACAGGCATCTTCATTTAATGATGGTGATCATTTTCAAAAAAGCCATAATTTAACCGCAAGGGAAATGGAAATCCTAAAATTAATTAGCGAAGACTACTCTTCTCAACAAATTGCCCAAAAATTATTTATAGCTTTAAATACCGTTGATACACACCGAAAAAACATGGCACAGAAGCTAAATGTAAATGGAAAGGCAGGATTATTAAAATTCGCACTCGAAAATAAGCTCCGCTAAAGTCAAATATATTTCCGATTACCGAATATAATTGATAGTTTTATACTACATACCGATTTAGTATGCGGTATTATAATTATGAGCAAAGTAATAAACACGGTAATTACCGGTACCGGAAGTTATATCCCGCAGAATATTATTTCTGGTAACGAATTCTTAAATTCGACGTTTTTTGAGAATGGAAACCGACTTGAAAAAGAGAACTCGGAGATTATCCACAAATTCTCTGAAATTACCGAAATCGTAGAAAGGCGTTATGCCTGCCCGGAGCAATTGAGTAATCATCTTGGTGCAAAGGCAGCAGAAAAAGCCATCGAAAATGCCGGTATTGATAAGGAAACATTAGATTATATTATCTTTTGCCATAATTTTGGTGATATTCCTTTAAACAGCAACCGTAGTGACATCTTACCGGCTTTAGCATCAAAAGTAAAACAGCAGTTGGGTATCCATAATCCTGATTGTGTAGCCTATGATCTCATTTTTGGCTGTCCGGGATGGGTACAAGGCGCCATACAGGCCGATTATTACATCAAAAGCGGTGATGCCAAACGGGTGATGGTAATTGGTGCTGAAACGCTAAGCCGCATCATTGATCCGCACGACCGCGACAGTATGATTTTCTCGGATGGTGCAGGCGCCGTTATTTTCGAAGCTGCAGAAGAGGAAGCCGAAAAAAAAGGAATACTGGCCCATAAAACAGAAACGCATTCGCTTAACCACGGTAACCTGCTTACGATGGGTAAAGGGTCGCATCCAGACGAAACCAGTGGAAATTTCTATATGAAAATGAATGGTCGTAAACTATATGAGTTTGCGGTAGTTCAGGTGCCCCAGGTAATCAAAAAAGCGATTGATAAAGCAGGTTTAAGCGTAGAAGACATCAATATTGTGTTTGTGCATCAGGCAAATGGTAAAATGGATACTGCCATTATGAAACGCCTGTTTAAGCTTTACGGTAAAGATGTTGTTCCTGAAAACCTCGTACCGATGACGATTTCGTGGCTGGGTAATAGTTCTGTAGCTACAGTACCAACACTGCTAGACCTTGTTTTAAAAGGGGAGGTTAAAGGTTATCAAGTTAAAGCAGGAGATGTGGCTGTTTTTGCCTCTGTAGGAGCAGGTATGCACATTAATGCTTTTATCCACCGTTTTTAGTTATTGGCTAACCGCCTTAATCCGGCTTTAGCCTGGCTTTCGATACTGCTTTCGAACTCATGGTTTTTCATGGCAATGGCAGTATTGAAAGCTTCTTTAGCTTTAGCTTCATTTTTTTTCCTTTCGTACAACTTGCCCATCTGCAGCGCTGCATTGGCGGCAAAATAATACTTCAGATTTTTTCCCCCGTTAATGGTCTCCTGATAAGCAGCCAGTGCCTGTTCATCTTTACCTAAATCATCATAAACCCTTCCCAAACGGTAGCTAAATTCAATTTTGTCTTTATCGTTGGTGTAATCGCCGGCTTTTTTATTATCCAAAATCTGCAAAGCCCTGTTTAAATAGCCTCCATCAAATAAAAGTCGTGCCTTCAAAAGATCAAGTGTTGGGGTACCAGCTGCTGCTTCGCTTTTGGCCTGCTTATCTTTTTCCATATAGGTATAGCCATTTTTTATTGCTTTTGCTGCAAATGCCCCATATCCTTCTTTATCTCCTTTCAGCAGCGATATCCAGCCTAAATGAAGGTAGGCATCCTTTACAAAATTTACGCCCTTTGTAGCCTGTAAAAAGCGGTTAAAGTAAGTAGCCGAATTAAGGTCGAGTTTATTTAAACGGGCAATGCCTTCCAGGTAATCCAGATAGGGGAAAGGTTGGTAAACGCCACCTTCGGGCCGCTTTGCTAAAATGGAAATGGCTTCATCGCTATGCGAGTTTTTGATGCAGACGTAACTTTGCAGGTAACTTTTAAGCAAACTGGTATCGGCAATCCTCTCGGTATATTTCATTGTTTTGGCATAAGCCAGCGGACTGTGTGCTACATCAGTTAATACATAAGCATAGTAAAACACCACCTCCTCGTAAAAAGGTTCGTAAGTGGATTTTGGCAGGTTATCGGCCAGTTTTTCGAACATATTTAAGCCACTCTGAAGGTTTCCTTTAATACCAAAGGTTGAAAGCGCCGTTTTTAATGCCCCATCAGGCAAATTACCCAAAACAGCATTAATTAACCCTAAACCCTTTAGGTTAAGATGAAAATTGGGGAATTTTTTATTGTTATCCTGTAAAAGGCTGTTTGCCCTTTTAACTTCCATTGCGGCATTAAAGTATTCGCCGAAACGTCCGCGGATAAGCGCCCATTGCAGGTTGATTTCTGCCTGTGCATACAAATAGTAAGGTGAGTTTTTATCATCATCACTAATTTGGTCTAAACGGGCTGATTTGTTTCCTTTGAGGCGGTCGAAATCGGCTTTGCTTTCAGAAGTAAGCACGGTAAAAAAGTCTACATAGTTTTCGAGCAGCGGAATGATGGAATTATTGGGATGCTGCTTTTTCTCTGTTGAAATATAGGCCCTTGCATTACCAAGTTTTAGCTCGAAAATGCTTTTATATGCATTGAGGCAATTGCTGTTAAAATCGAAGTTTGCAAATGAAAAGAGGGGAAATATGAGCAGGAGCGGGGTTACAAAAAAACGGAAGCTTTTATTCATTTGGGATACTAATTTCGGTTTGGTTTTACAGCTTTAATTGGCGTTAAATATTTACATTAAACGCTAAAATTACCTGCTTGTTTTGTACAAGCAAAAAACAGGCCTAAACAAAAACGTCCCGATCTGCAGACCGGGACGTTCAATTCATTTAATATTGCAATTAAGCTTCAGCTACTTCGTGGGTTAAAGCCTCATCAACCAAAATACGTCCGCAGTGTTCGCAAACGATGATTTTTTTACGTTGACGGATATCTAACTGACGTTGAGGCGGGATCTGGTTGAAACAGCCTGAGCAAGAATCACGATCGATGGTTACTACAGCTAAACCATTTACTGCATTTTTGCGTAAACGTTTGTAAGCTACCAATAAACGTTCTTCGATCTGCGGCTCAGCTTTATCCGCTTTTTTCTGTAAATCGTCCTCTTCTTTTTCAGTTTCGGCAGTAATTACATCAAGTTCGGCTTTTTTAACATCCAGATCTTTTTTTCTGCCATCTAATTCCGCTTTAGCAGCTTCATAGATTTCAGTTTTAGAGTTGATTTCGAAACCATGCTCTTTAATTTTCTTTTCAGAAACCTGGATATCTAAACCTTGAATCTCAATTTCTTTAGTTAAAGCATCGTATTCGCGGTTATTTTTAACTTCTTTTAATTGAGTATCGTATCTTTTGATGGCTGCTTGCGCATCTTTAATTGTATTTTTACGCGTTACGATCGAATCCTCAAGATCATCAAGTTCACCTTTGATTTTTGAAATTCTGGTTTCTAATCCTAAAACATCATCCTCAAGATCGGCAACTTCCATTGGTAATTCGCCACGTACCTGACGGATTTTATCAATTTTGGTGTGGATATTTTGTAATTCGTATAAAGCTTTTAGCTTTTGTTCTACGGTTTGTTCCATTAAAACAAGTAATTTATGGGGTTTGTATTTTGCTCCGTTAAACGGATTGCAAAGTTAGTAAATTTTTTCTGAATAATTTCAAGCAATAAATTTGAGGTAAATTGTTCAGTTTCAAAGTGTCCGATGTCGGCAATGATCAGTTTTTCCTCTGCATCAAAAAACTCGTGATATTTAAAATCAGCGGTGATAAAAGCGTCTGCCCCCGCAGCAATGGCTTCTCTTAAAAGGAAGCTCCCAGAGCCGCCACAAACTGCCACTTTTTTAATTCTTTTGCCGGTTACTTCGGTATGCCTAACCACTTTGGCCTGCATCCGGTCTTTCACCAGGTGTAAAAAATCGTAGGCATCCATATCATATTCAAGCCAGCCCACCATACCCGAGCCTACCAGCTGATGTTTATTTTCGAGTTTATAAATATCGTAAGCCACTTCCTCATAAGGATGGTTTTCGAACAGGGCCACCAGAATTTTCCGCTCGGCCTGTGTAGGGTAAACCATTTCAATACGCACCTCAGTTTCGCGGTGGCGTACACCTTTTTCGCCCACAAAAGGATCAGAATCTTCGTTTCCCTTAAATGTACCAAAACCATCGGCATTAAAACTACACTCACTGTAATTACCGATATTACCTGCGCCAGCATAAAATAATGCCGACCGTAGCTGCTCGGCCTGTGCCTGCGGACAATAGGTAACCAGTTTTTTTAACAATCCGGCCTTGGGCGAAAGTACTTTTGTACCGGTTAAACCCAAACGTTCACAAATCCGGGCATTTACACCGGTATGGATGCTGTCTAAATTGGTATGAATAGCATAAAGTGCAATATTATTTTTAATGGCTTTTAACACCACGCGTTCTACATAATTTTTGCCGTTCAGCTTTTTTAATCCTTTAAAAACAATGGGATGATGGGTGATGATCAGGTTGCAGCCTGTAGAAATGGCTTCATCTACAATCTTCTCCACACAATCCAGAGCTACCAATGCAGCACGGATTTCCATATTCGGATCACCAACAATCAGTCCCGAATTATCATAATCTTCCTGATAATTAAGTGGCGCAATGCTTTCTAAATAATTGGTAATTTCAGCTAATTTCATTCGATAAATATAAATAAACCCCAGAGGTTTTGAAAATTTCCCCAGCTAAATTGATAATAAGCCAGTAATAGTACATTAACTTAGATGATCTCAGGTGACTGAGGTGGTCGATATATTTGGAAATGAGTGCTTCGGTTTTTATGGCTACCTCAGGCTGTTGGTCAGGATTTGTAATCCTGACCTCATGAGCTGTGGATTTGAAATCCACGGTACCAAAGACGGGATTGCAAATCCCGACTAACCGATTGTAAAAACAAAACCTCGCAGGTTAAGAAAACTGCGAGGTTTGAATATCAATTTATACTATTCTAGAATTTTCCGGTCTGTTGGAATCCGCTGCTCATTCTCACCATCTGCAGGCTTTCGAACACCATTTTCTGGTTATGTTCAAAAGCAAGGGTTTTATGGTTTATTACGTCGATAATCGATCCGATAAAACATAAGCCCCAGGTAAGCAGATATAAGATACCCATCCCAACCTGGCCGATGATGAACCTCTGCAAGCCAGGAACAACGAATAAACCGATTAAACAGAAAATCAACATATCCGAAGGGTTTTTCCTTTTGCTGCTGTAAACCATTAAGAAATTGCGCAACTGCTCTTCGGTTAAACCGGTTGTTGCTTGTTGTAAGTATGAGTATTCCTCTGGTGTTATACCTGGTAACGACATAAGAGGTGATTGAAAGATATCCATGGTTGTTATGTATTTGTTGGTGAAATTTTAAATGTTTTTTTATTTTTTATCAATGTATAAATTCTATAAACTATAATTAAAAGTGCCGGAAACCCAAACCAATGCTCAGAAAAGCTTTCAGTAAACCCGCCATGTAATATCAGGCTGATCGACCTGCCAATTCCACATCCCGGACACCAGTCTTTAAAGCCTAAATTAGCCAGCGGACAAAGTGTAAAGTGATGTTCGTGGGCATTTGTTGTTGCCAGTAATACCAAAGCTGTTACCCAGAAAAAAAGTTCTAGTGGAAAGCTTTTAATGTACTTCATTGTTTCACTTTTTATACAGTTTAGAGGCTATAAAACTACCTTTGTTACATCAATTTGCCCTTAATCGACGAAATGGGCATATCTTTCGACAAAACGAACGATAACATCTAAGAATAAGTTTTTAATTTTTTCGAATCCGTTTTCACATCCCTCAATCCTGCCAAAAATAGTTAAAAAAACCTTTACATAAATTGGGGGTTAATATTAAAAGATAAGCTTATTTTTGTGCCTTGAACATTCGAGATTTAATAAACAGATACAAAACCGACGATAGGGTAACCCAATTTACCAAAGCGTTGAACGCTACCAGAAACCCGAAGATACAATTAAAGGGGCTGGTGGGTTCGGCTGATGCTATTGTTTCACTTTCATCATACTTCCTGTTACACAAGCCCATCCTTTTTGTTTTACCGGATAGGGAAGAGGCGGCCTATTTCCAGTCGGACCTGGAAAGCGTACTCGATAAACAGGTTCTATTATTTCCTTCCTCTTACCGCAAATCTTTCGATTTTACACAGGTAGATACGGCCAATGTACTGGCCCGTGCCGAGGTATTGAACGAACTGAACCATGATTCGGAATATGGTAAGATTGTGGTTTCTTATCCGGAAGCTATAGCTGAAAAAGTAATCGACCGTTCTGCCCTTGAAAAAAACACCCTCGAGATCAGCCTCGGGGCAAAACTGGGTATCGACTTTATCAATGAGTTTTTGATCGATTACGATTTCGACCGCAGGGATTTTGTTTACGAACCTGGTCAGTTTTCCATCCGCGGTGGTATTGTAGATATATTCTCTTTTTCATCCGACTTGCCTTACCGCATCGAATTTTTTGGTGATGAGGTAGAAAGCATCAGGAGTTTTGAGATCGAAAGCCAGCTTTCGGTGGCCGATGTTAAATCGCTCACCATTGTACCCAATGTACAAGCTAAGTTTTTAACCGAAAGCAATATCAGCATCCTCGATTATATTGATCAGGATACACAACTCTGGTTTAAAGATGTAGAGTTTACTTTAGACATTGTTAAAGCAGGGTATAAAAAAGCTGTTGAACTGTGGAAAGCACTGCCTGCTGCAGATAAAACGCAGAACCCGGAGTGGATTGATCCTAAATTTGCTTTTAGCGACGAAAAATTACTGGGAGATCATCTTCAGGATTTTCCTTTGGTAGAATTTGGCAAGCAGTTTTTTTATAAAACAGATAACCGTTATGAATTCGAAACAAAACCGCAGCCATCGTTTAATAAAGATTTTAACCTCTTAATCCATAACTTAAAGGAAAATGAAAAGGCCGGTATCGTTAACTTTATTTTTACCGATTCGCCCAAGCAGATTGAGCGTTTATATGCCATTTTAGAAGATATTGACAAAACGGCCAAGTTTACTCCTATAAACAGCATGTTGCGCGAGGGTTTTGTTGATCCGCAGATCCAGACGGCATTTTATACCGATCACCAGATTTTCGACCGTTACTATAAATACAAGCTCAAAAAAGGCTATCAGAAAAGTCAGGCCATTACCCTGAAAGATTTAAGGGAACTAAAATCCGGGGATTATGTTACGCACATCGATCACGGGATCGGTAAATACGCGGGGCTCGAAAAGGTGGAGGTAAATGGCAAAACCCAGGAGATGATTCGTTTAATTTATGCAGATAACGACCTGCTTTATGTAAACATCAACTCGCTAAACCGCATTGCAAAATACAGTGGTAAGGAAAGTGGCGTACCCAAAATGAATAAACTGGGTACTGATGCCTGGGATAAGCTAAAAAAAACTACTAAAAAAAAAGTTAAAGATATCGCCCGTGATCTGATTAAACTTTATGCTCTGCGTAAAACACAGGCAGGTACGGCATTTTCTCCCGATAGTTATTTACAAACTGAGTTAGAAGCTTCGTTTATTTATGAAGATACGCCCGATCAGTTAAAAGCCACCCAGGATGTGAAAAAGGATATGGAATCGCCACATCCAATGGACCGTTTGGTTTGCGGTGATGTAGGCTTCGGGAAAACGGAAATCGCCGTACGTGCGGCATTTAAAGCTGTTGCAGAAGGCAAACAGGCTGCTGTTTTGGTTCCTACCACTATTTTGGCTTTACAGCATTTTAAAACCTTCTCGTCGCGTTTAAAAGATTTTCCGGTTACGGTAGATTATATCAACCGTTTTAAAACCAATAAACAGATTAAAGATACCCTGGCAGAAGCGGCAGCAGGTAAAGTCGACATTCTGATTGGTACACACCGTTTATTAAGCAAGGATGTAAAGTTCAAGGATCTCGGCATCATGATTATTGATGAAGAGCAGAAATTTGGCGTTACCGCAAAAGAACGGTTAAAAGCGGTACGTGTAAATGTTGATACCTTAACGCTTACTGCAACACCAATTCCGAGAACCCTGCATTTCTCTTTAATGGGGGCAAGGGATTTATCGATTATTAGCACACCCCCACCAAACCGCCAACCGGTAAGTACCGAATTGCATGTTTTTAATGATAAATTAATTCAGGAGGCTGTTCAGTTCGAATTGGATCGTGGCGGACAGGTATTTTTCATCCATAACCGTGTAAACGACCTGATGCAATTGGGGGGATTGATTCAGAAACTTGTTCCAAAAGCAAGAATCGGTATTGCTCACGGACAACTGGATGGAGATGCGTTGGAAGATGTAATGCTCGATTTCATCAATGGTGAAAAGGATGTTCTGGTGGCGACTACCATTATCGAAGCGGGTTTGGATATCCCAAATGCCAATACCATCATCATTAACCATGCGCACATGTTTGGTTTGAGCGATTTGCACCAGATGCGTGGCAGGGTAGGCCGGAGCAACAAAAAAGCATTTTGTTATCTGCTTTCGCCACCTTTATCTACCTTAACTTCCGAAGCGCGCAAGCGTTTAAGCGCTATTGAAGAGTTTTCTGATCTTGGCAGTGGTTTTAACGTAGCCATGCGTGATCTGGATATCCGTGGAAGCGGAAATTTACTAGGTGCAGAGCAAAGCGGTTTCATTGCCGAAATTGGTTTTGAGATGTACCATAAAATATTAGATGAAGCCATACAGGAATTAAAAGAAGCTGAATTTAAAGGCTTGTTCGAAAATGAACCTGCCCGGCCTTTTGTTGGCTTTACGCAAGTAGATACCGATCTGGAATTGTACATTCCTGATGCTTATATTACGAATATTACCGAGCGGTACAATTTATATACTGAGCTATCAAAACTCGATAATGAAGGCGAACTGGCCATTTTTGAAAAACACCTGGCCGATCGTTTCGGGCCGGTGCCACCACAGGTAAAAACCATGCTTAGCGTGGTAAGGTTGCAATGGTTGGGCAAAAAACTGGGTTTCGAGAAAATCAGTTTTAAGAAAAATAGCTTACGCGGATATTTTTTAAGCGATAAACAATCGGCTTATTTTGATTCGAACACTTTTACCAAGATTTTAACTTTTGCGCAGAACCATCCACGGATGTGCAATTTAAAAGAGGTAAAAAATACACTCAGGATTGCTTTTGATAATGTAAGTACCGTTGAAGAAGCAATTGAAACTTTAGAGCTTATTGATTAGCTATTATTAGGCTTACCTTTATATAATGTTAGATCCAACCCTGTTGCTCGATTTAGTAAAAATGCAAATGCCTTATGGAAAATATAAGGGTTACCTGATCTGCAATATCCCCGAAAGTTATTTGCTTTGGTATAATGACAAGGGTTTTCCGAAAGGTAAATTGGGCGATTTAATGGCCACCATGTTCGAAATACGGGTAAATGGGCTTGAATATTTGTTAACACCGTTGAAAAATCAGCGGTAAGTATCCCGAGTGATTGTCATCCTGAGCGGAGTCGAAGGATTCTTCGCAATTCATCCTCCTAATCCGATACTTATCAGATTTATTTCAGTGTCTAATTCCCCTAAGTTACCGTCATTTCGAGCGAAGTGCAACGAAGCCGAGAAATCTAACGCGATCCGTCTTCCTGAATTTATTTCAGGATCTAGTTACCGTCATTTCGAGCGAAGTGCAACGTAGTCGAGAAATCTGTCTCGAGATAGATCTCTCAGTTTCACTGCGTTCCAGTCGAGATGACGATATTTTAAGGGACGGCCTTAGAAAATTCTATATCTCACAACCATTCTCATCACAAACCGCATCATTATTTTTATTTAATGAGGTAAGTGTGGTTTTCGTTTGGGCTTCTTTCCATTCCGTAAAACTTTGTGTAAGCGCATCAGTAAAAGCCTGAACAGGTTGGGCGCCAGAAACACCGTATTTACGGTCCATTACAAAATAAGGTACCCCACGGATGCCTAAATTCTGGCTTTCATAAATATCGTAACGAACGGCTTCGGCAAATTCATCGCCATTTAAAATAGCTGTTGCTTCATCTTTATCCAAACCAATTTCCGCAGCAAGATCAACCAAAACATCGGTTTCTCCAATATTTTTGCTGTTCACAAAATGAGCTTCAAACAGTTTTTCTTCGGCTAAATCCTGAAGACCATGTTTTGCTGCTAAATGGATCAAGCGGTGTGCATTAAAAGTATTTGCAGGGATGTTGGTGTCAAAATCAAGAGCTAAACCAGCATTTGCGGCCATATCAACTACTTGTTTGGTCATTTGTTTCGCCTGCTCAACTGGCATTCCTTTACTTCTCGAAAGATAATCGTATACCGTTTCGTTATTGGTATTGTGGTACTCAGGGTTGAGCTGAAAACTCTTCCAATCGATTTCAATTTCATTTTTGAAGGGCAGTTTTTCAATCGCCTGTTCGAAATGTCTTTTCCCGATATAGCAAAACGGACACATTACGTCCGACCAGATTTCTACTTTCATAATACAAAATTAAGGTGATTATAATTGGCGATAGTAAGGCTAAAGTAAAAAGCCACTATCGTTTTGGATAGTGGCTTCTCATATCAATCGTCATCCTGAGACTAAACAGTAATCGGTTAAATTATTTATACAACTGATTAAATATCAACTTAAAAGTACCATGTGTTTGCGCCCTGAAAGCTATTTCCGGTCCGAAAGCAAGCAACTTACCTTTGCCAACCTTTGCTTCAAAGGCCGTTACTCCATCCTGCAGGTAAGCCTGGCCCCAGGCCCAGCCACTGCGCAGTGGTGTGGCATTTTCGAACCACATTAAAGGTTTAACCTTACCCGAAGCAATCGCGTCGCCTGTGAGCTTAAAAACCGGGCTATTATCGAAATAAACATCGGCTTCTTTTTCCATTCCCCAGTTTGTTGGTAAGACGGTATCTACACCTACATTTAACACACTTCCTGGCACATAATATTTTTCGGCAGGCAATCTTTTTTCTTCACCATTTATAATTTCAACCATTGCATTACGCACCGGCAAGTTTAAGTGATAAGCCAGATTAGTACTGCTGCCGATGGTTACAATATTACCGCCAGCTTCTAAAAACTTCTTCAACTCCGGAATGGATTTATCAGCTGTAATACGACCCAAACGGTTTCTAAATTCCTGAGGAATTTCATCTGCCTTTGGACCGAAAGACCGGTTTCCGGCACCTCCTCCCTGAACCGATGGAATTGCGCCACCCACAAAAACAATTACATCAAATTTTGATTTTAAGTTGCCGGCATCAATATCCTGAGGATAAATTACCGTAGTATTATAGTGGTACTGTTCCATTAAAAAACGAACCCAACCTGATGCCATAGAACCTCCGTAAGTATCCCAAAGGGCAATTCTGGCTGAAGATACCTTAATTTTATTTTTAGGGGCAGATGCTGTTTTTAGCTTGATGTTTGCTTTTTCCAAAACTGATTTTCCGGCTGAAGAAACATAAAAATCCCCATTTTCGGTTGAGCGGTATACTTCAACTTTGTTTTTCAATAAATCATTAACCGCAGTATAAGAATCGTTCTGTGCAGCACTTAATACGTAGCCCGATCCGCCTGGCAGTTTATTCTCAGGTTTTAGCAATTCTCCATAGGGTGTTTTTGTAAACGGACCAGAAAAATCATCCAGAATACGATCGAACTTTACATCCATCAGGTATGCCAAAGTCCATCCGGCAGCGTCATAAGGTGGAATTGGTGCACCACCTTCGTATTTAAAATCATTTGGATGGTCTTGTGGTTCGAACATATCCAGAACATGCGGACGGAAAGCCTGATCGGTTTTTACCACATAACTTCCGGCCGGATAATTTTTACCTGCAACTGTAAAGGCAGCACTTGCTTTTTGTACGACGATACCGGTTCTGATCAATGCATTTAAAAATTTGATGGCCGAATTAAAATCAGGTTGATCGGCACTTAAAATATAGCCGCGTGGATCCCGGTTTGCAGGCGCTTTCATTACGGTATCAAAAGCTTTCATGCTGATCTGCCTTCTTGGCCCAAAATCGGCATCACCACCGGCAACAGAAGTTCCTTTTTCGCCTTTCGCGGCATTGTTAATGGCTTCAATTTTCTTTGGTGAGAAAGACCAGGTATCTTTTTTACCTCTTTCGATCGAATTCCGGCCCATCTGGTAAATGTTATACAACAACTCGTCGCGGTAACGCTGTGCATAGCTTAAAACCGCATAGTTTAAAGAAACCGAATAATCGATCGAGTTTTTAAAATACCATTTTCTGGGTGTAATGGGGTTTGGCGAATCGCCGCTCGGCAATAAACGCGAAGGAACCAAAGGAATTTCGGATGGGGTAGGGTTACCAATAATTTCGGTTAAAAGCCCAACCATATTATGAAAATAAGTTGTGGTTCTTAATCCGCCATTGTACCAGGTAGAGTAAACCGAACCTCCGCGTTGGGTATAACCAGGTTTGTTTTCTACGTTCATCCTGTTGTGCATGGCCGCACCAACGGCATCTAAACTGGTTAATATCGTTGGATCAAAAACATAATTAAAAGGGTCGCGGTAAGGCGGACCAGCCACAACCGTTCCGGCCGGACCAGCCTGATGGTGGTTATACATAATCTGCGGGATCCACTCTACAAAAAGCTGACGGCCGATATTTTGTGTTTCTTTAAGGTTTAGCATAAAGAAATCGCGGTTATTATCATGCCCGGCATATTTCTCATACAAAACCGGCAGTCCGGATGTGGTTCTTTTCTTCGGATCTTTATCCCTCATGTACCAATTACTCACCAGTTCCTGCCCATCAGGGTTAGCATGTGTAAATAAAATAATTACATTGTCTAAAATACGCAAGGTTTCGGCATCTGTTTTTGAAGCAAATTCATAAACAGTTTCTATCAGCTGATGTGCTCCTACCACCTCATTTGCGTGCAGGCCGCCATCAATCCACACTACTGCTTTACCTTCCTGTGCAAGAGCTTTAGCTTGCTCAGGGGTAATTTCGGCGTGTGCCAATTGTTGTGAAATTTCTTTGTAGCGGTCTAATTTTTTAAGGTTTTCGGGTGAAGAAACAATGAGCATATATTGGCTTCTGCCTTCTTCGGTTTTACCGATATCAACCAGTTTAACACGGTTAGAGCTGGCCGCCAGTTTTTTAAAATAAGCTTCTGTTTGCGTGTAATTGGCCAGTTGATAATCGTCGCCGATATCGAAACCAAAGTGCGATTTTGGCGTGGGTACCTCCTGCGCCAGCACTGCATAGCTATTTACCATTAAAAAAGCGATACAAAGCCCTCTAAAGTAGTTTTTTATCATAATAAGGAGTTTAGTTGGTAATCAAATATAACAGACAATCGGCTTCAAAAACGGCTTGCTGTAAATTTGTTACAAGTAGTTTATATGTACACCCTAATTAAATATTATTCCAGGAAATTTGTCAATACTTTTTAGAGCACCTATATTTAGCCCATGACCTTAGAAGAAAGAATCGAAAACTCAAAAACCAGTATTTTTAAAGCTGTTTTCCCTAATACAACCAATCATTACGATACCCTTTTTGGTGGTACAGCCATGCATTTAATGGACGAGGTTGCTTTTATTACCGCCACACGTTTTAGCCGCCAGATTATGGTAACGGTAAGCAGCGACAGGATAGATTTTAAAAAACCGATCCCTGCAGGAACAATTGTAGAACTGATCGGTAAGGTTAACCATGTTGGGAATACCAGTTTAAAGGTTAATGTAGAGATTTATATCGAGCAAATGTATGCCGAAGGACGGGAACTTGCCGTACATGGCGATTTTACTTTTGTGGCCATTGATGAAAATAAAAAACCGGTACAGGTGATCAAATAATTTTATAAACTCTAAGCGAAATGATGTAAAAATCATCAGGTTTAAATCTTTAAATTTGATCATGGAGCATCAACATTCAGAAGCAGATTTAAAAAATATTGCAAGGCAATTAAGTTGCCCTGAAGGTGAACATGGCATTAAAACAGGGGAGATGATGCATGCCAGCAACGTTGGAATGACCAGTTCTGCTATCGATGCCTTAAATCTTCAGGACAACGATTCCGTTTTAGAAATCGGTCATGGCAATGGCGGGCACATTGCTCAATTACTGTCAAAAGCTGAAAACCTGAGGTACTACGGTGCTGATATTTCGGAAACCATTATTACAGAAGCGGAGAAAATCAATCAGCACTTTATTGATAAAGGTATCGTTCATTTTAATCTAACAGATGGTAATAACCTGCCCTTTGAGAACAATCAGTTCGATAAAATTTTTACGGTAAATACGATCTATTTCTGGCCGAACCCAGGCGAGTACCTTAAAGAAATCAGACGCACTTTAAAACCAAACGGAACTTTTGCCCTATGCTTTGCAGATAAAACCTTTATGCAAAACCTCCCTTTTACTCCTTACGGTTTCACGCTTTATGAAGTAGAAAAAGTAAAGCGATTGTTAGAAGATGCAGATTTTATAATCAAAAATACCATTAAAAAACTAGAACAGGTACAAAGCAAAACAGGCGAGCACGTAGATAGAGAATATTATGTGGTAGCTGCTTCGGTTTAATATATTTGAAGAATTATAGTCCTCATTTGTAACGAGGATTAGCGAGAATAGCGATTGCACCGCTAATAACACAAACCACATTAAAAATGTGAACCTCATCCATCCTCGTTACAAACGAGGACGATAGGTGAACAGGTAGAAAGAGATTACGATGTGGTAGCTACTTCTGTTTAATATATTTTAAAGAATTATAGTCCTCGTTTGTAACGAGGATTAGCGAGAATAGCGATTGCATAGCTAATACACAAACCACATTAAAAATGTGAACCTCATCCATCCTCGTTACAAACGAGGACGATAGGTGAACAGGTAGAAAGAGATTACGATGTGGTAGCTACTTCTGTTTAATATATTTTAAAGAATTATAGTCCTCGTTTGTAACGAGGATTAGCGAGAATAGCGATTGCATAGCTAATACACAAACCACATTAAAAATGTGAACCTCATCCATCCTCGTTACAAACGAGGACGATAGGTGAACAGGTAGAAAGAGATTACGATGTGGTAGCTACTTCTGTTTAATATATTTTAAAGAATTATAGTCCTCGTTTGTAACGAGGATTAGCGAGAATAGCGATTGCATAGCTAATACACAAACCACATTAAAAATGTGAACCTCATCCATCCTCGTTACAAACGAGGACGATAGGTGATCAGGTAGAAAGAGATTACGATGTGGTAGCTACTTCTGTTTAATTTCTGCTAAAATATTAAAATCACTTTGTGCCTTCGTGCCTTTGTGGTCAACTTTAATGCTCTCAATATAAAATCAAATACAAATACGCATAAACTACCGGTGCAGCCAGTAACAAACCATCAAAACGATCCAATAAACCACCATGCCCAGGCAATAAACCTCCGCTGTCTTTCGTATCAAGACTTCGTTTAAGCATCGATTCTACCAGATCGCCCAAAGTTCCGAAGTTCGCAATCAACAAAGCCATGCCAGCCCATACCCAGGCCGGACTTTCGGTAAACCAGAACGATAAGCCAAAAGCAACCAGTACACTGGTAAACATTCCTCCGAAAAAACCTTCCCAGCTTTTCTTTGGCGAATGGCGTTCGAATAATTTTCGTTTACCATATTTTACGCCAAAAAGGTAGGCGCCTGTATCATTAGCCCAAAGCATCAGCAAAAAAGCTAAAGGATAATGAAAATTATATTCGTTCCAGCTATGCAAAAACCCCAAAGCATGAAAAAAGCAAAAAGGAATGGTTACATAAACAAAGCCAACAAATGTATAAGAGATATTGGCAAAAGGAATTTTGTTTTTCTTATACAATTCGGTAATAAAAACCGAGAAAATCAAGGGGATGCAAAGCAACAGGTATTTCACATCATATTTTAGATAATGTAACCCTGCAGCCATTAAAAAGATCAAGGCCCCTGCCATTATCCCGATATTGCGGTGCGGACGGATACCAGAATTTTTTATCAGCTTATAAAACTCGAACAGGGATAAAACACTCAGTACAAGATAGAAAACAGTAAATGTATAACTCCCCAAAAGGATAGAGCCAAGCATTACGATGGTAAAAAAGAAAGCGGTTATTGCCCTGGTTTTCATGCTAAAAATGTAAGATGGGAGATGTAAAATGGATAATGTATAACCTGTTACTCAATTTCGTTTTCAACGATATATTCTATGGCCTTATCGAAATCGACCTTATTTACCAAAACATTTATTTCGCCAATATTATATGCCGAGAGCTGTTTATTTATCGTAACTGCCGGGATGCCCGCTTCTGTTAATCCCTGTTTTAATACCTCGGCCGCAAAGGCATCGCTGGTGGTATATACTTTAACCCAATTTTCGCTCACGTGTTGCGCTATCTTTAAAAAATTTAAACAAAGCTATGGTAATTATTGCACTAATTAAATAGCCATACCATGCAAAACCGATCGGCTCGTCAGCTTTATCGAGCGGCATATTGTGTTTTTGCATATAAAATGCCGCACAAACCGCATAAGCATTATTTATAAAATGGGCCAGCATGGCATACCAGATGCTTCCGCTGTAATAATATAAATAACCAAAGCCCGCTCCTAAAAGCATCCGCGGTATAAAACCATAAAATTGAACATGTATGGCACTAAAAATAATGGCACATAACCAGATAGCCAGGTGTGGATTTCCGAAAGCACGGTTCAACGACCGCTGAACACCACCACGAAACGTTAGTTCTTCGCCAATGGCTGGTATAACTGCAATCATGATCAGGTTTACAATAAAATCGAAGTTACTGCGCACAGTAATCAACTGCATGGTCATTTTTGCTGCAATGGCTTCCTTTTCTTTCATCCACTCCTCAATTCGCTTTAAAAAGTCGGGCAAAACCATCTTTTGATTCCAGATAACCGTCCATTCCATAAAAGGCATACTCACAATCATAATTGCTAAAACGATTACAATCATGGTAAATTTAGGCCGTTTGAAGTTGTAAAATTGGTTAACCTTTTGTCTTTCTGTCCAGGCCAGAACCATCGGGGGCAAAATAAATGTACCTATCGAACTTAATATCTGGATCACTTTTAAACCATCTATATATTTTGCATCGCCACTTAAAACCAGGTCTAAATGACTCACAATCCCCAGCCCATACATCATCAGAACGATAACAATAGCCAAAAGCCCGAACACAACTCCGCCGACAACTGCGTAAAATAAAAGTAAAAGTAATTGCAAGAAAGGATTGATTTCCTCCTTGTTAGGTGTTACAAAATTCATTATTTGTACCTTTGTATGTTTTATTAATCGTTGAAGATAGAAAATGTCTGTTAAGATAGGAAATATAGATTTAGGTGAGTTCCCGTTATTACTGGCTCCGATGGAGGATGTGAGTGATCCGCCGTTCCGTTATGTATGTAAAAAAAACGGGGCTGATATGATGTATACCGAATTTATTTCTTCGGAAGGATTAATTCGTGATGCGGCAAAAAGCTTACAAAAGCTTGATATTTTCGAATACGAAAGACCAATCGGCATCCAGATTTTTGGTGGCGATATCGAACACATGCGCGAAGCTTCCGAAATTGCTTCTGCCGCCGGGCCAGACTTGGTTGACATTAATTATGGCTGTCCGGTAAAAAATGTGGTTTGCAAAGGTGCAGGCTCCAGCTTACTTCAGGATATCGATAAAATGGTAAAAATGACCGATGCCGTTGTTAAGGCTTCGCATTTACCCGTGACCGTAAAAACCCGCTTGGGCTGGGACGATAATACCAAAAATGTATACGAAGTTGCCGAGCGACTTCAGGATGTTGGCATCCAGGCTTTAACCATCCATGGCAGAACAAGGGCCCAGCTTTACAAAGGTGAGGCTGATTGGAGCTTAATTCGTGAAATTAAACGCAATCCACGTATTAAAATTCCGATTTTCGGGAACGGTGATGTAGATAGTCCTGAAAAAGCCGCCAACTGGCGCATGGAGTATGAGGTAGATGGCATTATGATCGGTCGTGCAGCCATTGGTTATCCATGGATTTTCCGCGAGATAAAACATTTTTTCAAAACCGGAGAACACCTCGCCGGACCAACTATTGATGAACGTATTGAAGTATGCCGTACGCATCTGGATAAATCGCTTGAATGGAAAGGGCCTAAAACAGGTATTTTTGAAATGCGCCGTCATTACGCCAATTATTTTAAAGGCTTGCCTGATTTTAAACCTTACCGCATGCGCTTAGTGGCCGAGCCGGATATCAACAACATTTACAGCATTTTAGAAGAAGTGGCAGAAAAATTTGCCAGCTACGACGCCACCAGGGTAATGGCTTGATTTTTGAAAGGTTTTTTCATACATTCGTTATCATCATGGTTACAGCTATTACAGACGGGGTTAAAGTTTCAGTAGAAACCGTTTACCAGCCAGAATATTCAAATCCGGCCAATGAACACTTTATGTTCGCTTATCGCGTAGAAATTTCCAATCTTTCTGATTATGCTGTACAGTTGATGCGTCGCCAGTGGTTAATATTCGATTCTAACTCCAGTAAAAGAGAAGTAGAAGGAGAAGGCGTTGTAGGCCTGCAACCCATTATCCAACCTGGCGAAACACATGTATATGTTTCAGGCTGCAACCTCAAAACCGATATGGGTAGCATGAAAGGTACCTACCTGATGAGACGCGATATTGATGGTTCGGAATTCGATGTCGATATACCCGAATTTCAGTTAATCGCCCCTTATAAATTGAATTAATTCAGCGAAAATCGTCATTTCGACTGAAGCGCAGCGAAATGGAGAAATCTATACCGTTGATTTATTATTTAAGTTAGAAAAGCAATTTCAGCATTTCATTTTAAAGTTAGTCCTGCTTTTCATTTCAAGTCCGCACTCGTTCCTCGTTTACGGGCTTTCCATTGCAATCAGGTTTAAACCGCAGTGCCGCTGCACCTATTAAAGGTTTAATACATATTACTTACAAAATTTGTTCTCTGCATCCCGCAACCCGAAATAGTATCTCCCACCGTGCCACCTAAACCCCTGCCTGCAGCAGGCAGGCGATCGAAGCGGTATTTCGATTTTTCATCGGAATTTAGCAAAGAGCGGGACTGGAATCAACCTATCTACCACAAAAACTGCTTTCCTAATCGATATTTTCAATATAGCCATCACCCTGATCCGATAGCTATCGCGGATTTATTTCAGGGTCTATATGGGCTTGAAAGATGCTGATCCCGAAGATTCGGGACAGAATGACGATCAGGTTGAAAAAATGCCATATATGGATAGAAATTAGTTAAACCAAAAACGGCCAGGATATCATCCCGGCCGCTCTGTGCTTTTCATAATTAGATATTTCTAATCCCTGCTTCTTCCAAAAAGCATCGATGCATAATAAAGTAAATTTGCCAGTGCACCTACCGCTGCTACCACGTAAGTCATGGCTGCCCACCAGAGTGCATCTTTTGCCTGTCCGTTTTCCTCTCTAGTTTGCATAACGCCATTATTATTCCTTAACCACGCCAATGCACGGTTACTGGCATCAAACTCAACAGGAAGTGTGATAATGCTAAATACGGTTACCAGCGCTAAACCCACTACACCAATAGCCAAAACAATCGGCGTAACCGAAAAAGCCAGTAACATAACACCGAGTAATAATACCCACTGTAAAAGGTTTGATGATATGCTCACCACCGGTACCATAGTACTCCTTAAATTAAGCCAGCTGTACGATTTTGCATGTTGTACCGCGTGCCCACATTCGTGTGCGGCCACCGCTGCTGCTGCAACGCTACGGCTATAGTACACATCTGTACTTAAATTAACGGTTTTATCTGTTGGATTGTAATGATCTGTTAATTGCCCTTCGGTACTCATCACCTTCACGTCGTATATCCCATTATCATGCAGCATTCTTTCTGCCACCTCTTTGCCCGATAAACCAGAGCTTAATTGCATTTCGGCATACATAGAAAACTTGTTTCTAAAGCGCCACTGTACAAACATGCTCAACAATAATACCGGGATGATTAATATTAAATAAACTCCCATCTTCTTATGTATGTTTTTCAATTCAGCATATATCAAAAAGCGTTCCCATATTATTTAAGAATTAAAAAATAGTACATTTATGGTATGCCAACCAAGCTTTCATACTGGGAAAAAGAATCATTTTTTTGTAATTATGATGCCATCATTATCGGTAGCGGTATGGTGGGTTTAAACGCTGCAATTCACCTCAAAAAATCTGCCCCAAAATTAAAAATAGCGGTACTCGAAAGGGGATTTTTACCAAGTGGTGCCAGTACTAAAAATGCAGGTTTTGCCTGTTTTGGAAGCATTTCTGAACTAATTGAGCAGGAAGAAATGATCGGTGCCGACAGGCTTGTTGCCCTTATCGAAAAACGCTGGAAAGGATTACTTAAACTGCGTAATTTACTGGGCGAAGAAAGCATTGATTATCAATGTTTGGGCGGCTACGAATTATTTAAAAATAGCGACAGTTCTTTGGCAAATACGAGTGTATCTAAAATTGAACATTTTAACCGTCTTGTTAACGATGTTGTCGGCTCAGATGCGTTTAGTTTAAACAATAAAAAAATCAGATCCTTTGGCTTTAATGATATAAATACATTGATCGAAAACCGGTATGAAGCAGAGATTGATAGTGGTAAAATGATGCTGGCTTTAACTCAATATGCGCAACAACTTGCTATCAGTATTTTTAATAGCTGCAAGGTTGAACGGATTGAAGAAAACCCTCATGGTCATCATCTGATTACCCCAAATGGAAACTTTTTCTGTAAACGGCTTATTATTACCACCAATGCCTTTATAAAAGACCTCTATCCGGATATCGATATCAAGCCCGGGCGTGGTCAGGTTTTAATTACCAAACCCATTAAAGATTTAAAATTGGCAGGTACTTTCCATTATGATAAGGGTTATTATTATTTTAGAAATATCAATAACAGGATTTTATTAGGTGGTGGGCGGAATATCGATTTTGAAAAGGAAGAAACTACCACGTTTGGGCAAACCAAAATTGTTCAGCAGGCGCTCAAAGATTTACTTAAAAAAGTAATCCTCCCAAAAACTGATTTTGAAATCGATTATCACTGGAGCGGAATTATGGCCTTTGGAAAAACACTGGAACCTTTTATAGAAGAAATCAGGCCAAATGTATTTTGTGCCACAAGGTGTAATGGTATGGGGGTGGCCATCGGCTCACAAACGGGAGAAGATGTGGCAGAGCTGTTGTTGAAGAGTTTGTAATTTTTAACTGAAAGAACGGGGAAGCAGATTTTGCTCTATTTTACAATTAAATACCTTCCAAAAACATGGTCATTTCGACTGGATCACAATAAAATCTGCAGATTTTCTATTCCACTACCATTGATGTTATGACATAACAAACTATTAATAAGTACTTTGTAAACAATATGCATTTCCGTCCAGCTAGGCCAAAACACTACATCTCCGTTCTAATTAAATCCGGCCTAACAAATTTTTCGGGCTCTACTGACCCAGCCATCCTGCTGACTTCGAAAGAAAAATTTTCAGCCGGTGGTTTTTGTTTCTTTTTGGCAGCAAAAAGAAAGAGCCTTTCGGCGGCGGCAAGCCGAGGCAAGACTGTGCATGCGGGCAAAATGCAATAAATTATTCCTCGAAATGATGGTAGGCGAGAAAAAAGTCTTCGAAATACAAAGCAATCCCACTGTTAATGGGTAAGTATCGATCGTTGTAAGATTGCTTCGTCGGCTGAAAAAGCCTTCTCGCAATGACGACTTTTCACGACTTCGCAATCTGCCAAACGCTTAGCGCTTTTACTTAAACACCACCGTTTTATTCCCACTCACAAACACGCGGTCTTCGAAAATCAGTTCCAAAGCTTCCAATAATACTTTTTTTTCTATTTCTTTTCCGGCCCTTACCATTTCCTTTACACCAAAATTATGGTCTACATGATTGGTATGTTGGGTAATAATCGGTCCTTCGTCCAAATTATCGGTTACAAAATGGGCAGTAGCGCCGATAATCTTTACACCACGCTCAAAAGCCTGCTTGTAAGGATTGGCCCCGATAAAAGCAGGTAAAAAAGAGTGGTGGATATTGATGATTTTACCCGCGTAATCTTTCACAAAATCAGCTGATAAAATGCGCATAAACTTCGCTAATACGAGATAATCTACCTCAAAGCGGTTGATAATTTCCTTTATTTCAGCTTCAAATACACTTTTATCTTTATCATTATGATCAACATAAAAGTAAGGAATGCCCAGTTTTTCGGTAAAATCCCTTAAACTTTCGTAATTACCAATTACACATTGAACATTTGCACCCAGGGTTTTAAACTGGTTTTTGATCAGTATTTCTGCCAAACAATGATATTCTTTGGTTACCAGTATAGCAATTTGTTTCTCCTGCCGGGTAATCAAATTTACCTCCGCATCATTTGGCAGGTTTTCTAAAAGTTTCTCTTTTAGTTTATCTGCATCTTCCAGGTTTCCGGTGCAGGCAATTCGGGTAAAAAAAGCTTTGTTGGCTTCATCTACAAACTCACGCATGGCAATAATATTGAGTTGATGTGCCGCCAGCACGCGGGTGATATTGGTAACCAAACCAACCTGGTCGGGACAGGAAATAAGGACTGTTAATGCGTTCATTTATAAAATACTAATGCCCAATTATAGAAAAATTTTACGGTTTTTTCTGGTTCAGGTTGACTAATTTTTTTTGGTATATCTATTTTAAATCTCCATTTTTGCTAAAATTTTTATCATTATGGAGATCATTGGCATTGCTTTACTAACTATTATTTTAATCGTTCTGATTATTTTATTATTGAAGAAACCCCAGGCTGCACTATCGATTGTGTCGGTAGAAGATTTCGAAAAAATGAAAGGCGAAAATGAATCTTTGAAGATCAGTTTGGCTAAAGCCGATGAGCGCGTTTCCAATTTAACGGTAGAAAAAGAACATATTACCACTTTGCTTAAACAGGAGCAGCAACGTTTAATTGACGAATTACAAGCCGAACGCGATCGGCTTGCGGATGCCAACCGCGAACTTGAAAGTACCCGTTCTTTTTACCTGGCCGAAAAAGAAAAACTGGCCGAGCAGAAAGTAAGTTTCGAACAGTCGCAACAAAAACTGAATAAAGATTTCGAGCTGATCGCCAATAAAATACTGGAAGAAAAATCGACCAAATTTATTGAGCAAAACCGCACCAATCTGGATATTATCCTCAATCCTTTAAAAGAAAACATTAAAGCTTTCGAAGATAAGGTAGAAAAGGTTTACAAAGCAGAATCGGATGAACGAAATACATTAAAAGGAGTAATTTCATTATTAATGGATCAAAGTAAACAGATCCAGGAAGATGCCAATAACTTAACTAAAGCCTTAAAAGGCGACAGTAAAAAACAGGGGAACTGGGGTGAGGTAATTTTAGAAAAGGTTTTGGAACGCTCGGGTTTGGTGCGCGATCAGGAATACCGCATTCAGGCCTCGCATATATCCGCCGAAGGCGGTCGCTACCAACCCGATGTAGTAATAGATCTTCCTGATGATAAACATCTTGTGGTTGATGCTAAGGTAAGCCTTGTCGCTTATGAACGTTCGGTATCAGCAGAGACAGATGAAGAGCGTGAAGGCTATGTAAAGCAGCACCTGGCTTCGATTAAGAATCACATTCAAGAGTTGTCGTCAAAAAATTATCAGGATTTATACAAAATCAATTCCCCTGATTTTGTGCTCTTGTTTGTTCCCATCGAATCTTCCTTCAGTATTGCGGTTCAAAAAGATGCCGAACTCTTCAATTTTGCGTGGGACAGAAGGGTGGTCATCGTGAGTCCATCTACTTTACTGGCTACATTACGTACCATCGCCAGCATGTGGAAACAGGAACGCCAAAACCGCAACGTAATGGAAATTGCACGTTTGAGCGGCAGTATGTACGATAAATTCGTGGGTTTTGTGGCCGACATGGAAAATATAGGCAAACACATCAAAAACGGACAGGATGCTTATGATAAAGCCATAAATAAACTATCAGTAGGCGCCGGAAATTTAACCAATACTTCCGAAAAGATTAAAAAATTGGGTGCGAAAGCTACCAAACAGATTGACACTAAATATCTGGATTTAAACGACACGCAAGATTTATAGTTTCGCTATAAGTGGAGGCGAAGCCTCCCGATTTTTTAGAAATTTACTTCATTAAAAATAAAATCCAAAACTTACAAAGTTAGTGATTTTTTCCGACAAACATAGGACGATTTTTTTGCTATTTTTTATTTTTCGGAGTATAGTGTTGTTGTTTGAATTCGTCATGCTGAATTTATTTCAGCATCTTTTAGGCATGATAGACCCTGAAATAAATTCAGGGTGACGATCGCATAAAAAAGTCGTCATTTCGAGCGAAGTGCAACGAGTCGAGAAATCTATCTTGATATAGATCTCTCCGCTCCACTGCATTCCGGTCGAGATGACGACGTAATATTTGTAGTTATCCTATTTATTAAAAGCATTCCAGCCCTGGGCTTTCAGCTCATGTACTTTTTCTGATTTCGAAACCATTTTACAGCCCGAATTTTTATCGGTAACATGTCCAATCACGGTGATATCTACATCATGTTTCAGTTTTTTATAATCTTCCTGGCTGATGGTAAACAATAATTCATAATCTTCGCCACCACTTAAAGCACAAACCGTTGGGTCTAAACCTAACTCACGGGCTGTTTCATAAGTCATTGGGTCTAAAGGAATTTTCTCCTCGTAAATCGTAATTCCTTTATCTGATTGTTCTGCCAGATGCAAAATTTCAGAAGCTAAACCGTCTGAAACATCGATCATAGAAGTTGGTTTAATGTTCAGGTCATCTAAAAGTGCAACAATATCCATTCTGGCTTCTGGTTTCAATTGCCTTTCGATGATGTAATCTTTTCCTTCCAGATCAGGTTGGATTTGAGGGTTTTTCAGATAGATCAATTTTTCTCTTTCCAGAATCTGAAGCCCTAAATAAGCGCCGCCTAAATCACCTGAAACACAGAGCAAATCGTGTTCCTGCGCACCATTTCTGTACACTACTTTATCGGCATCGGCATAACCAATACTGGTAATACTGATCACCAGGCCTTGTTTACTGGAAGAAGTATCGCCACCAATTAAATCGATGTTATATTTATTGCAGGCCAGTTCAATTCCTTTATAAATTTCTTCAACAGCTTCTAAAGGAAATTTACTCGATAAACCCAATGAAACGGTAATCTGACTGGCTTTTCCGTTCATCGCATAAATGTCGCTCAGGTTTACCTGCACTGCCTTGTAACCCAGGTGCATTAATGGCACATAAGCCAGATCAAAGTGGATTCCTTCCAGCAATAAATCGGTTGAAATTAAGGTCTGTTTTCCTTTTGCATCCAAAACAGCTGCATCATCACCAACGCCTTTTACTGAATAATCGTTTTTAATTTTAAAATTAGTAGTCAGGTGTTTAATTAACCCAAACTCACCTAATTCATTAATATCTGTACGCTCTTTATTTTCAAACATATTCACCCCAAACCCCTTAAGGGGCTTTTATTAATAATTATACATTTATAAAGGGCTAAGCCCTTATTTTTTATTTTTAAAAAATTGAATTGTCATTCTGAGCACAACTTGTATCGATTTTTATCGCTAGGGCTTTATACAAACAGATCCTCCCTTCGTCAGGATGACAAATCTTTATTTTCCATCCAATTTTTACCTTCGGTAAACCTGGCAATCAGCATGGCCGCAACATTGTCGCCGGTAGCATTTAACAAAGTAGCCATCGGATCAACCAAAGTTCCAATAATCATCGCTGGTGGCAAAGCTTCCGGTGGTAATTGGTAAGCCGAAATCATCAATAATTCGCCAATATAACCTCCGTTTGGTATTCCACCCTCAACTATACTCACCAAAACGGTAATACCCAAAGCTAAAATAATGGTATCAACATTCACCAAATCTTTACCAAAGATGGCAAAAACAACAGCAATTTTTATAATGGAACTAATGCTTGAGCCATCTTTATGCAATGTAGATCCTAGTGGAATGGTTACGTTGGTGATGTATGCCGGCACACCCATTTTTGTAGTTCCCTCTAAATTTGCCGGAATAGTGGCAATGCTGCTACAGGTTCCGATTGAGGTTAAAGAAGGCACAATATTATTTTTCCAGAACACTTTTATGGCTTTAAATCCGCCCGCTACAAAAGCATATAAAGTGAAAAAAACAATAAAATAAAATGCGCCAACTCCATAATACAAACCTAATGCCTTTGCGTAGGTACCAAAAAGCTGTGGACCAAAAACTCCAACCTGATAGGCAAAATAGGCACCCAAACCTATGGGACCGAGTTTCATGATCAAAATGATGAGTTTTTTCATCACTTCATTACCCGAAACCAGGAACTTTTTAAATCCTTCGCCTTCTTTTTCAGCATATAGGGTAGAAAAACCAACCAAAACCGAAAAAATAATCAGTGCGAGCATATTTTTCCGGCTGCCGATCTCAAAAAACTCTCCAACAGTAAAAAGTTGGGTCAACTGCTCACCAAGTGACTGTATTTTTTCAGGCTCGGCAGGTAAAGTTGCATTTCCCAATTGCTGATGGATCGGAAAAATCCAGGTAGCTACCAAAGTCAAAACTGCTGAAATCAGTATGGTAGCCAGGAAAACCAAAACCATTACGGTTAATAATCTCCCTAATTTTTTACTTCTGTCGATATTTGCAATGGCTGATGAAACCGCAAAAAATACCAATGGAATAACGGCAGTAAACAACAGGTTTAAAAATATATCGCCCATGGGCTTAATACTTTCAACGCTTTTCCCAAAAATCAAGCCTACAATGCTCCCAACGGTTATACCCGCCAAAAGCCACAATAAGCCAGCGTAATTTTTAAGAATGTTATTTTTTTCCATATAATTATTTTTCCGTCATTGCGAGGCACGAAGCAATCCTACAACGATCGCAGGTAGCGTGCGCTTTAAGATTGCTTCGTCGTACCTCCTCGCAATGACGACTTTATTTATTACAACCCCAGCTCTGCCGAAATATCCAGCATCCGTTGTATAGGCTTAACTGCCTGTTCAATAATATGTTGAGGTACAGTAACTTCGGGCAAACCATTTTTAATACATAAATATAGTTTTTCTAAAGTATTCCTTTTCATATACGGACAATCGTTACAGGCACAGCTGTTATTTGGTGGCGCCGGAATAAACGTTTTTGTCGGATTTGCTTTTTCCATCTGGTGGATAATCCCACTTTCGGTTGCCACAATAAATTCAGTAGCCGGGTTGGTAATGGTGTACTTTAACAAACCGGTTGTTGAACCAATGTAATCAGCCATTTTTAAAACCACTTCTTCACATTCGGGGTGGGCTATAAATTTAGCATTTGGGTGGCGTTCTTTTAGTTTTGTAATTTTTTCCTGCGAAAAAATTTCGTGTACCATACAGGCACCATTCCACAATACCAGATCCCTGCCTGTTTTTTTCGCAACGTAAGCACCTAAGTTACGATCTGGTCCAAAGATGATTTTTTGATCTTTCGGTAAACTTTCCACAATCTGCACTGCGTTGGTACTTGTACAGACAATATCACTTAAAGCTTTTAATTCGGCCGTGCAGTTTACATAAGTGATTACCAGATGATCAGGATATTTTTCCTTAAACTTTTTAAACAAATGCGGCGGACAACTGTCTGCTAATGAACAACCTGCCTTTACATCAGGTAATAAAACCGTTTTATTTGGCGATAAAATCTTTGCTGTTTCGGCCATAAAATGCACACCAGCAAATACAATTACATCAGCATCCGTTTTTGCAGCTTCCTGCGATAATCCCAAACTATCGCCAATATAATCCGCAATATCCTGTATGTCAGGTTCTTGGTAATAATGTGCGAGGATAATGGCATTCTTTTCCTTTTTTAATTTCTCAATCTCTGCAAAAAGATCGAGCGTAGGATCAATTTCCTCTTCTGCGAAACCTTTTTTGTTGATTTCTTCTAAGACATCTATGTTCATTTTAAAATTTTCCTTTTTTGAATTTTGACGTTGGTCAAAGATAAAGCTTTCCACGTCTCAATAATTAATAAGTTATTTTAAATAAATAAATCTTGTTTGTTTATTAGTGTGTTAATAATGTTGGCAAGTTCAGAAAATTCTTTCTTTAAGATAAGTTATTAATCGTTTACTAACATTTAGATTACATTTATCTAATATCATAAGTTTGATTTTCAGGCTTATCGAAAAACGTCTCAATTTTTATCAATACCGGAATGTTAATTGTTTATAAGTGGGGAAAAAGTTAATTACTTGTATAAAGCTGCTTAAAAATTGCGCAAAAGATTGTGGCAAATTGTGTTTTTAGAGTAGCTTTAAACATTCAAATTTATTTGTTAGGATAATTTAGACATTGAGTTAACATTTATCAACTAGTTGTTAACATCGTGGATAAAGTAAATGTTTTTATTAATGAGAAAAGTAGATTTTCTGGTAATCGGTTCAGGTATAGCGGGTTTGAGTTTTGCACTTAAGGCTGCAAAATTCGGTAAGGTTTTAATTGTTACGAAGTCGAATGAAGACGAATCTAACACAAAATACGCCCAGGGCGGTGTTGCAGTTGTGGTAGATAAGGGTGATTCTTTTGAAAAACATATCGAAGATACGCTGATTGCGGGCGATGGATTATGTGATGAAAAAATTGTGGAAATCGTTGTAAAAGAGGGGCCTCAGCGTATTCAGGAGATCATTGATTACGGTATAAATTTCGATAAAGACAACTCAGGATTCTACGATTTAGCTAAAGAAGGTGGACACTCTGAACATCGTGTTTTACACTATAAAGATATCACCGGATACGAGATTGAAAGGGTGTTGCTAAATGAAATACATGAGAATAACAACATAGAGATATTAACACATTACTTCGCACTGGAGTTGATCACACAGCATCACCTGGGTGAATTTGTTGATAAGCGTACCGAAGATATTAACTGTTATGGGATATATGCCTTTAACACAGAGCTTAACGATGTGGAAAAGATTGTGGCAAATGTGACTGTGATGGCTTCGGGTGGTGCGGGTCATGTATATTCGGCTACAACAAATCCGGTTATTGCAACAGGTGATGGTATGGCGATGGTTTACCGTGCAAAAGGAAAAGTAAGGAATATGGAGTTTATTCAGTTCCATCCAACTGCTTTATATCATCCCGGGGAGTATCCATCGTTTCTTATTTCGGAGGCTGTTAGGGGTTTTGGTGGTGTTTTAAGACGTAAGAACGGTGAGGAGTTTATGCAGGAGTATGATGAGCGTAAATCGCTTGCTCCGCGCGATATTGTGGCCCGTGCAGTAGATAACGAAATGAAAAAATCAGGCGATGACTTTGTGTATCTGGACATTACAATGCGTAAGAAAGCGGATATTTTAAAACATTTTCCTAATATATATGCAAAATGTTTATCAATTGGGATTGATATGACGAAAGATTATATCCCGGTTACACCTGCCTCACATTATATGTGTGGAGGTATCCTGGTGGATGAATACGGACGTTCTTCTATCAAAAATCTATATGCCTGCGGAGAATGTTCGTCAACAGGTTTACATGGTGCTAACCGTTTGGCTTCCAACTCATTACTAGAAGCTACTGTTTTTGCACACCGAATTTACCAGGATGCGATTGAAAACTTTAAAAGCAATGTTATTCCTGATCATATTCCTGAGTGGGATTCTAAAGGGGTTACCCAGAGTAATGAAGATGTTTTGGTAACGCATAATTTAAGGGAGCTGCAAAAAATTATGGGCGATTATGTTGGTATTGTACGTTCCGATTTCCGTTTGGAAAGGGCACATCGCCGTTTATTCCTGATTTATCAGGAAACGGAAGAATTTTATAAAAAGAATAAGGTATCTGTTAAACTTTGTGAATTAAGAAACGTAATTCAAACCGCTTATTTAGTAATTAAATCGGCTATGCAACGTAAAGAAAGCAGGGGATTACATTTCACGACAGATTATCCTGAACATGCTAAGGAGCTTGTAGATACTGTTTTTTAGCCCCTGTCAGCCTGAGCCTGTCGAAGACCTGTTTGTAAGCTTCGACAAGCTCAGCATGACAAATCGATTTATAACCCATTATCCATATTACATCATCCATCTAACATTATATTATGCCTTTAATACTACCCGTAAAAGATAAATATCCTGAAATAGGAAAAGATAATTTTATTGCCGAAAATGCAACTATCGTTGGTGATGTGGTAATTGGTGATAAATGTTCGGTATGGTTTAATGCCGTGATTAGAGGCGATGTAAATGCTATTACCATCGGAAATGAATCGAATATACAAGATGGTGCAGTAATCCATGCTACCTACTTAAAAGCATCTACGCATATTGGTAGCCGTGTATCAGTAGGGCACAATGCCATAGTACATGGCTGCACCATTCAGGATAATGTTTTAATAGGGATGGGGGCTATTGTAATGGATCATGCCATTATTGAAGAATATTGTATTATAGCTGCTGGTGCTGTGGTTTTGGAGAATACAATATGCGAAACAGGTTACTTATATGCAGGTACACCTGCCAAAAAAATAAAGCCCATTACTGAAGAGCAAAGGGCTTTATTAAATAAATTACCTGATAATTATATTATGTATTCGGGTTGGTTTACCCAATAATGTACGTCATTTCGAGCGGAGCATAGCGTAGCCGAGAAATCTGTCTCGAGATAGATCTCTCCGCTTCACTGCGTTTCGGTCGAGATGACGACCTAATTATGGCGTAGCAGGTGGTATCACCAATGGATCTTCGCGTTCCCAGTTTGGTTTTAGATCAAGCAAGGCTTTTAAATACCATACTTTTTCAGGTTGATAACCACCTTTAACACTTCCTGTATCCCAGATTCCGTTTTTATTTTCATCGTACACAACCCTGAGCATATATTTGCCTGCAGGATATTTAGAGAAGGTAATCTTTGAATTTTTATTGATCGGATACGATTTTATAATATCTTTTTTCTCGGTTAAGAACTGTACTACATAACTTTTACTGGTATCGGGTACAGTTACGTTTAATACCAGTGTAGTGTATGCATCCTGACTTTCCAGTGTAAATTTCTTGGGCACATCTTTATTTTTAGCATTAAAAATAGCTGTAAATGCACCTGCACCTAATTTTAAATCGTAAGTCTTTTTAACTTTCCAGGGATATTTAATGTAGTATTTTTGCTGATCCACACTATCTTTTACCAGCTCGAAATTGGTGCGTTTTACAGAATCTTCGAGTAATGTAATTTTAGATGGATCTGCAGCAGTCATCGGGAAAGGAAAGATTAACGTTAATTGCTGAAAAGGATTTAATTTACCTCCCGATAGGTTATCGTTAATGGTTACTTCGCGTGTATACGTATCTTTTTTACCACGTGTAAAATTTAAAATTTGTAATACTTTACCCTGATCCTGGATGGCCAGTTTTACCGAATCGAAGCTTAAATCCTTTAACCACACTTTTGCAGTGTCGTTGTTCTTCGAAAAATGTACATACTTATCTACATCAACTGCAGGAGGATCGGTAACCGTAATTTTAGGACTTTTAAGCTGCTGATTAAAGTTGATTGATATACTTCCATCATTATTTAATTTTCGGTCAACCACACGAAACTCCGGGGCCAATTCTTTAAAAATCTGCAGGTTGATGTTGTCAATATTTTTATCGATTACAAGGGGCTCTTTAATAAAACCTACCTCATCCGAAGTCTGCTGATAGATTTTATCGCCACCACCACTACTTTCTTTAATCGCATAAACTTTATAGGTACCTTTTCTTAAATTGTTTAATTTATAAGTTCCGGCACTATCGGTAGTGGTATATATGGATGGACGTCTCTTTCCAAAAATAGTATCTCTTTCTAAGGGAAGAATAAATACGGTTGCATCTTTTTCTGGTTCGTCGCTAAGCGAATTGATTACTTTGCCACTGATGGATAGTGAATCAATTTCGGGGCCGGTAGAAAAAACATACGATAAATTTTTAACTACGTTACCTTCGTTTACATCGGCAATTGCTTTACCAAAATTTAAGGTGTATGTTGTATTTTTTTCCAGGGAATCCTGAAGTGCAATTTCGAGTCTTTTCTGGCGCTTCTTTAAAACCGGAAGTTTCTCCTGATCGGGCGAAATCGAAAATTCTTTAAACTCATCCTTGATATTAAAATATTCATCAAATTCGATGATGATTTTTTTTGCATTAAAATTCCTTGTCTGATTTTTTGGTGTCATACTTAAAACTTTCGGTGGCTTGGTATCTTTTGGCCCCCCCTGAGGGCTTTGGATACTCGCGCAACCAAAAAATAGAAGCAGGGCTGAAAAAGCCAATAAGATTTTAAGGTTAAAATAATGATCTTTTAAATTTGGCATATTTTAAACGTTCTGACGGATTTTTATACTTTTTGGAACTCTAACATTAAAAAATCTTATTATTGCTTTATATCGATTTATTTAAAGTCTGTTTTTATTTTGTTAAGCTGTTGATTATCAACTACTTATTAATATAAACCATTAAAACTGATATATCTGAAGGTGAAACACCTGAAATTCTGGAAGCCTGGCCTAAAGTGCGTGGTTTGATCTTAAATAATTTCTCACGTGCCTCTTTTGAAATGGAAACAATTTTATTGTAATCAAAATCAGGTTTAATTTCTTTGTCTTCCATTTTCAGCATCTTGGCTACAATTTCATTTTCCTTCTCAAAATAACTTTCATATTTAATTTTGATTTCGGCCTGCTCAATAGTTTCATTATCTAAACCTTTTGTAGCTTCTGCTAAAGGTTTACTCACTTTAATCAGATCCTGTAAACCAACATGTGGTCTGCCAACCAAACTATGGATTTTTACATTTTGATTCAAAGCGCTTGAACCTAAACTTTCGAGCATCGGATTTGCATCGCCCATTTCGATACCTTGATTTCTGGTAAACTTTACCAAAGCATCTGCATTTGCGATTTTCTGATTTACTTTTTCTAAACGCTCGTCCGAAATTAATCCCAGCTCATGGCCAATAGGAGAGAGGCGGATATCGGCATTATCCTGTCTCAATAATAGACGATGCTCGGCTCTTGATGTGAACATACGATAAGGCTCTTCCGTTCCTTTGGTTACCAGGTCATCAATTAAAACACCGATATAACTTTCTGATCTTTTCATAATCAGCTCGTGTTTATCATTGATTTTTTGGTGTGCATTTATGCCGGCCATGAAACCTTGACAAGCGGCTTCTTCGTAACCTGTAGTTCCGTTAATTTGTCCGGCTAAAAATAAATTGCTGATCAATTTAGTTTCTAATGTTAACGATAATTGGGTAGGTGGGAAGAAATCATATTCTATGGCATAACCTGGTCTGAACATTTTTGCCTGTTCAAAACCTGGTATTAATCTTAATGCTTTAAATTGGACATCCTCCGGAAGAGAGGTTGAAAATCCGTTTACGTAAATTTCGCAGGTGTTCCATCCTTCAGGTTCAACGAAAATCTGGTGACGATCGCGCTCTGCAAAGCGATTAATTTTATCTTCAATTGATGGGCAATATCTCGGGCCTAAACCTTTAATACGACCGGTAAACATAGGCGATTTTTCGAACCCTTCTTTTAAAGTTTCATGTACTTCACTATTGGTATAAGTGATCCAGCAGCAACGTTGATCGGTAGTAACAGGTGTATCGGTGAAGGAGAATTTACTTCTGTCTTCATCGCCCCATTGCTCTTCCATTTTAGAATAATCCAAACTTCTTCCGTCTACGCGTGGGGGAGTGCCGGTTTTCATACGACCAGCTTCCATGCCCAACTCTACTAATTGTTCGGTAATACCTGTTGAAGATCTTTCTGCTGTTCTACCACCACCAAACTTTTTCTCTCCAATATGAATAATACCATTCAAGAAAGTTCCATTGGTGAGTACCACTGCAGTACTTTCTACTTCAATGCCTAATGATGTTTTTACACCGTATACGGTATTATCTTTTACCAGTAAGCCAACAACACTGTCTTGCCAGATGTCTACATTAGGTGTGTTCTCTAAGGCTAATCTCCATTCTTCTGCAAAGCGCATCCTGTCTATTTGGGCTCTTGGACTCCACATCGCAGGTCCTTTAGATTTATTAAGCATCCTGAATTGAATAGTCGATTTATCTGATATAATACCAGAATATCCACCAAGTGCGTCAACCTCACGAACAATCTGGCCTTTAGCTACGCCACCCATTGCAGGGTTACAACTCATTTGGGCAATAGTACCCATATTCATTGTTATTAATAAAACAGATGATCCTAAGTTAGCAGCAGCGGCAGCAGCTTCACAGCCGGCGTGACCAGCACCAACAACAATCAAATCGTATTTTGAAAACATTTTATTATATATTTCTTTAATGTTCCACGTGGAACATTATATTTTTACTACTTTTTATGAGATGCTGTAATGAATTCAGCATGACGTTGTGCAATGTTCCACGTGAAACATAACGTGGAAAACAGGATAGAATTGTTTGCATTCTATTCTGAAAGCTCCAGCCAGCGCATGGTATATTCATCCAATTTAGATTGCAGGCTTTCTATTTCACTTGAGATTTCCTGAATCTTCACATAGTCTGATGCATCAATATTGTTTAAGGTTTTGGTTAGCTCAGCTATTTTAGCTTCAGTATCCTCCATGCCTTTTTCGCTATCTTCTAATTCTTTCTGCTCTTTAAAACTTAATTTTTTTGCAGTTTTAACCGGCACCTGTTCTACAACTGGGGTAGGCGTTTTCTTGGTTTCGGGTTTGGCTTTTGGCTGCTCTAAACTTAGGCGATATTCTGAATAGTTACCATTATAAATTTTAACCACACCTTCGCCTTCCATGATAAATAGCTGATCACTCATTTTATCAAGCAGGTACCTGTCGTGTGATACCAACATTAGAATACCAGGGAAGTTCTCTAAAAATTCTTCAAGTACATTTAGCGTGTCGATATCCAAATCATTTGTTGGCTCATCCAGAATTAAGAAATTTGGATTTTGCATCAGCACCTTCATCAGGTTCAAACGTTTCTTTTCACCACCACTTAGTTTCTCAACCATGCCATGTTGTTTCTTTGGCGGGAAGAGAAATAAGGTTAGTAGGGCAGAAGCAGTAATCACCGAACCATCTGCCATTTTGATAAATTCGGCATCTGATTTTACAATATCAATTACGCGTTCTTTTGGATCGAAAGTTAAACCGCCCTGTTTATAATAACCGAAAACGGTGGTCTCACCTGTATCCACGGTTCCGCTATCTGGCTTTAAATTACTGGTGATAATGTTTAATAAGGTCGATTTTCCGGTTCCATTTTTTCCTGCAAGGCCAATACGATCGCCTTTTTTAAAGGTATAACTGAAATCGTTTATTGTTGGGCGTCCATCAAATGCTTTTGCAACGTGTTCAACCTCAATAATCTTCCCGCCTTGTCGCGACATCTTCATTTGGAGGTTAATACTCTGATTATCAGACTTTTTCTTCGATTTTTCCTCTAATTCGTAAAAAGCATTGATTCTGGCGTTAGATTTCGTTCCACGAGCCTGTGGCATGCGTCTCATCCACTCCAATTCTTTCTTTAATAGCTGTTGGTTCTTATGTAAAACCGTTGCATCTAAAGCTTCCCTTTCCGATTTTTTCTCCAGGTAGTAAGCATAATTTCCATTGTAGTTGAAAATTTTACCCCTATCCAATTCTACTATTGTGTTGCAAACGTTATCCAGAAAGTACCTATCGTGCGTTACCAATAGAATTGTTTTTTGTCCGGTGGTTAATAATTTTTCCAACCATTCAATGGTATCAATATCCAAATGGTTGGTTGGCTCATCAAGTACCAAAATTTCGGGATCTTCGATCAACAATTTAGCTAAAGCCAAACGTTTCTTTTGTCCACCAGATAGGGTAGAGATTTTCTGTTGAAGATGGGTAATGCCCATCCGGTTAAGAATGGTTTTGATTTCATGCTCATATTCCCAGGCGTTATGCTCACTTAATTCTTCATACAAACGATTAAGCGTTTTTTCATCCGGATTAGGGTCTTCGATCAGTTCTTCATATTCCTTAATCAACTGTTGTTGTTTATTCTCTAAAGAAAAAATATGATCGCTAATTGAAAATCCTTCGGTAAACTGAGGTTCCTGATCAAGGAAGCCAATTTTAACGGCTTTATTTTTTACAATTTTACCTTCAAGCGGAGGGAATCTTTCGGCAAGTAATTTCAAAAGTGTACTCTTACCGGCGCCATTAATTCCAACCAACGCTACGCGCTGACCAGAGTTGATCCCCAGGGTTAAATTCTTAAACAGCCATTCGTCATGGTAACCATGTCCTAAGCCTTCTGCCGCAATTAGTGTGCTCAATTTTATTGTATTTCGGATTTATAAAGGAAAATTAGTGCAAAGGTAAGTATAAATTAGTTGCAACGGCATATTCAATGTTGAAAGGACTTATGTATCAGGTAAAAATGGCAGAAACTTGATTGATAATGGCCACGGAGGCTCGGATGAACACGGAATAGCCTTTTATCCATTTTGTGATAGTGAAGGATAATTTATGGCTTAAAAGTCAATATGATTGACAGAAAGTCTCGGTCTCTAACTTCCCTAAGTTATCGTGATTTCGAGCGCAGTGCAACGCAGTCAAGAACCCGGAGGTTTTACGAAGTAAAATCTGTCTCGAGGTAGATCTCTCCACTTCGCTTTGCTTCGGTCGAGATGACGAGTTTTTTATTACAGTCTTTCAAGGTTGCCAGTCGAAGGATCTTTACTTGGATATTTTTGTATTAGCTTTTTGCTACAGTTGAAGGGAGGTATTTGATATTGGTGGTTCACTAGTTTATTCGTCATTGGTAAAGTAGTATATAAAAAAAACAGCGGTTGGACTCGCTCCACCGCTGCTTCAATCATTAACTAAAACTAAACTTTATCTTTCTTGATGTTTAGAAGATGGCTTCTAAAACATCTGCTTTAATATCATTATATCTGTTCGCATTGTAAGTTGCAATTGGTGTTGCGCTTATGCTGCTATCTGTTGCGGTAAAATCATTAGTGTTTACTTTTGCAACCGCACCTAAAACTGCTGAATAACTTTCGGTAGAACCACTTAATACTAAACTTGAGGCGCCATTAATATTTGTATTTAAGTTTACTGTATTTGCTTTAATATCGGCAGTAGCACCATCATTTAAAACCACATCAAGGTTTAAGAGGTTAAAGTTTCCTGCTGTTTTAACACTCGAAATGTTTGATGCTTCTATAGCAGTAATGTTATTTACGTGTGCGATAACGGTTAAGGGCTCTTTGGTGAAAGAACTGATCCTTAATTCGCCATTTTGTTGTTGTACCAATGCGTTTTTTGCATAGTAGTTATCGTAAACCTGAACGCTTTCTTTAGCATCCTGTACTAAAATTACTTTCACATTTCCACTTACTTTAATTTTAGTGATGTTTTTAACCGAAGTGATATTGGTGTAATTACTGTTATTTTCGTTTGCATTTGCTGTAACGCTTGCAGTACCTAAAATGATTGTTGCCAAGGCTGCTGCAAATAGGGTTTTAATAGAAGTTCTCATGACTTTATATTTTTAATTTTTTAAATCTTTTTTGTGTTTTTTCGAATATAAGACTGAGGCAAACAGGAAAAGTTGCAAGCAGATTGGCTGTATTATACCAGCAGAGGGTAATTGTCGACGAACGCCGTTAACTTTTAGACGAACACCAATAAAAAATATAAAGGGTAGGAGGTATTTAGCTTTTAATTAGGGAGTTATGGTAATAGGAATGTCATGAAAACATATCCGTCGTTTCGAGCGGAGTGCAGCGAAGTCGAGAAATCTATCCCGAGATAGATCTCTCCCTGCCCGAAGCAGGCGAGCGTTACACTGCGTTTCAGTCGAAATGACGATCCGGAAAAGAATAATGTAAAGGAGAATTAAATCAATCCAAATTCGGCTCTATAGCCTAAATGTTCATCTTCTTTTTGGGTCATCAGCGTTTTAGCTGCTTTTCCTTTGTCTTTATAACCCAATAGGTGCAGGGTTCCGTGGACCATGATGCGACAAACCTCATCAAATGCTGAAGTTTTAAAGGTTTTGGCATTTTCTTTTACGCGTTCGATACTGATAAAAATATCACTAACAATCTGTTTTTCTTCTTCAGAATTATCGAAAGTGATGATATCAGTGTAGGTATCGTGATTTAAGTATTGCTGGTTGATGCCTAAAAGGTACTCGTCGCTACAGAAAATAAAATTGAGTTCCTGCAGTTTGTAACCTTCTTTTTCAATGCTAGTTTTGAGCCACTTCTTTATTTTAAGTTTTTGTGGAAGGTTATAGCTAACAGATTCGGTGAAAAAGGATATTGCAGGCATAATATTGTAGTTTGTACTGCAAATTTAGGAAATATAATTTATGGAGCGTTCTCTAAGCCTCAAAAGGTCGTCATTGCGAGAAGGCTTTTTCAGCCGACGAAGCAATCTTAAACTATGGGTTATAGCGATCGTTGTAAGATTGCTTCGTCGTGCCTCCTCGCAATGACGAATTGATTTATTGACTAATATTCAACGATTTTAAATACTCGGCAATTTTATTTTTATAGTAATAATTTAAGCTAGGAGGCAGTTTTTGCAGCATATCGTTTCCATTTTGTTGCTGTTTTTTAAACTGATCTACCATTTTCTGGTAAGATGGTGGAAATTCTTTAGCGGCTTTACTTTCACGTTTCGAATCTTCTTCCTGGTCGCGTTCTGCTTTTTCTGCTTCTAAGAGTTTGGTTAACAGGTCTTTCTGCCTGTTTAAAGTTTCCTGTTGTAAACGTTTGTTAACCAGATCGCTCTCGGTCTGCTTCATTTCCTTAATGGACTCGTTCAGGTTGCCCATTTTACCGGTACCATCCTTGTTTTCTTCGCGATTGATTTTTTCCAGTGCCTGACGGATCATTTGCTGTTGCTGTGCCATTTTTCCAAACTCCTGGCTCATTTGCCCTTTACCCACTGTGCCCTGGTTACCTCCCGATTTCTGCATCTGTTCACGAGCCTGCTGCATACTTTTATTCAACTTATCCTGCATTTGTGAAAGCTGTTTCATGCCCTGCTTCTGTTTTTTTCCACTGCCACCTTTGCCATTTTTTTGCATGTTCTGCAACTGGCTTAATGCTTCGCTCAGCATCAGGGTGAGGTTATTAATAGAAGTCATCGTAAATTGCTGGAAACGGTTAGCTTCTGCTGTCCGTCTGTCGCCAAGGCTTTCCAAACTTTTATCAAGGTTAAAATTGATTTTATTCATTTCCTCATTAACCGTCGATTCGATCTGTGGTACGCGTTTGCTTAAACTGTATAAACTATCTGCAATGGTTTTAAGGTTATCTTTAATGCTGCGCTGTTTCTGTACATTACTGGTATAAGAGGGATCGGTAGCGGTCATTTTCTTTAAAGCCAGCATCACCTTTTCCTGATCGAAAGATGTGGTGAGCAGATTTTCCAACAAACGGCGCAACTCTTTGGCATTCAGGTTATTTTCCATTTCTTCGCCCTGTTGCTGCATATCGCTCATTTTTTTAGATAATTTTTCCATCTGCTCGGCCGCTTTCTGCTGTTTCTGACTGGCATTTTTCGAATCTTTTTTATCTAAAGCATCCTTACTGTCCTGTTGTTCTTTCTGTATATCCTGAACATCTTTTTCAGGATTTTCGTAAGGATTTGGTCTTTCTAAACTCTTATTTTTTTCCTCTAGCTTTTTAAGATCATCTTTAAGGTCTTTCATTTCCTTATTAAGCGCATCCTGTTTTTGCTTTAAGGCTTCGTTATCCTGTTTTTTATCTTTGGTTTGTTCTGATAGTTTTTTCTGTTCTTTGGCAAGTTCATTTAAACGATCGATATCGGCCTGTAGGTTCTGCTCAAATTCTAACTGTTTATAAAGTTCTAAAATACGATCTAATTCATTTTTGAGGGTTTTATTGTCCAGCTGCATTTTAGAAAGTTCATCCTGTGTCTGATCTTTATTTTTTTCATTCATCAGGTTCTGCAGTTTCTGCAGCAGCTCTTTGGTTTTCTCATCAAGCACATTATCAAACAAATCTTTAATCTGTTTCTGTTTTTCTAAAAGCTCTTCGGTCTGTTTTTGATCTTCCTGTTGCTGGATATTTTTGTCATTCTGTTCTTTAATTTCCTTAACGGCTTCATCAAGCTGTTTTTGTTTATCCAAAAGGGCTTCGATTTGCTTTTTATCTTCGAAAGAAATCTGTTTTTTATCGATCAGGCTTTCGGCAACTTTTTTACTTTCTTTTTCGATGGTATTTGCTAAACGGATAGCAGATTGTACTTTTTGTTTTAAAGCCTGGTTACTGGCATTTACCTGCTCCGCGGTTTCTTTTTTAGTAGGCTGTTTGAAGGTTTTAATTTCCGATCTGGTAACTTTTGCTCCATTAACGCCATCATTATCGGCCACTTCGAAATAATATTCAATTTCCTGTCCGGGTTTGGCTGCAGCGGTTTTTAAATCCCAGAAATAGAAAAAGTTATTCTCGGTTACGTTACTTTTAATCGCAATATTTTTGGTAAATGAACCAACAATCCGGTTATTTTCTTTAATGTTATATTTAAAACTTAAACGGCTAAAGCCATAATCATCAGTAACATTCCCGCTGAAATACAGTGCTTTATTGCTTACCGAATCTGGTTTTTCTTCAACATTTATCCCTGGCGACTGATCTTTAACCACGGTAATCTGATGAGATAAAGAATCGCGCAGAGTAACATATTCATTTTTAGGGGTAACGCTGTATTTTGAGTTATTTTTAATGACGGCATTGAAAGCCGATTCATTGTCTTCCACTGGTAAAACATTTTCGGTACCGTTGAGGATAAATAAAATCGAATTGCTTTTTCCGGTTTTAAAATTCCAGGTAACCTTTGTTCCTTCGGGTAGGAGCATATCGCCAACATTGGCAACCTCTTCAGGCTTTTTTCCTAAATAAGCAGGAAAATTTAAAGTTGCGGTTGCATTAAGTAACTCCGGACGTGGTTTAACGGTAAGGGTAAAAACCGACGAACTAAAACCGCCGCCTTTAAAAACCAGTTTTTTATCGTTCTGGATGTTTTTAATGCTGTAATTAAACTTGCTGATGTTCTCTTTCTGTAGTTTATAAGTGTTTTTTCCGTCTTCTACATAAATTTCGGCAGGGAGCTGATCACCAGATAGTTTGAGGTTTATGGTAACGTCATCACCCTGTGTAACGGTTAAACTTTTATTTAAAATAGTAAAACTGAAAGGGGCTTTAGGTGCAATGTATTCATTGTATTTGAAAAAACTGTTCGTACCCTCGCGCAAAATGGCCGGGGCGATGATGGCAATAAGTAAAATGATGGAAAGCGGAAGAAAAAGGTACTTTAAATACCTGCGGTTATCGTTAATGCTAACAGCGGTGTAAAAGGGAACGGGTTTAAGTTCGAGGATTTTCTGATCGATACTGGCAATAATGAGGTGGTTGTTATTGGGCTGGTTTTCTGACAAGCGGTGAAGTTGCAGGGTGTTGAGCAATTTATCCTTAATATCGGAAAAGTGGTTTCCGATGATAACCGATGCTTCGTCGAAAGTAAGGTGTTTGCCCAATTTCAACATCGATAAAAGCGGTTTTACAATGAGAAAACCTATTAACAATATTCCGATCAGTAGATATGCGAAAAAAACAAAAGTTTTTAAACCTGCTGATGGGTTGAGGTAATAAAGGCTTAAAAAAACGATTAAATATAGGGCTAAGAGTATTGCTGCAGCATAAATGCTGCCCCGTAAAATTTTATTGAGGTAAAATTTTCGGATAAACTCATCAATCTTCCGTAATAATTCGCTGTAGTTATTGCTCACCATATCACCGTAAATGTAAAAATTGTTCCAGTCAATTAAAAGGAAAGCATGTTAAGGTAACGCGTTTATTTCAAATAGTTTACCAGTTAACGGATAATTGAGATGTTATTTTTTTCTTTGGAAAACGAAGGATGGTGTTTCATGGCGGTTTTCTGTCCCGCTTTTTGCTGCAACAAAAGCGGAAAAAGCTTTTGGTTTCCGCGTCAATCGGGTTTATTTAACAAAGCCAGGTGTATATCGGGCAATTAACAATGTGACTGATTAATTTAAAAATCTTTATCTTGTTTTTATTAATACAAAGGTTACATAGATTTTAAACGGGTGTTCGCATAAAAATCTACTTTTGATTTTTTGTATAACCATAACAAAACATGAAACGAATACTTATTTCTGCACTGATGTTGTTCATTTTTACTGCTTCCTTTGCCCAAAAATTTCACTGGAACAAAAACCAGGTAATTGCACACCGGGGTGCCTGGAAGAAAAATAATTTTCCTCAAAATTCCATTGCTTCTTTAAACGAAGCCGTAAAACTGGGTTGTTATGGTTCAGAATTCGATGTATGGATGACGGCAGATGGGGTTCTGGTAATTAACCACGATCCAGAATTTCAGGGTTTAACCATCGAGAAAGTTAGTTATAACGACTTATTGACTAAAACCATGAACAATGGCGAGAAAATCCCAACCTTGGAAGCCTACCTGCTGGAAGGTAAAAAACAGAAAACGACCAAACTGATTCTGGAGATAAAACCCTCTTTAATCAGTAAAGAACGCGGTATTGATGTTACCAATAAATGCGTAGAAATGGTACAGCGATTAAAAGTAACCGACTGGGTGGAGTACATTAGTTTTGATTACGATTACTGCAAACGTGTTTTAGCTTTATTGCCCAAAGCAAAGGTTGCTTATTTAAGGGGCGAAATCAGCGCTGAGCAAATGAAAGCAGATAAGTTAACAGGCGTTGATTATCACTATAGCGTATACCAAAAAGATAACTGGATAGAAAATGCACAGAAATTGGGTTTAACCGTAAATGCGTGGACGGTAAATGCAGTACCCGAAATGCAGTGGCTTTTGGCCCACAAGGTAGATTACATTACTACCAACGAGCCTGAATTACTTTTTGAAGAAATTAAAAAAACTCCCGTTGCACAAGGGTGGAAATTAAAGTGGGCTGATGAATTTGATGATGCCGGATTGCCATTAACTAAAAACTGGAGTTACGATGTGGGCGGAAAAGGCTGGGGGAATAAAGAACTTCAATATTATACAGATGCTGATAGCGCAAATGCCGTGGTTAAAAAAGGAAACCTGAATATTAACGTTATCAAAGCGGATAAAGATGCCAATCACTATACTTCGGCCAGGTTGGTAACCAAAAATAAATTTGATTTTAAATATGGCAGGGTAGAAGTACGTGCCATGTTGCCAAAAGGCAGGGGATTATGGCCTGCCATTTGGGCTTTACCAACCGACTGGAAATATGGCAGCTGGCCAAAAAGCGGCGAAATTGATATTATGGAGCATGTAGGTTACGATCCTGATAGTGTACACGGAACGGTACATACCGAAAAATTTAACCACGTAATCAAAACGCAGGTGGGTAAGGCTTTAAAAGTCGAAAATCCTTATACCAAATACCATGTTTATGCCATCGAATGGTTTGCCGATCGCATCGACTTCTTTATCGACGATCAAAAATACCTCACTTTTAACAATACCAAAAAAGGATCGGGCGACTGGCCTTTCGATCAGAATTTCCATATGATTTTAAATGTTGCAGTAGGTGGCGGCTGGGGCGGAAAAAAAGGTGTTGATAATACTATTTTCCCGGCGACCATGAAAGTTGATTATGTAAGGGTGTACCAGAAATAGAGGTTTATTTGTTCATTGCTTCATTATTGAGGTTAACTGGTTAATTGTTTAAATCGGTTAACTGAAAATTGGTTCATTCGTTCATTGGACATTTGTTTATTGGTGACTGCAAACTGGAAACTGTTTCATTGTTGGGTTAACTGGTTAATTGTTTAAATCGGTTAACTGAAAATTGCAAACTGCCAACTGAGAATTGCCACACTGCTCGATTGTTTTATTGTTGGATGAATGGCTTACTCGACTGTGGACGCTAGACTAAGGACTTTGGACTAAAAATCATAACTTGCGGTATCTAAGCTATATTGTATAATTTATGGACTCACGTAGAGAATTTTTAAAAAAAGCGGCCTTGTTTGCCGGGGCCACGGGCATGGCCAACACTTTGCCCAGTTCGGTACTAAAAGCCATGGCCATTAACCCAGAGCCGGGCAGCACCTTTTATGATGCAGAACACATTGTTTTTCTGATGCAGGAAAACAGGTCTTTCGATCACATGTTCGGTAAAATGAAAGGCGTACGCGGATTTAACGATCCACATCCACACATTCAGCCCGATGGTAACAAAGTTTGGTTACAAAAGGATGGTCAGGGTTACACTTATGCGCCTTTTCATGTCGACATTAATAAAACAAAAATTACCTGGCAGGGTGGTTTGCCCCACTCGTGGAACGACCAGGTTGCTGCACGTAATGGTGGTCGTTATGATAAATGGCTCCCGGTAAAAACACCTATGACTTTGGCTTATTACGATCGGAACGACATCCCTTTCTACTATGCCATGGCCGATGCCTTTACCATTTGCGATCAGCATTTTTGCTCATCACTAACCGGAACAACTCCAAACCGACTTTTCTTTTTTACCGGAACGATACGTGGAGAGAAAAGTGCAAACCGCGTAGCCGTGGTGAATAATGATCAGGCTGAATCGCAGAATAATGTATTTGTTGATTGGCCAACTTTTCAGGAAACTTTGGAAGATAACGGAATCGACTGGCGTATTTACCAGAACGAACTTTGGACATCAAAACTTCCTGAAGGTGAGATAGATGATTGGTTGGGAAATTATGGTGATAATCCTGTTGAATACATCAGCAGGCACAATGTTAAATTATCAGCTTATTTTAGAAAAAACGGTGATAATACCGTCAAGCCACCTTTAACAGCCAAAGAAGTTCAGGCAAAATATGATAAACTGTCGCAAAAGGAGAAAAATTTAGTCGATAAAGCCTTTACCACTAATATTTCGCAAAAAGATTACCTGGAACTGGAGCCTTTTACCTTCAAAAATGATCAGGGACAATCTGAAACTATAAATGTTCCAAAAGGGGATATTTTCCACCAGTTCAGAAAAGATGTTGACAGTGGAAAATTGCCAACGGTTTCGTGGCTGGTAGCCCCACAGCGTTTTTCAGACCATACCAGTTCGCCTTTGTACGGAACATGGTATGTAAGCGAAGCTTTGGATATTTTAACCAAAAACCCGGAGGTATGGAGAAAAACCATATTTGTTTTAACCTACGATGAAAATGATGGTTATTTCGATCATCAGCCACCTTTTGTGGTACCAAATCCTGATGATACGACCAGCGGAAAAGTTTCTCCCGGAATCAGTTATGCTACCGATTTCGAAGCCCGTAAGGGAAGTCCGATTGGCTTGGGCTACCGTGTACCTTTGGTAATTGCTTCGCCATGGAGCAAGGGCGGTTTTGTAAACTCGCAGGTTTTTGATCATACTTCTTCATTGATGTTTATGGAGAAATGGCTGGCCAAAAAAACAGGAAAAAACATTAAAAGCAATAATATCAGCGATTGGCGCAGAAACATTTGCGGCGATTTAACCTCGGTATTCAGGCCTTATAACGGCGAAGAAATTAAATCACCAGAACCCTTAAAACGTGATGTAGTTGTAACCAATATCGGTAATGCTAAAAATAAACCTGCACAAGTTGGCCCAACCGCTTTAAATAAAATTGAAGTAGCCAAAATCAATAAATTTGAGTCCTTTTCACGTGAAACATCTGTTCATGCACCAATGCAGGAAAACGGAACCAAACCTGCCTGTGCACTTCCATATCATTTAATGGTTGATGCAAATCTGGTAAATAACGAAATCGAACTTACCTTCCAATCCGCTAAAACTTTGTTTGGCAGTGAAACCGAAAGTATCGGTGCACCATTCAACATGAATACCATCGCTAAATTTAAAGGCGTGGCCGGAAAAACATGGGCTTATGCAGTAAAAGCTGGCGATACCCTGAAAGACAGTATCAAAATCGATGATTTCGATAGTGAAGCTTACGATTTAGCCATCAGTGGCCCGAATGGTTTTTACAGGTATTTTGCCGGAAGTAAAAAAAATCCTGCCGTTTCGATTAAAGCCTATCCCGAACAAAGTGGTTTGGTAAGTAAAAAACTTAACGGAAACCTGGTTTTTGCGATAGAAAATAAAAGCGCTGCTGTAATTACCCTGCAAATTATCGATAACAAATACAAAAGCGGCGTTAAAACGGTAAGTATGAAGCCGAAATCGAGTACAAATGTTGTACTTCATCTTGCTAAAAATGCCAATTGGTACGATTTCAGTGTATTACAGGCTGGTAACAGCATTTTTAAACAGCGTTATGCGGGCAAAATAGAAACCGGAGAAATTACCCAAACCGATCCATATATGGGGAACGCATAAAATATCCCCCTTTCTGGGGGATAGCATTTGAAAGAAATTATGTTTATTTTGTATGGTATGTGCAGTAAACTGTCTATAGTCAAAATAAATTTCATAATTTCTTTCATTTTGGTTTTTAGCCTCCGGCTATCTGCCCAAAGCTATAACTTTACCAACTACAGTTTAAAAGATGGTCTGCCGCAATCGCAGGTAATGTCCATTTATCAGGCTAACGACAGAACACTCTGGCTCGGAACGTTTGGTGGTGTAAGTAATTTCGACGGAAAAATTTTTACCTCCTATAGCAAAGCCGATGGATTGAGTTCTAATTCGGTAAACTGCATTCTTGAAGATAATCAGGGGCAGATTTATTTTGGAACCGAGGCTGGGATTAACAGTCTGAAAAAAGGAAAAATTACCACTATTTTTTCTGGGAAAAGTGTAAACAATCTTTTAAAAGATAAACAAGGCATCATTTGGGGAGTAACCGATCATAAACTTTTTAAAATTGAAAAAGGCAGGCATGTTTTTTATGCTGTAGGGGGCTTGTATGTAAATACGATTAATACCGATCAAAATGGAAATCTTTATGCCGCTGTTGCAGAAAAGGGAATTTATCAGCTCAAAAATAACAAATGGGTAATTTATCAGAAACTGCCGGCTCAATTAGGAGCACTCTCCATCAGAAAAGTTCTATTCGACAGGAGGATAAAGAACAAATTTTACCTGTTAACCTATCGTAGCGGTATTTATGTATCCGAAAATGGAGTGGTGAAACCATTTTTCAAAAATCCTAAAATCGACACCTATTATGCTATAGAACAGGATAACAAAGGAAATATCTGGATTGGGTCGGAAAAAGGTGCTTACCTTGTTCATGAAAATGGTACATCTATCTATTTCAATTCAGATAACGGACTGAGTGATAACCAGGTGAATGAAATTTTTAAAGATGCTGAAAATAACATCTGGATTTCCTGTTTCAGTGATGGAATTTATAAGTACGAGGGAGATGCCTTTATCCGTTACAATAAATTTAAAGGTCAGGATATTGCTTACCCGATCAGCGGGATCGCTGCAGATAAAAATGACAATTTATGGTTTGGAACCTACAATAAAGGCGTTTTTAAGTACGATGGTAAAAAAGTAGAGCAGATCAGTAATCCGGTTTTCAAGGATAAAAAAATCTATTTCGTTTATGCCGACAAGGCAAAAAATATCTGGATATCAACCTATGGTAATGGTGTTTGGAAATACGATGGACAAAAATTTTCGCAGGTATTAAAACCCGAACGTTTTGATAATAGTTGTATCGGTGAAGACAGTGAAGGCGGGATCTGGATCAACGGATTAAAATCTGCCACCTATTTAAAAGATGGTAAAATTGAAAAAATTACCGGGTTTGATGGATATTCTTCCTGCATTTTTCCTTACCCTTTAAGTAAGGATAGCGTACTGCTGGGCACCTCAAACGGTGTTACGCTAATCAGGAATAAAAAAATAGATCCTGGTTTTCAAATTAAAGCGCTCAACCATATACATATTTTAAGCATCATCAAACATGGTAATAACCTGGTTTTTGCTACGCTTGGCGATGGTATTATTACCTGGGATTTAAAAACAAAGGCCATTAAACGTTATGTGGTTGCCAATGGACTAAACTCCAACGATATTTACAGCCTTGCTATTGATAATAAAAACAATTTATGGGCAGGTACGGGCCGCGGAATAAATAAGTTAACCTATAACAAAACAGAACAGCATTACGAAGTTTTCAGGGATCAGCCGCTGGTTGTAGAGTGTAATCAAAATGCCATTATCAATTACAAAAACAATATCCTGGTAGGTACCATTAACGGATTGGTTAAATGCAATACTTCTCCAACAGACGAAAGCAAAAAAAGTCCGTTTATCCATATCCAGTGTATTAATATATTCCATAAAACCGACCGGTCAAAAGATTTGTGTCTTGATTTGAGCCAGAAGAAACAAGGCTTTTACAAATTAGATTATAGCCAGAACCACATTGCCATCAGCTTTAAAGGAGTTTATCTTACCAGCCCCTTAAGTGTGTTGTACCGGTATAAACTGGTAGGTATAGATAATGATTTCAGTAAACCTGTACCCAATACTGAGATCGAATATTCTGCCATTAAGCCCGGTAGTTACACTTTTCAGGTTTATGCCATCGCAAACGGTCAGCAATCTAATATAGAGCAGTTCAGTTTTACCATTGTACCGCCCATTTATGATACTGTTTTATTTAAGATCGGTGCATTTCTGGTATTGATATTTTTAATCTGGCTTATTTTTTACCTGATTTTTAAAACGCGCGAACGGAAGAAACACCAGTTTGAAAAACTGAAGCTGAAAGAACAGGAAAAAATAAGGAAACAGACCGCCGAAGATTTTCACGATGACATTGGCAATAAATTAACCAGGATAAATGTTTTATCGGAGATTTTAGATAAAAAGGTGAATGGTGCCGAAAAAGAGCAAAAAGAACTCATCCGTTTAATCAGGGAAAATGCGGGGCTGCTTTATACCGGAACAAAAGACATTCTTTGGGCGCTCGATCCGCACAGCGACAATCTGTTTGAGATTTTAGTGCACATTAAAAATTTCGGGATAGATTTATTCCAGAATACCGGCGTTGATTTTAAAATGGAAGGTGTGCTGCCCAAATACCAAAAACTGCAGCTATCAATGGAGTTTAACCGCAATCTCACTCTTATTTTTAAAGAAATGCTGAATAATGTTTTAAAGCATGCCAAGGCAACACAGGTACTGATTATGGTGATTGAAACCGATCACAATACCATCAATATTTTAACTACCGATGATGGGGAGGGGTTTGATCTCGAATCGGTGGAGCGGGGAAGAGGCTTAAACAATATTCAAACCCGTTGTAAACGGATAAAATCTACTTTTCAGATTTCTTCTGTTAAGGGAAAAGGCACTACCACCACAATTTCTACAAGAATTCCTGTCACAAAATAGCATAAAAGCCGTCTAACCTTTAAACACACCTTACACAATGAACCAAAGTTTACGAATTGTTTTAATAGAAGATGATGATATTATCAGGATGGGCTACCAATCGTTGCTGAACGAAGTAGAAGATTTCAATGTTGTAAACTCGTATGCTTCTTACGATCTGGCCAGGAAACATTTAGAAGCTGATCAACCGGATGTAATTTTGCTTGATATCCAGATGCCGGGCACCAACGGCTTACAGGCCTTACCCATTATCAAAAAGGCACTTCCCAATACCAATATCATTATTTTAACCGTTTTCGATTCGCCCGAACTGGTTTTCGAAGCCTTAACTATGGGCGCAGGCGGTTACCTTACCAAAAATTCGAGTGCTGCAAAAATTATAGATGCCGTTCGCGAGGTGAGTACCGGGGGCGGGGCCATGAGTACCAATGTAGCCAGGATTGTGATGCATTCTTTCCAAAAAAACCTCAATTCTCCGCTAACTAAAAGAGAAACCGAAATATTGGATAGGATTGCCAACGGACAAACCAAATCGCAGATTGCCAGCGATCTTTTTATCGATCAGGAAACGGTTAGGAGCCACGTAAAAAATATCTACATCAAACTCGATGTAAACTCTAAGGCCGATGCCATTAAAACCGCAAAAGAAAAACGGTTTATTTAAGCCATAACACTACCTTTTGAAAAAATAATGCTAAAATCACCCTTTTTGGGTGATCCTTCCCGTTCAATTTCAGTTTAATTTTACATCATACAATTAAACGCGGTAATGAACCAGTCTGCAAAATTATTTTACGTGCAAGTGAAGCAACTAAATGATGCAGACTCCTTCTATACCAATTGTTTAGGTATGCTTACCGAAAAAACCATGATCGCAGATCGGGAAAAAGGGATATTGGTTAGGGCCGATGATGAAACCAATATTTTTCTTTCGGAACGTAAGCACCAAAACCAGACCAATAAAATTGTATTAAACAGCGATGATTGTTTAGAAGATTATTGCAGGCTAAAATCGAGGGGTGTAATTTTTAAAAAAACACCGTCATATTTAAGCGAGGGTTTAAGTGTCGAATTTTCTGATCCTTATGGTAACGATTTTATCATTCTGGAGCAACGTAACTATAATGAAGATTAAACATGCGGTACGTAAAAGAATTGAGCAACAGAAATAAAATTATAAGCGAGAACACTTGCGAGGCGCTTTACGAACAGCAAAACGATGCTTATACCATCAAATTTGTTTTTAACGGCGCCGAAGACTGCGAAATAAACAAACGCAGGTTCTGCATTTACCCCGATACTTTTGCGGTGGTAAACGCAGGTACTAATTTCTGCAGCAAAATAGATTCGATTAACCCGGTAAATACATTTTCGGTTTCTTTTGGCGAAAATTTTATAAAAGATTTTCACCATACTTTCTCCAGCAGTAACGAAAGTTTACTGGATGGAAAAGAAGCCAAAGCAACTCCGGCATTTATCGAATCGCTATATCCTTTTACCGGCGATATGCGCTTTAACGTGCTGCACTTAAAAAAACAGCTTGATAAAGGATTAAAAGATGAAATGCTCATCAACGAATATATGTACCACTGCCTTTTAAACTATTATAAAATTTATGATAGAGAGGTGGTACAGAAACTGGATAAGCTGAGCTTTATCAAAACTAAAACCCGCGAAGAGGTTTTAAAAAGGTTAACACTGGCTAAAGAGTACATTAGCAGCAACTACAACCAGAATATTACGCTCGAAGATATTGCCGAGCAAGCCTGTTTGTCAGTTAATCACCTGCTCAGGACTTTTAAAGAGGCTTATGATACCAGTCCTTATCAGTTTTTAATGCAGTTGAGGTTAAACCGGGCCAAAGGATTATTACAAACCACAAGCTTTTCGTTAAATGAAATTGTGGGTTTGGTGGGTTTTGAATGCCCAAGTTCATTCATCAGGTTATTTAAAAATACATTCAACATTACCCCTTTAAAGTATAAGAAGAGTAAGTTGAATTAAATATAAATAGTGATTTCTGCATATTTTCTATATCAGGATGAAACTATTTTTGAAGCTCTTGCAGGACAATTTGTAGAAGTTTTTTCCTGTTTAGGTTAATAATGATTAAAAAAGCAAACTGCCAGGATTGGAGTTTGCTTTTTTGCGTTTAGGGCCACCCTTTTTTAAAACGGTGATTTTCGCACATTTTGGGGTTTTCACAGACTGTAAATTGCTTATTGATTTGGTTTCATGCATCCCGGCTAAAAACTAAAGAATAAACTAATTACTAACTATTTATTTCTCAACATGAAACAAAAATTACTATTGATTTTAATGGTGACGGTTTTGTCTTATTTTAATGCCCTTGCGCAGAATAAAACAATAACCGGAAAAGTGGTTGATGCAGACGATGGTTTGCCATTACCTGGTGTATCAATAAAAGTAAAAGGCACTACCCAATTAACCCAAACCACAGGGCTGGGAACATTTTCGATCGCTGTACCCGCAACTGCAAAAACTTTGGTGTTAAGCTACGTAGGTTATACTGAACAGGAAGTAGGCATAACCGGCGAAACATTAAACATACGTTTGGTTCCATCATCAAAAAACCTGCAGGATGTAATGATTATTGGTTACGGAACGATAAAGAAAGAAAACTTTACCGGATCGGCTGCAGTAGTTGATGGCGATGTTTTAAAAGACCGTCCGGTTACCTCTTTCGAAAAAGCGTTGCAGGGAGCAGCAGCAGGTGTGCAGGTTACCAGTGTATCTGGCCAGCCAGGCGCAACATCTACCGTGCGAATCCGCGGTGTAGGCTCTTTTTCTGCCTCGAGTACACCACTTTATGTGGTAGATGGTATTCCGATTACCAATGGCGATTTGAGTAATGTAGCACAAACATCGGATGTATTATCTACCCTTAATCCGAATGATATTGCCTCTTTAACCGTATTAAAAGATGCAACGGCTGCGGCCATTTATGGCTCAAGGGCTGCTAATGGTGTAGTGTTAATTACCACAAAACAGGGTAAAGCAGGTCAAACCAAATTAAACCTGAGCGCCTATACCGGTTACTCTTACCAGGCGGTTGATAAACCGGAGGTGATGGATGCCACACAATATTACAAAACTTATTGGGATGTATATTATGCACAGCGTTTGGCTGCCGGTTTAACTCCTGCAGCAGCAGCTACAGCCGCTAATGGATTAACCAATGGTAAATTGGTGGTAAACCCTTATAATACGGCTAATCCTTATGGGGCAAATGGTGTACTGGCCAATGGTGCAGCCTTGCTTTACGATACCGACTGGCGCGACGAAGTATTGCGCAGGGGGGTAACCAAAAATGTCGACCTATCGGCAAGCGGAGGTAACGAAAAAACCAAATTCTTTGTTTCTGGTGGATATTTTGAACAGAATGGTATTGTAATCCGTTCAGATTTTAAACGTTATTCGGGTAAATTCAATATTAATACCGATGTAACCGATTTCCTTAAAATCGGGATCAACAATAGTTTGGCCCGTACCGAGCAAAATACTCCGGCCGGAAGTACAGGATCTGATAACCCGGTTAACTTTGCCGATCAAACTGCAAACATTTATCCTTTATATGTGAGGGATGCCAACGGAAATGTGGTATATGATGCCACTGGAAATCCGGTTTATAACTACGTTAATCCCGTTACGCCTGATTTTAACCCTGTAGGTTTATCTAAATTAAACGAATACAATACCATCACCAACAGGGTTATCACAAGCCCTTATGCCGAAATTAAATTCTTAAAAGATTTTACGGCTAAAACCATGGTCGCTGTTGATTATATCAATAACCGCGAACGCCAGTTTTATAATATGGAACATGGCGATGGAGTAAGTGTTAAAGGCAGGGCATACCGCTATACTAAAGAAGATGTAACGGTTACTTTCCAGAACACCTTAACCTACGATAAAACATTTAATCTGCACAGCTTTAACGTATTGTTGGGTCAGGAGGCTTATCGCACCAAACAGGATTACATTTATGCCCAGGCTACAGGTTTTCCGTTTCCGGGTACCAATGAGTTAATTTCTGCATCAACCCCAAATACTACCCAGTCTTATTATACCCAAAAAAGGTTTGCGTCTTATTTCTCCAGGTTAACCTATAACTACAATACCAAATATTATTTATCGGCAAGTGTTAGGAGAGATGGTTCTTCTGTTTTTGGCGCCGATCATAAATATGGAACATTCTACTCTGTGGGTGGTGCATGGCGTATCGGAAGAGAAGATTTCCTTAAAAATGTAAACTGGCTCGACGAGTTAAAATTGAGAGCAAGTTATGGTACTACGGGTAACGACAGGATTGAGCGTTATGCTGCGCAGGGCTTATATGCACTGGGCAAAAATTACGAAGGTCAGTCAGGTATCAATTATTTCCAGTTACCAAACCCTGATTTGCGTTGGGAGCAAAACTCAACATTCGATTTAGGTTTAGAATTCGCCATTTTTAAAGGAAAATTAAGCGGTGAAGTTTCTTACTATAAACGAGGCTCAAAAGGCTTATTATTTGGCCAGCCGGTTTCGCAGTTAACCGGTTTCCGTACGCTAACCACCAATTTAGCCTCGATGGATAATTATGGTGTAGAGGTATTATTAAATGCAAATCCGGTAAAAACCAAAGATTTCGACTGGAATATCTCATTCAACATTACTTCGAACAAAAACAAGATCAACCAAATGACCCAGGCTGAGGTTATTGATACCGATGATCCAACCAAAAGATGGACTGTAGGAGGCAGCAGGTACGACTGGTATCTACGCGAGTATGCAGGTGTAGACCCCGCTGATGGAAAACCGATGTGGTATATGGACGAAGTGGTGAACGGGCAATCAACAGGAAACAGAATTACCACTAAAAACTGGTCAACAGCTACCAGGTACAATAATTTCGGATCCTCATTGCCTAAATTTACCGGTGGTTTTAACAATACCTTTAGGTACCAGCAGTTCGATCTAAGTGTATTCACTTATTTCTCTACGGGTGGAAAAATTTATGATACCCTTTATGGAAATTTAATGCACAGTGGTGCAAATGTGGGTAAACAATTATCGGTCGATAATTTTAACAGCTGGCAAAAACCGGGCGATATTACCGATGTACCTCGTTTTGTAATCAACAATACCGATCTGGGCAACAGCACATCTACCCGTTTCCTTTATGATGGATCTTTTATGCGTGTAAAAAACATTGCCTTGGGATACACATTGAAGAAAAACTGGTTAGAAGCCATTCATTTATCAACGCTTAGAATTTATGCAACCGCAGAAAACCCTTTCACGCTGGCAAAACATAAAGGAATGGACCCTGAATCGGCACTTACCGGCTTAACCAATAATGATATTCCGAATGTTAAAACGTTTACGTTGGGCCTTAATGTTGGATTTTAATTTAGATAAAAATGAAAAATATAAAAATATATAAAACCACCATTTACATCGGTACATTACTGTTATTGGTAAATTTGACCGCTTGTAAAAAAGAATTTCTTGAGGTAAGCCCTACCCAGCAGATCAATTCGAAGGAAGCATTTTCATCGCTGGCTAAAATTCAGGCGGCCATGACGGGTATTTACGATTTAACAACATTCTCCGGCTACACCAACAATATGATTTTAAGTGCCGATGTAAAAGGCAATGATGTTATGATTGTAAGCGGTGCCGCAAATTATAACCGTTTTGTAGCGCAATATCAGTTTATCGAAACCTCTAGCAATGGTGATGTGGGTGCCTGGTGGGAGTACAGTGGAAAAGTTATTGCTAATGCCAATCAGTTTGTTGCTAATATTCCAACTTCGCCGATCACCGATGCACAGAAAACCGAGTTTCTGGCAGAAGCCAGGGCATTAAGGGCTTATACCTATTTTTGGCTGATCCGTTGGTTTGCACAGCCTTATACCGTTAATCCTGATGCACTCGGTGTGCCTATTGTTAGAGGTCCGCTTGGCCCTAACGACCCAACACCGGGAAGGGATAAAGTAAAAGATGTGTATGCTTTTATTATTGACGATTTAAAATATGCCGAAACAAACCTGCCAGCAGGTAGAACAAGTGTTTACAGGATGACCAGAGCGGCCATTCAGGGTACTTTGGCCCGGGTATATTTAAACATGGGAAACTGGGCGGAGGCCAGCCGTTATGCAAAACTGGCACGTACAGGAAAACCACTAAGTACCGCTGCTGCATTGTTAACCGGTTTTAATACGGCTACTACCGAATGGATTTATGGCATCAACGTGCGTACAGATGATAATCAGGGCTTTCTGGCCGTATCATCTTTTTATGATCCGTATGATTCAGGATACTCCAGTTTTAGGGTAACCGACGACTTTTTTAACTCTTTTGCCGCAAATGACGAGCGTAAAAAGCAGTTTCTGGTAAAAAGCAGTCCAACTGCCGATCCCAGCACGGGCGCTTACAGAAGAAGAGGTGAGGGCTACCTGATCAATAAGTTCGATTTTACCACCACAACAGCAAATAACCAGGTTTTAATGCGTTCTGCAGAAATGTACCTGATCGAAGCTGAAGCCGAAGCAAGACTTAGCAATGAGCCGGCCGCTAAACAGGCTCTTTTAGCCGTACAGCAAAGGGCAGGGGTAGCAACCGTTGTTTCAGCTAACACTGGTGATGCCCTGATAGAAGAAATACTGTTGGAGCGCAACAAAGAATTATATGGCGAAGGACATAAGTTTTTTGATTTACTGCGTACTAAAAAAGGGGTAAACAGAACAGGTTCTACCGTACACTGGAAAATTGTGAATTTCCCGTCTGGTGATAACCGATTGGTTTCTCCGATACCTCAGTCAGAATTAGATGCAAATCCGGTATTAAAACCACAGCAAAACCCCGGATACTAATTTCTAAACATAATCATCCAAGCCCTTTTCAATTCATTTTGAAAAGGGTTTTTGTTTTTCATCACATTTTAGTTACCTCATCATTAAGGTGTTATCGGCATATTATTATTCTCCAATCCGGCCGAACTTTAATAAAAAAACACCAACAGTTATGAAACTAAAAGCTTTAGTGATTTTATTACTAGGTATTACAATCACCAATTATGCTGTGGCTGCAGAAAAACCAACAGCAAGCCACAAATCAGTGATCAATTATTATATGGACAGCTACATGAATTCTGATTACAAGAAATTAAAAGCTGTTTTAAGTGAGGATGCCGTTTTTACCTCAAATAGAGACATAAGGGTAATTAAACATAAAGCAAGTGAGGTATTAAGTCAGTTAAAAAAGAATGAGGGCGTAATACAACGTAATTGCAACATCAGTTCAACAATCGTTTCGGAAAGCGATGCGCTTGTAATTGCACGTGTGGATATTAATTACGAATTGTTTGACGGCGCACAACAAAACTTTGTAGTGATCGAAAAAAATAACGATGGCGACTGGAAAATTACCAATGTTTATAAAGTATTTCTTTCAGGTGAGAGCGAGGTGAAAAAGCTGGTTTCAACTTCCCGTTAAACAAAAAAGTCCTGGCCAAAACCGGGACTTTATATTTTTCTATATTTTTTCTTAAAAACTGATTGGTAATTCTACCTGTGTTCTATCCCAACCAACTACCAGGTTTGCACCGTCGTTAAGCGGAGTAAAAGTTAACGAGAAATATTCAACCGGTTTAGCCAATGTTTTTACCGGAACGTTTACCCTCACAATATCTTTTGATTGATTATAAGTAAAAGCGCCCCATTTATCGGTTTCGCTGTTTACAATAATCGTCCAGGTATCTTTATTCGGAATGGCAAATAAGCTGTAAGTACCGGCTTTTATTTTTTTGCCACCAATGCTTACTTTTTTAAAGAAGTGAACTTCTGTACTTTCATTGGCTCCAAAGCGCCAAACTGTTCCATATTGTTCTAATACACCAAAAATATCACGTCCTTTTTTCTGCGGACGCGAATAAACGATCTTTATAACAGGTTTTGTAAGGTCGCCAGCTTTAGCTTTAGGGGCATTGAGCGGAAAATATACAATATCTGCCGGACTTGGATCTGCAGCAGGAAATTTTACTTCAGCGGGACTTGGCTGCTGAGCCTTTGCGCTAAAGCATAAAAGAGCGAAAACAACAATGAAGATATTTTTCATTTGTAGGTTTTTGTTTTCTGTGGCAAACGATTAACGGCTCCCTTAAACCTAATGGCAGGGACTACCTAATTTCATCTGCTATGGAATTAATAGGTAAAAGTTAAAAGAAACTAGTATTTTCTTCCTTTAACAATGGCGTTTAAAAATAAGCCTGCACTTAGCAAACCAAAAACACCACCTAATAAGGCGAAAATATAGTTTTGCGTAATGATGGCTCCGGTTAAAACTCCGAAGAATAAACCTAAAGCATAATATAACCAGTTAAAATTATTGCTGCTGTTTTCTTGTACACTCATGTTTTTTGTTATTTGGAGGCAAAGTTAATATTTATTTTAAATTTTAATTTGCCAAATCACCCAATAATCCAATTAATTTATCAAACAAGGCTAATTAATAATGGATACAATGCAAGCACATAGTCATTACCCGAATCCGTTAGCTACCGGAATTATTTCCGGTTCTATCCTGCAGAAAGGATGCCTGAGTCAATTCTGCAATGAGCATTAAAATAAATAAAAGGCACCTTTTATCAAGATAATGTAAAAGAAGTGTACTTACATTTGGAAATTAATCAAACGATTGATTAATTTTGTGCCGTTAAAAAGAAATGAAAACAGAAAAAGTAGATAAAAAACAGGCCATTCTCGATGCAGCTGAAAAGCTGTTTTGCGAAACAGGGTATGAGGGAACTTCTACCCGCCAGATTGCCAAAGAATCTGGTGCGAACATGGCGATGATAAATTATTATTTCGGTTCGAAAGAAGGCGTTTTTATGGAGATCATGAACGAGCGTATTGCAGGTTTTGCATCTCAGTTAAAAATCATCAATGAAGATAAGATTTCGGCTCTGGAGAAATTGCACAGGGTTATAGAGGGCTATGTAAATAGGATCATGAGTAATATTGCATTCCATAAAATGATGCACCGCGAACTGTCTTTAACCCAAAGGCCCGAAATGTACGATAAGATTAAGGATGCCATGAGCCATAATATGCAGCTTATTGATCGCATTATTACCGATGGGATAGAAGATGGCACTTTTAACAAAGTAGATGTGCGGATGGTAATTGCAACCATTATGGGTACGGTAACCAATATTGTTATTGCCCCTCACAAAGTCATGTCGTGCTCTATTTTCGACCTGAACAATCCGAAAGACAAAAAAATTATTAAAGAGCGGGCAATAGCTCACTTACAAGATCTAACAACAGTTTATTTAACAACAAAAAGATGATACCCAAATCAATCCGATTAATGCTTGCGGCATCATTAGTTCCGGCGGCTTTATTTGCACAAAGCAGTAAGGAATTAAACATTAACCAGGCAATAGAACTTGGCATAGCCAATAGTAAAAATTTAAAACTCTCGCAGAACAAAATTGATCAGGCTGTTGCGAAGCTGGAGGTTGTAAAAGACAATGCCTTACCAACCGGTAATGCAAGTTTTATGTACAATCATGCTGAAATACCCACTACCACTTTTACCTTACCTGGTAGCGAATCATCACTCCACCTACCTAAAAGAGCAGATGCTTTTGTAGGAACGGCAGCTGTACAGGAACTGGTATACGGCGGCGGCAAATTAAAATATGCAAAAGAATCGACCAAGTTATTGGCCGAGGTTGCCCGTTTGGATGCCGATAAAAGTAAAGAAGAAATTACTTATGCGGTAATCAATACCTATTACTCTTTATATAAGGTTTTGCAGAGCAGAAAAGTAGTTGATCAGAATTTAGAATCAATCGCTGCCCAGATTAAACAGGCACAACGTTTCTTCGAACAGGGCATTGTAACCAAAAACGATGTATTGCGTTTCCAGTTGCAACAGGCCAATGTTACCCTAACGCAAATGGATATCGAAAGCAACCGCAAAGTTATCAATTACAACCTGGATATCCTTTTAGGTTTACCTGAAGATACCGAAGTTAAAATTGTTGACCCAACCCTTGGTTTAAAAACCCCCGGTTCGTTAAACGAATACATTGGCCAGGCTTTTGCTAACCGCCAGGAGTTAAAACAACTTGATATACAGAATAAAGTGGCTGATTTTAATGTTAAAACCATTAAAGCAAATACTTTACCTACGGTTGGCGTTGGTGCAAACTTATATTATATTAACCCAAGCGGCAATTTTATTCCACCGGCAAACCAATATTTAATGCCAGTTACATTAGGCGCTACGGTTTCGTGGAATTTCGGAAACCTTTGGACAAACAAAAACAAGGTAAGCCAGGCAAAAATCGAACAGAGTGAAATTACCATTCAGAAAGATATTTTATCTGATCAGGTAAAGACAGACATCAACAAAAATTTTCAGAATTACCAGGTAGCCATGAACAAAATCCAGGTTCTCGAAACTTCAATTGCACAGGCTACTGAAAACGATAAGTTACTGGCATCGAAATATAAAAATAATGTGGCTTCGGTTACCGACCGCATTGATGCAGAAACTTTATTATACCAGGCAAAAATAAACTTAGAAATAGCGAAGGCAGATGCAGGTTTGGCTTACTATACACTATTAAAATCAACAGGAAAAATAACGCAATAAATACAGCAATGACAACTGAAAAGAAAAAAAAGAACATAGTAGTACCCATCATTTTAGGTGTTTTACTAGTAATAGGTGTAATCTTCGGGATTACAGAATGGAATTATTATAGCAAACACGTAGATACGGATGATGCTCAGATTGATGGCGATATCAGTCCTGTTGTTGCTCGTGTTGGCGGTTATGTTAAAGACATTAATTTCGAAGAAAATACACATGTAACCGAAGGTCAGGTTTTGGTTAAACTTGATGATAATGATTACAAAGTGAAATTAGAGCAGGCACAATCTGGCCAAAAAGGCGCTACTGCCGGTGTTGGCGTTGCGCAATCTCAAATTATTGCAACTGAAGCAAATACAAGTACCGCAAAAGCAAACGTAGCAGCTGCAAGGGTTAAATTAAACTTAGCACAAAAAGATTACGACCGTTATGCGAACCTGGTAAAAGACGGATCGATTACCCAACAGGCTTTCGATCAGGCAAAAGCTTCAAAAGAATCTGCTCAGGCAGCTTATCAGGCAGCAACCGATCAATATAATGCTGCGGTTAAACAAGTGGGTACCACACAATCGCAACTGGCAGTAAGCAGCAATGTAATCAGCCAGCGCCAGAGTGATATCGATTTCGCAAAACTTCAGTTATCATACACTGATATCAAAGCACCTGCAACAGGTATCGTTTCTAAAAAGAATGTTCAAAAAGGACAATTGGTTCAGGCCGGTCAGTCTTTATTCTCTATCGTAAACGACGGAAGTATTTATGTAACGGCAAACTTTAAAGAAACCCAGCTCGAAAAAATCAGAGAAGGTTCTAAAGTAGAGATCGAAGTGGATGCTTATCCTGATCAAAAAATTCAGGGCGAAGTATATAACTTCTCACCAATTACTGGTGCAAAAGGATCTTTATTGCCTCCTGATAATGCCACAGGTAACTTCGTTAAAGTTGTTCAACGTGTTCCGGTAAAAATCAAAATCCATCCATCAAAAGAACTGTTGGCTAAATTACGCCCGGGTATGAGCGTTAAAGCTTCAGTATCTACTAAATAATAAATTAAAATGGCCGAAGTAGGTTTAAAAAAGTGGATTATTACGTTTACGGTAATCACAGCTTCTTTGTTGGAGCTGATTGATACAACTATCGTAAACGTGGCAATACCACAGATACAGGGAAACCTGGGCGCCACCCTCGAGGATGTTGCCTGGCTTTCTACAGGCTATGCGGTAGCAAACGTTATCGTTTTGCCAATGTCGGGCTGGTTGGGTAACCGGTTTGGCAGGAAAAATTACTTTCTTACCTCCATCATCGTTTTTACACTCGTTTCCTTTTTATGCGGAAACGCCACCTCACTGGGCGAACTGGTTCTTTTCAGGATTATCCAGGGTTTGGCCGGAGGGGGATTAATTTCGACCGCGCAGGCGATTTTAATTGAAACCTGGCCACGCGAAGATGTGGGTATTGCAACCGCCCTTTTTGGTTTGGGTGCAGTAGTTGGACCAACCGTTGGACCAACCATTGGTGGATATATTTTGGATATCAGTTCATGGCCGTGGATTTTTTATGTGAACATTCCCGTCGGAATACTCGCGGCCTACTGTACATATTCCTTTGTGCGGGCCACCCCGAAAGAAGGGCAGGGTCAACCTGTCGATTGGTGGGGTATCGCCTTATTGGCTATTGCAGTAGGTAGTTTACAAACCGTGCTGGAAAAAGGAGAAAGCGAAGATTGGTTTGCTACTCCATATATTACAGCTCTCGCGGTAGCGTCAGTATTCGGATTATTGCTTTTCATCTGGAGGGAAATGAGTACCGACCACCCGATTGTGAACTTTAAAATTATGCGCCACCGCAGTTTTGCTGTGGGTATGTTTACGTCCTTTGTACTCGGGTTTGGTTTATATGGTTCCGTATTCGTGTTCCCCGTATTCTGTCAGAACCTGTTGGGTTTTTCGGCACTCCAAACCGGAGAGCTGTTATTCCCGGGCGGTTTGTGTACCATTGTAATGATGCCTTTTATCGGTATTATGCTTAAAAAAGGTATCCCTGCACAGTTTATGGCAACAGGAGGGATGTTTCTGTTCTTCGTTTTCTGCTGGATGTTGAGCAACTCTACCCTGCAGTCAGGAACTAAAGATTTCTTTTTACCGTTGATGATCAGGGGTGTGGGTATGGCCCTGTTGTTTGTGCCTTTAACCACCCTGGCTATCCAGGACCTTAAAGGACCAGAAATTGGTCAGGGATCGGGTTTAAATAACATGATGCGCCAGTTAGGCGGATCGTTCGGTATCGCAGCCTTAACCACGTTGATCCACCTTCGTTCAGGATTTCACAGAAGTAATCTCTTAACTACTTTTAATGATTATAACCCGGCTTTTGTAGAACGCTTTAATATCCTGATCAAAGGATTTATGGCCAAGGGGCAAACCTTGTTCGATGCAAAAATTATGGCAGCAAAAGCAATGGAAGGAATTGTAACCCGACAAACCATGTTGCTTACTTATGATGATGCTTATTGGGTTGCAGGATTGATTATGTTGTTCTCAATTCCGTTACTTTATCTTCAAAAGTTTAAGAAAAATGCAAACATTCCGACTGATGTGCATTAAAATTTGTAAAGAAATAGCCTAAATAATGGCAAAAAACAAAAACAGCCGGTGTATTTTATTACATCGGCTGTTTTAACCCAAAAAATTAACAATCAATGCAATGCCCTTAAACATTGCAAATGTTCTTACTTAACTACATAGTAGCCAAATAAGATTCTAAAATTAAAATTTATTCTACAATTTTCCAAATTGTAAGCCTTAGAATTTTAATACCTTATGCATTTTTTGTAGTATTACGGTATACAAAACTATTGCATAAGCTATGCCCAAACTTCGTCTGACTACACAACGAGAATCTATTTTTAATAATGAGGTAATCTCAAAATTCGAACTATTTAACAGCTTATTTCTCACTTTGCCTTTTTATAAAATTAAGGATACCGGAACATTGCTTCCCTTATTTTTTAAAAGCTGTGAAGAAGGTATTGTAAATGGAGAAAAGCCTGCACAGATTATCGAGCAATTTTTTGCCAAGTATACCAGTTATACCGATCGTAAGGATATTATTGATTTGCTTTTCCGTTTTATCCAGTATATTGAGCGCCAGGTGGTGCTTTTTGATGCTGTAGAAGATGCTTCTTTTACCAAATTGAATACTACCGACGAACAAAGTACATTAGCTTTTATTTTAAAGAAAAATGCGGATAATAAACCTGTGCTGGCCAAAATTGAAAAGCTGATTGATGAACTTTCACTTCGTTTAGTTTTAACTGCGCACCCCACCCAGTTTTATCCGGGCAGCGTATTGGCCATTATTACCGATTTAACCAAAGCCATCAGGGATAACGATATTATTTCGATGAACTCGCTTTTGCAGCAATTAGGTAAAACGCCGTTTTTTAATAAAAAATCGCCAACGCCGGTTGATGAAGCCTTAAACCTGGCCTGGTTCCTCGAAAATACCTTTTATTTTGCTGCGGCAAACATTCAGGAAGAAATCGACCAGAATCTGGACGAATATAACCTCGAAACCAAGAAAATTTTAGAACTCGGTTTCTGGCCGGGTGGCGATAGAGACGGAAATCCGAATATCCATGCCGATACCACTTTAGAAGTTTCTAAAATGTTGCGCCAGATCCTTTTCCGTTGTTACTATCGTGATTTTAGGGTAATTAAACGTCGTATCACTTTCAGGGGGGTTGAAGAAAATATTGCAAAGTTGCACGATGTACTTTATCAGAATGCCTTTGATCAGACCTGCGAACTGCACGATATTTCTGATGAATTGCGCGATAACCTCAATAAAATTAAAGAAACATTACTGGCAGAACACGATGGTTTATTTGTGGATCTGGTGAATGACCTGATCCGTAAAATAGATTTATATGGCAATTATTTTGCTTCGCTGGATATCCGCCAGGATAGCCGTGTGTTGAGGAGTGTACATGCCTATTGCCGTGAAAATAAACCGATTTCTTCTTTATACCCTGCCGATTATGATAAACTATCGGAAGCAGAAAAACTGAAACTGATTTCGTTTAAAGAAGCAACTATTGTTTATGCAAGTGAACCTGATGCTTTAATTGAGGATACCATTCAGGTTATCAAAGAAATTAAAGGTATCCAAAAGCGAAACGGCGAAAAAGCCTGTCACCGTTTTATTATCAGTAACTGCCAGCAGGCAAGTGATATTTTACAATTGATCGAACTTTTCCTTTGGAACGGTTGGAGCAAGGAATCACTAACAATCGATTTTGTGCCCCTTTTCGAAACTGTTAACGATTTAAAAGGTGCTGCAGAAATTATGGATACTTTATATAGTAATCCATTTTATAAAGCGCATTTAGCCAGCCGCGGAAATAAGCAGGATATTATGCTTGGTTATTCCGATAGTACAAAAGATGGTGGTTATTTAATGGCCAACTGGTCTATTTTTAACGGAAAAACATCACTTTCTGCAGTTTCAGCCAAACATAGTATTCAACTGGCATTTTTTGATGGTCGTGGCGGTCCACCTGCACGTGGCGGAGGTAAAACACACCGTTTTTATGCCTCAATGGGTAAAGAAATTGCTAATAAAAACATGCAGTTAACCGTTCAGGGGCAAACCATCAGTTCGCAGTACGGTTCGGTAGAAAGTGCCGAATTTAATATCGAACAGTTGATCAACGCAGGATTAACCTCTGGTTTGAAAGAAAAACATAACATTCTTTTAGATCCTGAAAATAAAGCCTTGCTTGATGGAATGGCCGAAGAAAGTTATAAAGCTTTTGTTGACCTGCGCGAACATCCTTTGTTTGTAAGTTATTTAGAGAAATTATCTCCTTTAAAACTATTATCACAGGCGAATATCAGCAGTCGCCCGGTAAAAAGAAACGGTGGTGGCGAAATGAAACTCGAAGATTTAAGGGCTATCAGTTTTGTAACTGCCTGGAGCATGCTAAAACAGAATGTACCTGGTTTTTACGGCATGGGAACCGCATTAAGCAGTCAGGAAAAGGCTGGTAACTGGGCCAAAGTGGTTAAGGTTTACGAAGATTCTGATTACCTGAAAACCATCGTTGATAACTGTATGATGAGTATGAGCAAATCGGACTTTGTAATTACAGCCCATTTAGCCAACGACAAAGGGTTTGGGGCTTTTTGGACTCAACTACACAATGAGTTTAAATTAACCAAAGAGATGCTTTTAAAACTATCAGGACAATCAACTTTGATGGCCAATTATCCTGTAGATAAAAAATCGATCGCTACCCGCGAAAAGATTATTTTACCATTGGTTTTGATCCAGCATTTCGCTTTAGAGAAACTGCAGCACGATCAGAACGAGAAAGATCAGCACGCCTTAGAAAAACTTGCGGTAAGAACGGTATTCGGTATCGTAAATGCCGGTAGAAATTTGGCATAATCTCGAAAAATGTTTGCGCTCGTTTCCAAACGAGCGCATAAATAGCAAAATGATTCTATCGTTTGTAAACGATAAACTATTCAACGCTCGTTAGAAACGAGCGTTAGCACCTCATTCTTTATCCAAGGTCTGTGTCCTCACAGACCTTTTTTTATTATTGGGCTGTCATTCTCAAAGCTTCGTCATTTCGAGCGAAGTACAACGAAGTCGAGAACCACGCAGTGCTCAGCGAAGCTAAATCTGCCTCGAGATAGATCTCTCCGCTCCACTGCGTTTCGGTCGAGATGACGGTTTTAGTTTAGGGCAATCAATAGAAGTTTAAGTTTTGGCAATGATGAAATCGCGTATAGACAAAAAATCCCCTGCAGATTTTCATCAGCAAGGGATTTTATATTTCGAAAAAGCGAGATTAAGCTTTAAGACGATTACCGATCAATCGAACCCATCACTTTTTGGCCGAAAGCATTTAATGCATCTTTTTCGGCAGCACCTTCACTAACCATCTGGTGTACTTCTAAGGCACCACAGATATTGGTAATCATTTCGCCAGCCACATCAACCTCGTGCTCACTAACGCCTCTAAATTCGCAGAAAGCTTCTAAAACCTCTAAAGTGGTCTCCAGTTGTGCCGGAGTAGTGTTTTGAAACAATTGTCTTATAACCGGAATCTTCATTACTTTATCTTGTTAAATAGTTCAATTAAACCTTCTGCTTTGTTGGTTTGCACCTGATCTACCAAATTGCCACCTTCAAAAGCTGCGAAAGTTGGTAAATTATCAACGTTTGCAAATTTGCGTGAGTTCGGAAGTTTTTCGGCATCAACAATCAGGAAAGCTACATCTTCATTTTCCGAAGCCAGTTTTTTAAACTTAGGTTTCATGATCCTGCAGTTTCCGCACCACGATGCAGCGTACTGAACCATCACCTTTGAGTTATCGGCCAGGTATTGTTGAAGATTATCTTCTGTTAATTCTAAAAACATAACGTTTTGTTTAATTAGTTAGCAGCTAAATATTCAGCTACGCCAGTTCTGTTCGCGTTCATTGCTTCTTTTCCTTCTTCCCAGTTTGCAGGACAAACTTCGCCGTGTTTCTGAACGTGAGCATAAGCATCAATTAAACGTAAATATTCTTTAACGTTTCTGCCTAGTGGCATATCGTTAACACTTTCGTGGAAAACTTTACCGGTTTCGTCGATTAAATAAGTAGCTCTGAAAGTTACGTTAGAACCTGAGAAAGATTCGTTTCCTTCTTCATCGTAGTTAACTTCCTGATCTAAAATATCAAGGATACCAGATAATTGTCTGTGGGTATCAGCTAAGATCGGGTAAGTAACACCTTCAATACCGCCATTATCTTTTGGCGTATTTAACCATGCGAAGTGAACTTCGTTGGTATCGCAAGATGCACCGATTACAATCGTATTTCTTTTTTCAAATTCAGGTAAAGCAGCCTGGAAAGCGTGTAATTCTGTAGGGCAAACGAAAGTAAAATCTTTTGGATACCAGAATAATAACACTTTGCTATTTTTGTTTACAGCCTCTTCAAATACATTGATTTTCAAGTCATCACCCATGTCTGACATTGCATCAATACTAACACTCGGGAATTTTTTACCTACTATTGCCATAATTTTTTGTCTTTAATTTTGTTGGCACAAAGGTAAGGCTAAAAGAGGTGTCAATCAACCCCGATCCACTAATTGTTAATTGTATTTATTGATAACGATATAGATGAAAGCTATATTGTTTTGATGAAATATAGCGGGGTTCTATTTTGCTCTTTGTCGTCATTTCGAGCGGAGTGCAACGCAGTCGAGAAATCTGTTGCGGAGACTTTTATGTCTACCATCAAGAAGCTCCATAAAAAACTCATCATTGCGAGGCACGAAGCAATCCTAAAGCACGCGCTAGTAGCGATCGCTGTAAGATTGCTTCGTCGTTCCTCCTCGCAATGACGAGCTGTGTGAAAAAACTACTTCTTCAACGTACTCTCATACAATTTAAATATCCTTTTATACTCATCCGTCCAGCTGCTTGGCTCAACAAAACCATGGTCTTCTACCGGATAAACCGCAAGTTCCCAGTTGTTTTTACCCAACTCGATAAAACGCTGAGTAATGCGCACAATATCCTGAAAGTGTACGTTTACATCAACCATTCCGTGCGCCATTAAGAGGTTTCCCTTTAATTTATCCGCAAAGTAAATTGGCGAGCTTCTTTTGTAGGCAATTGGGTCGTTATAAGGTTCGTTTAAAATATTGGAGGTATAACCATGGTTGTAATGCGCCCAATCGGTAACCGAGCGTAAGGCTGCCCCACTTGCAAAAACATCCGATTCGTTAAACATCGCCATCAGTGTAATAAACCCGCCATAAGAGCCGCCGTATAAACCAACATGTTTTGGATTAACACCATATTTCTCAACCAAAAACTTAACGCCATCGGCCTGATCGGTTAAGTCTTTTCCACCCATGTGGCGGTAAATGCCCGTACGGTGATCGCGACCATAACCAGAACTTCCGGTATAATCGATATCGATTACTGTATAACCATTATCAGCCAACAGATTATTAAACATAAACTCGCGGAAATAGGTGCTCCAGCCAAAATGTACGTTTTGTAAATAGCCTGCACCATGTACAAATACTACAGCAGGATGGTTAGGATGCGGATTATCCGATTTATAAACCCTTGCATATACATCGGCCCCGTAGCGGTTTTTAAAGGTAACCATATCGGGTTGACGCCATTTGTAAGAATTAAATTCTGCAGAGGTTGATTGCGTAACCTGTACGGCTTTTGCACCAGCTTTATTGGCCTGAAGATATAATTCGCCGGGTTTATCCATATAAGAATAATTGATGGCAATAGACTTCTCGTCAGGCGAGAGCGTAATGTCGCTTAAACCTTTCATGGTGGTAATTTGTGAAAGATCGCCGCCATTTACACTTATTTTAAAAAGATTGGTTATTCCCGGATGCTCTTTATTTGCTTTGATATAGAACGTATTTCTGTCTTTCGATAACTGTACAGTTTGTACTTCCCATTTACCCGAAGTAAGCTGTTTTTTGTCGCCCGTGTTTACATTTGCCACATAAAGGTGCGAATAGCCTGTAGCTTCGCTTTGGTAATAAAAGCGGTTATTGTCTACCCAGCCAGTGCTGCCCTGGTAAAAACCGCTGATACCAGGACCGCCGATCCAGGCTTCATCCCGCTGACGGTCGACCAGTGAAAATTTTCCTGTCAAAGCATCCAGTTTCAAAATCCAACGATCTTTATTGTCTGTAGAAGTAGCTACAACAATGGCTGCACTTGCGTTGTCATTCCAGATGGGGCCAAAGAAATTTACAGGCCTGTCGGCGTTTTTCTTTTTTAAGGTATCCAGGTCTTTTGGGTAATCTTTCAGGTAATCAGGAAGATCTTTTATGCCAGGAATGGTAGAGGTTTGGATAGCGTAAATCGTATCCCGTTGTGTATCGTAAATAAAACCCTGCGACGTATTTTCATTTTCACCAACTTTTGTACGGCCAGGAATATCTTCGGTATAACCTGATGCGGTAACGTAGTTCGGCACAATGGTATTGTGATTATTTTGGGCCGGGGTAGTTAATTTATAGGTAACGAAACGCCCGTTAGGACTAATAATTACCCCATTTAAAAACTTATCTTCTGTATAAAGTTCTTTTAACGTTTTTGTGTCTGCAGAGGTATTACCAAAGCGACCTCTTCCGCCACGCGAACCGTTTTTAGCTTCAGCATTTCGCTTTTTTATAATGTCGAAAAGTTCCGTTTGCTCTGCTTTTAGCCATTTGTCTTGTTCGGTAAGAGTTTTGGCTTCTGTTCGTCCTGCTTTTTTACCTTTAACAAAATTGGTAAGTTGTTTGGTTTCTGCCGATTTAAGATCAACTTCAAAAAGATTATCACCCAACTGGTAAACCACATTTCCATTGGTTAAAAAAACCGGACTGTTTTCTCTTTCCAGTGTGTTGGTTAATCGTGTCTCTTTATTTGTTTTAAAATTCTGCAGATAGATGTCGCCACTTTTTTCTACCAAGCCCAGGCTGCGGCCCGCATTATAGGTATAGTTTAAGCTCAATAGTTTTTCGTCTTCTTTTTCTGCTGCTTTAACAGGTTTGGAGGTGCTTGCTGAAACTTTGAATAACTCTTCTTTGGATTTATTTTCAGGATTCCAGTTAAAATAAAGGGTTTTGCTATCTGCCGTCCAGCGGAAATTTGTGGGCGCAATACCCATCCATTTCGGGTCACGCATAATTTTTTCGACGGTTAAGGGAGCCAATTGCTGGGCAAAAGCATATTCTCCCGTGCAAAGCAAAAGGAAAAGTAAATATTTCTTCATGAATTTTAGGTTTGCATGCAATTTAAGGAAAGCACAAACCAATTTTAGAAGGAAATGGAAATGTTACAACCTGAGCCATATAAATTAACCACAGATAATCCTTTACGTTAAGATTAAAATCTGTGTTTATCTGTGCAAATCTATGGCAAAAAACTAACGGATCGTCTTTCTGGTTTTATCCATTTCTGCCATATAAATTAACCACAGATAGAAATGATGAACACAGATAATCCTTTGCGTTAAGGTTAAAATCAGTGTTTATCTATGAAAATCTATGGCAAAAAAACTAGCGGATAACTCTCCCAGTTTTATCTACGTTCACGTCATCGAAAGGTTTAAGGTATTCGTTGATGATCACAGAAAACTCTCGTCTTGTAAGCACTTTTTTGAGGTCGTATTTGGAGCTGAACCTATAATTTTTGTTCCATTTTTTCTGGAGTTCTGCTTTTGTGGCCTCCACTGATTTATTGCCCACATAACACACCAGTGAAATGGCATTTTCTAAGTTAATGGGGATATTCTGGTGATCATCGAACCAGATCTGTGCTTTATAATAATACTCTTTGATAGGTTCTTTGATTTCGCTATAAGTAACCTCTTTTTCAGGGTTTAAATAAGCTTTGTTCTGTTTAAGTTCTGCCTTGATAATTCCTGTTATACCAACTTTTTGGGTGGCGAGCCAATTGGAATCGGTAAGTTTTACATCTTCAAAGGGCATTAACGGATGTTTGTAAGCCATTAACTCGCCCTGAATCCTTTTTAAATTCGATAAACTGGTTTTAGTGCCAAAAAATGCGGCATAAGCTGCGGTTGCGCCGGCGGCAGTTCCGATTTCGAACTGATCGGCAGGAATATACAACAGGTTTTCCTGGTTGGGGATCAACAGGCTATATAATGATAAAAAATTTGCACCCGTAGAAGCAATACTGGCCACCGTGGTGCGGTATGTGTTTTCGCTATAGTTTAATGGGCTTAAAGATGCCAGATTTAAAGATGTGATTTTGAGTGCGGACTCCAGTTTCTCCGGATTATCTGCCAGCACCAGGATTTTGGCTTTTATGCTTTTATCTTTGGTTAGTTTCACTTCCCAGCCACTTCCTGATCGTTTGATTTCGGTGTATGGTGTGTTATTGATGACGTTTAAAAGCAGCGTGCTATCTACCACGATTACTTTTGGCCGGTTTTTTTTATCAGGTTTGGGTTTCGGGGTTTCTAAGCTTTTTGCATTTTCGGTTTCGCGCTTTAAAAAGTCCTGATAAAAAACCTTGTTGGTTGGGGCTATTTTATTTAAATCCAGTTGTGCTTTTTGGGTAAGCAGGATGGTTTTTACACCCGATTTAAAGGATTGAAAAGATGCGCTATAGGCTGCATTGCCGCTGCCGATTACCAGCACATCTGTTTTTAAGGTTTGGGCATGGATAACGAGGGGAATTATGAATGCGAAAACAAAAAACAATCTTTTCATCTTTGATTATAAAATTTGCTGCAATATGCTTTAAATGAATGAAATTTTAATGAAAAGCATGCATTTTAACTAAATTTAACCTGTAATTTCAGGAAAATCGATGGTATGGTAAAACAAAATATTAGGTAATTATGGAACAACAGATCAAACCGGTTTTCGATTTACAGCAAAAACATAAATTCGATTTACGTAAAACGGATGCTAAAACACGTATTGGCAAATTAAAATTACTGAAACAGGCTTTAGAAAATTTAGAAGAGGCAATATTTGCCGCTTTGGAAAAAGACCTGCGTAAAAATCCATTCGAAACCGCGGTAACTGAACTCTATTTTACCTACGCTGAGATAGATCATGCCATCAAAAAACTGAAAGGATGGATGAAACCTAAACCGGTGGGCGGAACATTGAGTAATCCGTTTTCAAGCAATAAAATATATTACGAACCCAAAGGCGTTTGTTTGATCATTGCACCATGGAATTACCCCTTACAGTTGATGATGAGTCCGCTGGTTTCCGCAATAGCTGCCGGCAATTGTGCTATCCTCAAACCCTCAGAATTGAGCGAAGCAACCGCCGGCCTAATCCGTAAATTAATTGCAGAAACCTTTGAGCCAAAAGAAATTGCCTGTTTCGAAGGCGACGCAGGTGTTTCTACCGAGCTGCTGAAGCTCCCGTTTGATCATATCTTTTTTACAGGAAGCACCGCGATCGGCAAAATAGTAATGGAGGCGGCGGCGAAAAATCTCACCTCGGTTACTTTAGAGCTTGGAGGGAAATCGCCGGCAATTGTAGATGGAACCTGCCACATAAAAAAAGCCGCAGAAAAAATCGCCTGGGGCAAATTGGTTAATGCCGGACAAACCTGTATCGCACCGGATTATGTACTGATAGAAGAAAACCGGTTAAATGATTTTGTAGAATACTATAAAGCTGCGGTACAGAAATTGTTTTTTGAAGGTGCTGAAATTAATAAAAACGACTATGCTAAAATTATTAACGAAAAACAGTTTAAACGCATTAATAAATTAAAGGAAGATGCGATTAATGATGGAGCGGTGTTAACTTTTGGTGGCGGAGCTGACGAACAAAGTTTAACCATCGTGCCAACACTTTTAACTTCGGTAAAAGAAAACAGTGCCATTATGCAGGAAGAAATATTCGGACCGGTTTTGCCTGTAATCACCTATAAAAATCTTAAGGAGGCTATTGATTTAGTAAATGGCAAAAATAAGCCGCTGGCACTCTACATTTTCTCTAATAGTAAACAGAACCAGCGTAAAATTATAAATGAAACCAGCGCAGGCGGAACCTGTATAAATGATGTGCTTGTGCATATCAGTAACCCGAATTTACCTTTTGGCGGTGTAAATAGTAGTGGAATGGGAAGTTGCCATGGTATTTTTGGCTTTAAAACCTTTTCGCACGAAAGAGCGGTTGTTCAATCAAAATTGGGGATGACCAAAATGATTTACCCTCCTTATGGCAAAAAAATTGGTTTATTAAAGTGGTTGAAAAAGTTGATGTAACGGGTTGTTTTAATGTTTTATGTTGAAAGGTTGCAATGTTGATGCTTAACCTTCAAACATTGCAACTTTCCAACCTTTAAACTATTTATATTTTAGAAACAGAAAATTCTGCTTAAAAACATTATTTTGGTTTCATGGATATAGAACAGCTTAAATACCCTATAGGTAAATTTATAATGCCGGAGGTTTTCGATCAAAAACAGGTTGATATCTGGATTTCTGAAATTGAAGCTTTGCCAGGCCAGCTTAAAAAGGCTACCGAAAATTTAACTGATGAGGAGTTAAACCAGGTATATCGCCCTGAAGGGTGGACATTGAGACAGGTGGTTCACCATGTGCCTGATAGTCATGTAAATGCTTATATCCGTTTCAAACAGGCAATTACCGAAGATGTGCCGGTAATTAGGCCGTACTATGAAGAGCGCTGGGCAGAAACCGGAGAAGCCAAAGATGGCGATATCAAGCTATCAATTGATTTATTAACCGCTTTACATCAACGCTGGGTTACTTTTCTGAAAACGTTGAAAATTGAAGATTACCAAAGGAAATATATCCATCCGGCGCATAATCAGGAACTCACTTTAGCCAATATGCTGGGCATGTACGCCTGGCACGGCAAACACCATTTGGCACATATTACCAATACCATAACGAAATGAAAAGAATTTATTTATTTGTCGTGATCTTATCGCTTGTTGGTTTTTATAACGATGTTAAAGCGCAGAAAAACCCATCAAAAACTTTCCAATTCGTATTAGGTTCTTGGGAAATGCAAATGCCCAAAGGTAAAATTGTAGAGCAATGGAGCGAGGGCGCCGATAAAATACTAAATGGCAAGAGCTACCGTATTAATGCAAAAGGCGATAGTGTACTTACCGAAACTTTGCAGATCAGAACAATAGGAAAAGATATTTTCTATTGCTCAACTGTCGCTAATCAGAATGAGGGTAAAGAGGTTTGTTTTAAACTTATCTCCATAAAGGACCAGATTTATATTTTCGAAAATAAGAATCACGATTTTCCGCAGAGAATCGTTTATCAAAACCTGGGTAAAACAGAAATGCTCGCCTGGATTGAAGGCGAGCTGAATGGCAAAAGCCGAAAATCGGAGTTTAGGTATAAGCGGCAGTAGCTTTAAACGCTTGATTTTTTTTATTTTAGTGTCGTCACCCTGAATTTATTTCAGGGTCTATCTCGCAGGAAAGATGCTGACCACGTAGTAGCTATTAGACCATTGAATAACAATAGAAATGGCTAGTAAAACAAGTTCAGCATGACGACCGCCTAGGAGAAGAGGCTAAAAATAGATTCTTGTAATAGGTTTCTAAATAGTTTCTCCGATGAGTTTTGACTAAAATCTAACCTACATCAAAATCAACATGGCCGCGCTCATGGCAATCATAATTGCATCTTCAACAATGGTTACGGTGCTCATGGGCAGATTAAAAACAGCACCCAAACAGGCACACTGAATTTTCTTTTTGTTTAAAACGCTTTCCAAAACGCCAAGGATACTTACCGTCATTACAATCAGGGTAACCCAATTTACTACAACAGGGGATAGGTTTAAGGCAAATGATAAACCAAGCCCAAGTTCGATAAAAGCATAAATATAACCCCATACGTTGAATTTTTTAGCTACGATATCGTACATGGCATAACTTTCGGCAAAAGCTTTTAAGTTCAGCATTTTAAAGAAAGAAAAGGTGAGGAAAAACCCAGACATAAAAATGCGCATGAACACCATGAAATTGATGGTGTTATCTTGCCAGGAAACCACTAACGAAATTGCGGTTACGTATCCGAAGATTAACAAAATGGGCTTATAGGTTTCTGCCCACGATTTTGCTTCTTCCATTGTTTCACTGTGGTGCGTGGCCGAAATCTGGTATTTACTATCGGCACCGCCCAAAGCTTGTTGCAGTGCATCCAGCCCAATATGTTTTTCCATGCTAATGGTAGCAGAATTGGTGTCTTTCGAAACTTCTACTGAAGTTACGTCTGGTAAAATGAGCAGGTTGTTTTTTACTTTATTTTCGCAACCACCGCAGGTCATGCCTGTGAGTTGATAGGTATGTGTCATGATGAAATTCTTTTAAGCAAATTTACCACTTTGAGGGGCCATAAGCGTTACAGAATAATCATAAAGTTTTATAGAATTTTAGTTTTACCCCACCAATACCGAAGTCATCGTTAGCGAACCACCAACGGCTTTATCATTAAAAAACGAAATGTCTTCCTTATCATTCTTTAATCCAAGGGTGTAAATGAGCGGTAAATAATGCTCTGGGGTAGGAATGGCCAACATCGCATCGGTACCAAGGTTACGGTAGTTAATCAAAGGTTGATGATCGCCATTGGCAATTAAATTTTTAAACTTATCATTCATTTCAAGTGCCCAATCGTAACCACCGCCATTAATCATTTCCCAGCTCAACATGCGGAGGTTATGCACCATATTGCCACTGCCAATAACCAGTATTCCTTTTTTACGTAGGGCATAAATTTCTTTGGCAATTTCGTAATGATGCTCTGGCGATTTGGTATAATCAATGCTCAATTGCAGCACCGGAATATTTGCATCGGGATACATGTGTCTTACAATTGTCCAGGTACCATGGTCTAAGCCCCAATCGTGGTCGAGGCCAACAGGTGTAGAATGGATTAAATCCGGTATTTCTGCAGCCAAAGCCGGGTCTCCGGGAGCAGGATATTGAACATCAAAAAGCGCTTTCGGAAAACCACCAAAATCGTGGATGGTGGTGGGGAAATCCATTGCAGTAACAAAAGTGCCATGGGTATACCAGTGTGCTGATACCACCAAAACGGCTTTTGGAACAGGGATATTCTTCGCCAGATCTGCCCAACTCTGACTAAACTCATTGTTTTCTATACCATTCATCGGAGAGCCATGACCAATAAAAAGTGTTGGCATTAAATCCGTTTGAGGCAAACGCTGAGTAAAGTTTCTGAATTGAGATAGTGCAGACATAATATGGTTTTTGTCATGCTGAGCCTGTCGAAGCACCTATATGCATTTCGACAAGCTCAATGTGACAGATTTAATTAAAAATTTTTACTAGATCATCAAAATGATAAATGATGACTGGGTTTTTTATTTTGCCTGAACAAACTCCAGGTTCAATTTAATGGCAACATCTTTTGCAACACCTGCTCCGGTTGGATCATACTTTATGTTATAATCTAAACGGTTAATGGTTGTTGTTGCGCCAAAACCAGCTTTGGTATTACCTTGCTGATCTTTAGCGGTACCACCATAAACAACTGCAAATTTTACATCTTTGGTTACGTCGCGAATGGTTAATTTACCACTTAATTCGTAATTGTTACCGCTTAATTTTTTGAAAGAAGTACTTTCGAATTTCATAGTAGGAAATTTCTCCGCGTTAAAGAAATCATCAGTTTTTAAATGACCATCTCTCATATCAACACCGGTAGTAATGCTGTTTACATCAACAGTAAAGGCGATTTTGGCATCAGTTAAATCTGGTTTAGCAGCTGTAACTGTTCCCTCGAATTTTTTGAATGAGCCATCAACAAAAGAAATGCCCATGTGTTTAACCGAAAAATTAACAAACGAGTGCATTGGATCAATTTTCCAGCTTGTTTGTGCAAATGATGCCACACTAATTGAGGTAGCGATCAGAAATAAGAATAATTTTTTCATACCTGGTGATTTTATTTAGGTACAAAGGTAGTTGAGTATCAGTCGATCGGTATTGACGTATGGTAAGAAATTGTGCGGAAAGGCTAATCGGTTAACTGTTTAAATTGGTTAATTGTTGGAATGCTAGATTGTTAAATTGCTGCATTGTTAATTGAAAACTGCCAACTGGTATATGCTTTTATGGTCAATAGCTGATGGTCTGATGGTTCATGGACAACTAGCGCTGAACATTTTGGCCATCAACCATGATTCACATAACCATCGGCTCTAAATCTCGCAAAGCCATCCTCCATCTTACCTCTTCCATTTTACATCCCATTAAACCTCATCCAGTGTTTTCCTGCTATCGGCCGAAGCGGCTTTATAAACTGAAGGTGTAATTCCGGTCACTTTTTTAAACTGTGCCGATAAATGTGCTACGCTGCTATAGTTAAGCTGAAAGGCAATTTCGCTTAGTGTTAGTTCACCATAGGTAAGCATTTCTTTTGCTTTTTCTATTTTTTGGGCAATAAAATATTTCTCGATGGTTTGGTTTTCCATTTCCGAAAAGATACTGCTTAAACTGGTATATTCCTGGTTTAGCTGATCACTTAAATATGCCGAGAGATTGACTTTTAATGGTTCTTTCGCATAGTGAACCAGATTGATGATCGCCGTTTTAATCTGTTCGGCCACCTGGGTTTTTTTATCTTCCAATAATTCAAAACCAAAATGTTTAAGGCGTTCCGATATCCTGATTTTATCTTCGGAAGTGATATTTTCGGCCAGGGTAACCTCGCCGAGTTCAACCAATAATGGTTTAAAGCCAAGCTTCTCGAGCTCGGCCTTAACCACCATTTTACAACGGTTGCATACCATGTTTTTGATATGCAGTTCCATTAGTTCGGTTTTATGGTTTCAGAAACATCACCGCAATCGAACATTATACTTCCATAATATGGATTTTCGATGTTTTCTTTTTCATTTAACCAGCTCGCCTTTGCCATTGGGCAATGCTGAACATAAACGGTTTGGCGGTTAAATTTTAAACCTTTCAGGGTTTTGATCATGGCATAAGAAATCCCTTCAAAGGCTTTTCTTTGTGTTTTAATGTCGTTCGAACCTGCAAGTTGAGCCGATTTACTTTTGATAATGGCCGCCTGCTCCATAAACACTTTATGCTGATCTGCCGGTAAATCCTTATGGTTAACTGCATTTACTTTAGCAGATAAAACTTTTACTTTTTCTATCGCCAGGTCTTTTTTATCGCTTGCCAAGGCATTTTTTACCTCGTAGTACGCCGTTAATACCTGATTTAAGGCTGCGTCTGTTTTGCTTTGTGCGTAAGTGAATGCTGTGGTTGCGATCGTAATGATGGCAACTAATCCTAATATTTTTTTCATGTGATGATATTCTATTTTAAAACGTTAAAAAAATTAAATTCTGCCCTGAGCAAATACATGTTTTTGGTATACCGGTTATCCATATTTCCCGCTGCCTGAAAGCGGTAACCAAAATCGATTCGGGTTGTACTATTTAAAACCATCTGTAGGGCAGGGGCTATATCCAGGTAAGATTGACCGCTGCCTGGGTCGGTTTTGCCCAGTAACTCTAAATATACATTAAAGTTGGGCTGTTTGTAATCCTTATAAACGACAGGTAAAACCAGATAACCCGACGATAAGCTGTACGATAGCATATTTTTTGGTTGAGGCATCCCTAAAAGTTGTCTATCGCTGTTTTCGAAAGCATGCGCATAACCTAAGGTTGATGATAGCGCCAGTTTATGAAGCAACTGGGTAAAAATCAATCCGCCCTGTAAGCCACTATTATCGCCTTCAAGGTTAATATCACGCGTATAAGTTGGACGCTTGCTGGTACTTATCCTACCAAAGGCTGATGCCCTGAAATGACTATGTGTATCATCAAGCGATAAAAAACGATACTTCGCATATAAACTTCCGCCCTCCAAACGGTATTTCCCGTCCATATCAGAAAGAAAACCCTGCGCATGCATCATCAGGTTCTTATTAAACCCGATCATCACCTCCGGAATGGTACGGCTTACATAACCCGGATAATTGAACATCCCTTCGTTAGTAATCCTGACACCGATTGATTTGGTGGGCATATTACTCGCAGGCTCCGTAAATACATATAGTTCCTGTGCCGAAACACGGGTACAGGCACCGATAATCACCAGTGCCAGTACGAATATCTGCTTCATACTAAGAAAGAACTAAATGATAAATGCGTGTTTTTTTACCGTTAACAATGCCTGTACCACTTGCATAAGCATCAGAATTGGCTGTGGCGGCCTGTTTTTTAAATGCAGAACCAGATATGAAATCTTTATCTACCACGCTGGCTTTTATCGTACCACTAAGGGTTTTACCTTTAACATTTACAAAACGGTATACATTGCCATTAACAACAGCCTGACCTTTATCATCAACCTTTACGTCGTTAAAATTGAAATTTGCAGTTAAACCTCCAACCGAAAAACCCGCATCCTGAACTTTTTTGCGTACCTGGTCGAGGTTGATGTTTGCATCTTTTTTAAAGGTTAAAACAAAAATGTTTTTGTTAAGATCAGGTTTTACGCTACTGATAAAATTTAAGGTTTCTAATGATTTTTGAGTAGCATTTGAACACATAGAACAGGTTAAACCGGTTACCTGTAGATCTGCAGTTGAAATTTGTTGTGCCGAAACTTTAACGGCGAAAAATAGCATGATGATGCTGAATATTTTGATTGCTTTCATGATTTTTTTGAAATTAGTATTTAAGAAAATGTCACATTGAGCTTGTCGAAATGCAAATAATAAAGCATAACGAAGCTGATGTTTAACTCCTAATTCCTAAAAATGCAATTGAAAATATGTAAAGCAACCCGAGAAGATAAAGGCGGAGCTTTGTTAGAAATTTTACTGAAAAACTCCGGAGTAATGTTGCTGAGAAATTCTAAAACTGGCGGATGAAGAAAAAGTTGGATAGAAAACAGTTTTGGCATCTGTAACTGTGCCTCTGCCTGGTGACTATCTTTTACCTTAACCGTTACCTGAGTATTTTTGCAGCAACCGTCATCTTTCTTTTCGGCAGGGATATCCTTACAGAATTTGCAGGAAACCTCATTGCTAAAAAGTTTAACGTTTTCGAGTTTGCCTCCACAGAAATGAAGACTTAAAGCCAAACCCATAACACTAACCGCATAGAATACAGCCAAAGAAAGTGCTATTTTTTGTTTTAACTTCATTAATACAAAGGTAAAGCAAAATTTATCTAATATTGCCTGCATTTATTTATTGAATTTCATTTTTTAGTTTATTTTAGCCTCAAACAGCAATTAAATGAAGAAATTATTATGGTTATTCTGCACTTTTTCGGTGCTTACGGCCTTTGCAGCCAAGCCTAAAAATCAATATGTTCGCATTAAAACTGAATATGGTGAATGCATTATTAAACTCTACAATCAAACACCATTGCACCGCGACAATTTTTTGAAACTGGTTAAAAAGGGTTATTACAACGATCTTCTATTCCATAGGGTGATTAAAGATTTTATGATCCAGGGCGGCGATCCGGATTCGAGAAATGCCAAACCGGATTCGTTGTTGGGTAACGGCGGGCCAAAATATACGATTCCGGCAGAGTTTAATGATAGTTTGTTCCATAAAAAAGGCGTTTTGGCTGCTGCACGCGAAGGTGATGATGTAAATCCTGCAAAAGCATCAAGCGGAAGCCAGTTTTATTTGGTTCAGGGCAAAGTATTTACTGATCAGCAATTAAACAGCGTTGAAGAAAAACGCCTGAAATTCAAAATTCCAGAATGGCAACGGGAAGTGTACAAAACAATAGGGGGCACTCCTCATTTAGACCGGAATTATACGGTTTATGGCGAAATTGTAGTGGGCCTGGATTTGGTTGATAAAATAGCCGTTTTAGCTACCGATAAAAATAACCGTCCAAAGCAGGATGTAAAAATGGAAGTTACTGTTTTGAAGAAAAGGGAAGCGAAAAAAATCGAAAAGCAGTTATTGGAGGAGGCTTCGAAAGAGAAGATGGCTATGTAAGGAGCGGTTCTTGTCTGTTATCAAAAAAGAATAGTAAGCGGATCTGATCATCTTCAATTTCGTAAAACACCGAAGTTTGATTCGTTATTTTTCCTTTTCTAAACTGATCTGAGATAGATGCCTCAAAAATTTCGGGTTGTACTTTAATTATAGAAAGGATTTTATTCGTTTGCTTTAAAAATTTCTTAGCCGATTGTTCACTGAATTTATCTAAAATAAAGGAAAAAATCGCATCAAATGTTTCTTTTGCTTCGTCTGTCCAAACTACCGTCAAACTCATAGATATTTGGCATATCGTTTCATTACTTCATCATGAGGAGTTAATTTGCCCTCTTTAGCCTGTTGCAATCCTCGTTTAATTCCCTCCTGAACATGTTTAGGAAGTTCTTCCAGGACAACCGGTTCGCTATGACTCAAAAGCATATCCAACTCTGACAAAAGATTCTCGTCATCTGTTTCGAAAACCTTTTTTGCGATTTCTATTTTTAATTCTTCGATGCTCATAAACAAATTTAACGAAAGCAATTCTCAATTACTAAGCATTTATTCAATTAATTTCTAAATTTACCGCCCACAACAATTGAAACTTACAAATGAAACTATTGTGATTTATCTGCTGAGCGGACATAAAAATCATGATTGCTTCATCTCCATTCAAAACAAAATTTAACTGATGAAAATCATCTCCTATAATGTAAATGGGATCAGGGCTGCCAGTACCAAAAACTTTTTTGGCTGGCTTCAGGCTACGGATGCCGATATGGTCTGTTTGCAGGAAGTAAAGGCATTGCCATCTCAGATCCCCGAAATTATTGCATTAATTGAACAGTTGGGTTATCACCATTATTGGTTCCCGGCAGAGAAAAAAGGATATAGCGGCGTAGCCATTCTATCAAAAATTAAACCCAACCTTGTAGAATTTGGTTGCGGTGAAGAATGGATCGATAAAGAAGGAAGGATTTTGAGGGCGGATTTCGACGATTTTTCTTTGATGAGCCTTTATATGCCATCTGGCTCAAGCGGAGATGAAAGGCAGGTTAAAAAGTATGAATTTATGCGTTTTTTTGATGTGTATATCGGAGAATTGCGCAAAGAGATCCCACATTTGATTGTTAGTGGCGATTATAACATCTGCCATACCGCCATTGATATCCACAACCCAAAATCGAATGCGAATTCGTCGGGATTTTTACCAGAGGAGCGGGAGTGGATGCAGTTGTTTTTGGATAACGGTTTCATCGATACTTTCCGGCACTTTAATAAAGATCCTCATCATTACACCTGGTGGAGTTACCGTGCAGGTTCGAGAGGGAAAAACCTGGGCTGGCGTATCGATTATCACCTGGCCACAAGGCCTATGGAAAGCCGCCTGAAAAACGTGAGGATTTTGCCTGATGCCATTCATTCTGATCATTGTCCGGTTTTATTGGAAATGGAATAGTTTTAAGGTTAACTGGTTAATTGTTTAAATCGGTTAACTGGCCCCTAATTTTCGATTAACCAATTTATACAGTTTAAACAATTAACCATCTGCAAATGCTAATCACAAACATAAAAGGGCTTGTAGGTCTGCATCCTAAAGATAAATTAGTGCTCCGTGGCAGCGAACTCAGTAATCTGCCTGTTCTCGAAAACGCATGGCTTTTGCTGGAAGATGGCTTGATCAGAGATTTTGGCAAAATGGATGCTTTTCCATCTTCCATTGCATATCTTCCATCTTACAACGCAGGAGGCCGCTACGTTTTCCCTTCCTGGTGCGATAGCCATACCCATATTGTTTTTGCGGCTTCGCGCGAAGAAGAATTTGCGATGAAGATCCAGGGAAAAACCTACGAAGAAATTGCCGCGGCAGGAGGTGGAATTTTAAATTCGGCAAATAAACTCCAAAAAGCATCAGAAGAGGAGCTATTTGAAAGCGCTGCTATCAGACTAAAGCAAATGATCCTTCAGGGAACAGGAGCTGTCGAAATTAAAAGTGGTTATGGTTTAACTACAGAAAGCGAAATCAAAATGCTCAGGGTGATTAAACGACTGAAAGATCAGTTCCCGATTCCGATAAAAGCAACCTTTTTGGCTGCGCATGCATTTCCGGCCGAATTTAAAAATGATCATCAGGGTTACATTGCTCTGATTACTAGTGAGATGTTGCCTTTGATTGCGAAAGAAAACCTGGCCGATTATATTGATGTTTTCTGTGAAAAAGGATTTTTCTCTGTAGAAGAAACTAATCAAATCCTAAAGGCTGGAGCGAAATACGGATTAAAACCAAAAATCCATACGAACCAACTTTCCGTTTCGGGGGCAATAGAGGTTGCGGTTGAAAATAACGCCATTTCGGTTGATCATCTGGAAGAAAGTAATGAAGAAACCATCAATACGTTAAGAAATGCTGATACCATTGTAACATTACTGCCTTCCTGTTCGTTTTATCTGGGTATACCATTTGCCGATGCTAAAAGTTTTATTAAAGCCGATTTGCCGGTTGCTTTGGCAACCGATTACAATCCGGGCTCAACACCTTCAGGAAATATGAACTTTGTGGTCTCAATCGGTTGCATTAAAATGAAAATGTTACCTGAGCAGGCCATTAATGCGGCCACTTTAAACGGTGCAGCTGCCATGGAGATCAGCGGGAATTACGGAAGTATTGCGGTTGGAAAAAAAGCAAATTTATTTATCACTAAACCGATGCCATCAATTGCTTATTTACCTTATAGTTTTGGCGAAAGTATGGTAGATAAAGTGATTTTAAATGGCGAATTTTATAATGGATAACCTTAAAATATACGCACAGCACGATATCGATCGTTTGGTTATCCACCGTGATGGCGAAACCAAACTGGGCGAAAAAGTCGCGGTTTTATCTTCGTGGCAAGAACTGAAAGATACCAGCGCAAAATTTGTGCTGTTGGGCATCCCGGAGGATATTGGCGTACGTGCAAATTTGGGTATTGCCGGAGCGGCATCGGCATGGCGCCCGGCTTTAACTGCTTTTCTGAATATCCAGAGTAACCGCTTTTTAAGTGGTGAAGAAGTTTTAGTTTTGGGGCATTTTGAGATTGATGAACCGAGTGACTCTTCTATAAAAGTCCTGCGCAATAAAGTTGCTGAAATTGATGACCTGGTTTATCCGGTAATGGAGAAAATTGTAGCTGCAGGCAAAATTCCGATTGTAATTGGCGGCGGACACAACAACGCCTATCCAATTATTAAAGGAACTTCTTTGGCAAATAAAACCCCAATTGATGTGCTAAATATTGATGCACATGCTGATTTGCGCGAATTGGAAGGCAGGCATAGTGGAAACGGATTTTCTTATGCCCTGAAAGAAAATTATCTCGGTCAATATTTCATGTATGGCCTGCATCAAAATTATAATAATGAGGCAATTTTAAAGCAGATTGAAAATAAGCCCAGGTTAAAAGCTGTATTTTTTGAAGATATTTTAACCGGTGCAGATTATAATGACCTAATTAAGAATCTGAGACCAGTTGCAGGTTTGGAAATCGATCTGGATTGTATACAGGATGTACTTTCGAGTGCCGAAACGCCATCGGGATTTATTGTTAATGATATCAGAAAACTAATTTTAACCAATGCCCATAAGTTTGCTTACCTGCATGTATGTGAAGGTGCCACCCGGATGCTGGATGGACGGGTAAACAGATTAACTTCTAAGTTGATTGCTTATTTGGTGAGTGATTTTATTAAGGCACGTTAATGTGCATACCGTCACCCTGAATTTATTTCAGGGTCTTTTCTTTAAGAATCGAGTTTTGCTTTTTTTTGCCACGGATGCACGGAAAACACGGAGTGTAGCACAGTCGAGAAATCCACTAGAGAGTATTTAATTTAGTAGGTTATTCGCTACATAGATCCTGAAATAAATTCAGGATGACGATTATCAAATGAAAACCCTACAAATGTTCTGCTTCGTATTTTTCTCCAGCCTTTAACATTATTTCGATCTGTTTCAGGTCTTCGGCAGTTAATTCTTCCTTTTCCTGTAGTTCAAATACCGCAATCATATTGTCTTCGTATTGTTTTTCGGTTTTGATAACGATTTCCTGTGGCATGGTGCGGAAGCTTAAAATTTTATAATTTCTGTTGGTGTAATGCAAAAATCGAGTTTAATGTCGTGTTCGTTTACATCATCGATTTTTTCAATTGCAGGGTACAAAGATAAACCTATTTTCTGAGCATTTATACCTTCAAGAAAACGATCATAAAAACCTTTCCCGTAACCTACTCGATAGCCACGTTTATCAAAAGCCAACATTGGAATGATCACCATATCTATTTCACCTCCGTGTATCTTCCCTTTTTGAGGTTCTAAAATATTATAGAGGTTTTTTTTCAGGTCTTCTACGCCGAGGTATTCATGATTGGTCATCAAAGCTGTTGCGAAATCGGCTTTTGGCACAATGATTTTAATTTCGGGATGATTTTTGGTAATCCAGCCGATTAATAAAAACGTGTCAGGCTCTTTTTTTTCGCTAATGGGTAAAAAGATGTGAAGCGTTTTGATTTTGCTAAAATCGAGCGTTTTAAACTGATTTAAGAGTGATTTGTTTAACTCTTGGTAGGTTGAGTCGTTTGATAACAATCTATCTTTTAGCGCTTGCTTTCTGATTTCGGCTTTTAGCATAATTACAAAGATAATATTTTTCAAACCTCGCAGGTTTTTAAAACCTGCGAGGTTTATAAACTGTTCAAACAAAAAAGCCTCTGAAGAATTAACTTCAGAGGCTTTCAAATATTAGGTTAAAATTATTTTACACGCTCCACATATTCGCCGGTGCGGGTATCAATTTTAATTTTATCTCCTTGATTTACAAACATCGGCACCTTAACCTCAACACCGTTTTCAAGTGTAGCTGCTTTTAATGCATTGGTAGAAGTATCACCTTTAACAGCTGGCTCCGAATAGGTAATTTCGAACTCTGCAAAGTTTGGTAACTGTGCCATAATGGCTTCGTCGCTTTCCATCGAAACGATGATGTTCATGCCTTCTTTTAAGAATTTAATGGCCGAACCGAATAAAGCTTTTTCAACGTTAAACTGCTCGTAAGTGTTGTTATCCATTACTACCAGATAATCACCTTCTTCGTATAAATACTGGTAATCGTTGGTTTCTACGCGGCAGATTTCTACAGCCTCGTCGGTATTCATACGGGCTTCAACAATTCTGCCCGATTTAATGTTACGGAATTTACCGGTATAAAACGCGCCACCTTTACCCGGTGTACGGTGATTCCATTCGTCAACAGTAACCAGTTCGTTATTTACGCGAAGGATGTTCCCTGTTTTTATTTCTGATGCTTTTGCCATATAGTGTTATCCCAAATCGGGTTTTATATTTTAGTTTTTCGTGACGGCAAAGGTAAAATTATTTTAACAAAAACCTATAAAGGTTTAAGGCATAAGCCCTATGCTATTTTACCCTTTCCATATAGTCGCCAGTCTTGGTATCAACTTTCACTTTGTCGCCCTGGTTAATAAAAAGTGGAACCCTGATTTCGGCACCGGTTTCAACGGTGGCATATTTTAAAGCACTTGTAGAGGTATCGCCTTTTACTGCAGGCTCCGAGTAAGTTACTTCCAGTTCTACACTGTTTGGCAACTGTGCCACAATCGGTTCGTCGCTTTCAAAAGCAATAGTTACATTCATGCCTTCTTTCAAAAATTTGATCGAACTGCCAAAAAGCAATTTAGGGATATTGTACTGCTCGAATGTATTGTTATCCATCACTACCAGATAATCGCCATCCTCATAAAGGTATTGGTAATCATTAGTCTCCACACGGCAAATGGTTACCTCTTCGTCAGTACGGAAACGGTATTCTACAATTTTGCCTGTTTTTACGTTTCGCATGCGTGCCTGATAGAAAGCCCTTAAATTTCCCGGGGTACGGTGGATATATTCTTCAACACTTACCAACTCTCCGTTAAAACGAAGAACATTTCCGCTTTTTACTTCTGATGCCTTTGCCATGATATATTAAAATCCTGTTTTGTTATTTAAAAAACCAAAGTTAAAAAAATGGATGGTGATTTGGAAGGGCATAGATTCATTGGTTTAATCGTTATTTGTTGATTGGTTTTTGCGCTTCCGATAAAAAAGCGCTAAAAAATGCCGTATAAAAGAAATGCCTTTGGGAACCACTCCAAAGGCATAATCAACCTAAACCTCAAACTAAACTATGAAAAACTCTTTGCCTTTTAAGGGCTATATTCTGATTCCGCAAAGCGGAGAAATATGATCTTTTCCTTGAAGAGATAAATTAAATAATTGTTTCTCTTTTTGGTGGTGCAAAGGTACAAACTATTTCTTAATTGCAAAATATTTTTTGAAAAATTTATTTTTAGTACAAATGTATGACAAAACAGACGTTGTGATATACACTGATTAAAGTGTTAACCTACTTATAATCTGATATTTGTATTTGATTGGTGCAGAAATCGTATTCCTGTATTTGATTAGATCCGATTATCATTAAACGGTCTTTCCCGAAATTTTCAATCAGCTCGCGGTACCAGTTTATTCCCTGAACATCTAAATTGCTGGTTGGTTCATCCAAAAATAAGATTGGAGTATCGGTGCAACAGGCCAAAGCGAGTTTGGTTCTTTGCTTCATGCCTGATGAGAAGTATTTAATTTCTTTATTCTTTGCTTTCTCCAAACCTAATATGCCGATCAGTTTTTTGGCATCAAGGCCATCTGCAAAATTTTTAAACTTAAAATGGAAATCGATGATCTCTTTTAAAGTAAAGGTTTCAACCAGTTCGAGGTATGGGGCTGCGAGACTGATGTGTCTGTAAATATTTTCGACTGGTATTTCTGCTGTATCCGAAAATGTAATTTTTCCTTCGGAAGGAGAGAGGCTCCCATTTAAAACACTTAACAATGTTGATTTACCCGAACCGTTTGGTCCCAATATGGCATAGCTGTTACCAGATGAAAATTCGGTACTTAAATTCCTGAAGATCCATTCTTTGTTAAACCTTCTGCCAACATTTTGTAAAGAGATGTTCATTTGGGTTAAGCGTTTGGCGTTGGGTGTTTGGCGTTTAATGCTTTAACCATGCACACACTGTTATCAACACCAATGTACTGACCATAATTTGGTGTAATGCGGTAACCGATTTTCTGATATAGGGCAATGGCTTCGGGTTGTTTTTTGCCGGTTTCTAATACTATAGCGGTAAAGCCAAGTTCATTTGCCCAGTTTTCCAGTTCGGTTACAATTTTAGCCGCAATGCCTTGCTTCCGGTAATCGGGGTGAACAAACATCCTTTTTACTTCGGCCTCATGGCCAGAGAAGGGCTTTATTGCGCCGCAGGCAACAGGTACATTATTCTGATAGGCAACAATCACTTCTTTAATGGCATCAACCTTATTAAATTGCGCATAAAAAGTATGATCATCGCCATCCCTAACGGCTAAATCCTGATCCAGCAAAGCCACCAATTTTCTAAAATCGGCATTGTCTGAATCAGTTCTGATTAGCGTTATATCACTCATTTATTAATAAAAGTTTTGACTTTGGTCTTTAAGCTTTTCGCTTAACTGCCCATCCCAAAGCCCTTCATTACCCCACGGTTAGAATTTCGGATAAAATCAACAATTTCATCACGGATTTCCGTTGGTTTAAATTCGGCTTCGATCATATCCAAAGCTTTGGTTACGTTATTGTGTTTTACAAAAAGCACTCGGTAAATTTCCTGTATCTCATCAATCTGCTCGTTGGTAAAACCTCTTCTGCGCAAACCAACTGAGTTGATACCGGCGTAAGAAAGTGGTTCGCGGGCAGCTTTAACATAAGGGGGAACATCTTTACGTACCAGTGAACCACCAGTTACAAAAGCGTAAGAGCCTACTTTAACAAATTGATGTATAGCAACCAGGCCAGCCAGAACCACATTGTTGCCAATGGTGATGTGACCCGCTAAGGTGGTGCTGTTTGAAAAAATACAGTTATTTCCAACCTCACAATCGTGTGCAATGTGCGAATAAGCCTGGATAAGGCAATTGCTGCCGATAACGGTTTTCCATTTATCTTTAGTGCCGCGGTTAATGGTTACACACTCGCGGATGGTGGTATTATCGCCAATTTCGGCCGTAGTAACCTCACCGGCAAATTTTAAATCCTGAGGCTCACCAGAAATTACAGCACCAGGAAAAATGCGGCAGTTTTTACCGATACGAGCGCCGTCCATAATGGTAACGTTCGATCCGATCCAGGTACCTTCCCCAATTACAACGTCTTTATGGATTACAACAAAGGGTTCGATTACCACATTTTCGGCAATTTTTGCCTGAGGGTGTATGTATGCTAAAGGTTGTATCATTATTGGGCGGGTTCTGCTTGTTTAACTTTTGAAATTTGAGCCATCATTTCGGCTTCTACCACTATTTTTTCGCCAACCATACCTACGCCTTTCATCTGGGCAATTCCCCTTCTGATCGGTTCGAGTAAATCGCAACGGAAAACAATGGTATCGCCCGGAAGCACTTGTGCCCTAAAGCGCACGTTGTCTATCTTTAAGAAATAGGTAAGGTAATTTTCGGGATCCGGAACGGTACAAAGTACGAGAATTCCGCCTACCTGTGCCATAGCCTCAATCTGCAATACGCCCGGAAATACGGGAGCACCAGGAAAGTGGCCTTTGAAAAATTCTTCATTCATGGTTACGTTTTTAACGCCTACCACATGGTTTTTAGAAAGTTCCAGAATTTTATCAACGAACAAAAATGGCTGACGGTGCGGCAAAATTTCCATTATTTTCACTACGTCAAACAATGGTTTTGCATTCGGATCGTATACTTTTTGTATTTTTTTGTTTTTTTCTTTTTTAATGGCCGCTTTAATCTTTTTGGCAAAAGCAACGTTTGCAGCATGGCCCGGGCGTGCAGCCATAATGTGGCCTTTTAAGTGCATACCTACCAGCGCCAAATCACCAATCATATCCAAAAGTTTATGGCGGGCAGGCTCGTTCTGGTAACGCAGTTCCATGTTGTTCAAAATGCCTTGTGGGGCAACATCAATGTCTTTGCGGTTAAATAATTTTGCCAGATGGCTTAATTCATCTTTGGTAACTTCTTTATCTACAATTACAATGGCGTTATTTAAATCGCCACCCTTAATTAAATTGTGCGATAACTGGTATTCCAATTCGTGTAAGAAACAGAAAGTACGGCAGGAAGCAATTTCTTTTTTAAACTCTGCAATGGTATTAATGCCAGCATGCTGACTGCCCAAAACAGGAGAGTTATAATCGATCATGCAGGTAAAACGATAATCGTCTAACGGCATGGCCACAATTTCTACTTTTCTATCTTCTTCGGTATAGGTAATGTTATGGGGAATGGTAAAGTATTCGCGATCTGCATTTTGTTCAACGGTACCTACTTCTTCCAGTAAATCAACAAACTGGATAGAACTACCGTCCATAATCGGTGTTTCAGGTCCGTCTAATTTAATGAGCACGTTATCAAGATCCATACCCACTAAAGAAGCCATTACGTGTTCTACAGTGCTTACGCTTGCCCCGTTTTGGGTAAGGGTTGTTCCGCGTGAAGTATCGGTTACGTTATCAGCATCTGCTTCAATAATCGGATGGCCATCTAAATCAATACGCTGAAATTTAAAGCCATGATTTTCGGGGGCCGGGCAAAATGTTAAAGTAACATTGGCGCCTGTGTGTAAACCAACTCCAGATGCCGATATTTCCTGTTTAATCGTTTTTTGTCTAACGTTCATTGTTTATTGTATTCTTTTCCAGTTCAGCTGTAAGCTTTTTCAATTCCTCTTCGAGCGCGTTTATTCTTTTTTCTACATCCGGGAGATGCTTGAAAATTACGGAAGCACGCATCCAGTTGCGCAAAGGCTGCGCCGGACTTCCGTGCCATTGTTTATTTTCTTCTGTAATGTTAAAGTTTATGCCTGCCTGTGCACCAATCTGTGTGCCTTTTGCAAGGGTTAAATGCCCTGCAATACCCACCTGGCCGCCTACCACGCTGTTAGGGCCAACTTTAGTACTGCCCGATATGCCCGATTGTGCTGCCAAAACGGTGTTTTCGCCAATTTCTACATTGTGTGCAATCTGGATCAGGTTATCAATTTTGGCACCTTTTTTTACGATGGTAGATCCCATTGTGGCACGGTCTACCGTAGTGTTGGCACCGATTTCTACATCATCTTCGATAATGACATTTCCAATCTGCGGGATTTTATTATAAGTACCATCTTTTTGAGGTGCAAAACCAAATCCATCGCTTCCAATAACGGTATTTGAATGGATGGTAACCCTTTTCCCGATTACTGAATGATGGTAGATTTTTACCCCGGGAAAAAAGGTGCTGTTTTCGCCGATTTTAGAATTTTCGCCAATAAAAGTCTGAGCGTTTATTTTACAGCCATCACCGATTTCTACATTCTCGGCCACATAAGCAAAAGCATCAATAAATACGTTTTTACCAATTTTGGCAGTTGGATGTACAAAGGCCAGTTTATCAATGCCCGATTGCGCTTTTTGTGCATTTACCGCTTCGTTATATTTATCGAGTAAAATGGTAAAGGCGCTGTACGGATTTTCAACACGGATTAGAGTGCTGGTATAAGGCTGTGTGGGAGCGAAATCTTTTGATACGATAACAACCGACGCCTGAGTAGAATACAAAAAGTTTTCGTACTTAGGGTTGGAAAGAAAAGACAAAGAGCCTTCTTTCCCGTCTTCTATCTTCGAAAGTTCGGTAACGGCTACATCAGGGTTTCCATCAATGGAACCGTTTAAAAACTGACTTATCTGCGTGGCAGTAAATTGCATCGTACAAAGGTATATGTTAAATTGATATGAACAAAAAAACCTGCTAGAGTTAAGCTGTGTATATTTTACACAATTATAAGACTTAAAACGGCAGTAAAAGTTAAATATTTTGTTAAATAAGCTTAAATGCCCCTGGGGTAACAGAGGATATATTTTTCAACGGTTTTTTGTAGCGACTCGAGATTGGATAAATCTGATGCCTTTGCAATATCTACAATATCGTTATTTTTCATCAAAATCTTGATATTACCCACCCCAGCGTTGTATGCCCGGTTCTGGATAGAATCGGTAAAAACAAAATACCTTGCCTCTTCAGGTTTAATTTCCAGTAAATTAATGGCAGCATCCTGCAAAAAGTTAAGACGATCGGCACCCACTTTTTCGTTGCCCATTTCTACTTTATAAAGATTACGCGAGGTAAGCATTTTACAAAGCGTAGACAAAATTTTATCGGGATGTTTGGTCCAGACTTTAACGGCTGCGTAAATATCCTGATCATCCAGATTGGTGAAATGCTCCAGGTTTTCATGCTGCGAAAAGAAATTGGCCTCGTTTATATCGTTTTTTAAGAAGTGGTTTAGTGATGGCGAAGCAAATAATTCAGTGCCGGCAGCAGAAAGTTCTTTGGCACGCTCCAATAATTTCACCAAAATCATTTCGCCCGATATTACCGTTTTATGCAAATAAACCTGCCAGTACATCAGCCTGCGGGCAATTAAAAACTTTTCGATTGAATAAATTCCTTTTTCTTCAATTACTAGGTCATCATCATGTACGTTAAACATTTTGATAATCCTGTCGAAACTGATTACGCCCTCACTTACGCCTGTAAAAAAACTGTCGCGGTTTAAATAATCCATCCTATCCAGATCCAGCTGACCTGAAATGAGCTGATGAAGAAACTTTTTGTGATAGGTACCATTAAAGATCTCGATTGCATGGCTTAAACGGCCTTCGAAATGGATATTAAGGTCGTTCATCAGCTTTGCTGAAATATCTTCATGCCTGATGCCGGTAACCAACGAATGTTCTAAAGCATGAGAAAATGGTCCGTGGCCGATATCGTGTAGTAAAATGGCCAAAATGGCGGCTTCTTCTTCACCCTCGGTAATGCTGTGTCCTTTACTTTTTAAAAGATTGATGGCCAAACTCATTAAATGCATGGCACCCAATGCATGGTGAAAACGGGTGTGTAAAGCGCCCGGATATACCAAATGGGTCATCCCCAGCTGTTTAATGTAACGCAACCGCTGGAAATAGGGATGCGAAATCACATCATAAACCAGTTCTGATGGAATACTGATGAAACCGTAAACCGGATCATTTATTATTTTCTTCTTGTTCAATCGTTAAAAATAGTTAAATAGATAGATACGGTACAAAAATTGCTATTTTTATTCACAGTTTGATTTACCTGCCAAAATTAAAGGGCAATACTTATCTATTTTTACAAAAAAATGCAAGAAACCAAAATATTATGGGCCGACGATGAAATCGACCTGTTAAAACCACATATATTATTGTTGAATGATAAAGGTTATAATGTAACCACATTTACCAATGGAAACGATGCTTTGGAAGCATTCGGAAAGGCACACTTCGACCTTGTTTTCCTCGATGAAAACATGCCGGGAATGAGCGGTATCGAAACACTTTCGGCCATTAAAAACTTAAATCCCGATGTGCCGGTGGTCCTGATCACGAAAAGTGAGGAAGAAAACCTGATGGAAGATGCGATTGGTAGTAAAATTGATGATTACCTGATTAAACCGGTAAATCCAAAACAGGTTTTGCTTACCATTAAAAAACTGATCGATAATAAACGTTTGGTAAGCGAAAAAACATCGATGGCATACCAGCAGGATTTCCGCCGTTTGGGTATGACCTTAGGCGATAGACTAAATTACGAAGAGTGGATTGATGTTTATAAAAAAATCGTTTTCTGGGAGCTGGAATTAGAAAAATTAGACGATCCGCAAATGCATGAGATTTTAACCATGCAAAAACAGGAAGCCAATACCCAGTTTACCAAATTTATCGAAGAAAATTACCTCGACTGGATCAAGAATAAGGATAAAGCACCTTTGCTTTCGAACGAATTGTTAAAGAAAAAAGCCTTTCCTTTAATTAATGATAATACACCCGTATTTTTTATTTTGATTGATAACCTCCGTTACGATCAATGGAAAATCATCAATCCGCTAATTTCCGAATATTTCAGGATCGATGAAGAGGATATGTATACGAGTATTTTGCCAACAGCAACCCAATATGCGCGTAATGCTATTTTCTCGGGCATGATGCCTTTGGATATGGAAAAACGTTTCCCGCAACTTTGGCAGAACGATGATGATGAAGGTGGAAAAAACATGCACGAGGAGGCTTTTTTAGCCGATAATATTAAACGCAGTTTAAGAAAAGACTGTAAATTTAGTTATCATAAAATCCTCACCTTTGAGCAGGGGAAAGATCTGGTAGATCAAACCAATAACCTGTTGCAGAACGATTTTAATGCCATTGTTTTCAACTTTGTGGATATGCTGAGCCATGCCCGTACCGATATGCAGATGATACGCGAGCTGGCAAATGATGATGCGGCTTACCGCTCGTTAACTTTATCGTGGTTTGAGCATTCGCCACTGTGGGATTTGTTGAAAAAAATCTCTCAAAAACAGGTAAAAGTGATTATTACAACAGATCATGGTACCATCCGGGTTAAAAAACCGGTTAAAGTGATTGGCGATAGGAGTACCAACACCAATTTAAGATATAAACAGGGTAGAAACCTTAATTTTAATGCAAAAGAGGTGTTTTTGATTAAAAATCCTCATGATGCTTTATTACCAAAGATCAATATTAGTAGCAGTTACATATTTGCTAGGGAAGATAGTTATTTCGTTTACCCGAACAACTACAATCAGTTTGTAAACTATTATAATGAAACTTTTCAGCATGGGGGGATTTCGCTTGAGGAAATGATTATTCCTGTAGTAACTTATTCGCCGAGGTAGTTTACTCCGCTCATAATCTCGTCATTTCAAGCGGAGAGCAGCGCAGTCGAGAAATCTATCTCGAGGTAGATCTCTCCCTGCCCGATGCAGGCGGGCGTTCCAGTCGAGAGGAAGGATAGTATGCAGTCGATAAATGACGATATATAATAGGCAAAAGCAATACAATTAAGTATTACTTTTGCCTTTACAACAACTATTACAATAGAATTACCCCTATATTTTGTTAAACTGAAGCATTATTCTTAATTTTAGTTAGATTTTAAACAACATGAATATATCGATAACTCAACTATATGCACTTTTGAGCGAAAAGCTTGACAAGGATACTGCAGAGCAGTTGACCAGTTATATCGAGGCGAAAGTTGATAAATCTGTTGTAGATAAAACAACCCATTTGGCTTTTAAAGAAGATTTGGCAAATGCTAAAACGGATATGATTAAATGGTTTGTTGGCTTATTTATAGCGTTGGCTTTAATGATTATCGGCCTGTACTTTAAAGGCTAATTCTTTCTAATGACAATTTCCGTTGAAAATCTTCCTGATTTAGCAAAAGTTGCTACAAAACTTAAAGATTTTGCAGGTACCGAAAAGGTCTTCATTTTTGAAGGTGATATGGGTGCAGGCAAAACCACTTTTATTAAAACTTTTTGTGCTGCGCTGGGCGTAACCGATGTAGTTTCGAGCCCAACTTATTCTATCGTTAACGAATATGAAAGCCCTAACGGATCGGTATTCCATTTCGATTTCTACCGTATTAAAGATATCCGTGAAGCCTACGACCTGGGCTATGAAGAATATTTTTACGGCGGGGGCATCTGTTTAATCGAGTGGCCCGAGCGGGTAGAAGAACTACTGCCCGAAAATCATATCAAAGTAGAAATAAAGGTGCTTGATGAAAACCGCAGAGTATTCCATCTTTCGAAGGTATAACATTTAGTTATCAATTAATTAACAGATTTTCCGTACCTTGAACAACCTAAAACTACAAAAACATTAATTCAACATGGCTACAGGATTACGCGAAGGAATGGCCGATATAGCTCGTCAGGGTTTACTCCAAACACAAGAGGCGAAATTAGAAACCAGAAATAAAAAGAACAGCTTATATATAGGAATACCCAAAGAAATTTCTTTTCAGGAAAATAGAATTGCATTAACTCCTTTATCTGTAGCGCTTCTGGTAAACAATGGTCACCGCGTGGTTTTAGAAACCGGTGCTGGCACAGCTGCCAACTTTTCGGATACCGAATATGCCGAACAGGGCGCGAAGATTGCCTATGATAAAAAAGAGGTTTTTGACGCCGATATCCTAATGAAAATTGCTCCGCCAACGATGGAGGAAATTGAGATGATGCATAAAGGGCAGACGCTTATTTCTTCATTGCAGACGGGAACTCTGAAACAGGATTACCTGAAAGCCCTGATGCATAAAAAAATTAATGCGTTATGTTTCGAAAATCTCCGCGATGAAGGCAATATTTTGAGCGTGGTAAGAGCCATGAGCGAAATAGTGGGATCTACCTCCATTTTAATCGCAGCTGAATACCTGAGCAATGTAACCGGAGGCAAAGGGCTGATGTTAGGCGGTTTTACAGGTGTTCCGCCAACTGAAATCGTAATATTAGGTGCAGGTACCGTTGGCGAATATGCCGCCAGAACTGCTTTGGCATTAGGTGCAGAAGTTAAAGTTTTTGACAGTTCAATTTACCGCTTACGTCGATTACAAAATAATCTGGGCAGCAGGGTGTTTACCTCGGTGATGCAGCCAATTGTTTTAAATAAAGCTATTGTAACCTGCGATGTGGTGATTGGTGCCATCCGCGCCAGTCATGGCCGCAGTCCCTGTGTGGTAATGGAAGAAACCGTAGCCCGGATGAAACCACATTCGGTGGTTATTGATGTAAGCATCGATCAGGGTGGTTGTTTCGAAACGTCTGAAGTAACCAATCATACCAACCCGGTTTTCAGGAAATATGATGTAATCCACTACTGTGTACCTAATATTGCATCACGTGTGCCAAGAACGGCCTCTTATGCGCTAACTAACATTTTTGCCCCCATTTTATTGGACATCGGCGAATACGGAGGTTTGGTTAACATGGTTTGGAATAATCCGGGTATCCGCGAAGCACTTTATATTTATCAGGGAAACTGTACCAATAAAGATTTAGCCGATATGTTTAATCTACCATTTAAAAATCTGGAACTTTTGGTGGTTTCGAACCAGTAAAAAGATGTAAAATGGATGATGTAAGATGGATAATGGTGAAACTCTTGATACTCAATACTAACATCTTGATAATCAATACCAACATCTTGATACTTCCTTACTAAAAATATGAAATTCAATCTGCTTGCTTTTTTCCTTTTGATATCAGGCGTTGTAATTGCCCAAAACAAACCTGTTGCAGCAAATAAACTCGTTGTTGTTAGTTCTTTTACGCAATATCAATCCTCTGTAAAATCTAATCCGGATAATGCCCTAGTCGAAATCAAAAAAGCCATTCCAAATATCACTTTAGATATCCGCTACGCTACCAGAAATAACTTTATGCAGCAGGTAATGTACAAGCAGGCGAGGGCTTTTGCACGGAAACCTGTTGTAGAAGCGTTAAAGAAAATCCAGAAGGAACTGAATAAAAAGGGCTATGGCTTGAAAATATTTGATGGATACCGTCCTTATGCCATCACGGTTGAGTTTTATAAAAAAGCGAGCGATAAAAACTTTGTGGCCAACCCTGCAAAAGGATCTAAACACAACAGGGGCTGTGCAGTAGATTTAACCTTGATTAACCTAAAAACGGGCAAAGAACTGGTCATGCCAACACCTTACGATAGTTTTTCGGCTGCTGCAGCGGCAAAATATGAAAAAGTATCTCCGGAAGCGAAGAAAAACCGCGATTTCCTCATTACCATCATGGCAAAATACCGGATGAATGTACTGGAGAACGAATGGTGGCATTACGATTTTTCAGACTGGAGAAATTATGATCTGATGGATATTCCTTTCGAGAGGCTTTAGGGGGTCATTGGTTCCACTGTCATTAGTTAATTGGGCTAGACGTTTAAAAATAATCTCGTCATTTCGACTGAAGCGTAGCGAAATGGAGAAATCTATTCGAGGCGTAAGATATTGTCATTTTATACTAAATTTTAACCTCTGGTCGTCACCCTGAATTTATTTCAGGGTCTATCTAGCAGGAAGGATGCTGAAACAAGTTCAGCATGACGATCGCATCGAGCAATGGTTCTATTGGCTACTATGAATGAATATAATTGGGCTCCGATTTTTGTTGCCTTTGGGTAACACCACTCGAACTACAAATGATGCGGCCTTCCGTATTGATCCATTTTAACCTTTGCCTTATCATCTTTTACCGATAATTCGAAAATGTAATCGTAATCATCATCGGTAAGTTCTTCTTTTGGTCTTTTGCCGCCAAGGGCTTCAATAATTTCGAGTACGGTGTTAGAGTGGCCCGCCACAATAACGGTTTTGCCAACATAATTGGTTTTGATGCTATCAACAAGAGATTTAATGTCTTTATAGTCAATCACCTTTGGGATCACCAACGAATCTAAAGTTTGGTGTGTACGTTTGGTTGGGGTGGCAAAAGCCGCGTCGAATTTTACCTTTTTTAAATATTTCGCCAGATCTGCAGTGCGTATTTTTCCTTCATCGGATAGGTTTGGATTGGTATCCTGAGGGTTTGATTTATCTTTTTCGGCATGTCTGACAATCCAGACAGTGGTACTTTGTGCAGAAATTGCACTGATAAAGAGCAGGCTTAACGAGAGAAATACGAACAGTTTTTTCATGTTATAAATATTCAAAAATTAATCGGGATAAGGAAAGGTTAAAAATTCAGGGCTTTTTTCAGCTTTTCAATATCCTGTTCCGTATGCCAGCTGCTCAGCACAATCCTGTTAATCGGCCTGCTATCAGGATCGGGATAAGGAAATGAAGAGATCAGGATACTTTTCTTCAATAAATGATCTGCCAGCGTTGGATCCTGTGATAAGAAAGCAGGGAACGCTTGTTCGAACCGCCAGGATAAATTTAAAGAATCAATGAATAAGTTAATATTTTGCTGCAGCCTGCTCCATGCCTTTTGATATATTTCTTCAGCGTGGATAAATGCAAAAAGACTGGCTGCGGGAGGAGGGGAGGCCCCGACAAAAATATTGGTGTTTTTAAGTTTGGCAATAATTGCATTCGAGCCTAAAACTAAACCAGCATCAACACCTAAAGCTTTAGCCATCGATGCAACTACCATCCGCTCAATATTTGCTTTAACCGGTAAACTGGTAAAAGCGCCCAATCCATTATTATTTACGCCTATACCATGCGAATCATCTACAATCAGGATAATCTCTTTTTCAGGCTTTATTTCGCTTAGAAAATTGAAATCATAAATCTCAGGAAAAAGATTGTTCATGGAATTGCTGATGAGCACCCAGGTTTTTTCGGCAGTATTGTTGATTAATGTTATTGTTTCATTTTTCCATGCATCAAAGGTCTGGCTATTTACAGTTTGATCAGCGAGCCATAATGCAGGATGTGTGGCTGGCGCATAAATTACCTTGCCTAAAGCCGACAAAGCTTTAACCGTAAGCTGCGCCGCTAAATATCCGCTCGAGGTAATGAGCGCATTTTCTGCTTTAAAACGTTTTGCAACTATTTTTTCTGCTTCGTCGTAAATACCCAGCTGGATGTTATTGTTCCGGCTGGTTCCGTTGTTTAAACCAAATTTTTTAATCCCTGCTACATGTAAATCAATAAAAGCCTGGTTTTGTGGAATACCCAGATATGCTGTTCCGCCAAAATACAGATAAGAGGTACCATCTATATTGATGTTATTAGAGAAAGGCTTATCAATTGATTTAAAATCCGGCATTAAAAATTTTCGTGTATGTAGGTTACTATTCTTACCATTTCAGCACGTACTTCGGCTGTGGGTTTTACGAAATTGTTATTCATAAACGAATAGATGTAGGTTTTGCCTTTTTTCGTCAGTACATATCCGCTTTGATTATGAACACCACCCAACGAACCTGTTTTGCCAAAAACAAAAGGTTTGTCGGTTTTTGGATAGGCACTTTTTAAAGTGCCGCTTTTTCCTCCTGAAGGCAGCATATCAAAAAGTTTTTCAGGATTATTCACCAGTTTATAAATAGAATCGAGCAAATAAATATTATCGCGGGGGGTAAACAGGTCCTGACGTGATAAACCCGATCCATCTACCCATTTAACTTTATCGGGCAGAAAGGAAAGGTAGTTTTTGGTAATGTGCTGTATGGCTTTTACCGTGCTCAGTGTATCACCGATCTGGTTTGAGCATACCAGCAGCAGATGTTCGGCAATAAAATTATCGCTTGGCAGCATCATGTGTTTTAAAACCGAATCTCGTTTTGCACCCTGCAAAGTTTTCGCATCTGCAGGGATTTTAAAATCAATAAGGCCAACCGGTTTGTGCAAGGTATCTGATAATACTTCAACAGTTACCTGAGCACTGGTTTTGTAAGGATTTTGTTGATTGTATCCCGGTTTTACGGCAACGGCCGGGTAATGAAAATTATTGGTCAAAAAATCGCGTGTTACCTGAAAATTGCCTGTAGTTTTGGTCGAATCGGCCTTAAAACAAGAGGCGAAAACTTTCGGCTCGATGTTGATTTTATTCGGACCGGCATACGTAGAGGTAACCATATTATCCATAATCGGCATCTCGGTAATTTCGGGCTGATAATAATAATCGTAATCATCCCACGCCCAGCCATCGCCAAAAAAAGTACCTGAGTAACGCCCGGGAGCAAAAAAGAGTTTTTTGTTGGATGCTGACAGGAAGTTATAGGCCGATTTATCTTTAACTGCAAACTGTAAAAACGAAGGATCTCCCGTTCCCCAAAAAATTAACGAGTCGTTCCGTTCGATATATTTTAATGCCGGCATTAAATCGGGCAGCATTTTTAAACTTGCATAAAAAGTATATAATTTGGTGTTAGAGGCCGGAGTAAAATACTTATCGGCATCTTTTTCAAAAATCATCTTTTTATCCGCAGGATTGTAAAGCGCAAAACCCACCTGGTATTGTTTGATAACCTGCGAATTCTTAAATTCTTTGGCTACTTTTCTCGAGACCATTTTGTTGGTTGAGCATGCCGTAAACAAACAAACCGATAATGCAGATAGAATAAAAAAGAGATTGTGATTTTTTAACCCGAACATGTTCTTAATTTAAGGGACATAATTATCAACTAATTTATTAAATTTAGTTCAATGTTAACCAAATATAGTCCCGGTGTAATAATCTGTTTACGCAAACTAACAATTTGCCTGGGATTTGTATTTCTTTTTTTTTCGGCTTCGGCACAGGAATTCTTTTTCAAAAGGAACCGGCAAAAACAATCTATTACGTTTAAATGCATTAAAAACCTCATTGTTATCCCTGTTTATGTAGATGGTAAAGGCCCTTTCGATTTTGTGCTGGATACCGGTGTAGGGCCCATGATCATTACCGATCCGTCTATTATCGACTCGTTAAACTTTAATCTGCTCCGTAAAATTAAAGTTTCAGGATTGGGGATCGAAACAGTTGAAGCCTATGTTTCACAGAGCCTTGATGTAAAAGTGGGTGGTGCTACCATAGAACATATTCCAACGGCAATTTTAAAGGAAGATCTTTTTAATTTATCAGGCCATTTGGGGATTAAAATTTATGGACTGCTGGGTTATAGCTTTTTTAACAGCTTTATTGTTGATGTGCGTTATAGTGAGAACCGGCTGATTATCTACGATCATGATGCAAAGATTAAGTACCGCGGGAAAAAAATTCCCATTGAGATCGAAAACCAAAAACCTTATGTACTGGCCAATGTTGAACTTCCCGACGGTGAATCAATAAATGCCAGGTTTTTAATGGATACCGGCGCCAGTCATGCTTTATCGATGGAAATGCTCCGCGGAACCGAATTTCCCCTGCCTGAAAAAAAGATCAAAGCCAATTTGGGGATGAGCCTGAGCGGGCAGATTAAAGGTTATGTTGGGCGGGTGGCCAGGTTAAATTTGGGGGGTTATAATTTTAGCAGTGTAGTTGCCGGTTTTCCTGATTTTAAAACCATTGCAGATAAGATCGACCTATCAAAACGAAATGGAAATCTGGGGGCCGATCTGCTGCGCAAATTCAATATCCAGTTTAACTACGAAGAAGGCTTTATTTATGTTAAACCCAATAGTTTCAGTAAAATTCCTTTCGAACATGATATGGTAGGCATGGTGATCTATCTGGATCAGAAAGAGTATAAAAGGCTGATTATTGGCGAAATAGACGAAAATAGTCCCGCCGAAAAAGCAGGCCTTTGTCCTGATGACGAAATTATCGGCGTGAATTTTAAAAGTGTTGATACCTACACCTTAAACGACTTAAGCGAATTGTTTAAATCGAAGGCCGATAGAAGCATAATTTTTGAGATTTATAGAGATAAACAGGTGTATTTTAAGGTAGTAAGGCTCGAAAAGAGGATTTAAAGACGGTAATTTTCTGGTTACAAAACAATTGCCATGTAACAAGGCTTTAACTTTAACCTCTTATTATCAAGCAAACTAACTTTTATATACACATGAAGAAAAACTTTAAGGTGCTTGCTTTGGCAGGTATCGTAGCGCTTGGTGTAGCCGGATCTGGTTCCGTATATGCACAAAAAAAATCTAAAACCACAAAAGGGGCAACTCCTGCCACACCTGCCGCCACTCCGGCTGCAGCACCAAAAAAAGAAGGAATTAAACCATTTTCGGAAGTAATTACCGCAAAAGCTAAAACTACAAACGGCTTGTTCAAAACACACAAAGTAGACGATAAATGGTATTTTGAAATACCGGATTCGATGATTAACCGCGAGATGTTAGTGGTTACGCGCTTAGCTAAAGTACCAGCCGGCGTTAAAGTTGGCAATCAGCAATATGGCGGAGAAGAATTAAACGAGCAGGTATGGAAATGGGAACGTAGGGGCAAACAGGTGTTTATCCGCGTACCAAGCTATTCAACAAAGGCAGATCCGAACAGTGATATGTACGAATCGGTGCAGAACTCAAACCTTGCACAGATTTTGGCCAGCTTCGAAATTAAAGCTTACAACAAAGATACCAGCGGTGTGGTAATTGATGTAACTGATTTTTATAATGGCGATGTAATGGCTATCGGTGCTACCGACCAGATCCGCAAGGCCTATAAAGTAACCATGTATGATGCCACACGTTCTTACATTGATACCGTAAAAACTTTTCCGATCAATATCGAGGTGAAAACTGCTAAAACTTACCGTGCGGCAGAATCGCCAACCGATAACAGCAATGCTGCAGTAACTTTCGAGTTTAACACTTCGATGCTTTTATTGCCAAAAACGCCTGTTAAAGCAAGGATTATGGATAACAGGGTAGGTTTCTTCGGTCAATCCCAGATTGATTACGGAACCAATGCACAAAAAGCAGAACGTACAGCTTATATCCACCGCTGGAACCTGGTTCCCAAAGATACCAACGCTTACAAACGTGGCGAACTGGTAGAACCGGTAAAACCGATCGTAATTTATATAGATCCGGCTACACCAAAAAAATGGGTGCCTTTCCTGATTCAGGGTATTAACGATTGGCAGGTTGCATTTGAGGCAGCAGGTTTCAAAAACGCAATTATTGGTAAAGAAGCGCCAACCGCTCAGCAGGATCCTCAGTTCAGTGTAGAAGATTCGAGGTATTCAGTAGTGCGTTATTTCGCATCTGATATCGCAAACGCTTACGGACCGCACATCAGCGATCCACGTACCGGACAGATTTTAGAAACACATATCGGTTGGTACCATAACGTAATGAATCTGTTGCGCAACTGGTATTTTGTACAAACCGCTGCCATTAATCCAGAGGTGCGCAAAGCTCAGTTTACCGATGCGCAAATGGGCGAACTGATCCGTTTTGTCTCATCGCATGAAATTGGCCATACTTTAGGTTTACCGCACAACTTTGGCTCAAGCTATGCTTATCCTGTTGATTCGTTACGCTCTAAAAGCTTTACCGATAAACATGGTACTGCACCATCTATTATGGATTATGCCCGTTTTAATTACATTGCCCAGCCGGGCGATGGTGTAACCAAACTACACCCTCAAATTGGCGAATATGATAAATGGGCGGTGAAATGGGGATACTCATGGATTCCGGGTGGTAAAACTGCGGAGCAGGAAAAAGAAGTTTTAGATCAGTGGACCTTAAAAAATGCAGGTAACCCACTATACTTTTATGGCCGTCAGGGAACTTCTTTAGATCCACGTTTGCAAAGCGAAGATTTAGGTGATAACGCGATGAAAGCAAGTACTTATGGTATTGCCAACTTAAAACGCATTTTGCCTAATGTAGAAAAATGGACTTTCCAGAAAGGAAAAGATTATAGTGACTTAAAAGAAATCTATACCGAAATTGTGGGTCAGTTTAACCGTTACATGGGCCATGTGGCTGCAAACGTTGGTGGATTAAGCGAAAACTTTAAAACTTACGAGCAAAAAGGACCGGTTTATGCTTACTTACCTAAAACGAAACAAAAAGAAGCAGTTACTTTCTTTAATCAACAGTTATTTACTACACCACTTTGGTTAATCAGCAACGGGCAGTTAAGCAAATTCGATAATGGTGTATTATTGAATCGTATTAAAAGTGTTCAAACCAATACTTTGGGCAATCTTTTATCTGCTTCGCGTATTGCGCGTTTATTGGATAATGAAACCAAAAACGGTGCAGCAAAAGCTTATACCTTGCCAGAGTTATTTACCGATCTGAGATCATCTGTTTTTGTTGCCGGAAGGGCTGATGCATTTAAACGTAATTTACAACGTGCTTATGTAGATCGTTTACAGGATTTAATGACCAAAGAAGCCGATCTTCCTCCTGGTTTCCCGGCAGAGTTTGCCGCAGGTTTTGGCTTAACACCAATTAACGTTGGTTTATCTGATATCAGGCCATTGGTTAGGGCAGAATTGAAAACCTTACTGGCTACCACCAAAGCAAGAGCTGCTGCCGGCGATGCCATTACAAAAGCACATTACGAAGACTTAAGTATCCGTATTAAAGATATTTTAGATCCGAAGAAATAGTTAATTATAGAATGATAAAATTATAGAATGATTGAATGGATGGCAAAATGCCGATTCAATCATTCAAAACCCAATCATTCAAAATTCATTCCTTCAAAATTCAATCATTCAAAAAAGCGGAGCAGATCATTAAATTGATCGCTTCGCTTTTTTTGTTTTAAGTTAAATGCCGAACCCTGGTTTATAAACCTGATAGAACGAAAAGCCCACAGCGAGGTACGAGCGAGGACTTGGAGGGATAGCAGGACTACCGGCAGCCATTAACACCGAACCATTCGTTTTCAGAAAATATTGAACACCTGAAACATTAGAGTATACTTGAATGCCTATTTGGCCAAACCTCGCAGGTTTTTAAATCGATTCGTCATCTCGACTGAAGCGTAGCGGAATGGCGAGATCTACCTAGATAGATTTAGCTTCGCTGAGCACCTGCGTGGTTCTCGACTCCGTTGCACTCTGCTCGAAATGACGACGTTATTAAAACCCTTTGTATAATTCTTGATGCTTTAAGTTAAACACACATCTGTTTTTTATTTTAGCGCAAAACTGCATTATGCTTAAAAAATTATTCTTTGCGCTTACACTTTTTACTTCGGGCTTATCAGCCTTTGGCCAAAATGCCGATTCTTTAGCGGTTGTAAAAACCAGATGGCAGAAAAATAAAATAGCTAAACAGGTAGTGATGTACAGGCATCATTTTGATCAGAAAAACCTTTTTGCTGCCAATGAGAATATTTCCTATTTAGAAGTAAAAAACACTGGTCGCAAAGCGGTATTTGCCATCGGTGCTGAAGAAAAAACATTAATTACCACCAGCAATTTTGGATTAAGGGATACGGCAATTGCTGCGGTAAACGGCAATTTCTTTGACGTAAAAAATGGTGGATCGGTAGATTTTGTACGTGTTAACGGAAAAACCATCAATACCAACCGCCTGGAAAAAAGTGGAAACAGGGCAAGGCACCAGGAAGCGGCCCTTGTAATCGATAACGGCAAAATTGCCATCAAAAAATGGGACGGCTCTGCCGATTGGGAAACAAAGTTAAACGAACAGAATGTGTTATTAAACGGTCCGTTATTAACCTTCAATAAAGTTGATGAAACACTGGATACCGCTGCCTTTAACCGCTTACGCCATCCGCGTACCTGCCTGGGTATAAAACCAAATGGAAGGGTAATTTTGTTAACTGTTGATGGCAGAAACGATAATTCAGCCGGAATGAGTTTGTTCGAACTTACCAAGCTCATGCGCTGGTTAGGCTGTAGTTCTGCTATAAATTTTGATGGTGGTGGTTCTACTACGCTGTGGGTAAACGGCATGCCCGATGGTGGTGTAATCAATTATCCAACTGATAATAAAAAGTGGGATCACGAAGGGCAACGGAAAGTGGCCAATGTTATTCTAGTGAAGAAACAGGCCAAAAGATAAAACACCTTTAACAGCAACAAGCTTAAAAAAACTTATTTTAGCCGAAGATTTTTGTTGAAATGATTAAAAATACGATATACCTTTCCTTTTTTATGCTCATGCTCAGTGCCTGTAAAATGGGTACCAAAACCAGCGACCCAACGTTGAGGGATTTTACTTTCGAACCTGTTAAGGGCATCAGGTATGTTGAAGTAAAGCGCCGGTTTAAGGATGGATACTCTTTTAATCAGGAAGGTTTTATGCAGAAACCCTCGTGGATCATTGAGGTGGTTAAAGAAGATACCATGTCGGCCTGGAGCCCGCAGAAGCATAGGATGCAGAATTTTTACCTGCAGTACGACCATGGTAATGTATACAATTTCGCCGCCGAATTTTTCAAGGTAAAACACATCAGTAAAGATAGTTTGGTTTTCCAGCGCATACAGGTTGACGGGAAAGTGATTGCGTCTGATGTACGTTCGGATGTAAACATGACTTTTTATGCGCAGGACTACATTAAAAATAAACTGAAGACCAAAGCCGAAGAGCTGCAGAAACCAACCAGTGCTGATACCGCTTTTATCGAAAAACGTTCTGCCAAAGTTAACCTGAATAGCGATAGTGCTTTTGCTGCTACAGATCCGGTGCAGTTTATTTCGAAAAGCAAAATTGCTCGGGTAGAAAAAATCAGTACGGTAGATCGTGCCAATAATAGAACAGAAGCTTACGATTACATGTTCCCGCAGTATATCATCAGGATCGATAAAGCGTATAAAGATTTTGCTTACCAGGTTGCCGCCGTGGTAGATTTTCAGGGAGGGATACATGTTAAAACCATTTATAATGTACTGCCTGAAAATGCGGAGGCCAAAAAGAAGGTGGCCCAGGGTATTGCCGACATCTATGTAAGGAACCTTTTTAACGTAGCTCCGGGTACCACATTAGGCGTGCCGCACAATAGTGAAATCACCCTGACGATGATTGGAAAGGCAACTAAAAAGCCTTAATAATCTGATGTTTACAAAATTTTAACGTTAAAAAAATGTTAAAATTTTATTTTGATTTTAAAAATTAAAAGTTACCTTGCATACTTAATTTAATATTTAATACAATGCAAGAAGGCACAGTAAAATTCTTCAATGTAACTAAAGGTTTTGGCTTTATCGTTCCTGCGAATGGCGACAGCGAAATTTTTGTTCATTCAACAGGTCTTATCGACGAAATCCGTGAAAACGACAAAGTACAGTACGAAGTTGCTAACGGTAAAAAAGGCTTAAACGCCGTTAATGTGAAAGTAATTTAATTTATTTATCATATTTACAATGAGCCTCGATTCCGTCGGGGCTTTTTTGTTTTTTGTCGTTATCAATCAGTCTGTTTTTAGATCTACATTACTATTTTTATGACCCATTACTTTATTATTCCCGGCCTGGGAAATTCTGGACCAAACCATTGGCAAACCCATTTCGAAAATTCAGGAGATAACTTTACCCGCATTAACCAAAAGGAGTGGGATGCACCGGCAAATAAAGATTGGATTGAAACCATCGAAGCCGCAATAAAGGGTTACGATCTGAATAATGTGGTTTTAATCGGCCATAGTTTGGGCTGCACAGCCATCGCTAATTGGGCAAAAACTTACCAAAAACGAGTGAAAGGTGCCTTATTAGTTGCCCCGAGTGATTTGGAAGCGCCAAAATACATTTTCGAGACGCCCGGATTCGATGGCGTTCCTTTGGATAAAATAAACTTTAAAACCATTGTAGTATCCAGCACAAACGATGAATGGGTAACTTTAGAAAGAGCCGCATTTTTTGCCAAACATTGGGGCAGCGAATTCATCAATATTGGTGAAGCAGGGCATATTAACGCAGATTGGGGCTTTGGAGAATGGCCGGAAGGATTGGAGATTTTAAAACAGTTGGGATAAGGTTTCCCGCAGATTGCGCGGAAAACGCAGATCGAAATCAATCAGCGTAAATCATTTAGATCTCCGGACATATTAATGCAGATTCGGGCTTTGGAGAATGGCCGGAAGGACTGGAGATCTTAAAACAGTTGGGATAAGGTTTCCCGCAGATTGCGCGGAAAACGCAGATCGAAATCAATCAGCGTAAATCATTTGAATCTGCGGGCATATTAATACCGATGCCGTTCGGCAAGTGGCCGGAAGGGGCTGGAGATTCTTAAAAAACCAGGTTAAAATTTGCTTTAAATGATTCGTCATCTCGAGCGAAGTGCAACGTAGTCGAGAGATCTACCACGTCAGATCTCTCCATTCCACTGCGTTTCAGTCGAGATGACGACTATTTTTATTTATACATCTTTTTCCTCAAAAACTGATCTAGAAACACCAATCCAATTACCAAATCAACAAATAAGAAGCTGTAGAGCACAGTTGGTGTAATATATTTATTCAGATTGAAGTTTAAATTGGCATCCAAATCGAATTTTGGCAAGCTGATGTTCGAATTATAAAGTACATAACCAAATAAGGCCAACAATGAAATCATGAAAAAGCCGCCAATGCCATAAATAATCTTTTTATCAACCTGTGTTTTCATGGCTACAGGTGCAGGCTCCAGAGCCACACTTTCCATTACATTTCTAGCGAAAGACATCGATGGTTCATCCAGATCCAGCCCGGCAAAAACCGAATTAAGGTTTAAAAGATCTTCGTACTGCGATTTAATCTCAGGATCAGATTCAATTTTTTCTTCAATGGCTTTTTTTGCCAATCCGTTTAAATTGCCATCTATATAATCCCAAAGTTGTTGCTCTATTTCATTCATAGTAACTCCTTTACTTCATCTTTTAACAAATATTGTAATTTTTCTTTAAGCCTTTGCCTTGCCCGGTGCAATTTTACTTTTATCGTATTGGGCTCCATGTGCAAGGCTTCGCCAATTTCTTCCAAACTCTGCTCGCCTTTGTAAAAAAGGGTAATAATTGCGGCATCATCCGGCAAAAGCTGGGTAATGGCTATATTCAAAAAAGCATGACTATCCTGTTTTTCGTATCCATTGGCATTAAAACCTGAGGTATGGTTCTCGAGCTGTAAAAGAGTGCCTTCATCATGTATCGAGGATGTATCCAAACGGCTTTTCCGCAAAAAAGTCATGGCCGTGGTATAAGTAATAGTGTACAGCCAGGTACTAAATTTAGCTGTTTGCTTAAAAGTACCCAATGCTTTATATGCCTTTATAAAGCAATCCTGGGCAATTTCTTCGGCATCTTCCCTGTTTTTTGCAAACCTTAAAGCAAGCGTAAATACAAAGCGCTGGTGGCGTTTAACCAACAGTGCATACTGATCGGTTTGCCCGTTCAATACGTTTTGTATCAGTGCTAAATCGGTAAGGTTTTGCTCCATGTTTAGCTGTAAGACTACATCAAAGATCGGTAGGTTACACGTGAAACATTATTTTAATTGTTGAAGCGCAAAGATCGTCATCTCGACTGAAGCGCAGCGAAATGGAGAGATCTATCTGGATAGGTTTCTCGACTGCGTTGAACTCCGCTCGAAATGACGCTACTTTTTTAACTCTGATAATGGTAGTTTCCGAAGAATCTAGGAATGAAGGTTTAATTAAATTTTATTGTTTTTTGGAAATGATGGGGCTGTTTTTCTTGGCAGACTGTGGTCCTGCTGTTCGCTGTAGCCCTCATACTTCGGGGCTGCCGCTGCCATCAGGTTTACGAACATCGTTTCTGCGCCCTGCAAACTGCAAAAATGAAATGCTGTTTTGGCCATTTAGCCCCCTGCCCCTTGCAGGCGGTCGGGTGAAGCATTACCCTGCATCCCGGGCATCGGGAGAAGGGTAAAAGCGGAACACGGGAGCCGATTTTGTTGTTTGCACAGGTATTGTGCTCAAAAATATTTTTGCCCCTTAAACTTCCGAAGTTTTGCAAACGCGCTGGCCACGGTAAACTTCGGAAGGTGGCCGCACTAATGCGAAGCAAAAAACTTTAAACCTGCAATTGATCCGATAAGCGTGCAGATAAAAAATATCCGCCAAAAGGTTGCCGGCTCGTTAAAATAGGCAATGCCGATAATTACTGTCCCAACGGCACCAATCCCCGTCCAAACCGCATAGGCTGTGCCCATCGGCAGGGTTTGGGTAGCTTTGTTTAATAACAGAAAGCTTAAACCGATGCATACAAAAAATGCCGCACTCCATTTTATGTTCGAGAAATTGTTCGATAATTTAAGGCAGGTAGTAAAGCCAACTTCAAAAAGGCCGGCAATAATTAAGATAATCCAGTTCATGATAAATGTGTTTCCGCAAAATTACGGCACATTTACCGGGCAACATTTTACAAATGTTAAAAAATGAACCTATTTGCAAGCGGCCCTGATGCGGCTTAAAGTAACCTGTGTTACACCAAGGTATGAGGCAATGTGTTTTAAAGCAACGCGTTTTATCAACTCGGGCGATTGTGCTATAAATTCCTCATAACGTTCTGCTGCACCTTTAAAAGCCCTGTCGATCAATCTTTTTTCGGTGGCAATCAGCTCCTGTTCTGCAATTTTTCTGCCCCAGTTGGCAATTTCAAGGTTGTGTTCGTAAAGCGAAAAGAGATCATTTAACCTGATCTGCATTAAAGAACTGTTTTCTAAAAGTTCAACATTTTCATAACCGGGGCGGTTATTGATGTAGCTGTTGAAAGAAAAAAGCACGTTGCCACTTTGTCCGAACCAAAAGGTAATCTCCTGGTTCTCGCCATTGCAATATGCCCGGGCGATGCCATTTTCAAGAATAAAGAAATTGGGCTCTACCTTGTCTGCGCGGATAATTATAGCTCCCTTTTGGTGTTTAACATACTCAACATACTTAGCAAGCTCATGTAATGAACCATCACTTAATGAGGCAAAAACGGCTATATTTCTGAGTTTTTCTATCAAAATGCAAGGTTATGAAGCAAAAATAGCAATGTTTATCTGGTATAAGCTAATTATTATGTTCTGTGGGTTTAATGATTGAACATTCAAAATTAAACGCGTAGTGCCTTGCCACCTGCAATTTGATCATTGAAAATTGATCATTGAACATTTTTTACCCTAAGGTGTAACCTCTTTAAAAAACATGTAGTCATAATACACAGAACACGGTTCAATAAACAAATAAAATATTTACAAATTAAAAAATTATAATCATGTCAGGTATATTAGTTCCCATCTCACTTTTTTTAGGCGCATTCGCAATGGTATTTGGAATACGTTATTTATCAAACAAGGAAAAAATGGCAATGATCGAACGGGGAATCGATCCTGGAATCCACAAAGCAACACCCAAACCCTTTTTAAGTTTAAAATTTGGTTTGTTATTAGTTGGCTTGGGCATAGGTTTACTGGTAGCCCTGTTTGTTGTAAGGTCGGTATTTAACCGGGAAATGACGGATGGCGAAGAAGGGCAGGCAGTTGCCGTTTACTTTGGCTGTATCGGTATCTTCGGCGGCTTAGGGCTGATTGTTTCTTATCTGGTAGAAAAGAAATGGTTAGATAATAACAAATTGCTTTAATCAGCAGAGAAGTTAAGTTTTTATAGTGCGGTGGCAATTAAACTTGACTTCTCTTATTTTTGTCCCATCAGGTTTTGATGTCGTTAAAGAAGTCAAGTTTTATAGCAGAGTGGCTATTTAAACTTGACATCTTTTTTTACTGCGGCTTATTAATAATGGCTACCGTTAAGCGGCTAATGCAGTTCATTTTGCCACGCTCGTCGTAAATTTTAATTTCCCAAACCTGCGTTTTGGCACCAACGTGTAAAGGTTTACAGATTCCTTTTACCAAACCACTTTTTACCGGGCGCAGGTGATTGGCATTTACTTCTAAACCAACTGCAACATACTTTTCAGGATCGATGCACATATACGAGGCAATGCTTCCCAGGGTTTCGGCCAGAACAACCGAAGCGCCGCCATGTAATATGCCTGCAGGCTGGTGTGTACGTTCGTCAACAGGCATGGTGCCGGTAATAAAATCTTTACCAATTTCGGTAAAACGAATATCAAGCAATGCCCCTAAATGGTTTTTGGGGCGGTTATTTAAATCTTCAACAGTAAAATCCTTAAACCACATGATAACGTTCTTTTAAAATGGAAACATGGTGAATAATATGGCCGCCAACAATAAATAAGATCGATTTTACATTAATTTCCCTGCCTGATGCAATTCCTTTTCTTTCCAGTTCTTCTTCATTTAAGGATTTAAAAAGGAACAGATTGGCTTTTCGCAATGCCGTAAATTCTTCAATTAAATCTTCCAGTTCGCGTTGCTCAAAACGGGCATTCTGCACATAATCGTTCTCCTCAAAACCGGGCAGATGCTGCTGCTCGTTACGGGCGAAACAGGTAATGCGGTAAGCGAAAACACGTTCTGCATCGATAATGTGCCCCAGCATTTCCTTTAAGGTCCATTTTCCTTCAGCATAGGCATAATCTGCCTTATCGGTATTCCTCCTGAATAAAGCCGGCAGGCTTTCTACCTGGTCGTTTAAAATCTCGAAAATTTCCCTGTCAACTTTGCTGATGTAGGTTTCGCCCCAAATCGGATATTCGTTAGGCTGTGGTCGGTTCATATCTTAAACTGCTTTTTAATATTATCCTAAAAGTGGTGCCTTTGCCCAGCTCTGATTCTTTTACAAAAATTTCGCCGCTATGGTAATTCTCCACAATACGTTTGGTTAGCGATAAACCAAGCCCCCAGCCACGTTTGCGTGTGGTGTAACCCGGTTGGAAAACCGCATCAAATTTAGATCGCGGAATACCCTTTCCTGTATCGCTCACATCGATAAATACCTGTTCTTTGGCCAGGTTTTCAATAATATTTACCGAAATCGATCCTTCATTTTCGATGGCGTTGGCTGCATTTTTCAATAGGTTTTCAATTACCCAGTCAAATAGCGGAACATTGAGAAGAGCCCTTACCTGTTCGTCGCCTGTAATGCTGAATTTAACTTTATCAGAGGTACGTACTTTAAAATACCGGATAAAATCGCTGATCACGATATAAACCGTATGGTCTTCGAGTATCGGTTTAGAACCTATTTTTGAGAAACGGTCGGTAATAATCTCTAAACGTTTAATATCGTTTTCCATTTCGGCAATCAAAGGGTCATCTTCTGCATCAAATTTAGATTTCATCAGCTCCGTCCATGCCATGAGCGACGATATCGGAGTGCCCAGCTGATGCGCCGTTTCCTTGGCGAGCCCCACCCAAACATGGTCTTGCTCATCCCGCCTTGCCGAACTGAATGCGGCATAAGCTGTTAAAAGGAAAAGGAATATTACGCCCATCTGGATGTAGGGGAAATACCTTAACTGTGTTAAAATGAAAGAATCGCGGTAGTAAGCTTTAAATTTTTTGCCAAAAAAATTCATTTCATCCGGAGGATGCTGTGCCTTCATCTGCCTTAATTGACGGACAAAATATAAACTGTCGTAACTTAGTTTGGTATCCGCTGTCGGATAATTGGTTTTCGTGCTGTCCAAGCCGAAAAAAGAACTGATCATACCTGCAGAATCGATCATGATTACAGGCGTTTTAGTGTTTGCCCGTACCGTTTCTACAATTACACGATAATCATCATTATCATAAAGAAACATGGCCCGTTCCTGGATTTTAACCCAAAGGTGAAATTGATCGGCTTCTTCGCGCTCCATTTTTTTAACAAAAGAATCGGTGTAAAATACTGAAGCAATGCCAATTAGGATGGCAAAAATGAGAAGGAAAAACTTCCAGCGGCGTTTCTTTTGATAAGGGTTCATGCTTTAGCTAGCCAAATTACAATAACAAAACGAAAAAAACACCAAACCATTATGCTTTTTCGAAAACCAATAACCATCAATTTAAAAGCATAATACCTTCATCACGGATGAAAATACTATAAAATGGATGAAAAACATATCTTTGCAGCGTCTTGCGTTTTGCGCAGTGCGATGGGTGTTTGCTAAGCGCCAACCGCTATACGCCAGGCGCCCAACAACCCGATTATGGATAAAAAAGTTAGAGTAAGATTTGCCCCAAGCCCAACCGGAGGCTTGCATTTAGGTGGTGTGCGCACTGCTTTGTTCAATTATTTGTTCGCAAAAAAAAATAACGGAACGTTTGTGCTGCGTGTAGAAGATACCGATCAGAACCGTTTTGTAGAAGGTGCAGAAGAATATATCGTAAACTGTTTAGATTGGTGTGGTATTACGCCCGATGAAAGTCCAAATAATCCGGGTGCCTATGGTCCATACCGTCAAAGCGAACGTAAACCAAGTTATGGCAAATTTGCCGAGCAACTAATCAGCGATGGTTATGCCTATTATGCTTTTGATACGCCTGAAGAGCTGGATGCTAAACGTAAAGAAATCCCTAATTTCCAGTACGGGCAGGCTACACGTATGCAGATGCGTAATTCTTTAACCCTTACCGTTAGCGAGGTAGAAGAGTTGCTGGCCGCAAAAACGCCACATGTAGTACGTATTAAAGTACCTACAGATGAAATTGTACATTTTAAAGACCTGATCCGTGGCGATGTAAGTTTCGAAACGTCGTTGGTTGATGATAAAGTATTGTTAAAGGCCGACGGAATGCCAACTTATCATCTGGCCGTTGTAGTTGATGATAAAGCAATGGAAATCACTCATGCTTTTAGGGGCGAGGAATGGTTACCATCAGCACCGGTACACATCTTACTTTGGAAATATTTAGGCTGGGAAGCTGATATGCCTGCCTGGGCGCACCTGCCATTGATTTTAAAGCCAGACGGACACGGAAAATTGAGTAAACGCGATGGCGACCGCTTAGGTTTCCCGGTTTATGCCATGAACTGGACGGATCCTAAAACCGGCGATGTTACCAAGGGTTTTAAAGAAATGGGTTTTATGCCCGAAGCATTTATCAATATGCTGGCCCTTTTAGGCTGGAACGACGGAACTGACCAGGAGTTATTCTCATTAAAAGAGCTGGAAGAAAAATTCTCGATTGAAAGAATCAGTAAAGCCGGCGCTAAATTCGATTTCGAAAAAGCTAAATGGTACAACCACGAGTGGATTAAATCGCAGAGCGCCGGGCACCTGGCGGCAGGCGTTAAGGCCGAACTTGAAAAAGCAGGAGTTGAAGTCGAAGATGATACTTTCTTAAATACTGTTATCGATTTAATTAAAGACCGCTGTACCTTATTGCCTGATTTTGTGGCGCAGAGTACTTACTTTTTCATTTCGCCGGCAGAATATGATGTAAACTCCGTAAAACCAAAATGGACACCTGAGAAAGCGGCATTTTTTAATGCTTTTGCCGAAAGTTTAACCTTAACTGATGCCATTGCTGCTGAAGCAGCTTTTAAAACCCTGGCCGAAGAAAAAGGATTTAAACCTGGCGAATTGATGCTTCCTTTCCGTATTATGCTGGTAGGTGGCAAATTTGGCCCGGGTGTTTTTGATATTGCTGTATTATTGGGCGAGGCAGAAACCAAAGAAAGAATAGAAAAAGCAATAACTGTTTTTAACGGTTAAATATTATCCAACATTAAATAAAACGCATATTATAAAGAAGTCAAGTTTTAATAAACTTGACTTCTTTTTTTATAAAGTTAACGGGTATTATTCTTTTAAAAATAATAAAGCAGAATTATAATCAATAGGTTTCCAGTTGCTAAGCTTCTCATTAGGGCTTATGCCTTTTCTATCTAAAATTTCGATCTCTATGCTTTTAAGCAATTCTGGTTTTTTGTCATCGAAAATATTACTGAGCGGAAGTATTTTTCCTTTATAGTCAACATAATTTGGGTTAGCAATACTATAGCCCTTTTCCTGTATTGATTTTATAAATTTAATAGCCAGTTCTTTTTCATTTTTGCTATCCTTTACATTTTTAAGTTGCTCCCATTGTGCATTAAAGGATGTGGTTGGGTTTTGATCAGGTGCCATTGGTTTATCTTTCTTTTGAAGGCAGGATATATTCAGGAATAAAATTATAATGCAGAATATTTTTACTTTCATAATTAGTGAATGTTTTTCTCTCTTAACGTTTTGTTTAACCATGGCATATATATAGCCCGATGCCTCTGCCTGATGGTTTCCCCCGAATTCATAATAGACTTTAGATCCGAAATAAATACTCCTGAGTCGTACTCATCATTTAAACCCAGCATGTGTCCAAACTCATGAACTGCACCTCTTTGATAAGTTTTAGCACTTTTTTTAAGATACTCAAAGTCATTGGTGTCAAAATTGCCTGTTCTTAAACTGCTTATAACAAAACTTTGTGCCCATTCATCTTTTCTCAATTTAACCACATTTAAAGTCCAGTGATTATGTGTAAATACCCCAATTTTATTAAATGAAAACCTAAATTCTAATGCAATGGTTTTTCTACCAGCCGAGCCAGATAATGTTTTAATGTTTGATGCACCCCATTTTTTATCTATTTTCTCTCTGAAGTTTTTCTCAAAGTTATCTTTATCAATAAAGTTCCAATATTGATTGCGCCGGTTTATATAAATTATTTTTATTCTCATATAAATGATCAAAATATAATTCCCATTAGGGCGCTGAACAAAAAGCATATCAAATGCAGGAGTAGTAGTATGATTAAATGAAAGGTCTCTTGTGCTCGGAGGGGTTTCTATTGCTGAAATTAATCTTTCTCCATGTTTAAGTACTTCCCATGTATTAATCATAATTGAAATTTGTTAATTCATTATTGCTTAATTGTTTAGGGATATTTTAAAATTAACAAATACTTTTTAATAATAAAGAGGTTTTTTTGCCACAACCCAAAAGAATAAATCAACAAAAATAATTTCTACTTTAGTATAACAATTGTTGTACAAACAGGGTTATGCTATAAACTTAAAAATATAAACTATGCAGTGGTTTGGTAAAGGCAGTAATAATGTAGAAGACGGTAGAAGCGGAGGTGGGGGCAGAACCGCTATTGGCGGTGGCATCGGTATTATCATTGTGGTACTCGGATTAATTTTCGGGAAAGATTTAACCGGTGTGGTGAGCCAGATTCCGGCAGCAACCGGAACCGAAGAAGTAAAGCAGGGTGTACCGGCCAACGATGCGCAGGCACAGTTTGTTTCGGGTGTGTTAGAATCTACAGAGCAGGTTTGGGATAAGGAATTTCAGGCCATGGGCAAGGAATACGAATATCCAAAATTGAGGTTATTCCGCCAGGCAGTGCAAACAGCCTGTGGAAATGCAAGTGCCAATGTTGGCCCGTTTTATTGCCCTGGCGACCGTAAAGTATATATCGACCTTTCATTTTACGACGAATTGAAAAACCGCTTTGGCGCTGCCGGCGATTTTGCGCAGGCTTACGTTATTGCACACGAGGTTGGACACCACGTGCAGAATTTACTGGGTATTTCAGAAAAACTTGACCAGGCCCGTGGAAACGTGAGTGAAAAAGAATATAACCGCTTATCGGTTAAACTGGAGCTGCAGGCCGATTTTTTTGCCGGTTTGTGGGCACACAATGCACAAAACCTAAAAGATTTTAAACTGGATGAAGGTGATATTGAAGAAGCCCTAACTGCTGCCAATGCCATTGGCGATGATAAACTGCAAAAACAGGCCACAGGTGATGTACAGCCTGATTCGTTTACCCATGGTACTTCAGCACAACGCATGTACTGGTTTAAAAAAGGCTTCGAAACAGGTGATATAAAACAGGGTGATACCTTCAATTCAAATAATTTATAAAAAATTAAAACTTTTTTAAAACACTGTTGTTTGTTTACAGTTAATGAGATTTTTGTCTCAAAACCAAACATAATTATCCCGGCTTCTTATTTGTTTTAATAAAGATGATCCTTATAGTTGATGACAGGCCCGAAAACCTGATCTCGTTACAAAAAGTACTACAGGCACACAATTTTGAAGTTGATACCGCATCATCTGGCGAAGAGGCACTGAAAAAAGTGCTGAAAAACAATTATGTCCTGATTATTCTGGATGTGCAGATGCCAGATATGGATGGCTTCGAAGTGGCAGAGGCCATATCGGGGTTCAGCAAGGCAAAAGATACAGCAATAATTTTTCTTTCGGCCGTAAATACCGAGCTGAAATTTATCACCAAAGGATATCTGAGTGGTGGTTTAGACTACATTACCAAACCTGTTGATATCAATGTGCTGCTGCTTAAAATCAAAACGTTTTACCGCATTTACGAACAGAACAGAAAACTGAACGAGGTGCAGGAAAAACTGCTCGAAGAAATCGAATTCCGTAAACAGGCCGAACATAAAAAGGACGAATTTATCAGCATCGCCAGCCATGAGCTAAAAACACCCCTAACCAGCGTAAAAGGTTATATCCAGCTGTTGCAGAGAAGCCTGAACAGGGATGATAAAACGATGGCGCAAAACCATCTCGAAAAAGCCAGTATACAGCTCGAAAAACTTAACGACCTGATTGTTGACCTGCTCGATATTTCTAAAATTGAAAGCGGTAAGATGAAGTTTAACATGAAAAGCTTCTGTGCCGATAATATGGTAAACAACGCCATCGAAATGTTGCAGCAATCAAATCCTGATTTTAAGATCACTAAAATCGGCAAATCCGACGAGATTATTTTTGGCGATGAAATGCGCCTGGAACAGGTGGTAATTAATTTTATTACAAATGCCATTAAATATGCGCCAGGCACCAATCAGGTTAATGTAACCATTAATATCAAAGATGAAAAACTTTACCTCGCTGTAAAAGATTTCGGCATCGGCATATCTAAAGAACAGCAGAATAAAATATTCGATAAATTTTACCGTGTAGAAGAAAACAGCAACCGTTTTAACGGCCTGGGCATCGGTTTATACATCTGTTCAGAAATTATCAACCGCCACGGCGGCACCATTGGCGTAAACAGTGTGCCTGATGAAGGATCGGAATTTTATTTTATCGTTCCCACTACAGAAGAAGAAATCCTTAAAAACCAGATCTAATTATCCTTAATTAATATAATGAAAACAACTCTTAAAAATAATTTACGTTTGGGCCTCGGCTTATCGCTAATTATTCTCTTTATCAGTTCGCTGGCTTCGTATATAAGCATTAGCAACCTGATTAAAAGCACAGACCTGGTAAAACATAGTGATGAAGTGATCCTGAATACCGAAGGGGTGATTTCTACCTTAAAAGATGCAGAAACCGGACAGCGGGGTTATCTTTTAACCGGTAATAAGCTGTTTTTACAACCTTACTATGGTTCTACCGATACTGCAATGGCTACCTTGAACCGTATCGAGGCGCAAACTAAGGATAATCCGATTCAACAGAAAAATGTTGCCGAACTAAGAAATATTTTATCGCGCAGGCTCAATATAATTACCTCAACGATCGAAATTAAATCGCTGGGCGGACAGATCGATCCAACGGTGCTTTTACAGGGCAAAACCTATATGGATCAGGCCCGTAATGTGGTTAACCGCATGGTAAAAGAAGAACGCCGACTGCTTGAAACACGTACGGCAGAATTAAATAAACTTACTTCCTACACACCGATCCTGATTCTGATTGCAGCTATTCTGGCTATACTCATTACCTTGTTTTTCTACAGAAAAGTATCCATTGATTTTGATGAACGTGTTAAGCTCCAAAAGGAAATTGAGGATAAAAAATATGAGATGGAAAAACGCATTGTGGCCATTAAAGAAATTGCCTATCAGATTTCAAATGGTAATTATGGCGTAAAACTCGATAGCCAGACACAGGATGACATCGGCGAGCTGTCTGAGTCGTTGAATACCATGTCGTTTTCATTGAAAAAATCTTTTGATACGCTTGAAGAAAATGAATGGCTGCAAACGGGAGTGGCAAACCTGAACGTAAAAATGGTTGGCGAAAAAGATGTTTTCCATCTTGCCGAAGATATTATCGAATTTCTGGCCAATTATACCAAAAGCCAGATTGGTGCACTTTACTTATTTAAAGACGACGGTTACCTGCATTTAAAAGGTCAGTACGCTTTAAAAGGGCAAAATTTGACTGAAAGCCTTGAAATTGGGCAGGGATTGATTGGTCAGGTGGTTAAAACCGGTAAATCGATCCTGCTGGAAGATGTACCACAGAACGAATTATCGATTACTCATGCCACCGGTAATATTAAACCTGCTCAGTTAATTGTATTGCCGATTATCAGGAACGAAATTTCTATCGGTGGGTTAGAGCTGGGTACCATTGGTAAATACAGCGACCTGCAACTGCACTTTTTAAATCTTGTATTATCTGATGTGGGTACTGCATTGCTGGGCGCTCAGAACCGTCAGAAATTGCAACAACTGCTGGAAGAAACCCAGGCACAATCAGAAGAGTTACAGGTACAGCATAACGAACTGGAAGGATTAAATGCCGAACTTGAAGCACAGGCGCAGAAACTTCAGGCCAGCGAAGAGGAATTACGTGTACAACAGGAAGAACTGCTGCAAAGCAACCAGGAACTGGAGGAAAGAAGCAGTTTGCTGGAAGAGAAAAATGAACTGATTGAAGAAAGAAATATCGAAATACAGCAGAAAGCAGAAGCACTGGAACTAAGTACGAGATATAAATCGGAATTTTTGGCTAACATGTCGCACGAGTTAAGAACACCGCTTAACTCTATCTTGCTGTTATCGCGTTTAATGGCCGAAAATGAAGCAATGGACCGCGAGCATCAGGAATATGCGGAGGTTATCCAGAGTTCAGGTCAGGGTTTATTAAGTTTGATTGATGAGATTCTGGATCTTTCTAAAATCGAGGCCGGTAAAATGGAACTGGACAGGACAAACATCAAAATTGATGAGATCATCCTCAATATGCGTTCGTTATTTAATCCCCTGGCGAAAGAGCGAAACCTCAATTTTGTTGTCGATAAATCAGCAGAAGTACCTGAGTTTTTCCATACCGATAAAATGCGTTTGGAGCAGATTATCAAAAACCTGCTATCAAATGCCATTAAATTTACAACCGTAGGTTCGGTAACCCTTAACATCAGTAAAAATGAGAAGTTAGGTGCATTGGTCTTCAAAGTTACCGACACTGGTGTTGGTATTGCTCCTGATAAGCAGGGAATGGTGTTCGAAGCCTTTCAACAGGCAGATGGCTCTACACGCCGTAAATTTGGTGGTACAGGCCTTGGACTATCCATTAGCCGCGAGCTCGCCAAATTGCTGGGCGGTTACATCGATTTAAAAAGCACAGAGGGCGAAGGCAGTATTTTTACATTAACCCTTCCGATCGACAAAAACAAGGGTTTCGATGGTGTAGTAAGTAATTTTGAGAAACCTGTAATTGCTCCGCCTGCCGAACCCGTTGTTAAAAAGGCAAGTAATTTAACTGTGGCCAATATTCCGCAGGAAATTGAAGACGACCGTGATAATATCGAGCCCGATGACAAAGTAATTTTAATTGTGGAGGATGATACCCCTTTTGCCAAAACACTTTTAGATTTTACACGCAAAAGAAATTATAAAGGTTTGGTTGCCGTACGTGGTGATGTGGGTATAGAAATGGCGAAAAATTATAAACCACTGGCCATTCTGCTCGATATTCAGTTACCGGTTAAAGATGGCTGGCAGGTAATGGAGGAGTTAAAATCAGATCCTGAAACCCGGCCGATCCCGGTACACATCATGTCATCGCTACAGGTTAAAAAAGAAAGTTTGTTAAAAGGAGCAGTTGATTTTATCAACAAACCTTTTGCTTTTGAGCACATGCAGGAAATTTTTTCTAAACTGGAACATGCGCTGAGCCGTCACCCTAAAAAAGTGCTTATTGTTGAAGAAAATGAGCAGCATGCCAAAGCATTAAGCTACTTTTTAAGCAACTTTAATATCCAGACAGAGATTGTGAACCAGGTACAGGAAGGTGTTTCGGCATTACATAAACCAGAGGTTAACTGTGTAATTCTGGATATGGGTATTCCGGATAAACATGCTTACGAAACGCTTGAGGTGGTGAAGAAAACGCCTGGATTGGAAAACCTTCCGATTATTATTTTTACAGGTAAAAACCTTTCAAAAGGCGAAGAAAACCGCATTAAACAATATGCTGATTCTATCGTGGTAAAAACAGCACATTCTTATCAGCGTATTTTGGATGAAGCAGGCTTGTTCCTTCACCTGGTTGAAGAAAAAAGTAAGGAAAAAACTAAAGCGCCTAAAAAATTCTCCGAACTGCAGGATGTACTGGTGGGTAAAACCGTTTTGGTAGCCGATGATGATGTGCGGAATATCTTTTCGCTTACCAAAATGTTAGAGCAACACCAAATGAAGGTAATAGCTGCAACAGATGGTAAAGAAGCACTAAAATTATTAAACGAAAACCCTGAAGTTGATGTGGTTTTAATGGATATGATGATGCCGGAGCTGGATGGTTACGAAACCACAACGGCGATCAGGCAGGATATCAAATACCGGAACCTGCCTATTTTAGCGGTAACTGCAAAAGCAATGATGGGCGACCGTGAAAAATGCATTGCTGCGGGCGCATCCGACTATATCAGTAAACCCGTTGATATGGACCAGCTGATTTCTTTATTACGTGTTTGGCTTTACGAAAACCACCATAAATCATAACCCATTTTTATTAAAGTATGCCTCAAAAATTAATTCTCATTATTGATGATGATAACCGAAACATTTTCGCTTTAAAAGCTGTTTTAAAGGCCAAGGGTTTTGATTGTTTATCTGCTATAAGTGCCAAAGAAGGCTTTTCTATTATGGAAAAGCAAAATAACGTTGCTATCGTTTTAATGGATATGATGATGCCCGATATGGATGGTTATCAGGCCATTGCAGCCATGAAAAAATCGCCTAAAATGCAGGATATTCCGGTATTGGCCGTTACTGCGCAGGCCATGGTAGGCGATAGGGAGCGTTGTTTATCAGCAGGAGCATCAGGATATGTTTCAAAACCAATAAATGTTGACGAATTATTGATCCAGATAGAAAAATTTACAAAATAAAATAGTGATAAGTGATGCGATAGATAATGAACAGGTAGAACTCCTGTTAAACGATGTTCTGGAAACTCATGGCTACGATTTTCTTGAATATTCGCATGCATCGATTAAAAGGAGGATTACCCGCCTTTACGCATTGGATAACTTTGTAAGTTTTGCCGAATTCCGTTATACAGTTAAAACAGATAAGCAGTATTTTAAGCGGTTTTTAGAAGAAATTACGGTTAATGTGACCGAAATGTTCCGCGATCCTTCGTTTTATAAGGCATTAAGAGAAGATGTGCTCCCTGTTTTGGGTACTTACCCCTTTATCAGGATTTGGGTGGCAGGCTGTTCTACAGGAGAAGAGGCTTATTCGCTTGCCATAGTTTTAAAGGAACTCAACCTGCTTAACAAATCGCTTATTTATGCTACCGATATTAATCCATCAGTACTGGATAAGGCAAAAAAAGGAATGTTTCCGCTTAATTATCTGAAACAGTATTCTGAAAATTACCTGCAATCAGGAGGGCTAAAAGATTTTTCTACTTATTATACTGCAAATTATTCGCTGGCCAAGTTCGACGAAACTTTGAACAGTAAAATGATTTTTTCTACACATAACCTGGTATCTGATCATTCTTTTAACGAATTTCAGCTTATTTTATGTAGAAATGTGTTAATTTATTTCGATAAAGAGCTACAGCACAAAGTATTTAACTTATTCGATGGAAGCATCGAAAAATTGGGCTATCTTGCCCTGGGAAGTAAGGAAAGCCTTGAGTTTTGGCCAAAAGCCAAAGAGTATAAACGCATAAGACTGGAGAAAATATGGCGCAAACTGTAAAATCTGGTTCCTGTGCGGCATTAATTATCGGTGGTTCGGCTGGTAGTTTGGATGTGTTGCTCGAAATTTTCCCTAATTTAAAAAACGATCTCAATTTTCCGATTGTATTGGTGGTACACCGTAAGGCCAGTAACGAGTCGCTCTTAACCGATCTGTTACAGAGTCGTACCAAATTAAAAGTTAGAGAGGCCGAAGAAAAAGAATTTTTAACCGCGGGGAAGGTTTTTATTGCCCCTGCAGATTACCATACACTGATTGAGGATGACGGCAGTATTTCGCTTGATTATTCAGAAAAAGTGAACTATTCACGCCCCTCTATCGATGTTACCTTTCAGGCAGCAGCAGAGGTGTTTAAGGAAAAAGTAGTATGTATTTTACTTTCGGGTTCCAATGCTGATGGGGTAGAAGGATTAAAAAGTGTAAACAATTATGGGGGTAAAGTGGTTATACAAAATCCAAATACAGCCATAATGCCGTACATGCCCCAACAGGCGGTACTGGGTGTAAGGCCACATGTAATACTGGACAGCCATGAGATGGCTGATTTTATAAATAATTTAAATGATTAATTTGCTTTCGGAGGTAATATGACAGTTGCAAAAAAGGTGTTTGTTTTTGATGATAACAGGGATATCCTTGATTTATGTACATTTATTTTGGAAGATGCAGGTTATGAAATCAAAACATCTGAAAATGCCAACAATATAGAAGAACAGGTGGCCGAATATATGCCCGATCTGATTTTTATGGATAACTGGTTGCCCGATTTGGGAGGCATACAGGCTACAAAGGCCCTAAAAAGCCATCCGGATTTAAAGCATATCCCGGTGATTTATTTTTCTGCAAATAACGACATTTCATCATTGGCGGATGAAGCGGGGGCCGATAGTTATTTATCTAAACCTTTTGATATTGCTGCGCTTGAAGAGATTGTGAAGAAACATTTGAGTTAGCAGTAAGACTCACGAAATTTAAAATAGCCTGTGCGTTGAGCGAATTTCGTTAGTCTAGGTAAGGGCTTTACTAAACTTCCGAGGTTTCCCCTTGACTTTCGGCTTTATTAACTAAGCAATCATTTAAGCCTTCCCCCAAATTCTTGTATTCAAATCGAGTTCTTTAACAATATCGTACATAAATTTAATTACGGTAATGTCTTCATCCATAATGGTAGGATCTAGTAAAGACTTAAAAACCGGGGCTTCGAAATAATTTCTTTCAAGCGGAAAAGCAATGTACATCCTCGATCCGATAAAGGATAAACTGATGGTATATTTAGATTGATGGTTGAGGTTTAATATCCGCTCCATCATCACGGGGGTAAGGATATATCTGGCTTCAACCTGATCTGATCCATGTGTTACAAAAGTCTTATCGAAATCAGTATTTTCCAGTTTAACCACATCATTACCGCCGAACGAAAAAACATTCTTCGAAAACCAGGCCCCCAGTGCTGCACCGAAATCTTTCGGTCTCACTACAGTAACACCATTAAAGTTTTTATTAAAATCTGCTACAAAAATAATCCCTTTAAAAATTTCGTGCCATTCGGTTCTTGTTCCGTTTTTGGTTTGGGTAACAGTTTTATATTCCGCGTGTACCTCTGCAAAATAAAAATCTGTTTTACCAGCGGTGCCCGTTACCAGATCTTCGGTACTGTAACGATCAGGGTCGGTGTTGAAAAGTTGACAATGCCTGAACTCGTGCTCCCCGATACCACTATTTGGCGTTATGGTAAGGCTTTGATCTAAAAATTTTAGCGCCGCACCTATTACATCGCGCTTGTATTGATTACGGTATATACTTTGTTCTGAGTAAGCACTGGAGAGTTTTATACCCCCAAATATGCCTAAGGCCACAATACCTATAAAACCAGGGATAGGGAAACCCAAAACGAAGGAAAGAATTAGTATAGCTACACCACCTGCAATAAAAAGATAGCCCTTTTTCTGACCGGAGGCAATGTTTTTACGCTGATCCTCCATTCCAGCCAAAACCTGTTGTAAGGCTGTATTGCTTTCGATACCTAAGGCCATTAATTGTTAAAAAGCTCTTTGGCGCTGATGTTTTTACGCTCTTCTGCGGCGGTCTCTAACACAGCGATAGGCTGGAAATTTAACATGCCGGCAAAAAGGCTACCCGGAAACATCATAATTGAGTTATTATAATCTGTAACAGCCGAATTGTATGTTCTTCTGGCTGCTGCAATTTGTTCTTCGCTCTCTGTCCAGGTGCTTTGCAGGTTAATAAAATTGGTATTGGATTTTAAATCAGGGTAGTTTTCTATATTTACCATTAAACCTTTTACACTGCTGCTTAACTGGGCATCTAATTCTGCCTTTTCTGCATTGCTGATATTCCCTGATGTAGCTCTTGATCTCAGCTCAACTATTTTGGTTAATGTACCCTGCTCATAATTGGTGTATTGCTTTACCACTTCAACAAGGTTCGGGATAAGATCGAAACGTTTTTTGAGCATTACATCAATGGCAGAGAATGCATTAATAACCTGGTTTTTCTTTGCAATTAGCAAATTGTAGAAGAAAATGCCAATGAGGAATATAACAACAAGAATAATAATAACGATGATCATAATTTAGCGTTTGGATTTAGAGAATAAATATAAGAAAAGGTTACAAAATCTTAACGTTTTCATTTTGCTCGCGTTCTTTTTTCAGGCGGCGTTCCATTCTTTTTTGTACCCTTAAATTATGACTGGCCCGCATGGCCTTAAAATTGGCAATATGTTTACGTACTTCTTGCTGCTTCTCTTCGGTGATGCCGATGCTATACTTTATGCCTGTAAAAAGGCTCCTCCAGATCAGGTTAAAAAACGAAGTATTGGCAGGTCTGCTATAGTTAACATCAACCGGTATTAATTTGCCATCTGCTCCCGGATTTTCAGATTTAATGATGAGGGCATTCGCCAAAAAAGACAGAAAACCACGTGTAACTAGGTGATCTTTTGTCGGGTCGTTCTTCATCAATGCCACAGAAAGATCGTAATATGAAAAGGCAACCGTTCCATTAGCGCCAAAATCGTTCGCTTTAAAGTCGAATTTCAGCTTGTCAACATTGCCCCGGTTTATGCGAACAAGCCCGAGTGGTTTGGTAATCTGGTTTAACACCCTTGCATTAAAATTATGAAGCACCCCGTTATAAGAAAATTCACCATCTTTTGCGGTAAGGTTAAATTTGAAGTTTACGTCGAGTTTCCCCTGTCCAAACAGGTAAGTATTCAGGTTAACCTCCATAATGGGGTTTATGGCTTTGATCTTATCGAGGTTGGTGGCATTTTTTATAATTCCCGATGTATTTTCAAAACTAATTTGTCCGCGTTGGTTGCTCGCACTGTTATACACCGCATAATTGATATTTACGTCTTTCAGCTGTATTTTTTGTACCAATATAGGGGCTTTAAGTAACTGCAAAAGCTGATGCGGAAATTTACCTATCTTATTTTCCTGGGGTTTACTTTTGATCCCATTTTGATTAAAAACAGAGATATGACCATTAGAAATTGCCATTTCTTTAGCCCAAAGCTCTTGTTTGCTGATATATAGTGGTAAATCTATCCCGTTTAGCATAATATCCTTCATGCCAATATCAAAACGTTCGCGGGCGTAACCTGCCACTTTACCGAATTGCATTTCATCATGTAAAGGAACGAGGGCAAAACTATTAATCCTTAATTTGCCCGTTGTAGCCCTGAAATCCAGTTTTTCCACCTTAATATCGTACATTTTATCAGGTGTATGGTATACGTAGTTGTTCAGGTTAATTACGATATCTTTCAACAGGTAAAAACGTTTGGGATCGTCGGCAGAAGTAGAATCGACCAGTAAATCTGTTAAGGTGATATTCAGGTCGTCGATATCGAAAGGAACAGAATTGGGTACATTTTTATTCACGTATTTAAAGCCTACATCCTTAAAGCGGATAGTTTTAATGCTAAACTCTTTCAGGTTTTTGGAAATGATATCGTAGGGCGAATTTATTGGTCGGGGCGCACGGCCTTCGTTAAAGGCAAACTGCTGGTTAACCATGGTTACCTCCGGTTTATCAAAAATAATTTCTCCGATCTGGAGTTTTTTTTCGCGGTAAAGGGTTAAGGGATGAAAGTGTTTTACCACCAGTTTTTTTAAAGAAACTGTATACAGGTTATTCGGAGCCCTTTTTAGGGCAATCAATTGTTTAAAACGATTGGTATCGGGTGTAATCTTTACATTTTGTAAAGTGGCATTTCCTGTAACCACATTGGTTGATACCGTGGTAAAGCTTATGGTGTATAAACTATCTGTAGATTTATAAAGTAGTGTTTTAATCCTATCCGTTAATATCGGCCTCGATTTTACATTAAGAAACCATGTTATACCGGCAAGTAAAATAAATATACCAAGCAATATGCCTGCAATCCATTTAAAAACTTTATAAGGGTATCTTTTAGTATCAGGCATTAACAATAGGGCATGCGGTGTTTTATCAGCAATATACGGTTATATGACATATTTTAGAAATGTGCCTTAGTTTTTTTCCCGTTTTGCTTTTCTCGCAGCTTTCCTGTCTGCCCGTTTTTGCTCCCTTATTTTTTTGGCAATTACTTTTTGCTGTTTTACCGGATTTTTTTCGGGAACAATGCCCACGCCAACAATATCCTTTATACCCACAAAAACAGTCTTCCACATCAGGTTAAAAAATGAGCCTGAATTAATCCTTGTATTGGTCATATTTGCCGTTCTGGGTGCTTCACCTTTTTGTGGGTTTTCATTTTTAACCAAAATGGTATTTGCCAGGAAAGACAGAAAGCCTTTTTCCTTAGTGCCTTCGCCATCAATATTATCCGAAAGCAGTTTTACCTTCAAATTATTGTAAAGCATATTCATCGATCCTGTTGCCGATCGTAAATTTCCGCTCGCCTTAAAATCAATATGTTGTATATCGCCACTTTCTATTTCGATCAAGCCCAGCGATTTTGATAGCGGATTGAGGTTTTTAAGGTCAAATTTGCCCATATTGCCACTGTAGGTAAATGCGCCATTGTTATCCGTAAGATTAAAATCTATTTTTACGTTCAATTTGCCTGCGCCCATTAAAAGGGTATTTAAATCGGCAATAGCATGGCTCTTTTTGGTGAGCTGAACACTATCGTTGGTTACATTGAAAATATTACCGGTGAGGGCTTTAAAATTAACCGATCCGGTTTTTTTACTGGCGGGATTAAACTCCGAATACTTCACGTTTACATTACGAAGTTTAACTGTATCAATTAAGGTTGGGATATTTAATCGTTTTAAAGCCATGTGCGGATAATTCTGGCCTTTATCAAGACCCGGCGGCGGTGGCGATTCGCGACTCATGAACACTTCTACATTTGCCGGACCGATTCTTAACGATTTTGCATGCAGCTGCTGGTTGGTATTTAAACCGATAAAATCGACACCATTAAATTCTATTTTTTCAAAAGCTAAATTATAGCGGTCTTTCTGGATTTTATATTTGCGGGCAAAGGTAAGTTCATCATATAAGGGAGTTAGTTTAAAGCCCTTAACTATTATTTTTTTGGATGAGGTAGAGCCTTTAACCGTATCAACTTTCATCGAATACATTTTGTCTTTTGTAACCGATTTATAGCCAGTCAGTTGAAAAGACACATCTTTCGTGTAGTAAAACCTTGTGGTATCGCTGCCCGATAACGAATCCAATAAAAAATCGTTAACCGTAATATCAAGGTGTTTAATGGAGTTTTTCGTCTTTTTAGCCGCGGTTTTATTGATGTAATCGAAATCGGCATCTACAATTTTAATACTTTTAACATGTACCGATTTAAAGGTTTTAGAGATCTGTTCGTAAAGCGATTTTTCATCTTTTAAGGTATCCGGTTTCTTGGTAACCTTATTAAAAATCATATTGATGGAGGGTTGCTGTAACAGGATTTCGCTTACATCTATCCGTTTTTTAAAATAGGCCGTTAATATCCCAACCCGGGTAATCTGCAGTTTCTTTAATTTTAGCTCGAAAGTGTGCGCTGGTGCCAATTGTTTTTTCTTCAGACTATCGAAAACCGAAGTATCCGGGGTTAAGGTAACATCGCGCAGGGCCAAACTACCTGTAATTACATTCAGGTTAATGCTTTTAAAATCAATCCGGTATAAATGATGCGAACCATTGTAAACACCATCCTTTATTTTTTCAGTAAGTATAGGTTTCCACCGGGCACTTAAAAACATGGAACCAAAGGCAACAATTAATACCAGTATACCCAGGATACTTCCTATCCAGGTCCAGATTTTGTGTTTTCGTTGAGCTGTCATTATTCGTGGCTTATCGATAGGTAACAGATGGGAGAGAGAAAGGTTTTTTTGATAAAAAGCGAAAAGACTAAAGGTGAAAACCAAAGATTGAAAATTATTGAATGGCTTGATGGTTAAATTGTTTTTTGGAGCGCAGGGACAGTATAGAAAACGGTGTTTGTGTTATTATGCTGGCGGCTTAATGCAGTTCCTTTGTTTCTAAACCCGATAGGACGAATGCCGATCTTTCTATCGGCAGTAGGGATAGCGGGGCCACAGCCAGCCACATACACCGGACCGTTCATTTCCAAAAAACTAAAAGTGAGAATATTGCTAATGGCTTGATGGTTAAATTGTTTTTTGGAGCGCAGTGGCAGTGTAAACAATAACGTTTGTTCCTTTGCTTCGCTTGTACGCTTCGGCCATCGTTCCTCCTGCCTGCAGGGTACCGCTTCGCCAAGGGCTAAATTGGTTAGGCCGGTGGCGCGGAAACCCCTCATAGCTGCATGAACAAATGTAATGTAAACCCGACCGTAGCGGGATGCCACAATTTTTTCAATTGGGGCAGAAGCGGGGGCGGGACTACAGCCCGCCATATACACGGAACCCTACATTTTCAAAAAATCTTTAGCGATCTAATAATTACGTTATTATGGCGCTTCCAATCTTAACGCTGTTGATATACTCCATCATGAAAGATTGTTTCGTCGTTCCTCCTCGCAATAACGTTAAAGGTCATAGGATCATAATCCCACTGTAAACATTTAAACAAAATATGTCAAATTGTCACTTTTAATTTTATTTATGTATTTTTGCAATCCCCAAAATGTTTTTAAATAATGATTGATTTACAAGTACCAGATAAGACGCACGATGAGGCCAGACAAGGTGAAGCTTTAATTTTAGATACACCTGTAAAAGCTGATGCCCGTAAGTTATACATCGAAAGTTATGGTTGCGCCATGAATTTTGCTGATAGCGAGATTGTTGCTTCTATCCTTTCAGAAACAGGATTTGAAACCACAGGGGATTACCACCAGGCCGATGTGATTTTCATCAATACCTGCTCTATCCGCGAAAATGCCGAAACCAGGGTAAGAAACCGTTTATCGCAGTTTGGGGTAGAAAAACGCCGTAACCCGAAACTAATTGTGGGGGTTTTAGGCTGTATGGCCGAACGTTTAAAATCTAAATTTCTGGAAGAAGAACGTTTGGTTGATGTAGTAGTTGGGCCTGATGCTTACCGCGATTTGCCTAACTTAATTGAACAGGTAGAAAGCGGCCATAAAGCAGTAAACGTATTACTATCACGCGAAGAAACCTATGCCGATATCAGTCCGGTGCGTTTAAACAGCAACGGAATTACTGCATTTATTTCCATCACCCGTGGTTGCAATAACATGTGTTCTTTCTGCGTGGTTCCTTTTACCCGTGGCCGCGAACGTAGCCGCGATGCCCATTCTATTATTGAAGAAGCAAAAGCATTGTTCGAAGCAGGCTACCGCGAGGTTACCCTTTTAGGACAGAATGTAGATTCGTACACCTGGGCCTCGGAAGATGGTACCGAAACCGTTAATTTTGCCCAGCTTTTAGCGCAAACAGCATTGGTTAGCCCTGATTTAAGGGTAAGGTTCTCTACCTCACATCCTAAAGATATTACCGACGAGGTTTTACATACCATTGCCAAATACGATAACATTTGTAACTATATTCACCTGCCTGTGCAATCCGGAAATACCCGTGTATTGGAATTAATGAACAGAACTTATACCCGCGAATGGTATATTAACAGGATTGATGCCATTCGTAATATTATTCCGGGTTGTGCAATTTCTACCGATATCATCGCAGGTTTCTGTACCGAAACAGAAGAGGAACACGAAGAAACCTTGAGCATGATGGATTATGTACAGTATGATTTTGCCTATAACTTTACCTATTCGGAAAGGCCGGGAACTTTAGCTGCCCGTAAACTGGAAGATGATATTCCTGAAGAGGTGAAAAAACGCCGTTTAGCCGAAATTTTGGCCAAACAGCAGGCACATTCATTAATGCGTTTGCAGGAATGGGTAGGTAAAACCGTTCGCGTATTGATTGAAGGTACTTCTAAAAAATCCGACCTTGATTATTGCGGAAGGGGCGATAATGGCGCAATGGCCATTTTCCCTGCAATTGAAGGCGTTAAACCTGGTGAATACGCAAATGTGTTTATTGAAAAATGCACTTCAGCTACGCTGATCGGAAGAATAGTTTCGTAGCATAAAGCTAAAAAACTAAAGCAGAAAGCGAACATAACCTGAAACTCCCAGTCTTGATACTAGTTATTTGATACTAGAGATAGGCACTTGACACTAAAGAATGTATACACAAAATATTAAACAGCGGTTCGGAATTATTGGCAATTCGCCATTGCTTAACCGTGCCATAGATATTGCAAGCCAGGTAGCACCAACCGATATGTCGGTGTTGATTACCGGTGAAAGTGGTAGCGGTAAGGAGGTTTTCTCGCAGATTATCCATCAAATGAGTGCCCGTAAACATGGTGCTTTTATTGCCGTAAACTGTGGTGCTATCCCCGAAGGAACAATAGATTCGGAGCTTTTTGGTCACGAAAAAGGATCTTTTACCGGTGCACATGAGGCCCGTAAAGGTTATTTTGAGGTGGCTAACGGTGGTACCATCTTTTTAGATGAAGTTGCCGAGCTGCCTTTAGGTACGCAGGCCCGTTTATTGCGTATTTTAGAAAGCGGCGAATATTTGCGCGTAGGTTCATCTAAAGTTCAAAAAACAGATGTACGTATTATTGCCGCCACCAATGTTGATGTATACAACCGCGTAAAAAACGGAAAATTCCGTGAGGATTTATATTACAGGTTAAATACCGTTCCATTGCGCATTCCGGCTTTACAGGAACGTAAAGAAGATATTTACCTCTTGTTCAGGAAATTTGCTGCCGATTTTAGCGATAAATACCGTAGTCCGGCTTTACACCTTGAGCCTGACGCCATTCAGATTTTAACCAATTACAGCTGGCCCGGAAACGTACGTCAGTTGAAAAATATTGCCGAGCAAATCTGTGTGTTGGAGAAAGACCGCAATGTTACCGGACAGGCTATTTTAAACTATATTCCTAATGAAGCGGGCAGTAATCTGCCAATGGCCATCAATTCTCAGTCAAAAGAAGATTTTACAGAACGCGATATTTTGTACAAAGTACTTTTTGATATGAAAAAGGATATGGTAGAGCTTAAAAAACTGGTTGCCGAAATTATCCAGCATGGTGGAAATACAGCTACCGTTTTAGCTGATAATCCTCAATATATCAATCAGCTATACCGTGATGTAGAATTGCCGGTAGGGCAGGAACATGCTTTTACCATCCAGCACCCAACGCCTGTAAATAATAACGTAAACAATAACAACAACAATAACGATTATTTTGCGCACGAGGCCGAAGAGGTAGAAGAGTCGCTTTCATTGGTTGATAAAGAATCAGACCTGATTAAAAAAGCGCTGAAAAAACACAAGGGCAAACGCAAATTTGCCGCGCAGGAGCTGGGCATATCAGAACGTACGCTTTACAGGAAGATTAAGGAATTAAACCTGTAATTTACCTATAGCCACATATCAATTCTGTTCAAATTACGTTCCCTAATAATTCAGATCTATTTTCGATAATGATGAAAATTAAAATATTTGCCTTAATCCTCCTTACCTCTGTATTAAGTGCCTGCTCTTATAAATTTAGCGGAGCTTCTACAACAGGATTAAAAACGGTGGTGATACGTCCCTTCGAGAACAATGCGCCGCTGGTAGTGCCTACCTTAAGTAACCAGGTAACCGAATCGTTAAAAACCCGTATCCGTAACCAAACCAAACTGATTATTGCAACAACAGGAGAAGGCGATGCCTCTTTTGAAGGCAGGATAACCGGTTACGAGATCAAACCTGTGGCACTGCAAAATAGTGCTACGCCTACTTCGGGTGCGAACAGGCTAACCATTACCGTTTCTGTTAAGTATAAAAACAACCTGAAAGAACACGAAAAAGAAAGTTTTGAAGAAAGCTTTACTAAATATTTCGATTTTCCGATAACAGGTGCGCCAATCCAAACATTATTGCCCGGTGCTATCGAGAACATTAACAAGCAATTATCCGAAGATATTTTTAACCGTGCCTTTGCACAATGGTAAATAAAGCAGGATTGTACACGATAAAATTTTAAAAACCCGTCTACATTTTTTTAACTTAGCACCAAACCTTCGATAATGGATAACAAAAAGCTACTGGCAGATTTACTCGCGCAACCTGGAAAGGTGAGGCCAGAGCATGCATCCATGTTGCAGGAAATGGTTGCTCAATATCCTTATTCGCAGCCGATCCATCTGCTTCTGGCAAAAGCCAATGCCTCATTTGTGCCAAAGGCCGCTTTGTATGGTCAGGGCCATGTACTCTTCCATGTACTTAATATGGTTGCGGTTGATAATGAAGATGTTGAAGCTGCAGTAGCTGAAAATACACACGAAGAGCAGGATGTTTTTGAAGAGGTAGAATCACTTAATGATGAAAATCTTACTTCGTTGGAAGAAGTAATTGCTGAAACTGAAGTTTCAGATGATATTCAGGACACTGAAAAGGTTGAAGAGCTTAAAAATGATCTACCTGCTGTAAATCCAGCGGTTGAGATAGAAACACCGGATCACCTGCCGGGTACTGATAGCCATTTAACCGATGCACCTGCGGTTGATGATTCTTTCATCGAAAGTGTAGCTGCAATTGATTTTTTTGCCTTTGAGAAAAAAATGGGTACCGAAGTGGTAACACATGCGCCACACATCGAAACGGTAGTACCTGATGATCCTGAAGTGAATTTTGTTTCGCAGTATAACGACGACAAACTTCCGTATACCTTTTTATGGTGGCTGGCTAAAACCCGTAAAGAACACGAACAGGTTTTTCAGCCTTATGCACCTGTAAATCCAAATAATTTAAGGCCACAAGCGCAAAATACCCAGCAACAGGAACGGGCAGAGTTTCAGCAGCAATATGTAGAGCATATTTTCCATATCCAGACGCCTTTTGAGGTAGCCGATCATCTGGCCGAATATCCTGCTGCAGAAGTAAAGGATGTTAAAGGTGCAGAAATTATTGAGCGCTTTTTGAAAGAAGATCCAACAATCAAGCCGCCTAAACCAGAGCAGATTGATAACGAAAATAAAGCAAAAAAGAGTGCAGAAGATAATTACGACCTTGTTTCGGAGACTTTAGCCAAAATTTATATCGAACAGATGCTTTATCACAAAGCCATAGATACTTATAAAAAATTAAGTTTGAAATATCCGGAAAAAAGCCGTTACTTTGCCGACCTTATCCAATCTATAGAAAAGAAATTTTAAAAAATATAATATTACCATGGTAACCTTTTTAATCATTTTATTAATTATTGCGTGTGTAGCCTTAGGCTTGTTTGTTTTAATACAAAACCCTAAAGGTGGTGGTTTAGCTACCGGCGGCGGCACAAGTAACATGTTTGGTGTACAACGTACAGGCGATGTTTTGGAAAAAGGATCGTGGGTTTTGTTAACTGCAATAGTAGTGCTAACCCTTGCTGTTACTACAATTGCTAAAACCAGTGGTGGTTCTGCAGCTGTTGGAAACTCAGCTATTCAGGAGCGTTTGGATAAAACACCTTCACCATCTCCGCTTGGAGGCGGCCTGAACAGCACTAAACCTGCCGCAACACCGGCACCGGCTAAAAGCGATTCGACTAAAAAATAATTAATTATCGATAAGATTTTAAAAGCTTTCCTCAAAAGGGAAAGCTTTTTTGGTTTTTAACATTTTTTGGCTGTGATGCATAGAGAAATGCTTGTTAACACACATTTAACATAAAAAGCCTTAAATTGCAGCATGAAATTAAGTGTGCTGGTTTTATTTACTGCTCTTGCCGTTGGACTTTCTATCGGTATGGTTAATTTTTATTTTCAGCACAGCTGGTATTACCTCGCTATTTCTTTCGGGGTATCGTTTCTTTGCAGTTTCCTGGTTTTCTATTACCTGCTCGAAAAATACATTTACACTAAAATCAAGCTTATTTACAAGCTGATCCATAACCTTAAACTGGGAAAAGATTTAAAGGACGCCCTTGGCGAGTATGTAAGTTCGGATCCGATTAATGATGTAGAAAATGAAGTAAAGGAATGGGCCGGAGCGAAGAAAAAGGAAATAGATCTTTTGAAAAAGCAGGAACAATTTAGAAGGGAATTTCTCTCCAATGTTTCACACGAATTTAAAACGCCGCTTTTTGCCATTCAGGGATATATCGAAACTTTGCAGGATTGTTTGGTAGATGATCCCGACCAGGCGGTTCTTTTTTTAAAAAAGGCAGAAAACAACGTAGAGCGTTTAAGTTACCTGATTAACGACCTGGATGTAATTTCTAAACTCGAAACCGGCGAATCGCCCATTAATTACCAAAAATTCGATTTTGTGCAGCTGGCCAAAGAGGTAATGGAAAACCTGGAAGACCGTGCAAATGCCAAACACATCAAATTATTTTTTAAAGATAAATATACCGCGATAACACCAGTTTCGGCAGACAGGGAGAAAGTACGTCAGGTACTGATTAATTTAATTGTGAACAGTATTAAATATGGCATTGATGGTGGCGAAACCGCAATCAAAATTTTTGAACTGCACGATCAGGTTTTAATCGAAGTTACCGATAATGGTATCGGTATTGAAGAAAAGCACTTATTGCGCCTTTTTGAGCGCTTTTATCGCATTGATACACACCGCGCACGCGAAGTTGGCGGAACGGGTTTGGGTCTGGCGATTGTTAAACACATTTTAGAAGCCCACCAGCAAACCATTTCGGTGAGGAGTACACCGGGTATTGGTACTACTTTTGCATTTACCCTGCAAAAAGGAGGGTAGTGCTTTTAACAACAGAGGGCAAAGAGAAAAGACACAGAGACAAGTTCAGATCTGTGTTAATCTGTGCATCTGTGGCTAAAAATTTTGTAACCCTACGCCCTCGCCTTGGTTCGTGTCTCCACCAATGCTATTAACTTAAGCTATTTA
>NZ_QNQU01000014.1 GCF_003315595.1 Pedobacter miscanthi | reverse complement strand
TGCCCCGCCGTGGTTCGCATCGCCACAAACCATTATTTTATACCATCTTCCAAAGAAGTCAAGTTTTAAGATGATGTTGTATACAACTGATGTACAAACTTAACTTCTTTAAAATAATGCCGCATCCCGCCGTGGTTCGCATCGCCACGAACCATTATTTTATCCCATCTCCCAAAGAAGTCAAGTTTCAAGATGATATTGTATACAACAGATGTACAAACTTGACTTCTTTAAAATAATGCCTCCCGTGGTTCGTGTCGCCACGAACCATCATATTATACCACCTCCCAAAGAAGTCAAGTTTTAAGATGATGTTGTATACAACCGATGTACAAACTTGACTTCTTTAAAATAATGCCCCGCCGTGGTTCGCATCGCCACAAACCATTATTTTATCCCATCTCCCAAAGAAGTCAAGTTTTAAGATGATGTTGTATACAACTGATGTACAAACTTAACTTCTTTAAAATAATGCCGCATCCCGCCGTGGTTCGCATCGCCACGAACCATTATTTTATCCCATCTCCCAAAGAAGTCAAGTTTCAAGATGATATTGTATACAACAGATGTACAAACTTGACTTCTTTAAAATAATGCCTCCCGTGGTTCGTGTCGCCACGAACCATCATATTATACCACCTCCCAAAGAAGTCAAGTTTTAAGATGATGTTGTATACAACCGATGTACAAACTTGACTTCTTTAAAATAATGCCCCGCCGTGGTTCGCATCGCCACAAACCATTATTTTATCCCATCTCCCAAAGAAGTCAAGTTTCAAGATGATATTGTATACAACAGATGTACAAACTTGACTTCTTTAAAGATAATTCTACAATGCTGTATCCAAACAAATTAGGTGCCCATATTGTATATTAGGGATTATGTTCAAAATCATTTTTAGCCTGTTCCTGATCTGTTTTTCCCTCGTTGTTAAAGCCCAGCACCCTCCTGTTTTCTCAGCAATGGAAACGGATTCGAGCTTTATTAAAATTTACAATTTCGATATCACCCTGGTAAAATATAGTTATAAACCCAATGGTGTAAAATTTTTAGTGGTGCACGACAACGAAGATACTGGTGTGAAAGCAGGTTTTGATTATATCCGCTGGAACGGCGGCGAGCTGATCGACAGTCAATATGGTGGTGTGCGCGATTATTATTTCAGTTATATGGACGATCAATACCGTATCGATCCGAATGCAATATATACCGAAGTGGGAGTAAATACCAGGTTAAAGAAAGACCTGTTCAGTTCTAACGAAGTTGAAAAAGCATTATTGGGCGCAGGCAAACAAATTGTCGATTTTTACGACCCCAAATCTACCGGTTACTTTTTAACCCTACATAACAATGCCGATGGCGGTTTTGGTATCTCCTCCTATCTTCCCGGGTATGATCTGGCCAGCACAGCCGATTCTGTTTACATTAACTTTCAGATGGATGGCGACGACCTGATTTATGTAACCGAACCCAGGTTATTTACAAGCTTAAAAAAAGCCAATGTAAATGTAATCCTTCAATCTAAATTTGCCTCTAATGATGGTTCGCTTTCAGTTTATGCCATGCAGAATAATATTCCTTACATTAATGTAGAGGTACAGCATGGCCATCTGGACGAAAATTTGAGGCTAATCGAACTCGCCGTTGCCACTTTAAAAGAACACGGGCTGGTTAAGAAGGAGTAGGATAGCCTATATTTATTCGTAAAATTTCGTTAAATTTGAGTATGAGTATATTGGTAAATACAAAGAACGAACAGGAAGAAAAAGTTCTTATTGCTTTTTTGGATAGCTTAGACTATAAATATCAATCTGATATTAATAATGATCCTGTGAAAGTTGACGAAGCATTCTTGAACCAGTATAATGATGAATTAGATCAGGCGGATAAAGAAATTGAAGCTGGAGACTTTATTTCACATAAGGATGTTGAACAGCTTTTTGAGAAAAGACGTAAGGTTTTTTAGTTAAAAATGATTGCTAAACCCAGCAATACTTGATGAGAATAAAATGGAATAAACTTGCAGTTAAACAGCTATTAGAAATTATTCAGTATTTAGAAGATAACGAACTTATTGACTATGCTGAAAAAATTGAAATTAGAATTTTATCAAAAATAAAAGGTCTTCCAAATCATCTTGATACTTTCCAAGTAGATCGCTTAAAGAAAAACAATGATGGAAGTTTTTTCGCTTTTGAAATTGATCGATACAGAATATCTTTCAGAAGAACCGATAAAGAAATTAGAATTCTTAGGGTTAGACATTCCAGCCGCAGACCATTTACGCGCTAAGCCATAAACAAACCTAATTTATCCCCTTTATTTTTGTAATTAAAAAAGTAATCAGGAGACCGAAAACAGAAATTATCCCAAAAGAATAACGCAAACTCGACAACTGCGAAACATAACCGATTAACGGTGGTCCGAAGAGAAATGCAAAATACCCGATACTAGAAACCATTGTTATCGCTTTACCCGCAGGCACTTTTTTATTATTTCCTGCAATACTGTAAACCATCGGTACAATACTGGAAACCCCCAAACCGATAAGCATAAAGCCAAAAATTGCGACAATGATATTCGGGAATATTACTGCGAGTGCCATGCCGATTGATATAATTGCACCACTGATTTGCAAAAGGTTTTTACGCCCAAATTTACCGATCAGATACACGCCTAAAAACCGGCCACTGGCCATCATAAACATAAAGGAAGCATAGCCGATAATTGCCTTGTTATGTGGCAATTTTACAACATCTTCGAAGTAAATGGCGCTCCAGTCGAACATGGTTCCTTCGGTTGCCATACTACAAAAAGCGATTATCCCCAATAAAACCAAAATTCCCTGGGGCATGGTAAAAAACTTTGTTTTTTCAGTCTGAGTATCTGGTTTAGGATTATGGTCTAATAATTTTTTCGAGCTAAGTACCACATTCGTTAGCGATATTAAGGCAATAATCCAGAAGTGGGTATACATCCCCAATTTTAAATTAACCAAACCCAAAGCAATTAAAGCTCCGGTTAAATTTCCGATACTCCAGGCTCCATGGAAAGAACTCATAATCGGTTTGCCATAATAATTTTCGCCTGCAACGCCCTGTGTATTTAAAGCAATGTTACAAAGGTTACCGGTTATACCAAACAGCACTAAAAAAGCGGCCAATTGCCAGCCTGCGGTAGCCAGTGCCAAAAAAGTTAAAGCAATTGCATAAAGTGGTGCAGTTGCCCTGAGCATTTTTTTACTACCAAAATGTGTAGTCAGCTTTGCAGAAAAGAACATCGTAATGATTTGCCCTGCTGGCAACGCGAAAAGAATTGAACCCAGTTCGGCATCGTTTAAACCCATCGAAGCTTTAAAAGTTGGAATCCTGCTGGCCCAGCTTGCAAAGCAAACCCCCTGCATAAAGTAAAAGGCAGAGATGGCTAAACGTACTTGTTTTGGAGAACTTTGCGCTAATACAGGCTTATTTTCTTGGTGAACTAAAATTTCCTTGTCTTGCGTATTGTCTTCCAAAATTGATTTCTTAATAATAGATTAAGCTACAAAGTTCCTTAAATCTATTGGAAATACAGACATTTTTTTGAATTTATATCAAAATATTTGCACAAAAACCTGTTAAAGTTTAAATTTTCCATTTCTCCATTTGGTACGCGCTGTCCCAGAACATCCATTCCAGCCGTGTAGCCATCTCGAAAGCAATCAACATTTTTTCCCTCATTGCACTGCTAGCCTGCGTGGCTAATTGATCGGTAATATCGATCGCTTTTTCTACCGCAGCTGCAAATTCGGCACCAGCATACATATCAATCCATCTTTTATAAGGGTTCTGATCGCCTGCTTGTTGGGCAAAAATATAATCACCTACCATCTTATAAATCCAGAAACAGGGTAAAACGGCCGCAGCGGCAACTTCAACATTGGCATAAGCCGCTTCACTAAGAATATAATTGGTATATAATAAGGTAGATGGTGTAGGCTGTACCTGATTGTTTAAACCAAATTCTACAAAATAACTTTCATGAAGGCTGCGTTCAGCAAAAATGGCTCCTGTAGCAAATCCGGCAAAATCCAGTATCAGGTCAGCATCTTGCATGCGACTGCTAATGGCACTTAATGTCCGGCCAAATGCTAAAAGATAATAGGCATCCTGTGCCAGATAGAAAATGAATTTTTCTTTAGGTAATGTACCATTGCTCAGTTCCTGATTAAAAGGCATGGCTAAAATCTGGTTATAAATGGGTTTAGCTCTTTCCCAGGCTTGTTCACTCCACTTCATTGTATGATTAGTTTTAGGGGATCAAAAAAATGATTCAGCGGACCGTTGCCTTTACCGGTTTCAACACTGCTACCAAATTGCAAAGCCTTACCGATGTAATCTTTGGCATTTTTTATTGCAGCGGGCAGGTTATTGCCTTTCGCCATTTCAGCTGCTATGGCCGATGACAAAGTACAGCCAGTTCCGTGCAGGTTTTTAGATTGGATAAAATTACTTTCCAATACCACAGGATCATTGTTACCATTTATATAAACATCGTAAATAACTGGTCCGGCCAAATGCCCGCCTTTTACCAGAACAGCTTTTGCCCCTTTTCCGACAATTTTTCTGCCCGCAGCAATCATATCATCTAGGTTATGGATTTCCTGGTCTGAAAGGATAACGGCCTCATCAATATTAGGAGTAACCAAAGTTACAACCGGGAATAATTTTTCGATTAGCTGATTAATGGTATCTGGTTCAATCAGCCGATGCCCGCTGGTAGCCACCATCACAGGATCTAAAATAACAGGAATATGATAATAAGCTTTTAGCTCATTTTCGATCACCTGCACCACTTCGGCACGGTTGATCATTCCTATTTTTATCGCTATTGGTGAAATATCTTCTAATACGGCCTGAAGCTGATCTTTAATCATTTCGGAAGGAATGCCATGTACCGACCTTACGCCCATGGTATTTTGAGCAGTTACCGCGGTAATTACCGAAGTGCCAAAGCAACCTAAAGCAGAAAATGTTTTTAAATCGGCCTGAATACCTGCTCCACCCCCACTATCAGAACCAGCTATGGTTAATACGTTAATATAATTCATAAGAGAAGACTCGTTTTGTGATATAACTTCAGGAGTCCTCAAATGCAGAACGCATTGTGCACAAACGTGCAGACAAACTAATTTCCTACGCCGGCATTATCCGGATCAGGTTCATTTGAAGTTGACGGTTGGAGGATTTTAAGGCCGGAAGGAGTTACCCTCTACCTTTATACCTTCTGCCTTTAACCTCAAAACGGGTATATTCTCAGCCTAATGATTTGAAGGCACCCCTAAAGTTTTATTTTGAGCGCAATATAGGGCTTAGTTTTTATTGTTGGGAGAAAAAAGGAAAAAAGACTGAAGTGGGAGGACTAAAGACCAAAGCGCCCCACTTCGCTCGAGATGACAGCAGGCTTAAAACAAAAAAATCCCGGTATCAATACCGGGACTAAAACATAATAATTAATAAAGGGATAGGGACTATATTTTATCGGGCTGATAGAACCGAACAGTTCCATCTGCTTCGTTAGAAACAATTAATAAACTTCTACCGTTGGGGCTATCTTTTGGTTTTACAAATAGCAAACCTTCAGGTGCATCACCAGTAGAAAACAGCTGAACAAATGTAGGTGCAGCCGGATTGGTAACATTATAAATGGCAATTGCATCGGCACGTTCCATACCGATAAAAGCCAGGGTTTGCCCGTTTACCTGCGCAACGGTTACACTTTCTACTTCAACACCTTTGTTATCAGAGCGGTCATCATCATACATATTGGCATCAATTACATGCTGCTCTAAATCTTTACCAATGTTTGCTACTAAAGCCCCGGTGTTTGCATTAAGAATGCTAACCGACCTGCCACCTGTTGAATATAATTCCTGATATACTTTATTGGCACCAACCATTGTAAAACCAGCGGTATTGGTTACAGTAAGCCGGCCTAAATTAGCATCTAACTGAAGGGTTGCAGCATTCGGAAATTTAACCGGATCCAATATAAGATCTTTTACACGTACTTCTTCTTTTGCATCTTTTGGGGTATAATCCTGCCTGGTATCTCCTTCATTGGCTAAAGCCAGATAGGCAGTACCGTTAGTAGTAAAATACGAGATTGCATCGGGCAGATAATAAGCCTTGATTGGCCAGGTACCCAGTACTTTTTTATTGTCTTTATCGCTTACATCAAACGCATTTTCTGCCAAACTGATATCCCTTGTACCCAAAGGATTAATCTTGGTAATCGTTCCGGCAATAATATCTACTTCGGCAACACCATTATTTTCCTGCAGGGTAACGTATGCCTTTTTAGAATCGCTGCTAATAGCAATATATTCTGGTTCAATATCCTGCGTAAAACTTGCATTATAACCATAAATCCTGAAACCACCTGCCAATAAAGTTGCTTTTTGCGATTCAAAAGCTGAAAAATCAAGGGTTTTTACTGAATAATTATCCTTAATGTTGATGATGGAGATGGTACCTTTCGGGTCAACGGTATAAGCAAGATTTGGTTCTCCCTCATTGGCCGATAAAATGTAATTTCCATCCGGACTGAAAGTAACCATATCGGGCATGGCACCTACAGTGATTTTCTTTACTTCTGATAAATCGGATGTTTTTAAAACCAATACGTCGCCATTGCCTTGTTTATCGGCACCATCCAAGGCGATAGCCAACAATCCATTGCTTACTGCCACACTATTGATTCCTGCGTTGTTTGGATATAATAAAGTTTTTAATTTAGTAACCGTTGGATATTTACTCATATCCACTACATCAACTTTGGTTCCGCCATCGTTACTTACTACAAATAATTGTTTGGTTAACGGATCGTAAGCAGAAATTTCTGAAGCAAACTCTCCGCCCAGATCGATAGAAACGATTTCTTTAAAGCTGTCGATTTTTTCCGGAACAACGGCTTCAACCGGAGGATCTACAATTGAATCATCAGTTTTATCTTTTTTGCAGGCAGCAAATGCCAACGACGCAATAAGGATTGCACCAAATAGTTTTTTACAGTTCATGGTTTATTTAAATATCTGAACCGCAAAAATAATCTGCTAAAACACTGTTTTTCAGCCTTCAGATGTTATCATTTGGTTAAGGAATTGTGAAGAAAGACTAAAGGGGAAAGACTAAAGACCAAAGCGGAAAGACTAAAGACCAAAGGGGACAAGATCTATCTTGCATGAAAGACCCTGAAACAAGTTCAGGGTGACGATGCGTCTAGAATGATCATCAAGACCTAGTAGTTTAAGTAGGAAGAGACCGCTAAATAAAAAGTGTTCTTGAGCCAGATTTCTTCGCTATGTTACCGATGTTAAATCGGAACAAGTTGCACTTCGCTCGAGATGACGGAAAGGGAGTAAAAACAAAAAATCCCGATATCAATACCGGGATTTTTTAAGATTTACTAAGCAAATACTGAAACAAGTTCAGTATGAGGCTTTGTGATTAAATATGTATCGCCCTGTTATCAGTTGCCGCAAGTGCAGCTTCTTTTAAGGCTTCGGTATAAGTTGGGTGCGCATGGCAGGTACGTGCAATATCTTCGGCAGATGCGCGGAATTCCATAGCGATCACTGCTTCTGCAATCATATCTGCAGCACGTGGACCAATCATGTGTACGCCTAAAACTTCGTCAGTTGCAGCATCGGCCAACACTTTGATAAAACCATCGGTATCCATACTTGCTTTCGCACGTCCGCTGGCTTTGAAAGGAAATGAGCCTGCTTTATATTTTACCCCTTTTTCTTTCAACTGCTCTTCGGTTGCACCTACTGAAGCAACTTCCGGCCAGGTATAAACTACGCCAGGGATTAAGTTATAATTAATATGTGGTTTTTGTCCGGCAATGGTTTCGGCAACATAAGTACCTTCATCCTCTGCTTTGTGGGCTAACATGGCTCCGGTAATAACATCACCAATGGCATAAACACCTTTAACCGAAGTTTCTAAATGTTCGTTAACCGGGATTTTTTTACCTCTTTCTTCTACGGTAATTCCAATTTTATCTAAACCTAAACCTTCGCTATATGCGGTACGGCCAACAGCAACGATACAATAATCAGCTTCTAAAGAAATGGTTTCTCCTTTAGGGGTTTCGGCAGTAACCGTTACGGTTTTACCTTTAGTGGTAGCGCCGGTAACTTTGTGGCCCATGTAAAATTCCATGCCCAAAGTTTTCTTTAAAACGCGTTGAAGTTCTTTACCTAAACCGGCATCCATGGTACCGATAATTGATGGTAAAAACTCAACTACAGAAACTTTTGTACCTAAACGGGCATAAACCGAACCTAATTCCAAACCGATAACACCACCACCGATTACGACCATCGATTTTGGAACTTCTTTAATATTTAAAGCTTCGGTTGAAGTAATGATACGTTTTTTATCGATTGGTAAAAACGGTAAAGCTGTTGGTTTAGAACCAGTAGCAATAATTACGTTTTTTGCACTTAAAGTTTCGGTAGAACCATCGGCTTTGGTAACCAAAATGGTATTTTTATCTACAAAAGAACCTACACCTTCGTATGAATCGATTTTGTTTTTCTTAAACAGGTAAGTAATACCAGCAGTATTTTGAGCAACAACATCGTCTTTACGGGCGATCATCTGTTTCATATCAACTTTTAAATCTTTTAAGTTGATACCGTGTGTGGTAAATGTGTGTGCAGCGTTGTGAAAATGCTCTGATGAATCCAGCAAAGCCTTAGATGGGATACAGCCTACGTTTAAGCAGGTACCTCCAAAAGTTTTATATTTTTCTACTACTGCAGTTTTTAAACCTAACTGAGCACAACGGATTGCGCCTACATAACCGCCCGGCCCTGAACCGATAACAACGACATCGTATTGCATAATTTCTTGATAATTTTAATTAGCCAAATGTATGGAAAAAAGGCGGAAAGCTGAAAGTGAATTGGCCAAATGTAAAGGGGCTTTTAAGTGGGTTGTAAACCGAAGTAATCAATAAAATGCCTTTATAAAGCCCAAAAGTCCATCGGCTTGATGAGCGTACCAAAACATTTTACTTTCAATGTATAAAATGTTCCGATAAACCCAAACCTGATGGACTAATGAGCAAAGGTTAGTAACCAATTTATCAGTTCGCAATTAGCAATTTACAGTGGGCGATTTACAGTGGGCGATTTACAGTTGGCAATTTGCTTTACCAATGAACAAATGACCAGTGAACTAATGACCTGCTTACAACCCAAATGATGCAGATGCACTTAAAACTGTGCCGCTTGAATTACCTTCAGCTTTCATTTCGCCATCTACAAAAATCTGGGCTTTCAATGTTGAATTTGCATTGGCACCTGTTGCGCCAGCGGCAATATTTAATGAAATGGTACCTGCAGGCGCAGTAATTTCGGGGCTTGTCCAAGTAGTTCCGCTTAGGCTGGTGGCGGTGGTAACCTGGCCATCATAACCATAAACCACGGTACTGATATTGCTGCCGGCAGAGGCCACAAGTTTAAACACAACCTTATGCGAACTTTTTGAAGGTGTTTCCGCATCATCTTTTTTACACGACATTAAGCCGGTAACCAGGATCATTGCAAAGAAAGAAAGTACAAATGTTTTAATTTTGATGTTTTTCATAATTAGACTTTAAAAAATAGAACTGCAAATAAACAAAGCTGTGTTTTGTTGTACAATAACCACAAAACACCATTTTTTTCTACCTGAATTCAGGTATATTTTGGTTTTATTTCGGGTTGATAGATAAAGCGTGCATTTTTAGTTCAATGAAACATTACATCCTTCTACTTTTATTACTGATTTTTTGCCGATTAACCATTAAAGCCCAGCTCCAGTCTGCCGATCAACAATATACCGATAGCCTCAACAGGATTGTTAATGGCGATATGCCCGACAGTTTAAAAGCTGCAGCTGGCTTTAAATTAACCGATTTCTGGGCTGAACTTGATAGCACAAAAGCCGTATTTTATCTAACGAAGGCCAGAAACCAGAGCCAGAAATATCCGCTTCTTTTTGCCAGATCCTACTGGTACGAATCTTTGATCTACATTGAAAAAGATTATACCAAAGCAGAAAAATTACTTATCCATGCCGATTCGTTATTGGCAAAGTTCAACACAAAATATGTTTACCGGTTAAGATCGATGGTTTGGCATAATTATGCGCTGATACAGCAGCATAAAGATGATCTGAAAACCACGCTCGACATCCTTATTAACCGTGTTTTACCACTTTCCAAAAAAGCCGGCGATAAGGAATTTACGGGAACGGAATATGTTTCTATCGGTACAATATTCACAAACATAGGTCAGTATGATAAGGCAGCTCCATACCTTCAAAATGGTCTTAATGCATTAAAAGATGCCAGTCCGGATAAATACTATCTTCTTGTCAATGTATACATATCCATATCACAAAACTATTATCACCAAAAGAATTATAGCCAGACCAAAAAGTATCTCGACCTTGCAAAAATAGTGCTGGATAAATCAGACCATGTTCGCACAGGTTACCCAATGGCTATATTCTGGCTCGATTATTATAAAAGTACCACCCGATATTTCATTAACACCAAACAGAAAGAGCTTGCTCTACTGGATGCCGAGAAAGCCATTAAACTGGCTGAAGAATTAAACGACAATTATACACTGCAGGAAATCGTTTTTGAGAAATACAGAATTCTTTTTGAGCAGAAAAAATTTGATCAGGCAAAAAAAACGCTGCTACAAATAGTTAACCAACCCGAAATAAACACCCTTGCTGCCAATAAACTAAAATTAACCGAATCGTTGTCGGAAGTAAACTATGCGCTCGGAAACATTAAAGAGGCATACGAGTTGCTCAAAAAAAGTAAAGTACTAGGCGACAGCCTAAACGAAGATAAAACCAAAGAAGAAATTAATGCCTTAGAAATTAAATACAAGAATGCCGAAAACCAGAAAAAGATTACCCACTTAAACGCAGAAAGGCGACAGAATGAAGTAATTATCAAAAAAAGCAAAACCACTACCCTGCTATTGGTTGCAGCATCTTTTTTTCTTCTGGTGATTATTGCGCTCCTGTATTTTTATTTTAACGGTTACAAAAAGCTGGCAGAGCAACGGGCCATTAACTACAGGCAAAAAGTAGCCGATATGCAACAAAAACAGCAATTGGAAATTAGTCGCGCCATGCTTAATGCCGAAGAAAAAGAAAGAAACAGAGTGGCGCAGGATCTGCATGATGGACTTGGGGGCATGCTATCGGGCCTAAAAATCAATTTATCCAACTGGGCCAAACACACTGAAATGCAATTGCACGATTTAGAATTGCAGCGCATTGTTAACCAGCTTGATAGTTCGGTTACTGAACTAAGGCATATTGCAAGAAATATGATGCCACAAACATTGTTAAAATTCGGCCTTGAAGTTGCGCTTAAAGATCTGGCAGAATCGGCAATGGGCAATAACCTGCATATCGATTTCCAGGCATTGAATATCTCCAAAAACATTGCACTTGAAGAACAGATTATCATTTACCGCATTGTACAGGAAATCCTCACCAATACATTAAAACATGCCCGGGCAAGTGAAGTAGTTTTACAGTGCAGCGAAAATGAAAAACACTTTTATATCACCATTGAAGATAATGGAATTGGTTTTGATACATCAACCTATAAAAAAGGAATGGGAATCGAAAACATTAAAAACAGGGTAGCCTATCTTAAAGGAAATTTAGAAATCGATTCCCAACCCGGCAATGGAACCAATATTAATATCGAAATCCCCATCAGTTATGAATAATATGATCAGATTGGCAGTTGTAGACGATCATCCGATCGTAATCCAGGGCATAGTATCGCTCATCAATAACTTCGATAATATGATGGTGACGGGTAGTTTTCAAACGGGAAATGAATTGATTTCTTTTTTAGAAAACAATAAGCTCGATATTGTATTGCTTGATATTATGCTGCCCGACATCAATGGTATCGAACTCTGTGCCCAGGTTAAAAGATTGTCGCCATCTACGGCTGTAATTGCCATTAGCAACCATACCGAAAGAAGCATTATTATGCAGATACTGCAAAATGGTGCCTGCGGGTACATCCTGAAAAATGCTTCGGTAGAGGAATTAAAAAACTGTATCGAAACCGTACTTAACGGCGAACTGGCTTTCAGTAAAGAAGTGATAGAAATTATTGCCAAACCATCCGTTAACGACTTAAAGGGGCGTGCAAAATTTACGAAACGCGAAAAGGAAATCCTGCTGTTAATTGCCCAGGGCAAAACAACCGCCAGCATAGCTGATGAGCTTTTTTTAAGCCCGCTTACCGTAGAAACGCATCGCCGTAATATGATGCAGAAACTCGATGTCAAAAACTCAATCGAACTTATTAACCTTGCTACTGAGCAGCTGTTGATTTAAATTACAAATGGATTAATGCTCAATAACCAAATCACAATGATCAATGAAACAGTTACCAGTTGGGAATTTGTTTTACCAATGAACTAATGACCAGTGAACGAATTAAAATGTTCAATAATCAAATCACAATGATCAATGAAACAGTTACCAGCTGGCAATTTGTTTTACCAATGAACTAATGACCAGTGAACGAATTAAAATGTTCAATAATCAAATCACAATGATCAATGAAACAGTTACCAGCTGGCAATTTGTTTTACCAATGAACTAATGACCAGTGAACGAATTAAAATGTTCAATAATCAAATCACAATGATCAATGAAACAGTTACCAGCTGGCAATTTGTTTTACCAATGAACTAATGACCAGTGAACGAATTAAAATGTTCAATAATTAAATCACAATGATCAATGAAACAATTACCAGTTGGCGATTTGTTTTACTAATGACCAATGAACCAATGAACTAATGACCAATAAACCAACCTAAACTCCCTGTCCGAAGGTTAATAAATTACTGTCCGGGTCGAGCATGGCAAATTCCTTTTGCCCCCAGGGTTTGGTCTGCAGGTGCCCGTTAGGATGAATTCCGTCTTTAACACCCGACATTGTTTTATAAAGTGCCTCAATATCATTGGTACGGATATACACCTGTCCGTAATTTTCTTTGGGGTTTAGCGCTTCAAATTCAAAAAAATGGATCTGGATATTGTCTTTTTGCAAAATCAGGTAATCTTTATAGTCGGTTTCACCAACATCCTTAAAACCTAACTTATTCACATAAAAATCTCTCGTGATCCTTTTATCACGCATCGGCAGTTTGGGATTAATTTCTGTAAGCATATCTTTTTTTAACAAAGGTGTATAATTTCCCCCGAAAGCACACTTGATCGAAATCAGGAAATTTAATGGTTTGCCCTTACACGGCTCAATGTTTCGGGGGCGATTTTAAGATAAGAAGCAATCATTTTTACCGGAAAAACCTGAGCAACGAGCGGTTTAACATTTTTTATGTAATTATATTTTTGCAGAGGATTAAATGAACTATCAAAAAGATAGGTTCTGGCGCTGGTTTGATTAAAAATTTTGGTCAGGAACAAAAAAGATTGAGATTTGGCTATCAGGTAATGCAGGCTGCTCAAACTCAACTCAATAACTTCTGAATTTTCGAATGCTTTGATCGTGGTTTCCGATGCGCGCTGTTCAATCAGGCTGGGATGGTTAAACATCCACTCGCTGGTTACATGTAAATCGATAATGCTTTCGGTAATTCCTTGGCTTTGATATTGGAAAAAAGATCCTGATAAAACAAAATAAACAGATTGGCAAACTGCTCCCTGCTTCAATATTATTTCATTTTTCCTGAAAGTTCTCCTAACAATATTTTCTTCGAAAAGAAGGGCCTCATTGGCTGAAAATTGCCTAAAACTGCTTAAAATTTCTTTTATCAACATACTACAAAAACTACTTTACGATGAGGCATTGTTGATTACAATATAGCTATTTTTCCAGAGATCAAAAAAGGCTGGTATTTCTACCAGCCCCCAATCACTAACAAACATTGAAGAGCATTTTTATAAATTAATTGTTGATCAAATCATCATTGTTCACCCCTTTTTTCTTCGACAGATCCTCTTTCAGCTTACCGAAATTATAAGTAGCCCCAACAAAAACAACCCTGAACGGAATGGTAGTGGTAGCATTTGTTGTGAAGTTAACATCTTCGGTATATAACCTGTTGGTAAGCGACTTACTAAAAAAATTATTGAAATTTACCGTCGTACTCAACTTATCATTAAAGAATTTATAACCTATGTTTACCTGGTAATATGGATTCGCTTTTAAAGTATTGATTAAATTATATGGCTGCCTGGAAATCCCCCCGCTTCCGCTTAATGAAAAAGATTTAGCCGGCTTATAAAAGAAGAATCCCCCTACCTGACCACTAAAGCCTTCTTCATGCTGTGTTAAAACTACCGTATTTTCAATTTTATTGTAACGCACAGTAGTATATGCACCACAATTGAGCTTTTTTAACGAAATAGCGGATGTAAACATAGCGCTTACCTCTCTGTTTCGTCCTGTATTGCCATATTGAGTAGTACTAACACCAGTATTTTCATTAAATATGGTGTATTGTACAATCATATTGCCCGAATAAGAGGCATTTAGCGCCAATGCAATAAAATTATTCCCACTGGCCAGCCGGTTCTGAAATGACAGGTTATGGATGGTTTGGGCATTCAGATCAGGGTTACCAAAAGAAATATTTAAAGGATCGTTATTATTGATAAACGGATTAAGTGCATTAATATATGGCCTTTGCAACCGCTTATTATACCCCATAATTATCGTATAATTTTTGCTTAGTTTGGTATTCACAGAAAAATCAGGAATCAATGTCGTATAATCCTGTTTTACGTTTGTTTTCGAACTAAAAAAATCCCCATCAACTGTTGTATGTTCTAAACGCAAACCTGTACGGAAATTAAGTTTATCCAGTGCAAACGATAGTGAGCCGTAACCACTGTACACCTGCTGTTTATAGGCAAAACGATCAGAATTTGAGTAATCAGGCTCAAAGGGCGATTTTTCATCCGTCCGGCTCAAACTTGAATAGTCGGCATTGGCATCCCTAAAAATAAATTTCGCCCCGGTTTCCAGTTTAAGTTCTTTGCTAAAAGGTTGTATAAAATCTGTTTGTAAGGTATATTCCCTGTTTTCCGAAAAGCTATCATTCTGCCTGAACAGATCGGTACTGGCCATATCGAGCATACTTGTATTCAATCCGTCGTTCCTGCTAAACTGACCATTAAATCTAAAACTCAGCTCTTTATCCGGATTTCCCTTAAATTTCTTGATAAAATCACTTCCGAGTCCGTAGGAAGGAAAATTATTCTTTAAGTTTTGCGTAAAAAAATCCTCCTGTGGCAATTTATCTGTAAAACTGGTGGTAATATTCTGCGTAAACCTGCTTTTGTTGTTACCCCCATCCACATTGGCATAAAGTACAAGGGTTTGCAACGAATCGATGTTGTAGCTCATTTCCAAAATCCCGCTGTTCGAAAAACGATTGGTTATGCGCTCACCATCGAGAAACCTCCTTTGATAAGCAGCCGTTTGCACCGGCAGGGTTTCGCTGGTTACCTGAGCTTTGTTGTTATGGTTTCCACTTAAAAAATAGGTAGCTGTAACTGCAAACCTGCCTTTCCGGAAACTCAGATTAGTATTGGCAGAATAATTTATATTGGAATAATGAAGTCCCAAATAACCATTATAACCGAATATCGCCTTTTTGGTAATAATATTGATCAAACCTCCGATACCTTCGGCATCGTATTTTGCAGATGGGGAGCTAATCACCTCAATTTTTGATACTACAGCACCGGGAAAGCCATTAAGTGCATCTTTTACGCTTTGGGCAAACATGGCGGTTTCGCGTCCGTTTAATAACACCTTAAAATTACCCTGCCCGTTTAACCGTACATTACCTTCGCCGTCTACGCTTAACATGGGTACTTTCCTAAAAATTTCAGTCAGGCTTTCTCCTTTGGCAGCCGGATCCTGCTCTACATTATAAAACCAGTTTATCCCTGTCTTGCTCTATCAAAGGTTTTTGTGCCGTAATATTTACCTGCTGCAACTGATTGGCTGATGGTTTGATTAAAAAAGTGCCCAGTTCGGTCAACATTCCCGCGTAAACCCTGATGCTCCTGGTTAACCGGTTATACCCCATCAGATCAACAGAAAGCATATAATTGCCGGTATCGCTGTTAAGGATAAACTGCCCTTTGTTATCCGAAAATGTATTGATAACCAATGATTTAGCATCATATTTTTTAAACAAGCTCACGGTTGCGTAAACGATTAACTCCTGGTTTACACTGTCTTTAACTAAACCCTGTAACTTTATTTTTTCCTGTGCCTGAGCTGGTAAAACAGAGAAGAGCAACATGGCGCTTACAACTATGAATATCCATTTATTCATCATTATGCTGATAAAAACAGTGATAAGAATATTGCCCATCTGTTTATTTTATCGATAGTTACTTTATTGAAATGCCCGAAATATTATTTCTCCAATTCAGCTTTTACCTCTTCGGCAACCTTCTTTAAATTTAAGAAACCAGTGCCTACTTTTACAAAGGTGATTGTAACCTTGATCTTTCCATCTGCTTGTGCAGCTGTAGCATCGGCAACAAAATAATCGGCTTTAGACATGGTGGTCCTGATCGCATTAAGAGAGTTTTTTTGAACACCATTGGCGGAAATAAATTTCTTTTGAAGCAAAACCATTTTTACCGCCGTTAGTGCTTCCTCTATCGTTTTCTGCCTGGCGGTTACTTCGATCACAACAGGGTCTTTGGATTTGTAACTGAATGCCGACGAATATTGAGGCAATAAACTTCCTAAAAGGATTAACAGGGTTAAGGCAATTAATTTAACTTGATTTTTCATATTTGATTGGATTAGATATAAACATTAAGAATTTTTTATGTTAAAATTTAAAGGCGATCCCAACATTTAAAAAGGAGAGACTCTGATAACCCAATTCTGAGTAAATGGCCGTACTTTTTCCCAGGTAATATTTTCCACCGGCATAAAAACCAAATCCGAAACCACTTGCTGTACCTGTAACAATGCTTTCGCTATCACTGATGCTTACCGTAACATACCCCAAACTTAACCCGCTGTAAAGGTCGAATTTTGGGTTAAGTTTAAGCAGTTGGTTAAAATGGTACGACCCCCTCGCCCCAAAGTAAATGGCACTTTCTTTAAAAGTATAGTTATAGCCGTCGTATTTAGAACTTGCACACGAAACCTGTCCGCCAACACTAATTGCGTTAGATACACCAATTTCATAACTCACCGATGGATTAACCGGCAATGATGAGCTATAACCAGTTCCAAAATACGGACTGCCAATGCCTACGCCAACGTTAAATAGATTGTCACCTTTGCTAAATGAAGATTTAGACTGAGCGTTAACGGCTGATACAGAAAAGATAAATAATGCAATAAGTAATAGTTGTTTTTTCATGTTGGTTTGATTAAGTAGCTATTTAAAATAGATTTTCTGATTGGAATTAGGTAAGCTGCATAAAATTTGAGGCACTACTGTGTGCCCCAAACCCATTATTAACTACCTAGTTTTATAATTTTGAGCTCTAATTAAGGCAATACAAGTACTAACCTAATAATCGTAAGCTTGATAGAACGTTTGTGTAGTAAAGGTTTTAGATACTGTTGTTGCGGGTGTGCCATCAACTACGGGTACTACTTTTACAACAAAAGTATGCCCTGCTGTACCACTAAAGCCACCAAGGTCAAATCCACATACAATCAAAGGCAAAGCTGACTCTACAACTGTACCACCCGATTTTGTAATTTGTGCCCTAGTAAGCGTTACTATCTGCTGGTTATCTTGTGTTACACCATCAACTTTAAGTAATGTTTTAGCATTGGTTGACGATCCTCCTTTAAATGTAACATCTATATTATCTGTCGCTAGTATGCCTGTGCTGGTAACGGTAAACTTATATGTTTTTCCTCGTACATCAGGTTCATCAACGTTACCTTTCTTTTTACAACCATTAAAAACTAGTGTACTAAATCCTAATAGGCATAACACTAAACTCAATTTTTTCATAGATATTTGTTTTTCAATAAGCCTACTCTTATCAACAGTTTTCGGCATCCCTGATCATCTGTAATCAAAGTTACCTTCATCAAGCCGTATAATTATAGCTACAAATAACTGTTTTCCCGTATAGCTATAAATAGCTATATAATGTGTTTTTTTTAGTTTAAATTAGATTGTCCCTTGAATTATTGTTATGGCCTTTGTGCTTATCCCCTTAACTACCGAGCATTAAATTAATCTTGAATTTTAACAGATGAGAAAGCTATTTTTATTTTGTTTGTTATTGGCTAATAGCTACCTGTATACATTTGCACAGCTTCGGGTGACGGATAAGCGATACCCTGATAGCTTATTACAACTTTCAAATAATCTCCAAAATGATAGTGCAAAAGCACAGATTTTGTTTAAGCTAGCTGATTATTGGGCCAAAATAGATTCCACAAAAGCCAAAATTTATCTTGCCAAATGCTTAAAGCCAGGATTAAAGAACCCTTATCTCGAAGCTCTTTATTATTATTTTCGAGCACGGGTTTATAGCCCTTTAAATTCAAAAATAAGTGAACAGTGTTACATAGAAGCTGATAAGCGATTATCTAAATTTAATACCAACGAGGCCTTTTTGATTAGGGCCAAAGCGTGGGCTAATTATGCCAACATACAGCAAAAAAAAGATAACGAAGACTTAATGGTCTATATTCTACTCAACAAAGCCATACCCATGGCTAAAAAAGCAAATAGTAAAGAATATTTAGGCAAGTTTTACGGTGATTTGGGCCTTGTATTCGGGAATAAGTTACAATATAACAAAGCAGAAGAATATTATCTCATGGCCATAGCAATTTTAGAACATACAGAAATCAGCGATAAAAGTATTCTGTTTTTGATATACCTCTATATTTCGAAAGCATACATCCACAATCACAATGATAAAATATCCTCAACGAGAAATATATTGGATAAAGCTAAAAACATTTTGCCATCTTGTTCAACCCCTATAAATCAAATCGAATATTACTGGGTTGAAAGCATGTATTATCGAAAAATAAAAGCTTATAACAAGGCTCTTAGCTATATTGCCGCAGGGATGAACTTTGCAAAAAAACAAAAACCATATTATCAAGAGAAGCTGAATGGAGAGAAAATAAATATCTTAACAGCCAAAGGTGATTTTAAAAAAGCGGCAATTTTTTTAGAATCACTTATTAAAAATCCACAGTCTAAATACTCCATTAATTTATTAAATTATTACAAAGAACTAAGTCGTGTTTATGATACGTTAGATAACAGTAAAGCAGCCTATCAATGGCTCAACAAATACTCAAAAATAAAAGACAGCCTAACAGAGCGGGGTTTCTTTGACCGTATAAATGCCCTCGAAATAAAATTCAAAACTGCCGAAAACCAGAAAAAAATTGCAGAATTGAATGCGGCCAACCAAAAGGCCAATTTATCAGCTAAAAATAGTCGGTTGCTAAACTGGTTATTGGGTGTAGTAAGTTTATTAATCTTATCTGTATTTATTTTTGGCTTTTATTATTACCGCAATCAGAAAAAACTTGCTACACAGCGTGAAGAAATCAGGTTAAGCAATGCCATGCTCCAGGGCCAGGAAACCGAACGTTACCGTGTAGCAAGGGATTTGCATGATGGTTTGGGAAATTTACTTACCGTAATAAAATTTAATCTTGGACAACTGGCGAAAGAAAAGCCAGCTATTGAAGTTAATGAAATTGCCCGTCAGCTGGATCATTCCATCAACGAACTGCGCCGTATTGCACATGATATGATGCCCGAAATGCTCCTAAATATCGGTTTGGAAGCCGCACTTAAAGATCTTTGCGAATCGCTCACATCCAATGATCTGGAAATAGATTGTCAGCTTATTAAGCTGAAAAGTACCATCCCACAACCAACCCAGGTATCCATTTACCGCATTATACAGGAACTGCTAACCAATGTGGTGAAACATGCCCAGGCTAAAAATGTACTGCTGCAATGTACCCAGCATAAAAATACATTTTATATTACGCTCGAAGACGATGGTAAAGGATTTAATACTGATCAACTCAAAGAAAAAGCTGGAATCGGGCTCAACAATATCAAAAGTCGAGTAAATTATCTCAACGGAAAGATGGAAATTGTTTCCCGAACAGATCAGCCGGGCACTTCTCTCAATATAGAATTAAATGTAAAAACTTAACATTATGTGCCATCCCTATTTTAAATAAGAAATGTTGTTATTTTTTTATGCCAATTGATATCGATATCTGCCCCTCTTCCATTCCTGAAATATTTTTTTCGGCAAATACGGTAGGGTTGGTTCTTTGAAGGGCTTTTAACAAATCCTCAGAGGTACCGCTGTGCTGTACCTTAATGCTGGAACCTCCAGTACTAAATTTCGTTTTTGCACTGGCAACGCCTTTTGTACTTTCTGCCTTTTCTGCAATGCTTTTTAATGTAGCAAAATCAACCCCATTGATATTGATAGTTGTTTGTGTTTCTGCTGTTACACTGTTTTTATCTTTCTTTTTACCAAATAAACTACCGATTTTACTACCGGTTTTCCCAGCTTTATCCGCCGTACTTCCTGCCTTATCAACTTTCTCACTTGCCTGATCTATTTTACCCAACAAGCGATCAAGAGCACCTTGTGCATTTGCATTTACTACGCCAAACAATAGCATGGCGAAGCATAAAATTCCAATCTTTTTCATTAATAATTGTTTTTATAATGAGCCTACTCTTTACCAACAGTTTTCGGCATCCCTTATCATCTATCACCAAAGTTAACTTCAATAAAATCAGGTAACTATAGCTATAAGCAACCTTTTTCTTATATGGCTATAAATAGCTATATAAAGTGTTTTTTTTAGCTTAAATTAGATTATCCCTTGAATTGTGTTATGGCCTTCGTGCTTATCCCCTTAACTACCGAGCATTGAACTAATCTTGAATTTTAACAGATGAGAAAGTTATTTTTATTTTGTTTGTTATTGGCTAATAGCTACCTGTATACATTTGCACAGCTTCAGGTAACGGATAAGCGATACCCGGATAGTTTGCTGTATCTGGTTAAAAATGCACCCACAGACAGCATTAAGATTGTATCCAATTTAGCTTTATCAAGATTTTGGAGTAAAAACGGAGATACAATAAAAGCAAATTATTTTTTGGCTCAAGGAAAAAAACGCATAAAAAAAACCGGCTATCTCTATGCTTTATACTTTTATTCTATTGGCACAAATGCGGCATACCAGAATGATAACCGAACAGGTGCAAAAAAATATTTGTTAAAGGCAGATAGTATTTTTGCACATATCAAGACCAAAGAATGCTATATCTTAAGGGCCAAGCTTTGGAATAACTATTCTATTTTATTATCAAGGGAAAACAAACAGCAACAATCAATAGATGTGCTTATAAGTAAGGTAATTCCTTTATCCCGTGCTGCAGGAGACCCATTGATGGAGGGAGTGGCATATCATTCTATTGCTGTTTTTCTCGATCTGGTGGCAGAAAATGAAAAAGCTTCAATATATTTCGAAAAAAGTATTGGCATACTGGAAAGTATCAAAACTGACACAATAATGCTGGCAAGGGTTTATAACAATAGCGCAAGAAATAGTATGGCCAGAAATAAATTTAATGAGGCCAAAATTTTACTTGATAAATCTAAATCATTATTAAAAAACCAGCTAAACACACCATCTTATATTTATTTCTGCGGATTCGAAAGTTATTATTTTTTAAAGTTGAAACAATATGACAGATCGTTAATAGCCTTAAATAAGGGACTGGAAATCGCAAAAAAATTAAACCTTGTTAAAGAACGTAATGATCTTTTAAACCAAAAATATAATATATTAAATTCTCAGTTCGACTATAAAACAGCCAAAGACGTTATTTTGGAAATCATAAAAAACGACGCTAATACATATCTCGAAAACAAAGCAAATCATTATAAACAGGCTTATGAAAGTTATGAACTACTTAATGATTTGCCAGAAGCTTTTAAGTGGTTGAAAAAATATGCCATTTTAAGAGACAGTGTTAATGATACTAAATTAAAAACGGAAGTAAATGCCCTCGAAATCAAATTCAAAACTGCCGAAAACCAGAAAAAAATCGCAGAGCTTAATACGGCCAACCAAAAGGCAAACCTATCAACCCAAAATAGTCACTTGCTAAACTGGTTATTAAGTGTAGTAACCTTATTAGTCTTATCTGTATTTATTTTTGGCTTCTATTATTACCGCAATCAGAAAAAACTTGCTACACAGCGTGAAGAAATCAGGTTAAGCAATGCCATGCTCCAGGGCCAGGAAACCGAACGCCATCGGGTGGCCCGCGATCTGCACGATGGTTTGGGCAATGTGCTGGCGGTGGTTAAATTTAATTTGTGGCAATTTGCAAAAGAGAAACCTGCTGCTGAGCTCGATGAGATTATAAATCAGGTAGATCATTCGGTAAGTGAACTCCGGCGTATTTCGCATAATATGATGCCTGAAATGTTATTGAATATAGGCCTCGAAGCTGCGCTTAAAGATCTCTGCGAATCATTAAATTCTGATGAACTGGAAATCGACTGCCAGCTTATCGATATCAAAAATAATATTCCACAACAAACACAGGTATCTATTTACCGCATTATACAGGAACTACTTACCAATGTGGTAAAACATGCGGAAGCAAAAAGTGCATTTCTGCAATGCACTCAGCATAAAAATGCTTTTTTTATAACACTTGAAGATGATGGCAAAGGATTTAACAACCCTCAACAAACAGATAAAACAGGTATCGGACTTAACAACATTAAAAGTCGAATAGCTTATTTAAATGGAAAAATGGAAATCGGGAAACGTATAAATCAGTTTGGTACTTCAATTAATATAGAACTCAATGTTAAAGCTTAAACCAACACTCGTTATTGCTGATGATCATCCGATTATTATAGAGGGATTGACCAAGTTACTAGGCAAAAACGAAGGATTTGAAATTATAGCCAGTTTTAGCAACGGGCAGGATCTGCTTACTTATATTAAGAAAAAACCCGTCAGCATTACCCTTATTGATATCATCCTGCCCGATATCAATGGCATGATATTATGCAAGGAAATTAAAAGGATAGCGCCCGATACCATCGTAATAGCTTTAAGCAACCACCAGGAAAGGAGTGCCATTACCAAAATGCTCGAGAACGGTGCAAATGGTTATATCCTAAAAAATGCATCGATAGATGAAATCGGCAACTGTATAAACGAGGCACTGGAGGGCAAAATCACCTTTAGTAAAGGGGTTACCGATGTAATATCGAAATCGCCGGCGAAAACCAAATGGGGCTTTGTAAAACTCACGTCGAGGGAAAGTGAAATCCTGAAACTGGTTGCACAGGGTTTAACTGCCTCAAAAATTGCGGAAATCCTTTTTCTGAGCAAGTTTACCGTTGATAACCATAAAAAGAACCTGTTGCAAAAACTTCACGCTAAAAATATTGCCGAACTGATCAGCAATGCAACAAGCCAGGGATTACTTTAATGGTTAGATCAATTCCTTTTGAAGCATAAATTCTTTTGCGTTGGCAAAACTAAGAAACAGTTCATCAGCAATCTTTAATTTTTGGTGTGCACGCACATTGTTCTGAATTGCATAACAGGTTATACCCGCGGCCATGGCCGATTTAACACCATTCAGGGTATCTTCAAAAACTATGCACTCGTCTTTTTGCATGCCTAAACGCTCCACGCAGAGGTTGTAACTTTCAGGATCGGGTTTTGATTTACTTACATCTGTACGGGTAATGAACAAACTGAAATATTTTGCCAAACCATTGCGTTCAAAAACCGCTTCAACATCCATTTTGGGGCTGGCCGTAACCACCGCCAGCGTAAGCCCTTTTTCGTATGCAAACTGCACAAATTCTAAAGCATGAGGCATTAACCGGATATCGGTTGTCCTAAAACCATCAAAGGTTATTTTTTCCCTTCTATCAATAAAGCTATCTAAATCTTCATCAATTTTATACCGGTCTATAATGGTTTTTGCATTCTTCGGCAACGGGATTCCTGCATAATTGCTTAGCCAGTCCTTAAAATCAATAGTCACACTATACGCACTTAAAAACGTATTCCAACAATCGAAATGAAATTTTTCTGAATCAATTAATGTACCATCTAAATCGAAAAGCAAAGCTTTTATTTTACTCATTATCTATTTTAAATTGGAACTGGATTAGGGAATAACCTCAAAAAGAAAAAACTGCTGTACCTGCGATTTTCCGAAATTATTATCTACACAAAAAATTAAAGATTGATGTCCGTTTGCAAGTTTCGGACCAAATGTTACCCCTTCGAAATTATCGATATGCCTGTTTAAGGTATCAAAATCGAAAAGTAATTTCTTGGTTAAAGGTTTTGGAGGATTTTTCAGGAATGATGCATTATTAATCTCGTTTTCGGCACCTTGCAGATCAACCAAGTAAAGTTTTAGAAAAGTATGATCATCGTGTCCTTTTGCCCAGGCCCTTTCCATTACCAGAAGAGTATGTTTGTTAACCGCCAGTATTTCGGAAATGCCATTTACATTCCAGTCGTTATCTACAGTAGGTTTAACCGGCAGAGCCCCCAGGTTGTAGGCGTATTGCGCAATGTTCTTTTTCGTAGCGACATCAAACTTTAAAATCCGCGTTAAAGCCTTATCGTAACCAAAAGAAGATTGTGGTCCATCCTGATAAAGGGGTTCTTCCAGGCTGGCATATAATGTTTTATAATTATCGGCATAAGTTAACCCTTCGAACAGTGCATTTTTACGCGGACCGCTCTCCGTCTTTGTAAAGTGAAAACCCTTGGGCAACGGAATGGTATCTAAAAACTTGCCTGCTGTAGAAATAAAAGTTAAACCAGGCTGAACAATAATGGTATCGCCATTTTTAAATAACCGCTCCCCTTCACTACTCCAGATCAATTGTTTGGTATTCGGGTTGTAACGTACCGATTCGCCATCCGGCTTTACCGTTTTATCGGTTCCATATTTAGGGTATTGTTTCCCATTTTCCTGTAAGAGATAACTAACGCCTATGATGCGGATGGTATCGATTTTATTTTCTTTAAGATCAATTTGTGCCGTGTAAATCCTTGCCGGACTAAACTGCGATGGATCATCGCTGATGAGGTAATATTGATTTTGTGCTGCATCATAATCAATCCCCGATAAACCGCCAACAACCGAATTCTCAAAAACCGGGTTTAGCGGCATCACATATTCGTGCAAAAATTTAACCGACGAAATACTCGTTTCGTTTTGCCTAACCGCCACTTGCTTTGTTGCAGTGCATGAAGAAAGCACAATCGCAAAAAAAGCGTAAACAAAAAAGTGCTGAGCTATGGATTTCAAATCGACATGTTTAGGATGTAAAAATATGGATTTTTGGTGGCCCGCAGTACGTCAACCTGAATTTATTTCAGCGTCTTCCTGCTCCCACGACGGCGGTGCAAACACAATCCGGCCATGGAGGCACAGATTAACCCGGAGAGCCTAGCTCGAAGTGGTTTTTCGCACACATACATTGATATATTTATTAGCGTAAAAATCTATGTTAATCCGTGCATCCGTGGCTAACAAATAGTTGACCACAAACGAATTGAAATAAAATAAAAACAGTCGGATGTTTCCATCCGACTGCACTTCTTTTTTAAAAAGATACTGAAACAAGTTCAGTATGACGTATTGCTAAAACAACTTACCTATTACGCGATAAGTAATGTTTGTTCCATCTACTATTTCTTCGTAGTAAACATCATCAGGCGATACAAAGTATTTTTCGTTTTTAATCGTCACTTCCCTGCATCCTTCCGGCAATTGATTAATAATATCACCAATATTGTGTGCATCAGCGGTACCATCGCCTGTGTTTAAAACACCATCTTTTCCGGCAACCACATAAACCGTTTTGCCGTCGGCATTTTCCTTCTGGGTATAATAAACGCCTTTGTATTCATAATAATCAACACCGTTAATGGTTACCCTGTTGGCATCCGATGGTAAATTCGGAACTTCGGCACCAACTGGTGGGGTTACCACTTCATATTGATCATTATTTTGTTGGTAGAATAATCCGCCAGAATAGTAAAACTGGTTCGGGCCATACCAGAACGGATAATAACCATAAGGCAATACGCCGATCCTGAAACCTAAAAACGGTCTGTAAAAATTATAATAACTGTAGTAGGGTCTGTAATATGGTCTGCCGAAACCTGGTCTGTAACTATAACCTGGTCTCACAAAACCTGGGCGATAACCCGGTCTGCCATATCCATAGCTTGGTCTTACCGATCGTACCCCTGGAGAAAAACTGCCCCTTCCTGGTGATACACGTGCAATAGAACCTCCTCCTCTTAACGAACCAATAGAGCCTGATCGTCCGCCACCAAAAGAGCCTCCGCCACCTCCACCCCTGCTTGGTCTTTGTGCAGAAACATTTTCGATACTCAAGGTTGCTATCATCGCTGCTGCAGCAAAAACAACCAATCCTTTATTTAATAACCTATTCATTTTTTTGTGTTTAATTCGATTATCAATATGACGCTTAAAATGTTTAAAAGATTATCCCTTAACAAGATTTAACTAAATTTTGATAAAGCAATGACGAATAGCGGGTTAAGCTACATCATTTACCATCAAGGCAAGCCAACACAAAGTTTTTTTTGCACACCAGGCTTCCGACTTTCTGACTACTCCATCATTCATCACACATCTTCCATCTTACATCATTTCACTACTAAGTTCTTTTACACACCAGGCTTCCGACTTTCGGACTATTCCATCACACATCTTCCATCATACATCACTTACTAACAAACCTTTTACCGGCTATTTTCACTAATCAATCCCGAATCACCTATATTTAAAATTTTATTCCCAAAAACTAAAACAAATGAATCTTCAAAGAATTTTCGGTCTTCTATTTTGTCTGTTTATTTCCACTGAATTACTGGCCCAGCAAACTGATTCGGCCTATGTGAGAGAAAACTACACTAAAATAGAACGCAAAATCCCTATGCGCGATGGGGTTAAGTTATTCACATCCATTTACATACCCAAAAATCAAACCAAAAAATATCCATTTTTAATTAACCGTACCCCTTACACCGTTGCCCCTTATGGCGAAGATAAATATAAACTAAGCCTGGGTAATTTTCCGGCGATGATGCGTGAAGGATTTATTTTTGTTTATCAGGATGTGCGTGGCCGTTGGATGAGTGAAGGAACATTTGCCGATATCCGCCCACAGGTGGTGGGTAAAAAGGGCAAAACAGCCATTGATGAGAGTACCGATACCTACGACACCATTGATTGGTTGGTTAAAAATATAAAAGGCAACAACGGGAACGCCGGTATTTATGGCATTTCTTATCCTGGTTTTTATTCTACCACTTCATTACCCAATGCGCACCCTGCCTTAAAAGCGGTATCGCCGCAGGCACCTGTTACCGATTGGTTTTTAGGCGACGATTTTCACCACCGCGGCACCTTATTTTTAATGGACGCTTTTAGTTTTATGGGCAGTTTTGGTGTACCGAGACCTAAACCGATTACACCCGATAAAGGCCCTAAGGCTTTCCAGTTCCCTATTCAGGATAATTACCGTTTTTACCTGGAAGCTGGCTCGGTTAAAAACCTAAAAGACCGTTATTTTGCCGACAGCATTAAATTCTGGAACGATTTATTTAAACATCCTGATTTGGATACCTTTTGGAAATCGCGTTTAATTACCCCACATTTAACCAATGTAAAACCTGCGGTTATGGTAGTTGGCGGCTTTTTCGATGCCGAAGATGCTTATGGTACATTTGCTACTTACAAAGCAATAGAAAAACAAAATCCAGCTGCAAATAATATTTTGGTTGCCGGCCCATGGTTTCATGGTGGCTGGGTACGCAGCGATGGCTCTTACCTTGGCGATATCAACTTTGGCAAAACCACCAGTATCGATTATCAGCAACAGTACGAATTACCATTCTTTAAACATTATTTAAAAGGCGAAGGCAATTTCGATGCTGCAGAAGCAAATATTTTTATTACCGGCAGCAACGAATGGAAAAAATTTAAAACCTGGCCACCACAGGAAGTAGAAACCAAAAACCTGTATTTGCAACCCAACGGGAAACTGGCTTTCGAAAAAGTAGGCAGAACCGATAGCTGGGACGAATATGTAAGCGATCCGAATAACCCGGTGCCTTACCAGGACGGTATTCAGGCTAAACGTACACGCGAATATATGATCGACGACCAACGTTTTGCTGCCCGCAGGCCAGATGTTAAAACTTATCAGACTGATGCCTTAACAGAAGATATTACCCTAACCGGTCCGGTATTGGCCAATCTTGTGGTTTCTACCACCGGAACAGATGCCGATTATGTGGTAAAACTGATTGATGTTTATCCAGAAGATGCACCAAACCCGGTTCCTAATCCTAAAAATTTAATGATGGGCGGTTACGAAATGCTGGTACGTGGCGAAATTATGCGTGGTAAATACCGCAACAGTTTCGAAAAACCAGAAGCTTTTGTTCCCGGAACCATTACCAAAGTAAATTATCCTTTGCCTGATGTAGCGCACACCTTTAAAAAAGGACATAAAATTATGATCCAGATCCAGAATTCATGGTTCCCTTTAGCCGATCGTAATCCGCAGAAATTTATGGATATCTACCAGGCCGAACCAGGCGATTTCCAGAAAGCAACACATAAGATTTTTCACGATGTACATAACAGTTCGTTTATTACTGTTTCGGTATTAAAATAAACCCGCCCCCACTCCGGTTCGTGTCCTCACGAACCGGAAGGCAAACTTTAACTATTGAGTTGTCATCCTGAGCCTGTCGAAGGACTACAACAACAACTTAACTTTTATTCAAAAAAAATGAAATATCTTAAACTCATCATCATCCTGCTATCGGCATCTTCTGCCTTTGCACAAAGCGATACAGGATATCCCAAAGCAAATTATACTAAAAAAGAAGTTTATATCCCCATGCGCGATGGCACTAAACTTTTTACCGCAATTTACACCCCTAAAGATGCGGCAAAGGATAAAAAATATCCTATGATTATGCAGCGTACCTGTTATGGAGTGGCGCCTTACGGGGAAGATAAATTTCCGGCACGTTTAGGCCCTTCAGAACTGATGATGAAAGAAGGTTATATCGTGGTCATGCAGGATGTGCGCGGACGCTGGAAAAGCGAAGGCACCTGGACAAACATGACACCAGTAATCGACAATAAAAAAAGCAAAAAAGATGTAGACGAAGGTTCGGATACTTACGACACCATCGACTGGCTGGTTAAAAATGTGGCCAATAACAACGGTAAAGTGGGGCAATGGGGAATCTCTTACCCGGGCTTTTACACCGCAGCAGGAATTTTAAGTAATCACCCGGCGTTAAAAGCTTCATCTCCGCAGGCACCTATTTCTGATTTCTTCTTTGATGATTTTCACCACAACGGATCATTTTTGCAGAGTTACTTTTTTACTTTCCCTGTGTTTGGTGTACAGAAAACAGATACCACCTCAAAACCCTGGTACAACAACCAGATGATTTTACCAAAAACCAAAGATGGTTATCAGTTTGCTTTAGATCTTGGTCCTTTAACCAATGCCGATAAATATTATAAAAATAATTTCTACTGGCAGGAAACCGTTAACCACCCAAACTATGATGAGTTTTGGCAAAAACGTGGTTTGTTAAAACATTATAACACCATTAAACCTGCAGTAATGCTGGTAGGCGGCTGGTACGATGCCGAAGATTTATCAGGCCCGTTAAACATTTATAAAACCATCGAAAAGAAAAATCCAAATGCCTATAATACCATCGTTATGGGACCATTCGGGCATGGCAGATGGAGCCGCGAAACAGGCCATACCACGCACAGCAATGTATATTTCGGCGATAGCATTGCCACTTTTTACCAAAAAGAAATTGAAGCTAAATTCTTTAACCATTTCTTAAAAGGCAATGGCGATAAAAACTCGGGCCTGCCAGAAGCCTATATGTTTGATACCGGCAAAAAACAATGGGAAACCTTTAGTAAATGGCCGACAGAAAAAGCCAGCAAACAAAAATTATATCTGGGAGTAGATGGTAAACTGAGCATGACTGCTCCTGCAACTGCGGGTTCTGTAAACTACATCAGCGATCCGTTAAAACCTGTTCCATATACCGAAGATTTAACCACCACATTGGGTTTTACACCGCACAATTACATGAGCGAAGACCAGCGTTTTGCAGGCAGAAGGCCTGATGTTTTGGTATATCAAACCGACATACTGGATAACGACATTACCTTGGGTGGCGAGATCATGTCGCACCTTAAAATTGCTACCACCGGTACCGATGCCGATTTTATCGTAAAACTAATCGATGTATACCCTGCTGATGAACCGAATAACCCCTATATGCCGAACAAGAACATTACCTTGAGCAATTACTGGCAAATGGTACGTTCGGAGGTAATGCCGGCCCGTTTCCGCAACAGTTTCGAAAAACCGGAAGCTTTAGTAGCCAACCAAAAAACAGAGGTGAACTTTCAATTGCAGGATGTATTGCATACCTTTAAAAAAGGACATAAGATTATGATCCAGGTGCAAAGCACGGCATTTCCGTTATTTGCCCGTAACCCTCAAAAGTTTGTAGAAAACCCTTATAAAGCAACCGAAGCCGATTATATTAAAGCCACACAAACCGTTTTTAACGACAGCTTTATTGAGGTTGATGTGATAAAATAAGCTAAATCGTTATTGCAAAAGCCCCGGTTTGTGTCGCCACGAACCGGAAATTTATCCAATTAATAAATAAATGAAAAAACTATTTATTCTTTTCGCCCTTGCTTTCAGTATTCCTGCTGCAAAGGCACAACTACTCGGCAAAAACCAGGTAAATTCAAGGGCCGATAGCCTGCGTGGAACACTTACACCTTTACGTAGCTGCTACGATATTAATTACTACCACCTGGATGTGAAAATCGATATTGACCAGAAATCAATCGCCGGAAGCAACGAATTTGCCTTTACCGCCACACAGGATTTTACCAAACTTCAGTTCGATCTTTTTGATAACCTAAAAGTAGATAAAGTTGTATACAAAGGAACCAACCTGCCTTTTACCCGCGAGTTTAATGCTGTTTTTGTAACCTTCCCCAAAGCAGTAAAAAAAGGTAGTAAAGATAAATTCACCGTTTTTTACTCCGGTAATCCAACTGTCGCCAAAACACCACCCTGGGATGGTGGTTTCATTTTCAAAAAAGATGCGGCAGGCAATCCTTTTGTTTCTGTAGCCTGCCAGGGTTTAGGTGCCAGTGTATGGTGGCCTAATAAAGATCACCAGAGCGACGAGGTAGATAGCATGTTGATCAGCATCAGCGTACCTAAAACCTTGCAGGAGATATCGAACGGTAGATTAAGGAGTACTGTAGATCAGCCCGATGGTTATCAACAGCACAACTGGTTTGTAGGCAATCCCATCAACAATTACGATGTAACCTTTTATATTGGCAAATATGCGCACTGGCAGGATAGCTATAACGGAGAAAACGGGAAACTAAGTATCGATTTCTGGGCCTTACAAACCGACAGCGCAAAAGCCCGTCCGCACTGGGATGCTGATGTTAAACCCATGATAAAATGTTTCGAATACTGGTTCGGCCCTTACCCCTGGTATAAAGATGGTTACAAACTTGTTCAGGCACCGCATTTGGGTATGGAGCACCAGAGTGCCGTAGCTTATGGCAACCAGTTTAAACAGGGTTATTTAGGACGCGATTTAAGCGGGACTGGTCATGGATTAAAGTGGGATTTTATCACCATACACGAGAGCGGCCACGAATGGTTTGGCAACAACATCACTTCAAAAGATATTGGCGATATGTGGGTGCACGAAGGTTTTACCAATTACTCGGAAGTATTGTTTACCGAATGTACCGAGAGCAAAGCTGCTGCCGATGAATATGTAATCGGACTGCAAAAAATTATCCGGAACGATATTCCGGTAATCGGTCCTTATGGTGTAAATAAAGAAGGTTCGGGTGATATGTACCCTAAAGGAGCAAACCTGATTAGCATCATCCGTCAGCTGATCAATAATGATGAAAAATTCAGACAGATCCTCCGCGGACTGAACAAAACTTTTTACCACCAAACCGTAACCACGGTGCAGATAGAAAATTATATCGCCAAACAAAGCGGTTTAAAACTCGATAAGATTTTTGATCAGTATCTACGCTATACCAAAATTCCTGTTTTAGAATATAAAATAGATAAGGGTAGTTTATCTTACCGCTGGATAACCGATGTTAAAGGTTTCGATATGCCTGTGCGCGTAACCTTAAAAGCCGGCGCTTATACATTAATTAAACCTACAAACGATTGGAAAACCATTAAAATTGATGCCAGCATAAACGCGGATAATTTTAAACACGATCCGCTCTTTTATATTAACGTTAAGAAAGGGTAACTCCCGGCCCAACTTCCGAAGTTTCACCGGGGCTATAACCTGGCCAACTTCGGAAGTCGGTTAGTTGCGATAATTTTGCATTTGTGCAACTTTTCTTAAAAACAACCGTCTTATAAGAAAAGACCATTATTCATCTAAAAAATAAAATCTATAACCATGAAAAAAGTATTTGCAATATTATTGGCATCATTAACCTTAACCGCTGGCTTTAACGCAATTGCAAAAAACAGTACCGGTATCAGTATATCAGGCAGCAGAAGTGACGAGCGCGACGTTAAAAACTTCAATGGTGTGGCAGGTGCCGGCCCTATTAATGTAATTATTACTTTAGGAAATACCGAAAGCTGCCGTTTAGAGGGCGACGCTGAGGCCATTGCCACCATCGTTACAGAAGTAAAAAGTGGTGTATTGGTTATCCGTCCGCAAACCAGCATCCGAAGCTGGTCTAACAAATACGAAGGCAAAAAAATCACGGCTTATGTAACGGCAAAAGAACTGGCCAGCTTAACCATAAGCGGTTCTGGTAACCTAACCGTTAACGGAAAAATCAGCACGGGCAATTTAACAACAACTGTAAGCGGTTCGGGCAACATTAAAGTCTCGGCCGATGTAGACGATTATAGTGGCGTAATCAGCGGTTCAGGCTCCATAAACATTACAGGTGGTGCAGATCATGCCAAAGTGGTAATCAGCAGTTCCGGTACGCTGTCGGGTAGATCTTTTTCTACAAAAACATTAAACAGTACCATTAGCGGATCAGGAACCGTAAATATGGCGGTAAGCGAAAGCATCAGGGCTGTGATCAGCGGATCAGGAAGTGTAAATTACGCTGGTAATCCAACCATCGATAAAACCGTTATCGGTTCGGGTGGTGTAAGGAAATTATAAAATCAGATGACCAACGAAAAGAAAAGCCTCGAAGAAATTTGGGGCTTTTTTGGTACATATCGCCATGGATAATATTTTTTCAATACTATATGGCTAGGGCTCATGTCTCCAATCGCCATGGTTCGTGTCCTCACGAACCATGATTCTTCATACATTAACCTATATCTAGAAGGGTTTTTTAACCACAGATGCACACAGATAAACACAGATTTATATCAATCGCATGGTTTGTGTCCTCACGAACCATAATCCAATCGCCTTGTTCGTGTCCCAATCGCCATGGTTCGTGTCACCACGAACCATAATCTTTTCACCATACAACCCCCAATATGAAATACTGCCCCTGCCATTTAGCCCCCTGCCCGTTGCAGGCGGGCGGTTGAAGCGGTACCCTGCAGCAACGAGGTATCCCGAAATTTTCGGGAAAGCGTACAAGCGTAAAACGGGACGAAACTTATTGCTATGCACAAACCCTGCGCTTCCCTAAAAAACAGATTTATTCAGGAATATGGAAATGAACGTGCAGTAATTCCTGGCGGCTTTCAGTCCCGCTTTTCGCTTTACTCCGTTTCACTTCGTGTTCGCTACAATCGGGTTTATTTACAACAGTTTCTGCACCCAAAACCCCAATATGAAACACTGCCCCTGCCATTTAGCCCCGGTTGAAGCAGTACCCTGCAGCAACGAGGTACGAGGTAGCAAAGCGTACAAGCGTAAAACGGGAAGAAAATTATTGATATGCACAAACCCTGCGCTTCCCTAAAAAACAGATTTATTTAGGGATATGGAAATGAATGTGCAGTAATTCCTGGCGGCTTTCAGTCCCGCTTTTCGCTTTACTCCGTTTCACTTCGTGTTCGCTACAATTGGGTTTATTCACAACGGTTTCCGCTCCAAATCCCACCAATCGCCATGGTTCGTGTCACCACGAACCATCAAATTCCAAAACACATTGATCTGTTTTTATATTAAAACAATTATCTTCGTTTACCTACACATCACCTTATGAAAAAAATATTATTTGCAGTTTTATTAATAAGTATCGCCAGTTTAACGCACGCACAGGATCAAACACTCGATAAAAAATACCGCCCCGTGGTTACTGCTTTCATCTCTGTTGTTAAAAGTGGCAATATCGAAAAACTGAGCAGTAAAATTGCCTACCCCTTAAAAAGGGCTTACCCTATCCCAGCCATTAAAAACAAGCAGGAATTTATAAAACGTTACAAAGAGATTTTTGATGATAACTTAACCAAAAAGATCGTCAATTCTAAACCCGATACCGATTGGGATGCGGTTGGCTGGCGTGGCATTATGTTTTTAAACGGCGAGTTATGGCTCGACACCAATGGCAAACTCATTGCCGTTAACCATCAATCGCGGTTAGAAGCCAAAGAACAGGCCAGGTTAATCAACGCCGAAAAAACCAGTCTTCACCCCTCCTTAAGTAATTTTATACAACCGGTTTTGGTTTTCGAAACGGCTCAATTCCGCATCAGGATTGACGATCTTGGCAATAACAATTACCGTTATGCCGCCTGGCCACTAAAAAGTAAAATGAGCGATAAACCTAAACTGGTTTTAAATAATGGCAAGTGGACACCCGATGGCAGTGGGGGCAACCACAACTACCAGTTTAAAAGCGGCGATTACCTTTATACCTGTTTCATTACCGTAATGGGCGAAAAAGATTCTCCACCTGCATTATTGGTGATCAGTAAAGCCGGTACAGAAATTTTATCACAACCTGCTAAAAAAATTACCTTTTAAAACCTGAACATGCTTACCGAAACCCTAAAAAAACTCTTTAACCGCGATCTAACCAGGCTGAAAGCAGAGATAGAAGCCTACCGGAATGAAGCTAACCTATGGCGTATAGATCAGGCAATAACAAATCCGGCAGGTAACCTTTGTCTCCACCTTATCGGTAACCTGAATACTTACATCGGTGCAACCCTTGGCGGCACAGGTTATATCCGGAACCGAGAACTCGAATTTTCGTTAAAAGATATCCCAAAGCAGCAACTCATTAACATGATCGAAGAAACGGCAAAAGCTATTGACGAAACTTTAGAACACCTTACCAACGAACAAATTGATGGTGAATATCCGCTATTGGTATTTGAAGAAAAAACCACAACCGGATTTTTCCTCGTTCACCTCGCCACACATTTAACTTACCATTTAGGACAAATCAACTATCACAGGAGGTTGCTGGATTGTGAATAAAAGCCAGACGTTATGCAACCTGCGTAAAGCGATTATGGCGTACTCAGCCAGTGAAACAATCCGTTATATAATGAAGCTCCTGAAATAAATTCAGGGTATCGACAATCAATTTTTGATTAAAATTTTTAGTTTTTATCAATTTCATTTGTGTTTTTCTCAACTATATTTATACTAACTGAAAGCTATATTATTTTAATTAAAACATACTTTTAGTTTATACATACTGCGTTTATCTTTCTTCAAACTGGATTTAAGTTAGTTTAAATGTATTTTTAATTTCTTCAAAATACGTTTATGTTTCTCCTTACTACATTTTATATTTTTAATCCTTATATTTAAACTATGCAATGGTGCATTGCGGTTTGAGGTACCGCGATACATATTGTTAAATCATCCCTGATAAATTGAATGTTATTTTTTATCACTTAATAGATTTACAATATGTTACACCTAAATGTAGGCGCCATTTTTGTTGCAAGAGGCATCGAGCGCCCTTCTACCTTTCTGATTAAAGCGGGTTTCAGCACGCATTCGGCACACTTTATTTTGAATAGCAAAACCCGGTCGATAAAACTGGATCATATCGAGAAATTATGCAAATTGTTAATCTGCGAGCCGAGCGATCTTTTTGCATGGCAACCTGATAAAGATGAAACTATTCCCGATACCCATCCCATTACCAGACTTAAAAAGAATTTAACGCAAGAAAGTATCCGCAACTTAATTGCCGATGTTTCTTTTAAACAGATTGTAGAAATTGCAGCCTTAATTAAAGAGAGAAAAGAAGAAGCATTATCTGCTAAAACAAAAAAGGAGGCTTAAGCCTCCTTCAATATCTTTAAAACTGAACCCCAACCAGCCACATATTTTCGATGTAGTTAATTTTTTGGCTGGCTTTATCGTATTCATCCCAACCGGTGGTATGTACATTGGTTAAGTTGGTTGCACCAAACTTGGTGGTATTCTGCAGGTAAACATTTTTCCATACGTAAAATTTCAGCCCTACTTTGGCCGAAACACCATAACCCGAAATGCTGAAATGGTTGTTCCTCCCCTGACCGAATAAACGTACATCAGAACGCGGAACCATTAAGCCACCACCTAAACCGGTTTCTAAGGTTAGAGATGTATTGCCACCTGGTGCTACCCAGATATCATCGTAGCGCTCTACCTCTATATTTGCATAATTAAAACCATCGGTATGCTCATAAGTAAGCATACTTTCTTTTACGTTGATTTGCTGTCCGTTATAGTCGCCGGCCAGATTACCCGTAGGTGTGTTGGTAGGAGAGATATTTGGTCCGATATGACCGGTAATGGCTACCGTTTGTGGGATATCCATTACATATTTCATGTGGTCCCAGCCAATAGAAATGCTATAATTATCTTTGATAAAATAACCCAGACGGATATTATATTGTGGTACCGTAATCAAACCAGGGTTTAGATAAGCCCAGCTTAATTTCGATTGCCTGTCGTGCGCAACTACGTCTTTCAGCGTAAAATCGTAGTTCGGTCCTTGAAATCTGATATCGCTTTTACCATACCACGAGCTGTTATATCCCCAGTGGAAAAAGAAATCGCCTTTACGCGAGAAATTCCTTTTATGTTCAGGGTTAAATAAACTTTTCGAAGTTGGTGAGTGGTCGGTTGAAGCGCTTTGGATCTCCTGTGCCTGCATCCGCTTGCCAAACAAGAGTGCTAAAAATAGAATGGTAAATCTTTTCACGCGGCAAATTGAGCAAAAAGACCAGTCATTTACAACATCTTTAACATTTGGCGGGCTTCATGATCAAAAAAATGACTTTAAATCATTAAAACCTGGTATAAACAGCCAGTTGTACAATATTATTAATCGTATTATTAGTTAAGCCATGCGATGCCTGGTTCATATAACCCGCTTCCAGATCAAACTGTTTCGAAAAGCGGTAGCCTGCGGCAAGGTATGCCCTATTCTGATCAAAAACACTGTTATTGATTTTACTTTTGTTTTGTAGATTTAAGAAAATTTCGTTCTGTAAAGCCACAAAAACACCTTTTGTAAAGGTAGGCTGCGTTTTCTGCAAAGGTTGTATCAACCTGAAAAAATAACGGAACCGCTGCGAAAATACGTCTTCACCTGTTCTACCGATAAAACGTTGCTCAACCCTAAACCTATGACTGGCAAACACCGAGCTGATTTTATGGTTATAAATATATTGCTCAAAAATGCGGTGTTCGTGATGTGTGAGATCATCTGCCCCCGCTACTTCAGTTGTTGTAGTTTGCCACAGATAGCCCAATGCCACATTACTTTTATTGTTGATGAAATATTGCAGGGCAGGCCTAACCAAAGTATTGCGCACATACCCCCAATCATCTGCAGAACGGATTTGAAGATCGAACTGCAATCCCCATTTATCATTAAACTTCGTATTGTTTAAAAACATAAACCAACCCGAATTGTGGTATTGGGTTTGCGCATATAACTTTCCAGATGCCATGATGAATACCATCGAGGCAAGTAATAATATTTTTCTCATAAAAAGATAAACCGGTTTTATCTGTGTGCCGCTAAATTAGGAGAAATATAGTTAAGTCCAAAGTCCTTAGTCTATAGTCTTAAGTCCAAATCGCAGATTAGTCCGAAGTCAATGATGGAGGATGGAAATTAGTCCGAAAGTTGGATGACCGATGTCAGAAGCCTGGGTATAAACAACTTTGTGTCTTCGTGCCTTAGTGGTGAAAGATGGAAAATGGAAGATGGGTGATGGAAATTAGTCCGAAAGTTGGATGACCGATGTCAGAAGCCTTATGTACAAACAACTTTGTGTCTTCGTGACTTAGTGGTGAAAGATGTATGATGGAAGATGTAAAATGGATGATGGAGCAGGTAGTTGTTTGATCCAGCTCATAAAATCTTCCACTATGTTTCTCTGTGTAAAACGATGCGTCCTCAATGGTTAAAAACCCTCATTATTTAAATTTCATTTAACGTTAAACAATTAAAAATATATCTTCGTTAAAGATTTGGGCATTAAGGCATTTTCAATTACCTTAAAGTTGCGCTTATTTAACATTACAAAACGTAAAAAAGAACAAAAATGATTATCGAACCTAGAATGAGGGGCTTTATCTGTTTAACTGCACATCCTGATGGCTGCGCACAGAACGTAAAGAATCAAATTGAATATGTAAAATCAAAAGGAGCTATCAACGGTCCGAAAAAAGTATTGGTAATTGGCGCTTCAACCGGTTTCGGTTTAGCTTCGCGTATTGCTGCTGCTTACGGATCAGAAGCTGCTACCATTGGCGTATTTTTCGAAAAAGCTCCTTCTGAAGGCAAAACTGCTTCACCGGGCTGGTATAACAGTGCCGCTTTTGAAAAAGAAGCACACGCAGCAGGTTTATATGCAAAAAGCATTAATGGCGATGCCTTCTCAAAAGAAATCAAAGCAAAAACCATCGAATTAATCAAAGCCGATCTTGGCCAGGTTGATCTGGTAATTTATAGTTTGGCTTCTCCGGTAAGAAAACACCCTGATACAGAAGTATTACACCGTTCTACCCTAAAACCGATTGGTGGTACTTATACCAACAAAACAGTCGATTTCCATACCGGTAATGTGACCGAAATTTCCATCGAACCAGCTACCGAAGAAGATATTGCCAACACCGTTGCGGTAATGGGTGGCGAAGACTGGTCGATGTGGATTGATGCCCTGAAAGCAGAAAATTTACTTGCCGAAGGTGCAACTACAGTAGCCTATTCGTACATCGGCCCTGCTTTAACAGAACCGGTTTACCGCAAAGGAACCATAGGCAGGGCAAAAGACGATTTAGAGGCAACAGCATTCAAAATCGGCGATAAATTAAAAGATATCGATGGTAAAGCTTATGTATCGGTTAACAAAGCCTTGGTTACACAGGCAAGCTCGGCTATTCCGGTAATTCCATTATATATTTCATTGTTATACAAAGTAATGAAAGCAGAAGGCGTGCACGAAGGTACGATTGAGCAGATACAGCGTTTATATGCCGATCGCTTATTTACCGGCGGTGAAGTTCCTGTTGACGAAAAAGGAAGAATCAGGATCGACGATTGGGAAATGCGTGAAGATATCCAGGCCAAAGTTGCAGAACTTTGGAAAGAAGCCACAACAGAAACTTTACCTGCAATTGGCGATTTACCAGGTTACAGATCTGATTTCTTAAGCCTTTTCGGTTTCGAAATTGATAAGGTAGATTACCAGAAAGATGCCCAGGAAGTAGTAGAAATTGAAGGTTTGGTAAACTAATAACATCATAACCACGAGATGTCGTCATTTCGACTTTAGCGCAGCGGAATGGAGAAATCTATAAGTTAATTACAAACGGCTGGCCCTAGAGCCGGCCGTTTTTATAACCAAATAAAATGAAATTCGATTTACAGCCCACATTAGAAAACGATTTAATTAAAGTAGTTCCTTTAAAAGAAACAGATTTCGAATCCCTTTTTGAAGTTGCTTCCGATCCATTAATCTGGGAACAGCACCCCAATAAAGACCGTTACAAAAGAGAAGTTTTCGAAAATTTCTTTAAGGGAGCAATCGAATCAAAAGGTGCTTTTATCGTTTACGAAAAAGAAACCGATAAAATAGTGGGCAGCTCAAGGTACTATGAACTAGACGAGGAAAATAGTTCCGTTGCAGTTGGCTACACTTTTATCGCACGCGAATTTTGGGGCAAAGGACATAACAGGGCCTTAAAATCTTTGATGCTCGATTATGCCTTCCAGTTTGTGAATAAAGTGATCCTGCATATTGGTGCAACCAATTTCCGTTCGCAAAAAGCTACTGAAAAACTGGGTGCAGTTAAAATCTCTGAAATTGAAGTGGCCTACTACGGCGAACCCGTAAAATGGAATTTCGTTTACCAGATTGATAAGGCAAAATGGGTAGGTTAAGCTCTCCCAGGTCGTCATTTCGAGCGAAGTGCAATTTGTACCGATTTTACATCGGTAACGTAGTCGAGAACCACATAGTGCTCAGCGAAGCTAAATCTATCTCGAGATAGATCTCTCCACTCCACTACGTTTCGGTCGAGATGACGTAATTAAAAAACTCCGCCCATATATGCCAACCCCTCTATCTGTGTTCATCCTCTTTATCTGTGGTAAAAACAAATAAAGAAATATTCCCATTGTAATCGGTACATCTAGGACTAAAATACAGTACTTTAATCTACTACCCGAATAAAATCGTGTTTATCCTTTAGTATTGTTATATTTGTATAATTCTCCATTCCACTCACCTTTCAAAACAAAACAATTAAATAATATATGGCTAAATCTCAGGCAACATACAGTAAAAAAGAGAACGAAAAAAAACGGTTAAAAAAGAAAAACGACAAACAAGAGAAAAAAGAAGAGCGCCAGGCAAATGCTAAAAAAGGCTTATCGCTTGAAGATATGATGGCTTACGTTGACGAGAACGGAAACATCTCTTCTACCCCACCAGATCCGAAAAAGAAAGTTGTAATCAATACAGAAGATATTCAGATCGGTATTTCAAGACAAGAAGACATCATCGACGAAAATCCGGTTAAAAAAGGCACAGTTACTTTCTTTAACGACAGCAAAGGTTACGGTTTCATTAAAAATACCGAAACTCAGGATAGTATCTTCGTACACGTTAACGGTTTAACAACCCAGATTAAAGAAGGCGATAAAGTTACCTTTGAAGTAGAAATGGGCCAAAAAGGACCAACCGCTGTTAAAGTTTCAAAGGTTTAATTACCTTCATCCAATTCTTTTTGCAGTTCCAAACTGCAAAATATGATTAAAATTAAGCAGAAATCTCTGCTGCGCTTGGTTTTATAACCATATATAATTCCGTCTATTTAAGCATAAAACCTTGCGCATAATTTTCTTCATCAGGTGTATTTCTGATGTATCATTCAGGATTTTAGATTTCCCTCAAATAACTTCCTTTATCCCCAGTTCGTAGAGATACCATTTGCTTACCAAAGCTCCCTGAATCTGCCTTTCGAATATTTTATTTGAAATAATCATATTCAATTTATCATGCTGTGAGTAAACAACATAGACTTATTATGTAACAAAACTGTAGCATTTAATGATGTAATATCGTTTATGAAATAAAAAAATATAAATCCCGGTGTGGAATTTGTGCATGGTTTACATCATTACAGTACACACAAAGAAAAATATATTATGAAAAAGTTAATAGCATTTGCACTGGTTGCAGTTTTAGGATTATCAACAGCGATGGCCCAACAGGTAGATTTACGTAGAAAAATCAATGTAAGCGGAACCGCCGAAACAGAAGTTACCCCCGATATTATCTACATCGGTATTTCACTGAAAGAATACTTAAACGGAAAGAAAAAAACAGACATTACCGAACTGGAAAAACAATTATTTGCTGCGGTACAAAAGGCAGGCATTGCAAAAGAAAACTTAACCATCAGCAATTTAAGTAGCTGGAATTACGAAACAGAGAAAAAGAAAAATCCTGATTTTCTGGCCAGTAAACAGTACCGTTTGAAAGTGAGCGACCTGAACAAATTTAATGCAATATTAGAAGCAATTGATGCCAAAGGAATTGCTAATACCAATATCGAAAGCTACGATTACTCTAAAATTGAAACCCTAAAAAAAGACCTTAAAATTAAAGCCTTGTTAGCTGCAAAAGAGAAAGCAGCTTACATGGTTGAAGCTTTAGGTGATAAGTTGGGTGCCGTAATTGAAATACAGGATGGTGGAGACAATGTTATACAGCCGGTTTACAGAAATTTCGCAATGAAAGCTGAAATGGCCGATGCAGGTAGCGCTCCTGAAATTGATTTCAAAAAAATTAAACTGAATTTTACGGTTAATGCCGTTTTCGAGATTAAATAATTTTTTTAGGCATTTAAATTCATGCTTTTTAAACCTACCAGAACATTTTGGTAGGTTTTTTGTTAAGTAGAAGTCGAACACTAAAAAATTAGATATTATGAAAAAATTCATCTACACGTTAGCCTTGATTTTCTCCTTGGGCATTAGTTTTAATTCAGTACAGGCTGCTGATAAACCTGCGAAAAACACTACAGAATTAACCGCAGAACAGGCGGTAAAACTAGAAAGGATTAAAACCCGTGTTGAAGAAATCAGAGACATGGATAAATCGAACTTAACCAGAGCAGAACGTAAAGCATTACGTAGCGAGTTAAGAGAGCTAAAAAGCCAGGCCCGTGCAGTTTCTGGAGGTGTTTACCTTTCAGTTGGTGCAATCATCATCATCATTTTATTATTGATCTTGATTTTATAAGAAAAATAAAAACATTCATCTATCTATAAAAACAAAAAGCTTTGCAACAATGCAAAGCTTTTTTTATGCTTTCTTACGAAGTTAGCTCAGGCCAAAAGGGCGGCAAACTTCGTAAGTCTTAACAATGAAGTATTTCTGCTTTATACCCTCAAACCTAAGTTTGAGCCCTTGCTAAACTAACGAAGTTTCCCCCACGCGCTAATCCTCACCGAAACTTCATTAGTTGCCCGCAGGTTAGTTTATAACATCAAATCCTGTATATTTTACCAAAACCTCAGGAATTTTAATTCCATTTTCGGTTTGGTAATTTTCTAAGATAGAAGCCACAATACGCGGTAAAGCCAATGCACTTCCGTTTAATGAGTGGGCCAGTTGTGCTTTGCCTTCTTTTCCTTTAAAACGTAATTTTAAACGGTTACTCTGGTAAGTTTCGAAGTTGGATACAGAAGAAACCTCTAACCAGCGCTCCTGCGCAGCACTCCAAACTTCCATATCGTATGTCATGGCAGAAGTAAAGCCCATATCGCCGCCGCATAAACGCAGCACCCGGTAGTGTAAACCAAGTTCCTGTAATAGCGACTGAACATATTGGCTCATATCTTCCAAAGTTTCGTAAGATTTATCCGGATGGGTAATCTGTACCACTTCTACCTTATCAAACTGGTGCAAACGGTTCAAACCACGTACGTGTGCACCATAAGAACCTGCTTCTCTACGGAAACACGGTGTATAAGCGGTATTTTTAATCGGTAAATCTTCTTCCTTAACAATTACATCGCGGTATAAATTGGTTACCGGAACTTCAGCAGTTGGAATTAAATATAAATCATCAACGGTTGAATGATACATCTGTCCTTCCTTATCTGGTAACTGTCCGGTACCAAAACCCGAAGCCGCATTAACAAGGTGAGGTACCTGCATTTCTTTATAACCTGCAGCTGTAGCATGATCCAAAAAGAAATTGATTAAGGCACGTTGTAATCTTGCACCTTTTCCTTTATAAACCGGAAAGCCGGCACCGGTAATTTTTACGCCCAGTTCGAAATCGATAATATCATATTTAGCAGCCAATTCCCAATGCGGCAATGCTTTGCTAGGCAATTTTGCAGGCTCACCATGTGTTAAAACCACTTCGTTATCTTCTGCTGTAGATCCCTGTTTTACCAGATGATACGGCAGGTTAGGCAACTGTACAATTAAGTTATGCTGAGCGGTTTCCAGCTCATTTAACTTATCGCTCAGGTTTTTGATATTTTCTTTATGAGAAGCCGTTTGTGCCTTAATGGCTTCGGCTTCTTCTTTTTTACCTGTACGCATTAAATCGCCAATCTGTTTGGCTGCTGCATTTGCTTCAGCAGAAATACTATCCAACGAAGTTTGAGTGGAACGGCGGTCTTCATCAATTTTAATGATTTCGTCTACCAGTTCTGGCTGTTTAAAATTACGGATACTTAAACGTTCTAAAACTTTCTCTCTATTTTCGCGGATATAGTTAACTTGCAGCATTATTTAATTTTTTAAAGCAAAGATAGCAAGAGTTTGGAGTTTGGGGTAAGGAGTTTCGAAAAAACTGCAAACCGTTAACTGTAAACTGCAAACTGAAATATGGATGGCAAACTATTTCTCGTACCAACGCCTATAGGCAATTTGGAGGATATGACCTTTAGGGCAATCCGTATATTGAAAGAATGCGATTTAATCCTGGCGGAAGATACCCGCACCAGTGCCCCCATGCTCAAACATTTCGGCATTGATAAAAGGGTTTTCTCGCATCACCAGCATAACGAACACAAAGCAACTTCTGAGATTATTAAATTTTTAAATGAAGGACAGAAAATTGCCTTAATATCCGATGCCGGTACACCTGCCATTTCCGATCCGGGTTTCTTTCTGGTGCGCGAGGCCATTAAAAATGATATTGCGGTAGAATGTTTACCCGGTGCAACCGCTTTTGTACCAGCTTTGGTAAATTCGGGTTTACCTGCCGATGCCTTTTGCTTTGAAGGGTTTTTACCGGTAAAAAAAGGCCGGCAGACCAAATTTAAAAAACTGGCCGAAGAAGACCGCACCATTATACTTTACGAAAGTCCGCATCGTTTATTAAAAACTTTAGAGGAGTTTGCGCAGTATTTAGGGGCCGACAGGCAAGCTTCGGTAAGCCGGGAACTCACCAAGATGTTCGAAGAAACCGTTCGCGGTACCTTGACAGAAATAAAATCACATTTTGAAAACAATACATTAAAAGGAGAATTTGTAATTTGCATAGCGGGAAAACCCAATGTTAAAAGCAAAAACAAATATGAAGATGCTGAAGAGTAGCATTTAAAACATAAACAACACATCAATTTTAAAAACATTATGATTGCAATAGATAGATTTTTAAGTGACGAACAAGACCCGAAAGCGGTTGAAAAAGTTATTGGAAAACTAAACGACCTGTTAACCGCGGGCGAAGAGATTTTATACCTGGCTGTACAGAAAAAACCTGCTGTAAACTTATTGCCCGATAGTATCGCGATATCTAACAAGCGTATTTTTTACTGCGAACCAGGTAACCTGGGATTAACCATGAATTTTAAAGACATTTCGTGGAAAAGCATTAAGGAAGTTTCTTTTAAAGAAGAGTTTTTCGGTTCTAAATTCATCTGTGTACCACAACACGGCGAAAATATTGTAACAGAATATATTCCAAAAGTACAGGCCCGCAAACTGCATCAGGCAGCCAATCAGCAGCTGGAAGAATATAAAGAACTGTTGCGCCAGCAAAAACTGGAAGAAAATCGTGCTACGGCATCTCCTATTAATTTAAATGCGCAACCCTTAGCCGAAATTCCCACCTATGAACCAGCTCCGGAGCCTGAAAAACCTCTAATCCAGATTGCTGAAGTGGTGGAGGAAGCAGAGGATGAAACTACATTAAAACTACGCAAACTTAAAACTTTGTATGATAAACACCTGATCACACAGGAAGAATACGAAGCTAAAAAATCGGCTATTTTAGATAGTTTGTAAACACTGTCATGCTGAGGCACGAAGCATCCCTAGCATAGTTGCACAGTACTTATAATAATAGAACAAGGTCGGTTCTCTGTCGCATAGAGATTCTTCCTGCGTCAGAATGACAAGTAATTTTATATGAAATCCAAACAAACCTATCTCCTTGCCTTAGTCAGCGCATTTTTGCTTTGGCTCGCCTGGCCACCAATGCCCTTTACCACGCCATTGCTATTAATTGCTTTGGTACCGTTATTTATCGCTTTCGATAACATTGCAAACGATACGACTAAAAAACAGGGGAAACGGATCTTTTTAACAGCAGGTTTAACCTTTTTGGTGTGGAATACGGCATCTATCTACTGGGTGTACAATGCCATAAGCGCTTACAATGGGTGGGCTGTAGCTTTACCGGTTTCATTAATTCCGTATGGTTTAGGTGCACTGTTAATGACATTTGCTTTTTGGTTGTATTACCGTTTGGGCAAATACATCAACAAAAAAATTGCATACCTGGGTTTAATCGCCTTTTACATTGCTTTGGAATATTTACAGCAAACCTGGGACCTCGCTTTCCCATGGATGACTTTAGGTAATGGTTTAGCAGGCATGCACCAACTGGCGCAGTGGTATGATCATACCGGTATTTACGGCGGTTCGTTATGGATTTTAGCAAGTAATATTTTAGCTTTTGAAGCTTATAAAAGGCTTAAAACGCAAACGGGCTATTTAAGATTTAGAACTTTTGGCATCTGGATTTTGGTGGTGATTATTCCTATCGCTATTTCACTAACAAAATACTTTAATGCCGAACAGAAAGGCACACCGAGCAATGTTGTGGTGGTTCAGCCAAATATCGACCCCTATCAAAAGCTGGAGAATATTCCGCCTGCCGAACAAATTGCTATTTTAACCCATTTATCCGATTCTATTGGTCAAACCAATACTGAGTATTTTATCTGGCCGGAAACAGCAATACCAAATTATGCCGACGAAGACCGTATCAGAAGTAATGCCGATTTCATTACGTTACAAAGTTTTCTGTCGAAATATAAAAACGGAACATTGATTACAGGTATCGAAAGCATCAAGACCTATCAGGATAAAAAAACCATTACGACCAAATTTGATAATCAGAGTGGCATTTATTTCGATAATTTCAATACCGCCATGCAGGTAGAAAATTCTGCAAATGTTCAGTTTTATCATAAATCCAAATTGGTACCAGGGGTAGAAAAAATGCCTTTCCCGAAAGTATTTTCATTTTTAGATGGTGTTTTCGCCCAATTGGGAGGTACAGTGGGCGGATGGGGCTGGCAGGATAAACCCAGTGTGCTCTACGCCCAAAGTGGCATCGGTGTTGCCCCTGTGGTTTGCTACGAAAGTTTATGGGGGGATTGGATTGGCGAACAGGTAAATGATGGCGCACAATTTATCGCTATTATTACCAATGATGGCTGGTGGGGAAATACAACAGGCAAAGATCAGCATGAAATGTACGCCAAACTCCGGGCAATTGAAACCCACCGCGATGTGGCGCGGTCTGCCAATACCGGTATTTCATGCTTCATCAATCAACGGGGCGATGTAACACAACAAACCAAATGGTGGACAAGGACAGCGTTAAAAGCCAACATTAACCTAAACGACGAGATTACTTTTTACGTAAAAAGCGGAGATATTATTGCAAAAATATTCAGTGTTTTAGCCATCATCTTAGCCTTAATTATTCCTTACAGAAAATGGGTAAAAAAATAAAAGCCCTAATTATTTTCCAATTTTAAAGCCATGCAACAAATAAAAAATATTAGATGGTCATTCCTGTTATTGATGTTAACACTAAATTTTGGTTGCGATCAGATTTCAAAAAAAATTGTCCGTAGCGAAATCAGCGATTACGAACACATTAGCATCATTAAAGACCATTTTACCTTATTAAAGGTAGAAAATACCGGTGCTTTTTTAAGTCTGGGCGATCAGATGCCATACTTTTTCAGGTTGATTGTTTTAACGGGTCTACCGCTTTTATTTCTGTGCTACGGCTTATATTATTTATTCGTTAAAAAGAATCTTCCTGTAACCATGCAAATTGCTCTTTGCTTTTTAATAGGTGGTGGTATTGGCAACCTCTACGACAGGATTATGTACGGATCGGTTACCGATTTTATGCACATGGATTTTTATATTTTCCAAACAGGCGTTTTTAATTTTGCCGATATTTCCATCATGATCGGAATTGGGATATTGCTGATTCAATCGTTCAGAAGCAAAGTGGTGAAAGAAGAAGCAACAGAGCCCGAAGTAGAATAAAGTCAATATTTCTTAACAAAAGAATTACCGGCTATACACAAACATATAATTATCTTTAGCTGTTAAACAATCTAAAAAACAACCAAAATAATTCCAATCATGAAAAGAAATGCAACAGCCGTTTGGCAAGGTTCTATTAAAGATGGCAATGGAAACATTACCACTCAAAGCACTACTTTAAACAATACCCAATATTCTTTTAACTCGCGTTTTGCAGAAGGTGTAGGAACAAATCCTGAAGAATTGATTGCTGCTGCACATGCCGGCTGTTTCACCATGAAACTATCTGCCAACCTCACAGGAGCAGGATTTACTGCCACTAAATTAGAAACCAAATGCGAAATCAACCTTGATCCTTCAAAAGGTGAAATCGTAGAATCGCACTTAACTTTAACTGCTTCGGTACCTGATCTTACACAGGAAAAATTTGATGAACTGGTTGCAGATGCTGAAAAAAACTGCCCGATTTCTAAATTATTGAATACAAGCATTACAGTTGATGCTACTTTAGCATAACACTTTCGTCATCTCGAGCGAAGCCGAGAGATCTGTCTCGAGATAGATCTCTCCGTTCCGCTGCGCTTCAGTCGAGATGATGTTTTTTATTGTATAATTACAAAAACTAAAAAATTAAGATTTATTATATAACTTAGCTTAATCATCTAAGTTAACATGAAAAAATCTCTTCTATTTTTAAGCTCAGCCTTACTTTTAAGCGGCTGCATCAGCTTTGCCCAAAAAAACGAACAAACCTTTACAATTACTTCAGACAATTATGCTGATAGTATCGATTTTAGTAAACCAATTACTGAAGGAGAATTACTCACAATAGCAAGAACGAGCAAAAATGAAAAAGTTAAGACTTTAGCCGTTCAAAATTTGACTGATGAATCCAATCTGTTTCACATTGCCGCTTTTGATAAAGATACCGTGATTGTAAAAATTGCCGTTGGTAAAATGAGCGACCAGTCTAACCTGTTCCATATCGCCAGTTTTAATCAGAATATTGCTACAAGAAAAATTGCAGTTGGCAAAATGACCGATGAATCAAATTTATTCCACATCGCTTCATTTGATAAAGATGCCGAACTAAGAAAACTGGCAGTTGTAAAAATGAACGATCAGGCTAACCTATTTCATATCGCCAGTTTCGATAAAGATGCTGCAACAAGAAAATTGGCAGTGAGTAAAATGGATGATCAGGCAAACTTATTCCACGTGGCCTGCTTTGATAAAGATGTAGCAACAAGAAAACAAGCTGTTAGCAAGATGAACGATCAGGCTAATCTAAATCATATCATCTCATTCGAAAAAGAAAGTGAGATCAGAGAACTTGCGTTAAATCAGCTGAGCCGCAATTAGTCAGTTGGCAGTTGGCAGTTAACAATTAGCTAAAAAACAATACAACAATTTAGCAATCCTAACAATCAACATTACAATCCAAAAAAACGCCCTACGCCATATATTTCCCTACAATAGGCATTCTTCTTCCCATGCCGAATGCTTTTGGCGATACCCTTAAAATAGGTGGCGTTTGGTAGCGTTTAAACTCGGCGATATTAACCATTCTCAAAATGCGCTGTACCAGTGCTTCATCGAAACCCTGCGCAATAATCGCTTTCGAACCTTGTTTTTTTTCAATATGCTGATATAATATTTTATCAAGGATTTCGTATTCAGGTAAAGAATCAGAATCTTTTTGATCAGGCCTTAACTCTGCTGAAGGTGGTTTAACAATGGTATTGATCGGGATGATTTCCCTTTCCTTATTGATATATCTGGCCAACTCGAAAACCTGCATTTTATACACATCGCCAATTACCCCGATTGCCCCGCACATATCGCCATACAGAGTACCATAACCTACAGCACACTCACTTTTATTTGAGGTATTAAGTAAAATATAACCAAATTTATTACTCATGGCCATATTAATGATGCCACGGATACGGGCCTGGATATTCTCTTCGGTAAGATTAAATGGTAACCCTTTAAAAGCCGGTGCCAAAATATGATCAAAAGCTTCTGCAACCTCTTTAATTGGTACAATTTCGTGCATGCAGCCAATGTTGTTTACCAAATCCAATGCATCCTGAACGGAATGATCAGAAGAAAACTTAGAAGGCATTAAAACAGCCATCACATTCTCCGGACCTAACGCCCGACAAGCCAGTGCGCAAACCACAGCAGAATCAATCCCGCCTGATAAACCTAATACCGCTTTACTAAAGCCCGATTTCCTGAAATAATCCTTGATGCCTAAAACAAGTGCGTCATGAATCTGTTCAATATCCGTCAGCCTTTCCGATTTCGGGTATTTATTGCGTACATTTTCAACTTCTTCGAGATCAAATACCTGAAGATCTTCTTCAAAATATTTCATTTCGGCTTTCATTTCGCCATCGGCATCGAAAACCAATGATCCTCCGTCGAAAATAATTTCAGTCTGCGCACCAACCTGATTTACATAAAATACGGGTAAATGGTATTTTTTTGCGTTATCGGCCAATACTTTAATGCGCTCATCATCGTGGGTATAAGAAAACGGCGAAGCAGCAATATTGATCATTACATCGGGCTGTTCTTTAATCAGCTCATCCATCGGGTTCGATACATACAAAGGATTATCGTTAATATTCCAAAGGTCTTCGCAAATGGTTAATGCAATTTTTTTCCCTTTAAAATCGATACAACTAAACTCTGTAGCAGGCTCAAAGTAACGGTATTCATCAAATACATCATAAGTTGGCAACAATGCTTTTTTTACTACAGCCTTTACTTTCGCATCTTCGATAAAATAAGCAGCATTAAACAGGTCTTTTCCCTGTAAAATCTCATTTTTAATCGGCAACCCCACAATACAGGCAATATCTGTACAATGTTTAGCTATTTCCTGCGCCGCATTTTCGCAAAGCACAATAAATTCATCAAACTCCAAAAAATCTCTCGGCGGATAGCCACAAATAGCCAGTTCGGCAAAAACAACAAGATCGGCTCCTTTAGCTTTCGCCAGCTGAATATGCTCTGTTATTTTTTGAGTATTGTTCTCAAAGTTTCCGATGTGGTAATTGAGTTGTGCTAGCGCTATTTTCATGCTGTTGGTATCAAGTATTGAGAAATAAGTATCAAGATTTAAGTATCAAGTGTTGAGTATCAAGATTTAAGTATCAGGTATCGAGAGTTAAGTATCAAGATTCAAGTATCAGGTATTGAGAGTTTAGTACAAAGATTAAAAGAACACACCGAAATTAAGTGCCAGATAGTGGTTTTTAACGGTCCTGTTTTTGTCGGTTACAATATTGGTAAAGCCATTATTAAAAGTTAAGCCGGCTACAATGCTGGTATTACCCGAGACATCAAATTCGCCACCACCACCGATAATCAATCCGGCACGGTAAAATTTGGTATAATCATTTATTTTCTCGTTGCTCAGGTTGGTACCACCGCCCACTGCGTCCTGTTTTGCACCTAAAAGAAATGAATTGGATAAACCAAACTGACCATACCAGCGCCTTCCCTCTTCTTTTATTGTTTTTAGTTTTACCGTTAAAGGCAAATCCAGATATTGAAGTTTATACTTTAAATCGTATGCTATCGGCACTGCAGCAGTATTCGGTCTGGTAATATTAGCAGGATCTACCTCTGTACTTTTACCGTTAATGGTTGTAATGGTTAAAGCAGTTGAAAAACTATAGTTTGGGGCAAAATTAAAATCGCCTATCAGTCCATAAGAAAAACCCAAAGCAATGCCATTGGTTTTACCCTGATCAGGTTTAATCCATCCAAAAGTTGGCGTAGCGGTTAAACCTAACCTGAAACCGTAATTGGTTAAAGGAGAATTTTGCGCCCAGGCGCCGAAACTCAGAAGAGACAAAATTAAAATGGTCGATATTCTTTTCATGCTATAGCTGTTTATATATATTTGTTCTACATGACTTATAACGTAAAACACTGGCAAATTTATCTAATTTTTCTTTTTGCCATCACATTTATTTCCTGCACACATAACAACAGGCCTGATGTAAGTAATATACAGGTAAATATTAAGATCGAAAGATTTGACAACGAGCTTTTTGCAGGGAAAAATAAAAATACCGATGCAGTTAATCAACAGCTTAGTTCGAAATATGGTGTGTTTTATGACGATTTTATCCACCGGATATTAGACAGTAAATACTCCAATACCGAATCGCTGGCCAATTTATACCGCGACCAGGCTTATACAGATTTAACCAAAGAAGTAGACAGCGTATTTCCGAACCTGAAAGCACAGGAAGAAGATTTGAACGAAACATTTAAATACATTAAATACTATTACCCAAAGGCGAAAATACCAAGGTTTATTTCCTTTGCATCGGGTTTTGCCTATCAAATGCCTGTTGGCGACAATTATTTGGGCATTGGCCTGGATATGTTTTTGGGGAAAGACAGCAAGTTTTACAAAGCCATCGTGCAAAGCATTCCGATGTACCTTTCTCGCAGGTTTGCACCCGAATATATTCTACCACGCGTGGCCGAAACCTATGCACATGAAGAACTTTTTGCAGAACCGGATGATAACAGAACACTTTTATCGAAAATGATTTTTCAGGGGAAAATTTTATATTTTCTGGATCAGGTGTTGCCGGAAAAAATAGGTGATTCTACAAAAATTGGTTACACGCAGCAACAACTAAATTGGGCCCAGAATTTTGAAGGTGATATTTGGGCATATTTTTTGGAGAACAACTTCCTGTATGAAACCGATTATCAAAAAATACAGGTGTTTTTATCTGAAGGACCGTTTACGCCGGGTTTAGGCGAAAACCGCGATTCAGCACCAAAATTGGGTGTATGGATGGGCTGGCAGATTGTAAAAAAATATATGGCGACGCATCCTGACGTTACCCTGCAACAATTGATGGCCAATAACGATACACAGAAAATTTTAAATCAATCGAAATATAAACCGAAGCAACAGAAGTAGTTGGCAATTTTCAGTTTACAGTTTTCAGTTGGTAATTATCAGTTTTGAGGGTCAAAAAACAATTTAACAATACACCAATTAGCAATATTAATCATCCTAAATTAAATCTATGAAAGTTGGCATTGTATTATCAGGCGGAGGCATCAGGGGAATAGCCCATTTAGGCGTTTTAAAAGCCTTTAGCAACCTGGGCATTACCTTTAGCCACATTAGTGGAACGAGTGCTGGTGCCATAGCTGGTGCTTTTTTTGCCGCTGGTATAGATCCGGAAGAAGGGCTTAACATTTTCCTTAAAACCAAACTCTGGCGTTTTGTTCGTCCGGCAGTAGGCTCTTTGGGGCTGATCAATATCGAAAACACAGCGCTGATTTTAAAGGAGTATTTTCCTGATGATACAATCGAGAAATTAAAAATACCCTTAACCATTGCCGCTGTAAATTTTAGCGAAGGCAGGTTGGTTTATTTTACCAAAGGACCACTAATCAGGGCGGTACACGCCTCGAGTTGTATCCCCGGGATTTTTAAACCCATTATGATTGACGGACAGATGTACGTGGATGGTGGAATTTTAAATAACTTTCCTGTAGAACCTTTAATGGAAGATTGTGATTTCATTATCGGCTCATCCTGCAACCACCTGAAACCTGTAGATAAAATTACCGGAATTACCAATTTAATGGGGCGTGCAGGTATTATGTCTATTAACCATGATATGGAAAGAAAGGCAAAATTCTGCAATGTATTAATCGAACCAAAAGGTCTGGGTGCCATCAGCACTTTTGATATGAAACGTGCTGAAGATATTTACTGGCTGGCGCACGAAGAAGCATTAATTACCATCAAAAATAGTCCAACCATTTCTGAACTCATCACAAAACCTTAGTTCATATCAGTTGATACTTAAATATAAGTAGTATTAATACTACTTATATTACACATAAAATAACATATATAAATAGTGTTTAAAATACACTATTGCAATAAAAATATTACATTTCTCTTGTAAGTATTGTAATATTATTTTACTTTAGGATTATACTTTGCAGATGCAGCGTATATAACCTAAACGTCTATCTATGTTTTTTAGTCTGATTATTCTTTTTCAGCAGAGAAGAATTCCTGTTTTTACGATCTTCTAACTTGATTTCCGTCAAAATAACAGATCATTAATTTTTACCTAAAAAAACCTAAAACATGAAATTCTTAAAATTAAATAAAACCCTGATTGCTGCATTGGCATTAACTACTGTATTATACTCTTGTAAGAAAGAAAAGGCTACTGAAGCGGCAGATTTGCAAAAACCAGAGCCCATGAGTGTTAATCAGCTTAGCAGCATCAAAATTTGTACAGAGAGGACTTTTGATGATGGCACTACTCCAAGAGGTGCGGTTATAAGATCATCAAAATGGACTAATGGCTCAACCATTAAAGTAAGCTTAAACGGAGGCACTGCAACTGTAAGGGCCAAAGTAATTCAGTTTGCCAAACAGTGGGAACAGTACGCCAACATCAAATTCAATTTTGTAACCAACGATAATACCGCTAAAATCAGGGTAACCTTTGCCAGCGGCGGTTCATGGTCTTACATCGGAAAATCGACACCAAGCACAGGTGCAACCATGAATTATGGCTGGCTAACAGATAATACTGCAGATTCTGAATATAGCCGTGTGGTAATACACGAATTTGGCCATGCCTTAGGTATGATCCACGAGCACCAGCATCCGTTAGTTAGCATCCCATGGGATAAACCAGCCGTTTATGCTTATTATGCTGCTGCACCTAATTACTGGGATCAGGCAACAACCGATAATAACATCTTTGCTAAATACAGCACCACACAAACCAACTACAGCGCCTACGATAAAAATTCAATTATGCACTATTCGGTTCCTAATGAATTAACTATCGGCGATTATGAAGTGGGATGGAATACTGTTTTATCACCAACCGATAAATCATTTATTGCTTCAGTATATCCGTTCTAGAAAATAATTATTGCACATAGTGGTTTTAACCGGCCACTATGTGTATTTTGCTTTGATAAAGCTCAAAAAATGCAAATTACTTTACGCACTTCCTTTTTAAGATATGCCATAACATGCCTGCTCTTTTTTCTGTTTTGCAATGCTTTTGCGCAGGAAACCCGTAAATGGAGTGTAAAACCATACCTTGGTTTTCAACAATCACGGTTCGATTGGTCTATAGCCGGCAATGCAAACGGAACCAACCCCAATGTGCTGTCAGAACTGATATGGGAGAAACTAAAAGGTCCCAGCTATGGTTTGGATATCAGTTATAAAATTATAGAAAAACTAACCGTTAAAGTTGCCAACCAATACAGCAACATTAGCAAAGGAGAGGCTACCGACACCGATTATGCCGATGACAACCGTCAGGGTGCATTTTATTATGATTTACTTAATGCTAATAAAGGCTATTTGTACAATATTGATCTGCAACTGAACTATAAACTGCTAAAAATGGGGGAATTTAGTATCAATCCTATCGTAGATCTTTCTTACAACCAGCAGAAATTCTACCTGTTAGAAAGTGCCAGTAACCCGGCAAGCAATGGCTTAAACTCTACTTACGAAGTCCGGTATAAAGATTTTGATTTTGGTAGTGAATTTGTTCTGAAAATGGATGCATTTAGCATCGGAGCTACAGTTTTAGGTGGATTTTACACCTACTCGGCCAAAGCGAACTGGAATTTAATCCCCGATTTTGAAAAACCGGTGAGTTTTACCCACAAAGCCAACTCTTTTGCTTTAAGTGGCGATATCAACCTTTCAGTGCCGTTGAATAAAAGTTTAAGTATAGAAGCCGATTATAAAATCAATAATATCAACACCTATTCAGGCGTTGATAAAGCTTATTTTAATAACCGTAATACTGAAGAAACCCAGTTTAATGGCGCAAGTTTTAGAAAAAATGCTGTTTTTGTGGGGTTGAAGTTTGATTTTTGATACAAGTAGTAGAAATGCATCGCATAATTTTAAGGAAAATCCTTCGACAGACTACTATTGACATTATCTAGTAATTCATTAATAATAAGCACCTTAACTTCCACCTGCATTTCTGACTGGATAGGCCAAAGCACTACCTCACCGTTCTCCTTAGTTCCGGCCTAATAAATTTTTTGGGCTGAACTGACCAAGCTAACTTACTGGCTTCCATAGAAAAATTTTCAGCCGGCGTTTTTTGGTTCTTTTTGACGCCAAAAAGAAGGAGCCCTTCGGCGGCGGCGAGCCGAGGCAAGATTGCGCAGTAGGGCAAAAAAAATAACTAGAATTTCGGTCGGTGTGACACCGACCAATAGAATCAAAAACGCGTTCTTTGTGGGTTTAAAGTTTGGTTTTTGATACGAATAGTCAAAACGCCTCGCATAAAGTTAAGCAAGATCCTTCGACAGGCTTAAGGATGACAGCTCAATCCGTCGCTTATTTTTTTAAAGCAACCAAACGCTCTCCTTCTAAAACCGGAATGGCTTCGCAAACATTTAATTGCAAACAGAAAACCACATCTTCTTCAATATTCAATTGAGCCAAACGATGACTATGCGACGATTTATGGAGATATTTCCTTAAATCATCTTTAGCCAGCAGGTATAAATCCTCAGCAGCTACACTCGAATCGTCAAAGTGTTCGAAATTTTGACGGAGTTTTGCCACAACCGCCCCGGCAAATAAGGTATCTTCCAAATTAAACTGGTCTTTCCAGCCGGCACACAGTAAAAGCACATTTTTGTCCTGACTTTGCAGATAAGCGCAAAGTGAATCCAAATTAAGAAATGATCCGATTACGACCTGATATGCTTTCTTTTGTGCCAAATGAAGGGCTTTAGTCCCATTGGTTGTAGTAAGTACAACCGTCTTTCCTCCTACTTTTTCTTTGGTATATGAAAAAGGTGAGTTACCGAAATCATATCCAGTTACCACTTCCCCATTTCTTTCTGCAGCCAATAAAAATCCGCTGTCGCGATAGTTTAAGCAATCTTCTACATTAGCAACCGGAATAATTGCTTCAGCACCATTATCTATCCCGTAGGTAATAGATGATGTAGCTCGTAAAATATCAATAACCACCACAATGCTCTGCTCGATATCGTATAAATCAATTAGCGCAGGTGTTAAACAAACTTCTATTTTTTTTGACATTTGGGGAGGATGCAAGTATTGAAGTATTAAGTAGTGAGTATCAAGTAGTGAGTATCAAGTAGCAAGATAAGTTTGTCTTGCTACTTGATACCTGATACGCCATCTATTTATAAAAAGGAAACTTAACCACTTTTGCCTTAATTGGCGTGTTGCGGATGAGGATAAAAACTTCTGTTCCTTCTTTGGTGAACTCTTTTGAGATGTAGCCCATACCAATTGCTTTTTGCAATGATGGTGCTTGTGTACCAGAGGTTACTTTACCGATGATATTGCCTTCAGCATCAGCAATCTGGTAATCGTGACGTGGAATACCGCGGTCGATCATTTCGAAACCTACCAGTTTCTTTTGTATCCCAGCTTCTTTTTGAGCTAATAAAGCTTCAGAATTGGTGAATGATTTAGAAAACTTGGTAATCCAGCCTAAACCGGCCTCGATAGGAGAAGTGGTATCATCGATATCATTTCCATATAAACAGAAACCCATTTCTAAACGCAGGGTATCGCGTGCACCCAAACCGATCGGTTGAATGTTATAAGGTGCACCTGCTTCAAAAATGGCGTCCCAAATCTGATCAGCATATTGGTTTTCGAAATAAATTTCGAAACCACCTGCACCGGTATAACCTGTTGCAGAAATTACTACGTTTTCAATACCAGCGAAAGTGCCTTTAACGAAAGTATAATATTCCATCGATGCCAGGTCAACATCGGTTAAACTTTGCAAAGCATCTGCTGCTTTTGGGCCCTGGATAGCCAACAAAGAAGTCTGATCAGAAATATTGTGCATTTCTACTCCCTGGGTATTAAACTGCTGAATCCAGTTCCAGTCTTTCTCAATGTTTGATGCATTTACCACCAACATGTAGGTTTTATCGTCTATTTTATAAACCAAAAGGTCATCTACAATACCACCATCCTGGTTTGGCAGGCAAGAATACTGAACTTTTCCATCATATAATTTAGATGCATCATTACTGGTAACGCGTTGGATTAAATCCAGTGCATTTTCGCCTTTCAGGATAAATTCGCCCATGTGGCTCACATCAAAAACACCTACACCGTTACGAACAGTTGCATGTTCTACGTTAATACCTTCGTAAGTAACGGGCATATTATATCCTGCAAATGGAACCATTTTAGCGCCTAAAGCGATGTGTTTTTCTGTTAATGCGGTGTTTTTCATCCGTGAATTTTATTTTTTATGATAATGAAGCAGTTTTAGTTCGTTTATCAGTTGATTAAGCTGCAAATTATAACGTTTTTGTACTTATTCTTCTAGGGCGCAAAACTACTAAGAAAAAGACAAAACTTTGGCTTAATTTTAATGAGTTTTCACATGAACTTACCTACTTATTAAATAGATAAATATCAAAAAACAATAACCCAGATGTAATGAACAAAAAAAGTAGGGTTTTAATTACATTAATTGGTAGTGCCATCATTTTCAGATTTTTCTGTGGAATTTATGTTCATGATGAGTTTGGCGGAAAACATTTTTTCATTAAACATCGTCCAACCTGGAAATGGAAGTTTTATTCTCCAGTCGGAATGTCGGATACTAAATTCGAAGAACTATCTGAAGAGGAGAAAATTGAGCAAAAATATTTTAACGAATTTGTAAAGGATAAAAAATTAAGTTTATAACCTGAAATCCAGAGTTGACAACTTCCATTCTTGATGCCTATAAAAGTTGTCAACTCATAACTCCATCTAAGCGCTCACCAACTCTTCGTAAATCTTCAACATTTTACCCGAAATCAAATGAACACCGTGATCGTTTTCAACGGTTTTACGGGCATTTTCACCAATTTCCATCCAGCGTTTGGGGTTGATGATGCATTGCAAAATTGAACGGTAAAATTCATCTGCCGAATCGGCAATTAAAATATCATGACCATGCCTGCAGTTAATACCTTCGGCAGCAGTAGTGGTGGCAATGATGCATTTTTTCATCGCCATACCCTCAATAATTTTAACCCTCATACCCGTACCCGAAATTAATGGAACGATCATAATGGCTTTCGAATTCATAAACTCTACCGCATCAAAAACTTCTCCTTCTACAATCAGGTTTTCCGAATCGTATTCGAAAAAATGTTTTTGCATATTTTTTCCGGCAATATAAAAACGGAGGTCTTTGTTCAGTTTTTCGATATCAGGCCAGATATCATCCAAAAACCACTCTAAACCTTCCTGATTGGGCCGCCAATCCATCGCACCTAAATGAAAGAGTGTTGGAAAACTCGTTTTGGTTTTATCAACCTTATATTTTTCGAGGTCAATGGCCACCGGAAAAACCGACATCGGCACTTCGCAGCCAAAGCGCAAGATACTCTGCCTGTCGGGCTCGCTTATGGCAAAAATCTGGTGAAAGCGGTTAATCTGATCGGTTTCGTAAGCTTTAAGCCTTTGGGCTAAAAAGGCCAGGTATTTACGCCGGACGAGAAACTTTTCTGAATGCGAAAGGCGCTCCCAAAGGGTAAATTCGATATTGTGTGCCCTGTAAATCAGTTTGGCATTACTGTTTGCTTTTACCACATCTAAATAGGGTACCACGAAAAGACCTTCGAACTGGATAATATCAAAAGCATTTTCGCGCAGAACATTTTCCAGCTGCCGTGCTGCATCTTCGCTGTAATAGCGCGAAACATTATAAGACTCGTTGGTAAAAATGTTAAAAAACGCCGACCATACATTTACATCGGTATCTAAATCGTAAGTGTGGTATTTAATCTGTTCAAAAATAGGATCGTAAATATCTTCAATATCGATGCGGCCTTTTGTGGGGTTTAGGCTAAACAAAGTGATATCTGCGCCAAGCTGCAGCAAACCTTTTATGGTGTTATAAACCACGATCGGATAACCACTATTTGGCGGAAAGGGAATCCGCTTAGTAATCAACAGAATTTTCACAATGTTGTGAAATTACGAAATTTTAAGCGTTTTTTGAAAACAGATCTAACTGAGGGTCGCTTACGTTGAAAGTTTTGCGGTGAAAGGGCGATAATCCGATCTCGATCACAGCCCTGCGGTGTGCCGTTGTTGGATAACCTTTATTTTGCATCCAGTTATAATGAGGATAATCGGCGTGCAGATTGGCCATGTATTCATCGCGGTGTGTTTTGGCCAATATCGAGGCTGCAGCAATGTTCAGGTATTTACCATCGCCTTTAACAATACAGCTATGTGGAATCTGCGGATAAGTTTTAAAACGATTTCCGTCAATAACCAGGTATTGCGGTTGGGTATGCAGTTTCTCAATGGCCCTGTGCATGGCCAAAAAGGATGCATTTAAAATATTGATGCGGTCTATTTCTTCGTGATCGCAGGAAGCTACCGCCCAGGCCAAAGCTTCCTGTTCGATAATCGGCCTTAACAAAGTCCTTTGATCGTGTGATAACTGCTTAGAGTCGTTTAAGCCTTCGAGTACAAAACCCTTTGGCAAAATTACCGCAGCCGCAAAAACAGGTCCGGCGAGGCAACCTCTCCCGGCTTCATCACATCCGGCCTCTAATAATTCTTCCTGATAGCAGTTTAACAACATGTTGCAAATTTACTGAAATAGAGATACTAAGAAAATTATTTTGTTCAACATCTTTTAAACATTAATTTTAAGGATAACTTGTTTGAAGTTATAATGAGAATGATGTTTTAAAAGTGCCTAGTCCCTATTGATTCGTCATGCTGTCCCGATTTTCACATCGGGATCAGCCTCTTTTTAGCATGAAAGACCCTGAAATAAATTCAGGGTGACGACCAGCTAGTTCAAACTGTCCAAAGGAAATATCAATTATCTAACTTATGTTAACACAAGAATTTTAAACCATGAAATACAACGAAACCCTCGCTCTCCGGGTAGCTGAACGTTTAATGCACATAGCCGATGGGGAAGAAAAACTGATGTTCAATGGTCTGGTATTTATGGTGAACGGCAAAATGTGCCTCGGCGTTTCTAAAGATGGCATGATGGTGAGGCTGGATCCAGGTACACTGGAAAATTTATCAGATAAAGACGGCTGGGAGCAGATGGTAATGGGTGGGCGGCCAATGAAAGGCTATATTTCGGTTTCGGAGGATGTATTAAGCCGAAATGATGAACTCGATTTCTGGGTGAAACTTGCACTCGATTTTAATCCTTTTGCAAAAGCATCCAGGAAGAAAAAGTAAGTAAAAGGGTTGCCGGGCCGCTAAAAGGATCAAAAAGTAGCAAGAGCCAGATTTTTTGATTAATTTTACTGTTCTAATCGAATATCAATGAAAAAAAGGGCTGTTATAGCAGCATTCCTGCTATTTACTTCGTTTATTGTTCTGGCTCAGGTTAAAAATTCAACATTAACAGAAACCCAACAATCAGCTAAACCATCAAAAACCAGTGTACAGGAAGGACATTACTGCGAGTATTGTAAACTCAGTTATCCTGAATCTCATTTTCCCTGCATTATGAAATCAATAAAAGGTAAGCTTGATGCAGCAACCGGCGATATCAACTTTACCGCTGGGCAGCCTGTTGCAGGCATTGTGGTAAAGGGAAACACAAATACCGGAGACTTACTTGCTCTAACTACCAACGAAAAGGGTGAAATAGAATTTAACAATGCAAGTACAGGAAATTACAAATTTGTAGTTTCTGTTCCGTCAACCAATCCAAATTCGAGGGTGGCAGGCTCTCCGATTGGCGGCATACTGATTAAAGGAGGTAAAAATCCTGGAGGAAATTCAATTATCTTAATTACCAATGAAAATGGAGAAATCGAACTTCAGAATATTTCGGCAGGGAAGTATAAATTTATTGCATTGGGCGCTTCTGAAGATGAAAAAACCAACTCCTTATATAAATCGGTCTATTCGGAAAAGGTAAATCCCTAATATCAATCATAAATTCGTTAAATTTACGCTACATTCCATTTCTGGCACTATTATGGAATCTTTCAAATCTGTGCATCTTTAAATTGTTACACATTTAAAACACACATTATGAAACGTTTAAATTTAATATTGAGCCTTGGCTTACTTGCTTTTGGGGTTCAATCATTTGCCCAAACCAATAAAGAAACTACAGTAAAAATTGTAGCTGATAAACACTATACTTTTGTTGCCAATACTGCACTGCCAATGTCGAACAATGATGTTAGCAGAATATTGGCCCAAATGCCGGGCAGCCAGGGAGGAGCCACTATTAACCTCACAGGATCGCAATATGATGTAAAGGTAACCAAAGATAGTGTGGTTGCTTATCTGCCATATTATGGAAGATCTTTTTCTGCCCCTATGGATCCAACCCAGGGTGGTATTAAATTCACCTCAAAGAATTTTACCTATACCGAATCTAAGAATAAAAAGGGTGCTTATACCATCCAGATTAATACCAAGGATGTGCAAAGGGAAAACTATCGCTTTACGATCAATATTTCTACAAACGGTTATGCCTCATTAACGGCAAGCAGTATGAATAAACAGCCGATTATTTTTAACGGTTACTTAGATGAGCCGAAGAAACAGGATTAGAAAATCAAAGTTATTGTCATTTTTAATATAAAACCGTCATCTCGAGCGGAGTGTAGCGTAGTCGAGAACCACGTGAGTGCTCAGCGAAGCTAAACCCATCTCGAGATAGATCTCTCCGTTCCAGTCGAGATGACGATGTTTTTATGAAGTTAATCGCTGTGAAATAATGTACCGCAATTACGGCTTTTCAATTATTTCTTTACCAATTCAATCTGGAAAATGTGCGGCCACTTTTTACCGGCCACAAAAAGCCTTTTGGTTGCTTTATCATAAGCAATTCCATTTAATACATTATTGGCCTTTTCATCTTCCGTTTTGAAATAATCAGCAGGCAGTAATCCTGATAAATCAATCTTACCTTCTACAACACCGTTTTCAGGATTGATAATCAGAATATTGTTGGTCGTATACACATTGGCGTAAATCTTCCCATCAATCATTTCCAGTTCATTCAGGTTCTGGATGGCGCCTTTATCATCAAAAACATCAATCGATCCTATTTTTTGGTAAGTATCCTTGTTCAGGAAAAATATCGTATTAGATCCATCAGTATTTAATACTTTCTGTCCGTCGAAAGCCAATCCCCAGCCTTCTCTGCCTGTGGTGTAAGAAAAATCTGAAAGCTTTTTAAAGGTTGCTTTATCATAAACAAAACCCACTTTTTCGCGGTAAGTTAACTGGATAATTTTGTTACCGATTACAGTAATACCTTCGCCAAAATATTGTTTATCCAGGTCTGCTTTCTGCAGGACTTTACCACTTGCAGGATCTACTTTACGCAAACTCGAGTGACCATAATCGCCGGCACTTTCGTAGAAAAAGCCATCGTGGTATTCTAAACCTTCTACATACGAAGATGTATCGTGGGGCAATGATTTAATTACTTTATAACCATATTCAAGCGGAGCCTGCGCTGCCAGAACATTGATGTTGGAAGTTAAATCTTCCGATTTTCCTTCGCCGAATATTTTTGCAGTTAGCAGGTGGTTACCCAGTTTTAAACCTTCAGTTTTAAGTTTTATACCCGAGGTATCGGTTTTAGAAAGCACTTTAACGGTATCGATCAGATAAACTACCGAATCTACCTTTTGCTCGGCGCCAAACTGTACTTTAACATCAAACTCTTTTCCTGAGGCTACATTTAATCCGGTTAACGGCGAAAGAAAACTACGGTAGGTTGTGCTGGTATTTTCTTTACACGAACTAATAAAAGCAAGGGTAATTCCGACAAATATGAAATTTTTAATGGGGTTAATCTTCAGGCCAAAACGCATCTTCAATATGGTTTAAATTATAACTTTTGTTTTTTGTAAATGTAATTGCTATGATATCAAAACGGATTTCATTTTGATGGTTCATGATGTCAATATAGGCATTTGCTGCCAATTCCATCTGTTTCTCTTTGGCTTTATGCACAAATTCTTCCGGTTCGCCAAAAGCGACAGAACTCCGTGATTTAACTTCTACAAAAACCATAATTCCGCTTTTATAAACAATTAAATCGATCTCAGCCTTTCCGTGTGTCCAGTTTTCATCCAAAACCTCATAACCCTGATCTTCGAGATATTGCTTAGCAATACTTTCGCCGGCTTTACCTAAATCGTTATGGAGCGCCATACTTAATAATTATTTAATGAGAGAATGAGTGAATTTTATAGTTTTTCCAGAACGATCGTCATGCTGAATTTATTTCAGCATCTTTTTCGCTATATAGACCCTGAAATAAATTCAGGGTGACGGCACGATGGTTAGTTTGCTCTAGTAAAGTTAATTTACTTAACAATAACAGAGCCCAAAAACTTCGAAATTTCCCTTTCTACCCCTTTAATTACGCCATAGCGTTGCATCAAAATCATCTGGTTATCCTCGTTTTTTTCTTCTTTTATTTCTTTTAAAAGGTTCATCAATATTTTTTCAACCTTACGCTTTTTCAGGTGAAAAATACCACCCAAAATAGTCGCTTTTAAGTTCATTGATTCATCTTTAACATAAATCAGGTGTTTATTTAACCAGTTTTCGCTTAAAGCATGCTCTGATGTTGAAAGCGTAATGGCTAAGTCAGCAATCGCCCTATCTTCATGTTTAACAAAATGGTTCGATGTTGGTAAACGGCCATTATCAATCTCCGTTTTATAATAATTAATAATCTGTTTACAAAGCGGATCATCAAATTCAACATCTGCCAGGTTCTGCATAATAAACGGACCGATGTACATATCATCAATCTTATCCCAGTTTACAAATTCGTGTCCGTATGCCAATAAAAGCCTTACAATTTCCTTTTCCTGAAACTCTTCTTCTTCTACTGTTTCTTGCACGTAACCCATCGGGCCTGCGCTATCATCCCATAAATCATCAGGCGGGCCAAGCGGCTCGGGTGGACCGGAAGAATAAGGTTTAGTATTGGCTGATTGATTAGCCCTTTGGTTATTGTCGAAGTTTTTCTTCAGCTTGGCCGAGCGCATTTTATTCAGCTCACCCAATAAAATATGTTCATCAATTTCGAGCAAACTGCTGCACTCGCGGATAAAAACGGAAGCCTTGATCTGATCGGGAATCTTTGCAATACTTTCTACAATATCGCGGATAATGCCCGCACGTTTGATGGGATCGTTGCCGGCATCCTTAAGCAGCACATTAGCTTTATATAAGATAAAATCTTTTCTGTTCTGCTCGAGATAGGTTTTAAAAGCTCCGGCGCCCACGTGGTGCATATACGAATCGGGGTCGTGACCATCAGGAAAAGAAACGATCTTTACGTTCAATCCTTCCTCCAAAATCATATCCAAACCACGGAGTGAGGCTTTAATACCTGCCGCATCGCCGTCAAACAAAATGGTAATATTCTGGGTAAAACGCCCGATCAGTTTGATCTGCTCTACGGTTAATGAAGTACCCGAAGAAGCCACTACATTTTCTATCCCGGCCTGGTGCACCGAAAGTACATCGGCGTAACCTTCGGCCAGATAACAGTTATCGAGATCGCGAATGGCTTTTTTAGCATGGAATAAACCGTAAAGCACATTCGATTTATGGTAAATTTCACTTTCGGGCGAGTTTACATATTTCGGAACGTTTTTATCGGTTTTTAGTGTTCTACCCCCAAAACCAATAATTCTCCCGGTAAAGTTATGGATGGGAAACATCACACGCCCGCGGAAACGGTCGTAAATTTTGCCGTTATCATTTTTAATCGATAATCCGGTAGCTTCTAAAAATTCTAATTTATGACCTGCGTTAGTGGCACTCTGTGTAAGCGCATCCCACACATCCGGCGAGTAGCCCACTTCGAATTTTTTAAGGATATCTTCTCTAAAGCCACGTTCTTTAAAATAGCTAAGGCCAATTCCCCTACCCTCATCGGTATCCCAAAGTTGTTTTACAAAGAACGCGCTGGCGTATTGCGAAACTACGTAAAGGCTTTCTTTGGCGCTCTGCGCTTCGGCATCCTGCGGACTGAGTTCGGTTTCTTCGACCTCTATATTGTATTTGTTGGCTAAAAATTTAAGCGCTTCGGGATATGAATATTTTTCATGATCCATAATAAAGCGCACTGAATCGCCTCCTTTACCACAACCAAAACATTTGTAAATACCTTTGGTTACGGATACGTGAAAGGAGGGTGTTTTTTCGCCATGGAAAGGGCAATTACCGATTAAACTGGTTCCGCGTTTTTTTAAGTGCACAAAATCCCCAACTACCTCCTCAATACGGGCGGTATCCATTATCTTATCTATTGTTTCGCGGTTTATCATATTTGTTATTGCCCGTCATTGCGAGGAGGTACGACGAAGCAATCTATTTTGCTATTTTATTTTTAAACTATTAATGGCGTGCAGGAAAGATTGCTTCACTTCACCACACAATCCCCTTCTTCGGTTCGCAATGACGTGCCAGAGATCGTCATTGCGGGGAGGCACGACGAAGCAATCTATTTTGCTATTTTTATTTTTAATTTGTTATCTCCAAGCATGAAAGATTGCTTCACTCCACCACGCATCCCTTGCTTCAGTTCGCAATGACGCACAAAGATCGTCATTGCGAGGAGGCTTTTTCAGCCGACTAAGCAATCTTTTTCGCTATTAATTTATCCTTAAACTATTTTTACCTACCGGAAAGATTGCTTCACTCCACCATGCAAACTCTTACTTCGGTTCGCAATGACGACAATGAGCGTATTACCATTCTTTCACTATCTCCCACAAATCTTTCCATTCCGGATTCATAGAATCTATTAACTTTATCTTCTTTTTCCGGCTTCCGCCTTTAATTCTCTTTTCTTCTGCAATTGCTTCTTCTATTGAATCGTAAGAACAAAAATAAACAAGTTTAACTGTATTGTATTTAGCGGAAAAAGATTTAGGATATTCCTTGTCTTTATGCTCTTTAATCCTAAACATAATATCTGAAGTAACCCCGGTATATAACGTTGTATGGGTGAAATTAGTAATGATATAAACTGTTCCGCCACGCTCCATTATTATATTCCAAATCCAATGTTTATAGGATAGATTGCTTCACTCCAACACACATTCCCCTGCTTCGGTTCGCAATGACGTTGCAAAGGTCGTCATTGCGAGGAGGCTTTTTCAGCCGACGAAGCAATCTTTTTTGTTATTATATATACCCTTAATCTGTTATCGCCTTGCATGCAAGATTGCTTCACCCCACCACACATCCCTTGCTTCAGTTCGCAATGACGATAGAGAAATACGATTACTTTACTAAAGGTAACAACTGCTCAGCCACTAATTTATTACCGGTTTCGTTTAAGTGTACCCTATCAACGGTTAAAATACCTTTTTCTTTATCTTCCGGATTGTTTTTAGCTTCATAATCGGCAAAAATCTTCCTTAAATCACATACCGGTAAATTGTTTTTTGCAGCCAGTTCCCTGATTCCTGCAGCATATTTGTTCAGATCAGCATCAAGCTCGTTGGTACCATCTTTTTTCTCGCCCACAACCGATGGAGTAACCAGTACCACTTTGCTGCCAACGCCTTGTATTTTATTGATCAAGGCCTGATAAAATTTTAAATATTTATCGTAATCGGTTCCGGTGTGTGATGATTGTTTGTGCCAAACATCATTAATTCCTACATAAATAACCACTAAATCGGGTTTCTTGTTTAAAACATCGTCTTCCAAACGGAGGTAAAGATCGTAAACCTTGTTACCGCCGATACCAGCACCGATTACGTCGTATTTGGTAGAGTCGAGTGATTTTTTGATCAGGGTTACATAGCCGTTTTTAGAAACACCCTGTTGGGTAATCGAATCGCCGAAAAAGATAATCCGTTTTGGTTTAAATGTCATTGAGGTTAAAGCAATTAAGCAAAAGCTTAGTAAAATACTCGTTTTTAATAGTGTTTTCATGTGTTTAAATTGGTTTCAATTGAGTATATAATTGGTTAGGTTATTTTTTATCTATCTTTTTGAAATCAAGGTCCTGAAAATCGAAACTGAAATCGGTTAAAGGCGAAATAGCTTCGATTTTAAAACCATCGGCCAGGGCATTGTTATCTAAACTAAAATTAACAAAGGCATCTGCATCCAAACTTCTGTCGTACCATTTTACAATAAAAGTATTGCCCTTATAGTAAGTCATATCGCCTCTCAGTTTTGGTGCATTTTTAGCCCGGAAATGCATTTTGCCATTTACTTCGCTAATGGTTACATCGCCGAACCACGAATCGTGGAAAGTACCATAATAATTTTTAACATCAGGTTTTGCAGTTGATAATTTTTGTTGTGCGGCAATATCATTCCAAACCTTGCTCACCATTTCGCTGGCCTGTTTTTCATTACGGAGCCTGTTATCGTTATAGGTTTTAATACGGTCTTGTCCTTTAATTCCCAGGTAACCATCTTTAATCGAATTGGTAATGGCGTTAAAGGCTGCACCCGATTGCTGATTGGTTAACACGATAATACCGAGTTTCAGTTCGGGAAGAATGGTAACCTGCGTTACAATACCCGATAAACCTCCGGTATGCGTAGCCTGAAAATTACCGTTCACATTACTCAAAAACCAGCCCAAACCATAACTGCTAAAAGCTGCGGGATTACCACCGGCAATAATCGTCTGCGGTGTCCAAAGCTCTCTTGCAACAGCCGGGCTGAACAGTTTTTTATCCAAGGTTTCTCCATATTTACCTCCATTAATCATGGCTGTTACCCATTTACTCATATCAGTAACATTTGAATAAATTCCTCCCGCTGCATTGGCAATTTCGCCAAAACTTAAACCTACAGAAAGTAATTTGCCTTCGTAAGGTGCATGACCATCGATTACATTCGATTTATCTTTTAAGCGATACCAGGAAGCGGCAGTTTTGGTCATCCCTAAAGGTTTAATGATCCTGCTTTCGATAAAATCTTCATAAGTAATCCCTGAAACTCTTGCCACCACTTCGCCGGCAACGATATACATCAGGTTATCATAATCGTATTTGGTTCGGAAAGAGGAAACAGGTTTTAAATAGCGAAGGTTATGAATCAGCTGTTTTTTATCAACTGTTGATGAATCAGGCCAGATCATTAAATCGCCAGCCCCCAAACCTAAACCACTGCGGTGCGTAAGCAAATCGCGGATGGTAAATTCGCTGGTTACATAGGCATCGTACATTTTAAATTCGGGAATTACATCGGTAACTTTTGTATCCCAGGTGATTTTTTTCTCATCAACCAGCATACCCAAAGAAGCTGCGGTAAATGCCTTTGTGTTTGACGCCACGCCAAAAAGGGTATTTTCGTCAACCTTTTTATTGGTTTTGATCGAACTTACGCCATAACCTTTTAAATGGATGATTTTACCATCCTTGATTACAGAAACTGCAATGCCCGGAACATTAAAGGTGCTTAATGTTTTTTCGACCACGCTATCGATCTGTTTTGAAGTAAGCACCTGTGCATACACATTGATGCTAAAAAACAGCGATAAAGCAATTGATATTTTAAATTTTAAGGAAGAAAAGAGTTGCATGTTTATCGGGTTAAATAATCGTTTAAAGATAACAACCAGAATTCGATTAATATTTATTCGTAATGATAAAGTTTCATCTCCTCATCTCAACGCGATCATCATGCTGTTCCGATGTGTCGAGGTTGGCGCTTTTTATGCAGAATAGACCTGATCCCGATGTTAAATCGGGATAGGGTAAAGGCAGGCAGTAGTCGAATCTTTATTTGCCTTTTTCAAGTTTGTAATCTTTGTGCACAATTAAAAAACTTGCCCGTTCTTCTTTTTTGAAAGGGTAATCCCAGTTACCCTGGTAGGTAATTTTAGTTGGCAGTTTATCTTCCCCAAAATAGCCCATTTCGATATTCATCTGCACATCAAAATCGAACAGCATGTTACTGTATTTCATATCGATGTAACGACCAAGAATATTAAAATTGCGTTTATCAAAAATAGTTACCAGTTCTTTGATCATAATGCCATCTTTTGTCCAGCTGCTTAAATCAGGCTTAACCGATACCCTGAACCGGTAAACCGGGATAGAATCCAGGTAAGTGCCACTAATAAAACCATAATCGTAATACTGGCGCATATTGGCAGAAAATATTTCGGTTTTGCTACCGATAAACGGCACTTTTACCGGCCTTCCGGGATTAAAAACCAGGGTTTTCAGCTTGTCCTTATAACTTTCGTTTGTACCGCCTTTTCCGTCAGGTTTTGGTGCATTGGGAACAAAATCGGTGTTATACGAATTCATAAAAATGTAATCGAACATTTCTACAGTGTATAACTGATACTTACCGTTCTTCTTATAAATTTTCCCGGTATCCTGTTTTACCAGGTATTCCATTTTGTAAGGCCCACTATTGTTATGCCTTATTTTACGGTATATTTTTCCATCAACCTTGTTCTTTTTGTCGTAACTGTAAATCCTGTTTTCGGCAATGAAAGTATAACGTTTCATATCCCTGAACGACTGATAAAAAGAAGTATCGTACATTACTTTCCTGATGAAAGTCTCCACATTCAGTTTTTCGGCCTTGATGTTCACTGTTGAATCGAGCGTAATGGTTTTAATCGTATCCGGATTGAAACGCGGGATTTCCTGTGTAAAACCTTTATAAACGAGTGCGGTAAACAGTAAAAACAAAAATAATTTTTTCATGGAAGAAATATGTAAATAGATGATGGACGATGTGAGATGGAAAATGGATGATGGAATAAAAACTCCTCCATCACCCATATTACATTTTTACGTCTTACATCCTAGTTTCCTAGTTGTTTTAAAGCAATGTAAGCCATTAACCCCGTTGAGATTTTCAGGGCATCTTCATCTACGTCAAATCTTGGGGTATGTACCGAGTATTGTGTGTCTTTTGCAGCATTCCCGGTACCTAAACGATAAAAACAGGCATCTGTTACCTGCGAGTAGAAAGAAAAATCTTCGGCAGCCATCCAGATATCTAAATCAACCACATTTTCTTTACCCAAAAACTCTTCTGCAAAAGCCCTTGCATTGGCCGTTAGTTTTTCTTCGTTGATTAAAAATGGATAACCTCTGTGGATGTCGAAATCGCAACTTCCGCCCATGCTTTCGGCAATGCCCTCTGCCATTTTTTTCATGCGTTTGTGTGCTTCGTCTCTCCACTCCTCGTCTAAAGTCCTGAATGTGCCTTCAATTTTTACTTCGTTCGGGATAATGTTGGTTGCACCATTGGCAATTACCTTACCAAAAGATAAAACAGATGGGATACGCGGATCGGCATTACGGCTTACCACTTGCTGCAAAGCAATTATAATATGCGAAGCGATTAAAACAGGATCGATATTCTGGTGTGGTTGTGCACCATGACCACCCTTTCCGGTTACGGTAACATATAGTTCATCTGTAGAAGCCATATAAATACCCGAACGGAAACCCACTTTACCGGCATCGATTAAAGGCATTACATGCTGACCAACAATATGGTGAGGTTTCGGGTTTTCGAGTACACCTTCCTTGATCATGATGCTTGCTCCACCGGGTAAAAGTTCTTCGGCAGGCTGGAAAATCAGTTTAATGGTTCCACCGAAATCATCTTTTAACTGGTTTAAGATATAAGCCGTTCCTAAAAGTGAAGAAGTGTGTACATCATGTCCGCAGGCATGCATTACGCCATGGTTTTTAGAACGGTAAGGTTTATCGTTTGCTTCGTGGATAGGTAAAGCATCCATATCGGCACGTAAGGCAATTACCTGATCAGAAGGTAAATTCCCTTTAATTAACCCCACTACGCCCGTATTGGCACAATCGGTATATTCAATTCCCCATTTTTTTAATTTGTCCTTAATGAATAACGAGGTTTCGAATTCTTTGAATGATAATTCGGGATTGGCATGGATATGTTGACGATAGCCCACTACATCATTAAAAATGTGAGCGGCCAGTTCCTGTACTTTATTTTTGATCATTGGTTGTTGTGGTATCTAAAGTTGGTGCATTGATTTTTTCCCTAAAAATAAATAATGTTGGGAAAGCTGGTCTGAGTTCGTTGATAAGACGTTGTGCCTCTAAGCGGCTCCTGAAATCGCCCACCCGAACATAATAATTGGGTTCTTTGTAGGTGAGGTAAGTATTTAATTGCGGGTATAAGCCTTTAAAACGAGCCTGCTCATTAAAAACCTCGCGCCGGTCTGATCCGTAAAAAATCTGTACCCGGTAACCGTATGCAGAAACAATGGGTTTGCCTGGTTTTACTTCGCCTGTGGTTTTATAAACTTCGAGGCGCTTGGCAATTAAACTATCAATCAAAGAATCTTTTATAACCGTTACTTCTCCTTTTTGTGCAAAAGCAGTAATGGTAAAGAGTAGACAGAGTATAAAAGTTATTGTAATTTTCATCAGCAAAATAATTGGCATTTGGTGAGCGATGTATCATCTCATTTCTTCTTAACAACAAGAATGCCGAAATCGTTGCAAAAATCGGCATTCTTTATGGGTTAAGCAAATAGTTTAATCTGTGGGTATTTGAATAGCTAGTCCTACTCAGCCAAATTATTTATTTAGCCATTTATTTATTTCATCATCCAAATCTGACTGGGTTACAAACAAACCATTATTAATTTGTTCATGGGATGAAATAATTTCTTCTTGTTGTTCTTCAGAAAGCATAGTAGCAATAGAATCAGAAATTATTCTAATAATTGTAGTCATAATTAAAAATACGACTTTAATTTGAAAGATATTTTGATGATTAGCTTTTCCCCCGAATCGTCATTTCGAGCGGAGTGCAACGCAGTCGAGAAATCTGCCTTGAGATAGATCTCTCCATTTCGCTACGCTACAGTCGAGGACGACCACTTATATAAAATTGTCGGTAGTTATTCCCACTCGTTCCGAATATTATCTAATTGTTTGTCAACTTCAGAAATTGACTGTTTTTGTATAACACCCTTATATTTTGAGATTAGATTATCGCCAGATACATCCTGCACATTAGAATCTATTCTTAAACGGATAATTTTAAGCAACTCTAAATCTTTCAAAAGATCCAGCGCTTTATCATTTAAAATATCTAAGGTTACTGTTCTCATACTCAAAAATACTAAAAATATAACTATATATCAACAATATACGATTCTCAAACGTTTCGTTAATACAGAAAAATTAATTGAAAAATATTAATGTATAGATCTCTCCATTTCGCTGCGCTTCAGTCGAGATGACGATTTTTAGAGAATGTTATTGTTAAGAAAACAAAAAAGCCAGACTCCTTTCGAAATCCGGCTTTTTGAATTATTTCCATTAAGAAAATAAATTAATTCGTTTTCTTTTGCTCTAAGGTAAATTCGTATACCGCGGGGTCATATTTCATCATTGCACCTGTAGCGGCATCGATTGCGAAGCCAAACAAACCTATAACATTCAATACAGCAACAGGATTAAATGTAGTTTGGGGCTGGAATGTTTTGGTTTCGTAACCATCAAGTTTTAAACTGATGGTTTGCCCGGTAAAACCTTTTTTCAAGGGCACAGCCATGGGTGTTATCCCTGCTTTAACCCCATCCACCTCAATAGTAGCGGCCGGCGGATTGGAGTTGACCTGAACGGTTTGCTTTGTGCCGGTAAAAATAGTGGCGCAGCTCGATAGCAGCAATGTCGCTGAAACAGCGGCAACGTTAAAAATTCTTTTCATTTGTGTGTGTGTTGTGTGTGTCCTTACTCTTATGGCTTTTCAGTTACGCCCCGTTTTTTATGGTTTCCAGACTCCATTTTTTAATTTTATTAAGGTCATTTGAAAATTGCCTACCAACTTCAAATTGATCTTTACTAAGATAGGAGTTTACCTGATAATTAAAAATTTAGTTCAATAAAAAAGCCCCGACAAAAAATGTCGGGGCTTGGTATGTTATAATATGCTAATTATAAGCTAGCACCGTGGCAATTTTTATATTTTTTACCACTACCACAAGGGCAAGGTTCATTTCTGCCAACAGTTGCTTCCTTACGGACAGGTTGTTGCGGAAGTGCCTCACGTGTATCGCCAAATTCGATGCCTGGTTCTTCTCTACCGAACTCCTGTTTGGTGGTTTGCAATTTTGGCTGTTTTACCGGAGCTGGTGCTTCTCTCACCTGATCAGGCTCCTGCTGAACAGGGATTCCACCTTTGTATAAGAAACTTACTACTTCTTTATTTACAACATTAAGCATGCTTTTAAATAAATTGAAGGCCTCCATTTTGTAGATTACCAATGGATCTTTCTGCTCGTATACCGCATTCTGAACCGATTGTTTTAAATCGTCCATTTCGCGTAAATGCTCTTTCCAGCTGTCATCAATCAGGGCGAGTACAATGGTTTTTTCGAATGCACGAACCACTTCTTTTCCTTTATTGTCGATAGCTTTTTTCAGGTCAACTGCAACCTGGATACCTCTAATACCATCAGTAAAAGGCACTACAATCTGCTCGATGTGCGATCCGCGTTCTTCGTAAACCTGAGTTAAAACAGGTAGTGATTGTTGAATGATCGCTTCTGATTTACGTGCATAAAATGCTTCCGCTTCTTCGAACAATATTTCGGTTAACTGAGGGATGCTTGTCGACGTGAATTCTTTTTCGGTAATGGCTGTATCCAAAGAGAAGTTTTTAATCACTTCTAATTTAAAGCCATCAAAATTAGCTTCCTGTTTGTATTCGGTTACGATATCTTCGGCAACGTCGAAAACCATGTTGTTCATATCCACATCTAAACGTTCGCCAAATAAAGCGTTTTTACGTTTAGCGTAAATTACAGTACGCTGCGAGTTCATCACATCATCGTACTCCAGTAAACGTTTACGGATACCAAAGTTGTTTTCTTCTACTTTTTTCTGTGCACGTTCGATTGATTTGGTAATCATAGAGTGCTGGATCACCTCGCCATCTTCGATACCCATACGTACCATGATACTGGAGATACGCTCAGACCCGAATAAACGCATTAAGTTATCTTCCAGTGAAACGAAGAACTGAGATGAACCCGGATCGCCCTGACGACCTGCACGACCACGTAACTGCCTGTCTACACGACGCGATTCGTGACGCTCGGTACCAACGATGGCTAAACCGCCAGCTTCTTTAACACCTGCGCCTAATTTAATATCGGTACCACGACCGGCCATGTTCGTTGCAATGGTAACCGTTCCGGCCTGACCAGCTTCGGCAACGATATCGGCCTCTTTCTGGTGCATTTTAGCATTCAGTACGTTATGTTTAATTCCACGTAGTTTAAGCATACGGCTTAACAATTCCGAAATCTCAACAGAGGTTGTACCCACCAATACCGGGCGGCCTGCCTGTGGCTGTAATTGTCCTGTTTCAGGATTAACCGCAGGAATTAAAGCCCCTTTAGCATCCAGTTTTGGTACAGCTCTGCCGGTTTGATCGTATTTAACAACCGGTTTACCATCTTTTTGCTTGATATTACCTTCTTTATCTGTTTCATATTCAGTTTCGTAATGAGAATATGGGAAAACAAGGTATTGTATCTCTGCAGCAACGGCATTATATTTTTCGCGAACGGTACGGTAAACATAATCCTGCTCATCAATCCTCGAAATGTTCCTGTTAGTAGGGATTTCTACCACATCTAATTTATAGATCGACCAGAACTCTCCTGCCTCTGTGGTTGCAGTACCCGTCATACCGCAAAGTTTGTGGTACATACGGAAATAGTTCTGTAAAGTTACAGTTGCATAAGTTTGGGTAGCATCCTCAACCTTTACATTTTCTTTTGCCTCAATGGCCTGGTGTAAACCGTCAGAATAACGGCGGCCATCCATAATACGGCCGGTTTGCTCATCTACAATTTTGATTTTCCCTTCGTCGATGATGTATTCTACATCAATTTCGAACAAAGTATAAGCTTTTAATAACTGGTTAACCGAGTGGATACGTTCTGCCTTAACAGAATAATCGCGCATTAAAGCATCTTTTTGAACAACCTTATCTTCTAAAGCGATATCAGATTTTTCAAGTTCTGCAATTTCAGTGCCTACATCAGGCAATACAAAGAAATGTGGGTCTTCGCCAGATTGCGTAATCAGTTCGATACCTTTTTCGGTTAATTCTACCTGGTTATTTTTTTCATCGATATAGAAATACAATTCAGAATCTACCTTAGGCATATTCTTAGATTGATCTGCCATATAATGGTTCTCTGTTTTTAATAACAGGCCACGGATACCGCTTTCGCTTAAAAATTTGATTAAAGCTTTATTTTTTGGTAAACCACGGTAAGCACGTAATAAAGCCAAACCACCTTCGCCCTCTTCAGTTCCGCTGTTACCAGCGTTAATTAATTTCTTAGCCTCGTTTAACGCCTGGGTTACATAAGCTTTTTGTGCATTAACCAAACGTTCGATACGTGGTTTCAACTCATAAAACTCATGCTCATCTCCGCGTGGGATCGGACCGGAAATAATTAAAGGGGTACGGGCATCATCAATTAAAACTGAATCGACCTCATCCACCATGGCAAAATGCAACTTGCGTTGTACCAACTGATCTGGTGTTTGCGACATATTGTCACGCAGGTAATCGAAACCGAACTCATTATTGGTTCCGTAAGTGATATCTGCAGCATAAGCTTTTCTTCTTTCTTCCGAGTTTGGCTCATGTTTATCGATACAATCAACCGTTAAACCATGGAATTCAAATAACGGACCATTCCACTCACTATCCCTGCGTGCAAGGTAATCATTCACCGTAACGATGTGTACACCCTGTCCGGCCAATGCATTTAAATAAGCTGGCAATGTACTAACAAGGGTTTTACCCTCACCGGTAGCCATCTCGGCAATTTTACCGCTGTGCAATACAATACCACCAATTAACTGTACATCGTAATGTACCATGTTCCAGGCTACTTCCGTTCCGGCAGCATCCCATTTATTGGCCCATTGTGCTTTATCGCCAACAATTTTCACATTGTTTCTTCCTGCGGCATAATCCCTGTCGAACTGGGTTGCAGTAACCTCTAAATAATCGTTTTCGCTTAAACGGCGTGAAGTTTCTTTAATTACAGCAAAAGCCTCCGGAAGAATTTCCAACAGTACTTTTTCTAATTCTGCATCGCGGTCTTTACCTAAAGCATCAACCTGATCGTAAATAGCTGTTTTTTGGTGAAGATCTAATTCTTCGCTTTCTGCTTCAGCTTTTAAGGCTGAAATTTTCCCATCGATTTCGGTTAAGAAGGCAGCAATCTTCTCTTTAAACTCAATGGTTTTACCACGTAACTCATCGTTGCTAAGCACAGATAATTTACTGTAGTGTTCGTTTATCTTTACAACCAGGGGCTGTATGGCCTTTATATCTCTTTCTGATTTACTTCCGAAAATCTTCGCTAAAAATCCTAACATTATGTTTTAATTCGTATTTATTATTAAAAAATGGTGTGTTACAACAACCAAGCCATTGTCTTCCTTAAGTCAGATTGGCAGTTGCTGATATAAATAAGGGGTAAAAAATCTTCTAAAAGATTTTATCTGTGAATGATAAACTAGGGACTATTGTTCTTCGGTTTTTTCCTGATTGTTAAATCGGCGATTACCTGGTTTACACATACATATTTTTCGACCTTTAATTGAGGCTGAACACCAATTAAGGCCAGTTTGGTATAGGATAACAGGTATGGATTACGATGTTCGTTAAGCTGATTGGATGTTTGGCCAGCCGCATTAACACTGATTTTGCATTCCTTACAATACTCGTTCAATATCCTCAGCCCTTCAACGCGTTCGGCTTTTGCCAAATGTGTTAAGCTAAAAAATACAAGCGATATGGTAACAAAGTGTTTCATTAATAGCGGCAAAGCTACTTTTAATCTTTTATAATATAAAACGAAATCTGCCTAAAGCAAAAAGCGTGCCCCTATCCGCCCCAACCCCTATCCGTCTACCGACACCTCCCCCTGAAAGGGAAAGGCTCGAGGAAAATATTTATCGCACCCTGCTATCGAATCATGCTATCTGCACCTTGCCATCCGGCATAGGAGATGGTGGAAGGATAAAACATTAAAGTTTTTGCACCCCCATTCAATCAGCACTGCCCCGAGGCAGCACGCCCTACCCGATTTTTCATCGTGGGCTTGTGCTGGCGACCAAAAAGCTTTGACGAATTTATCCGACATCAGATCCAAGCCTTGATCTTTTGTTTCTTTTCTATCAAGAGAAAAGAAAGAGCCCCTCGGCGGCGGCGAGCCGAGGCAAGACTGTGTGGATGGGAGAAAACTATACGATAAGGGTAAACTAATCGATTAGAGCGAAATGATGATATTTTAAAGATCCTTCGCTGCGCTCCGGATGACAGAATCGGAGAAATGACAGGCTCCCAAGGCCTTTAACGGTTCAAATCTCGTGTTTGTCGATACAATTGTTACAGTTAAACCCTTTTGCGGCAACTTTAATCCAACGAAACAAAACGCATTGACTATGGAAAGAAAAAATTTCATCAGAAGCTTAATGATCGGAGCCATCTCAACTCCTGTAATTATTGAGGCCTGCAAAAAAAGCAGCATCATGGATGGGACAAACACATCAGGATCAGGCACTGCCGGAACAACAGCCAGCACCAACGGAACCTGTACTGTAGCACCTACAGAAACCGAAGGGCCTTTCCCAACAAAAGTACCGGCGTCGTATGTGCGTAGCGATATTACGGATGGTCGCTCAGGCTATAAACTCACTGTAAAAATCACCATCGGTAACCTGAACAACAATTGCGCAGGCCTGGCGGGGGCTATAGTCGATATCTGGCATTGCGATGCTGAAGGCAATTATTCTGAATACGGGGGCACTGGCATGCAGAGTACCAATTATCAATCGGTGCATTTTTTGCGGGGCCGCCAAACTACAGATGCCAATGGCCTGGTAACTTTTACAACCATTTTCCCGGGCTGGTACAGTGGTCGTGCAACACACATCCATGTGCATGTTTATAATGCTGCCGGTACTTCATTAATGGTTACACAAATTGCTTTCCCTGAGGGCGCCGGAACATCGGTAGCATTGGTAAACGGCTATAGTAAAGGCTTAACCGGCTATACCTACAATAATGCCGACAATGTTTTTAGTGATGATAAAACAGGTATAGAAATAGCTACGGTGAGCGGAACACTGGCCGCAGGTTTCGATCTTACATTTAAAGTAAATGTTAAAGCATAGTATATCCTTATAATTGTTTTATTTTTATGAAGGCGCTAGGAATTCTTAGCGTCTTTTTTAATTTTATGCCATGTTGAAAAAAGTGATTACGCTTTGCTACCGGAAAATTATCGATGCAGGCAATACCAGTTATTGGGATAAGTTTGTACACGAAGATAGTTTTGCAGAATTTAAAATGCAGGCGCAGTTTTATAATCAGGAACAACAGTTTACCACTTTTGCAGAAATGCTGTTGAATATACCCGAAGCCGAGAAACTTCATTTTTTAGTAAGTGCAGCCATTACAGGCTATTTAAGGCAGCTGAATGGAATTATCCCTGATATACTCGATAACCTGGGCAGGCGGTTTTTGACTTTTGAAAATTTTAAGTTCGAGATCATTAATTCGGACATTAACGACCCGGAGAAGCATAAAGTAGCCGTAAATTTCTTTTCAAAACCATTAATATGGCACAGTACAATTGATAACCTGCTTTTAGTATCACAATTTAAAGAAACAGATGAAGAGGAAACGTTCACCAACCTTTTTCAGCTACAGCCTTTTGTAAGCATCCACTCCATAAAAAACATGCATTAAAATGGAACTTAGCCCTGGGAAAATATTTTTGGCCGACGAACGCGGGTTAACCGAAACTTCGGTATTAAGAAGGTACAGCACTTTTAATTTCGAGAAATATTACAGCGAACATAAAGAAGCCCTTGGTAATTTATTTTTATGCAACGATGAATCGGTTTTGGGTGGGAAAGTTACTTTTTTTCTATGCAAAGAAGATTCGCTGCAGCTATTTATGCCCATTACCGGTGCTATGGATATTGTTGCCAACGGAAAAGAATTTGCCTTAGAAACCGGGCAGGTACAGGTATTGAATATGGGAAAGGGTGAAGTACTCGAAATCAGCAATCCTTACCCAAATGATGTGATCAATTATATCCAGTTCGGAATTAAAACGGATATGTTTTTAATGCGGGCGAGTGAAATGCTTTTTAATTTCGACTTCGGACAGAACCAGAACCAGTTAATCGAAATTATATCCAACCCGAAATTACCCTTTAAATTAAGTGCAGGTATTTTTGCCGGCAGAAAAGAGGCTATTTATAAAATACAGCACAAGCAGCGTCAGTTTTATGCTTTTATTATTGATGGTGCTTTCGAAATTGAAGGTCGTTTAATGCATGCCAGAGACGGTCTCGCCCTTTGGGATATTGAACAGGTAGAGCTGGAAGCCCTGAGCAATAATGCGATTGTGGTGGTTTTGGAGTTTGGGTTTTAGCGGATTATTGTTCTAATTTTTCCCGCAGATTTAGAAGATTACCGCTGAGTCCTTCGACAGGCTCAAGGATGACATTCATTTTCTGTCATTCTGAACGCAGTGAAGAATCTTTAATTTACTGGATAGATTCTGAAACAAGTTCAGAATGACGAATGGCGTGGTCGAAATGACGAATGGCGGGAGAAAGCTCCTCCATCATCCATCTCACCTCTTCCCTTTTACATCATTTAAACACAACTTCGGTAGCGCCATAGCCGAATTTTTCTTTCCGTGCATCCATATAGGTTTTCACATGCGGGTTTTTACTGATCAGTTTATGGATTTTATCCCTTAATGTACCATTGCCAGAGCCGTGAATAAAAACAATTTTATCAAAATGATGGACTACCGCAGCATCCATGGCATTCTGAAAATAGTTGATCTGTATCTGCAACATTTCATCCGCTTCCAAAAAATGGTGATCATCTCTGAGTTTTTCGATATGCAGATCTATTTCTTTCTGTGGTGCTTCAACCGTTCTTTTCTCTTCTGCAGATTTAAAAAAACTTTCTTTTAATTTCTGTGCATCAATCGTTACCGGAACCAGGTCGTCTAAACGGATCAGCCAGCCTTTATTTTTTAACTGGGGTAGTTCTTTCTGTTCGGTACTAAAATCTTTTGCCCTGAATTTCTTGCGGATCACCAGCGGATCAATCGGCTTAACATCAGCTTTGTTAAATACCAGCACCTGAAAGTTAAATTCGGGCCAAAGATCCAAATCAGCCAGCGAGGCAGAATAAACCAGGCTTGAAGCGTAAGCCTGGATGATGCCATGAAAAGCACCTGTATATTTTTCTTTCCGCTCAATAGTGAGACTTACCAGCAAAACATTTGGCGAATGATTCTGCAAGTGAAAATGTACCACATTGCCAGCTTTATCATCGGTAGCAACAGCTACATAAATGCCATTTTCGATTTTGCTTATATTAGGAATATTTACATGGATCGGTTTAGGGGTATCCAATTCTTCGGCAACCACACCATGACCATGTACAGAAGTTAGATTACTTACCGCAACAGGAATTTCAAAACCATCCTCATCCGTAACGCCTAAAGTTTGCGCATCAATAATTTTGGTTACATATCCTTCACGTTTTTCATCAACAAAACGCACAAAATCTCCCAGTTTAAACTTCATCTCTTTATTTTTTAAGCAAAGGTTTTTAATAATTTATTGGTTCAATTAAGAGTTGTCTATCGCACATCATATCTTCGGACTCCGAATTTCCAACTCCATTAATGACGCGTATCGTTACCGTGATAAATACTCAGGTAACTTTCGTATCTCGAAATGGCAATTTCACCTTCATTTACGGCTTCGATAACAGCGCAGCCCGGTTCGTTAACATGCCTGCAATTGTTAAACCGGCAATCGTGAGAGGTTTTAAAAATTTCCCTGAAAAAATGCCCTAATTCATCCTTTTCGATATCGATAACACCCAATTCCCTAATCCCCGGAGAATCTACAATGAATCCACCCTGTGGTAATTCGAACATCTCTGCAAAAGTAGTAGTATGCTGCCCTTTATCGCTCCAGTCTGAAACTTCTCCTGTTCTCAAATCGCGATCGGGTAATAAAGCATTGATCAGACTTGATTTTCCTACACCTGAGTGCCCGGAAATTAAAGTAATTTTATTGGTAATCAACTCCTGAATAACCGGAATATTAATTCCTTTTAAAGCAGAAACTTCGTAACAGGCATAACCGATATTCTCGTAAATATCTTTAAATTCCTGCAAAATCTCCAACCCTTCTTTGCTAAACAGATCAAGTTTATTGAACACCAAAACTGCAGGAACATCATAAGCTTCGGCAGTAACCAAAAAACGGTCGATAAAGCCTAAAGAAGTTCGTGGCGAGGCCAGTGTAACCACCAGCATTGCCATATCTAAATTGGCTGCCAATATCTGAGCCTGTTTGCTCAGGTTGATGGATTTACGGATGATGTAGTTTTTACGCGGCAGCATTTCGTTAATCAAGCCCTGGTTACTGTCTTTTTCCAGATCAAATTTTACCTGGTCACCAACCGCAAGCGGGTTGGTGGTTTTAAGTCCTTTAATCCTGAATTTACCCACAATCCGGCAATCGTAGCGTTCGCCATTATCGGCCAGAACACTATACCAGCTTCCTGTAGATTTGATAACTAATCCCTGCATATTTGCGGTAAAGGTATGAATATGATTTCATTGACAGAAACGGGCCCTGGTGGCAATATCATTAATTTAAGCCATTAAACTGATAAAAAGCCTGCCCTGCCGTTCAGATGGGGATGCATACTGATATAAACCTGCGTTTATCTGCGTGCATCCGTAGGTAAAAATGCCGAACTTTAAGATATTTTATTATCTACCAAATATCTTACATAAATTCAACGCTTTAAAGGGCAAAAAACCTAAATTTGCGACAACAAAAATCAAAATATAATGAGTTTCAGAATAGAACACGATACCATGGGCGAGGTGCAGGTGCCTGCCGACAAATACTGGGGTGCACAAACCGAACGCTCACGCAATAACTTTAAAATCGGTCCGGAAGGTTCGATGCCAAAAGAAATTATCCATGCTTTTGGATACCTGAAAAAAGCAGCAGCTTTGGCAAATACCGAACTTGGTGTATTGCCTGCAGAAAAAGCAGAATTGATTGCTAAAGCCTGCGACGAAATTATTGCCGGCCAATTGGATGATCAGTTTCCATTAGTCATCTGGCAAACAGGATCGGGTACGCAAAGCAACATGAACGGAAACGAGGTAATTGCCAACCGTGCGCATGTAATTAACGGCGGTGCACTGGCCGACGATAAAAAAGTGCTTCATCCTAACGATGATGTAAATAAATCACAATCATCAAACGATACTTTCCCAACTGCAATGCACATTGCGGCATATAAACTTACCGTAGAAAATACCATCCCCGGCTTAACACAATTAAGAAATGTTTTAGCTAAAAAAGTGGAAGAATTTGCCGGCATTACCAAAACCGGACGTACACACTTTATGGATGCTACACCGCTTACCCTGGGCCAGGAATTTTCGGGTTACGTACAACAGATCGATAACAGCATCAGGGCCATTAAAAATGCTTTGATAATGGTTGCCGAACTGGCTTTGGGCGGTACTGCTGTGGGTACAGGTTTAAATACACCAAAGGGATATGATGTTTTAGTGGCTAAAAAAATTGCTGATTTAACCGGATTACCTTTCGTTACGGCCCCAAATAAATTTGAGGCTTTAGCTGCACATGATGCAATGGTAGAACTTTCGGGCGCATTAAAACGTACAGCGGTAGCTTTAATGAAAGTTGCCAACGATGTTAGGATGTTAAGCTCTGGTCCGCGTTGTGGTATCGGCGAAATCGTGATTCCTGATAACGAACCTGGATCATCAATTATGCCGGGTAAAGTTAACCCAACACAACCAGAAGCTTTAACCATGGTTTGCGCACAGGTAATTGGTAACGATGTAGCGGTTTCGGTTGGCGGAATGAACGGCCATTTCGAACTTAACGTATTTAAACCTGTAATTGCAGCCAATGTATTGCAATCGGCACGTTTAATCGGCGATGCCTGCGTTTCTTTCACTGTAAAATGTGCGGAAGGAATTACAGCTAACCTGCCTGAAATTGAGAAACATCTTCAAAATTCTTTGATGCTGGTTACGGCTTTAAATCCGCATGTGGGTTATGAGAATGCCGCTAAAATTGCTAAAAAAGCGCATAAAGAAAATAAAACATTAAAAGCGGCAGCCGTTGAGCTGGGTTTATTAACTGCAGAACAGTTTGATGAATGGGTACGCCCTGAAGATATGGTTGGCAGCTTAAAATAACAGCTATTTAAACCGCTATGGCTAAATGCTTTAGCGGTTTAAAACATTTACAGTAGTAGGCGGTTATAAATCAATACATTTCATCTAAAAATAGACAAATATGAATTCAATATTCGCTACGCTCATGAGCATGATATCCATTATTTCACCATGCATCATTTTCGGAACCTGCTGTTATTTATTAAGCAAAAAAAACACCGCTGAAGCTGTTCTTATGACCATTGGATCAGGAATAGGATTACTTACACACTTGTTTTATATTTTAGTGCCCTATTGGATAAGCAGCAGAAATATGCCTTACACAGATGTTTCGAAATATTATACCGTAACGGGCATCATTAGTTTTATTGCAAGTATTTGTTTTGCTGCGGGTTTTTTAATCCTGGTTACCAACATCCTTAAAAAGAACAACATCATCAAAGATCAGTTCCCTAAAAGCAACGATTTACCATAAATGAATAAAGCACTTCCCCGCTTAAAGGGTTTCTACATCATCCTTTTTACATTTTCCATTTTACTTGTGGCCTGTAGTCCGAGGCCAAACATCCAGGGCAAGGGCGAAGATTTTATGCAGGGTGTTTGGAACGAAGATTCGGTGGCTTTTAGCAATAAACTGAGCAATTACACCCGGCATCACTTTAAATTTACCTGCGATTCAGTCTACATCGATATGGTTACACACAGCAAAGTGAACCTGTACGAAGATTCGTGCTATAATAATGGCATCTGGAAAGAATATGCAAAAGGTGTTTATGCAGTTAGGGGTGATACGCTCTTTGTTGGAGCCACTTTTACACATGCCAATTACAAACAAAAAATATCGGGTTGTTACCGCATCGGCAGATACGAAAAGAATTTCCTGATTAAAAAACGTTCAGCAGATACCTTATCTTTAGAGAGTTTAAGCGATCAGCGCGAAATCAAATTAATCCTCAAACAAAAAATCACCTGCGTACAAAAAGAATTATAAAATGATTTTAGCATCAATTAAAAAGAAATTAGCCACGGCTGTTGCCGTTGGTTTTCTGGCTTATTTACCTATGCAGGCAAATGCCTGGGGAACCATTGGCCACCGTGTGGTAGGCGAAATTGCCGATAGCTATTTAAAGGCAAAAACGCGCAAAGCCATTCAGGATATTTTAGGCTACGAAACTTTGGCCATGAGCGCCAATTGGGGCGATTTTATCAAATCAGACTCTACTTACAATTACATGTACAACTGGCACTTTGTTAACCTTCCGGCAGGATTGAATAAAGACGGCGTTTATAACTTTCTGGAAACGGAAAAATCGCCAAGTCTTTACACCAAAATCCCTGATTTAATTGCCGTTTTAAAGAAAACAAGTAGCACACCATCCGAAAAGAAACTGGCTTTACGCATGTTGGTGCACCTGGCGGGCGATTTATGTCAGCCCATGCATGTTGCACGTAAAGAAGATTTAGGGGGTAACCGCGTTTCGGTATTATGGTTTAACGAAAAATCGAACATTCACAGGGTTTGGGATGAGCAGCTTATCGAGTACCAACAATTAAGTTATACCGAATATGCAAAAGCCATTAACCACGCTTCGGCCGTGCAGCTTTACAACTGGCAGAACACGAATTTAAAAGATTGCATTTACGAATCGTATACCATTTGCAATAAAATTTATGATACCACCAAACCCGATTCTAAATTAAGTTACCGTTACAACTTTGATTGGGTTGACACACTGAATAATCAGTTATTAAAAGGTGGTGTGCGTTTAGCAAAAATGCTGAACGATATTTACGGATAAATTACTTTATCATTATTCGATGCCCCAATGCTAACAGGCTTGGGGCTTTTTTGCAGGAAAGATGCTGAAATAAATTCAGCATGACGGTCGCGATATAGGACGCACAATTAAAAATTAAATCATTACAATTAAATATAAATACGTTTTGAGCGGAACAATACTACATATACCGTAACTTACGTGTTTACATTAAAACCCAAATAATATTGAAAATTTTAATGGTTTGCCTCGGTAACATCTGCCGTTCGCCACTGGCCGAAGGCATTATGAAACACCTGGCAGATGAAAAACATTTAAACTGGGAAATTGCTTCGGCAGGAACGGGTAACTGGCACATTGGAAAAGCCCCCGATCATAGGAGTATTGCAGCTGCTAAAGCAATGGGCTACGATATTAGCAAACAACGGGCGCAGCAGTTTAACCATGCAATGTTTGCCCGGTACGACCTGATTTTAGTAATGGACAGGAACAATTTAGCAGATGTGAAAAATCTGGCTAAAACCGATGAAGAGCGAAAAAAAGTTAAACTTTTCCTTGATAACGACGAAGTTACAGACCCATATTGGGATAATACACTGTTTAGCCCTGTTTGCAAACAGGTTGAAGAAAGATGTATGGAAATTATCAAACAACTTTCTTAAATTTAAGGCTTACAATTCATCATCCTAACCAAGTTAAAAATGAAAAAGTACCTATCCCTGTGTTTATTAATCGCATCTGTTTTTTTATTCCAGGCATTTACCACCGCAAAAAAACAAGCTAAAGTTTTGGTTTTTTCCAAAACAAAAGGTTTCAGACACAATTCTATTGAAATCGGTAAAGAAATTATCCAGAAACTGGGAACAGAACATCACTTTGACGTAGATACAACCGAAAATGCTGGTCTATTTACCGAAGATAACCTTAAAAATTATGCAGCTGTTATTTTTTTAAGTACAACGGGTGATGTACTCGATAACAAACAACAGGTTGCTTTCGAAAGGTATATCCAGGCAGGCGGAGGTTACGTGGGCATCCATGCTGCAACAGATACCGAATACGACTGGCCCTGGTATGGTAAACTGGCCGGTGCGTATTTTATTAGCCACCCGGCGGTACAGGAAGCTAAGTTTATCATTAAAGACAAAAAACATCCTGCTACCAAATTTTTCACTGATTCGGTTTGGATGAGAAAAGATGAACTTTATAACTTTAAAGATATTAACCCTGATATTAAAGTACTGATCACCTTAGACGAAAAATCGTACACCGGTGGTAAAAACGGCGATTTCCATCCTTTTAGCTGGTACCACAACTTTGATGGTGGCAGGGCATTTTACACCTGTATGGGCCATACCAAAGAAGGTTGGGCTGAAGATAAATTCCAGAAACATTTATGGGGAGGCATTGAATATGCCATCGGCAAACAGAGCAAATTAGATTACAGTAAAGCCCACTCTAAATTCTAAATATACCATTGGGCTTACTGAATCTCCATCGGCAAGCTCAATGATAAATCACTTCTGCACTTTCTTAAAGTTAACCAGATAAATATAGTTCAGCATACAGAAAGATGCGATTGCCCCGAAAGTATGCCATAAAAAATGAGTACCCATAGTTAATATGTCCCATTTATCCGCAATGCGGAAAGTAAGCGCAAATATGAAGGCAATCAAAGCAAAACCCACCCATTTACCATTTTTCCATTCGGTTTTAATCAGGTAACCAAACACGGGGGAACAATACCAGCGCTGCCATAAAAGCATAGTTAATGTTGATGAAAATCTGAAAATCGCCATGACTAAAAAGCCGCCTCACATAAAACTGAAAGAAAGCGTAAACCGCCACAATCAGCACGGCGAAGTACCACTTCGTAAGTTTCGACAGGAAATAAACACCAGCCGAAAGACACAGGAGCATAATCGGCATCCAGTCCATCATGATAAAAATGGGCCAGCGTCTTAATCCGTGATAAGTGGTGCCGCCAATACCACCGATATAAAGCAGTACCAAAGCGATGCTTAAAAAAGTATGCTGTTTAAAATTACCCCAAAGTTTAATGGTCCAGAACACGGCAATAGCCAGAAAAAAGCAGCTTGTTATGGTATTAAAAGGCTCCGGAAATAACTGGTTCAGGTTGGTTTCGGTATACATTGTACCGCCATCTGGAGGGTTCTGGATAAAAGCGCTCATGACTAAATAACGTAAGGAAAAATTAAATGTTTGATTAGCTTATGTAACGATCAAGATGGAAAATAATCTGGCTTTTACTTACAAAACAAGTTAAATATTGATTAACTCTTAGCGTAGCAACCGTATTTATTTGTACTTTAGTTACATCTAAGCTATAATAATTATGAAACCTTTATTAATTCTTTTTCTATTTATTACAACGGCAGTTTATGCCCAAACAGCGCCAAAACCTTATGGTGCATTACCCTCTAAAAGGCAACTGGCCTGGCATGATATCGAAGTTTACGGACTGATCCATTTTACACCAACCACTTTCGAAAACAAAGAATGGGGCTTTGGAGATGCCGATCCGAAAACCTTTAACCCTACCGATTTTAATGCCGACCAGATTATTAAAGCTGCAAAAGCTGGTGGATTACGGGGTATTATCCTGGTGGCCAAACACCACGATGGTTTTGCCCTATGGCCAACAAAAACCACTGATTATAACATTAGCAAAAGCCCGTTCAGGGCAGGCAAAGGAAATTTGGTTAAGGAGGTAGAACAGGCCGTGCGCAAAAACGGTTTAAAGTTCGGGGTATATTGCTCGCCCTGGGACAGGAATAACGCACTTTATGGTACCGATAAGTACCTGGCCATTTACCAGGCCCAGTTAAAGGAGCTTTACAGCAATTTCGGCGAACTTTTTATGAGCTGGCACGATGGCGCTAATGGCGGTGATGGCTATTATGGCGGTGCTAAAGAAAAACGTTCCATTGACAACACCACTTATTACGATTGGAAAAATACCTGGGCCATTACACGCAAAATGCAGCCAATGGCCAATATTTTTAGCGATATCGGTTTAGATATCCGCTGGGTGGGCAATGAAAATGGAAATGCAGCAGAAACCTCATGGGCCACTTTTACACCAATGGCACCAGATGGGAAAAGTGAAGCTGTGCCCGGACAGGCAAATTATCCGCAAAGCCCTGCAGGAATCAGAAACGGAAAATTCTGGATGCCGGCAGAATGTGATGTACCCTTAAGAAAAGGCTGGTTTTACCATGCCAGCGAACAACCAAAAACACCGGAGAAATTATTCGATCTGTATTTAAAAAGTGTGGGCAGAGGCGCAGGATTAGATCTTGGCCTGGCACCTGATACCCGTGGTCAGCTGCACGAAGATGATGTAGCCGCTTTAAAAACCTTTGGCGATATGGTTAAACATACCTTCGAAAATAACCTTGCAAAAAACGCCGGAATTAAAGCAGGCAATAGCCGTGGCAAAAAATTTAACACCGCAAACCTCCTTGATGGTAACAGGGAAACTTATTGGGCTACAACCGATAATGTACACGAAACAAGCCTCGAACTGGATTTAAAAACACCTAAAACTTTCGACATCATCAGTTTGCAGGAATACATTCCTTTAGGCCAGCGTATAGAAGCTTATACGGTTGAAGTATTAGAAAATAATACCTGGAAAAAAATTTATGACGGTACCAGTATTGGTGCGAAACGTTTAATTAAACTCGACAGCCCGGTAAGCACAAATAAAGTTAAAATAAACATTACTAAATCTCCGGTTTGCATTACATTGAGTGAAATCGGATTGTATAAAAAAGCAGGCTAAGCATTTATTCTTATGGTTTATAAATTATCTCAAACACCTGTGCTAACGCATTAGAGGTTTGTTTGCTATAACGATAAGTACTATCAGCTTTAATATCGCGGTACATTAACATCACTGCACGGTAAGATACCTTGCTCAGTTTTATTTTCTCTTCACGTTCTTTAGCATCTTCGGGCCTTAAATTTAAGGCCTGCATTTGCTTAATCACAACCAGATTTCTTTCCATAGGGATAATGCCTTCCTGTTTGATAGAAACCAGCTTAACATCCTTTGGTAAGGAAATTTTTAAATTCATAATGCCGTTAAGCGAGCCCATATTACTGTTAAAGGTATCTTTTAATTTGCGGTATTCTTCGGTCCCGTATTTCGGACTAAAATGCACAACACCGCTAAAAAACATCAGAAATAAAAGGATCGAAACCGCATATCTTGTCCAGGTTTTAACTTCGAAAGCCTTGTCCCACTTAAAGGTAAGCAGGTAAGTAAAAATAAAACCTGAAACAAAGCCGCCAATATGTGCAGCATTATCTACCCGTTTACCAAATGCACCGTTTATCAGCACCAATAACGATACAATTAATGTACTTACCAGCAATGCTTTGGTGGCTTTCTGCTCGAAAGTTTTGGTCATCAGTAATGCGATAAAAGCACCATACAAACCCATTATGGCTCCTGATGCGCCCATCATTACCCCTTCCTGGTGAAAAATTAAACTCACCAAACCACCGCAAACGCCACTCATTAAATAAATAAAGAGGTATTTTTTCCAGCCCAGTTTATTTTCGATCATCAAACCGAGGTAAACTAGGGCATACATATTAAAAAATAAATGTGATTTGGATCCGTGAATAAATTGGTAAGTAATTAAGCGCCAGTAGTCGCCACCTAATACAAGATTACGCTGGTTAACACCAAAATTTAACGATATCTTTTTAAGCTCTTCAATAAATTCAGGATCATAACTGCTTCCATTTCTTACAAACTGATACCGCAACCAAACAATCGAGAATAGCACCAGAGCCAGGTAGTAAAAGATATTGAGAAGCACCAAAATCGGTGTTACGGTATATCCTTTTTGAGGCAAAAACAAGAATAATACATTTTTGATCTTATTTTTGGTTGCTAAGGGTGCTTTTTCGAAATAATGATCATCCTGCGTTTCTATAAACCGGTGGAATTTAATCAGGCTCTCCTCCCAAACATCTTTCAGGTGAAATTCGACGTATTCAAACTCGTGAAAAAACTTTTCAAGATTTAAACCATTTTTACCGTAATCGTTAAAAAACATCTGGATACCCACACATTCGCTTTTTACTACTGCAAAATTTCCGTGGATACGGATCGATATTTCTTCGCTGTACGATTGAAAGGAGATCGGTGTATAGGCAATTAAGCCGGTTTCGGAAACGTGACTCAGGCTCCAGCCCAGGTTTTCGATAGCCTGTTTGGCTACTATTAAATATTTATCTGCCGGAAAATCGGCCAAAGGAATAAATTTTTCAATTTTAGGCGAGTAACCCCAACTTACCAACATTAGCGCGTTAATTTTTTTTCGCCTCTAAGATAATATAAGGTGATAGATTTTTGCTCTCGAATGGAATAATCTTGGTAAAAATTTTTCCGGTCAGCCAAACAGCTTTTTTAAAAAGACGCACACCTGCCGATTTCTGATCTTCGTTTTCCAACCAAACACTAAAGCGACCAAAATAACCCGATTTCACTTCTTTAAGTCCCGCCTGCTCACAGATTGATTTCAGCAACGCAGGGTCCATGCTATCGATATTATGTTTATCGTAATTTTCTTTATCGAAATTCTTTTGAAACCAACCGTTAACGGCTTTAAAATTTGGCAGCGTGATAAACAAAGTTCCGCCCGGTTTTACAAAAGCAATGTGGCGGTTAATAATATCTGCAGTATCGTTAAAATGCTCTATTAAACCGCAGCTTAATACCAGATCATACTGTTTTTCGGGTGTATAATTAAAAAGATCGGTTTCGATGATATGGATATCCTTTTCAGTTAAGTCGTTCTTCTCTAAAAGTTCTTTTACCACAGGTGGGTGAACAAAATAATCCAGAAGGGTAACATCAAGCTTAGAATACTTTTTCAGAAATACGGCATAATAGCCGGGAAAACCACCCAGTTCGATGGCCGTTTTAACCTGATCTTTCTGGATCACATCAGCCAGCTGGCGGTGAAATAAATAATTTGAAGGTAGCTGAACCGCAAGCCCTTTTTTACTTTCCCAATAATTTACCCAAAAAGCCCTGTCGGTTAATAAATTTGCCATGTTTTAAATAATTCCAATCCCAAAGAAACGGAAAAATTTGCTGGATTGTTAAATTGTTTGATTGCTAATTTAAACGAATACCAAGATCAATATTCTTTTTGTATTGTTTGATTGTTGAATTGCTATAAACATTACTGAATTGTTTGATTGCTAAATTGTTCAGCAATTAGCTCGAAAACGAAAATTGTTTTATGATCGGCAGTCAACAATTTAACAACCCGACCATAAAACAATCTCTCTGCTCAGGAATTGTAACAATATAACAATCCAGCAATAGAACAATCTTTCTGCACCGGAATTGTAACAATATAACAATTCAGCAATAGAACAATCTTTCTACACCATTCCCGATTAACCTCCTGAGTGTAGCCGAAGGATAAACAGTTAACTGATTAACCATCCCTTCACTTAACCCTATTTCAAATCTTTCAAAATTTCTGCCACTGCTTTTTCCAGTTGAGGATCTTTATCTGCCAGGCGATCTTCGAAGGTGTTTTTCACAAAAATATCTGGTTTTACACCTTCTTTTTCGATGTTTTTGCCATCCATCGTATAACATCCCCACGATGGTAAACGATAAGAAGAACCATCAACCAAACCTTTTGCCGAAGTAAAAATAATCCAGCGGTAAGTTTCCGTACCGATGATTTTACCCAGCTTTAACTGTTTAAAACCTGCTGCAGTCATTTCGGCATCACTTAACGATTGTTCGTTAACCAGCAACACAATCGGTTTTACGGCCGGACCAAAATTACTTTGCGGGGCCAGTTTACCTCCACGGTATTTCCATTGCAGATAAGGGCGTTGCGAAAGGAATTTCAGTACGTCATCGTGTACATTTCCACCCGTGTTGTAGCGGAGATCGAGGATAATGGCTTCCTTATTTTCTTCCTGCGCAACCATATCCAGCAAAAAGGTTTCCAGCTCGCCCCCGCTCATGTTCTTCATATACGAATAAGCAATGCGGTTATTGCTCCATTTATCAACATTCTGGTGGTTTTTAGTAATCCATTCGTCGTAAAGGTTTCCGCGTAAAGTACCCGAACTTTCAGGATGTACGTTTACATAAACATCTTTTCCATTACGTTTAAATGTTAAGGTCATTTCACGATCCAGCGATGGCTTACTGAAATAATAATCGCGGTCAATCTTTTCATCCACTTTAACACCGTTCACTTCGGTTAAAATATCACCAGCCAAAATGTTCGTTCCGGTACGGGCGGCATTACTTTTCGCCGCGATGCGCTCTACCTTTAAAGGATTTTCGTTATCGAAAATAATCCCTGTTTCGTTGGTTATATAATTCAGGTTTTTGCGTTCTTCTGCTCCTGAGCTGTTAAAGCCCATGTGCGAAGAGTTCAGCTCACCCAGCATATCATTCAACAAAATCCTTAAATCGCTTCTGTTGTTTACATAAGGCAGGTATGCAGCATAACGTGTTCTCATTTTATCCCAATCTATGCCATGGAATTTTTCATCGTAGAAATTTTCATCCAAACCTACCCAGGTTTCGTAAAACATCTGGTTAAATTCGGCATTCAGGTTGCGGGTAAATTTGTAGCCATGATCTACCCTATCTAACTTGTTGCCTTCGAGGCTATATTTGTTAATTACACCCCGCGATAGCACAAAAAACTTATCACCGGCCGAAACAATGGAATAATCGCCACCATCAGCAACTTTTTCAGTTTTATTGGCTTCAAAAGGCTCTATGGTAGTGCGGTAAAGTCCTGGTGCACCACCTTCGTGGTTAGATGAATAAAAAACATAGGTTTTATCGCCTTTGGCGTAAGCGTCGGTACCGTACTGACCGCCAAAAGAAGGGCCAACCTGTTCTACCCTGTCTAAAATATCCTGCGTATTAATTGTAATTACATTGGCCGGTTTAGGTGTAGGCTTAACTTCTGTTTTCTTTTTAGTGGTATCGGTTTTTCCTTTTTTATCATTTTTAGTTTCGGATGTTGCGGGCTTAACCTCTGCTGGCGCAGGTTTTGTTTCTTTAAACAGATCGTCGAACTTATCAGACCGGTATGGCTCATCGTAATTGTTCAGGGCCATGCGGTAAATGTGCGCATTCTGCATTCCGGTTGGGTACGAAGGTTTGGTACGGGCACTGGTAAAGAAAATATATTTACCATCAGGCGACCATGCCGGTCCGGTTTCGGTAACACCGGTATTGGTTAAATTAATGGTTTTATTGTTTTTAATGTGATGTACTACAATGTCCTGCTCAAAATTGCGGTAAACGGTAAAAAGCACATATTCGTCATTTGGCGAAAAGCTCGGTGCAGCACTTTGCAGCGCCCAAAACTCATCAGTTACCAATGTTTTTGCATCAAAAGTTTTAAGGTCCATCAGTTTGAGCTCATTTCTGCCACTTAAATACACCGCCATGGTTTTGGTTTTGTTCAAAGTGATATCGCGTACGTTTGCCTTATCTTTTGTAAGCTGTTTTATAGCACCTTTTCCATCACCGGTAATGGTAAACCAGTTTTGATAACCATTAGCGGTTTGACTGAACAAAATAGTTTTATTATCGGCCAGCCATTTACATTCTAAGGCACGTTCGCCGCTGTTGGTAATTTTGCGGATAAACTTTCCGTCTGCATCGCTTACAAATACTTCGCCGCGAGAAACAAAAGCCATCTTTTTGCCATCTGTAGAAACATCAAATGCTGAAATATTTCCGCGCACATCATACTCTTGCTCTTTACTCAATACCTGGTTGCGTGAGGTACTGATATTGATTTTCTCTGTTTTTTTTGAAGCTACATCGTAGGTATATAACTGATAATCTTTTTCGAATACTACCGTTGTTCCGTTTGCAGCAACAAACGGACGTTTAACGGAAGTATCGAAATTGGTTAAACCCGTTTTTTTGCCGTTGATAAAAGTATAGAGGTTGTATTCGTCGTTACCTTCATCCGATACAAAAAAGATATTACCTTTCTGATCAACACTGGTCCAGAAATCTTTTCCGATATAATCTGTATAACGTTTATAATTTTTGGTTTTTGGATTATAGGATTGGATATCGGGATTATAAGCGCCTTTATAATGTTTACGGTTTGCAAAACGGTAACTCTCCCAGGTATCGCTAAAAAACAACTCACCTGTTGGCGATTCGGCAATATGGTGCGTAGTATTGAAATAATTTTCAAATAGCCTAACAGCTGTACCACCATTTACGTTTACCTTATAACTCGAAAAAGAATTGTAGCGGCCAGAAGTAAAATAAATTGTTTTCGAATCCCAGCTCCAGTTATCTACTTCATCACTGGCATCGTTAAAAGTTAACTGTTTAATATCTCCCCCAGATAAAGGCATTACATAAACATCGTAATTGCCAAACTGATTGGAAGAAAAGGCCAGCCACTTCCCATCAGGAGATATTTTCGGGTTAATTTCTTCGCCCTGCATGGCTGTAACCCGCGATGCCACACCTCCTTTAACCGGAACTTTCCAGATATCTCCGTCGTAACTGAATACTATTGTCTGCGCATCAGGCGTTAATGCAGGGTATGCCGCAAAGTAGGTCTGGCCTTGTGCAAAAGAATAAACAGGCAATAAAAAAGCTATTGCCGCAACCGATTTTAAGAACGATTTGATCATGATTTATTTTGTTTGGCTTTTGATGCCTCAAAATACGCAACAGATTTTATATTCGTAAACAATAAAATGTATTTTTGATTGATTTGAAAGTAGTACACCTAAATACCTACGATGGAAATGGCGGAGCAGGACGTGCCTGCTTGCGTTTAAGTGATGCCTTAAAGGCTAGTGGAATCGATTCGAAAGTATTGGTTTACTATAAATTTGGCCAAAACCCAAAGATTGATACTTTTAGCAAATCGCCGGTTCAAAAGGCCAGAGCGGTTTATAATATTTTATCTGAAAGATATTTTGCCAAATGGCTAAGTAAATCGGTAAAAACGCCGTTTAGCCTGCAATGGTTTGGCTGTTCGGTAATTAACCATCCGGATGTTAAAAGTGCAGATATTATCCATTTACACTGGGTAAACCATGGCTTTCTTAATCCTAAATTTTTAGCACAGCTTGATGAACTGGAAAAACCAATTGTTTGGACCTTTCATGATAGCAATGCTTTTACTGGTGGATGCCATGTGCGTTATGGCTGCGAAAACTTTCACCATCAATGCGGAAACTGCCCGATTTTGAAAATCAGTGGTAAAAATGATATCTCGCATAAAACCTGGTTGCGCAAACAGAAAGCTTATATCGAATTGAATTTTCACATTTTGGCGCCGAGCAAATGGATGGCTGCATCGGTGAAATTCAGCAGTTTGCTGGGCACAAGGAAAACTACTGTGATCCCGAATACGATCGAAACAAAAATTTTTAAACCTTATGTTAAATCGGAAGCCAAAAAAGTCCTGAAAATCAATCCGGATAAATTTGTGCTGATGAGCGGTTTTATGCCTTCAAAAAATGATAAACATAAAGGAACACCTTATCTGATCGAAGCACTGGAAATCCTTTCGCGCCGAAAAGGGATACAAAAAGAAAATATCGAATTGGTTATTTTCGGGAATAAGGAAAATGCAGAAATGCCCGAATTCCCCTTCAAAACCACATTTTTGGGCACGATTAATAAAGACGAGCATTTAGCTAAATGTTATTCGGCCGCCGACGCTTTTATCACACCTTCATTAGAAGATAATTTACCGAATACGGTGATGGAAAGTTTATCATGCGCTACACCCGTGGTTGCCTTTACCACCGGCGGCATTCCAGACATGGTAAAACACATGCAGAACGGTTACCTGGCCGAATATCAAAATGCAGAGGATCTGGCAAACGGTATCGAATGGCTTTATCACCACCCTAATAAAGAAGAAATCCAGAAAGCGGCACGGTTAAGCATTTTAACCAATTTTTCGGAAGAAGTTATTGCTGCTGAACATATCCATTTGTATGAAACACTGATTGATTTACAGCCGAAATAAAATCAATTTTTAATCAAGGTTTTATAATTTAGTTGGCAAAGTCTCATTTTCTTGCCAGCAAATAAAAATTTGGCCAATCTTTATTAGATTTATACCGGTTGAAACTGTTAAATGGAAAGCATCACTAATTATTCTGAAAGTATTAAGGCATTAAAATCGGCTATTTTATCGAGCCGGTATAAAGCAGCTGCTTCGGTAAACAAAGAGCTTTTGCTACTCTATTTTACCGTGGGCAAATTTATTTCGGAAAAGGTAGAAAAAGAGAAATGGGGCGCTAAAGTAATAGATAACCTTTCCAGTGATTTACAATTAGAATTACCAGGCTTACGCGGATTTTCAGGAACAAATATTAAACGGATGAGGTTCTTTTTTGAGTGGTGGCAAGAGCATGTGCTAATTAGTCCGTCACTGACGGACCAATTACAATTAATTGATATTCAGAACATTAAATTTAGTCCGTCAGTGACGGACCAATTGGAAAAAACATTTTTCAATATCAGTTTCACCCACCACATCGAAATTTTACAAAACTCACAATCGGTAGAGGAAAGAACATATTATATCCAAAAAGCAGCTATCGAATTTTGGAGTGTTGGTACCCTAAAACATCAACTCAAAAACAAATCATTCAGTAACTCAGGCAGTTTACCGAACAACTTCCTAAAAACGATTTCTAACGAGGAATTAAGGAATAAAGCGCTCCAATCATTCAAGGATGAATACCTGTTGGATTTTATTAATTTAGAAGAACCTGATGAAGAGGATGAACGCATTTTAGAAAGCGGAATTGTACAGAACATCAAAAAATTTTTAATGTCGTTAGGAACCGATTTTGCATTTATCAGTAACCAGTACAGACTAATTGTTGAAGATGAAGAATATTTTTTAGACCTTTTATTCTTTAACCGCCGTTTACAATGCTTGGTTGCTTTTGAACTCAAAACCGGAAAATTTAAACCCGAGTATTTAGGAAAAATGAACTTCTATTTATCGGCTCTGGATGAATATGTTAAACAGCCCCACGAACAGCCATCAATAGGAATCATACTCTGTAAAGAAAAGAAAAACAAGATTGTGGAATTTTCGTTCCGCGATTTTAGCAAGGCCATGGGTGTTTCTACGTATACCACCAGCCAAATATTACCAAAAGCATTTAAAGGTTTAATCCCCGATGCAGAAACCTTTAAAAAATTAATGGACTAAGCATGCCCAAATTAACAATCATCACCATTGTGTACAATAACGTTCGTGATATCGAACGTACCATCCAATCTATCCTTAAACAGACTTATAAAAAAATTGAATACATCGTAATAGATGGTGCATCAACGGATGGTACACTGCAGGTTGTTGAGCATTATAAAGATCGCATTTCAACAATTGTTTCTGAACCCGATAAAGGCATTTATGATGCCATGAATAAAGGTTTGGCCTTGGCTACCGGCGATTATGTTTTATTTATGAATTCCGGCGATGAAATTTACGACGAAAATACGGTAGAAGATGTTTTTGCTTCAGCACCCGGCGCTGATATCTATTACGGAGAAACCGAAATGTACAATGATAACTGGGAAAACCTGGGCCGTAGAAGACATGAAGCACCGGAAGAATTTGACTGGACGAGCTTTAAATACGGCATGAGCATCAGTCACCAGGCCATTTACATCCGCCGCAGCATTGTTACTCCTTACGATTTAACTTATAAATATAGTTCTGATATCGACTGGATTATTAAAGCAGCAAAAAAAGCTTCGAATATTGTGAATGTTCACCGATATGTAGCCAAATACCTGGTTGGTGGCATGAGTAAGAAAAAACACCGCGAAAGCTTAAAAGAACGTTTTAAAATTTTTACCAAATATTATGGTTTATTGCCCAATATTTTTAACCATATCATTATTGCCGGTAATTTAGCCTTATATTTTGTGAAGCATCGCAGAACGAACGACTAGGTATTTTTCGCTACTACGTCATTCTGAACTTGTTTCAGAATCTATCTAATTTTGTAATGTATCTCTTAATAGATGCTGAAATAAATTCAGCATGACGATTAGATTAATCTCAAATTTTCTGAAACAATATTTTTCCCTAACTGTCTTTTAATATATCACCTGTTAAAACATTAAAGATTATGGGACAATTAAGTAACCGCATTATTGCTGTACTTTCAGAAAGCGGATTTGAAGAAGTAGAATTAACCGAACCGGTAAAAAGGTTAAAAGAAGAAGGAGCCACCGTTCACATCATCTCCTCAAAAAGTGGTAAAATAAAAGCCTGGGACCAGGATCATTGGTCGATAGAAGTTGATGTAGATAAGACCATTTCTGAAGCCAATGCTGAAGATTATAATGGTTTACTGCTACCTGGTGGCGTAATTAATCCCGATCAGTTACGGGTTAACGAAGATGCCCTGGCTTTTGTAAAATCTTTCTTTGCCGATGGAAAGCCTGTTGCAGCCATTTGCCATGGTCCGCAAACGTTGATTAATGCCGATGTGGTTCAGGGCAGAAAATTAACTTCAGTAAAGAATATTTCTCAAGACCTGATCAATGCAGGTGCACTCTGGTCGGATGAAGAAGTAGTGGTAGATCAGGGCTTGGTAACTAGTCGCACACCGAAAGATTTACCTGCATTTAACGATAAAATTGTAGAGGAATTTGCCGAAGGTGTTCATGAAGGGCAGCACGCCTAAAAACTTTGGACGCTCTTTCTAGATTCACTCAAAAACGGCCGGCAACTTGTCGGCCGTTTTTCTTTTCTGCTCTTTTTTATGCAGTCAGATGTTGCCATCTGACTTAGTGTTTTTTTTCTGTGTCGGATGGTAACATCCAACACCACTTACAACTTAACTTGTCTGATAATATTTTTAATATTCAGTTCAATAATATCAGTCATGGTATTACAGCGCAGGTAATTTGTATCCTTAAAATAATCGCTCATCCCTTGTTTTAACAAAGCAATATTTTCGGGCGTGGTAAGTTCTTCTTTATTCGAAACATCACGAAGATCGGTTAAGCGGTGGCGTTCGCTCCTTACCCGGTGCACAATTGACGAACGTTCTTCCTGCTGATATTGCAGTACCGTTTTCTCCGTTAATTGCTCCATACTCATTTTTACATAAGGTAAGTTTTCCTTAAAAAACTGTGGCAGGTAAACTTTTAAATTTCCTTCGTAAAACTGCTGGTCAAAATCTATTGCCCTGATGCGGAACTGGATATCATCAAAATCGGGTGTAATCTGCACCACAAAATTATAGGCACGCATATCGCCCAAAAGCATAATCAAACAGCGCTCATTAAATTTCACAAACTCTTTGGCAATCCGCGTAGGATTAAACTCGGGGGTATAAAGCTGGCCTTTTGTGAAAACATCTCCCGGGATGCCGGCAATATGCTCCTCCACCAACGTATCGCCATCAACCAGATAGTTTACCTGGTTAGGCGAAAGGATTTCTTCCATTTCCAAGCCGTATATACGCGATGCATCAGCCTTTTTAATATAGAAATAATCGTAAACATCATTTAAGCGGTTTACAATCCTGATGCGGAATGGATGTGTATTTCCAAAAGTGCAGTATTCAATTTTATCAATGTATTTATGCTCTACAATCCGGAGGTTACCAGATGCCTTTAGGTTGGCGTAAATTTCCTTTAAACCTTCATGCAGAGGTCCGATTAAATCCTGTGCATAAATTGGGCCTTCCCAAAGCGAATCTTTACCAAATTTATCCATTAACGGGAAAGCCTCATTAAACTGCATCAGGTCGTTATAACCAATGGGCAATTTCGCTTCGCGCTGATAGGTACGCAGATATTTCTGCAAAGCAGGTGTAACCGGAAAAATCGGTTTCTTTTTTGAAATTTTTACATCATTGTTTTCCATGCAGCAGCAATGTACAGTTTTAAAAATTTAACCACAAAGAACACAGGATTCTTTCTTTTTCTACCACAAAGTATATCGATTATCAACCAAAGTGGCATGGATATAACATTTAACCACAGATAAAAAGGATGCACACAGATAACAATACGTGTTCATCCGTGCGCATCAGTGGTAAAAAAAACATTTGTTCGATGGTTATCATCCTTTTGGATAACTAAACGGCAAAGCGCTCAAATACCTGCTGATTTTGCGGTAAGGATAATTACCGGCACCATGATCGGCAAATTGTACAATAATGGTATTTGTTTTCGGATCGACGTATAACCTTTGCCCCAGCATCCCTTCTGCAGCATAATCGCCTTTATCACCTTCCTGCGGAACCCACCAAAGGTAATGATGGGCCGACTTTTGCCAGCCTTTAGCCGACGCAGGTTTTTCGGTACCAATATTGACCGATTGATTTACCCAGTTTTCGGGAACAATCTGCTTGCCATTGTATCTGCCCTTATTTAGATATAAGCGACCGATTTTAGCAAAATCTATTGCGGTTACCTGAAAACGGCTGGCCGTATTTGTTAAACCATTTACCTGATCGAGCCCCCAGGTTGCATTATATTCGGTTCCGATCTGTTTCCATACATTGGCTTCGAAATATTGTGCTACAGATTTACCCGTTGCCTTTTTTAAAACCCAACCCAGTAAAATGGGATCGATACTTTTGTAAACCCAAACTGTACCTGGTTTATTTACCAGTTTAACTTTCATTAACTGTGCCTGCATATCATCGGTATAATAATATTTAGCTTCGTCAGAAAAAAATGCCTTAACAACCCCTCCGAGCGCATCCTTAAATTCGAGTCCCGATTTCATATCCAACAGGTTTTTTAAAGTAATCTGTTCGAAAGCAGGATTCGATTTTAATTCGGGGATATACGTTGTTACCTTATCGTTTAAATTTTTAATGCTACCATCAGCCAGGGCCTGGCCAATCATAATGGAGATCATACTTTTCGCTCCCGAAAATATGGTACTCAAGGTGCTATCCCTATAACCTTTATCATATTTTTCGTATAAAATACTATCATTCCTGATTACAATAAAAGCGTTGATTTGCCCATTTTTTAAATAAGTTTTTAATGGAATTGACCGGTTATTTCCATCAAGTACGTGCAAAGTATCTAAATCATTACGTGGTTTTGTTGCACGGACAAAATGAAAGGCCGAATCGCTTTTACGTGAAATTTCCTGAGGAAAAATTTTATAAGTTTCGGCACCGGGTGTTCTGTATTTTAATACATTTAAAAGGTAAGGTTTCCAGAGAAATAAGGCAAATAATGATAAAAAGAATGCATATATAAATAGCAGCAATAATTTTTTGAACGTTTTCATTTACAGGCGTTATATATACAAATATAAATATTATGCCTGTTTTAACATTTCATTCCTGGTAAAAAGCAGTTCCTTTTTAGGCTGGTGTTTCCATCTTTTATGGCTCCACAACCAGTATTCGGGTTTATCTTTGATCATCTGCTCCAAAAAACGGGTGTGCATTTCGGTAATTTCAAATTCAGCCGTTTCAGCAGGGTTTAAACATAAGGGCACACAGTCCACTTCATAAAAGCCACGCTTTAATACATTAATCTTAAAATAAAATATCGGCTGCCCCATACGTTTTGCAATTTTCTCTATCCCCAGCTGAACCGAAGTATGCTGATGCATAAAAGTGGTCCAGTAATGTAATTCATCTTTTGAAGGCGACTGATCATTACCAAAACTGAACATGCTGGGTTTGCCTTTACTGCCCTGTAAGGCACGCATGGTTTGCCGCATGGCAATGAGTTTATTTCCAAATTTGCTTCGTACTTTTTTAAACCAGTGATCGAATGTTGGATTGGTTAGGGGCTTATAAATTGGATAATGATCTGCTGTAAAATTAAGTCCGATGCCTAGTGTACCCCACTCCCAGTTACCATAATGTGCCGCACAGATCAATACACTCTGACCACGATTTAAATAGGCCTGAACCTGTTCTTTATTTTTAAATACAAAACGTTTTTTTATTTCTCCTTTTGAGAGACTGGTCATTTTAACGATTTCGAATATCAATGATGCCAGGTACCGGTAATAACGTTTCTCGATAACTATAATTTCATTTAGTGTTCTATCAGGTAGGGCATTTAATAAATTTTCCCTTACCACTTTACGGCGATAGCCGATCACAAAATAAAGCAGCAGATAAGCCCCGTCGGCCAGAATGTATAAAACAGATAATGGAAACAGAGATAATACGCCTAAAAAAAATATTCCCAAACGGGAAATCCCCTTTTTAATCATACCATATTAGTTGAAATGCTAAATTAAAAAGCACTCCAAAAAATTATGCCACAAAAATGTTAGATTTTAATTTCAGACAAATGGATTATGCCATGGCATCTATCATATTCTGATCTTCTTTTAGTGTTTTAGAAATTTTTGACTCGGGTTTATACTTCCACCTCCGGTGACTCCACAGCCAATACGCCGGTGCTTCTTTAATCATATCTTCCAAAAAGCGGGTATGCATTTCGGTAATTTCAAATTCGGCAGTTTCAGTAGGATTTAAACAGATTGGTACACAGTCTACCTCATAATAGCCCCTTTTTATGGTATTAATTTTAAGGTAAAATACCGGGCGGTTAGTCTTTTTCGCAATCTTTTCTACCCCCAGCTGAATAGCAGATTCCTGATTTAAAAATGTTGTCCAATAGGTCGAGTCGTCTTTTGAAGGTGCCTGGTCGCTCCCGAAAGTGAACATGGTTGCTTCGTTTTTACTCGCCTGGATGGCCCTTAAAGTTTGGCGCATCGATACCATGTGGTTACCGAACCTGCTCCTCATATCCAGAAACCAGTTATCGAAAGCATCGCTGCTTAAAGGTTTGTAAATTGGGTAGTGTTCGCCTGAAAAAGCTAAACCAATAGCCATACAAACCCACTCATAATTACCGAAGTGCGCCGAACAGAAAATTACACTCTCCTTATTTTTGAGGTAGGCTTCAACAAGATCAACATTCTTAAATACAACCCTTTTATTAAGTTCTTTTTTTGATATACTCTTCATTTTGATCACCTCGATAAAAAGTGAGGCCAAAAATTTATAGAATCTTTTTTCTATGGCTTTGATTTCGGCAGGACTTTTTTCAGGGAAGGCATTAACCAGGTTTTCTTTAACCACTTTTCGGCGATAGCCAAAAACATAAAAAATCAGCACATAAAAAGCATCTGCCAATCTGTATAAAATGAATAGCGGTAATAGAGAGAGTAAATTCAATAAAAATATACCCGCCTTGGATAACGCTTTATTAATCATTGCATTATGATGTTTTGGTTATAACATACAAAGTTACAGATGAATAAAATATCAATTGCCATAAAATTGTTAGATTTTTATTCCTGCAGGTTTTATAGAATATTACTTACAAAAACCAATTTGGGTATGAATAATAAAAAGACCATTAAGATGTTAACTTAAATTTTTACCCAGCTTAAATGCCGCATTAATCCACCTCTCCCGTTGCTTTTTGGTTGATTTTTTAACAATACCTACATAGGTAACTTTAACAGGATTTATCCCACAGAACTGGAGTACACTTTTTTTTAGCTGATTAACGCTTGGCCGGCCGAAAAATATGCGATAATACCACGAGGGTTGATCTAAAGTGGTAATAATCCGGGCAGTTTTGCCTTTAAATAGTTTATCCCACCAAACACTGTTTTCGCGGTATTTAAAGGCAATCCCAGGTAGAAATAAACGATCAATAAAACCTTTCATCAAAGCAGGTAAACCGCCCCACCATACCGGATGCACCCAAACCAGATGATCGGCGGCTTTAATTTTTTCCAAACTACTTATCAGATCAGGCTCCAGATCCATCCGTTGCTGATAACCAAACTGTAAGTTGGGGTTAAAGGTTAAATCGGCAATGTTGATTAACGAAACATTGGCACCCGCATTTACTGCTCCTTTATAATATGCTTCTGCAAGAGCAAAATTGATACTGGCTTTATTGGGGTGGCCATTTATGATTAAGATATTTTTCATGCTGTTTTTATTTTCAACATAAAAGTAGCTTCGATTTTTTGCTCAACAGGCAGACAAATGTCCTTAAATAATTTCCTTCCGCAGCCTGCTTAAATGCCGCGGCGTAATGGCAAGAAAAGAGGCGAGGTACTTTACCGGAATCTGTTTAATATACTCGGGATAATTTTTGAAAAGTTCCAGGTAACGTGCTTTGGCGGCATCTTTCTGGTACATGAAAACCCGTTTTTCCAAATGAAGATATTGTTGTTCAGCTATGGTTTTTAACAGTTTTAATCCATTTATGCTAGAATTGGCTAAATCATCAATAACTTCTTTTTTAATGATCAATAAATTTACATCACTCATAGCCTGGATATTTTCGACAGTTGGATTTCCGGTAATCAATGATGAATAAGCCGTCATAAACTGGTTGGGAAATGTAAGGCAGTAGGTATACTCTTCTGCATTGGCAGCGGTATAATAAGAGCGCAAAATACCCGATTTAATAAAAGCTACCTCTTTACAGGTATGATGCTCGGTAATAAAAAATTCTCCTTTTTTTAATGTCCTCGGTGTAGCATTCGCTGTAAAAACATCAATTTCTGCCGGCGAAAGAATATTAAAGGACTGAAGGTAAGTTTGCATTGTAAAAATTTTGCAGGGGCAAGATAAGCAAAACTTAAGGAACCTATTACCACAGCCTTGACCAACCTAAACCTTATTGCAGCGGTATCCCCCGATTCTTCATCGGGGATTTAGCGGAAAGAAGGACTAACATTAAAAGTGCACTGAAATTGCTTTACAAATTATTTTATCAGGACCTAAAACCCCAGCTAATCTTTACTGTAAGAGTAGACAACTTTCTGGCCTTGTTTACTGCTAAAATTGTCAACTCTAATAAAACCATTTTAAACGCAAAAAGCCCCGATTTACATCGGGGCTTTGATATTTGTATGCTTAAAGGGTTTAAGCGAATTGCTTTCCTTTAACTTTACGTTCTTGCTCTGTTAAATAGATTTTACGTAAACGCATGCTTGCAGGTGTAACCTCGATGTACTCATCAGCCTGGATATATTCCATAGCTTCTTCTAACGAGAATTTAATTGCCGGTGCAATACGGGTGTTATCATCCGTACCAGAAGCACGCATGTTGGTTAAGGCTTTACCTTTTACCACGTTTACCACTAAATCGTTATCACGGATGTGCTCACCCATAATCTGACCTTCGTAAACATCAGCTCCCGGATCGATGAAGAAACGACCTCTATCCTGTAACTTATCGATTGAATAAGCGGTAGTTTGTCCTTTTTCCATTGAAACCAATACACCATTTAAACGACCAGGGATTGTACCTTTCCAAGGCTCGTAAGCTTTGAAACGGTGTGCCATAATCGCCTCACCAGCAGTAGCAGTTAATACGTTGTTACGTAAACCAATGATACCACGTGAAGGGATTTCGAATTCTAAGTGCTGTAAATCACCTTTTGGCTCCATAATTAACAACTCACCTTTACGTTGAGTTACCAACTCGATTACTTTACCAGAAACTTCACCCGGAACATCAACGATCAATGTTTCAATCGGCTCATGTTTTTTACCATCGATTTCTTTAACGATAACCTGTGGCTGACCAACCTGGATTTCGTAACCTTCGCGACGCATGGTTTCGATCAATACTGATAAATGGAGAATACCACGACCATATACCAACCACGAATCAGGAGATGCAGTTTCTACAACTTTTAAAGCTAAGTTTTTCTCCATCTCTTTGTATAAACGTTCTTTAATACGTTGAGAGGTTACTAATTTACCTTCTTTACCGAAAAACGGAGAGTTGTTGATGGTAAACAACATATTCATTGTTGGCTCATCAATACTGATTACCGGTAATTGTTCTGGTGCTTCGAAATCAGCGATGGTATCACCAATATCAAAACCATCAATACCTACAACCGCACAGATATCGCCCGAACTTACTTCTGTAGTACGGATTTTACCTAAACCTTCGAAAGTATATAATTCTTTTACCCTTGATTTTACGATTTTGCCATCACGTTTAATTAAAGTTACCGGTTGGTTTTCTTTAATGGTACCGCGGTGAACACGACCAATTGCGATACGACCTACGAAAGAAGAATAATCTAACGAAGTGATCTGCATTTGTAAAGTACCTTCGTTAATTGGTGCTGGTGGAATGTTAGCCACAACCGCATCCAATAAAGCAAAAATATCTGTAGTTGGTTTTTGCCAGTCGGTACTCATCCATCCTTGTTTAGATGAACCGTAGATAACCGGGAAATCCAATTGCTCTTCTGTTGCTTCAAGGTTAAAGAACAATTCGAAAATCTGCTCATAAACCTCTTCAGGGCGACAGTTTTCTTTATCCACTTTGTTTACTACCACAATCGGTTTTAAACCAAGGGCTAAAGCTTTTTGCGTTACGAAACGTGTTTGAGGCATTGCACCTTCAAAAGCATCGCAAAGTAAAAGTACACCATCTGCCATTTTCAGAACACGCTCTACCTCACCGCCGAAATCCGCGTGACCAGGAGTGTCAATAATGTTAATTTTTACGTCTTTGTACTGAACAGATACGTTTTTAGATACAATCGTGATACCACGCTCGCGCTCTAAATCGTTGTTATCCAATATCAGATCTCCTGTTTGTTCGTTGTCACGAAAAATAGAACAAGAGTGTAAAATCTTATCAACCAACGTGGTTTTACCGTGGTCAACGTGTGCTATAATAGCTATATTTCTAATCTTTTGCATAAAATGCGCCTCAAATTTGGCGCAAAGATAGTGTTTTGAAATGGATTTTCTACTATATCTCACACTATTTAATACGATGATAATGTTGCAATTATCTCATTTTTAAACAGAAACATACAGCATCTCATTTTTCGGCCCAATAGCAGGTTTTAACACAATGCCTCGTTCATAAACATAATGGTTAAATTAGTCCGGTTAAAAGATCAAAAATCTACCAGATACGCTATCCTAAAATGAAAATCGAAAGCCATACCATAAATGACATCAGTATTGCCGAAATTATTTCGGAAGAAATCGTAATCAATAATACCGAAGATGGATTAGACCTCCTGGGAAATTTATACTACCAGGGTTTTGATAAAATCATCATTCATCAACAAAATATCACCCCTAATTTCTTCGACCTGAAAAATGGAATAGCGGGAGAAATTCTTCAAAAATTTTCGAATTACCGCGTAAGCCTGGCTATTGTTGGCGATTTTAGCACATATCAAAACAAGAGTATTAAAGATTTTATTTACGAAAGCAATAAAGGCAAACACATCAATTTCCTGACATCAACAACCGAGGCTTTGCAGAAGTTTGGTGGTTAAGCTATTGGTTATGAACTTTGTCACATTGAGCTTGTCGAAATGTTTTTAGCAATACTTCACCCTTCGATAAGATACAATTGCCAGCCTCTAATAATAAAGCGTCGTCATCTCGAGACGGATTTAGCTTCGCTGAGCACTTACGTGGTTCTCGACTTCGCTGCACTCCGCTCGAAATGACGGTATTTTTTGAGTATACGCATTCCCCCCCGTCATTCATATTGATTCGCAACAAATTCAAGCTCAAGATGCCAATTCTGTATAAGATTACATTTAAAGATCTCTATTCAACCAGTCCAGGTAAGAAATCACGCCTAACTCTGGCCTGGCCTCACCTTCTAAAATAGCGATGAATTCCAATGCATGCCCATCGGGATCATCAAAATAAATGGCTAAAGCAGGCATCCACGCAAAAACCATAGGTTCGTGATCGCTGCTTTTAAGAAAATTATAGGGATGGAGGTTATTAGCTTCTAAAAACTGAACAGATTTATTCAGTACATCATCAACATCGCAACAGAAGGCAAAATGCCTGATATCGATTTCATCTTTTGGCTTTTCCCAGATCCCCAGCATGGCTTCCTGCGGTTTACCGATCCAGAAAAAGGCAATTCTTCGCCCTTCTTCATAATGGCATTGTGCTAAACCCAAAACATTGCTATAAAAATCAATCGATCTTTCCAAATCCTCCACATAAATATGTGTTTCAAATAATCCTTTTATCATACGATGAAAGTAGGAATAACTAACTCCTGCTAAAAATCATGTTTTTCGATACTTGCATCAATAAAATTGATATACACCAGAAATGGGTTACCAAAAACACCTACGCTGTATTAAGATAAAATCAAGGGCAGCATGAACAAACGGTTTTTAAAATATACAGCAAGATTTTTCATCATGTTTACGGCTTTGATCGGGATTTATTTCCTCACAGCCTTTTGCTGCTCACGAATCACTGTAAACCCTAATCCTGCAAACCCAAAGGAAATTGCCATTTACATTATGACGAATGGTGTACACACCGACATTGTAGTACCTGCAGTTACCGAACAGATAAACTGGACGAAAGAAATCAGTTATCAGAATACGTTAGAAGCCGACAGCACTTATCAATACCTGGCCATGGGCTGGGGAGATAAAAAGTTTTACCTCGAAACACCCGAATTTTCGGATCTGAAACTCAGCAATGGTTTAAGGGCCATATCCGGTTTAAGCACATCGGCGATGCATACTACCTATTACAAAAACATCAGGGAAGATGCCAGCTGTAAAAAAATCATGATCAGCAAAGCGCAATACCTGCTATTGATCGATTACATTTTAAGTTCATTTAAAAAAGATGAAGCAGGGCACCTGATCAGGGTTAAATCAGATATCCATTACGATATAGGCGACGCTTTTTACGAAGCCAAAGGTAGTTACAGCATTTTTAAAACCTGTAATACCTGGGCCAACGGTGCATTAAAAAAGTGTGGTCAGCGCAGTTGCTTATGGACGATTTTTGATACGGGTATTTTTTTGAAGTATAAGTAATTTCAATACCGTCATGCTGAATTTATTTCAGCATCTTCTTGCTAAAGACCCTGAAATAAATTCAGGGTGACGAAACGCAGGAGAATAAATAGAAGTTAATCAACGTTACTAAACCTCAAACGCCCAATCCAAAAAAGCAGGCATTACACTTTCCCAGGTGGGTACATCATGTTTACCACCTACTTTTTCATAATAAAAAACATTTTCAGGTCTTTTATAACCTTTATCGAGAAGGATTTTTACAATATCAATGGTATCATCAATCGAATCGATGATCATGTTTTTATTCCTGTCAGCTTTTTCATCCTCCGTTCCGGTCATTAACCAGAATTTCATATCGGGTTTGGTTGTGGTATTTTCAATTTTCGCATGCATAATGCGGTCGGCATCGGTATAACCATCTGCCAGGTCTTTTTTTCTCCACCAAAATGCACCTGAAAAAACTCCAATGGCATCAAAAGCGGAAGGATTATTCCATGCAATATCAAAGGCAGATAAACCACCCAAAGAAAAACCTGCAAAACCCACTTTTCCTGAAATCGGCATCGCAATTTTCTTTTTTACAAAAGGGAGGAGTTCTTTAATTACAAAATCGCTGTAAGCTTGCGCTTTGGCGCCGCGACCTTTAAAATCGGGTACTCCGGCAACGCCATATTCCATTAAACGTTCTTCGGATGCTTTAATGGCCACAACAACCAGCCTGTGGTTTCTTTTACCATGATGCGCATCTTCCAAAATCCGGCTAAAATCCATTTTAGCTACATCCTGACCATCGTTTAGCAGTAAAAGCTCTATTTTCTCATTCCCTAAAATACCTTCAGGAGTATAAATATCTATCTCCACCTCGTGCTTTAAATAAGCCGATGGAATTTTAAAGTTGTTAATATTAACCTTTACCGATAAAATTGTTGTGTACATCATAATCAAATCCCCTAACACGTGGCTGTAGCCCCAGAATTTCGGTGCAAAGGTACAAATCTCGCTAAACTATTAATTACCAAACCTTAATTTTTACAATATGCTTTGATTTGCATCAATTATGCGCTTAAACAATTCTTTTTACAGATTTAAATTTATATCTTAAATCATTCAATTTTTATTATGGTTAAAGAAGAACATAAGAAATGGTACAGCCCGAATTTAAGTGGCGAAATCGACATGCTCATCTTTGGTCACGGTGGTATCCCTATCCTACTGTTCCCCACGAGCATGGGGCGATATTTTGAAAATAAGGATTTCAGGCTGATCGATTCTGTTGAAGGATTTATCAATGAAGGAAAAATTAAGATCTATTGCCCGGATGGCGTCGACAAATTGAGCTGGTACAACAAAAGTATCCATCCTGCAGACCGGGTGAAGAACCACATTTGGTACGACAAGTATTTATTGGAAGAAGTTGCCCCTTTAGCACGGCATGAAACCGGACACAGCAAAATTATTACGGCTGGTTGTAGTTTCGGAGGTTATCATGCGGCAAATTTCGCTTTCCGGCATCCCTGGCTGGTGAGCCACATGTTTAGTATGAGCGGTGCTTTCGATATTTCGGGACAACTGGATGGTTTTTACAACGACGATGTGTATTTCAACAACCCTGTAGATTATCTGTTAAACAACAGCAACCCCGAACTGCATTATATGAAAATTGTGTTAGGCACAACCGACCGCGACATGTGCCGGCCGGATAACGAGCGTTTATCAGACATTTTAAGCAAAAAAGGAATTGACCACTGGCTGGATATCAGGCAAAATGCCGACCACGACTGGCCAATCTGGCGAGAAATGTTTCCGAATTATATTGCACAGCTTTAGGTTAGTCCTTAGTCCCGAGTCCTAAGTCTAAAGTCGATTAAATCGTATCACTCAAACAATTAACAGATTAACCAGTTAAACAATTAACCATATTGGGTTAAACCATTAAACTTAATTATACCAATGAAAAAAATAGGGATTTTATTCGGGCAGGAGCGTTCTTTTCCTGAAGCCGTAATTGAAAGGATCAACCAGAAAGCAGAAAAAGGCATTACTGCCGAAGCTGTTAAAATCGACAAAATATTTCAGAATGCACCTTTGGGTTATTCGGTAATTATCGACCGGATTTCACAGGATGTGCCTTTCTACCGCGCATCGTTAAAAAATGCTGCCATTACCGGAACCGCCGTAATTAACAATCCATTTTGGTGGAGTGCCGATGAAAAGTTTTTCAATAATGCACTGGCCGAACAGATTGGTGTACCCGTACCTAAAACAGCATTAATTCCTTCGAGAGAACACCCTACAGGAACCACGTCCGAATCGTTCTCTAACCTCGAAATGCCGTTAAATTGGGATGCCATTTTCGAATATGTGGGTTTTCCGGCCTATATGAAACCTTATGACGGTGGCGGCTGGAGAGATGTTTATAAATTACACAATAAAGAAGACTTTTTTGATAAACACAGCGGCACACAGCAACTGGTAATGCTTTTACAGGAAGAAATCATTTTTGAAGAATATTTCAGGTGTTATTGTATTGGCGGCAAACATGTTCGCATTATGCAGTACGATCCGCGCAACCCGCACCATTTGCGTTATGCAACGGAGGGAAAATCGCCTGATCCGAAATTGCTTAAAACAGTAGAAGAATACACCCTTAAATTATGCCAGTATTTAGGTTACGATTTTAATACCGTCGAATTCGCCGTACGTAATGGCGTTCCTATTGCGATTGATTTTTGTAACCCTGCTCCAGATGCCGATATTAAAAGCGTTGGGCAGGAAAATTTTGACTGGGTAGTAGAAACCACAGCAAATTATGCCATCGAAAGGGCGAGAGCACAAAAAGACGGGCAGGATAATTTAACCTGGGGCGAATACATTAAAGCTTCTGTTGGTGGTAAACCTTTAATTGCAAAAGCGGCGCCCAAAGTAGCTAAAACTGCCGCGCCGAAGAAAGCCACCGAAACAGAAAAAGCACCTGCAAAACCTAAAAAAGCAGCACCAAAAAAATAATTGGGATTTAAATTCTAATCAATATTAACATGAACGAGTTTACGCTGGGCATTGAAGAAGAGTACATGGTAATTGATCCCGTTACCAGAGAACTTACTTCGCATGACCAAAAAATTGTAGAGGCCGCACAAAAAATACATAAAGACCAGGTAAAGGCAGAAATGCACCAGGCCGTGGTAGAGGTTGGTACCGGCATCTGCAAAACCACCACCGAAGCCCGCAAAGAAATTTCGCAGCTGCGTTACACCGTTTCGCAGCTTGCCGGAGAACAGGGCTTGAGGATTGGTGCTGCAGGCACACACCCATTTTCGCACTGGGAAAAACAGCTGATTACCGAACATCCCCGGTACAACGAAATTGTTAACGAACTGCAGGAAGCCGCCCGCTCAAACCTCATTTTCGGCTTACATGTACATGTAGGTTTTCAGTCGCGCGAGTTGGCTATCCATATCGCCAACCAGGTGAGGTATTTTTTACCCCACGTTTTTGCCCTGTCAACCAATTCGCCTTTCTGGGAAGGCAGAAACACAGGTTATAAATCATTCAGGACTAAAATATTTGATAAATTTCCGCGTACCGGTATCCCCGATATTTTTAACAGCATAGAAGACTACGACAATTATGTAAAACTGCTGATTAAAACCAACTGCATGGATAATGCCAAAAAAATCTGGTGGGATATCCGTGTACATCCGTTTTTTGATACTGTTGAATTCAGGATATGCGATTGCCCCATGTTGATTGATGAAACCATGGCTTTTACAGCACTATTTCAAGCATTATGTGCCAAATTGTATAAACTTCGGTTGCAGAATATGGAGTTTATCAGTTACTCCAGGGCATTAATCAACGAAAATAAATGGCGTGCTGCACGTTATGGTATTGATGGTAATTTGATCGATTTTGGTAAAGAGATGGAAGTAAACTGCCGCAACCTCGTGCTAGAATTATTAGATTTTGTAGATGATGTGGTGGATGATTTAGGTTGCCGTGAGGATATCAGTTACGTGCATAAAATCCTCGAGCATGGTACTGGTGCCGACAGGCAGTTGGCTGTTTACCAGCAAACTGGTAACTTTGAGGCCGTGGTAGATTACATTACCACCCAAACACTTATAGGCGCAAAGTAATTTTACAATGGATAAAAGAAGCTTAAAGGTGGCTGTTATTGATATGAATAATGGCGCACCTAATCAGGGCATGCGGGGTATTCAGGAGATTTTATCCCGTTTTAAAAACGAAAACCATATTGGTTTAAGCTTTGATATTTTTGATTTAAGGCAGAAAGGCGAAATACCGGGCATTGAATATGATGCCTATATTTCGAGCGGCGGTCCGGGGAGCCCGATTGAAAGCAAAGGCGAGAAATGGGAAAATGATTTCTTTAACCTGCTCGATCAGATTGAAGCTTTTAACCGGGAAAATGAGGACAGAAAAAAATATGCTTTTTTAATCTGTCATTCCTTCCAATTGGCTTGTAGGAAATACGAATTGGGCAATGTAACCGAGAGGAGATCTAATGCTTTTGGGATTTTCCCCATTACGCTGACCGACGATGGAGAAAAAGATGAAATTTTTAATGGCATCACCAATCCATTTTTTTCTGTTGATAGCCGCGACTGGCAGGTGATTGAACCCGATTTTGAAGCTTTTGAAAAAAAAGGTGCTAAACTTTTAGCCATCGAAAAAGAACGCAAACATGTTGATTTGGAACGCTGCATGATGTCGATCCGCTTTTCTCACGAAATTATTGGTACACAGTTTCACCCCGAGGCCGATCCCGTAGGTATGAAAATGTATTTATTACAGGAGGAAAAGAAAAAAGCGATTGTTGATATGCATGGGGAACAGAAATACCTCGATATGCTGAACAGTTTGGATGATCCGGCAAGGATTGTACTTACACAAAGCATTATTTTGCCTAATTTTTTACAAAAAGCAATCGGGAACCTCCAAAAATCGTCATTGCGAACAGAAGAAGTAGATTGAGCGATTGGGCGAAGCAATCTTTCTTTCACCAACTTGTCATTTCGGCCTCAACTTGTCTCGTCATTTCGACTGGAGCACAGTGGAACGGAGAAATCCATTAAACAACTTTATGATAATTATCAATAGATTTCTCCACTACGGTCGAAATGACGGTTCTGTTTTGACTAATAAATTGTAAACTAAATACAACTATGATACCTGTACAGCGCAAAAAATACAACCAGCAGTTTACTACTGAAAAGTATCAGGCTTTTTTAACTCAACTTGTTTTAGGCTATCCTGAAATTCCTTTCCGTGTTGCAGAAACTCCGATTTTTGTTCCAAAGGCATTAAAGGAAAAACTGATTGCTGCAGGCGAAGAAATTATCAATCTGATTAAACAACCCAATTTTAAAGCACTTACGCAAAAAGCAATCCCGACCGATTGGAATGTACCAAACGAAAACGAACAGCCACACTTTTTAACTTTCGATTTCGGGATCTGCAAAAACAAAAATGGCGAACTTATGCCAATGCTGATAGAAATGCAGGGTTTCCCGTCATTATACGGCTTTCAGCACCATCTGGCCAAAACATTTAAAGCAAGTTTCGAAATAGATGATTCGGTCAATTATTTTTTAAATGGCTTTAACGAAGAAAAATACGTTGAGTTACTTAAAGAAGTAATTATTGGCAAACATCGGCCTGAAGAAGTAGCATTGATGGATGTAGATGCACCAAATCAAAAAACGGCTATCGATTTTTTCGTCACCCAGAAATTACTGGGCATCAAGATTCTGGCATTAGAAGATATCAAAAAAGTAGGCAAACAGTTATTTTACGAAGATAATGGTAAGCAGATCCGCTTAAAAAGGATTTATAACCGTTTAATTTTTGATGAAGTTGCCGATAATACCGAAATTTTTAAAAATAGTTTCGATCCGCGTGAAGAGTTGGATATCGAATGGGTAACGCACCCTAACTGGTTCTACCGGATCAGCAAGTATACCATGCCTTTTTTGAAAAGTGAATTTGTACCCGAAACACGCTTCCTGAACGAAGTAAAAGCCATTCCAGCCGATTTAGAAAATTATGTACTAAAGCCATTGTTTTCTTTTGCGGGCATGGGGGTGATTATCGATGTAACTGAAACAGACATTACCAGTATAAAAGATCCCGAAAACTGGATTTTGCAACGTAAAGTAAACTACGAACCTGCTGTTGAAGCTCCTGATGGTGGCGTAAAAGCAGAAATCAGGATGATGTATTTATGGCCCGATGGCGGCGAGCCTCAACTCTGCATAAACCTCGCCAGGTTAAGCAGGGGTAAAATGATCGGTGTCCGTTATAATGCCGATTTCGATTGGGTTGGGGGCACAGTTGGATTTATGGAGGAGTGATTCTCCTTTTCTTAACCACAGAGCACACAGAGAAAAGACACAGAGAAATAATTTTTCCGTGTTTTCGGTGAATCCGTGGCAAAAAATAAAAAATAGTGGAAGCGCCAATGTTATTAATATTCATTCTGCCACGGAGACACGGATAGCACAGAAAACTGCTCCGTGTCCTTGATGTAAACTTAGTGTCCTCTGTGGTGAAAACAAGCAATATATTTACATTCAACTGAACACCAAAGCACTAAAAGCCCTTATATTTGTGTTATGGATATTCAAACGATTTTAGTCTTTTTACTTTTTGCGGTAGCATTGGTATATGTTGGCCGTTTGGTTTTTAAATCTTTACAGGTAAAAAAAGATGGATGCGGCGGAAATTGCAAATGTGGTGTAGATTTTTCCGATATTAAGCCCGTAAAAAAATAACGTCCCATTTTTATGATCCATCAGTTTAAAGAATACTTTCAATCAAAAATAGAATTAACTGATGAGCAGTTCGATAGTATTTCCAGCCCCTTAAAAGTCAAGAAATTCGAAAAAAACGAAATCATACAATATAAAGGCGACATCTTAAAGTATGGCTTTTTTGTAGGCAAAGGTTTATTAAGGTCTTACTCCATCGATTCGAAAGGCAAAGAACATATTATTCAGTTTGCACCCGAAAACTGGTTCGTTTCCGATCGTAACCAGATGCACAATGAACCTTCCGATTTTTTTATCGAAGCTATAGAAGCAACAGAAGCTGTTATTGTTCCTGATAATTTTATGAGTGAGGCTTCTCGTAAAGTGCCCTGTTTACTGGCCTTAAATGTAACCATGCTGCACAATTCTATCCGCTTTATGCAAAAAAGGATCAACATGCTTTTAAGTGCAACCGCCGAAGAACGCTACCTCGATTTCATCAAACTTTATCCTAACCTTACCCTCCGCGTACCTCAATGGATGATTGCTTCTTACCTGGGTATTACTCCTGAATCATTAAGCCGCGTGAGAAAAGAATTGGCGAATAAACATTTTAGGCCATAAGTTTAATTTTTGAATGAGTGAATTTTGAATGATAGAATTTTGAATGAGTAAATAATTTTGAATGAGTGAATGTTTTAATTAAACCTAACATTTCAACTTTACAACCTCTAACCTTTCAACATTACAACAAATTAACGAATGTGTGAGTTTTGAATGAATGAATGGGCCTGCGAAGTTTAACCTTCCAACCTTAAAACAAATTAATGATTGAATTTTTATTGAACGAATGGTTTTCAACATTTAATCAATCTATCCTTCTTTCATTCAATCCTTCATTCATTTCTTCAATCATTCATTCCTTCAATCATTCAATCAATTACTTACCATACATCAATCCCAACTTTAAACCTGCGCTGTACTTTTGTGTTGTAAATATTAAACATCTCAAAAAAACAAAAGATATGGCAACTACAAAATGGACATTAGATCCAACCCACAGCGAATTACAATTTAAAGTAAAACACTTGATGATTACTACTGTAACCGGTAGTTTAAAATCTTTCTCTGCAGAATTAACATCTGAAGGTGACGAATTCGAAAATGCAGAAATTTCTTTCAAAGGCGATATTGGTTCGATTGATACCGGAAATACCGATCGTGATAACCACTTAAAAAGCGGAGATTTCTTTGATGCAGAAAAATTTGCCCACATCGAATTTAAATCCAGTTCAGTAGAAAAAGACGGTGGTGATTATATTGTTAAAGGTGATTTAACCATTAAAGGCGAAACCAAACCGGTAAAATTAACAGCTGAATTTGGTGGTATTGCTACCGATCCATGGGGAAATACCAAAGCTGGCTTTACCTTAAGCGGAAAAATCAACCGTTCTGAATTTGGTTTAACCTGGAATGCTGCTTTAGAAACCGGTGGTGTAATGGTAAGTGAAGAAGTTCGCATTTTAGGCGAATTGCAGTTTGTAAAAAATGTATAAGCGATAGGCGTTTGGCGAGCAGCGTAATTCCCGCCAAACGCCAAACGCATAACGAAAGGTTCCGATAATGGAAACAAAACAAATAAAAAACGTACTTAAAGCACCTGCGCCGCACATGGTTGGCGATGGTTTTAGGGTACACAATTTTTTCCCAGGCGGCTACGAAATCGATATGAGTCCATTTTTCTTATTGGATTATGGTTCAAAAATCGAGTTTTCGGCACGCAAAAAACCCCGGGGTGTTGGTGTACATCCGCACCGGGGTTTCGAAACTGTAACCATTGCCTATCATGGTGCCGTTGCGCATCACGATAGTTCAGGAAACAGTGGTGTAATCTATCCGGGCGATGTACAGTGGATGACCGCGGCAGGTGGTGTATTGCACAAAGAATACCACGAAGAAAATTATAGCCTAACTGGCGGACCTTTTCAAATGGTACAGCTATGGGTAAATCTTCCGGCAGCAAATAAAATGTGCCGGCCAAAATACCAGACCATTAAACAGGCCGATATGGCTCATTTTGATTTGCCTGAAAATAAAGGGAAGATTGAAATCATCGCGGGCAATTATAATGGCATAAAAGGCAATGCTACAACTTTTACTCCTATTGAGCTGTATAATGCACGATTGAATAAAGGTGGGGAGGCCACTTTTAATTTTCCAGAAAATTTTAATACCGGATTTATGGTGATTGAAGGCTCGGTTAAGGTTAATGGTTCCGAAAACATAGCAGCCGATAACTTTATTTACTTTGAAAATAAAGGCGAAGAAATTAAATTAGAGGCACTAGAAAACAGTGTGATCCTAATTTTAAGCGGAGAACCTATTAATGAGCCAATTGTTCAATATGGTCCGTTTTTGATGAATACTGAGGCCGAAATCCGTCAGGCAATAGAAGATTATAATCAGGGGAGATTTGGTTATTTAGAGGAATAATTACAGCAAACATCCTGCTGAACTTGTTTCAATTTAAATTATTAGAGCCGGCATTTTTATAAAATCTGCCGGCTTTTTTATACCTGTTTAGAAACAGAGCCGTAAAAACAGTATATTAGGATAAACTAACGATCACTCATCCCAGCCGCTTCTTTTCATCATTCATTCAATCTTCATATTAGTTAGTGACTTTTGATTATAAATCAGAATAGAAAAATGTCCGGAAAACAAATATTTCAAACTGAGACTAAAAGACGCTGGAATACTTTTACATGGGTTAGCCGCACTTTCTTTTTAGTTTTCATTGGCGCTATCATTTGCGTAGTGTATACCCTATCGTCGGTACAGGCACCCAATTTACCATTTATTGATACGAATTCCCCTTTAACCCAAAAACAGCTGAATAAGTTAAAAAAATCTCAGCAGTACAAAGATTTCGCTATTCAAAAATCGCAACTTCAGAAAATCAAAAAAGACCGTGAGCACCGCATTCTAACCCACCGCGGTAACAGCAAACGGATTAATATGGCTTTTTATGTAAGCTGGGCTGCAAGTAAAGAATCATCTATATCGGATTTAAAGCGCAACATCAGCCATTTAGATATGGTAGCTACCGAATCGTTCTTTTTAAATGGCGATTCAATTGTAAACAAAGTTGATACTGCAGCACTAAATGTTATTCATGCAGGAAAAAAATCAGCCATTGCTGTAGTTTCCAACTATAATAAAGACCATTGGGATGGTGCAGCGGTAAGGCGCTTGCTAAATAATTTACCTGCACAGCAAAAATTAATTTATGATCTGATCGCGATCACTAAAAAATATGGTTACTGTGGTATAAATATCGATTTTGAAGAGCTTAATCTCGAAAACAGCGATAGTTTTAATGCTTTCATGAAAAATTTGTACAGTCAGTTTCATGCCGAAAAACTGATTGTTTCGCAGGATATTTCACCTGAAAATGACGATTATAAACCAGAAATACTTCAAAATTACAACGATTATATCGTTTTGATGGCTTATGATCAACATACCGATCAAAGTAATGCTGGTGATATTTCGCACCAGGAATGGGTTGAAGAAAAACTCGACGATATCTGCAGCAAAGTAGATGCTGATAAAGTAATTTTGGCCCTGGCCTGTTATGGCTACGATTGGCCAAACAAAAGCGTTGGTCAACCGATTACATACGAACAGGCCATGACCACTGCTGTTAATTACAAAAGCAAAATCAATTATAATCCTGCTTCTGCCAATTTAAATTACAGCTATAAAGATGGCAGTGGCATTAATCACGAAGTTTATTTTACCGATGCAGCAACCTATTTTAACCTTATCCGTAAGGCCGATGACTGGAATATTGCCGGTATAGCGCTGTGGCGTTTAGGTTCGGAAGATAAACGTTTATGGTCTTTCATTTCCAACGATCTTAGCCTCGATACCTTAAAGAAAAAACCTTTCGATCTGCGTAAAATAGCTTCACTCAACATGGGAGGCATTTCTTACCTGGGCGACGGCGAAATATTGGATTTAATTTCTACACCAACTCCCGGTAGTGTAAAATTTACCTTGAATAAAGATGATTTTTCTATTGCCGACCAAAAATATATCAGGTTACCTGAACAATATGTAATTAAAAGATTTGGTGAGGCTGATAAAAAAATCGCCTTAACCTTTGATGACGGGCCAGATCCTGTTTATACTCCGCAGGTATTAAATATTTTAAAACAGGAAAAAGTACCAGGCTGTTTCTTTGTGGTGGGCATTATGGCCGAAAAAAACATGGAACTTTTGAGGCAGGAATATAATGATGGCTACGAAATCGGCAACCATACCTTTTTCCACCCGGATATGTCGGCCATCGGCCCAAGGCGTGTACAGTTTGAGCTGAATGCTACCCGCCGCTTAATCGAAGCGGTTACCGGCCACAGTACCATTTTGTTCCGTGCGCCATTTAATGCTGATGCCGAACCACAGAATATTTCAGAAATTTTACCGGTTGCACAAAGCCGTAAAGAAAATTATATCAACATTGGAGAATACATCGATCCTGAAGATTGGGAGCCCGGAAAAACCGCCGACCAGATTTTTAATGAGGTGGTAAAACAACAGGACAACGGAAATATCCTTTTATTGCACGATGCAGGTGGTAACCGCGAAGCTACAGTTGCCGCTTTACCCAGAATTATCAAATTCTTTAAAGCTAAAGGTTATACTTTTACTACCGTTGGCGATTTAATGGGCAAAAAAAGATCTGAGTTAATGCCCGCCGTTAAATCAACTGCCAACAGCGGCTTTTCTGGTTCGGGGGATTATTTTTTCATCAATTTCTTTTACTACGGAAATATGATCTTAAACATCATCTTTTCTGTAGCAATTGTACTGGCCATTTTAAGGACTATTTTTATTGCTTATCTGGCCATCAGACAGCGAAAAAGAGCAAAACGCAATGTAGGTAAACTAATTGCCCAGCCATCTGAAAAAGTGAGCATTATTATCCCTGCTTATAACGAAGAAATTACTGCGGTACATACGATTAACAGCCTTTTAAAAACCACCTATCCCAATTTCGAACTGATTTTTGTTGATGATGGATCGAAAGATAAAACCTTCGAAATTATTAACCAACATTTTGGCAACCATCCGCAGGTAAAGGTTTTCAGAAAAGAAAATGGGGGTAAAGCATCTGCATTAAATTACGGGATTGCAAAAGCTTCTTCCGATTTTGTAATCTGCATCGATGCCGATACCCAGCTAAAAAATGACGCGGTTACCGAGTTGATGCGTTATTTCTACAGCGAAAAAATTGCTGCCGTAGCCGGAACCGTAAAAGTTGGGAATGCTCACAATATCATCACCAAATGGCAGTCTATAGAGTACATTACGGCTCAAAATATGGACAGGCGTGCTTTTGACCTGTTGAATACCATTACCGTTGTTCCCGGGGCAATAGGTGCATTCAGAAAAAGCGTAATCCTCGAAGTTGGCGGCTTTACTGTTGATACACTTGCCGAAGACTGCGATTTAACCATGCGTATTTTAAAAGCAGGGTATAAAGTTAAAAACTGCGATAGTGCAATTGCTTACACGGAGGCCCCTGAAACGGTAAATATGTTGTTGAAACAACGTTTCCGCTGGAGTTTTGGTGTAATGCAGAGCTTCTGGAAAAACAGAAAAACCTTGCTGAATAAAAAATATGGTTATTTTGGAATGGTAGGAATGCCGAACATCCTGATTTATCAGATCATTTTACCATTATTTTCTCCATTGGCCGATCTTTTTATGCTGATTTCGTTAATCAGTGGCTTATTTTCACTGAGTGCCATCAATAATTTAACATTAACCGGTTTTTCAGGCATTTTAAGCTTGCATAACGGTTTTGGTCAGGTGTTATTTTATTATATTATCTTCATTGTAGTGGATATGTTTTTTGCGGCTATTGCCTTCCGGATGGAAAAAGAAAAATACACCAACCTGCTTTACATTTTCCCTCAGCGCTTTTTTTGGAGACAATTAATGTATGTAGTATTGTTCCGTTCGTTCAGGAAAGCAATAAAGGGTGAACTGGAAACATGGGGCACCTTGAAAAGAACCGGTAATGTAAAAGAGCAAACGAATTAAAAGTCTTAAGAGAAGTCAAGTTTTAATAAACTTGACTTCTTTTTTACTCATGAATTGTCCCGATGGGACGGCCAGGAAAAATAATCCTAAATCGTCCCGTAGGGACGTTTCGTGGGTAGCAAATAACATTTTGTTATTTGCGCAACGTTCCGTAGGAACGTTTGGTATTAAAAACGTTAACAACATCCCTATCCCTGCCACATAAACCTGATTGGAGCGAATGCCGATTTTTCATCGGCAGCAGCGTAAAGCAGGACTGAACAATCCTAAGACCACTGCACTTGCTTTTCTAAAAAAAGGTATATAACAAAGAAGTCAAGTTTTAAAACCTGACTTCTCTGGTTATAACGAATAAAAACATAAACAATTAATACTAAGTACTTTAAAAATATTTATTATTGTTAATGGAAAATTCTAATCAAACATCATTTTCAATTAAAAAGGTGTTATTGATCGCCCTCATTGCCAGTACTTTAGATGGTTTAGCAGCAGTGATATTCCTGGCTAAAATGAACTTTACTGGTGTATTCCAATATATCGCGAGTGCCATTTTGGGGAAAGATGCTTTTTCAGGAGGAATTAAAACAGCACTTATAGGCTTAGCGTTACATTATTTCATTGCTTTTAGCTTTACCCTATTTTATACGTTTGCGGCTACAAAAATAACTTTACTTAAAAGGCATTTTATACTACCAGGTATTATTTATGGTTTACTTGTTTGGGCAGTTATGAACTTAATAATTGTTCCGCTCACCAAAATACCACATGCGCCGTTTCATGCCGAAAAGGCCATTTTGAATGCTGTAATCCTGATTTTCTGTATTGGTTTGCCGATTTCTTATTTAACGGCCCGCAAAAATTAATTAAGCCTTTTCGATTAAACAAACGGCATAAGCAACAACGCCTTCTTCCCTGCCAATAAAGCCCATCTGCTCGTTGGTGGTTGCCTTGATCGAAATATCTTCGGTAGAAATGCCAATTGCATCGGCGATATGCTGCTGCATGGCAGGAATATGTGGATTAATTTTAGGTGCTTCAAGGCAAAGCATAGCATCAATATTTCCTACCTGCCAACCTTTTTCGGTCAACAGCTTAACGGTTTCCTGCAATAAAATCAAGCTACTGATGCCTTTCCAACGGTCGTCGGTATTTTTAAAGTGGAAACCAATATCGCGTAAATTTGCCGCACCTAAAAGTGCATCACAAATGGCGTGAAGCAAAACATCGGCATCAGAATGGCCATAGGCGCCTTTGTGATGATCTAATGTAACCCCACCAACTACAAATGGATGCTGATCTTTTAACTGATGAACGTCGAATCCAAAGCCTACTCTAATTTTCATGGAAATTTTGATTAATTGTGAACACGCTAATCAGTTAATACAGCTGAATTACTTTTTAACGATCCTTTTTTCGCCAAAGTTAAACAATAGACCAAAACGTAGGGTATTTGCAAGCGGACTTGTTTGCGCATTTGCAATTAAATAGGAGAAATCGATATTAAAAACGTTGTATTTTAAACCCAGGCCTAATGTAAAATAGCGGCTATCGCCCTTCATCGGGCTTTGGTAATTGTAACCAGCCCTTACGGCAAACTGCTGATTGTACCAGTATTCCAGGCCTGTTGAAATGCCAACCTCCTTTAGTTCTTCTTTAAAGCCTCCGGGCGCATCACTAAATGAACCAAAAATTCCGGCAGGTACCGAACGGTTAGGATCTTTTCCACTTACAATGTTATTGTTAGAGTCGTATATCGGCTGGGTTGGCACCAAAAGTTTATTAAAATCAAGTGCAAAGGTGATGGTACTGAAATCATCTACAGTAATGGTAGACGCACCACCGAGCTTAAAATTGGTAGGCAAGAAAAAATTCTGTCCACCATCAGAATAGCTCATTTTCGTTCCGATGTTCGAGATATTTGCTCCTGCAGAAAGCACGGCCTGTTTGCCAAAAAGTGTTGTAGAAGTTTTATATAATCCAGAAACATCAACAGCTACCGCGTTTCCGCTATGTACCTGCCCGGATGATGAGAACTGCCCTGAAACCAGATTTGAGTTGATGTACCTTAAAGAAGTTCCCAAAGAAAATTCTTCGCCAAAATTACGGGCAAAAGAAACATCAAAGGCCAGCTCATTTGGGTTAGAAATACCAAGATCCTGCTGATTGATATCGGTTAGCTGGATAGAACCAAGCGAAAAATATCTTAATGAGGCGCCAATGGTATTGCGGTCGTCTAATCTATAAAAACCGCTTAAGTAAGCAAGGTTGATATCAGGCACAAGATTTTTTAACCACGGACTGTAAGAAACAGAAAATCCATAAGGTTTATCTAAAAAAGCAAGTTTCGAAGCATTTATACTGGCTGAATTTACATCTCCTGCAACGGCCACACCAGCATCACCCATGGCTCCGGCACGGGCATCAGGCGTAATAAGCAGAAACGGAACTGCCGTTATAATATTATTTGACTCGCTACCGTTTGTCTGGGTATTACCTATGGTTACCTGTGCATTTGTTTTACCAAATACCAAGGCCATTGAGAGTGCAGAAAAAGCAAGTTTACTAATGTACTTGAAATTCATCCTTTAAAGGTACGTAATTTTAGATTTCGGTATTAAGCATAAATCAGAATATATACTGTAACGCAAAACCAAAACTTATATTTCACCAAATTACGAATTCTATGATTATTTACTAATTAAAGCTACTATTTTTACACGGGGGTGTGACAAGCAAAAACACAAAATACTGTACAACAATATATTAGAAAATTTTTATATTCACCTGGGTATGGTTATAATTTTAATTTAAACCGGCTAACAGTCAATTTTGAGTGGCAAATCCGGTCTATACTTGATCTGAAACAACAAAAATTACGGGTAAACATATATTTTAGCTTCAAATGATGTAGAAATGTTAAGGTGCATTCGATTCAGCAGGTTATCAGTGAACAAAAAGCAGGCTATATAATTTATTTCTTTAATCCTAACAGAAAGCCAAAAACTATACTCAACAATAATAAAAAACCATTTTATTTAGCTTATTTATAATTATTTAGCTAAAATTTCGTTTAAAATAGAAACAGACACAATACGCCATAAAATAATACGTTATGGGTTAAAAATATAATCGGTATTTTATTGTCACATAATTTATATATTCATTTAAAATTTGTTTAATTTTATCGTCTGAATTGCCTATAGGTCAATTTTCCCAACGTATTATATGAAAAAACTATTACTATATTCTTTTACCTGTTTATCATTGGCCGCCCTGCTTTCGAGTTGTAGCTCAAAAGGTGGGAACAGTTCGAGCAAAACAGGTATTCCTTATGCAGATAGGAAAAGTAAAAATAACCAGTCTGGTGCATTTGCTGTAGCCACTCAATACAAAAGGGCACCAGGACCAGGTTTGATCCCGATTGAGGGTGGGGTGTTGGTTGTAGGTGGCAGCGCCATTGAGGTACCGGGTGTTGAGCCAAACATTTACAATTACAAAAGACAGGTTACCGTTCCTTCTTTTTACATGGACGAAACTGAAGTTTCGAACACGGATTGGTTGGAATATTTACACTGGATCAGGTACAACTTCCCTGAAGACCGCGAGTATTATTACAATGAACTTCCTGATACACTAGTATGGCGCCGTGCCTTATCTTATAACGAGCCTTACGTAGATAACTACCTTCGCCACCCGGCCTACCGCGATTATCCGGTTGTAGGTGTTTCTTGGGAACAGGCTTCGCGTTATTGCGAGTGGAGAACATCGAGAGCCAACGAATTTATTTTACGCGAAAAAGGCATTTTAACAGATTATAAAACATTGGCTGGTAATGGAAAAGCCAATAACAATAATGCTACAGCTGCAGCACCAAAGCCAACTAATCCATTTAATACTGATGCTTATTTGAACGGGCAGTATGATGATAAAGGTAAAAATGCGCCTGTTGATTATAATACCAAATCGGGTGCCGCTACAACTACTGCCGGAGCAGCAACAGCCAGTACCGGTAAAAATGGCCAGCCAAGAAGAACTGCAACATTAGAAGATGGTGTAATTATGCAGCCATATCGCTTGCCTACAGAAGCTGAATGGGAATATGCAGCTTTAGGTTTGATCGGTAATACAGAATACGAGAACATTAACCAGAATAAAATCTATCCGTGGAATGGTTTGGGTGTGAGTTCAGCCAAAAAGAAAACCAGGGGTATGATTCAGGCCAACTTTAAACGTGCGCCTGGTGATTATATGGGTGTTGGCGGTTCATTGAATGATAAAGGAGATTTAACCGTACCGGTAATCCAGTACACACCAAACGATTTCGGATTATACAACATGGCCGGAAACGTTAACGAATGGGTTAATGATGTTTACAGAACAGGTACATTTACCGATGCTGATGCATTTAACCCTTACCGTGGTAACTATTTTACCAACAAAAAATTAGAAGACTCGCAGAACGGAAAGATAGCGCTTGATAAGTATGGCAACCCGCTTAAAGAAAATGCTTATTCAGGAAGAAAACAAACCTGGGCTGAAAAACAGGCGCAGGCAAAACGTGCTGATTCGATTTCTAAATCCACTGATCCGCAGGCTGTAACTGCAACGGCTTCTACAAGTTACCAGGCCGATCAGAGGGGTTACCGCGATAACCAGAAGCTTTTACTTAATGAAGAAGGTGTAACCCTGGTAAACGATAAATCGAGGGTTTATAAAGGCGGTTCGTGGAATGACATGGCTTACTGGTTAAACCCGGCAACACGCCGCTTTATGCAACAGGATGAATCATCGGCAGAAGTTGGTTTCCGTTGTGCTATGACGATGCTTGGCGCTCCGGAGATTAGTACTGCAGGTAAAAGAAGTTTTAAAAATCCACCGCAGAAACCTTACAGGGTTAGCAGAGGCAAATAAATTAAAAAGGTCCCGATAACTTCGGGACCTTTTTTTATGCGTTGTATTAAACAAAATTCATCATCTAGAACGGAACGCAGTGAAGTGGAGAAATCTATCTTAAGACAGATCTCTCGGCTACGTTACACTTCGCTCGAGATGACGAATCGCGGGCGATTTAGCCTTCGCAACGACGTATCGTAAAGCAAACTCTACTTAAACTGCACCAATATCTGGTTCTTCTCTACTTTATCTCCCTGTTTAACCAATATTTTTTTAATTACCCCATCGGTTGATGATTTTAAGATGTTCTCCATTTTCATGGCTTCGAGGATAAGCAGATTATCCCCTTTCTTCACTTCGGCATTTTCTTCAACCAGCACTTTCAATACCAGGCCAGGCATTGGGGCTTTAATTTCAGAAACTTTATTCGCAGCTAAATTATCCAGCCCCAGTTGTTTTAATAGCGTATCAAACTGATCTTCTACACTAATCTGGTAAATGTTCCCGTTAACTTTTATTTTGCAGGTTTTATCAGCTTTGTTAAGCTCAATAAGCTCGGTATTAAAAGAATTATTCTGATATAAAACATGCGTGCTATTGTTGCCAATTTTGCTCAGATCAACCTGAACCGGATTTCCGTTTACCAAAAGAACTGAATCTTTATCTTCTATTTCGAATAAAAACTGATCGTTTACTTTTACTTTATGCATGGCTTATTGAGTTAAGGCAAATTGAACCAGGTTTGCGCCCATTTTAAGCGCTTTGGTCCGCGTTTCCTGTGTATCTTCAGGATAGGTACCAAAGTCTTCCCAGCCGTTCCCTAAATCGCATTCATAAGTATAATAACAAACCACCCGGCCTTTATAAATCAGGGCAAATCCCTGCGGACGTTTATTATCATGCTCGTGGATTTTTGGCAAACCTGCAGGAAATTTAAATTTCTGGTTATATATGGCATGGTTGGCCGGTAATTCTACAAAACTTAATTCAGGAAATACTTTTTTCATCTGCGGCCTGATAAACTTATCCAGTCCGTAGTTATCATCAATGTGCAGAAAGCCGCCACCGGCCAGGTATTGCCTCAGATTTTTCACTTCCTGATCGCTGAATACTACGTTTCCATGCCCTGTCATATAAATAAAGGGGTAGTTAAAAATTTCTTTCGAACCCACTTCAACAATGCTTTCTTCGGGATAAAAATTAGTTTTAAGATTAGTATTACAATAAGAAATTAAGTTGGGCAACGCCGTGCGGTCGGCATACCAATCGCCCCCACCGCTGTACTTTAATTTTGCCATCCGATAGGTAGGTGGAAAAGCGCTAAAAGAAAAGAGCAAAAAGCTGAAAGCTGAAAGGCCAAAGCCTAACATAAAAAGCTTTATCGTTTTTGAAAACTGAAAACTGGGAATTGAAAACTTCAAACTTACTATCGGTTAAGGTAATTGATTTCAAAACAAACAGCCAATGCAGCCGTTTCGGTGCGTAACCTGTTATCACCTAAAGTTAGTGCTTTAAAGCCTTTGTTCAAAGCTAAATTCACTTCTTCTGGTGTGAAATCTCCTTCGGGACCAATCAGTATGAGATATTTTTGATGCGGAGCTACCAATTTCGATATATATTGCTTTTCTCCGTTATCGATACAATGGGCAATCAGTTGCTCTCCTTCAAAAGGTTCTTTTAAAAAATCGTTAAAAGAAATGGCATCGTTTAATTTGGGATGGTATGCTTTGATGGATTGTTTTACGGCAGAAGTGATTACTTTGTTCAGACGGTCTTCCTTAACGATCCTACGTTCTGACCGATCGGTAATAATGGGTGTAATTTCATCAATGCCCAGTTCGGTTGCTTTTTCTAAAAACCATTCGATGCGATCGATATTTTTAGTTGGGGCAACGGCTATATGCAGGTAATGGTTCCTTTTATGAAACTCCTTTTCTACATTTAATATAGATAACGAAACTTTTTTCGGATTATCGGAAGTAATTTCGGCGGTATAAAACCCACCTTTTCCATCAACCAGGTTAACAACCGAGCCCACTGCAACGCGTAGTACCCTAACGCAATGTTTACTCTCTTCTTCGTTAAGGGTGTAAGTATTCTGGGTGATATCTGGCGTATAAAAAATATGCATCGTTGAAATTAGTGATTATCAACCATATCTTCTTTATTTATGACTAGCTCTAATTTGATGGTTTCGATATTCTGCTCTGTTTTTTTAAGAATGGTAAACAGGTAACCGTACGATTCGTTGCTTTCGCCAACTTCGGGGATACGCTCAAAAATGTGTGAAACCAAACCACCTACAGTGTCAAAATCTTCATCTTCGGGTAAATCGTGTGGTAAATGCTCATTTACATCATAAACCGTTGCAAATGCATTTACGATAAACTCATTATCCGAAACTTTTTCTACCAATGGTTTTTCTTCATCATATTCATCCTGGATTTCGCCAACCAGTTCTTCAACAATATCTTCTAATGTAACCATACCGGCCGTACCACCAAACTCATCCAAAACAATGGCAATCTGTATGCGGTTACTTTGCAGTTCGCTCATCAGATCATTGATCTTTTTGGTTTCTGTTACGAAATATGGTTTACGGATAATATCATTAACGGTCCAGGTTTGATTGCCGGCAGCCACTAATGGCAGGATATCTTTTGCATGGATAATACCCACAATTTTATCCATTACATCATCGTAAACCGGTAAACGCGAATAGCCTTCTTTGATAATGGTATCAATTACTTCTTCTTTTGGAGAAGTTAATTCGATACCGGAGATCTTCGTTCTCGGTACCATGATATTTTTCACCACACGTTCGTTAAAATCGAATACGTTTTTAATCAGTTCGTGCTCATTGTTATCCAATGCACCGCTTTCTTTACCCTGATCAAGCAGGTATTGTAATTCTTCGGTACTGTGGATCGATTCGTGCCCTGCAGAAGTATCAATACCAAAAGGTTTTAGGATGATGGAGGCAAGACTGTTAAGTGTCCAGATGAATGGACGGAAAACCACATAAAACAATTGCAGCGGCACAGACACGAAAAGTGTTGTAGCCACTGGTCTTTGTATAGCGAATGATTTTGGAGCCAGTTCGCCAAATACAATGTGCATGATGGTGATTAGAGAGAAAGCTACAATGGTTGATGCCGTGTGGATACTTGCATCACTCAGTCCCCAGTGCAAACTATCAAAAAGATTTTTAAAGATAGTATGCATAACGCCTTCACCAACCCAACCTAAGCCAAGTGATGCAAGCGTTATACCTAATTGCGTTGCCGCTAAATAACCGTCGAGATTATGGATAATGGTTTTAGCCATTTTACCTACCCTGCTGCCCGATTTTGCTTTAATTTCTATTTGTGATGCGCGGACTTTTACGATGGCAAACTCTGCTGCCACAAAAAAACCATTTAACAGTACCAAAAATAAGGCGAAGAACAAACGCCAGCCAACCGATCCTGTATCTGGTTCCTGTAAGGCTACCAAAACTACATTTGCTGGAGGCAATATTGTACTTAATGCTGAATTTAAAAACAAACAGACCGTGGGTAAATCCATTAAGCTAATTCTCTAAATGTTGTGTTATAAAGTTCTATACTTTCTTTAATTACCTTATGTGCATAACGAACACCCAATAAATGTTCGATGGTTACATTTTTATCCTCCAGGGCTTTATAATCCTGAAAGAAACGAACAATCTCTTTCATTTGGTGCGGAGGTAATTCGTCTAAATCATTGATGTAGTTTACCGACATATCGTGAGCGGCAACAGCGATAATTTTATCATCCTGCTCTCCGTTATCAACCATGTGCATTACACCTACTACCTTAGCCTCGATCAATGTCATTGGATATACATCAACCGAACAAAGTACTAAAATATCTAACGGATCTTTATCATCGCAATAAGTTTGCGGAATAAAACCATAATTAGCTGGGTACATTACTGATGAAAAAAGAACCCTATCCAATTTAATCAGGCCTGATTCTTTATCTATTTCGTATTTTGCTTTTGAACCTTTTGGAATTTCAATAATTGCGTTAACAATTTCCGGAACGTTTTTTCCAGGGGATACGCTATGCCACGCGTGGGTTTCTTCTTTTGCCATTTTTAATTTAAATCTGTTTTATCCTCTTCGGTACCACTCACTACTTTTCTTTTTACAAAGGTAATTAATAATGGTATAGTTGTAATAAGGATAAAGCCAATAATAATATATAATAAATAATCGTTTATTTCTTTTTCGAATCTTCTGCCCAAAAAGTAGCCAAGTAAAGTTAAGGAGCAGATCCAAAGCACACCGCCAACAATATTGTACAAGGCGAACTTTTTAAACTCCAGTTTTACTACTCCAGCAAAAATCGGTGCAAAAGTTCTAACAATAGGTACAAAGCGTCCCATAATTAATGCGAAAGCTCCCTGTTTGTTATAATAATCTTCTGCGGCTTTTAAATAACGTTTCTTAAAAAAGAAACTGTCTTTTCTGGTATACAATAAGGGGCCTGTTCTTCTACCAAACCAATAGCCCGTAAAATTACCCGAAATTGCCGCAACACAAAGTCCGGCTAAAAGGAGGGCAATATTTACATCCAGTTTACCGGTTGCCACAAACATTCCGGCTAAAAACAACAGATAATCACCAGGGAGAAAGAACCCGAAAAAAAGGCCCGTTTCTGCATAGATAACAAATATGACGAGATAGAAACCGCCCTCCCTCAATAATTTCTCGGGGTCAAGTAGTTGATGCAGGTTATTCCAAAAATCGTGCATATTCAATTATTCGTAAAACTACAAATAATTATTAAACAACAGCATACCTATATCAGGTTTAAAATAATTGCAGGGTAAATACCTAAAATAAGTGTGATAACTACTGATACCAATAGCACAATTTTATATTGCGCAGGAGCAGAAAGCTCTGTTTCTGCGCCATCTTTAAACCATACGGCAACAATTACCTTAAAGTAATAATAGAAACCAACCAGTGCATTTAAAATGGCAAAGCCAACCAATAGCGACTTATATTCTGTCATTACGTTCAGGAACATCAGGTATTTTCCGATAAAACCAGCAGTTAAAGGAATACCGGCTAAAGAAAGCATGGCAACGGTTAGAGATAAGGCTACCAAAGGATTTTTCTTACCCAAGCCATTAAAACTCTCGAAGCTATCACTACCGGTTTTTTGTTTAACCAGGATTAATACCGCAAAGGCGATGATTGATGCAAAAGTATAAGCTGCTGCATACACCAATACATTGCTGCCAGAGTTTTTAGTTAGTACAATCAGCGAAAATAACAAGTAACCCGCATGCGAAATACTGGAGTAGGCCAACATGCGTTTAAAGTTCTTTTGGAACAGGGCAGTTACGTTACCAATAAATAAGGTTAAGCAAACAATAACAGTTAAAGGTGCAACCCAGAAATCGTGAAGGGGTGCAAATGCACCGCTAAACAACCTTAAAAAAGCAGCAAAACCCGCTGTTTTAACCACGGTACTCATAAAAGTGGTGATTAAAGATGGTGAACCTTCGTATACATCTGGCGTCCAGAAGTGGAAAGGAGCAGCACCAACTTTAAAACATAAGCCGATCATCATCAGGATTACACCCGGATAAAATATCGGCGAAACTGATGTGGTATTGTTAACCAGATAAGCCTGGATTTTATCTAAATCGAATGAACCTGTAGCACCATAAATTAAAGTAATACCGAACAATAAAAAGCCTGTTGAAAAAGCACCCATCAGGAAATACTTTAACGAAGCTTCGTTTGAGGCAAAATCCTTTTTACGGATACCCGCAAGGATGTATAAACTTACCGACATGATTTCCAGGCCTACAAACAGCATGGCCATGTTTTTATATGATACCATCATGATCATCCCGGCTAGTGCGAAAAGGATCAGGGTATAATATTCGGCTACGTTATCGCTTTTAGCGTGAAAATAATTTTGTGTTAATAAAAAGATTAAAAGTGTACCCACAATGCAAACGCCAGAAAAAGCAAGTGCAAAGTTATCGGTCTGCATCATCCCGAAATGAACAGCATTGCCGTTCCACGCACAGAAAGTAAATCCTAATGCAGTAAGTAAGCCAACAACGGTAAGTGGTAGTAATGCTTTATTTGCCTTAAACAAACCTGCATAAAGCACTATAAAAGCTGTTATACTAATGGTTATAATAATATTCATTGCTTAATTTACTGTGTTTAATTTTTGATTTACCTGTTCTAATAAATGTTGTACAGATGCCTCTGTTAAGTGCAAAACCGGTTTCGGGTAAACACCCAGAACAATAATTAATGCACAGATGGTATAAAGAACCAATTTTTCGGTTCCTTTAATGTCGGTGAAAGTGATGGTTAAACTATTGGTTTGGCCAAGCATTACATTCTGGTACATGCGCAACATGTAAACCGCTCCGAAAATGATGGTTAAACCTGCAATGGCAGCTGCCCAGATACCGTAATTGTAAACGCCCATCAGCAATAAAAATTCGCCGATAAATCCGTTTGTTCCTGGTAAAGCCACCGTTCCTAAAACAATAATCAGGAAAGTAATCGCTAATTGTGGTGCAACTTTGGCAATTCCGCCTAACTCTTCAATTTTGTTTGTTTTTAACCTATTAAAAATAATATCGAGGACGAAAAACAAACCTACTACGTTTATACCATGACTTAACATCTGAACCATGGCACCCTGCATGCCCTGTTGGTTAAATGCAAAGATACCTGCAGCAATTAATCCAACGTGGGCGATAGACGAATAAGCCACTAAACGCTTGGCATCTTTCTGCGTAAAAGCAATCAGCGAGGCATAAACAATACCGATAATAGATAAGACAATGGCTACCTGTCCCCAATCGCGAACGCCAAATGGAACAATTGGCAATAACCATCTGATTACTCCGTAAATACCCATTTTTAGCATAATACCTGATAACAGCATTGTTCCCTGTGTAGGAGCAGCTGTATACGTATCAGGTTGCCAGGTGTGGAAAGGGAAAATTGGCATTTTAATGGCAAAAGCAATAAAGAAAGCCCAAAAAATCCATCCCTGTTGTGCACTATCTAAATTTAAAGCATAAAATGCCTGGATATCGAAATTATGTGCAGGATTTTGAAGATACAGGTAAATAATGCCCATCAACATAAATAAAGAACCTGCAATGGTATACACAAAAAACTTCATGTTAATACGGATACGGTCTTTTCCTCCCCAAATGGCACAGATAAAGTAAATTGGTATTAATGCAGCTTCCCATCCGATGTAGAATAAGAAAGCATCTAATGCGGTAAATACCAATAATAAACCCGTTTGCATAAATAAAATCAAGGCATAAAATGCAGCCGGATTTTTATACTCGTGATTGAAGCTCGATAAAATGATAACCGGTACGAGTAAATTGGTAAGTAACACCACCAATAAGCTAATGCCATCGATACCCGCATGGAAATTGATGCCTAAATCAGCAATCCATGGTAAATTAACCTCAAACTGGGTACTTGCATTTGGAATGAAATTACAGGCGATAACCAAAGCCAGCACCAAAGAAACCACCGAAAATACAGTAGAAACGATTTTAGCCGACTTACCAGCAAATGCAGTAATAATTGCACCTACAAGCGGTAAAAATATAAGTAGTAAAAGTTGTTCCATTATTTAATTTTGAACCCTTTTTATATGTATAAAAATGTATATAATAGCAATGCGACGATACCGAATACCATCATAAATATGTAGAAACCTACGTTTCCACTCTGTAACAAACGGATCCCTTTACTGGCTTCGTTTGTGCTCCATCCTAATCCATTCACAATTCCATCAATAAATTTATTGTCGATAATCCTGTAAAAGAATTTCGAAAGTGCATCCAAAGGTTTTGTGATGATGAAATCATAGATCTCATCCAGATAAAATTTGTTGTATGATAATTTTGCCAATGGCGAACGTGGTGCTTCATCAGCAACGGGAATGCGTCCTCCTCTTACATATCTGCCGTAAGCATAAAATAAGGCTGCTACAGCGGCAGTTACAGATATTGCCATTAAACCTATTTCAGTTGAATGATTCAATTCCAGTTCGTGCTGTTGCGAAACACCTGCACCAGCCAACCAATGTGCCAACCATTCGTTTCCACCGAAAATATGAGGGAAATTAATTGCGCCACCAATTGCAGCAAGGATAGCTAAAATGATTAAAGGTAATGTCATCGCTGTTGGCGATTCGTGTACATGGCTTTCTTCATGATGTGTGCCTCGGTATTTACCAGAGAAAGTTAAGAACATCATCCTGAACATATAAAATGCGGTTAAGAATGCAGTTAATACCCCAACTCCCCATAAAATCGGACTAGCTTGGAAAGCATGTGCCAAAATTTCGTCTTTAGAGAAGAAACCAGAGAATGGTGGTAAACCTGCAATTGCAATGGTACCGATCATCATGGTTAAGAAAGTGATAGGAAGTTTTTTTCTTAATCCCCCCATGTGGCGCATATCCTGCTCGTGGTGCATGGCATGGATAACCGAACCGGCACCCAGGAATAATAATGCTTTAAAGAATGCGTGGGTTAATACGTGGAAGAACGAACCTGTATAAGCACCAACGCCTAAGCCTAAAAACATATATCCCAATTGAGATACGGTTGAATAAGCCAGTACTTTTTTAATATCAGTTTGGGTTAAGGCAATAATTGCTGCTACCAAAGCAGTTGCGGCACCAACAATAGCAATGATGTGCTGGGTAAGTGGTGCAAGATCAAATAGAACGCTCGAACGGGCAATCATATAAATACCGGCAGTTACCATGGTTGCAGCATGGATTAAAGCTGAAACAGGTGTTGGTCCGGCCATCGCATCAGGCAACCAGGTAAATAATGGCAATTGCGCCGATTTACCACAGGCACCGATAAACAATAAAATGGTAATTAAAACCAAGGTATCTGTGCTACCGCTGGCAGCCTGAGGGAAAATTTTAGCAAACTCAACACTTCCAAAAGTATTGAAGATTAAAAATACGCCTAATAAAAAGCCTAAATCGCCGATACGGTTCATTACAAAAGCTTTTTTAGCAGCTGATGCATAAGCACTGTTGGTAAACCAGAAACCGATTAACAGGTATGAGCATAAACCTACACCTTCCCAACCGATAAACATCACGATATAGTTGGAACCCAATACCAATAAAAGCATAAAAAATACAAACAGGTTTAGGTAAGCGAAAAACTTACCAAAGCCGGCATCATCGTGCATATAACTGGTAGAATATAAATGGATCAGGAAACCAATTCCGGTAATGATCAGCAGCATAATTGAGCTTAAAGGATCTACCAGGAAAGATAACGGGATATGCAATGTACCTGCACTGATCCAATCGAATAAAAATACTTCGTGAGATTTTTGTGTGTCGCCTTGTAAACTAAAGAAAATAACTACGCTGATAACGAAGGATGCCAGGATAACCCCGCTTCCGATAATACCAACAAGTCCTTTAGATAAAGAGTTTCTGCCTAGTCCATTGATTACAAACCCTAAAAAAGGAAGTAACGGAACCAACCAAATCAATTGTTCTATTGTCATTCTTATTATATATTTACCACTTAAGGCGATTTAAAACATTAATATCTATCGATTTCGTATTGCGGTAAACCATTACGATGATGGCTAATCCTACTGCAACCTCTGCAGCTGCCAGAGCCATAATGAAGAATACGAAAACCTGTCCGGATGGATCGTTGCTATGAACCGAAAAAGCGGTTAAAAGTAAATTAACGGCATTAAGCATCAGCTCAACCGACATGAAAATTACGATGGCATTTCTGCGGGTAAGTACACCAATTACGCCAATAGAAAAAATGATGGCACTTAAATAGATGTAGTGGTTTAGCGGAACGCCCTGAAGTTGTGATGTTAAATTTTCCATTATGCTTCTACCTCATCTCTTTTAGATAATAAAACGGCTCCAACCATTGCTGCCAACAGTAACAGAGATGATAATTCGAACGGTAATAAGAATGGGCCAAACAGCTCTTTCCCTAAATTTTCTACCAATCCTAATCCCTGGTTTTTCAAAACCAACGGACTGTTAATACTTGCCGATTTTAATGAACCAATTAAAGTTACCACTAAACAGCAGCCTGCAATTACCCCTACAATTTTGATCAGCGGCGACTTACTTGGCTCGGTATCTTTGTTCAGGTTAAGTAACATCAGTACAAAAAGAAAGAGTACCATAATTGCCCCCATGTAAACAATAAAGTTTACCACTGCCAAAAATTGTGCATTTAACAGCACATAGTGAACTGTGAAGGTGAAAAAGGTAAGGATTAAGTATAATACGCTATGGATCGGATTTTTTGCAAAAATCACCATCAGCGAAAAGATGATACTTAATGTGGCTACGAAATAGAATACTTGTGTACTCATTAATTTGTTATTTGTTTTATTTGTTTCGTCACCCTGAATTTATTTCAGGGTCTTGCTTAAGAGATGCTGATCCCGAAACTTCGGGACAGCATGACAATTCTATTTACTATTTTTTTATTTCCAATGGCGCCTCTACCAACTTGTCTTTACCGTAAATAAAATCTTTACGTAAATAATCGGCAGGTACAATTGGTCCATCCAGGTAAATTGCCTCTTTAGGGCAGGCTTCTTCACATAATCCACAGAAAATGCAACGCAACATATTGATTTCGTATGTTGCTGCGTATTTTTCTTCGCGGTACAAGTGTTTTTCTTCAGGTTTGCGTTCAGCAGCAATCATAGTAATGGCCTCTGCAGGACAAGACAAGGCACATAAACCGCATGCAGTACAACGCTCTTTACCATTTTCGTCGCGTTTAAGCGAGTGCATCCCTCTAAAGTTGGTCGAGAATTCGCGTTCTACTTCAGGATATCTTACGGTAGCCTCTTTTTTAAATAAGTGACTGATGGTAATGCCCATACCTTTGGCAATTGCCGGCAGGTACATCCGTTCCATAAAGCTCAACGGCTTTTGTTCCAGTACTTTTTTCTTATTACTTAATGATTCCATAATTAAAACTTCTCAATAATCGCAATCACAACACCTGTTATTATAATATTGGCAATAGCCAAAGGTATTAAACCTTTCCATCCCAAGTTCATCAACTGATCATAACGGAAACGCGGGATTGTCCAACGTACCCACATAAAGAAAAAGATAAACAATACAATTTTCAAAAAGAACACTCCAGTTCCGATAAGCGGTGCCCAGGTTGGACCCAAATGTGCAGCAACATAATCCATACCAGGATAGTTATATCCGCCCCAATATAAGGCTGCCATTACTGCCGATGATACAAACATGTTGATATATTCCGCAAACAGGTAAAAACCCAATTTCATTGACGAATATTCCGTATGATAACCACCGATTAATTCGGTTTCACATTCAGGTAAATCGAATGGGGCACGGTTGGTTTCTGCGAAAGAACAAACCATAAAGATTAAAAATCCAAGTGGTTGATATAAAACGTTCCATCTCCATCCATGTTGCTGATCAACAATTTCTTTTAAACTTAATGTATTGGTCATTAAAAGCAATGCGATGATCGATAATCCCATTGCAATTTCATAACTGATGTTCTGCGAAGCGGCACGAATAGCACTTAACAAAGAGTATTTGTTGTTTGAGGCCCATCCACCAATCATTACACCATAAACACCTAACGAAACCACACCAAAAATGTATAAAACACCTACATTGATATCAGAAACTTGTAAAGGAATGGTTTTACCACCAATTTCAATCGGGCTGCCCCATGGAATAACTGCAGTACCGATACAGGCACAGAGTAATGCTAAACCCGGTCCGGCAACAAATAAAAACCTGTTTGATGTTGTAGGAATAATTTCCTCTTTCATAAACATTTTAACACCATCGGCCAGTGGCTGTAAAATACCAAAGGGACCAGCTCTATCCGGACCTAAACGATCCTGTAAATATGCTGCAACCTTACGTTCAGCATAAGTAGAATACATGGCAATAACTAAACTGATGCCGAAAATTACAGCTACCAGGATAAATTTTTCTATAACAAAAGCGCTATCCATTAGTATTTAACTGTTTTATGGAATTCAACTTCATTTGCAGCCTGTAAAGCAGCATTCGGCTGGATTACGTGCAAAGGGATTAATGTTTCGTAGTGGTTTGATGCAATTACCGAAGTATCATCAATATGTGTTGGGTGTTCGATTACCCAATCGGCTGTAGCTTTTTTATCAAAACGGCAGGTATTGCAGATAAATTCTTCAACCTCGCCAAACTGATCTTTACGTGCAGTTACACGCAATACATCAGCTCCTTTATACCAAAGCGTTACCTTACCATTGCATTTTTCGTGATCGCAATCGCGGTGTGCATCAACTGGTTTGGTAAACCAAACACGGTTTTTAAAACGGAAAGTTTTATCGGTTAAAGCACCAACAGGGCAAACATCGATAACATTTCCAGAGAAATCGTTATCAACAGCATGTTGGATATATGTAGAAATTTCAGAATGATCTCCACGGTTTAGGATACCATGAACGCGTTTATTGGTAATCTGATCAGCTGTAAATACACAACGATAGCACAAAATGCAGCGGTTCATGTGCAACTGGATTTTATCGCCAATATCGATACGTTCGAAAGTACGGCGCTCAAACTCATAACGTGTTTTTTGCAAACCATGCTCATAACCTAAATTCTGAAGATCACATTCTCCAGCCTGATCGCAAACCGGGCAATCTAAAGGGTGGTTGATCAATAAAATCTCTACAACACCTGCACGTGCTACTAAAACTTCCGGAGAAGTAATGTTAAGCACTTCCATCCCATCCATTACCGTGGTACGGCAAGAAGCCACCAATTTTGGCATTGGGCGTGGATCTTTCTCCGAACCTTTAGTCACTTTTACAATGCAGGTACGGCATTTACCGCCACTGCCCTGTAATTTAGAATAATAGCACATTGCTGGCGGAACAATATCACCTCCGATCTGCCTTGCAGCATTCAGAATGGTTGTTCCGTTGTCAACCTCTACAGTTATCCCATCTATCGTAACCTTAACTTTTTCACTCATGGTTAATGATATTCTTTTATTTCTTTATCTCGCTTTGGTTTGTGTCTTCACGAACCAATTCTATTTTATATTAATTCCCTTTCGGGATTTTATAACCAATTTCTTTTCTTGGCCTTTGTTGTTGTTCAAGTAGTTCGTCAAAATACCTGAAGATTACTTCAATATTCTTATCCTGATTATCTACTTTCTTTTTTATCTTTTCTACTTCTAACCTGATCTCCGTATTACTTAAAACCATTGTTCTAAGCTGCACAAATACATCAATAATTTTAATACTTACTTCTACCGCTTGTTTACTTTTTAAAACATTTGATAGTTGCAAAATACCATGTTCACTAAATGCAAACGGTAGGTACTTTGAGTGTTGTCCGTGTCTTAAGGTCGCAAATTGCGTCCTTAAGATTTCGTTTTCTTCTTTAGTTAATTCGAACATAAAGCGCTCCGGGAAGCGTTCTATGTTTCTTCTAACCTGTTCTTTTAATCGTTTAGTATCAACGCCAAAGAGTTCTGCCAAATCCGAATCCAACATCACCTTAACTCCCCGGAAAAGATATATTTTATTAATAATTACTTCGTTTGGGACAATTACGGATGTTAATTCTTCTTTCATTTACATATTCTTAGTGTTAAGTTAAACTTTCTTAAGGTCACAAAATGTGACCTTAGATTTTATTTCTATTTCTTGCTTTCGTTTCGTGGCAACACAAACCGAGGCGCGTTTATTTTTCTTCCGTTACCGGAGCTTTTTCAATCGGTGTTGCATAATTTGCGATGCCATAATTTTGGCTCTGGCTTTTAACCGGTTCTTTAATATGCCATTCAAATTCATCCCTGAAGTGACGGATAGCACTGGCAACCGGCCAAGCCGCTGCATCACCTAACGGACAAATGGTATTTCCTTCAATTTTACGTTGGATATCCCACAATAAATCTACATCTTCCATCGTTCCATGACCATGTTCGATTTTGTGTAACACTTTTTCCATCCATCCTGTACCTTCACGGCATGGCGAACACTGTCCACAGCTTTCGTGGTGATAGAATCGAGAGAAGTTCCAGGTATTGCGAACGATACACTGATCCTCGTCGAAAGCAATAAAACCTCCCGAGCCCAACATCGTTCCGGTTGCAAAACCACCTTCTGATAATGATTCGTAACTCATCAAACGGGGTTCGCCGTTTGCTAATTTTAAAGTTAAGTTAGCAGGTAACACAGGAACTGATGATCCACCTGCAACTGTTGCTTTTAAGCGTTTGCCGTTGGCGATACCACCGCAATATTCATCAGAGTAGATAAATTCTTCAACTGGTAAACCTAATTCGATTTCGTAAACACCCGGTTTTACCAAATTACCAGATGCAGATATTAATTTTGTACCTGTACTTCTACCGATACCGATTTTTGCATATTCATCGCCCCCATCGTTGATAATCGGCACAACTGCAGCGATCGATTCTACGTTATTTACTACCGTTGGGCAGCCATATAAACCTGCAATTGCCGGAAATGGCGGTTTAATACGTGGATTACCTCTTTTACCTTCAAGTGATTCTAACAACGCAGTTTCTTCACCGCAGATATAAGCACCACCACCCGGCTGAACATATAATTCAAGATCGTAACCGGTACCCAAAATGTTTTTACCCAACCATCCGGCAGCTTTAGCTTCAGCAATTGCTTTTTCCAAAATACGGATCTGAGGCATCATCTCGCCGCGTACATAGATGTAAGAAACCTTGGCACCTAATGCGAAACTCGATACAATCATTCCCTCGATTAAAGCGTGGGGAATGTATGTCATTAAATAACGGTCTTTAAAAGTTCCCGGCTCAGATTCATCAGCATTACACACCAAATAACGTGCAACACCTTCTGGTTTGGCCAAAAAACTCCATTTCATCCCGGTTGGGAAACCCGCACCTCCGCGACCGCGTAAGCCTGATTTTTTTACCTCTTCAACAATCTCTTCAGGTGTTAAGGTTTTCAGGGCTTTTTCCACAGCACGGTACCCGCCTTTTTGGCGATAGACTTCAAGCGTGTTGATGCCCGGTACGTTTATATGCTCAAGTAACAGTTTTCGAGACATTTTAATTAGTCTATAGTCTGTAGTCAATAGTCCTTAGTCCTGAATCAAAACGATTCACAACTTAAAACTTCGGACTTAGGACTTATTTTTCAAATCTTCAATCAATTTATCTACACTTGCCTCAGTAAGGTTTTCGTAGAAAGTATATTCAGGGCTGATCTGCAAAACCGGGCCGTAACCACAGGCTGCCAAACACTCCACCCCTCTAAAACTGAATAAACCATCAGCCGTAACTTCACCTTCCTTAACCCCTAACTTGTTTTCCAGGTGGCTTAAGATCTTTTCGGCACCGACCAAACAGCATGGACCAGTACGACAAACCTCTAAAGCATATTTACCCTGAGGTTTTAAAAAGTACATGGTATAAAAGGTTGCTACCTCGTAAACTTCAATGGGCTGAATATTCAGATATTCGGCAACTTTATCCATAGCCGAAGTTGGAACCCAAAGAAACTCTGCCTGCACTAAATGTAATAGTGGCAACAATGCCGATTTTTGTTTACCTTCCGGGTAACGGCTTTTAACATCATCAAATTTGGCCAGCAACTCTGATGAAAACTCTACAGGTGTTTGTTCTTCTACTTTAAGCATCTAATTCTCCTGCAATAATATTCATACTACTCATGTTGATAATGGCATCAGACAATAACATGCCTTCGCTCATTGGTGCAAACATCTGGTAGTTTATAAAACTTGGTCTGCGGAAGTGTAAACGGTATGGTGTACGGCCTCCATCATTAATCAGATAGAATCCCAATTCACCATTTCCACCTTCTACAGCATGATATACTTCTGCTTTTGGCGCATCAATCTCACCCATCACAATTTTGAAGTGATAGATCAATGCTTCCATATTGTTATAAACTTCCTGTTTTGGAGGAAGATAAAATTCAGGAACATCGGCATGGAAAATACCTTTTGGTTCTGATTTTAATTTTTCAACGGCCTGCTCAATAATGCGCAAACTTTGCCACATTTCTTCGTTACGAACCAAATACCTGTCGTAAATATCACCGCTCGTTCCAACAGGTACTTCAAAATCGAAATCCTGGTAAGAAGAATACGGATCGCTAACACGAACATCATAATCGACGCCGGTAGCACGTAAAAGCGGACCTGTCCAGCTGTATTCTAAAGCAGTTTCTTTTGTTACTTCTGCAACTCCGGCCGTTCTGTCGATAAAAATACGGTTACGGGTTAACAGGTTTTCAAATTCTTTTAACGCAACAGGAAACTCTTTTAAAAACTTATTGATTTTCGCAAAAGCGATATCGTTGAAATCTCTCTCAAAACCACCAATACGACCAATATTTGTTGTTAAACGTGCACCGCAAACCTCTTCAAAGATTTCGTAAATGTGCTCGCGGAACTGGAATAAATAAAGGAAAGTTGTTGTAGCTCCTGTATCCTGACCAATAATCGTGTTACAGATAATGTGATCGGCAATACGTGAAAGCTCCATTACAATAACGCGCAAATAATCTACACGTTTTGGCATTTGAATATTCAACAACTTTTCAACCGTCATGTGCCAGCCCATATTGTTAATAGGCGAAGAACAATAGTTTAAACGGTCGGTAAGTGGTGTAATCTGATAAAAAGGGCGATGTTCAGCAATCTTTTCGAAAGCGCGGTGAATGTACCCAATCGTAGAAACGCCGCTTACAATACGTTCGCCATCTAATTGCAGAACATTTTGAAAAACGCCGTGGGTTGCAGGGTGTGTTGGGCCTAAGTTTAAGGTTACCAGCTCACTTTGCGGGTCGTTATCTGTAAATACCGGATGGTTATGATTCATAGTTTACCTTCCAAAAAATTCGTCTTTTTTATCTACTCTGTTCGGATCTTCCAATGGATATTGCTTCAACATCGGGTGAACCCCTAAATCATCCATATTTAAAATACGGCGTAAATCAGGATGCCCCTCAAATTTAACCCCAAACAAATCATAAGTTTCGCGCTCCATCCAATTGGCACCTTTCCATACTGTTGTAGCGGTAGGTATAGTAGGATTTTGTTCAGAAATAAAAACTTTAATCCTGATCCTTACTTTTTCTACCATATTATGCAGATGATAAACAACAGCAATGCCGTGGTCTTTACCAGGGTAATGAACTGCAGTGATATCGGTAAGGAAATTAAATTTTAATTCTTCTTTAAGATGCGAAAGCACATTGATGATAACATCTTTATAGGTTACAAAGGTTAATAAACCATAAGGCTCAGAAACAGCAGTAACTTTTTCGCCAAACCTTTCGGTTAGCTTAACATGGATGTCGTTATTTAGTGTCGTTTCTTCCATTATTTAATGCCGTATTGACCTAAAAGTTCTTTGTAATAATCAGAGTTCCGTCTTCTGCCCGATTCGTTTTTCACTAAATCCTGAATACGCTGAAAGCCATCCAAAATGGCTTCAGGTCTTGGCGGGCAACCCGGAACGTAAACATCCACAGGAATAACCTCATCAATACCCTGCAGCACAGAATAGGTATCGAAAATACCACCACTGCTTGCGCAGGCACCAACAGCCATTACCCAACGTGGCTCTGCCATCTGGATATAAACCTGTTTTAATACCGGAGCCATCTTTTTAGCGATGGTTCCCATTACCATTAAAACATCGGCCTGGCGGGGAGAAAAGCTTAAACGTTCTGCTCCAAAACGACCTAAATCGTAGTGCGAACCCATGGTAGCCATAAATTCGATTCCGCAACAAGAAGTTGCGAAAGGCAATGGCCATAAGGAATTTGAGCGGGCCAAACCAATCACCTTATCTAAGGAAGTGGCAAAATAGCCAGGTCCTTCGGTTCCTGGAGGCGCATCAACTATATTAATTTCACTCATGTTTATAAACAAAAAATGCTCATCCCTTTGCAGAATGAGCAACAAATTTACAATATTTTAAAGGCAATTAAACTAGCTTTACCAGATTTAGAACCTTTCTAAATAACCTAAAGTGGTTGAAGATAGTGTAAGTGATACACATTTCAGTTTGCAGTTGCCATTTAACAGTTACCAGTTCTAAAATTGGACTAAAAACGGCCTGTTGCGAACTGAAAATTGCTAACTGATTAGTTCCAGTCTAAAACTTTTTTCTTGATTACGTAGATAAAACCTAACAATAAAGTGCCCATAAAAATGAACATCTCAATCATCCCATCCATTTTTAAAGCACGGAAATTAACCGCCCAAGGATACATAAAGATTACCTCTACATCGAAAAGCACAAACAGGATGGCTACAACAAAATATTTGATAGAGAAAGGCTGACGGGCATTACCTACCGATTTAATACCGGCCTCAAAAGTTTCCAGTTTATCGGCTGTTTTACGTTTCGGGCCTAATAAGTGGGTTGCAACCAATGTGGTTACCACAAAACCTAAAGCAACGATTACCTGAAATATAATGGGTAAAAAATCTATAGAGGAACTTTGCGCTTGCATATGAATTATTTTATGATGCAAAAGTAAAAGAAAAAGGCAGAGTAACCAAACTCTGCCTTTTCTAAATTATTTAACTTTTAATTATTTGCCTTTTGCTTTCGCTTTTGGAGCGGCGGCAGGAGACTGCAGTTCTTTAAGCTTAGCTGCTGCAAATGGTCCTTGTGGATCAAGCGCTATACTCTTATTTAAAAAATCAATAGCTTTTGCTTTATCCTTATCAGCATAATACGCACCTAAGTAATCGTAAGATTCTACAAGGTTTGTTTTATTAGTTGCTTGCTCTTCAGGTTTAACTAAACTAATGTATTTTTCAAAATATGGAATAGATGCATATTTTGGATTTGCTTTATCTTCTAACAAATTAGCAATCCTGGCTCTTGTAAAATAACCTAAAGCAAACTCCGGTGAAACTTTATTTAAGTGACTCAATGCTGAATCCGCTTCAACCAATGCAGCTGTGTTTAAAGGTTTCTTATCTTTTTGTGCAAAATACCCTTCCAAGAATCTAGTTTGACCTATATAGTAGTAATTGGTTAATGAACCTTTACCATTAGGATTATATTTAGTTGCTAAAGTATAAATCTCTGCTGCTTTGCCATATTTCTTAGCTTTGTATAATGCTAAACCTGCTTCAGCTAATGCATCCGCATTGGTAGAATCAATTTTTGCAGCTTCAATAATATTATTTACACCTAAACTATCCTGACCAGCTTTTAATTGAGCTTTACCTAAATAAAGGTAATCGTTGCCTAAAATTTTAGTTTTATCTTTTTCTTTTGCGAAAAATTCTGTTAAACTGGTTAATGCCTGAGGGTAGTTACCGTTTTCATAAGCTGCCCAGCCTTTCATCCTGGCAACAACATTCCCTTTAGGATCGTTTGCAGGAACTTGTAATGCAGTTGCCACTTGTTCAAGTGTTTTGTAATCTTTAGCATAAAATAAAAACTGTGCATAACGTAATTGAGATTCCAAAGATTTATCGGTTAAATCCATGTATTTTTTATAATTCTCAATCGCTTTAGCTGCTTTTTCTTTATCTGTACCAAAGCTACTCCACTGTAAGTATAACTCACCTAACTCACGGTAAGCCGGACCATAATTTGCATCAGCTGCAATTACATCCTGTAATTCTTTTTCACCTTCAGGAAATGCTCTAGACTCTTTATACATCTTACCAATCTGAGTTTTTGCACGTCTGTTATTAGGATCAACATCTCCAACACGCATGTATGGACCTAATGCTTCAGAATTTTTCTTCTGCAAAGCATAGGCGTCACCTTGAGCCAAGAAAACTTCGGCGTCTTTATCTTTCGAATCCAACTCATCAGCTTTGGTAATATTCGCTAAAGCGTTTGTAAAATCAGGTTTAGATACGTCATCACTTGGTTTATCCTGCGCTAAATAAGCTTTACCGATATACAAATAAGTCTTGTAATCTTTCGGTGCCAATGCAACAGCTTTATCAAAATTAGATTTTGCTGATGTTGGATTGTTAGATAACATATCTGCTTCGCCTAAACCAATTAAATTTAGGTTATTTTTTGGATCGGCAGTTACACCTTTGTTAAATACCGCTCTTGCAGAGTCGATATAACCGGTTTTTAAGTAAACCAAGCCAAGATTGTAATAATTATTACCATCTGATGCTTTGGAGCTCACCAACGATTTAAGCACTGATGATGCTTTTTGGTACTGTTCAGCGTCAATGGCTTTTTTCGCGTCATTTAAATCTTGAGCAAAAACTGCAGAACCCATCAACACCAAACCTACATTTAAGGTTATTGCTTTCTTTAAAATTTTCATCGGATATTCTGTTTTTTTTTAATAAAAATGAAGTGTCTCTTTAGATTTACTTCGTGGTTCAATTTATAGTTTTTTAATTTAATTTCACTTTGTCAGGTGAAGTTCCCTCGGCATCAGCTTGTGCGGACCGAGTCCAGATTTAAGTACAATCAACTGTCCTCTCTGACTTCTTAACCATGTTGCAAATCCTGTGCCTAAACCATCCCTGCCTTCGCAGTCGATGATATTTATATTTCGTAGGAAAGGATAAACACCATTGATCAGATTATCCTGGGTTGGTTTATAAAACTGGTCATCTCCAACCTTGCCCTTCAGATTTTTCACTCCCAATACTTTTACCTGCGAAAGGTATTCACTAGCTTCTGTATTCTGATCGGCAATCCAATTTACGCCCAAAATACCAATAAAATTTTTATCTTCTGCAATAAGTTTAATTACTTCTTTGCTGGAATTTTTAGAGTAAACACCTGTAGCTGGAAATTGACTGATTTTAGCCAGTTCTTTAAAGTATTGAAAAGTGCTTGAATAAGCATTATCGAACACCAATTTTTTATCTGATTTCTTCCCCTGTAATATATCAATCACCTCTTTAACGGTAATAGTGCTATCAATATTGCCCTGGTTAGTAATTAAAGCAATTCCATCAATGGCAAAACGCGATGTATTGATTTTAATATTCCGCTGGTTGTAATACTTTTCTTCTGCTTTGGTTAATAACCTCGGTAACACAATTACCCTCACACTATCGTTTAAAAAAGCGGGCAAAAGTTTCTCTTCAGGTTTAACAGTAAGCTGAAATTTGGCCTGCGGATAATCAAGATTGAATATATCAATCTGATCCTGTACAATCGGGCCTACACTTTCATCCACCAGCATTTTTAGTGTACCGCTGGTGCGTGTTTCTTTAACCGCATCTGTTTTTGCTTTACTCTTACAGGATACCAGAGCAAGTACACATAATATAAAAAGGAAATTTCTCATTAATGATTTAGTCGCGCCTACCCAGGCTTAATAATCTTACAAAAGCATAAATAATCAGGAAGATACCTATTGCGATTCTGCCCCATTGTGGAATTGTACTTAAACGGAGGGCAATCGGCTCGTAAAAAATGAATGCAAAGCCCAGAACCACATAAAAGACAAACATGATAAGGCCTAAAATGAGCAAAAACCGCTGTTTAGGCGATTTTTGCTTAAAAATATCAAAATTTAACATCTACTATTAGTTCAATGTAAAGTTAACGTTGATGTTGTATTTTACCCTTACCGGCTTACCATTTTGGATACCTGGGTTCCAACGTGGACTAGCTTTCAACACACGGATGGCTTCTTCATCAGTTCCGCTACCCAAACCGCGGGTAACCTGGATATCTGTTAATTTACCATCTTTTTCAACAACGAAAGATAAGAATACTTTACCCTGAACGTTGTTTTCCTGTGCCATTGGCGGATATTTAATTGCTCCTCCTAAATACTTATAGAATTTCGCAATACCTCCCGGATATTCTGGTTGTTTCTCGATACTAACAAAGTCGTAAACTTTATTATCATCAACCGCAACAGCAGCTTCTCTTTTTGGTCCTTCTCCAACCGGTTCAGCGATATTGATCTCTGCAGTTGGATCACCTTTGATATCCCTCTGACCTGGGTCAGCTTCTTTCAATTTTTCAACTGTAGGTGGTTCATCACGAACCTCGATATCAGGTTTTACAATTGGAGGTGGCATTTTCACCTGATCTACCTTTGGTGGCGGTGGCTCTACCGGTGGCGGTGGAGGTGTTTCGGGGTTAACCGGTGGTGGTGGAGCTAAAATTACTTCCTGTGCTTTTACCTGATCTTCCTGCTGATCCATTGAACCTTTGATAAGGCTATAGATTTTTGGAGAGAAAAATAATACAAGGAAGATAATAGATCCAATAATTAAGGCTTTAGTAGTGTTGGCACCATTTGTTTTACGCAATTGGTACGCACCATAGTTTTTGTTTTTATCGGCAAAAACCACTTCAAGCCATTCTTTTCTGAATATATCTAACTTCGACATAACTATTGGTTTTACTGATTATAAAATTCCCTTTTCTTTCATGAACTGTTTCTCATTGTCAAGGATGTTATCATCATCAATCTGACGAACCTTTACTTTAAGAATTTCTAACTCGTCCATAATATCAACAAAGTTCTGAAAGGTAGAACCTGATGTTGGTTTTACAAGTACAACAAAGTCGCCTGCAACACCCGAAGCATCAGCTGTTTTTCTATTTTTTACAATAGCGTCTTCAATTTGTGATGCTGATTCGATAGTTGGAGCACTTTCACCAGCTACTCCCATGTACCATGCTACTTTATTGTTTTTACCCAATAATATGGTCATTGTTTTACTTGCTTTCAGCTCTAATCTGTTTTCAGGTAACTTTTCGTTTTTATCCGGTTTTGCAATATCCATCGCCTGTGGCGTAGAGATTACTGTTGTTAAGATAAAGAATGTTACCAAAAGAAACATTAGATCCACCATCGGGGTCATATCAACCCTTGGCGTGGCTTTCTTCCCGCCCGTGTTTAATTCTGCCATTTCTTATTTCTTTTTAGCTTCAGAGTTAGTTACCAACAAGAATTTGTTTACACTTTGTTTCTGAAGTACATCAATAATCTTTTTAACTACCGGATATTCTTCTTTAGCATCACCTTTGATACTGATACGCATATCCTGATTGTTGATTTCTTTAGTAGCTTTACGTGCATTTAAAACCCAGGCATTTAACTGATTGTCAGTCGAATCTGAAGGTATACCCGGTTGTACTCCAGGTTTCATACGGTCAGCTCCGTTTAATGCAATCAGTGATTTTAAATTCTGGATTGGCACACCGAAACTTCCTATCGCCGAAAAACGTTGTACTTCTAAAGGAGTGAACGATATTTTGTACTGTTCGCCCATTAGCTCTAATGTTTTCGCTCTTACTTTAACACCTGCTACTTCAAAGAAAACTTTACCCTGCCCAATGGTTAATATCGCATTGTTTTCTACCGGTACCTTAAACTCATACGTAGATGAAGGTGTAGAAACGGCTAGTGGTTCTGGTTGCCTCGCTGTAGCAGTTAAGATGAAGAAAGTAAGTAACAATGAAGCCACATCACACATGGCAGTCATATCTGTTACTGTACTTGTTCTTTTAACTTTAATTCTAGGCATAATATTTTTACTAGTTTTTAATAATGATGATCTTTTTTCCGGTTTTCCATAAAGCCGGTAAAAATTTTTTCAAAATTCTTATTTATGCGAACTAGCGTATGTTTGAACGATGCTGAAACCAGCCTCATCGATTGCGTAAGTTAACTTGTCGATTTTAGAAGTTAATACGTTGTACATGATAATTGCCACAGTAGATACCAAGATACCAGTTGCAGTGTTGATAAGTGCCTCAGAGATACCTACCGCTAATGCCGACTGATCTGGAGCACCAGAGTTTGCTAAACCGGCGAATGCACGGATCATACCTGTTACTGTACCCAATAAACCTACCAATGTACCGATTGATACCAAAGTTGCAATTACAGTTAAGTTTTGCTCTAACATTGGCATTTCTAAAGCTGTAGCTTCTTCAACCTCTTTTTGGATGGCAACGATTGATTGCTCAACATCCATGTTGGTATCAGCTTCAACTTCGCTATATTTTTTCAAACCAGATTTAATTACGTTAGCAACTGAACCTTGTTGTTTGTCACACTCCGCTTTTGCAGCTTCGATGTTTCCTGCGCTTAATAAACCTTGTACTTTACGGATGAAAGTATCTAAGCTTGATTTTCCACTTGCTTTACCAATAACGATGAAACGCTCGATAGAGAATACAATTACTACCAATAGTAATCCAACCAAGATCGCTACGATAGGGCCTCCTTTGTATGCTGTTCCAAGATAGTTACCAGGTAATGGTAATTTTTCTCTGTCACCATCGATAAAGTTACTTCCTTCTCCGAATACGAATCTCCAAACACAGAATCCAATAACAATACAGATTGGAATAACGAATGTTGCAAATACATTTGAAGCACTAGAAGAGCTCTCTTTTTTAACAGTTGTTGGTTTTGGTGCGTTTGCCATTTTTTTTGAAATTTTAGTTTTAGTTCTTGTTTTTAATTTTTAGCTGTTTTTTCTTACTGTAATACACACAACGTTTCTTATCCGAAATTGTTGCGAAAAACAAATTTATAAATTGATTTTAAATTACAAATTAATAAATCAATAAGCAATTAAATCGTTACTTAGAATTTAGTTTCGGTAAACCAATTTGGGTGTATAACAAAAAAATTGCCCCAGCCGAGGCAATTCTTTCACAATAAAAACTAAAAAAAAATCGAATTGCAAATTTTTTGTTCAAAAAATGCATTTTAAAGCACATTTAACATAATTTTAACGCTTCGTGTCTGCTTTTTGACACTTTTGTCAGTTCGAACTGTTTAAAATTCTCTTCGAAGGCATCAGCCAGCTGATAAGCCTTTAAAAAATATTCTTCCTGATTATCCCATGTTTTAGAAGGATCTAAAATATCACTTGGAACACCCGGACAATTTAACGGCATCATTAATTTAAATACATGGTGCTGTTTATAATGGTTATGGTTTAAACTTCCGTTTAAAGCAGCCTTGATCATGGCACGGGTGTAGCTTAACTTCATCCTTTTGCCTACACCATAAGCCCCCCCGCTCCATCCGGTGTTTACCAGCCAAACGTTTACCTCGTGCTTTTTCATTTTTTCGCCCAACAAAGCCGCATATTTTGAAGGGTGCAACGGAAGAAAAGCTTTACCAAAGCAGGCAGAAAAGGTGAGCTGAGGTTCGGTAACACCTGCTTCGGTTCCGGCAACCTTTGCGGTGTAGCCACTCATAAAGTGGAACATGGCCTGCTCAACATTTAATTTTGAAATTGGTGGCAAAACACCAAATGCATCGGCAGTTAGGAAAAAGATATTTTTAGGAACAGCTGCTATTGATGGTATAATTGCATTATCAATATAATCTATAGGATAAGCAACGCGTGTATTCTCTGTTTTATCGATATTGGCATAATCAACCTCTTTTGTACCCGGAAAAAAGTTGATGTTTTCTAATAAGGAACCAAATTTAATGGCCTTAAAAATCTGTGGCTCTTTCTCTTCGGTTAGATCAACACATTTTGCATAACAGCCGCCTTCGAAGTTAAATACCGAATCGTTACCCCAGCCATGTTCGTCATCACCAATCAAACCTCTTTCGGGATCGGCAGATAATGTGGTTTTACCTGTTCCGGATAAACCAAAGAATATGGCCGTATCGCCATCTTTGCCCACATTGGCAGAACAGTGCATAGAAAGCGTATTCTTATATACAGGCAGGATAAAATTTAACACCGAAAAGATTCCCTTTTTAATTTCGCCAGTATAACCCGTACCACCAATCAGGATCATCTTTTTGGTAAAGTTGATCACGGAGAAATTTTCCTGACGGGTTCCATCAACAGCAGTATCGGCCAGAAAACCTGGTGCCGCAATGATGGTCCATTCTGGCATACCCACCAAACCATCTTCATCAGGGCGGATAAATAAATGATGAGCAAAAAGATTCTGGTAAGCCGTTTCTGTAATTACCCGGATGGAAATCGAATAATCAGGATCGGCACATGCTGTAGCATCACGCACATAAATTGTTCTGTCGCCAAGATAACCGGTGATCTTACCATATAACTGGTCAAATTTTTCCGGACTGATTTTGATGTTCACATCTCCCCACCATACTTGGTCCTCTGTTACATCGTCGCACACGATAAACCTGTCTTTAGGCGAACGTCCGGTAAATTTCCCGGTATCAATAGCCAGCGCACCCGACGCGGCCATGGTACCTTCATTATTTAATAAGGCTTCATCAATTAACTCTTTTGGAGACAATTGGTACTTTACAGCAATGTTCTCGCCGAGATTTAAATAGCCTAAATCTGGCGCTTGCAGCTTCTTTTTGCTCATAACAATAAGTTAGTTAGTGGAGCAAAGGTAAAGACTTATCTTCCACAAAAACGAGTTTTAAAACGTAAATTTTTACATATTGTAGCAAATACACTATCACATAAATATCTTATTATCAGTTTATTATTACGTATTTTTAAACTTAAAAAAAATTAAAAATATACACTAAGTAAAATCTGGTAAATGGTTTTAGTGTAATTAAATTTTTGAGAGATAGGGTTTTAATACTGCAAAAATCTTTACTAATAGCAATAAAGGATCAACATGTCATTTAGGAATGAAATAAAGATTTATACTTTTATCGAGCAAATAATCGAGAATGAACTGGGAAACACTTAGAAAAAAGATATATTATATTGATGGTTCTTTAAGGGATATATATGTTAAAAATACAAATATCGAAGATTGGGAGAAATGGATAGATCTTATAAACACCGGTTATAAAGTGGCGTTTTATAATGGCCTATCGGGTGAAACGGAAAGCCAGATTGATAAAAGTATTGTTTTTGATTACTTGAATGGCAAGTCAGATTTATTAAGAGGCGTTAATATACACCTGGAGGGTATTCTTATTAAATGCCATTTTTTTGGAGGTGATGAAATCGAAAATGACATTACTCCTTTAGAAATTAACTCGATTGAGGATCATAACAGGCTGGTAAATTATTTAAAAGATGTTTCGGTCTGTTTGGGTAAAGAGGTTATGTTAACCCCCGAAAATTATTTGGATTACGAAAGGAAATTAATTGTTGTTAATGGTAACGATATTGAGTTTGATGTATCTGGCCATATTATGCCTGAACACTTAAATCAGGATAAAGTTAAAAACGACAGCCCAAAAAAATTATCCATCATTTTTTTAACCATTTTATTATGTCTTTTAATCTGGAACATCATTCCAATCATACAGGTAAAAATGCAGTTGGTTAGCGATTTTATTCCCAGCAGTATTTTTTATGAAGTAGCTAAACCTTTTATATACATCAGCACTGTTCTGTTGTTGGTAAACATCGTGGCTTTTGCCTTATTTTTCAAAAGAAAATATCTAACGGTGATAATTTTGGGTGGGATTGCCATTTGCTTAAACCTGCTATATACCTTTTTTAATCATTTTTTATAGCCTTATCATTCAAATTAACACTCAAATATGAAAGCAGTCAATACTCTCTTATTAATTTTTATGTTATGTTCTATCCTCGCCTGCCGTGATCAAACATCAGGAAAAAGTGAAACGCAAAAAGGTGCCATAAAAATAGATACCACTAAAGCCGTAAAAATAGATGGTTACTGGGCTGTTCCAAAACCATCGTTTGATTTTAATACTTGGATAAAAAACACCAAGGACACTTTAAGATTGGTAACCTGCTCAAAATATGTTTACTCACCATTTGGAGAATTAAAAAGTAAAAATGCGATCACTAAAAGCCTTCTGAATAAGTTTTTGATCAAAGACTCGGTTATTAAATATGAAAACTATGCTTCAGCATATCATTTCTTAACACATAAAACCAGTAAGTTAATTCTATATTTCGATAAAGACGGACCAACACATTCTTATATTTTTAAGGGTTTAATAAATAATGCAGATGTTGATCTTGAAAATGGAATTAAAATAGGAATGGATAAAGCTGATTTTTTAAACCATTTTTTCAATTCTTTCCCAAAAGAAATTATGGATAAATACAATTTTATTAAATTCGATTCCTGTATACAGGATATTATCCACAGTTATACTTTTAAACAAGGCAAACTTGTTTCCGTAGATTTTATAACGGATAGCTATTTGGATATTAATTTCTAAGATAGAGAACTTTTGACCTCCCCCTCCTGCAGATACCCTCCAAAAAATCGGAGCAGGCGCTCCAAAGGAGGAAAGTAATTAATGCGGTTATTTCATCCACTTAAACGTTTTAGTATAAATTTCGAAATAAAATTTAAAAAACATTTGCATTTTAAAAAAATAATCTCCTACTTTACGGTGTACAAAGTACACGAAGACAAGATGAAATTTAATACTTCAATTATTACAACAATTATTATTACCACCGGTATATACCAGCGGAACTAATTTGTTGTGAGTTGAAAAAACATAAAACACAGAAAGCGTTCCGATGAAAATCGGGACGCTTTTTTTTTTAAACCCATGCTGAATGAAACCTGTACAAACGAGCATTTTAAACCACACATCGGTACGGTTACAAACAGTTAAACCCAATATAAACTAATGAAAGTACTCAAATTCGGCGGCACATCCGTAGGTTCGGCCGAGAACATTAAAACCCTCTTACGCCTGGTTGGCGAAGAAAAACAGAAGAACAGCCCGGTAGTTGTATTATCGGCAATGAGCGGTGTAACCAATTTGCTAACTGATATGGCTGAAAAAGCCGAGCGTGGTGAAGATTACGATGCTCATTTAAAAGAAATTGAGGCAAAACATTTTGCTGTAATCCGCACGTTGTTGCCAGCTGCTGCACAAAACCCGGTGTTTACGCGTTTAAAAATCTTTTTTAACGAGCTGGAAGACCTGTTGCAAGCGGTAACCAATTTGCGTGAACTGAGTTTGCAAACAAAAGATCAGATTATAAGTTATGGTGAGCGCTGCTCAACTTTTATGATCAGCCATATTGCTTCGCAAAGTTTGGGCAATGCACTTTATGTAAACGGATCGGAACTGATTAAAACCGACAGCAACTTTGGTCAGGCGAAAGTTGATACCGAGCTTACCGAAATGCTGATCAATAATTTTTACCAGGAAAATAAAGACAAGGTTCTCTTTGTAACTGGTTTTATTGCCAGTAATTCAGCTGGAAGGGTTACTACACTAGGCCGCGGTGGTTCAGATTATACCGCAGCGGTTTGCGGTGCAGCCTTAAATGCTGAAGAAATAGAAATCTGGACGGACGTAAACGGCATGATGACTGCTGATCCGCGGATCGTTAAAAAAGCCTTCTCTTTACCTGAGTTAAGCTATACAGAAGCCATGGAATTAAGTTATTTTGGTGCGAAGGTAATTTATCCGCCAACTATGATCCCGGCTTTCATGAAAAAAATCCCGATCGTGATCAAAAACACTTTCGAACCGGATTTCGGCGGAACCTATATCAAAAGCGATGTAAAACCATCAAGTTTACCAATAAAAGGGATTTCTTCAATCGATCATATCAGCATTATCAACTTAACCGGCAGCGGGATGGTTGGTAAAGCTGGTTTTAGTGGCAGGTTATTCTCGCTCCTATCGCGCGAGCAGATCAATGTAGTGCTGATTACACAATCTTCATCAGAGCATAGCATTACTTTTGCGGTTAAACCTACCGATGCATCACAGGCGATTTCTTTAATCAAAAAAGAATTTGAGCTAGAGCTGGATGCCAAAAAATTAGAACTGCCGGAAGTTGAAAATAACCTGGCTGTTTTAGCTATAGTAGGCGAAAACATGAAACGTACGCCGGGCATGAGCGGACGTTTGTTCAATGCACTTGGTCGAAATGGTATCAATGTAAGGGCTATTGCGCAGGGTTCGTCAGAATATAACATTTCAGTAATCATCAATAAGGATGATTTATCAAAAGCGGTTAATGCTGTACACGATGCCTTTTTTACCGACCTGAAAAGGACTTTGAATGTATTCTGTTTGGGTACAGGAAATATCGGCAAAACCTTATTTAACCAATTGAAGGAGCAGATGCCATTTTTGGCAGCCAATAACGATTTACAAGTAAAGGTTACCGGTATTAGCAATACAAGGAAAATGATCTTTAATGCTGATGGTTTATCGCTCGAAAACTGGGAGACCGAATTGGATGCCAATGGCGAAAAAGCAGATTTAGCAGGCTTTGTTGCCAAAATGAAGGCTTTAAACTTACCAAACTGTGTTTTTGTAGATAATACCGCGGCAGAAGCGCCGATAGCTTTTTATCAGGGCATATTCGAAAGCAGCATTTCGGTGGTAACCTGTAATAAAAAAGGAAACTCTGCCGATTATGCACAATATAAATCGTTTAAAGATACTGCCCGCAAATTTGGTGTCGACTTTTATTACGAAACCAATGTTGGCGCGGGTTTGCCGATTATCCGTACGTTACGCGAACTGATGATGAGCGGTGATAAAGTAGCACGGATTGAAGCCATTTTATCAGGTACGATTTCTTATATCTTCAATAATTTTAAAGGCGAAGCCGGTTTTTACGAAACAGTAAAAGAAGCGCAGGAGTTGGGTTATACAGAACCTGATCCACGTGATGACCTGAACGGAAAGGATTTTATGCGCAAAATGCTGATTCTCGCCCGCGATGCAGGTTACCCATTAGAAGCCAGTGATGTAAAAATTGACAATATTTTACCGGAAGCCTGTTTAAATGCGGCAACTGTAGAAGATTTTTATTCGGAACTTAAATCTAATGCGGCTTATTTTGAAAACCTGAAGAATACAGCTGCCAATGATGGAAAAGTTTTACGTTACATCGGCAAGTTAGAAGATGGTAATGTAGAAATCAGCCTTCAAATGGTTGATGATAGCCATCCTTTTTATATGCTATCGGGAAGCGACAATATTATTTCCTTTACCACCGATCGTTATAAATCGCGTCCGCTGGTAGTAAAAGGCCCGGGAGCAGGTGCCGAAGTTACCGCCGCCGGTGTTTTTGCCGATATCATTAATGTAGGCACTTTAAACAATTAGATCGATGAATCCGGTTTTAGCGTGTAAAAATGAAATTCTAAGTCTGGTTAATCAGGCCATGACTGATTTTGAAAGCATCACAGAAGAAACATGGAACGACAAGCCTCAGCCTGCAAAGTGGTCTAAAAAGGAGTTATTGGGTCATTTGATTGATAGTGCATCGAATAATATCCGCCGATTAGTTGTCGGACAGTATACACAAGGCGTTAAAATCATTTATCATCAGGATGAATGGGTTTTTTATCAAAATTATCAGGAGGCCGATATTGCCGAAGTTAAAACACTTTGGAAGTTATTGAACTACCAGATTTGCCGTGTAATTGAAAATATCCCGGAAAAAAGGCTTCAAAATACCTGCGATACCGGCAAAGGAAAAACAGAGCTGCACACACTTTCATATTTTATTGAAGATTACGTTGTGCATTTAAAATATCATTTAAACCAAATAACCGCTTAATAATAGTTAAGCCAATTAATAATGAAAAATAGTATAAAAGTTTTCGCTCCTGCAACCGTTGCAAACGTTGTTTGCGGTTTCGATGTACTGGGTTTCGCTGTAAACGAACCTGGCGATGAAGTTGAAATGCGGTTTACTGATACGCAAGGAGTGGTAATCAAAAGAATTACCGGAGATGATGGCCGCTTACCCTTAGATGCCGCTAAAAACACAGTTAGTGCCAGTGTGCAGCATTACCTAAAGCACATTAACCGCTTAGATGTTGGGGTAGAAATTGAACTGCATAAAAAAATGCCCATTGGCAGTGGCCTGGGCTCAAGCTCGGCCAGTACCGTTGCAGGATTGTTTGCTATTAATAAACTAATGGGCGATTTATTAACGCCTACCGAACTGGTTCCTTTTGCAATGAAGGGTGAAGAACTGGCCTGTGGTTATGGTCATGCAGATAATGTTGCTCCTGCTTTATTGGGTGGTTTTGTACTGATCAGAAGTTACGAACCACTCGATGTAATTTCGTTACCAACGCCTGTGGGTATGTATGCTGCAATTGTATATCCGGAAGTGGATGTACCCACAAAAGATGCCCGCCAGATGATCCGCAGTAAGGTTGCCTTAAAAGATGCAGTTACCCAATGGGGAAATGTGGCAGGTTTGGTAAGCGGTTTATTTATGAATGATTTCGATCTGATTGGCCGCAGCATGAAGGATGTATTGGTAGAACCTACGCGTTCGATCCTAATCCCAGGTTTTGAGGAAATGAGAAAACTGGCCATGGATAACGGGGCAATCGGTTTCGGAATCTCAGGTTCTGGACCATCTGTTTTCGCTTTAACCAAAGATGAAGAAACCGCAAAAATAATAACCAAGGCACAACAACAACATTTACACAAAATAAATATTAACAGCAAAGCTTTTGTTTCTCCGGTTAACGCGGAAGGACCCAAGATTATGTAAATATGGAAAATGTAAGATGTATGATGTAAACCCATTTTCCATCATACATTTTCCATCATACCTCATTAACAATGAAACTATACTCAACCAACAATAAAAATTTACGTGTTTCTTTTAAAGAAGCCGTTTTTAACAGCATGCCGCAGGATAAAGGCTTATATATGCCTGTCGAAATTCCGCAGCTTGATGCAGATTTCATAGAAAATATCGAGCAATATTCTTTACCAGAGATTGCTTATAAAGTTGCTTCCACCTTATTAAAAGATGAGATTCCGGCTGAAGACCTAAAGGCTTTAATTGACGACGCCATTAACTTTGAAGCTCCGGCGTTAAAACTAGATGATAAAACCTTTGTTTTGGAATTATTCCATGGCCCGTCTTTAGCTTTTAAAGATTTTGGCGCCCGTTTTATGAGCCGGGTGATGGCCTATTTCTTAAAAGACGGCGAACAATTGCTTGATGTTTTAGTAGCGACTTCAGGCGATACCGGTGGCGCGGTAGCTTTAGGGTTCTTAGGTGTACCCAATACCAGGGTTACCATTTTATATCCGGAGGGAAAAGTAAGTCCTATACAGGAACTGCAGTTAACCACCAACGGACAAAATATCAGAGCAATTGAAGTAAAAGGCACTTTTGATGATTGCCAGGCACTGGTAAAACAAGCTTTTGCAGACGATGAACTTAACGCGAAATTCCGCTTAACATCTGCCAATTCGATTAATATATCGAGGTTAATTCCTCAAACATTTTATTATTTCAATACTTATGCGCAACTGAAAAGACAAGGGTTAAACGATGTGGTATTTTCGGTACCCAGCGGAAACTTTGGAAATATTGGTGCAGGTTTATTGGCTTACAAATTGGGCTTACCGGTTAAACAGTTTATTGCAGCAACCAATGTAAACGATACTGTACCACGCTTTTTGGAAAGTGGCGTTTACGAAACCAAACCATCAACACAAACCTATTCGAACGCGATGGATGTTGGCGCACCAAGCAACTGGATACGGATTATGGATTTATTTAACCAGGATACTGAAGCCATTAAAAAAGTGGTTACGGCTTACCGTTTTACCGATGACGAAACTTTGGAAGGCATTAAAGAAATCTATAGCAAATTAAACTACGTGGCCTGTCCGCATACCGCCATAGCTTATTTAGCTGTTGAAAAATACAGAAGTGAAAACCCAACAGATGAAAGTGCAGCAGTTTTCCTTTCAACAGCACATGCCTGTAAATTCCCTGATATTTTTCCGGCAGACATCGCGGCTAAAATAGAAATCCCCGAGCAGGTAAAAACTTTGGAAAGTAAACCGAAACAGGCTGATCAGTTAGGGGTAGATTTTGAAGGATTTAAAAGTTATTTGTTAAAAGGGGAATAAATTGATCATTGTTTGGAGCGGAGTGCAATCCCGAATATTCTGAAGAGAGATCTTTACATATATTTCTTGGTTTCGTTGCGCTTCGTTACATTGACAAAATTAATAAAAGTACCGTCCTCTCGACCGAAACGCAGTGAAGCGGAGAGATCTATCTCGAGACAGATTTCTCGGCTGCGTTGCACTCCGCTCGAAATGACGGTATTTTTGGGGTACGCGTTAACTGTTCTTTGTTATTTCGCGCTTTGCGATTTTAGTGCTTTAAGTTCGCGCTTTAGCTCCTCAATCTGTTGCTGTTGTTCTTTTATACTCGCTACTAAAAGCGGCACCAGATTTTCATAATCTACCTTGGTAATGGTAGCACTTTTAAACGCATTTTTACCCGCGGGGTAATCTTTGGCTTGCACCGAAACAATTTCCGGAACCGCGGTTTTAGCATCTGCGCCTACGAAACCGTATTGCGGTCTTGCTGATAATTTTAATTTTTCGGCCCAGGTTTTATCATAATTAAAGCTTACGGGTTGAAGTTTAGTTACCTGACTCAGGGCATTTTCTACAGGTTTTACATTGTTCTGCACAACTTCCTGTGCACTTATTTTTATAGATGCAGCGATTAATAGCACTACAAATGAAATTGCTCGTTTCATATCTGTTGTTTTAATTTTTTTAAATAGACTATAGATTCCACTTTTGTGGAAAAGGGTATACACTAAAGAATGAATGTGTTTAAACGGAAGGTGGCGGCGTTAAAACTTCAGGAAAGTAGGCCACTTGAAAGGAATGATCAGGAACAATTATTTTTTTTGAAGTTTGAACCGGGCAATAAACTATTGCATGAAATATGTTCTGGTATACTGCATATTCAGTTTCTGATTTTTTCTCTTCCTTTTCTGTTGCATCATCATTAACAGATAACAGCTCAACATGATCGGCCGAGTAGCTTAAATACGAAAGCACATGGCTCACCTTTACAAAAAACGTTACCGCAATGCAGGCAATTAACATGTATTTAAAAGCACAAAACTTCATTGTTGCAAATATAAGCTGTATGCTTTTAAAACAATAAAATATGGGTTAAAGTTCTGTAAGAATTTTTGACATAATTGCTGTAACCAGATCAACATCTTCATTTTTTGTTCTACAGTTTACAAAAGCAGCCCGTATTCCTTTCTTCCCGTTATAAAAGGTAGGCGTCATAAATACTTTTCCGCTTGCATTAAGTTTATCCAGGAATGTTGTTACTAGATTATCATTTGTTAGCGAAAAGCAAACCGTATTTAAACGAACAGGGGCCAATAATTCGAAATTTGGATTTTCATTGATAAAATCAGCAAATTTTAAAGCGGTTTCAACGTTGCTTTCTACAATTTCCTGATAACCATCTTTGCCATAACTTGTGAGGGTAAACCATGCAGGTAAAGCTTTTAAGCGGCGCGAATTTTCCGGCAGGAAATTTAAGTAACTGAAATTCTCCATCGGATTACCCAAGTAAGCTGCATTCGAATTCTGAAAAGTTGCTACCTGTAACAACTGGTGTTTCTCTTTTACAAAAAATACAGCACTCTCATAAGGTACATTTAACCATTTATGGCAATCTACCGTGATACTGTCGGCATTTTCCCAGCCTTTAACTAAATGGCTGTATTTTGGCGAACAGGCTGCAAAGCCGCCAAAGGCAGCATCTATGTGCCACCAGAAATTGTATTTCAGTTTTAAATGATTAATGGCCTCAAAATCATCAAAATCTACCGTATTTACTGTTCCGGCACTAGAGATTAGGATAAAAGGTTCATCATTCAATGCTTGTATCTTACGTTCGAGATCGGTCACATCCAATGCCTCACGGTTACCGGGTAACACATTTACCTGAATTACATTTCCACTGCCCAAACCCAGCATCGATAGAGATTTTATTGATGAGGAGTGTGGCGTAGCCGATAATACATTTACCTTACCTGATAAGCCTTCCCTTGCAAAATCCTTACCCATCTGTTTACCAATCCACTGCCTCGCTACAGCCAAGCAGGTAAAGTTAGATAGGGTAGCTCCGGTTACAAAACCACCAAAATAATCTTTAGGCAGGTTAAATAATGAAAGCAATAATTGAATAGCCTCCAATTCAATAATAGCCGAAACATCGCCATTTCCTTTTGCACTTTGTGTGTTCTGATCGTAGGTGGATGCGAGCCAATCGCCGGCAATGGCTGCCGGTGTGGTTCCTCCGGTTACAAAACCCCAGTATCTCGGCCCCGATGAAGCTACCATAACTGGTTCGAAACGCTCGTTAAATTGTTTCAATGCTTCAATGGCGCCAATTCCTGTTACATTTAGATCACGGATGATCTCCACTTCTCCGCTGCTCGCCGTAGATCGTTCCTCAACATTGTTCAAATAATCTATCCCCTGCTGTTTAACTGTTGTTAAAATGGCATCAAGGTTTTGTAAGTCGGTAGTTAGCTTGTTCGTCATCATATGCGTCCTTCTGAACTTGTTTCTGGATCTATTAAGAGATAATTTATTTTGATATGGGCGTTACCCTAATCCCGATGAAAAATCGGGAAAGGGTCGGGCTTTTCAGGGCTGCGCTTCGCTCCGGTACCGATAAAAACCGGTACTGAACCCTTACAATCCCTAACGCAAAACCCATAGTTTTAAATTAGACCTCGCAGGTTTTTAAAACCTACGAGGTCTTTTTACTAAAAAATAGCTTTCGCAATCTTTTTGGTCTGCTCAGGGCGGCCCATGGTATAAAAGTGTAATACCGGAGCGCCAAAATCAATCAGCTCTTTACATTGTTTGATCATGGCTTCTGTACCAATTTCTTTTGCCTCGTTATTATTTTTTGCATGAGATAATGCATCAGTTAATTCATCAGGTAAATCGATGTGAAATATTTTGGGTAGCACATTTAATTGTGATAAGGTACTGATTGGTTTCAATCCCGGGATAATCGGAATATTGATGTCATTTTCGCGACATTTTTTTACAAAGTCAAAATATTTTTGGTTATCGAAAAACATTTGCGTTACGATAAATTCAGCACCTGCATCTACCTTTTTCTTCAAATATTTGAAATCGGTACTCATGTTAGGTGCTTCGAAATGCTTTTCGGGATAGCCGGCCACACCGATACAGAAATCGCTTTTAAAGGTTTCTACATCTTCGTGCAGAAATTTACCTTCGTTATGGTTTTTAATGTGCTCAATTAAATCTGTCGCATAACAATGTCCGCCGGGAGTTGGAACAAAATTCCCATCCGCTTTGCGGGCATCACCGCGCAAAGCCAGAACATTATCGATGCCTAAAAACTGCAGATCAATCAGCGCATTTTCGGTTTCTTCTTTGGTAAAACCACCGCATATTAAATGTGGAACGGCATCAACCTTATATTTATGGATAATGGCTGCACAAATGGCAATGGTACCCGGACGTTTGCGGTATGATACCTTTTGCAGCAAACCATTGGCTTGTTCTTTATAAATATAATCTTCGCGAAGCGAGGTAACGTCGATGAAAGGTGGGTTAAACTCCAAAAGTGGTTCTATGGCATCGTAAATCCATTGGATGCTCTGCCCTTTTACAGGTGGTAATAATTCAAAAGAGAATAAGGTTTTACCCTTTGCATTTTTTATATGGTCTGTAATCTTCATAACCCTAATCCCGAATAATCGGGACCTTAAATTTTAATTTGTATACAATTCCCTCCCCCTTCAGGGCCTGGGGTTTAATAAGCTAAATTCGGACTCAACCAGCGCTCTACTTCTTCAATCGACATACCTTTCCTGATCGCATAATCTTCAATCTGATCTTTGGTTATTTTTCCAAGACCAAAATACCTCGAATCAGGATGTGCGAAGTAAAAACCACTTACTGCTGCAGTTGGATACATGGCATAACTTTCGGTTAAGCGCAATCCGATTTTATTTTCAGCATCAAGTAATTCGAATAAAGTTCCTTTTTCGGTATGTTCGGGACAAGCCGGATAACCCGGTGCCGGACGAATACCTGCATATTCCTCTTTGATCAATTCCTGATTGGTAAGATTTTCATCCTGCGCGTAACCCCAATATTCTTTACGCACACGTTCGTGCATACGCTCTGCAAAAGCCTCCGCTAAACGGTCGGCCAAAGCTTTTGCCATAATGCTATTGTAATCATCGTAATTGGCTTCGAACTCATTTACCAGTTCATCAATCCCGATACCCGCTGTTAGGGCAAAACCACCAAAATAATCCTGAATTCCGCTTTCTTTTGGCGCGATAAAATCAGATAATGCGTAATAAGGCTGTCCATCTACTTTTTCGGCCTGCTGGCGGAGAGTATGGATTGTTACGGATGATGTCTGATGTGAGATGGATGATGGATCTTCATTTCCATTATCCATTTTACCTTTTACATCCAAAACAATATCGTCTTCAACCGAATTTGCCGGCCAGAAACCAATTACTGCCCTTGCGTTTAGCAATTTTTCATCGAGGATCCGTTTTAACAATACCTGTGCATCGTCAAAAAGTTTCTTCGCTTCATCACCTACATTTTTATCGTCGAAAATTTTCGGATAACTACCCCTGAGTTCCCAGGTATGAAAAAATGGTGTCCAATCGATGTAAGGAACGAGTTCTTCTAACGGATAATTATCAAAAACCCTTGTGCCTGTAAATTCAGGAACAGGTAGGTTGGGCTGAAAATCAATTTTAAATTTGTTTTCGCGTGCCTCATCCAATGTTTTAAAGCGTTTGTCAGAGCGTTTGTTTAAATGCGCTTCGCGTGCTTTATCGTATTCGACCCTGATGCTCGCTACATATTCATCTTTCGTTTCAGGGTTCATCAAAGTACTGCAAACAGTAACACTTCTTGAGGCATCTAACACATGGATAGCTGGTCCGGAGTAATTCGGTGCCACTTTTACCGCCGCATGGATCCTCGAGGTAGTAGCCCCACCAATAATTAACGGAATGGTAAAACCTTCGCGTTCCATTTCTTTGGCAAAGTGAACCATTTCATCGAGTGAAGGTGTAATTAAACCACTTAATCCAATAATATCGGCATTAACTTCTTTAGCTTTTTTGATGATTTCCTGTGCGGGCACCATCACACCCATATCTATAATTTCGAAGTTATTACAAGCCAGTACTACGCCCACAATATTTTTTCCGATATCGTGTACATCGCCTTTAACAGTAGCCATTAAAACTTTACCTGCTGAAGAATTCTGATCCTGATCTGGGTTATCCAGTTTTTCCTGCTCGATAAATGGTAAAAGATAGGCTACAGCTTTTTTCATTACCCTTGCCGATTTTACTACCTGCGGCAGGAACATTTTTCCGGCACCGAATAAATCACCTACGATGTTCATCCCATCCATCAGCGGACCTTCAATCACTTGAATTGGTCGGGCATATTTTTGCCGGGCTTCTTCCACATCATCATCCAGGTACTCTACAAGGCCTTTTACCAGCGAATGAGATAACCGCTCCTCCACGGTGCCCTTGCGCCATTCTTCGTCTTTTACAACTTCTTTACCTTTTGATTTTACGGTATCGGCATATTCTACCAATCGCTCGGTGGCATCATCCCTACGGTTTAAGAGTACATCTTCTACCCTTTCTAACAGTTCGGGTGGAATTTCCTGATAAACCTCCAGCATCCCTGCATTTACAATTCCCATATCTAAACCTGCATGTATGGCATGGTAAAGAAATGCGGAGTGCATGGCTTCGCGGACGGTATTATTTCCTCTAAAAGAGAAAGAAATGTTCGACACCCCACCACTTACCTTGGCATGTGGCAGGTTTTCTTTAATCCAGCGGGTAGCATTTATAAAATCGACCGCATAGTTGTTATGTTCCTCTAAACCGGTTGCTACGGTTAAAATATTAGGATCGAAAATGATATCCTCTGGCGGGAAACCGATTTCATCCACTAAAATATCGTAACTCCTTTTACAGATTTCTTTTCTGCGTTCATAATTATCGGCCTGGCCCTGCTCATCAAAAGCCATTACCACAACGGCAGCACCATATTGCATAATTTTACGGGCACTATCGCGGAATTTTTCTTCGCCTTCTTTTAAGGAAATGGAGTTTACAATTCCTTTTCCCTGTAAACATTTCAGGCCATTTTCAATTACCGACCATTTTGATGAATCGACCATGATGGGCAATTTGGCAATATCGGGCTCTGAAGCGATGAGGTTTAAGAACTTGGTCATGGCTGCTTCCGAATCCAACATCCCCTCGTCCATATTCACATCGATTACCTGTGCACCACCTTCTACCTGTTGTAAGGCAACGGCTAATGCAGCTTCGTAATCGCCGCCTAAAATAAGTTTAGAAAATTTCGGAGAACCTGTAATATTTGTTCTTTCGCCAATGTTTACGAAAATGCTTTCGGGTGTAATGGTTACAGGCTCCAGTCCGCTTAAACGCATATAAGGTTCCAGAACAGGAATCTTTCTTGGTTCTGCTTTTCGAGCATTTTTGGCAATACAGCCAATGTGCTCCGGAGTGGTACCACAGCAGCCACCTACGATGTTAACAAAACCAGAGGTGATAAAATCATCAACCAAATGGGCTGTTTCGTGTGGTTGTTCGTCATAAGCACCAAACTCGTTCGGCAAACCAGCATTAGGATAGGCCGAAACATAACAACCGGCTTTTGCAGCCAGTTCTTCGATATGCGGACGCATTTCTTTTGCTCCCAAAGCACAGTTAAAACCAATGCTTAATGGTTTTGCGTGCATTACCGAATTTAAGAAAGCTTCGGCAGTTTGTCCGGAAAGCGTTCTGCCGGAGGCATCGGTAATGGTACCCGAAATCATGATTTCGAGCTTACGGCCAATTACCTCTTCATATTTTTTAATGGCTACAATGGCCACTTTGGCATTTAAGGTATCGAAGATCGTTTCGATCAATAATACATCCGAACCTCCATCTACCAAACCGCGCACCTGCTCATAATAGGCTGCTTCGAGTTCGTCAAAATAAACTGCCCTAAAACCAGGGTCGTTTACATTTGGCGACATAGATAGGGTACGGTTGGTTGGTCCGATGGCACCGGCAACAAAACATTTACGATCGGGATTAGCCGCCATAAACTCATTTGCAGCTTCTTTTGCCACACGCGCACCTTCGAAACTCATTTCGTAAGAAAGGTCTTCCATCTGGTAATCGGCCATGGAAATGCGCTGTGTACTGAAAGTATTGGTTTCGATGATATCGGCACCGGCTGCCATATACTCCAGGTGTATTGTTTTTATAATATCCGGACGTGTGATGTTAAGCAAGTCGTTATTGCCTTTTACATCACAGGGATGGTTTTTAAATCGCTCTCCCCTAAAATCTTCTTCGGTTAAGGTATATCGCTGAATCATGGTACCCATAGCACCATCAATCACCAAAATACGTTTCTCTAATTCTTCTCTTATACCCATTTGTTTTGTAAAATGTGGGATGTAAAATGGAATATGGTAAGACACATTATACATCTTCCATTATACATTATTACATCCTAAAAGGCTTATTTAAAAAGTTGGTACGTGAATCGTAATCCTAAACTTATCTTTTTCCGCTATTTGCAGAATAGAATTTAGCACCTTGTAGGTTACAGGTTGCTAAGACTTCGTTGGGTCTAATCCCTCCGTCTTTCTTAATAAGCGTACAAAAATGCAACAAAGCTACATCAATTCCAAAAATTATCGCTTTGGCACCAAATAAAATTACAAAGGCCATGCAAAACTGCACAGCCTTTAAAATATTGTTCTGTTTTTTAATTAGCTAACTGTCTTCTTTCCAAATTTTTTATTGTACCATATCAACATGTAGCTCATCCATATCCCACTTGCCGAACTTACTACAAAAATATTATCAGTAACAAAAATTGTAACCAGGAATTGAATACAGGCGCCAATTAATAGAAAACCGACAATTGCTAAAAACTTATCCATTATCTTCTATTACCAAAAACACGCAATAGTGACATAAATAAATTTATAAATGTTATGTATAATGACAACGCACCAATAATTGCTAATTTCTTACTATCTGCTAGAGCAATTTCATTTCCATTTCCATCCAAACCTTCACCAATTCTTTTCAGTTCCTGAACCTTGTAAGCAGTTAGTGCAGTGAAAACTGCGACTCCAACTATGCCCAAAATATAACTTAGAGTAGAACTACCTAAAAAGAAATTGATGACACTTATGATAACCAAGCCCATTACTCCGGCAAATAATATTGGACCAAACTTACTCAAATCTGCATCCGTAGTATAGCCCATTATGGCCATTACTAAAAATATTGCTGTTGCAGCTGCAAAACAAATAACAATTGAAGTAGTTGCATATAGTAAAAGAACAAAGCTTAACATTACTCCTGTCAGAACTGAATATAGTAGGAACACTGCAACCAATGAGCCGTAAGACATTGTCTGCATTCTTGAGCCTAACAGCAGAACTAATCCAAGCGGAGCAAATATCGCAATATAACCTAAAGCAGTAAAGCCTCCTTTTCCTGTTTGCGGATTGTAAGATAAAAGATAATCTAATACAGCGGGCGTACTTGCAATAAAATAAGCTGCTACCGTTGAGATAGCCAGTGCCACAAACATCCACAAGAAAACATTTCCGAAGAAACGTTTAGATTCAGATCTTTCCTGTACAAAAACACTGTTTTTTTGATATTCGAAATTTTGTTGTTCCATTTTAAATTTTGTGTATTTAACTATATAAAAATAAATATTTAGTTTAATCTTTTTGTCAACAGTTCTTCAACTTTTTTAAAGAACTGTAAGGGTTTCAAGGTGCGCCATGGCAGATTATCGAAAGCACCTCCAAAGTTAATGTAATAATCGATGTTATTATCCCTGAATTCGGCAATTACATGTTCCTGGAAATTTACCCCAACAATCCAGCCATCTTCTACTTCCTGAAACCATTCTTCGTAATAACTATCATCAGAGGCATGAAAATTCAATACATTTTCACCAATCAGGATAAACTTATTAATGCCTTCATCCATCATCAGTTCCAAAATATCACGTTTCAGCAACATAATGTCGTTATTAATGGCATCGTTCCACTCGCCTATAAACTCTACAATGGCATAACTGCGGTCGTAATCTGCGTATAATACTTTTAGGTAAAGCGTATTCGAACCAAATTCATCCCATTGCGGGTGCAATAAAAAGTTATAAATCTGCTTATCGAAATAGAGTTCCGAATATTCGGTATTGTAAAAGGGCGAACGCTCGTCTTCTGCCGAAATATAATCATCTCTCCACTGGTAATAAGGCTCAATTTCGTGCATAAGTTTTAATTATTGAAGGATTGAATTTTGAATGAGCGAATAAATAAATTATTGAATGAATGAATTTTGAATGAATGAATTTTGAATGAGAAAATATTTAAAGCCACTTCCAAATTCCATCATTCAAAACTTTCTAATTTCTTCATTCCATCCTTCTCTCATTTCTCCATTCAATCAATCATTCATTTCATCATTCAATCATTTTTAGTGCCCTGCTTCTACTGCTTTGCGTACGCTTCCGTAGCGGGTCAACAATTCGGCGGCTTCATCATAACCGATATTCAGTTCGTCGGCAACCATTTGCGTTCCGCGATCTACAAGTTTATGATTGGTTAACTGCATATCAACCATTTTATTGCCAACCACGCGCCCAAGTTGTACCATAACCGTAGTACTCAGCATGTTTAAAACCAGTTTTTGTGCCGTGCCCGATTTCATACGCGTAGATCCGGTAACGAATTCCGGTCCAACCACCACCTCAACCGGAAAATCAGATTCAGCAGCTATTGGTCCGCCGGTATTACAAACAATACAACCTGTTAAAATGCCGTGTTTACGTGCAGTATTGAGCCCGCCGATTACATAAGGTGTAGTACCCGAAGCGGCCAAACCTACCAGACAATCCTTTTCGTTGATATTAAATTCCTGAAGATCTTTCCAGGCTTGTTCGGCATCATCTTCGGCAAATTCTACTGCTTTTCTGATGGCGGTATCGCCTCCTGCAATAATACCTACAACCCAATCAAAAGGCACTCCATAGGTTGGCGGACATTCTGATGCATCTACCACGCCTAAACGGCCACTGGTACCCGCGCCGATATAAAAAAGACGACCGCCTTTTTTCATCCGTTCGGCAACTGCAACAGTTAATTTCTCTATTTGAGGCAAAGATTTCTCAACGGCGAAAGCCACCGTTTTATCCTCGTTATTAATGCCCTGCAAAACTTCCAAAACCGACATCTGATCGATGTGGTTATAGTTTGATTCTTGCTCGGTAACTCTGTTCATAAATTTAATTTTGATAAAATTCGGTAAATTCTTTCTAAAATCTGCCCTAAAAAAACAAAAATATCTCTTACAGCATTCGATAAACAACTGCAAGGCATTAATTATTGTTAAATATTATAAACAAAAGACACGAAAATGCAGTTAAAAAATAGATCAACCCGCTAATTTTCATAAATTTGCAATAACGCTAATGAAAAAAAATACCCGTACCAATATACTGATCGCTGTAAGCTATTCTGTAATTTTAATAGCCGGTATGTTTTTGGGCATAAAATTCATTAAAGACCAGGGTTTTGGCGTTAAAAAAAGTCCGCAGCTGGCCAATAACAGCGAAGAGAAATTAAACGAAATTCTCCACATCATCAACGGCAATTATGTTGATGACATCAACACTGATTCACTTCAAAATTTACCAATCGACAGTGTTCTTCACCAGCTCGATCCACATAGTGTTTACCTCCCGCCAACGGATGCGCAGGATATGACCGATAATCTTGAAGGGAATTTTGAAGGTGTAGGTATAGAATATTATATGCTTAACGATACCATGATGGTTACCGGGGTGGTAAAAGATGGACCAGCTTACCAGGCAGGCATAAAACTGGGAGACAAAATTTTAAGCATCGATAGCACCACAGTAAGCGGCAGAAATTTACCAAAAGATCAGTTAACCGGTCGTTTTAAAGGCAAAGCAGGAACCGGCGTAAGTGTGGTATTATTACACGCTGGTAATGCGCAGAGCAACCGCATTATGGTTACCCGAGGCAAGGTAAACATCAGCAGTATAGATGCCGCTTACATGATCAATAATGAAACGGGCTATGTACGTATCAGTAAATTTGGTGCCAATACCGATAACGATTTCTCTGTTGCAGCAAATAACCTCAAAGCCAAAGGAATGAAAAAACTCATCCTCGACCTGCGCGACAATGGAGGTGGCTATTTTACTGCGGCAACAGGACTGGCTGATCAGTTTTTACCCGAAAACAAACTGATTGTTTACACACAGGGCAAACACGAACCGCGCACCGATTATTTCTCTACCGGAACAGGTGCTTTTCAAAATGGTAAACTTGCAGTTTTGATTAATGAAAATACCGCTTCTGCAAGCGAAATTGTGGCGGGAGCCATTCAGGATCTGGGACGGGGGATTATTGTGGGCCGCCGTTCTTTCGGTAAAGGTTTGGTACAGGAACAATTTGCCTTTGGCGATGGCTCGGCACTTAACTTAACCATTGCCAGGTATTATACACCATCGGGCCGGAGCATTCAAAAATCTTACAAAAAAGGTTATGATGCTTACAAACATGAGCTGGATGAACGTATGACGGATGGTGAGCTTACTGGCGACCGCACTTCATTTCAGGATTCTATCGAGAAAACAGAAGGTGTGAATGTTCAGCCAATCAAAAAAATTAAACCCATCGGCGGTATCCAACCTGATATATTTGTAAAGCTTGACACTACTGGATACAATAAATTTTACAGCAACCTGGTAAGCAAAAAAATCCTGTCTGATTATGTATTTAATGTGCTTACAGCAAAATATAGTGCCACTTTTGTAGACCAGTATATTAATATCTTTACCTTAAACGATAATGATTTTAAGGATTTTATTGGTTTTCTACAACGGAAAAATATTCCGATAGACCGCTTTCAGCTTTATAATTCGAAAACAGTAATCCTGAATGATTTAAAAGCATTACTTTGCCGCTATTATTTGGGTGATGTGGGCTACTATAAAGCAGCCAATCAAACCGACAATGCAGTAAGGCAGGCACTGCTTAATCTGCAATAGCCATATTTTATACTTTACTTAGCTAAAAAAACAAGGCTTAATAAAATTTAAATTCCGAAATAACACTAAAAATCAACATAATATTCTTATTAAAATCAAAACAAGGAAACTATATTTTGATTTACTAATTTTGCCTGCAAATCATATCAGTTATGGAAATAGGCAGATTACAGGCAAAAGATCAAGAAGTTTTAAATGATTTATTGGTAAAAGTTAAAGAACAAACGGAATTGTTTCTGGGTTATCCGGTATCCAAAGACTTTGATTACCAGGCATTATCCGATTTCTTAAAATACCCAATGAACAATCTAGGCGATCCGTTTGTGACTTCAACTTATGGTGTTGGCTCGCGTAACCTGGAGAAAGAAGTAGTTGAGTTTTTTGCCGAACTTTTCCGTGCTCCCAAAGATAACTGGTGGGGCTATGTAACCAATGGTGGCTCTGAAGGTAATCTTTATGGTTTATACCTGGCAAGAGAACTGCATCCAAAAGCAATGGTTTATTATTCGGAAGCCACTCACTACAGCGTTCAGAAAAACCTTCATTTGTTAAACATGCCCAATATTGTAATCCGTACGCAGGAAAACGGCGAAATTGATTATGAGGACCTGGAAAACACCATCAGGATGAACCGCCAGATCCCTGTGATTATTATGGCAAACATTGGCACCACCATGACCGAAGCACGCGATGATGTGGCAAAAATCAAAAACATTTTAAAGAGGATGGCCATCCAGCATTATTATATCCACGCTGATGCAGCACTTTCGGGAACATACAGCGCTTTGGTCGACCCCAGACCTGCTTTCGACTTTGAAGATGGCGCAGATAGTATTGCCATTAGCGGACATAAGTTTTTTGGTTCGCCGATGCCCTGTGGTGTAGTAGTTGCCAAAAAATCGAACCGCGACCGGATTGCACGTTCAGTTGCTTATATCGGAAGCCTTGATACCACCATTACAGGATCGAGAAATGGCCATAGTCCGTTATTTTTATGGCATACCATTAAACGTTTGGGACTTGCCGGCTTAAAAGACCGGGCGATGCATAGTTTGGCAACCGCATCATATACCGAAACAAAACTTAAGGAAATGGGCATAGCCGCATGGCGAAACCCAAATGCCATAACAGTGAACTTCCCTACCCCATCGCCGGCGATTTTCAAAAAATGGCAATTGGCAGCAGAACATGGAAATTCGCACATCATCTGTATGCCTAATGTAACTAAAACACACATTGATTTATTTGTAGGCGATTTAAAGTCAGAAATCATTTTGCAGGATTAAGGTGATACAAACTTTTGATTAACCGGAATGTTTAATAGCAAGCTTAACTTAGTATTGCAAAAATCTTTAAACATATAAGCATGAAAATAATAATTGTAGGTGCAACAGGAACATTAGGCAAAAAAGTGGCCCATGCCTTCGCCGAAAAGCATGAGGTAATCCGCGTGGGAAACACCAAGGGTGATGTTCAGGTAGATATAACCAATGAAGCATCGATTAAAGCCATGTATGAGAAAATAGGCGCTTTTGATGCCCTGATCAGCACTACTGGAAAAGGCCCATTTGTACCGGTAACGCAATTAACGAGTGAGGCGTTTAAAAGCGGATTACTGGATAAATTATTAGGTCAGGTTAATCTGGTGCTTATTGGTCAGCATTACATTAATAAAGGTGGATCTTTTAGCTTAACTTCGGGCATATTGGCCGATCATCCGGTTGCTGCAGGTTCTGTTTTAAGTACGATAAACGGTGGCTTAAATTCTTTTGTGATAGCATCAGCACCCGAACTTGAAAACGGTGTGCGTATCAACGCGATCAGCCCAAATGTGGTAGAAGATTCTCCATCCTATTTTGATTCATTCCCGGGAGAAATCCCTGTTACTATGGAAAAAGTGGTTAAAGCTTTTGAAAAAAGTGTTTTAGGCATTATTACCGGGCAGGTAATAAAAGTTTATTAATTTTCTTTAAAAAAGGTTGTATCATAAGTTTAGTTTTACTATGAGTAGACTCTAATAGAAAACTCGTCATTTCGAGCGGAGAGATCTACCTCGAGACAGATTTCTCGACTGCGTTGCACTCCGCTCGAAATGACGGTAGCTTTAGGGAGTTAGAGTCAGAGACTTTCTGTCAATAATATTGACTTTATGCAATAAATTATTCCTCGGGATGACAACTCAATATTCATGATACATCCTCTATATTTTTAAGTTTTTTAACAAAAGCTTATTCTAAAGTTTTGGTTATTCAAAACCCAAACTATTATATTAGTCTATTCAACAATCTCAAATATGATAGAAACCGAACGCCTCATTTTAAAGCCCTTAACGCATAACCAACTTTTAAAATACATTAAAGATGATCATTCGCTCGAAAAGGAGTTTGATCTTTTACCCACCAAGAAAAATATCTCCCCTTCCTTGCACGATGCTTTAGAAGAAACCATTTTACCCAATGTTTTTGATACGGATAAGGATTACCTGTACCATACTTTATGGACCATTATTTCAAAACCTGATCATCGGATGGTAGGCGATATCTGTTTTGTAGGCGAACCTGACCCCAATGGAGAAATTGAAATCGGTTATGGTACTTATGAAGAATTCAGGGGAAAGGGATTTATGACCGAGGCGGTTGGCAGAATAATTGAATGGGCGAAGGAACAACCAAAGGTGAAATCTATTTTTGCCGCAACAACCAAAGATAATGTGGCCTCTTATTCTATTTTAGAAAAAAACAATTTTATCCATATCGGAGAAGTTGATGATATGCTGAGCTGGAAAATTGAGTTAAAGTAAGTTTTAGGCAAAATTTAACCACAGATGCACACAGATAAACACAGATTAATATCTCCAAATCGATTCTGTCATCCTGAGCGCAGCGAAGGATCTTTAAACACAAACAGCAAGTTCACTGCCTCCGATAAAAATTGGGCAAGTAGTTGCAGCGCTTAGAATAGCACTAGTATAGATCCTTCGACAAGCTTAGGATGACAATACGATATTAATGAAACTTCGCTACACCACAATCTCAAACAAACTTAGACTGATCCCTTCATAATGTTTAGGTAATCCGTCAGTTTTTTCCATGGTAACTACACCCACATAATCAAAGCCACAGCCAGTATAATATTCGAGTAGTTTTTCGTTATCTGCCCAGGTATCCATCCTGATAAATTTAATACCCTTTTTGGCTGCAAAAGCTTTAGCCCATTTAATAATTTCTTTTACAAAAGAATATCCCCTGAAATCGGGATGTGTTACAATCCTATGAATATAAATGGCATCATGATCGCGTTCGCCCCAGATTAACTGATCATTAAAGGTAACCGCGAATACACAGGCAACAACACCATCAACCAGAATTTTATATTGACGGTTTTCATCAATTTCAGTTTGTACCAATGTTCTGCTAAAGCCCTGCCAATGTTTATTAAACACCTTCTTTTGATGCGCAATAGCCATATCATAAAATTCGAAAATGGTGCCGATATCAGTTGAATCGCTGTTTTGTACCTGTAATTGCATGTGGTAAAGGTAAGGATAATACTCATGCTACCGTCATTTCGAGCGGAGTGTAACGAAGTCGAGAAACCTATCTCGAGTTAGATCTCTCCGCTCCGCTATGCTTCGGTCGAGATGACGGCGAATTATTGAAGTCTGTCAATTGGATAACAACTCTCCAATTTAAAGATTCTTCACTACGTTCAGAATGACAATAACAAAAACAGGGCTGCTCCATAAAAGAAACAGCCCTATTCATATCATATTTGCTATAGGCAGTCAGGCCTTCAACCTTCCGCCTCTAATCCCTCAACCTTAAATTATTTCTGTCTGAAATAAATCTGGATGGGTGCACCAGAAAAATCGAAGTTTTCCCTTAATTTATTCTCTATAAAACGTTTATACGGATCTTTAATGTACTGAGGCAGGTTGCAGAAAAAGGCAAACATTGGTGATGTAGCATTAATCTGTGTGATGTATTTAATCTTAATGTGTTTTCCTTTTAATGCCGGTGGCGGGAACTTTTCAATTAAAGGCAACATTACATCATTTAATTTAGATGTAGGGATTTTTTTGCTACGGTTTTTATAAACGTCTAAAGCTGCTTCAATTGCTTTGAAAATACGTTGCTTGTTCAGCACCGAAGTAAATACAATCGGCACATCGGTAAAAGGACGGATACGTTCGTGAATTTGCTCTTCGAAAGCTTTCATCGTTTGGGTATTTTTCTCAATCAAATCCCATTTATTCACCAAAATTACGATACCTTTTTTATTCTTTTCTGCCAGGTGGAAAATATTAATATCCTGACTCTCGATCCCTTCTACAGCATCGATCATTAATACCACTACATCAGCCTCTTCTAAAGCCTTAATGGTACGCATTACCGAATAAAATTCTAAGTTTTCTTTAACCTTTGTTTTTTTACGTAACCCGGCAGTATCGATCAGCATAAATTCGTGACCGAACTGGTTGTAATGAATTTTAATCGAATCGCGGGTGGTACCTGCATTGGCGGTAACGATATTACGCTCTTTACCGATTAAGGCATTAACCAAAGAAGATTTACCTACATTCGGACGGCCTGCTATGGTAATTTTAGGCAACTGGTTTTCTTCTTCAGGAATATCCTCGAAATTTTTAACAATCTCATCCAATAACTCCCCTGTTCCAGAACCCGTCATCGATGATAGTGGATAAACTTCGCCTAATCCAAAGCCATAAAAAGTATGGATTTCGTTATAAAGTGCGGTATTATCTACTTTATTAGCTGCTACGAAAACAGGTTTATTACTTCTGCGCAATACCTGTGCAATGTCATCATCTAAATCCGTAATGCCTGTAGTTACATCAACCATAAAGATCAATACACTGGCTTCTTCGATGGCGATCATTACCTGCTCGCGGATTGCTGCTTCGTAAACGTCTTCTGAGTTGGCTACATAACCACCCGTATCAATTACGGTAAAGTTTTTGTCAATCCACTCGCCCACGCCATAATGCCTGTCGCGGGTTACGCCGCTCATGTCGTCAACAATGGCTTTACGACTTTCGGTTAATCTGTTAAAAAGGGTGCTCTTGCCTACGTTTGGCCTGCCTACGATGGCTATAATGTTACTCATTGGTGTTCTATTGATAGTTAATGGCTTATAGTTAATGGTCGTGGTGTTCGGGCAAGCTGCTCAAACTATTTGGCTATCAGCCATTGACTATCAACTACTAACCGATTTATTTCGGGCTGCAAAGGTACGCTTATTTTTCGTAACCTTCATCAATATTAATTTTTATACTTCTCTAAAAGTCCTTTTACCACATCTTCAGTTAGCTGGTTTCCCTGCAATAAAGGAAAGCCTTCCCACCTCACAATGCCTTTCGGATCGATCAGGATGGCGTGTGGAATGCCTTTAACCTGGATCGAATCTTTAACGGTTCCTTTGGTATCAATGGCTTCAAAATAACTGATCTTTGGATTATCAAAAGCTTCAACTTTTTCTGCCGTTTCATCAGAAACTCCGATAATGACCAACTTATCGGCATATTTTTTCTGAAGATCGTTCAGCGTTGGAATATATGCCCTGCATGGTCCGCACCAGGTTGCCCAAAAATCGATCAGTACAAATTTGCCTTTAGTATCCGGTTGTTTCGAGATCCATTTCTCGACAACCAATTCGGGGGCTTTTTCGTTCAGTATCGATTTTGCCCAGAGTTTTTTTCCATTGTTAGATTCCTGTGCAAGAACTACCGTACTTACAAGCAATAAGAGAAGCGTTAAACCTTTTTTCATCATTGATTTTTTAATAAAAATCAGAATTAATTATCGTAACCAAAGCTTTTCAGGTAGTTCTTTTTGCTTCTCCAATCGGGAATCACCTTTACAAACAGTTCTAAGAAAACCTTGCTATCCAAAAATTTCTCGATCTCCAAACGCGCCTCAGTACCTACCTTTTTCAACATACTGCCACCTGTACCGATTAAAATGTTTTTTTGCGAATCGCGTTCAACCACAATTTCGGCTGTAATCCTGATCATAGAACCTTTACCGTTTTTCAGTTCTTCTTCTTTAAAGCTTTTAACAATTACCTCGGTACTATAAGGGATTTCTTTCTGATAATTGAGAAAGATTTTTTCGCGCACCATCTCCGAAACAAAGAAACGTTCGGAGCGATCGGTTAAATCTTCTTTATCGTAATACGGCGGATGCTCGGGCAACATTTCGAGTACGCGATCCAATAATCCGTCTACATTGTGTTTATGAAGTGCCGAAATTGCATAAATGGCAACCGGATTCAGTTTTTCCTGCCAGTAAGCAATTTTTTCATCAACCTGCTCCTGCAATGCTTTATCTATTTTATTGATCAATACAATTGTTGGGATATCGCGGTTCAGGATTTTCTCCAGAACATCATCTTCATCGTATTCTTCATTAATATCGGTTACAAATAAAAGTACGTCAGCATCAGTTAAAGATCCGTTCACAAAGCTCATCATACTCTCCTGCAAGCTGTATTTTGGCTTGATTATACCCGGGGTATCAGAAAAAACGATCTGATATTCTTCTTCATTTACGATCCCCAAAATACGGTGCCTTGTGGTTTGTGCCTTAGGAGTTATAATGCTAAGCCGCTCGCCTACAAGCACATTCATGAGGGTGGATTTACCTACATTTGGTTTACCTATTATACTAACAAAACCTGCTTTATGCGCCATTAAAATATTTTTTAAAAAAAATTTGCAGTACAAAGAAACGAATTATATCTTTGCATTCCAATTCGGAAACAGAGTTAAGGATTTAATTCAAAAGAAAAAACGAGTTGTATAGAGTGCGGGGTGGAGCAGTTGGTAGCTCGTCGGGCTCA
>NZ_QNQU01000013.1 GCF_003315595.1 Pedobacter miscanthi | reverse complement strand
CGCTACGGCTGCTACAGGCTTCACCGTTAACTCGGCAACACAGATCACGGCGACCGCACCGGCGGGAACTGGTACGGTTGATGTCCGCATCATTACAACAGGTGGTACCAGCGCCACTAGTGCCAGCGACCAGTTTACCTACATCGCTGCGCCAACAGTAACGTCTTTGAGCCCAACCAGTGGCCCAACCAGCGGAGGCACTAGCGTAACCATTACCGGCACCAACTTCATCGGTGCGAACGCGGTAACCTTTGGCGCTACGGCGGCTACAGGCTTCACCGTTAACTCGGCAACACAGATCACGGCGACCGCACCGGCGGGAACAGGTACGGTTGATGTCCGCATCACAACACCAGGTGGCACCAGCGCCACCAGTGCCAGCGACCAGTTTACCTATATCGCTGCGCCTACTGTTTCAGCTGCTAAGATTAATATTAGTGGCGGAAGTGGGACGGGTGGTGCATTCAAGATAGGGGATGTAGTAACCGCAATCTGGGATAATTCTGCTAGTGGCGATAATAATCCGAGTATTATCGCAGTAACTATAGATTTTAGTCAATTTGGTGGTGGTGCTACGGTTACAGCCAGCAATAATAACAACATCTGGACAGCTACTTATACTATTGTTGCCGGTACTATCGATGCCACCAACAGGAATATATCCGTAACTGCAACAAATTCTGCTGGTCCAACAACTACGACAGGGACCAATAATGCTCTTGTAGATAATGTGGCACCACTGGTTACGGATGCTAACATTAGCATCAACGGCGCCAGCGGAACAGGTGGTACGTATAAAATCGGTGATGTAATAACCGCTACCTGGAATAATACTGCTACGGGAGATACCAATACGGATATTATTTCTTCGGTAACCATCAACTTCAGCCAGTTTGGCGGTGGAAGTGCGGTAGCGGCGACCAACAGCGGCGGTATCTGGACAGCAACTTATACACTTGCTGCCGGGGCAATTAATGCTACTAACAGGAATGTAGCTGTTACAGCAACAGATAACGCAGGAAATACAAGAACCACAGTTGGTAGTAATAATGCTACCATAGATAATCAGGCTCCGTTGGTGGTAATCAGCAGTACGGCCGGCGCATCGGGTGGATCGACGGGTACTTCACCAATTTCATTTACAGTTACCTTTTCAGAGTCTGTAACAGGGTTTGTGGCAGGGAATATTATACCGGGAAATGCCACACTGAGTGGATTTTCGGGAAGTGGAACTACTTATACCTTTAATGCAACGCCTACAGCAAATGGTTCGGTAACCATAAACATTGCAGCTAATGCGGCACAGGATGCTGCGGGCAATGGTAATACGGCTGCTAGTCAATATTCGATTACTTATACTCAACCCTCGATAATTACTGCTTCAGCCGGTACTTTTCCATCTGCGTTAAGCACAACTTATGGAACCGCATCGGCATCAACTAGCGTCTCGGTATCGGGTACTGGTTTATCAGCAGGTATTACGGCTACCCCATCTTCTACCACCAATTTCGAGGTAAGTGCTGATAATGTGAGTTATAGTTCTTCTGTTACTATCGGAGGTTCTGGAGCTGTATCGGGAACGGTATATGTAAGATTAAAAGCAAGTGCGCCAGCTGGTACGAATATTTCTGGAAATGTAGTGTTAACCAGCAGCAATGCAAATAGTCCAACAGTCACTATACCATCAAGTACAGTTGCTAAAGCGACATTAACTTATACAGCAAATACTTCCTCTAAAGTTTATGGTGATGCTGTTCCGGCTTTATCAGGAACGGTTACTGGATTTGTAAATTCGGAAACCACCTCTACAGCCACAACCGGTACACTTAGCTGGTCAACGCTTGCATCTGCAAATTCTCCAGCTGGTTCTTACGGAATTAACGGAACAGGATTAAGTGCCAGTAATTATGATTTTGTACAAGCTTCGTCAAATGCGACAGCTTTAGCCGTAACCACAAAAACCATCACGGTAACTGCAGCAGCGAAAGCTAAAACCTATGACGATGCCGATCCTGCTTTAACCTATACTTTTGCTCCAGCATTGGTAACAGGGGATAGCTTCACAGGTTCATTAACCAGGGCTACAGGGGAAACTGTAGGTACTTATGCCATCAACCAGGGTTCAGTTGCATTAAACAGCAATTACACCATCAATTACGTTGGTGCAGATTTAACCATCGGTGCAAAAAACATTACCGTAACCGCAGCAGCGAAAAGCAAAACTTATGGTGATGCCGATCCTGCCTTAACTTATACTTTTGCTCCGGCATTGGTTGGTACTGATACCTTCACAGGATCATTAACCAGATCAGCTGGCGAAACTGTTGGCACTTATGCCATCAACCAGGGTTCAGTTGCATTAAACAGCAATTACACCATCAATTACGTTGGTGCAGATTTAACCATCGGTGCAAAAAACATTACCGTAACCGCAGCAGCGAAAGCTAAAACCTATGGCGATGCTGATCCTGCCTTAACCTATACTTTTGCCCCGGCATTGATAACAGGTGATAGTTTCACAGGTTCATTAACCAGGGCTACAGGCGAAACTGTAGGTACTTATGCCATCAACCAGGGTACCGTTGCATTAAACAGCAATTACACCATCACTTATGTTGGTGCAGATTTAACCATCGGTGCAAAAACCATCACGGTAACCGCAGCAGCGAAAGCTAAAATCTATGGCGATGCTGATCCGGCCTTAACCTATACTTTTGCTCCGGCATTGGTGACAGGCGACAGCTTTACAGGTTCACTAACCAGGGCTACAGGCGAAACTGTAGGCACTTATGCCATCAACCAGGGTACCGTTGCACTAAACAGCAATTACACCATCAATTATGTTGGTGCAGATTTAACCATCGGTGCAAAAACCATCACGGTAACCGCAGCAGCGAAAGCTAAAACCTATGGCGATGCTGATCCTGCTTTAACTTATACTTTTGCTCCTGCACTGGTGACAGGCGACAGCTTCACCGGTTCACTGACCAGGGCTACAGGCGAAGCTGTAGGTACTTATGCCATCAACCAGGGTTCAGTTGCATTAAACAGCAATTACACCATCACTTATGTTGGTGCTAATCTGACTATCGGTGCAAAAACCATCACGGTAACTGCAGCAGCGAAAGCTAAAACCTATGGCGATGCTGATCCTGCTTTAACCTATACTTTTGCCCCGGCACTGGTAACAGGTGATAGCTTCACAGGTTCATTAACCAGGTCAGCTGGCGAAACTGTAGGCACTTATGCCATCAATCAGGGTTCAGTTGCATTAAATAGTAATTACACGATCACTTATGTTGGTGCTAATCTGACCATCGGTGCAAAAACCATCACGGTAACCGCAGCAGCGAAAGCTAAAACCTATGGTGATGTTGACCCTGCTTTAACCTATACTTTTGCCCCAGCTTTGGTTGGTACTGATGCCTTTACAGGGTCATTAACCAGGTCAGCTGGCGAAACTGTAGGTACTTATGCCATCAACCAGGGTACCGTTGCACTAAACAGCAATTACACCATCATTTATGTTGGTGCAGATTTAACCATAGGCAAGAAAACCATCACCGTAACTGCAGCAGCGAAGAGCAAAACTTATGGCGATACTGATCCTGCTTTAACCTATACTTTTGCTCCTGCACTGGTAACAGGTGATAGCTTCACAGGTTCATTGACCAGGGCTACAGGCGAAACTGTAGGCACTTATGCCATCAACCAGGGTTCCGTTGCATTAAACAGCAATTACACCATCAATTATGTTGGTGCTAATCTGACCATCGGCGCAAAAACCATCACGGTAATTGCAGCCGCGAAAGCTAAAACCTATGGCGATGCTGATCCTGCTTTAACCTATACTTTTGCCCCGGCATTGGTAACAGGCGACAGCTTTACAGGATCATTAACCAGGGCTACAGGCGAAGCTGTTGGCACTTATGCCATCAATCAGGGTTCAGTTGCATTAAACAGCAATTACACCATCAATTATGTTGGTGCTAATTTAACCATCGGTTCAAAAACCATCACGGTAACCGCAGCAGCGAAAGCTAAAACCTATGGCGATGCCGATCCTGCTTTAACCTATACTTTTGCCCCGGCTTTGGTTGGTACTGATGCCTTTACAGGGTCATTAACCAGGGCTACAGGCGAAACTGTAGGTACTTATGCCATCAATCAGGGTTCAGTTGCATTAAACAGCAATTACACCATCAATTATGTTGGCGCTAATTTGACCATCGGTGCAAAAACCATCACGGTAACTGCAGCAGCGAAAGCTAAAACCTATGGCGATGCTGATCCTGCTTTAACCTATACTTTTGCTCCGGCATTGGTAACAGGTGATAGCTTCACAGGTTCATTAACCAGGGCTACAGGTGAGGCTGTAGGTACTTATGCCATCAATCAGGGTTCCGTTGCATTAAACAGCAATTACACGATCAATTATGTTGGTGCTAATTTGACCATCGGTGCAAAAACCATCACGGTAACCGCAGCAGCGAAAGCTAAACCCTATGGCGATGCCGCTCCTGCTTTAACCTATACTTTTGCCCCGGCACTGGTAACAGGTGATAGCTTTACAGGTGCATTAACCAGGGCTACAGGTGAGGCTGTAGGTACTTATGCCATCAACCAGGGTACCGTTGCATTAAACAGCAATTACACCATAAATTATGTTGGTGCAGATTTAACAATAGGAAAGAAAACCATCACGGTTACCGCAGCAGCGAAAAGCAAAACCTATGGCGATGCTGATCCGGCCTTAACCTATACTTTTGCTCCCGCACTGGTAACAGGCGACAGCTTTACAGGTTCATTAACCAGGGCTACAGGCGAAACTGTAGGTACTTATGCCATCAACCAGGGTACCGTTGCATTAAACAGCAATTACACCATCAGTTATGTTGGTGCAGATTTGACCATCGGTGCAAAAACCATCACGGTTACCGCAGCAGCGAAAAGCAAAACTTACGGCGATACCGACCCTGCTTTAACCTATACTTTTGCTCCGGCACTGGTAACAGGTGATAGCTTTACAGGTTCATTAACCAGGGCTACAGGCGAAACTGTAGGTACTTATGCCATCAACCAGGGTACCGTTGCATTAAACAGCAATTACACCATCAGTTATGTTGGTGCAGATTTGACCATCGGTGCAAAAACCATCACGGTTACCGCAGCAGCGAAAAGCAAAACTTACGGCGATACCGACCCTGCTTTAACCTATACTTTTGCTCCGGCACTGGTAACAGGTGATAGCTTTACAGGTTCATTAACCAGGGCTACAGGCGAAACTGTGGGCACTTATGCCATCAACCAGGGTACCGTTGCATTAAACAGCAATTACACCATCAATTATGTTGGCGCTAATTTGACCATCGGTGCAAAAACCATTACGGTAACCGCAGCAGCGAAAGCTAAAACCTATGGCGATGCTGATCCTGCTTTAACCTATACTTTTGCTCCTGCATTACAAACAGGCGACAGCTTTACAGGTTCATTAACCAGGGCAGCAGGTGAAAATGCTGGTACCTATGCCATCAACCAGGGTACGGTAACTGCAGGTACAAATTATGCAATTACTTATGTAGGTGCTAATTTAACCATCAACAAAGCGATACTAACTGTTACGGCAAGCAACGCAGTAATGTGCCAGTCAGATGGTTTCCCAACATTTGCAGTAACCTACAGCGGCTTTAAAGCAGGCGATACCGAGAATTCGTTAACAACCAGGCCTTCGGTAAGCACTACGGCAAACAGAAATGTAGCCGGTACGTATGCACTTGTTCCGGCAGGTGGAGTATCGGGTAACTACAGTTTTGTATATGTAAACGGTACTTTAACCATTAATGCCCTTCCGGTTGTCAATATTGTAAGCAACAAGGGTACGGATATAAGTAAAGGTGAAACAGCTTTATTAACTGCAACTGGCGGTACAGGTTACAGCTGGTCGACCGCAAGCGGCATCATCAGCGGCCAGAACACAGCTGTGCTTACCGTACGTCCGGCGCAAACCACCACCTACACGGTGCGCGTAACCAATGCAAGCGGATGTATTTCGGTACAGAACATCACCATCAAGATAAACGAAGACTACAAAGTGGTAGCCAACAACATCTTAACCCCTAACGGCGATGGGGTGAATGATACCTGGATTGTACAGAACATCGATATGTACCCAAGCAACGAGGTGAGGATCTTCGACCGCAATGGCAGACAGATGTACAGTAAAAAAGGATATGATAACAGCTGGAACGGAACCATAGGCGGAAACGAACTTGCCGAGGGTACCTACTACTATATCATTACCTACGGACCAGACAAACTTGTTCAGAAAGGATTTATCACCATTATCAGAAACCGTTAAGAAAATGAAAAGGATGAAAACAAAAATATTGATATTGGCAGCTCTTATTTGGGTATCAAAGGTAAACGCACAAACCAGCCCCTTATTAAACCAGTATTATAATAATACTTATCTCGCTAACCCGGCAATGGCCGGGCTAGCCCAGGGAGCAGCAGTAGATTTAGCTTTCCGCTCTCAATGGAACGATGTGCCCGGCGCACCCATGATCCAGAACCTGACCGCCACCTATGGCTGGGAAAAGGTAGGTATCGGATTAAATATGAACCTTGATAAAGCGGGCTTGCAAAGGCAAACGCGTATCCTGGCCAGTTATGCCTATCACCTTCCGCTAAACGAATCCGCTAAACTGCACTTCGGTTTGTCGGCCGGTTTTATGAATCAGCGGATCGATATGCAGGACCTGATCGGTAATCCGAACGACAGCCAGATAGGTGTTTATAATACCGACCATAAAACCTATTTTGATGGTGATTTTGGGGTAGGCCTAACCTCTAAGGGGTTTAATGCGGATGTGGCCATGGTAAACCTGAAAAATTATTTCAAAAGGGATAATTTTAAACTCATCAATACCCCTGTGTTATATGCTTCGGCAGGTTACATTTTTCAGTTGGGAGATAACATTTTCCAGCCAAAGGTAGCTTACCGTTCCTTTACCGAAATAACCGATATTGTTGATGTTGGTGCCCAGTTTGGCATAGCCAACCAACAGGTGCTGTTTACGGCCATGTACCATACCAGTAAGGCCGCAAGCTTTGGTGTAGGTTTACATTATAAAAAGAAGTATACCATAAACACCTCTTACACCACGCAAACCGGTGCACTAAGCGGTTATACTGCCGGAAGCTTTGAGATTAACCTTGGTATTAACTGGTAAGGCTTACAGGCTTTAAAACCGGTAAATCATAAATAAACGGATGCCCTGGAGGCATCCGTTTACTTTAGCTTTTAAACAGCCACTCTGCTGTTAGTTCCTCAACTGATATATTCATGCAATTCCAGCTAAAATGTGAAAATTTTTGATGGCGGAGCCATGAGCAAAATTTTATTTTATCCTAATACAACACTATTAATCCCTGAACCAGCAAAATCAGAAAGCAATGAGTAACAATCAAAACCTGGGCTATTATGACATGGTATTATCCCTATCCCAAAACAAAATTAACCATGAGTTTAAGACTCTTTACAGAAGTGAAGAAATTTCATCCGAATTTAAGATCTTAACAGATCTCTCCGGCACTGAAAACATCAGTCACCACAGCCCCGACTTTGATGAAAAGAAAGCAGATTGGCTAAAGCTCGAAAAACTGGCAGTCGAACTGAATTCGCTAACAGAAACCGTTAACAAACTGGCTAATGAACTAACAAACGCCATCGAAGATGAAAATTATGAGGAAGTAGCCAGGTTAAATAAACTTCTGAAACCTAAAAAAACCGATAAAACAGCGCTTGAACAGAAATTGTCGAAATTACAGCAGTTTCAGGTAATGATTGATGCAAATATTTCTACCCCAAAGGTAGAAATTATAGAAAAAGAAAACTTTTCGCTGCTTTTCAAACTTACTTTCTCCATTGGAAACCTTTATTACCTTGAGAAGGGGAAACTTAACAAAACTGGTCTCAAAGATAAGGTTTATGCTTTCAACGTTCCCATAGGCAAGATCAAAATTACTGCTGATGAAATGGTATTGGCCGGAAATAAAGATGAAATCTTAAGGAAAAGTGGTTTCTCTGATGAGGATTTCACTATAGAATCCATCTTCCTTAACTTCAACAATGCCAACATTTCGGACTTCGACGAAAGTAAAAGCGAATTGCCAGGCGATCAAAAGGACAAAACTTTCCTGCAATTGGCCATTACCAATTATTTTAAGCAGTTGGGACATGCCAGCAATCCTTACATTTTAGGCTATGCTATTCAGAAAAGGAAGGTTACCACAACCGAGCGTGCCATGCTTTATCCCACAGGTGCATCTTTCTCTACCTCTAAAAGTAGCGTTCCGGGAGTATCCTCCTTTAATTTTTTGATGCTTACCGATAACAAGGCCTTTCCGGCTACCGGAAACAGCGGCATTTTGAAAAATAACCTGATCGAAAAGGCTGCCGACAAAACCCCGACCATAAACGGTACCATCGCCATTAATTATACTGCCTTTAAAGATATTTACCTGCAACAGCTCAACCAGGCGGTGATGGATAATTTTCATGCTAATTTTAAAGAAAAGCATGCACAGGCTTATGATGGAACCCAAAAACACAATGGTTTCAACCGGTTCAACTTCACAAGGCACGGATTAAGGATGGGTTTTGATATCGCAGATCCTAAAATAAGCACTAAGACCAATTCCGATGGCTCAACTGCCCTTGTACTTAAATACCGCATTACTGTTGAAGGGAATACGCATAAAGAGATCGATAAAAAGGTGATGATCTGGGTGAAAGCGGGCACTGTGGGTGTAGATCAGCCTTTTTCCACTTCTGGCCGCTACGAAATTGACGGGCAGACGGGCCGAATAGGAGAGCTTACTCTCACTTTAAAGGCGTCAGATAAGGGCAAAATCGAGGTTGTTGCCGATTATATAAACCCGCAGGTAGGTAAAGACACTGAAGATGTGGTATATAAAGATGATGTAGATAAATACTGGGATAAACTTTCTGATTTTGTGAACCCTTTTGGTGCTATCATCGGATTATATACACTCTTTACCGATAAAGGTCGCCAGATCGTAGAATTTGATCAAAGCACTTTTAAAAGTGTCAATTTTAATAGTTTAGATACCTTCTCGGGCAGGGTTATCCTTCCGGGATCCAATACTTATGTATTTAAAAATATCAGATTAATGAATGGCACAGAATCAGAAGAAGATGCTGTTCTTTTCGATATCGCCTATTCACCAATCAACAGCTAAAACGAACCTTATGGAAAATTCAAAAAAAACTGTGCTTAGCTTTCCGGGCATTACCGTAAACCATCAGGCCGAACTGATGCAGAACTATGTTGCCGAAAGCATTATTGATGTAGGCCATGGACTTCGTTCTTTAAAACATGGTGCCGACGGTGCAATCATCTTTTTTATCGACAAAAAAGGCATTTTAACTGCGCTGATTTCCACTTCAGGAAATGGATCGGGCTGGCAGCTCTCCAGATTATCACACGAAGGTTGTACAGCTACCAGTTTCGATTTCGATTACCATGAACGCTATGGTAATTTCAGGCTGGTATTTGCCCAGCTTAATGGAAACAGATCGGAACTTTTGGTGTCGGACGAAATCGACCTCAACACCGCTGATCTTTTAAACTTTGGCACACAGCTCAGCTTTAAAAAGCAATCATTACAAGATCCGTTAAGAAAGATCAATCAGATTACCATGGACGGCAATGGGGTTCTTTTCAGTTCTCTGGCCCCCAACACAGATGCTTTATATCATTATTTTAGCTATGGTCAGGCGCCGGAGGTTTACACCCTGCCCGAAAATACCAAACAGGTAAAACAGCTAAAAGTAGGCAGGCTGCTCGGTTATTCGGGGGTATTTGTACTTTACGATATGCCGTTGAAGGCCCGTACCATGATGTTTCAGAGCTTTCCGGAAGAAGATGATCCTGAGATCACCCAGCGTCGTTTCGAAATAGATGATACCATCAACTGTTTCGATCTCCTGCCCGATAAAAAAGGAAACAGTGTTATTTATCTGGCCGGAAAAGGCATTTACCGTTACATTTCGGATAAGGCTCCTAAAGAGGAAATTGCACCTGCAACCCTCGAATATACCCAAATGGATGTAGCGCAAAACGGTAATGAGGTGAGCATCTGGGTAATAGGTAAAAAAGCCAATGTTAAAGGACTTTATTATATTAACAACCAATATTACCAGTACAACAACCACATAGCTGCTAACGAGATCATAAAAAAATGGACGGCTCCGATCCAGATGCATACCGATATCAGCGATTTTTCGAGCATCAGGGGGGATAATTTCAATAACCAGCTTTTCCTGTTTGGTAAAGCCAATAACGGCGGACAGGGCTTGATCCATTTTTGGCAGGATAAGATCAGTACCTCCTGGCAGGAAAACCTGTTAAGTGTACAAGACCTGAACAGTGTGGTAGAAATCAGTTCCTATACCGTCGACCTTGATTTTATACCCGATCCGGCATCAAAAGCGATCGATGATAAAATTTCTGTTTCTGCAGAAGAAAATACGGTGGTTTACATCAATAACACCAAATATTTCTTAACCGAAAGCGAAAACGTAACCCTTGATTTCCAGTCTTCCATCAACATTATGCTCTCTGTTGATTCACTCGCGGCCCCCAAAATTGCCATCAGTGCCGATTTTCTGCCCGAAGACATCGAAATCGATCCTACAAAAGGCATCAGGGCGGTACTGCACGAAAAAATCCGCTCGGGAAAAGACCTGGCCGAAATGAAACGACCTGACGGAAGTTTACTTGTGAAAGAAAAAATCAATCAGAAAGAACTCGATGAAGTGGCCGGCCTGCTGGGGAGGGTGCTTCAGGAAAGTGAAAAAATAGAAAATGGACCACTTGAATCAGGAGTGGCGGCCACGGTTGTACAGCCCGGAGCTTTAGGGATTTCAGACATGGGCCATGCCATCGGTGATTTATGGCACAGTGCCAAAAATGGTTTTATCCAGATTACCAGTCTGGTGGTTGAAAAAATCGGTGCTGCAGTAACTTTTGTGGTCGAAATCGGCGGAAAGATTATCCGCTGGGTGGCCGATAAAGTGAAAGCGGCCATGTCATTTTTAGAGCGGGTATGGGAAAAGATCAAGGTGTTTTTTAAAGACCTTTACGAAACACTGGCATTCCTTTTCGATTGGGACGATATCATCGAAACCAAAAGAGCACTCAAAAAGATCGGTTATAACTATCTCGAAGAAGCCAAACAGGGTCTCGATTCGTATAAAACAATGGCGGTAAACTATATCCTCGATATCAGGGCGAAATATGAGGAAATGGGCAGGGCCATAGATCATAAATACCTCAAAAATACCAATGTTTTGGATATGATGGCCGATAACAGTAAAAAAGAATCGGTCGACTCGCGGACTAACTGGCTCAATGGTAAAAAAGATGTGGTGTTCGGAAACGATACCAGGTTAAATTCGAGCATGTTAACGGCCGAAAGTGCCGAAAAAATTAAGTCAGAAACCAGGGCAAACAATGTACCTTCGGATATGGGCGATCTGCTAATCCAACTATTAAAAGGGCAGATCGGATTTGGAGAATTTATCGAAAAATTTGCCAATAAAATTGTACTGATGGCATTGGATATTGCCAGGAAGATCACCGAACTGTTCTTCGACCTGATTATCAAAACCGTCGATTTCCTCCAAAAAATCCTGTACACCACCATTGATATCCCTTTGCTTTCTTACCTCTACAAAAAGGTGACGAACGACGATTTAAGTATTGCCGACCTGATTGCTTTGGTGATAGCCATCCCGGTAACCGTTGGCTATAAACTTGCGCACAATGAAGCACCTTTTAAAGCAGGAGATGACAATTTCGTTAACAGTATAAATTTCGCATAAATGGCCAGTACCTCAAAACTTACAGAATTCACTTCTTTGGATAGAACAAAAGAAGTAATGAAATGGATCGAATTTGGTTTCTCCGTGACGAAAACCATATTGTATCCCTTTAAAAAAGCCGAAGCCTTTGCAATCGCACAGGCACCAACCGGATTACCCACAGACAAATTGGGCCTGGATGATGATGCACTGGATATTGATAAAATAAGTGCGGGCTTTGATATCACACCAATCGAGATGTTTCCTCAGAATATGTTAACAAGCTTTTTATCCTCAATTGTGAGTTACATTGGTTATGGTTTCACCATTAATAAACACCTCAACACACTACTTTCAGATGAGGAAAATGATTTGGATATCATGTGCATCCACATCAAGAGGAGACACTTAAATATTGCGAAAAAAGTAGCAACTGGAGCAATTATCTTATTCGGGATGACCTATCTGATTTCTCAAACAGTGAGCAAGGCGGTAAAGGCAGTCAAAGATTTACTCCAAAATGCCATAAAAACATTAATGTCCATAGTTTTTGCATGTTATGCCATTTACCTGATTTACTCACTGATCAGGATGAAAATAAACGGAAAGAAATGGACGGTTAACGATTCGGAAAAATTACTCTCTGCCCTTGGTATGTTTATGGATATTTTAGAAATCCCTTATGTTGAAAAGGCCATGGCCCGAACAGTAAAACCTTATTGGATTGCTGTAGGTGTGAGCAGTGTAATCAACGTGGGAAAAACTGTTTTGATCCCATTTACAAAACCTGAAGCTGTAAACTTTGATGGAAAGTTTTTTGATGAGCAAGCAGTAAAGAGCAAAGGTAACAGGTTATTTGTTTACTTCTGCGGAAGTGGAGAATCAACCAAAAGCCAGCGCAAAAAATTTATGAAAGATGTAGATGCAAAGCACCAGATTTACATCAACGGTGTAGGGTCTCAACGCAGTATATACCGCCACCTGTATGATAGTGATATCAAAGTTACGGAAGAGCAGATTGGCAATAATACGGTTAAATACAGGTTTAAAAATGATAAGCGGGATATCACCTGCATCGAAAAATTTTATACCGGAGGTGATAGGGGTTATAAGAACGATGACGCTGAAAAGGCTTCAAAATATGTATTTGATGCAATAAAAAATGCCATTGAAGATAATACTATAAACGAACTGATATTATCGGGGCATGGCCGTGGAGCTGCTGTTGGATTGATGTACCTGCTTTTTAGCCTTAATGGCGATACGGCAATGCTTAACCGGTTAGCTAAAATTAAAATCTCAGTGGTACCCCTGGATCCGGTTGCTGGGCAAACAGGAAACGACTATGGGAAAATGGATACCAACTGGTATAGCGGCAAAATATATGATGAACTTTTTGATCAGTTTAAAAACAACATTGCCATTACCGAAATCTGGTCGAATGCTGATACCATGTCGGTTTTTGCTTCCTTTAATCCAGCTAAAAGATTTTTGAACAACCCACTCAAAAATGTGATGCTCGGACGGTTATTACTCGGGTATGAACATAATGCCTTTGTGAGCACTTATGAAGAATATACAGAGGATTATGAAGATGGAAAAGCACCATATAATAAGGTGGTAGAACTCTTTAACCAGAAGGTTTTTGATTTTACAGGCAACGCAGCTACTTTTTCTTCTAAAATACTGGCATTACAGTCTGATTACGATGCCTTAAATAAATATGTTAGAGATAAAGGCGAATCTAACTATAGCCGCTACCGGCGCAGCAATTATAAAGACCATACCGGCAAGTTAAAAGATTTCTTTGATTTTATTGCCTCTTACAAGTATAGCTTAGGTTAATAGTTGCCTGTTGGCGATGGCCAAAAAACAACCGGAGGAAAAATCTAGGTTTCCTCCGGTAAATTGGATAAAAAAGGCATATTTCGCATAGTATGGGCCATTTTTTAGCACAGGCTTAAAATTATTGTCGCTCATTTCCAGTTGTTTGGAAGATTGTATTTGCCGTTATGCCCCAGGTTTTTATTTTTGCGTTCATGGTCGTTACGGTATTGGCTATCCTGGAGACAGATTTTGTTCCGGATAAGGCGCTTTCGAGATTAATGAATGGACGTTTGCAGCAGGCGGCTGACGAATTGCGTGATCAACATCTTGCTTTTCTGGCTGATGTAGGAGAGCGTAACGACGATATCATTATCTACATCAGTTACAATCCAAAATATAAAATCCGTTTCCGCGTAGTTAACGATGTACCGGCTAAAATTGAAGGTCAGGTAATCGATATCTGTGGCAATTTAGGTTATCTGCATTGGCAAACCGGCGTACTTAACGTAGTGAGGAACCTGGGCATTGCAGGGGAGGAGTAGCTCATTTGTTTATTCGTATGGTTAATCAGTTAATTGTTTAAATTGGTTAATCGACTAAAAACTACAGACTAATCCGGTTGCTATTCATCATTGTAATTTGATCATTGTAATTTGATCATTGTCATTTGATCATTGAAAATTGATTATTGGTTATTTACCTTTGTTAACTGGAAATTATTTCATCTGTTAACTGACTCCAGACTAAAGACTGTGGACTAAAGACTAAATTCCTGTTGCGATTAGCAAATCTTCCACTTCTTTTTTAACTTCGTAACTGGCATACCTGGTTTAAAAAACCGTATTTTGCCATTTATCTTACTTATGCACCTTGATAAAGAAATTCTCGCCGGGCTTATCGAAGGCTCACCTTACCCTATGTACCTCGTTTTGGGCGATGAGCTTCGGCTTGTATTGGCTAATGCCGCCACGCTTAAAGCCTGGGGGAAAGACTCTTCTATAATTGGTAAAAGGCTTATTGAAATCCTGCCAGAATTTGCCGGAAAACCTTTTGGATCACTAATGCGCGGGGTTTTAACCAGCGGCGAAGCTTATCATGCCGTTAGCGTGCCAATATCAATCGAACTTGAAGGGCAGCTCAAAACATTTTATTATAACCTTTCCTATCAGCCGGTTAAAGCAGCAAATAACGAAATTATAAGTGTGGTTTGCCATGCTACGGATGTAACCCAGTTAGTAGAATCTGCAGATAATATCAGTCGCTTGGGTTTAGAGGCTGTTGAGAATAATGAACGTTTGGCAACCATAAACGAAGCCCTTGCTGCCACAAACGAAGAACTTGCTGCCACAAACGAAGAGCTTACCGAATCGGCCCGTTTGCTCGAGCTAAGTGAGGTCAGGTTCCGTAACCTGATTTTGCAGGCTCCCTTTGCCATTTGTGTAATCAGGGCAAACGATTTGATGGTAACCGAAGTAAACGACCGTTACCTCGAACTGGTAGGGAAAAAACGCTCAAGCGTGGATGGCAAACCCATTTGGGATGCTGTTGCCGAAGCCGCTGAAGTATATGCTCCGGTTATGGAAAGGGTTATTCAATCTGGCCAGGCATTTTTTGCCACAGAGGCCGAGGTCGTACTCATCCGCAATGGCTCACCAGAACAGGTATTTATCGATTTTGTATACGAACCCGTAACCGATCTTTCGGGCATTGTTTCGGCCATTATGGTGGTAGGAATTGATGTATCGGATAAAGTACGTTCAAGGCATGCCATCGAAGAGATGGAAGAACGTATCCGCCTTGCAGTAGAAGCAGCAGAAATTGGAACTTACGACCTTAACTATAAAACAGGAGAGCTGGTTGGTTCTACGCGCTTTGACGAAATGTTTGGTCTTGGCCATGGGGTAACCCGCGAAACCATCATCGATCATTACCATCCTGATGATGTTCATTTAAGTGTACTGGCGCATGAAGAAGCTAAGAATACCGGACAGATTTTTTATGAAGCACGTTACCTGCGCGAAGGTTTTCCGATGAAATGGCTCAGATTTCAGGCAAAGGTGTATTTTGATGCACATGGAAACAGGCTCCGCACGCTTGGTACCGTGATGGATATTACTGCTTACAAGGCATTACAGCAACAGAAAGATGATTTTATATCGATTGCAAGCCACGAACTCAAAACACCACTTACCACATTGAAAGCTTCACTGCAATTGCTGGTAAGGATGCGCGAAAACCCTAATACCGTACTTTTTCCAAAGGTGATTGATCAGGCCTCAAGAAGTATGGATAAAATTACCGAACTGGTTGATGACCTGCTTAATGTATCCAAAATTAACCAGGGGCATGTGGGACTGAAAAAGGACTGGTTTAACTTAGGCGAAATGCTCGAGAAATGTTGCATCCATGTCAGGGAATCGGGGAGTCACGACCTGATATTAGAAGGCGATACCAGTTTAATGATTTTTGCAGATGAACACCGTATCGATCAGGTAGTGGTTAACCTGGTGAACAATGCAGTAAAATATGCGCCTGATTCTAAAGTGATTTTTCTGGAAATAGAAGAACAGGCTGATCGGGTAAAGGTTTCGGTACGTGATAATGGCCCTGGTATTCCGGCAGATAAACTTCCGCACCTTTTCGACCGTTATTTTAGGGCCGATGAAATGGGTACGCAGGTTTCGGGACTTGGTTTGGGTCTTTTTATCTGTGCAGATATTATAAAACGCCATGGCGGCGAAATCGGTGTAGAAAGCAAACCCGGCGAAGGCAGTAAATTCTTTTTTACGTTGCCAATTGGAGAAACTGTAAAGGAAATATAGTCCTTATATCGTATTTTTAACCATATTGATCAAATGATCGATATCAAAAGGTTTGGCAATAAAACCATCTGCTTTACTTTGGTTTTTCATGGTAATTAGATCGGCATGGGCGCTCATCATCAGTATCGGAATGTGGCTGGTTTTTTCTTCAGTCTTTAGCATTTCGCATACATTTAGGCCATTTCCGTCAGGTAGCATTACATCAAGCAGAAAAAGGTCGGGCAATGCATCTGATTTTCTGCTCATAAAGTCGTTTACAGTTGCGAATCCTGTAACCTCATAATCTTCCTGTAAAAAAATGAGTTCAACGATTTCCCTGATTCCCTGATCATCTTCGAGAATGCTGATTTTTTTGCCCATAAATTAGTAAGTAAACATTAGGGGATGTTTGGATGACAACCCGCCATAAATATAGCTGCTTTTCAGAAATTCTTCTGATATTTTAACATTTTTTGTTCATTGGGGCAATTGGTCATTGGTTGATCAGACATTCGTTCATTGGTAATTGGTTCATTGGTCATTGGTCATTGTTCATTGGTCATTAGTCATTGGTTCATTAGTCATTGGTAATTGGTTCATTAGTCATTGGTTCATTCGTCATTCGTTCATTGAGTCATTCATTCATTCATTGGTAATCGGTCATTCGTTCATTGAGTCATTCATTCATTCTTTCATTGGTAATCGGTTCATTTGTTTCAAACAGCTCAACAGCAAAAAACGTCATCTCGACCGAAGCATAGCGGAGTGGAGAGATCTATTTGTTCATCTTCCATTTTACATCTTCCCTCATACGTGTTACATCTTCCATCACCCATTCCCCCTTATTCGTGCAAAACCAAAATGGCCTTTACTGTTTTATTCATCACCTGGTTAACCGTACTACTCGTAAACAGGCGGTAAATAATATTATGATGGTGTTTAACTAGGCACAGGATATCGGTATGGTTACTTTTGATAAAATCGATGATACCGTTCGGTGCGCTGCTGTCGTGAATATAATTAAAGTCTATTACTATATCCGGCAATAAATCCCTGATTCTTTTTTCGCCGGTCTGGATGTGTAACTCGTCCGATTTTTCGGCCACATACAGTACCTGCATTTTTTTTGTTCCTGAGGCTTTTAAGAGTTCGCTAAGGGCTGTAACATCTTTGGGCGAAAGTACCGTTTCGTAATCGGTAGCCAGTGTAATAATCGGGAAATTGGCAAAACTGCTTTCTAATGGAACAATCAATGTCGGGATTCTCATTTTGGTAACAGCCATACTGGCGTTGCTGCCTACAATTCCACTGATACCCGTAGCACCTGTAATGCCCATTACCAATAATTCTACAGGGTTATTTTCAGTATGCCTGGTAATTACTGTTTTTAAAAAGCCTACATCGCATATTGTTTCGAGCTTAACGTCGGTAAGGTTATCCTTTTGACTGATGTTTGCTGCCCATTCTTTTAAAGCAGCCCTTTTATTTGCGTAGTACGATTCGATAAATATGGCGTTATAAGTGCTGTTGTTGATCCCTTCGGTTGGATGTATGGCGTGGATGGCCACTACTTCCATACCCAGCGTTTTTGCCATAGCCAATGCGTAAGACAGGGCATTTCCGGCGCTTTTCGAAAAATCCGTTGCTACAAGTATCTGTTTCATTTTGTAGAGATAATTAATATTGAAACTGTTAAATAAACAGGTGAAAGAGCATAAACAATAACATGGCCAGTATAATGGATACCGGCAAAGTAAGCACCCAGGCCAGACCAATATTTTTAAGCGTATTATTATTCAGGTTTTTTCGCCCACCCGAAGCTACCATTGCACCAGCAATACCACTTGATAATACGTGTGTGGTACTTACCGGTAAACCAAAAGCAGTACTTAAACCGATGGTAGAGGCGGCTACAATTTCGGAAGTGGCACCCTGGGCATAATTTAAATGTTCATTCCCGATTTTTTCGCCTATGGTAACGGCTATACGTTTCCAGCCGATCATGGTACCTAATCCCAATGAAATGGAGATCAACAAGATTACCCAAAGCGGTGCAAATTCGACCAGTTTTGATAATTCGGATGCGTTGTCTGTCAGTGTCTGGTGATCTGCCGTGTTCATCACCAATGTTTTATCTTGACTTACCATTTTTACCGAAGCCACTACCTCTTCAATCTGCTTACGAAAAAGATAGGTATTTTTTTTGTCGGTTTCATTTTTGAGCGATAAATGATATTTGGCTTTATCTATCTTACTTACCAGGGTGGTAATATCCAATCGTTTACCATGGTTAAGTGTAGCTGTTTTTTGAAGCACCTGTTCAGTCTGGTTCAGCTGGAACAACACTTTATCGTTTGAGATATGATGGTTCACTGCAAATTTTGCCGGAAGGAATGCAACAAGGATCAGCATCAGTAAACCCACGCCTTTTTGTCCGTCGTTACTGCCGTGGAAAAAGCTTACCAGAGTACAGGTGGTAATGAGCAAAGCCCTGATTAATAAAGGAGGACGGTCGTTTTCGCCGGTTGGGATATGGAAAAGGGCATGATATTTAACCACATGCTTTAAAAAATACATTAGTAGTATGGCTATCCCAAAACCAATAATGGGCGATAGAATCAGTGATAGGCCAATTTCTTCGGCCTTGCCCCAATTTACACCTTTACCTCCATAATACCAGGTAAAAGCAAGTCCGGCGCCGATCATGGCACCGATCATGGTATGCGAACTGGAGCAGGGGATCCCAAGGTACCATGTACCCAGGTTCCAGGCAATGGAGGCCAGTAATACTGCTAAAACCATAGCCGCACCAACGCCAACCGGAAGGCTCATGAGGGCATCTAAAGGAACAAGTTTTAAAATACCCATGGCTACGGCAATTCCTCCGGTAAAAACCCCCATAAAATTCCAAAATCCCGACCACGGAATGGCTATAATGGGTTTTAGTGCCTTGGTGTAAATAACCGTTGCAACCGCATTGGCGGTATCATGAAAGCCGTTTACAAATTCAAACCCCACTACGGCAAGCAGGCAGACGATGAAAACTATGGATAGGGGAGTACTTAAATCGGTGTTTCCTAAAAAGGGTATGATGGTACAAAAAGATGGCATAAAATCAGTTTGGATATTGATGATGCAAATCATGTATCTGCGCTTTCAAATAAATGAATAAGTAACTGATTTAAATCGTTTTGAATGTTAAATGATTGTTATTAATACGTTAAAGTGCATGGGTGTTTTTTAAGTTAAAGCCTATAAAACCTCGTTTTTGGATTGAAGAATGATGACCGTCGATCTTCACTATAAAGTTTAATTGCGATTACAGTACATAGTAAAATGAAATGGCCGTGTTTTAGAAGTAAAACTTCATTTTTTGTTCATCTTACCTTGCTAGTTTTGTAGCATAGATATCATAGATATTGGTTATTATTTGGTTAGTTAATAAGCCCCGACGGATGTTTTGGCTTATTTCGGTAAACGGGATAAATGGGCACCTTGCCAGTTTATCCCGTTTTTATTTTACCATCAATAATTAAAAGTTAATCCACCGCCCAGGCCCATGTCGCTATCGTAATGCGTAGAAAGTGCAATATATTTTGTTAAAATGTACCGAAGGCCTGCGGCATATTCTTTATCGGTGTTTACCATAAAGTTTGCGCGTAATCGTTTAGAAACGGGTATGTCTTCCCGTCCCAATTGAAACCTTAATTTTCCGTTGCCATCAATCCTGGCGTCGGCAACAATCAGCATGGGTAGGGTATAGGCAATACCTGCAACAATGGTTTTGCGATTTTCTTTATTACTGATCTGCCCGAACATATTGCGTTCATCGTTCCCGAAAATGTTTTTTTCATCAGGATTAAATTCCTTATAATGGTAATCGAAACCCAAATAAGGAAACAGCCATTGATTGCGGCCAATATACCTGCCCAGCATGGTTTCACTTTCGTAACCCATCATGGCGTTTGTACCAAGGTGCCACATGGTATTAAGCGACCAACGGGTTTGTGCAAGCATTAATTGTCCGTCGCTACCACTGCTTTCTATGCCTACGCGGCCCATTAGGTGTGGCATGCGGTCGTCGCGAAAGAGTTTGCGCTGCGCTAATTTAGGATCGGGTACATCGGGGTTGGGTGGTGAATTTTCGTAGCTAAATACCCTGCCCATACCGCCCATCATGTGGTATAAAATATGGCAATGGAAAAACCAATCGCCCCCATTTTCTGTAGCGGCAAATTCGATGGTATCCCTTTCCATCGGCATAATGTCGAGTACGTTTTTCATCGGGGCATAATCCCCCTGTCCGTTAATTACCCTGAAATCGTGCCCGTGTAGGTGCATGGGGTGTCGCATCATACTGTTATTGTATAAAATGACCCTTAAATTTTCGCCCTTTTTGATCAGGATTTTATCCGATTCCGAAACTGTTTTATTATCCAGCGTCCACACATAACGGTTCATGTTGCCCGTAAGGTCGAATTTTAGCTCCTGGACCGGACCTTTTGGTAAAACTGTTTTTTTAGGATCGCGCAACATGTTGTAATTTAGCGTAACGATTTCGGGCATTTCTTCATCCGTGTTCATGTCGGCCATGTCCATACCATCCATTTTGCCCATTTTTTTCGTGTTTTCTGGTCCGGTAATTTCAGGATACATTACTGTATTCATGTCCATCACCTGGTTCTGCATTTTCATGCCTTTCATTTCAACCATGTTGCCGTTCATATCCATCATATCGTTCATCATCTTCATTCCGGCGAAATATTTGAGCTTTGGCATTTTTCCGGCAGCTACTTTTTCGCCCTTTCCGAGCCATAAAGAAGCGGATTTTGTGCGGTCTTCCGGAGTGACCAAAAACTCGTAACTTTTATTTTCAGGGATGGTAACCACCACATCGTAGGTTTCGGATACTGCAATAATCAAACGGTCTACCTCAACAGGTTCCACATCATTCCCATCTGTTGCTACAACAGTGATTTTTCCACCGGCATATTTAAGCCAGAAATAGGATGAAGCCCCTGCATTGGCAATCCTTAACCTTACTTTGTCACCGGCCTTAAACTCTGGTTGCTGGTATTGGTTTTCTCCATTGATCAGAAATTTATCGTAATACACATCGCTAACATCCATGGCGTTCATTCTTTTCCACTCATTAGCTACTTTGGTTTTAAAATTTCCGGTTTTAATGGCTTCGGCATAACTCTGTGTTGTACCTTTTTTAATCGAAAACCAATCGCTGGCTGCATGCAAACTTCTCTGCACTTCCTCTGGTTTCATGTTAGTCCACTCGCTTAAAACCAATGGAATGGAAGGGATATCCCATTCTTTCCTTTTTTTGATGATAAAAGCGCCATACATTCCGATCTGTTCCTGCAGCATCGTATGACTATGGTACCAATGTGTACCGTTTTGTATAACAGGGAATCTATAAAGGTGCGTGGCGCCCGGTTTTATCGGCATCTGTGTCATATTGGGCACACCATCGTAGCGATTGGGCAAAAAAAGGCCGTGCCAGTGCATAGAAGTTTCTTCTTTTAGCCTGTTGTGCACATAAATTTCTGCCGTATCGCCCTCGGTAAAAGTTAAGGTAGGCATGGGGATACTGCCGTTTACCGCAATGGCATGTTTGGGCTTGCCTCCATAGGTTACAGTGGTATCGGTAACATATAAATCGTAACGAACGGTTGTTGGAGGTACACTAGAGGTTACCGTTTTTATCGGGCCAAGGTTTGCCTTTGCCTTTTTAATATTGTCCATCGTGCCGGATGGCTTGCTCATATCCATGCCCTCCATCTCATCCTTTTTTTCCGTGGCATTGGTTTTTTCCCTCTCTTGCATTTTCGTCCCTTCTATCTCCTGGGCAGAAAGCCCCAGCGAAAAGAACATTAAAATGCTGAATATCATACTTTTCATCTTTCGATATTTATCTTCTTTAAAACTGAATTTTTTCAAGGCTATCCCTTGATGACGCTGTCCATGTGCTTATCAATTTTATTTCATCTTTATTTAAAATCGCGTCTTTATGGATCAATGTGTAAGATCCAATGGGCATGGTGCCATCTTCCATACTGTTCTCAATCGCACGGAGTTTGCTAAGCTGTTTCCGCAGGCTGTATTCCTTAAAGTTGTCAAAATTGAGTTCTGCTTTGGCCTCACTGATGTGTTGATTCACCAACCAGCTAAGGGGTTGAATTCGGGCATACCAGGGATATCGCGTATTATTGCTATGGCAATCGTAGCAAGCCTTTTTGAGTATGCCGTTTACCTGATTGGGAACCGTAATAACTTTCGAAATATGATTTGGCATAACCGATGCATCGGTATTTTGAACAGGCCTGTAAAACTGAACTGCTATCATAATCAATAGCAGTCCAATAAGTGCTTTTTTTACGAAACGCATTTGTTAATGCAAGGTTTCTTTTATTGCGCCACAGGTAGACATGGCTTTCCCGAAGTAAGGATTTTTAATGTCTTTTACTTCACTAAGCCAGATGGCACCTTTACCTTTATTGTACATAGGACACCTGTCAACATAGATCTCCCGGCCGGCACCTAATAATTTAGTGATGTCGTAGATATCCTTACTCAATAGATCGAAATGTTCGCGTTGGTGGGGGATGTTAGATGCATTTAAGCCGATATGTTCGGCATGTTCTTTGGCATCATCCACAATTTCTGAGTAGGTTTTTCTTTGTAAAGCTGTAAGTTTGGATTGATCGAAAGCTGCAAATGCTTTTACCAGTTCGTTCCCGGCGGCGGCAGCATTTTTGCCATTATCGGTAACCAGCGCATTTTTTAATTTTAAGTAAGCATCTAAAATGGCTGTTGCAGTAATTTTAGGCGCCTGATCTTCTGTAAGATTAGTTGCCTTTTTCACCGTAGCATTTGAGCTGTACGGGCTAAGAAAAAATAAAGAGAAGGCAATACTATATAGGAAAGTTTTCATGTTTTTTGTTTTAAAAATGATTTGCACGGCTTTATTATGCCCTTGTTAAAGCATTTATACCGTATTAAAATATTTAAATTTTCCCGCAGATTTAAGGGGATTAAAAACGCAGATTATCGCTGATATTATCGATATGCTTAATCTGCGTCTCTTTTCTGCGAAATCAGCGGGAAACAAAAAGCTATGGGTTATCCTATATCTGGAAACTTTGTATGGAAATCCTGATATCAGGATGTGGTGGACGGTAACGGTACAGATCAATTCCTTGCTGATCTGCAATGACAATATTTATTTCCGGAATAAGAGTTAACCTAAAACCAAATGGATCCAGTGCAGGCGCCTTTAGATTCAGTTTTGCGTAGTCGGGCAGGAGTTTGCCCTGAACCAGAAAATCGTTAACCAATGTTTTACAGCAGGAATCTTCTTCACCGTTTATTTTAAAACTAGCATGTTGGGAGAGAAGTTGCTTAACTGTTTCGGGCTGATGTGTATGGTGATGTCTAAGGCTGTGTTCGTTCCCCTCATTTTTCATCGTTATAGAACAGCCAAAACCCACAAGGGTATTGAGCATAAATATAAAGAGGAAGAAAACGGCCTTAATTTTCATAATACAAAACTAAGCAGGGTTTGCCTGGTAGCTTTATATAATTCTGGCTAAAGTTTATATGATTTTAATCTGCCATGATAATGTTATTGTGCCTGAACACCCGAAAATTCATCAACAGCAGCCTTTGCAATCTTTGCTATAATCAGGTCCCGCTTTTCGTTATTTTCATACGAATCCATTAAAAATATGGCAATGGCCAGGTGTTTGCCATTGGCTAAGGTAATGGTGCCAACGTCATTTGTAGCAGGAGATAAGCCCGAATCATTTGTTGCCGAAGTTCCGGTGCGGTGCTCAACAAGTGTACCTTTTGGAAGCAGCCCCCTGATCCTCATTGGTGCAACATAAGTTTTACGCATCAGCGTTCTCAGTAAGGTATTCGTTTCACTTTTTAAGAGTTTTTGTTCAAAAACCAGTTTAAGCAAGGTTACCTGTGCCTGTGGTGTACACCAGTTTTGATACTGGTTATTCCATTTCTTCTGCATACCCCATTCATCAAAATCAACATTGATATCCGTTATACCAATCCCGTGCAGATAACGGGTGAGTGCCCTTGGCCCTTTTAATAGCTGGAGTATAACATCACAGGCATTGTTATCGCTGTACAAAACCATATCTTCCAATATTTCGCGCAAAGGAACAGAGATATTTCCTTCCGGATATTTCTCATAAAGTTTACTTGTGGTCTTTTTGATCTTTGATTTAGGAATAAATACCTGCTGATCGAGGTTGAATTTACCTTTGTCTACTTCGCTGAGCAGCATCACCGCAATGGGGAATTTAAACACACTTTGCATCACAAAATGTTGATTGTTATTAAATTCGAAAGTTTCATTGCTTTCTAAAACACGTGCATAAATGCCTATTTTTCCCCTGGTATCTGCCGCAATTTCTGCTACTGTTACCTCTAGTTTCTTCGGTTGGGCATTTGTATAATAGAAAACACAAAAATTAAGGGCGATGAGGATAATAATTGCTTTGTACACGATATTATATTTTTTCTTGATAGGATGGTCGCTATTCTTAATGCAAAGATGTAGATATTCCTGGTAAAACACAGGGTGAATATAATCGACTTAAAACAAAATAATCACTATTTTGCAACATATCATCCATAGGAATAGTGCAGGTGGGATAAGCTAAAAAAATATCAATGACCATACTCATCGTTTTCTGCTGCATAACATTATTGATTTTAATGATCTCCGTTTTTAAAATCAATACCTTTCTGGCTTTTTTGATTGTCGCTGTACTGGCGGGTCTGGGTTTAGGATTGCCTTTGCCAAAAATTGCCGGTGCTGTTGAAAAAGGCATAGGTGATGTTTTAGGATCTTTGGTGATTATTATTACCACTGGTGCCATGCTGGGCAAACTGGTTGCCGAAAGTGGCGCCGCTCAAAAGATCGCCCAGGTAATGATGGCTGTTTTTGGTGTCAAACATATCCAATGGGCAATGGTAATTACGGGTTTTGTAATTGGCATTCCGCTTTATTATGGAATCGGATTCGTGCTCATGGTTCCCTTAATTTTCTCTGTAGTTTACCGGTATAAATTACCTGCACTCTATATTGGTTTGCCTATGCTCGCTGCATTGTCGGTTACGCATGGTTTTTTACCGCCGCATCCATCGCCGGCTGCTCTGGTGGTACAATTTAACGCCAATATGGGACTCACCCTGTTTTACGGGATGCTTGTGGCCATACCTGCCATTGTAATCGGCGGACCGCTTTTTGCCAAAACGTTAAAAAATATCCCTTCAAGCCCAATGGCATCGTTCAGGGCAAAGGAACTGCCCGAAAATGAACTTCCGGGAACATTTATCAGTCTGTTTACCGCTTTATTGCCCGTTATTTTATTGGGACTGGCTTCTTTTCTTCCTTTGTTTTTAGATCCAGGCTCTTCCGTTCTTCCAGTGATTATTTTTTTAGGACATCCCTCTATCGTGATGTTGATTGTGCTGATTTTAGCCAGTTATTTTCTTGGTATTTCGCGCGGAAAGAAAATGGATTACCTGTCGGGGATTTTTGGCAATGCTTTAAAAGATATCGCATTGATTTTGCTGATCATTGCCGGATCGGGTGCTTTAAAAGAGATTTTAACCCAAAGTGGTGTGAGTAAAGAAATCGCCAGTTACCTGCAGGAATTATCGGTTGAACCCTTATTTTTGGCTTGGCTAATTGCAGCACTGATCCGCTTTTGTGTTGGTTCTGCAACGGTTGCCGGCCTCACCACAGCAGGTATTATTATACCCCTGATGGTGGCCACACATACCGACCCGAATTTAATGGTTTTGGCCGTTGGTGCAGGTAGTTTAATGTTTTCGCATGTAAACGATGCCGGGTTCTGGATGTTTAAAGAATATTTTAATTTAAGCCTGAAGGATACTTTCCGATCCTGGGCTTTAATGGAATCAATAGTGGGTACTGCAGGATTAGCCGGCGTACTTTTACTTAAAATAATAATAGCTTAATATGGAAAATTTAACTGCAGATGCCCGTTTCGAAAAACTTGGATTAAACCTTCCGCCGGCCCCGGCACCGCTTGGGGTGTACAAACCTTATCTTATTGATGGGAAATATTTGTACCTGAGCGGTCATGGTCCGGTGAGGGATGATAAAAGCCTGATTATCGGTCGGATCGGATCTGATATGGATCAGGATGAAGGCAAACTGGCTGCAAGGCAGGTGGGTTTAACAATGTTATCAACCATTAAAACCAATCTGGGGAGTTTGGATAAAGTAAAAAGGGTAATCAAAGTTTTGGGTATGGTTAATTGTACACCAGAATTTGAAAAACACCCCTTTATCATTAACGGATGCAGCGAACTTTTTGCCGAGGTTTGGGGTACTGATAATGGAATAGGTGTAAGAAGTGCGGTTGGTTTTGGTTCATTGCCGGATAATATCCCGGTAGAGATCGAATCTTTATTTGAGCTGTATTAAACCTCTATGATGTTAGAAAAGCAATGGTATCTTTTGGATGGTGCTGCCTCGGTTGAATCTCCTGGCCTGGTTTTTTATGTCGACAGGATCAAAGCCAATATCAAATTGTTGATTTCGATGATCGATGATCCAAACCGTTTGAGGCCACATGTTAAAACACATAAATCGGCCGAGGTGAGCAAGCTGATGATCGAGGCAGGGATTTCGAAATTTAAATGTGCCACCATTGCCGAGGCAGAAATGCTTGGCATTTGTGGTGCAGCCGATGTACTGCTTGCTTATCAGCCTGTTGGACCAAATATTGCCAGGTTTATTGCCCTCCGGAAAGCATATCCGCTAAGCCGCTTCAGTTGTTTGATTGATGATGAAAAAATTGCACTCGAATTGGCATTAGCTTTTAAAGCTAACGGATTAACAGCTGAAGTTTTTATCGATGTAAACGTGGGGATGAACCGTACGGGTATTTTACCCGAAAAAGTGCCGGATCTTTGTACAAAACTCGACCAGATTGAAGCTTTATCGATTAAAGGTTTGCATGCTTACGATGGGCACATTCATGAAAGTGATTTTGGCGTTCGAACCCAAAAAGCAAAATTAATTATTGAGGCATTAAATGGCTTAGCTTCTGCAATTCACGCAAAATCTGGGCATCAACCCGTAATTATAGCAGGAGGGACGCCAACTTTTACCATTTATAACACGCAAAGTACTTTCGATTGTAGTCCCGGTACTTTTGCCCTTTGGGATAAAGGTTATCAGGAGGCGTTTGAAGAACAGCCATTTAATACTGCTGCACTTTTGGTTTCGCGGATTGTTTCTTTACCAGGAAATAGCCTGATCTGTTGCGATTTAGGCCATAAAGCTGTAGCGGCCGAAAAACCGCTCGATAAAAGAGTGGTATTTTTAAATGCACCTGAACTTATTCCAGTTAGCCAGAGTGAAGAACATCTGGTTTTAGATGCCGGAGAAAATCATTCCTATCAAATTGGTGATATTTTGTACGGATTGCCCTATCATATCTGTCCAACGGTTGCACTTTACGAAAATGCGCTTGCCGTTTCTGAAAATAATCCCAGTCAAACCTGGAGCATCGCTTCCAGAAAAAGAAAAATAACGATATAAAAACCTGCTATGTTTACGATTGATGCGCATCTGGATTTGAGTATGAATGCTTTGGAGTGGAACCGCGATCTAACCCGCCCACTTTCCGAAATCAATAATCGTGAGCAAGGATTAACGGATAAACCCGATCGTGCAAAAGCAACTGTATCGCTGCCCGAACTCCGTAAAGGTAACATTGGTTTGGTGGTGGCCACGCAGATTGCAAGGTTTGTTGCACCCGATAACCCATTGCCGGGCTGGCATTCTCCGGAGCAGGCATGGGCACAAACCCAGGGGCAGCTGGCATGGTACAAAGCCATGGAAGACCATGGTGAAATGATCCAGGTGAATGATCTCGCAAGTTTGGAAAAACACCTCGAATTATGGGCATCAGATACCCCGAATGAGAAAAAGCGGATCGGATATATTTTAAGTTTAGAAGGTGCTGATTCTATCGTACATGTTGATTACCTGCAACAGGCTTATGATAAGGGATTAAGGGCCATTGGACCAGCGCATTATGGCCCTGGAAGGTATGCTCAGGGTACTGATGCTACAGGTAAATTACACCCTGGTGCCTACGAACTGCTTGCTGAAATGGAAAGGCTCAACATTATCCTCGATGCCACGCATTTATGCGATGATAGTTTTTGGGATGCGCTCGACCATTTTAACGGTCATGTTTGGGCATCGCACAATAACTGCCGGACTTTGGTTAACCACAACAGACAGTTTAGCGACGATCAGATTAAAACATTAATTGCCCGTGGAGCTGTAATTGGTGCAGCTTTAGATGCCTGGATGATGGTGCCCAACTGGCAAAGAGGCATTTCGACCCCAAAAGCAATGAACTGTAACCTCGAAGTGATGATTGATCATATCGACCACATCTGCCAGCTGGCAGGTAACACCAGGCATGTAGGGATTGGCTCCGACCTTGATGGCGCTTTCGGCAGGGAGCAATGCCCCTACGATTTGGAAAGCATTGCCGATCTCGATAAAATCCCTAATCTTTTCGAAAAACGTGGTTATAGCAAAACCGATGTAGAAAATTTAATGCACGGCAATTGGATCAGGTTTCTGCGTAAGGCGTGGGCATAAAAACTGTTCATATCGCCGCATTGGGCAATGTAGAATTTTTAACCACAGATGTACACAGATCAACACGGATTACATCTTTGAACATTTGGACTGGTTTTTATTCCTGTTGACTTATTTTGCTCATGCCAATCATCCTAGCAGGACGGTTCGCGGATAGTCTTAATGATCTTATTTATGATAATTATTATCATGTGTTTTATTACACCCCGTCCTGCGGGCACCCCTCTGGAAGAGGGGAATAGCGTTCCCGCGGCCGTTCCGTAGGAACGAATTATGGGTAGCCAATTGTAAAATTGGCGTTTACGTTCCGTAGAAATGTTTGGTGTTGCTGCGTTAATAGTTGCTGTTATTTTGCCATATAAACCCGACACCTCTCTGGAAGGGGGGAATAGCGTTCCCGCGGCCGTTCCGTAGGAACGAATCATAGGTAGCCAATTGTAAAATTGGCGTTTACGTTCCGTTGGAACGTTTGGTATTGCTCCATTAATAGTAGCTGCTATTTTGCTATATAAACCCGATAGAGCGGAATAGCCCACAGCGTAGCGAGGACTATAAGCGATAGCGGGTACTACCGCTAAACTGCAATGCAGGTATTGCTTTTCGAAAAAATAATATATATCAAACATCTTGTAAAGCTGTGTATGAGAGGGGAATGAATAACGACCAGGAATTGCTCAACTCTTAAATTCCCGGTCGTTAGCTTTAATTTTTATTGCAATAACCTCCACTCGCTGAACTGCAGATCTACACTTCCATTGTTCGAAGTGATAAACAGTTTATAGTATTTGTAGGCGGTATTGTTGCTGATCAGTATTTTTTTAGTTTGTCTTCTTAAACCAAAAGTCTGATTACTCTGGATATCAAGTTGCGTAAAATTTACATTATCGTTTGATCCCATCAATTTCCAGCCTTTCGGATCGCGGTCTGGCGCATCGTTACCGGCAGTAATCGTATAACCTTTTACTACCTGACTAGATGCAAAAGTTTGCTGCGCCCAGAAAGTAGTAGGATAGCCACCCAAAAAGAATTTGGTATTGTAATAACTGTCGGTCAGTTTTGATGAACCTTCGGCCGCTGAAGCCCCAGCTGAATTTTCATTACTTACGCTCAGGGTTGCGGAGCTTGAAATATCTTTGAGGTAACTTACATTCGGGAAAGCTGTTCTGGCCGTGGTCAATTGTGTTGTCCAGTTATTGCCCTGCTCATCCAGTGTACCAAAAGCACTTAATGCAAGTGGTTTAAGATCGATACCTGTTGCACCGCTCCAGAAATGGACAAACTCGCCATAATTCATTGATCTTGAAAAACGGGTAATGTTTCCCTGTCCGTTATTTACCGTTTCTTTAGGGAAATATTGCGCCAGTAAACTGAAATATTTATTTAAAGCGGTAGCATTGCCCTGCTGACTATAAATCGGGAAAAACCAGTCCCTGAACCAATATGTTTGTGCTTTTGGATAATTTTCGGCTCCATTGGCCACCAGATTGTACCAGCGCTGTACATCGGCTGTGCGGTTTAGGCCAACATAAACATCATAAATGTAGATTTCCATCCATTTACTATCGTGCCAGATGCCGAATGCAGGAGAGTTTAACACATTCCGCGATGCGCCTTCTACAATGTGCCCAACCTCATGGGTAGTAATATCAAGATCGTTTCCGGTGCCCGAAAGCCATGCACTGGTGCTCGATGAGCCTACATCAATTACGTTGCGGTAATCGTGGCTGGCATCCATATAAGTGCTCGGGTGGCCGCCACTGTATTTACCTGTGTGGAAAATGGCCCATAAACGCGAATCGGGACCAAATGAACCATATTTACTTTTAGTATAGTTCCAAACCTGCGCCAGGTAGGTATTGGGCCAGGTAACCGTGTTGCTTACATCATTGTCGTGATAAACTACGATGCTGGTATCGTGGTAAAAGCGCTGTAGTACCTGCACGTGATCAAACCAGTGTTCCTGCCAGGTTAGTGGTGGTTCGGCCAGTAAATTGGTGTTGGCTAATGTAGCAGGTTTTTTCAAAAGCTGATCCTGCTGTTGATCCAGTTCTTTTTTCTTGCAGGAGAGGCTCAGAAAGATTAAGATGCCCGGGATGAGGATTAATTTGTGTTTCATAATAGGTTTTTATATTTAGGTTTGAGTTGATTCCACACTAATACCGGCCATCCTACTTTATTTGACATCTTTTTCGGCCATAACCGTTTATAAAACCTGTTTTGAATTGATTAAAACGTTTTAGTAATCCGGTTAAAAATTAATCCACCTGTATAGGCGGATCAATAATTTAAATTACTGATTTAAAATAGAAAGACTCATTTGTAATTTAAATATTACAAACGAGTAGTTGTGGGGTTGGTGAAATCAACAATACAGTATTGATAAATAGGGTATAAATACGGGTGTAAATAACCGTTTTTAGCTGAACAAATGCCTGAAAGGAAAGGTTGTTTAAGTGAGGGTAATCTCATCCTCCTTCAACTTATTATAACATGGAAAATTTAAATTTTGAGAACAATGAAAATGAATTGGATCAAAACCAGGTAAATGCTGATCAAACCAACCCGAATGATGGATCTTATGCTTCTGATGGTCCGGTAAGCGAAAGTGCTGCTGAAGGAGAGGATGAACTATCCGACCTTGACGAGCAAACTGATGGTAGTGATGCCGATCAGGATGAAACCATTGAAGATGATGAAGACGACCAGATAGCCGGCAGTGATGCTGATTATGATAACAATCCAGTAACAACTGAAGATCTTGGTGCACTGAATGATGATAATTCGGAAACAGCAGCTGATGATGAAGAAATCGGTTTCGAAAGTGAAAGTGACGACGAATCGGAAGAAAAGGATAACAATTACTAATTAAACTGTAAATACCGAATTATGAAAGCAGCTGTTTTTCACAAACCCGGCGATATCAGGGTAGATAATGTGCCGGATCCGGAAATTCTTGATCCACGGGATATCATTTTAAAAGTAACTTCTACTGCAATATGCGGTTCCGATCTGCATATTTTAAGCGGAGCTGTACCACAAAAAGAAAATATGATTTTAGGTCATGAATTTATGGGCATTGTTGAAGAAGTGGGGTCGGCAATTACCAACTTAAAAAAGGGCGACCGCGTGGTGGTACCTTTCCCGATTTCGTGTGGTACCTGCTTTTTCTGTACCCATGAGGCTTCGCCGGCCTGCGAAAATTCTAATTATGAGCATTATGGGCCGAACGGCGATTTGATGGATCAGAAAGGTGGTGCGCTTTTCGGTTATACCGATCTTTATGGCGGTTATTCAGGTGGTCAGGCAGAGTATGTTCGTGTCCCTTATGCCGATGTAAGTCCGAGGATTGTGCCCGAGCATTTAACAGATGAACAGGCACTTTTTTTAACGGATATTTTTCCGACGGGTTGGTCGGCCATTGATTGGGCCCAGCTGAAAGGCGGTGAGGTGGTGGCTATTTTTGGCTCAGGCCCCGTAGGTTTAATGGCCCAGAAAGCTGCCTGGATTAATGGTGCAAGCCGTGTAATTGCCATTGATCCGCTCGATTACCGTTTGGAGAAAGCTAAAGCTGTTAATAACGTTGATACTTTAAATCCGCATAAAGTTGATGTAGTGGAAGCCATCCGTGCAATGACGGGTGGACGTGGGGCTGATGTTTGTGTAGATGCAGTGGGTTTTGAACCCGAGCGTAGCTTTATGGATAAGGTAAAGGCAACAGTGAATTTCGAAAAGGGATCGATGAAAGTACTCGATATGTGTTTCGAAGCCGTACGCCGAATGGGAACGGTTTCTATTATGGGCGTTTACGGATCAACTTACGATAATTTTCCGATGCACCGTATGTTCGATAAAGGCATCACCATTAAACAGGGGCAGGCACCTGTTCTAAATTATATCGATAAACTGATCGGTTTGGTTAATGATGGTAAAGTAGTACTCGATGATATTATTACACACAGTTTACCGCTTGAAGAAGCCGCACACGGATACAAAATCTTTGATGAAAAAGAAGAAGATTGTGTAAAAGTGGTATTGAAACCTTAATATCAATAAGGGCAGGGCCATTGGCTGCTGCCCTTTGTTTTTGATATGCCCTTTATAACCTGGGTTGTCAAACCGGTATTCCTGCAATTACCAATATAAATATAAATATTTCGAAAATAATGTTTGTGCGAAGAAAACTGCGCAGTACCGTATATAGGATACTGAAGAGACCGGACTTGGTCTTTACCTGGTAAAGAGATTATTGATTATGCAGAAGGAAAAATCGCTATAGAAAGCGAATTCGGAAAAGGAATGTCGTTTAATGTAAGCCTGAAATTGGAGACTGGTTCTTAGGGGATTACTGTTTTTTTCTTTAAGTTTAAGCTAAACTTATTGTAAATTCAATTGGTTTTTTTGAATAAAGATCAGAATGTCAGTAAAAATAAATCGACGCACCAGGCAAAAATTTCAGCAGTTGTTGATTATTGTCCTTGCGTGGATATTAATCGGTGCCGTAATTGCCCTTTTTGAAGATTTAATACTGCATACCCACAATTCTTTAGGACCTGCGCCAGGTTACTCCTTAAAAGCTTCCATTTTGTTAAATATGTTTATTGGTTTGTTCGGCGCTTTAATTGGCGGAAGCTTTTTGGTTTTTTTTGTCAACGTAAAATATAACGATAAACCTTATGGTTATACACTTTTAATTATAGCCGGCATTTTTACCGTTATTGTATTATCTATAAATGAAATCCTCAGTCTTTTATCTTTGGGCGATTCGCACAGGTTTTTAAAAAATGGATTGGTTTGGGCCATGGTGGTTTCCATAACACAGTTGCTATTGCAGGTTAACAGTAAATTTGGACAGGGGGTTTTCTGGGATATCATCAGAGGAAAATACAATACACCTAAGGAAGAATCGCGGATTTTTATGTTCCTTGATTTAAATTCATCTACCACCATCGCCGAAAAGCTCGGCGATAAAAAATATCATGAACTGTTGAAAGATATCTTTATCGATATTACCAATCCAATCCTCGAAAACAGGGGCGAAATTTATCAATACGTGGGCGATGAGGTGGTGATTGTCTGGCGATATGGAGAGGGACTGAAAAATAATAAATGCATCAACTGTTTTTTTGATATCAAGAGCCATTTATTTTCCCTAAAAGAAAAATACAACTTAAAATATGCTTTGTTGCCTTCTTTTAAAGCCGGTATTCATTGTGGACGGGTAATTGCCGGGGAAGTTGGCATCATAAAACGGGATATCACTTATTCGGGCGATGTACTGAATACCACTTCGAGGATCCAGAATATGTGTAAAACCTTTAACCAGGAAATGATTGTTTCCAAAACCCTGGTCGAAGAACTGCAGCTGGTTGGAAATTACACCACCGAAATGTTAGGTGCCATTAAGTTAAGGGGTAAAGAAAAGGAAATGCAGCTTGTAGCCGTGAAACCCAATATCGAATTATCCATCAACTGATGGCTTATCAGATAATTTATACAATTAACCCTATTAAGCAATAGTAGTTTGGTGTTGGATCAGTTAACCGATTTAAACAATTAACCAGTTAACCCATTTTTCCATCAGCTTCTAATACGTGTGTAGTACAATCTTTAGCTTTAAACAGATCGTATCCTTCCTGCCACCAGGTGCTCATTTCTGCTTTGTTGAATACAAAAGAATGTGTGGTAAGTTCGCGGTTAATGAAGTAAAAATTGATTTTTACGTTTTTGCTGGCCGTTTGTAGCTTTGAGATAATCAGGTCGTCGTTTGCAATCTGGTTAAGCATAAAATCGCTTGTACGTGCAAAAACTTCGATTGCATTTTGCAGTGGCGGATTATTATAAACCGCTTTTTCCTGGCGCAAAACGATGGTGTCGATTTCAGTTGCACCTTTTATAATTGCTTCCTGTACAGGGATGAGGTTCCCGAAACCGCCGTCGGCGTAATCGTTGCCATTTTTCTGGTAAAGACTCATTAAAGGAGCCAAATTGCACGATGCCCACATCCAGTCGCAAAAATCTTCATAACTGTAATCATTGCTCGATTTGTACTCGATTACCTGAGTGGTTAAATTGGCCACGGTAACCACAATTTCTTTGCCGAGCGATTTAATGGTTTCGAAATCTTTTAACGTAAAATTATTCCTGATCAGGTTTCTTAAACCCGTACTGTCGCCAAGGGTTTTCTGTCTTTTAAAAAACTGCTTAATGATCCCAAAATGGTTCATGCGGAGTTTTACTTTTCCATTTTTATATCTCACAATAAACGGACAAACCGTAAAAATATCTGATTGCGAAATGGTAGTGTAGAGCTTTTTAATACGCGCCACATCGCCAATGGCCAAAAAGGGGATGAGCAAACTACCGGTTGAAGAACCTACAAAAAGATCGTAATCGGTTTGCTTGTATTTGATCAGATATTCTGCTACACCACCGGCAAAAGCCCCCTTACTGCCACCGCCCGAAATAACCAAAGTCTTCATGTTCTGCTCCTTAGAATTACAGATCAAATATAGTTTTTTAGTCGGAAGTCTTGATGATGGTACCTAATCTGAAGTCCTGAGTCTAATTAACCGTCATTTCGAGCGGAGGGCAACGCAGTCGAGAAATCTATCTCGAGGCAGATCTCTCCGTTCCGCTTTGCTTCAGTCGAGATGACGTCGTTTTTTCCATCCATACGTCACCCTGAATTTATATCAGGGTATTAATGCAGGATAGATCCTGAAATAAATCCAATAACTATCGGATCAGGGTGACGATCGCCAGGTACAATTAACCAATTTAAACAATTAAACCAGTTAACCAAATACACAATAAACCCATATTGTAATCCTACTGCTACAGCTTTTAATTAAATTACCATTAAGTTTTATTTAAATTTTTTATAAAAATATTATTGCTATTGTCGATAATTGCACGATATTTATTTAATCTTAAACGTTTTAGCCAGCTCTCAGCTAAAATTAGACTAAAAAGGCAAACTTCAGGCGTTGAAAAAAGGAAAAGATCTAAAGACGGAGTGGGAAAAATTTATCTTGGAGGGAAATAATACGTCCTTTTACGATATCTATGCCCATTACCACGATTATTTTACCTATATCGGCATTAAAAAAGGGGCAAATGCCGAAAAAACCAAAGATTGTATCAATGATCTGTTTTTATATATATATGAAAACAGGGAGAACCTAAGTCACATTACCAATCACCATAATTACCTGGTAACCTCCTTCCTCCGTAAACTTTTCCGCAGGGAACATTTTAGTGCCGAAGAAAGCCTCGATCTTTACGATTTGGAAGAAATGCCGGTTTATCCTTCCGTAGAAACCTTGCACATTAAACAGCACACCAGCAACCAGGTTACCCTTACTTTAAAAAATTATATAGATAAATTATCCGAAAGTCAGTCCCGGTTGATCTATCAGAAGTTTTATCTCGGCCTTTCTTACGATGATATTGCCGCTAGTAACAATATTACGGTTAAAACTGCCTATAATACCATTTATAATGCGGTAGAAAAGCTCAAAAAGATGATTGGTGAAGGCGATTTAGGTACTTTATCGATCGCAATTTCACTGCTTTCGCTATTAATTTTATTTTTTTTAAAAATCTATGGGTAAAATTTAAATTTCCTGCTCTATTCTCCAAAGTTTAATCAATTTAAATGGGAGATCAAGAAAATCTGCAGCTGATACAACAGGAAAGTTTTCTGAATTATTGTTTCAAAAGGAACGATCAGGATGTCAAAGACTGGGAAGAATGGCTGGCACAAAATCCAGACCGCAGGCAGGAAGTTGATCAGCTGAGGCAAATGTTATTGCTAATGGGCGACGGATCGAGAACCCGCACCATCAGTGCTGATTTTGCCGATCTCCAAAACCGCATTAACCATTCTGCCAGGGGCTTAAAGGTAATCAGGTCTTCTGCCTGGTTAAAATGGAGCATTGCTGCTTCAATTTTGGTCTTGTTCAGCGTAGGTATCCTTTTTTATATTGCTCAAAATGCCAAAACCGCTAATCCAAAACTGGCCGATGTTGCTCCGGGTGGAAACAAAGCCACCTTGATTTTGGCAAACGGTAAAAAAATAGACCTTAGTGGGGCTGGTAACGGAGCCATTGCCAATGAAACAGGCATCAAGGTAATTAAAACTGCAGAAGGAAAAATCATTTACGATTTATCGAATACAACAGCCGCTGCAAACGGACAATACAATACCATCGAAACTCCAATGGGTGGTCAGTATCAGGTAAACCTTGCCGATGGAACCAAAGTATGGCTAAATGCCGCTTCATCTTTGCGCTATCCGACCCACTTTAGCGGAAATGAACGTAAGGTAGAATTAACCGGCGAAGGTTACTTCGAAGTTGCCCATCAAAAAAATATGCCGTTTAAAGTGGCCAGTGCAGGACAAACGGTAGAAGTACTGGGCACACATTTCAATATTATGGCCTATCATAACGAGCCTGTTGTAAAAACCACTTTACTCCAGGGATCGGTTCGGATCAGTATAGGCAAACAGCATACTTTATTAAAACCGGGTCAGCAGGCTGCCCGAATCGGAAGTAAAATTTCCGTTTCGGATGATGTGGATATGGAAGATGTGGTGGCCTGGAAAAACGGCTACTTTAAATTTAACGAAAGCCTGGAAGGCATTATGACGAAAATTTCCAGATGGTATGGTGTAGAGGTTGTTTACGAAACTAAAACAGATCCGAACTTAACCTATTCGGGGAAAATATCACGCGGACGGAACATTTCAGCAATACTTAAAATCATCGAGTTTAACGGTGATGTCCATTTCAGGATTGATGGGCACAAAGTATATGTCACCAAATAAAACAAACAACTAATCACTCAATAAAACTAAACCAGACAAACGATGAAGAAATATTTACGACAGCAACATTAAGGTCAGCAATAGACCAGGAATACCTGTAGGTACTCCTGGCTAAGTTTGGCATTTCTCCAATAATTATCAACTACTGCTGCAGGTACCCCCAGTTTCGAAGCCAGGGCATCTGCACAAAACCAAACCAAACAAATGTATAGAATTTATCCCAAGAAAAGGGGTATGCCGCTCGGGTATGTCCGCAAATTATTGCTTATTATGCGATTAACTACCGTTATTTTAATTGCATCTTTCCTCCAGGTTTCTGCTGTAGGATTTGCACAGAAAATTACAATCAGCAAGAAAAATGTCCCGTTAAGCCAGATTATCAACGATATCCGCGAACAAAGCGGTTATGACTTTTTCTATAGCAACGAACTTTTAAAAAAAACCACGCCCGTATCCATTAACGTTAAAGATGCCTCATTAGAAGATGTGCTTCTGCTTTGTTTCAAAAACCAGCCTATTGCGTATAAAGTTGATGATAAGGCAGTAATGCTCCGCGAAAAGACAATAAATGGAGCTGATAAGATTACTTTCACCTACATTTCTACCGGCGTTCAGGTTACGGTAACCAACGAAGAAGGTAAAGCATTACCCGGCGCTACCGTAACCATAAAAGAAACCAATAAAAAAATGGTTACCGGTGTAGGTGGAACAGTTTTTATCGCCAATGTGGATGAAAAAGCTACGCTGGTAGTGACCTATTTAGGTTTTAAAACGCAGGAAATTAAACTTAAAAAAGGGCAAACTACCCTTGTTGTTAAAATGGAAATTGGCGACAACAAGTTTGATGATGTTGTGGTAACCGGGATTTTTAATAAACCCAAAGAAAGTTATACTGGCGCGGTGCGTACCATCACAGCAGTTGAGCTGCAACAATTTCAGGGCAGAAACCTGTTTACCACATTGGGCAATATCGATCCGTCATTTTATGTGGTGCCCAATAATGCTTCAGGTGCCGATCCGAATAAAATACCCGATATCCAGATGAGGGGAGCCCGGAGCCTGCCGAATATCGATAAACTCCAGGACCAGACTTCGGCTGCTTTGAATACGCCACTTATTATCCTCGATGGGTTTGAAACTACCTTACAGCGCATGCTCGATCTGGATAACACCGAAATCCAATCGGTAACCCTGCTAAAAGATGGTTCGGCAACGGCACTTTATGGTTCGCGTGGAGCCAATGGGGTAGTGGTAATTAAAACTAAAGAACCCATTGCCGGAAAATTAAGGCTAAGCTACAGGGCAGGGGTAAATTTAAGTATCCCCGATCTGAGCAGTTATAACCTGCTAAATGCTGCCGATAAACTGGAACTTGAGAGGCTTTCGGGTTATTTCCAGAGTGCTACACAAGATCCCGCAACCAATATCGAATTACAGAAATACTACAACCAGGTGCTTGGTCAGGTGGCCAAGGGTGTAAATACCGATTGGTTATCGGTGCCCTTGCGTACACAGGTAGATCAGATCCATAACTTAAAAGTAGAAGGAGGCGATCAGACTTTCCGTTACGATCTGGCCCTGCAGTACAACAATACCAACGGCGCGATGAAAGGATCAGGCCGGCAGACTTTTAACGGTACCATTAACCTGATGTACAAATACCGTACGCTTACTTTTCGTAATAACCTGGTAGTTGGACAAACCAAAGCCAGCCAGTCGCCTTATGGTTCTTTTGCTGATTACGCCAAATTAAATCCCTACTGGGAGCCTTATGATGCATCAGGGAATGTGGTGAAATTTTTTACGCCGTATTACAGGCCTTTTATAACCCAAACTTCAAAATATAGTGGTCCATATCCAAATCCTTTATACGATGCCACTTTAAATACTTACGATATTGGCCATACCACCAATATTACGGATAATTTCCAGTTGGAATGGACACCGGTAAACGGCCTGTTTTTACGTGCTGGAGTAGGAGTTACCAGCAATCAAAACCACGAAGATAATTTTAAACCTGCCGAACATTCGTCGTTTGCCAATTATGGAGAAGCCGATATTTTCAGGAAAGGAAGTTATGCTTATTCTTCCGGTCAGGATTTTAGTTATACCGGTAATGTATCGGCAAGTTATTCGAAGTTATTCAACAATATCCACCGAATATATGCCGGGGTGAATATCGATATGACCGAGAATAATGCTAAAAATTACACCTTTACGGCAGAAGGTTTTCCTGACGAATCTATCGACTTTTTGGGTATGGCACTACAATACCAGCAGGGTGGCGCGCCAACCGGGTTCGAATCAACCAGAAGGAGGATCGGAGCGGTGGCCAACTTTAACTATGCCCTTAAAGACCGTTACCTGGTTGATTTGGCTTACCGTGTAGATGGTGCTTCGCAATTTGGTGTAAACCGCCGTTTTGCGCCATTCTGGTCGGCAGGTTTAGGCTGGAATATGCAATACGAATCTTTTATCAAAGATAATTTAAGGTTTATCGATAGGTTAAAACTTAGGGGCTCTTATGGTTCAACCGGATCAACACAGTTTGATGCCTACCAGGCATTGGGTACTTATAGTTATTATACAAATGATAGGTACAAAACCTGGCTGGGTGCGCACCAGAATACTTTGGGCAATCCCGATCTGGCCTGGCAGCAAACCAATAAATATAATGTAGGTTTCGAAACCGCCATGTTTAACAGCAGGTTTACTTTAGAGGCCGATGTGTTTTTAGAAAAAACCTCCAACCTGCTTTCTTCGCTTGAGCTACCTTACGCCAATGGTTTTACCAGCTATAACGAAAATATTGGCGCACTGCAAACCAAAGGTATCGAGTTAATGGCCAGTGTTTGGCTCATCCGCAATAACCAGCGCAGGTTCTCCTGGTCGGTAACCGGAAATCTGGTACATAATGTAGACCGCATTGTTAAACTATCAGAGGCCATGAAAGCCGCTAACGAAAAGCTGGCACTTCAGGGCGGTGCAAGCCCTACCCGTATCATCAGGGAAGGCGATTCGCAGAATACCATTTATGTGGTACGCTCATTAGGGATCGATCCGAGTACTGGTAAAGAACTTTTTCTGAATAAAGATGGGGAGGTAACCTATACCTGGAACGCGAAAGACCGTGTGGCAGTAGGTTTAAGTCAGCCAAAGTTCAGGGGAAATTTTAGCACCCTGTTCCGTTACAGCAGCTTTACTTTAAATGCATCGTTCAGTTTCCTTTTTGGCGGACAGTTATATAACCAAACGTTAATTGATAAGGTAGAAAATGCAAATAAAATTCTCAATGTTGATGCCCGTGTGTATTACGACCGCTGGAAACAGCCGGGAGATGTGGCGCTTTACCGTGGCATAAACGAATCAACACCGGTATATGCTTCTTCGAGGTTTGTACAAAATGAAAGCACATTTACCTGTCAGAATATTAATCTGGCCTACGAAGTAAATAATAAAAGGCTGTTAAAACGTTTGGGCATGCAAACTTTAACCCTTGCAGGCAACACCGGCGAACTCTTTTACATCTCTACGGTAAAACAGGAGCGAGGTACCGATTATCCTTTTACCCATCAGTTTTCGCTTTCATTATTTGCGGCATTTTAAAAAACAGGATTATGAAAAAAATACTTACAACCGTTATTATACTCTGTAGCCTGTTTGGAACCGGCTGCAAAAAATGGCTTGATGTGAAACCTCAGGGCGAAACCACCCAGGATGAGTTGTTTAAAACACAAAAAGGCTTCCGCGATGCCTTAACCGGTGCCTACATCCGCATGAAAAGCGGTAACATTTATGGTGGAGCCCTAACCTGGGGCAATATCGAATTTATGGCCATTAACTGGGAAAACCCCTCGCCGAGTAATACGGCATTAACCAAACTCATCAATGGCGATTATACCGATGCAACCGTGAGGGGCTGGCTGGATAATACTTATGCCGATCTGTTTAAGGTAGTTGCTGATGTAAACAGCATACTAAGTGTTATAGATGATAAAAAATCGGTTTTTACTGAAGGGAACTATTCCATCGTAAAAGGTGAAGCCTTAAGCCTGCGCGCTTTCTGCCATTTCGATGCCATGCGCACGTATGGTCCGCTGCCTTCTGCTCCCGGTACTGCAAGGATTCTTCCTTATGTAACCACGGTAAGCAAAGATATCCACGAACCGCTGCTTTACCAGGATTTTATGAAATCTGTACTCAACGATCTCGACCAGGCCGAAGCTTTGTTAAAAGATGTAGATCCCATTCGTAAATATTCAATCGCACAGTTAAACCCCGGACAAAACGATCAGCCGGTGTTGAGCGATAATTACCTGCTGTACCGCCAGGTGAGGATGAACTATTATTCGGTATTGGCTTTAAAGGCAAGGGTATACCTTTGGCTAAGCACATCCGATGCCTCATACAAAGTAAATGCGGCCAAATACGCGCAAATGGTAATCGATGCGGCCGATCCAAGCGGTGCGCCATTATTCAGGCTGGGCGAAGAACGCGACCGTGCGAATGAAGATTACACGATGTCGTCTGAACACATCAGTGCTTTAAGCGTATACAACCTGGCCACCACGGCAACCGGGCTTTTTGGCGAAACCGGAAGTTTAATGCGTTACGATTTTAACATTACCGATGGTTTTTACTACCTCAACAACCTTTTTCCGGTGAGCGAAAGAACATCAGATATCAGGTGGAAACAAATGTGGACTTACAAAACCACCGCAGGGGCCACCAACTACGTGATGTATAAAAAGTATATCCAGAAAGCAGGTTTATTCCCTGTTTTGCAGATTCCGTTATTGCGTTTGAGCGAAATGTACCTGATTTTAACCGAATGTGCCGACACTAAAGCAGGCGCGGAGGCATCCTACAGTTTTCTTTGCAGTAAAAAAGGGATTCCATTTACATCTTTTAATTCAACCGATTGGCTTACCGACCGTAGAAATAAGCTGATCAGGGAATATGTGCGCGAGTTTTACGCCGAAGGACAGAGTTTCTTCACTTACAAGCGTTTCAACTTAACCACATTGCCAGCCAGCTGGACTTATACCTATTATAACGCCAAGCCAACCAAATACCTGGTACCTAAGCCAGACCGTGAAATTAACTATAACAATAACTAAACAAGGCGATGAAAAGATTAATATATTTTTTAGCGATGGTACTTGTTGCGGTAACTGTCATAAGCTGCAGTAAAACCCAGGGACTGCTATACAGTGATATTGCGCGTGTACAACTTAACGATACCACTACGGTGAGCAGTACTTTTGTGTACAAGGCACCAACCATTACCCGGGATACGGTTTATATCCAGGTAAATACTATTGGCGAAATGTCCAATGTAGATCGTGCGGTAAAATTTGTTCAGGTAAGTAATAAGGCAGATTTATTCCCCGCAGTTTCCGGTCAGCATTTTGTGCCTTTTGATGATCCTTCACTCAAAAACCTGATGGTAATCAAAGCCAATACCGTTAAGGCGAAAATACCGGTGGTACTGCTGCGTGATGCAAGCCTGAAAACCAATACCTACCGTTTGCGCTTTCAACTGGCAGCCAATGATCAGTTTGCTTTGGGTGAGGTACAGAGCCGTGGTACATCAATCCTGTTTTCCGATCGTTTGGAGCGCTTTTATTCGTGGAGGTTTGATAATGGTACAGCGCCTGCTTTCTACACGCTTGGAAAATACAGTACCCGTAAGCACCAGTTTATGATTGATGTTTTACACGAGCAGATTGACGAAGCCTGGTACCAAACAGCAGTAACAATTGGTGCATTGCAAAACTATAACAATGTTTTAAAAACAGCTTTAGCCAACTTCAATAACGATCCTGTAAATATTGCCAGTGGTAAGACGCCCTTACGCGAAACCGACGAATTGGGCAGTTTGCCCATTACTTTCCCTTAATAATTAGGCCTGATTTAAACTAAATACAATGAAAAAATTAAATGTATTACTCATGGGGATAATGGTATTATTTACGTGTTCCTGTGTAAAAGAAAGCGAAAACGCATACATTCCCGATTTACCGTCTGCAACAGTAACCGGCTACGAAAAGGCATATACCGTTTACACCCATCAGGATCAGTTGAATATTACCCCTGCGGTATCAGATGAGCGTAGTTACAATTATTACTGGACGGTGTTTTCCAATAATTATACCGTAGGCTCGGGTATTATCCCGAAGGGCGATACGATATCCAGATCAAAAGACCTGCATTACGAAGTTTTGCTTAACCCTGGAGCTTATACGCTTGTTCTTAACTTAAAAAACCGTATTACAGGTGTAACACAAATGATTACCAGTGCGCTTTCGGTATCAACCTTAACCATGACGGGCTGGTATATTTTAAAAGATGACGGCAACAAAACCGATTTCGATTTTATTTACCCAACCGGGCGGATTGATAACTGGATGGCTAATTTTAATGATGGTAAAGGATTAACGGGGAAAAGTGTAAAAGCGGTGTTTTCAGGCTCCTTTAAAAATAATTTAAAATCTACCGATCTCTACAGCGTGATGATTGCCATAACCGATCAGGATGCCGCCATATTCAGGCTCGACAACGGAAAAAAGGTAATGGGCTTTGATGATATGTTTTTTACCCGTCCTGATGTAAAAAAGCCACAGAATGTGCTGCAGCCAATGGCTGATAACAATGTGTTCCTGATTAATGATAATAAGCTGTTTACCCTTACTAAAGGAACTTTATTTGCAAGTCCTCCGCCTTCTACCTATAAAATTACACCTGTAGCAGCTATAGCGGCGAGGGGAATCTTTTTTGATGATAATTCGAAATCGATGGTTTTCTCTGATAACGGAACTTATGCTTTGCCTGGCGCAAATGGTGCACTGGTTAAAAACATGAATGCCGATATGATTTGGGCTGGTGGTTATGCAGGTTTACGGAGTGCGGCACTTACGCTTTTTAAAAAGCCAACCGGAGAAGGACTTTTAATCAGGATGAATGCCAGTTATGGTCCCCTGGCGGGTTCGGGCGATATGATTCTGGGTACTAAAACCGTTCCGGCCACACACGGATTAATGTCGGCCGATGCCATCGGAGGAAATTACGATTCGGATTATATTTATTACGCTAAGGGTAATAATATTTACATGACGGATTTTACTTCCATATCCGAAAACCTGCAGGTTACCCTTCCACAGGGCGAGGTGGTTACCTGTATCCAGCACATCAAATATCCACAGCCTGCTGCCGGTGTGGCCACTACAGTCGATTTTCTGGCCATTGCTTCATACCAGAATGGAAAGTATAAAGTATGGTTGCATAAAATTAGCTCAACCGGGACCATTCAGCAGTTAAGTAAACCCGATTTTGAAGGGCAGGGCAAAGTAAGCTGCCTAAATTACGTAGAAAAGGGCTTAGGAAGCCGGGTATTTTAACATCAAACAATAAACACCAACAATATGAAACTTAAATTAAGTACATTCCTGTTAACGTTTGCATTAACAGGAAGTGTTTTCGCACAGCAAAGCGATCCGGATGTAGAATCGCCGGCCATTAAAAAGCAAAAAGAAGAATTAGAAGCAACGCTTGCTTCGGTGAACCAGAAACTGGCATTGAGCGAAAAAACATACCGCGATGCCCAAACCAAAAAAGTAAAGTACGATACCCTTGGCCTTGGTGCCTGGCGTGCCGAAATGGCCAGGTTTAAAGAGGAAAAAAACGGACTTACCCTGGCCTTTATCAAACAGCACCCTGATTATTTTACCAGTTTACTGGCGTTAAAAGATGTAATTGGTGCACTGCCTAAAGATGTTCAGTCGCTCGAAAAAACATTCGCTAAACTCGATAAAAACATTCAGCAAACGGCTACTGGTGTTAAAACCAAAGCTGTACTGGATAAATTCGACGCCGTAAGCATTGGCCGTATTGCGCCTGGATTTTCTGCACCCGATACCGCTGGCAAAAGCATTAACCTGTCTGATTTTAGAGGAAAATATGTACTGCTCGATTTCTGGGCAAGCTGGTGCGGACCATGCCGCGAAGAAAACCCGATTGTGGTAAAAGCCTATAATACTTACAAAGACCGTAATTTCGAAATCCTTTCCGTTTCACTCGATCAGCCTGGCAAACAGGAGGCCTGGTTAAAGGCTATCCATGATGATCAGCTGAACTGGAAACATGTTTCAGATTTAAAATTCTGGAAAAACGATGTGGCACAATTATATTCCGTAATGTCGATTCCCCAAAATTTTCTGATCGATCCCAATGGGAAAATCATTGCCGCAAACCTTAGGGGGGCAGAACTGGCCAAAAAACTCGCCACACTTTTACCACAAACCAACCAGGGAAAATAAAACCAAATCTTATATCCGGTCGGCCAAAAACCGACCAACAACAAACGATAAATGTTTAAATCTATTTTATGTACACTGGCAATAGGAAGTTTTGCCATGTTCTCTTACGGACAAAAAAAGCCACGTGTTACTACACCAGCAACCATTGCTGTTCCGGTTAAAAAGGCCGATAGTGTGCCGGGAGCAGTTAAACCATATAAAGAAATCATTACTGCTAAGGCTAAAACGGCGCTGGGTATGATCAATGTGCACCAGATCGGCCTAAAGTATTATTTCGAAATCCCCGACACCCTTTTGGGCAGGGAAATGCTGGTGGTAAACCGGATTTCTAAGGCAGCTTCCAATCCACGTCCGCAGATGATGGGCTATGCCGGTGATGAGATTGCCGAAAATGTAATCAGTTTTGAAAGAATTGCAAACGACCGCATTTTATTGCGCCTCAACTCTTATAATGAGCACTCGGCCGATACCACTGCCAATGGTTTATATAAATCGGTACGTAATTCGAATATTCAGCCCATTGTAGCTTCATTTCCGGTAAAAGCCTATGGTGGCGATTCTACCAAACTGAAAAGCAGCGTAATTGATATTACCGATTTTATCAATACCGAAAATGAGATCTTTTTCTTTAGCGCCGCTGTAAAAGGCCTGTTGGGTATCGGCGGTATCCAAACCGATAGGTCTTATATCAACTCCATAAGTGCCTATCCTAAAAATGTAGAAATCCGCACCGTGCGTACCTATAGCCGCGGCCCGATTGGCGGCCAGCCCACTACATCAACCATTCCGTATACTTATGAGCTGAACAGTTCGATTGTGCTTTTACCAAAAGTACCGATGAAAACCCGTTTTGCTGATGCTCGCGTTGGTTTCTTTGCGCAGGGTTATACCGATTTTGATAAAGATCCGCAAGGGGTAAAACAATCGGCGGTAATTGTGCGCTGGCGTTTAGAACCTAAAGATGCCGATATCGAAAAGTATAAACGCGGCGAACTGGTTGAACCCAAAAAGCCAATTGTTTATTATATAGATCCGGCTACCCCGGCCAAATGGGTACCTTATTTAATTGCAGGGGTAAACGACTGGCAAAAAGCCTTTGAACAAGCCGGTTTTAAAAATGCCATTAAAGCTTTGCCTGCACCAACCAACGATCCGAACTGGAGCATTGATGATGCCACCCACAACGTTATTGTTTACAAACCATCAGCTGTTGCCAATGCAAGTGGTCCGAATGTGCACGATCCACGCAGTGGCGAGATCATCGAAAGCCATATTAATTGGTACCATAACATTATGCAGCTGGTACACAACTGGTACATGATACAGGCTGGCCCACTTGATGCCCGTGCGCAAAAACCAAAGTTCGATGACGAACTGATGGGGCAGCTTATCCGTTTTGTATCTTCACACGAAGTTGGCCATACGCTTGGCCTGTTGCATAACTTTGGGTCAAGCTCAACTGTACCAGTGGCTAAGCTAAGAGATAAAGCCTGGGTAGAGGCCCATGGTCATACACCATCCATTATGGATTACGCCCGCTTTAATTATGTGGCACAGCCCGAAGATCATATTTCAGAAAAAGGTATTTTCCCACGTATAGGCGACTATGATAAATGGGCAATAGAATTTGGTTACCGCTGGCGGCCCGAATTTAAAACAGCAGAAGAAGAAACACCATATCTGAATAAACTGATTATTGATAGCTTGAAAACCAATAAACGTTTGTTTTTCGGGGCAGAGAACCTGTTTACTGATCCACGTTCGCAGAGTGAAGATATGGGTGATAATGCAATGCTTGCGGGTACTTACGGGATTAAAAACCTTAAAAGGGTAGTGCCAAATATTATGGCCTGGACGCGTGAGCCAAACGAAGGGTATGAAAAAACCGGCGAAATATATAAAGAGGTAATTAAGCAGTATACACAATACCTTGGCCACGTGATCCGTAATTTTGCGGGTACCTATACTACTTTTAAAAGTGTAGAGCAGCCCGGCGGATTGTTGGCGCCCGTTTCTTATGCCACCCAGAAACAAGCCATGAAGTTTATGAACAACGAGTTTTTTGTAACGCCAAAATGGTTGCTCAATAAACAGATTTCTGATGTAACGGGTGCAAATCCGGTTTATACCATTGGAAATTTGCAATACGCAGTATTGATGCGCATGATGGGTTCTGATATCATCGTAAAAATGATTAACAGGGAAGCTACTGATCCGGTTAAAAACTATACCGCCATGGAATACCTTAATGACCTGAAAAAAGGGGTATGGAGCGAAATTTATAGCCATAAAGCAATCGATATTTACCGCCGTAACCTGCAGCAAACTTATATGAGCAATGCCATAAAAATGTTTGTATCAACCAATGAAATCGTAATGACCGGGCAATTAGGGGGAATTAACATCTACATAAACCCAGATGTAACCAAATCCGATGGCGGAAGCATTATGCGTGCGCATTTGATTGAATTAAGGGGGGATATTAAAAAGGCTATTCCTTTTGCCACCGGTTTAACCAAACTGCATTTAGAAGAAATGGTGCGTAAAATCAATGTGGGTTTGATCCCGAAAACGCTTAATACGCCTACGCCTTAAGGTTTTATAAAGAAGTCAAGTTTTTAAAACTTGGCTTCTTTTTGATTTAGCCCCTAGACTGCCAATGTAAACCTATCATATGAGCGTAGTCGAAGGATCTTTTTAATGCATTTATCCAAAGAAGTCAAGTTTGTATACTGTTTGTATTCAACATAATCTAAAAACTTGACTTCTTTATTTTAAGCTAAATTACAACCGCTTCAACGCGTCCTCATTACCCAGTTTCGTATCCGATTTCTGGATTTTCGATTTACCGAATTTATAGGTAAAACCCATAAAAACACGTTTACTATCATTGCTAACCCGTTCGGTCGAATTGAAAGTGCCATAATTACGTTCGATAAGGTAATCGTTTCGCTTAAAAATGAGTTCATTCCCGCCCAAACGGAGCTGCCCTTTACCTTCCCAAAGGTTAAGCAAAAACGAAGCATCGATATTTTTATAACCACTGTTTTTAGAAAGGTCCTGTACATAATTTGTCCAATAATAGGCGTCAATCTGCAATTTCAGGTTCTTCGAGATTTTAAAAACCTGCGAACTTTTAAAATCAGAGTGAAAAGCAGCCAGTTTATAATGGGTTCCCAGAACTGGTCCTTTAGCCATGTTATAACCAATAGGAGTACCGCTGTTGAGGGTTTCCCACCAATCGTTGATTTTGATCGGGTAAAAAAGATAAAGTGAAACATCAGATGCCCGGTCGAGATTTTGGCGCGTAAAATAGGTAATCTTCGTTGCAAGATCCTGCTTGTAAGAGAATAGTCCGATTGTACCTTTAGTGTGGGTGTAACTTAACGACAGATTAAGCTTGTGGATATTCGTACTCAAAGTATAGGTGTAATCAAACTGTGGCGTAAGCGAAGGGTTACCCTGCTCAATGGTATATTGGTTAATCAGCACCGTATAGGGTACCAGTTCGTAATAAGGCGCACGGTTAATGGTGGGCTTATAAGAAATGGAAATGTTATTATCCTGGTTAAAATTATGCTGATAAAGAAACGTGGGGAAGAAGTTACTGTAGTTTTGTTTAAAATTTCCCACAAAATTGGCTTTGGTATTTTCAACCCTTAAACCAAGCTGTACCTTATCTTTCTTCCAGTTTTTACCCAGTATTCCGTATACCGAAGCGATTGATTCTTTCAGATTACTTTCATTAGAAAATATCGGATTGGATAGGAATGCTCCGTTGCGATTATCCTGATAATTTACGCTTGTATTGGAGTTGGTGTACTGAAATTTAGCACCGGTTTCAAGCTTCCATTGTTTTTTAAACTCATGCGTATAATCAGCCTGACCAATGTAAACATCAATAGCGGCCTTGTTTCTGTTCTGGTAATGGGTTGGGATGCTGATGATATTGCCCGATCCGTCATAAAGCACCGAAGGGAAATCCTGGAAGAGGTTGCGTTTCCATGGGGTAAAAGTAGCCAATACCACGAGATCATTTTTGCCCGAATCGGCCAGAAGATGGTAATTAAAGTTGTAGGTATAAGAACTAGCACGTTGGTTAAACGTGGCATCAGTGTATGATACCGAATCAGTACGGATGTTTTTCCGGCCAAACTCATTTGTTGTAGCCCATGGTCCTTTAAAATAAAAGATACCACCGTTTGCAAAAAGCCCGATGCTCTGGTTTTTATCCAGTTGCAGCTCGGCGCTGGCCTGAAAGTTATAGAGGTTGTTATGCGATAGGCGCGACCAGTTGTTGGTTAAATAATATAAGGGATCGCTGGGATCCTGAAACCTTTCCGAATTTATACTGAAAATGTTGGTTCCTTTGTTAATACCGCCACTCGCATAAAAGGTTAGGTTTTTGCGTTTGTAAGTGGCCGAAGTATTCAGGTTTCCTGTGGCATATTTTCCGGTTGATCCATCAGCGCGGACATCACCCGTAAAACCTTCAATCTGGCTTTTTTTGGTAATGATGTTGATTACGGCACCAAAAGCAGCATCATATTTTGCCGAAGGTTGCGTAATCAGTTCGATTTTTAAGATATTCTCTGCAGGCATGGTTTGCAGGATATTTTCCAATGCTGCATCCGGTACGGGTTTGCCGTCGATTAAAATCATGGTTCGTTTTCCCTGTAAACTCACCGTATTATCGGCTGAGATCCGCACAAAAGGTGCCGATTTTAATACCTGAAGCGAATTGCCTACCGCCATGGCGCTGTTATCTACATTAAAAACCAGCCTGTCGCTTTTGGCTTCTACCAGTGGCCTGCTGGCTGTAATTTTAACTTCCTTTAAATTCTCGCCTGATGACTGCATCGCAATTGGGGCAATGTTTACCGGGGTGTTACCGCCAACCGTAAAAGGTTTAGTAGTATACGGACTGTATCCAATGGGCGAAACCCTGATTTTGTAAGTGCCCGGCTTAACCGATGGAAAGGTAAATTTGCCATCAAGATCGGTTAACGAGTTGATCACGAAAGATGAATCTGTCGCTACTAACAAGGTTACCGTGGTATATTCCAATGGTTTGGCATGTTCGTCGAACAACCGGCCACTTACCTGGTCTTTTGCAACAGAATCGACAACACTGGGGTTAATGTTCTGCTTTACCGGTGCCGCGGTTTTAGAAACCGTTGGAAAAATAGAATAGTTTTTATCATCTACCTTGTACCACGATAAATTAATCGGTAAAATGAGTGCATCTAAAATCTGTTTTAAAGGTTTACCCGCATAATTATTAGCTTGATAAATAACCTGCTTTTGTTTAAGCTGACTTTCTTCGTATAAAAAATTGACTTTAAACTGTGCACTCAACTTGCTGAGTACCTGTGTTAAGGCCTGTGTTTCTTCTTGTTTTGCTTGCTGGCCAAATGTAAATTGGTTAAAAAACAGGACGCATATTAAGGCAATAAGGCTAACTTTTAAGTTCTTTTTCATGATCGTTGCCTTATTTAGATGTAACAATAAGTTCGTGCGTAGCCTCTTTCGGGGTAATGTTGATGTTCAGTGTAACTCCAATGGCTTTAAACAGTACATCCCGATCCTTCGCACTTAAAGCACCCGATAATCTTTTCTCCAAAATTTTCGGATCATCAACTACCGCTTTATAACCATAAACATCTTCGAAATAATCGAATATTTTAGCTACCGGAACATTGCGGAAATATAGTTTTCCATCTTTCCATGAAGCATATTCTGCAACATTGATCGGTTTTTTAACCAGTTTTCCGTTTGCATATTCGGCGATATCGCCCGGAGTCAAAACAAGTGGTTTTGTTTCACCGGAGTTTAAATCCAGACTGATTTTGCCTTCTAAAAGGGCCACTTCGGTACGGCCTCTACGGTCGTTTACGTTAAAAGAGGTTCCTAAAACTTCTACATTAACTGCACCCGTATGCACAATAAAATGTTCGTGTTTTTGTATCGCTCCTGTTTTATGGAGGTGGTTTACCTTTAAAAAGGCTTCTCCCGAGATCCAAACCTCACGGATTTCGTTTTTATCCCAGTTTTTATCATATTTAATATGCGAGTTGGCGTTAAGGGTTACAATCGATCCATCAGGTAAAGTGATATTCTTCAATTGTCCGTAAGGTGTTTCGATATTTACTTTTTGGTTAACCGAATATAAAATGCCGATACAGAACAGGATACCCACCACAACCGCTGCGGCGGCATAACGGTACCATATCGGCAAGGTTCTGCCTGTTTTTTTGACTGAAACGGTTTTGGCGGCAATGTTTTGCCAAAGTTGTTTTTGCTCAGTTGCATCGAGTTGATCAGTTTCGAACCGCATCGATAATACGATTTCCCTTGCACCTGCAATTATCGGGCTTAGGGTGGGGTAAGTATTCTGGACGTTTTGCCAAAATAGGTCTGCGGTTTCATCCGGCTGAAGCACCCAAAGGATAAAGCCTTCATCGTTAATCAGATCTGCTAAAGTATAAGCTTTGTAATCGCTTAGCTGTTTCTTCATTGTTCTTTCTTTTGATCCTATTAGCAGTAGCAGCTCTTTTTTTCCCCATTAAAATGAATAAAAAATCTAAATTTTATTTATTTATCTGATTATCAGTTTAATAATTTTAAATGAAGCATGAGGTAAAGCAATAATAAATCATCTTTAGAAAGGTTATTTCGCAGGTAATCTAACGAACGGGCCATAATTTTATAGCCCGCCTTTACCGTAATTCCCATCACTTCGGCAATTTCTTCATAACTTAATTGCTCATAAAATTTAAGGAAAATGGCTTCCCTTTGTCTTGCCGTAAGTTTAGCCAGGGCGCTTTGAAGCTTTTCGCTTACCTGCAGCCGCCTTTCATGATCAATCAGGGTTTCCTCAACATTTAAAACCACCTGGAACTGATAATTTTCTGTTTCCTCATAAGTTTCATTTTTGCTTAGCTTAAAAGCTTTTTTAAAAATGGCATGTCTGAAAGATTTGTAGAGGTAATTTTTTACGTGCTCAGGATTTCCGACCGAATTTTTTCTCGTCCACAGCCCTACAAAAAGATCCTGGATACACTCTTTAATCAGGTCTTTATCTTTGCTAAACTTTGATCCATAATTGTACAAACTTGCTGAATAGGTTTTGTACAGGTATTCGAAAGCAGCAGCATCACCATCTTTAAAACTATTCCAATGCTGAGCTTCGTTGTTTGTGTTATGATTTTGGTGGAGTTGCAAAATATAGGTCTGGATAGGGTTAAGATGTAAGATTCCAACAATTATAATTCCATTTCATTAATTGCTGATGGCCAAACATAAGTAAATTCTTTTAAACGTATATTGTAGTTTGACAATCTACTCACTAGTCTTAGCGTCTCGCTAAGAGCTTCCTAGTTTTTTGCCACTGATTCACAGAAAAACACAGATTAAACTTGGATAAAGACAATATATAAGTTTATTCTGTGCAAATCCGTGTTTCCGTGGCAAATAGATCCTTCCTAATTTTTTGTCAATGATTCACAGAAAAACAAGGATTAACTGGGATGAAAACAATACATAAGACTATTCTGTGCAAATCCTTGTTTCCGTGGCAAAATAGACCCTTCTTAATTTTTTGCCACAGATTCACAGAAAAACACGGATCAAACACGGATAAAAACAATATATAAGTTTATCCTGTGCAAATTCGTTATTCCGTGGCCGAATAACCTTAGAGAATGAATTCTTTTAAATCAGCGCTTTCCGTGTCATCTGCGGGTATAAACAAAATGATCACGACATCAAATTGCACAATAGATCATTATCCGGTGTTCCAGCAGCATCAGCCAGGTAAATAAAATAATACACACTTCTTTAGCCTCAATATTTTTCCCTATCTTTTCCTCCACTAACCAAAATCCTTCTTTAATTGATAAAACGATTTACCATTCCCGGAACATGAAAACTATTTACAAAGCAATTTTTGCCATAGGCGCTTTATCTATTCTTTCCCAGTTTGCCATTGCCGCTGATATTGAAATCAAAATCAACAAACGTTACCTTAACCTGCCCGTTTCGCAAAAGCAGGCCAGGGCCAATATGAAATTTGAAATTGCAGGTAAACAGGAGCGGGTTTTTAAAATCCGGCTGGCGAAAGACGAAGCAGAGTACTGGGTTTTCTGTGATGTAACCGCACTAAAAGGGAAAACGGTAAAAATTAGTTATGACGGGGATCCCGCCGGATTGCAGAAAATTTATCAGAATGATGAAATTGAAGGCCAACTGTTTATTTACAAGGAGAAAAATCGTCCTCAGTTTCATTTTACCACAAAAAGAGGTTGGATAAACGATCCGAACGGACTTATTTTTTATGAAGGCGAATATCACCTGTTCTATCAGCATAATCCATACGAAAGAGAATGGGAAAATATGTCGTGGGGCCATGCCGTAAGTAAAGATATGATCCACTGGGAAGAGTTGCCAACCGCTTTAAGCCCTGATCAAACAGGAACCATGTTTTCGGGTTCAACCGTAATTGACTATAACAATACCGCCGGGTTTAATAAAGGAAATACACCTGCTATGGTAGCCACCTACACTGCTTTTACTGATGAAAAACAGGTGCAGTGTGTGGCTTATAGTTTAGATAAGGGTCGCACCTGGACAAAATACGATAAAAACCCAATCATTGATTCGAAAGCGAAATGGAACAGTGTAGATACAAGAGATCCAAGGGTTTTCTGGTACAAACCCGGGAAACATTGGGTAATGGTGCTGAATGAGCGCGACGGGCATTCGATTTATAATTCGGCCAATTTAAAAGACTGGACTTTCCAAAGCCATACCACAGGTTTTTGGGAATGCCCCGATCTGTTCGAGCTGCCCATCGATGGCGATAGAAACAAAACCAAATGGGTAATGTACGGCGCTTCCAACACCTATATGACGGGCACTTTCGATGGTAAAAAGTTTATACCCGAATCTGGCAAACATTATTATGTAACCGGAAGCATTTATGCGGCACAAACTTTTACCAACATCCCCGAAAGTGATGGCAGAAGGATCCAGATTGGATGGGGCAGAATCGGCCACCCTGATATGCCTTTTAATGGGATGATGCTTTTGCCAACCGAACTGAAACTTAAAACCACAAAAGATGGCTTACGTTTGGTAAGCGAACCGGTAAAAGAGGCCTCACAGCTTTTCGAAAGTACTGGTGAGTGGAATAATTTAAACGCAAAGGATGCCAACGAAAAACTTAAAACCTTTAACAATACAGACAGGATCCGCATCAAAACAAAACTGAAACTCTCACATGCCACCAGTGCCGGCCTCAGTCTTTACGGGCAGAAAATACTGGATTACGATATGAATTTCAATTTGGTAAATGGTGTTTTTTATTCACCTGAAGATATGACAAGTATGGAAATTTCTGCTGATATCTATATCGACAGAACTTCGATAGAAGTTTTTATTGATGGCGGCGCCTACTCTTATTCGATGGAACGCAAATTAGATGCAAAAAACACCGATGGCTTTCAGTTTTGGGGAAATAATATCGAAATTAAAGATTTAAAGGTGTATTCTGTTAAGTCAATTTGGCAATAAAAGACCCATAGTGGCCTAATCATTACAAAACTATGATCCTGTTAATCCTGAAATCCTTTAATCCTATTCTGAATTAGTAACATTATGAAAAAGACATTTTTATCAATTATCAGTTTCCTTATTTTATTAGTTTCAGGTCCGCTTTCAGCGCAGCAAAAATATCCGGAATTAGGTATTGTTAGCGGTTTAGCACAAGATAGTATTGCTTATGCTGCGGGTTTTAAATTGATTGGCGAATCGGTACCCAAAATACTTTCACCAGCATTAAGCGATGCTGAATTTCAGGCTAACCTGCAAAAACTTAAAACTGCAAAATGCAAAGTGTTAAGCTGTAACCTGTTTTTTCCGGGGAGTTTGAAAATAGCGGGCCCGGATGTAAACGAAGATAAAGTTTTAAGTTATACCGAAACGGTGCTTTCGAGGGCGAAACAGGCGGGAGTAAAATATATTGTGCTCGGTAGTTCAGGGGCGCGAAGCATTCCATCTGGTTACGATATGGACAAGGCAAAAGCAGATTTTGTAATCCTATGCAAAAAACTGGGTCAGATAGCGAAAAAGAACGATGTCATCATTTTATTGGAAAACCTCGAAACCACAGAAACCAATTTTATTACCTCACTAAAATCAGCGGCAGAAATTGTAAAAAAAGTAAACGAGCCTAATTTCAGGCTTAATGTCGATGTTTTTCACATGTTACGGGAAGGCGAATCGCCTGATGAGATTATTGCTGCGGCCAAACAGGTAGGTTTTTGCGAAATTGCCGAAAAAGAGAAACGTACCCTGCCAGGGGTAGCCGGCGACGATTTCAGGCCATACTTGCGTGCGCTGAAGAAAATAAATTATAAAGGGTATATCTTCATTGAAGCCAGCACCAATAACGCGTCGGTAGAAATACCACAGGCATTCCAATACCTTACTAAGCAAATCGCGGAGGTTTATTCGGGGAAATAGAGGTTTAGGGTTTAAGGTTTAAGCCCCCCATATCCGTCATTTCGAGCGAAGCACAGCGAAGTCGAGAAATCTACATTGTCATCCTGAGCGTAGTCAAAGGATCTCCGCTACGCTTCAGTCGAGATGACGCCTTTTTTATTAAAGTCTATCAATAGTAGTAGAATCAAACATAATTGATCCCCCTTAAAACATCCTTTCATTGTATCTTTTTTATGATAAATAACTAAAATTTAAATTAATTATATAAAATCTATAGAATTAGTAGATTATTTTTTTTAGTTTTGCATCATTATATAATACTTATCCAGAAAGACCGAGGGAAAGGCCCTACGACGTCTAAGCAACCTATACACTTGTAAAAGGTGCTAATTCCTTTCTGCCAACTGGTAGAGAAGATAAGTTGGTTATGCATCCGCATGCTAATTGATTTTGAGGTTGCTCAAAGTTTTTCTGGTAAAAAACTCCTAAAAATCAGATAAATGAAGAAAACTTTTACCCTTATTACCGCTATCCAACTGCTCTCACTTGCGTTATTGGCACAGGAAAAGCCAATAAGTGGTTTTAAAACGCAGAATATTCCGAAGCAGCATGATATTGAACAGAAATTTGATGCAGGGCTTGATAAGGCAAATATCGGGGCAACCATAAAAGAGCTTTCTGCCAATCCCCACCACCTGGGCTCAAAAGGCAGTAAAACAGTAGCCGAATCTGTTTTAAACAAGTTTAAAAGCTACGGTTGGAATGCAAAGATCGAAACCTATTATGTTTTATTCCCAACACCTAAAACCCGCTCGGTACAATTATTGGGAAATGATCAATACAATGCCGTACTGGAAGAGCAGGCTGTTAAAGAAGATCTGGCAACTGCACAGCAGGGGCAATTACCGCCTTATAATGCATGGGGTGCTGATGGTGATGTAAGTGCGGGGCTTATTTTTGTAAATTATGGATTGCCTGCCGATTATGATAAACTGGAGCGCCTCGGTGTGAGTGTAAAGGGCAAAATTGTGATTGCCAAATATGGCCGGTCATGGAGGGGCATCAAACCTAAAATTGCTTACGAACATGGGGCTGTGGGTTGTATCATTTACTCTGATCCTAAAGATGATGGCTTTGTAAAGGGCGATGTATATCCACAGGGTGCCTATAAACCCGAATTTGCGGTTCAACGCGGATCGGTAATGGACATGGTGATTTATCCGGGCGATCCGTTAACACCGAACACGGGTTCTACAAAAGATGCCAAACGAATCGAAAGGGCAGGTGCCAAAACCATACTTAAAATTCCGGTACAGCCGATCAGTTACCACGATGCACTTCCTTTATTAGCTGCACTTAAAGGTCAGGTGGTGCCTGCCGATTGGAGCGGCGGATTGCCTGTTACCTACCATATTGGCGATGGAAGTACCCAGGTACGCTTAAACCTCGCTTTTAACTGGGATATTGTTCCCGCTTATAATGTGGTGGCCAGACTGGAAGGCAGCCAGTTTAAAAACCAGTGGATTATCCGCGGCAACCACCACGATGCCTGGGTAAACGGTGCGGCAGATCCGGTAAGTGGATTGGCATCGCTGTTAGAAGAAGCTAAATCTATCGGTTTACTGGCCAAAGCGGGAATAAAACCAAAACGGACACTTATTTATATTGCCTGGGATGGGGAGGAACAATCACTTTTAGGTTCAACGGAGTGGGTAGAAGACCATGCTGCCGAATTAAACAGTAAAGCAGTGGCCTATATCAATTCGGATGGCAACGGACGCGGATTTTTGGAAGCTGGGGGCTCGCATGCACTCGAAAATCTCGTTTCCGAAATTTCAAAAGAAGTAAAAGATCCACAGGTTAATGCTAATATTTTCGAACGCTGGAAAGCAAATAAAGCCATTTCTACAACATCACTCAGCGATCGTAAAAAAGTAATTGATAACCAAACTATCGATCTTGGAGCCTTGGGTACCGGTTCAGATTATTCGGCATTTTTACAGCACCTTGGCATTCCTACTTTAAATCTTGGTTTTGGTGGTGAGGATGAAGGTGGAGAGTACCATACCAATTTCGATACCTATGATAACTTTGTCAAGTTTAAAGATCCCGGTTTTGAATATGGTTTAACCTTATCTCAAACCGCAGGAAGGGCAGTATTGCGCCTCGCCAATGCAGATGTACTCCCATTCAACTTTTCGAACCTTCAGGCTAAAATAGCTACTTATGTTACCGAAGTAAGCACATTGGCCAAACAACTCAGAGAAGGTGCCCAGAGTCAGAATAAACTGATTACGAATGGCGCTTATCAACTGGCAAATGATCCCAAAGAGAATTTAAAAAATCCACCAACACAGGTAGAATTGCCGGAATTCGATTTTTCTGCACTGAATTTAGCCGTTGATAGCTTAAAAACAGCCTCGTTAAAACTAAACCAGGCGGTAACAGCAGCCCTCGCCTCAAATACCAATGCCGATAAACTGAACATCCTGCTTTTTCAGGCCGAAAAACAGTTGCTCCAGGAAAATGGTTTACCCGGCCGGCCCTGGTACAAGCACAGCATTTACGCCCCCGGACTTTACACCGGCTATGGCGTAAAAACACTTCCCGGTGTGCGCGAAGCCATTGAACAGTACCATGCAAAAGAAGTGCAGGAGCAGATCGCCGCATTAACATCCTCCATTTTAAAATTCTCACAATTCCTCAAGCAAACCAATCAACTTTAAATATCACCCTACAAACATGAAACTATTTTTTACCTATTTAATAGTCTGCTTTGCCCTGCTCGGCAGTTTGCAGACCTTTGCCCAGAACACCCTTCGCGGTAAAATTACCGATAGTAAAGATAAACAGCCACTGGCAGGTGCCACCATTAAATTAAAAGGCACCAAAATTGGTACGAGTACCAATAATAAAGGGGAATTTAACCTAACTTTTTCGGAAAAGGCAGATAGTATCATCATTCATTTTCAGGGTTATACAGAACAGGTGGTAGCCATCAATAACCGTTCAGAAATTAATGTAGCGCTAAAAGAAGATATCCACCTGCTATCTGATGTGGTGGTTACCGGTGTGGCAGAAGGAACCAGTCGTAAAAAACTAACCTTTGCCTTAACTAAGGTAAATAACGAACAGATTAATACCGTTCCGGCAACCGATGCCTCTCAAACGCTAAGGGGAAAAGTTGCAGGGATTCAGATCAGTCAGTCTTCAGGTAATTCCGGTGCTACCGTATACTTGCGTGGCGCTAAATCGGTATCGGGCAATATTGCGCCACTATTAGTAATCGATGGTTTTGTAACGGCATTAAACTTATCGGATTTAAATCCGCAGGATATCGAATCCATCGAGGTGGTTAAAGGTGCGGCAGCATCAGCCCTTTATGGTACGAGGGGAGAAGGCGGGATTATCCAGGTGCTTACCAAAAAAGGAAAGGGCAATGGAAAAGTGAATATCATCGTCGACAATGAATTTGGCCTGAGTAATGTACAAAATACCCCTCCAACTTCACAGTTCCATCATTTCAAGGTAAATCCTGATGGTTCATTTGTACTTAATGGTAATGCCCGCACCATCGATGTACAGGCTAATGGTTATTCGCTCAATCTCCATCCTTACCAGAATGTGTATGATAATGTGGCCAACATGCTTAACAACAATCCATATTTTACCAATTTTGTTTCTGCATCAACGGCCGGCGATAAATATACCCTGTATGCCTCTTTTCAGAACCAGTACAAAGGTGGCGTAGCTGAGCCCGTTGGCGCTGATAAAAGGCAAACAGCCTTATTCAATTTTGGTTATAAACCAGATAAAAAGCTTGAGGTTAACCTTAGTTTGCAGTATTTTAACAATCAAACACCATCTTCTTCAATTTCATCAAGTGGTAGTGGATCGTTATTATATGCCACATCGCTTTACGAGCCTTTTATCAACCTGCAGGAACGTGATGCCTCAGGGAAATACGCCTTCAAACCTTATGGTTTCGATATCCAGAATTTTAATGTGAACAATCCTTTTTACCAGTTGAGTTACCGCGAGTACAACAATAACAGCGATAACCTGCTGGCAGGATTAAAGGTAAAATACCAGTTTACTGATAAACTGAATGCCGAAGTGTATACATCCTTACAGAACGAGAATTACAATGAAACAGATTATTATCCGATAGGTTTTCAGACGATCTCTGCCGACATTACCCGAAACAATGGTTATTATGGCGAAAGTACCACAAAAACCACGTCTAAAAACGGACAGGCACAGCTGAACTATAATAATAAGTTTAACGATTTCGATTTTGGTGCAACTTTAAAAGCGGTGTACGAAGAAAACAGGATTACTTCATTATCTGCTTCGGGTTATAACCTGAGTGCACCCGTAAAAAGTCTGGCTGCGGCATCGGCCGATAGCAGAGGCATTGGATCTTCATGGCAACAAACGGTTAACTATGGCTACTTTCTAAATTTAAAAGCCGCATGGAAAGAAAAGATTTTTGTAGATGTACTGGGCAGGCTGGATAACAGCTCGAGATTTGGTGCCGATGTGGGCACAGCCTTTTTTCCAAGGGTATCAACTGCTTATCGTTTAACGGAAGATTTAAAACTGGGCATCATTAACGAATTGAAACTGAGGGTAGCTTATGGTAAAGCAGGTAGCTTACCTCCATTTGGTGCCAAAGATAGTCAGGTTTCTTTATCCAGTTCGGGTGGCGTAAGTTATAACCAGCGCGAAAATACCGACCTGAAAAGAGCCATTACTTCCGAGCTCGAATTTGGTTTTGATGCGCAGCTGTTTAAACGCATTAATGTGCAGGCCAATTACGCTTTTTCAAAAAGTATTAATGATTTTATCCTTGTTCCGGCTTTTCCTCCAACTACCGGATCGGCAAGGATTTACGGCAATCTGGGCGCTGTTAAATCGAATTCGCTCGAGCTCGAGATCAATGGCAACGTGATCACCAAAAATGCCTTTACCTGGAACACCGGGATCACTTTTAGCAGGATCAGAAGTAAAATTACCTCTTTGGGGGATGTACCCGAATTTACTGATGGTGATTTCAGAAAAGCACCCGGCGTAAGTCCTTTTGCCTTTTATGGTTACAGCGTACTTACCGGTCTCGATCAACTCGAAACTAATGCACAGGGTCTGGTAACCAATGCCGCCGGAGGGATTTACAAACTGAGCGATTTTACAGTAAACCAACTGGGTTTTGTGGTATTAAAAAACCAATTGGGTACCGCCGCCGAAACTCCTTTACTATACCAGAATGCAGCTACAGGTAACTCGAAAGTGATTGGCGATGCACAACCTGATTTTATTGTCGGTTTTTCAAATACCTTTAATATCGGTCCATTGTCTGTTTATGCCGTTTTAGACTGGAAACAAGGTGGACAGAAGTATAACGAAACCCAGCAGTACCTCACTTATCAGTACCGTTCGCCATTTTCCGATCAGGCTGCACAGGCAGGTTTGCCCCTTGCTTTTACCACCGCTGTTTTTAATGCACAGCAAACTACTGATTATTGGTTGCAGAAAAGCAGTTACGTTTCGTTAAGAGAAGTTTCTTTAAGCTATAAGCTGCCGCTAAAGGCTTTAGGGATAAACCGGGTGTTAAACAATGCCCGCCTGGCACTTGTTGGCCGTAATCTGTATACCTGGACATCCTTTACGGGGGTAACACCAGAAGGTAATCAGGATTTTTACGATTACCCAACCTACCGCATTTACAGCGCAAAACTTACACTAAACTTTTAACAAACAGAAAATGAAAAATCTATTATACTTATCATTGATTGCTTTAAGCCTTAGTGCCTGCAAGAATACCGATTTTGATAATCCAACTACTTTAACCAATCAGGAAGCTGTTGATCAGATCAAAGATCTTGGACTGAAACTCACTACCAGTAGCGTGCAAACCGTTTTTAGTACTTCAACCAGTGCATCCGGAACGCATTTTAGCCTTTTGGCCGATCAAACCACCAATACCAATGGGAATTCGTCGTGGTGGGATTTTGCCAACGAGCCACGTTTAAGGCTCAATAACAATACTTCTTACCGCGGTGCAGTAACCTGGAATACCTTTTACAACAGCTTTTACCAGGCCAATTTAGATGCCACCCTGGCGCTTGATATCATTGAAAAACAAGGGAAAAAGATCTACGACACACAGGGTAACGACCGCACGCAGGATTGCCTTGTGGCTGCCTATTATGCTAAAGGAATAGCACAGGGCTATTTAGGCGTTATTTTCGACCGTGGTATTATTGTAGATGATGTAAATTTAAGTACCAAAGATTTCCCTGATTCGTACAAAGCCTTAATTGCCAATGGAATTAAACTGATCGACAAATCTATTGCACTTGCCGAAGCAAACAGCCAGTTTAAATTCGATTTCCTTAGCGGAAAGTCCTTCAGTAAAAGTGATTTTATCAAACTGGCCAACTCGATGGCTGCCAGGATTTTATCTTCCGAAGCCCGTGATAAAGCAGAAGCCGAAAAAATAGGCGATGCGCAGTGGAGTAAGGTATTGGCTTATGCCGAAAAAGGTTTTACCAGCGACTTTATAATCACTACGGTAACAGGTGGCTATTACAATCAGCTATTAACCAACCTGGTGCAGCGTAATTCGGATGGTTCGGGTTGGTTGCCGCCGGATGTAAAAATTGCCTATCTGGCCGATAAAACCGGGAATACACCCAAATTTTACCCTTTAACGGGCATATTGCCGAATATCAGCAGCAACGATAAACGTTTCGACAGCTATTTTGGTTATACCACAAGTTTTGGGATATTTATCGAATCCCGCGGACGTGGTCTTTTTACCAACTGGTATAGAAAGAGATGGTATAATAGCGCCAATACCCTAAATTCTCCGGGCGCAGTTAATCCTTATTTCCTGGCGGAAGAAATCCGTTTGTTAAAAGCCGAATCTAAATTCTGGCTGAAAGATTATGCCGGCGCAGCATCTTTGCTGAACGATCCGGCTGCGGCCAGAAAAGCAATAGGTACCCTTCCGGATGTAGCCGCAAATCAAACTGATTTAAGAAAACAGCTGCATTACGAGTATGCCATCGAAATTGATGGCGCAGGAGGCGCATTTCTGCCCTTTACCTTTATGCGCCGGAACAATTTACTCGTTGGCGGTACACCAACTGAATATCCCTTGCCTCAGCTGCAACTCGATCTGGTAAAACAGCCGGTTTATACTTTTGGTGGCAATGCTTATTTCGGCGAAAAAGGCAAATATGGAGAAGTGGCTACAGCGGCTGATGAAGGCTGGAAAGCAGCAGAAAAATAAACTTAACAGTTAAACAATTAACCACCATAGCTAATAACCAATATTCAGATTGCAATAATCAAACGGGAGTTATCAGTTTAACCTTACAGTTACCCAATTTATACAATTAACCTCCAAATAATAACCAATATTCAAATTGCAATAATCAAAAGAGAGTTATCAGTTTAGCAATAAAAACAATCTGGCAATTTAATCTAACAATTACCCAATTTATACAATTAACCAGTTAACCGATTTAAACAATTAACCATAAAAAAGATCATGAAAAGTAAATTATTCACAATGGCTGCGGTTTTGCTCAGCCTTGGCGCATTTGCGCAACAACCAAAATTCGAAAACCCAAATGCAGATAGCAGAGGCTACCTGGTAAAAGTTGGCGATAAAGCGCCTGATGATTTTGAACTCGTACTCAATGATGGGAAGAAAACCACTTTAAAAGAGTTGAAAGGTAAAATCGTTATCCTGCAGTTTACCGCTGCCTGGTGTAAGGTTTGCCGCGAAGAAATGCCTTATCTGGAAAAAGATATCTGGCAGGCTTACAAAGACAAAGATGTGGTACTGATTGGTGTAGACCGTGATGAACCATTGGACGTGGTGCAGAAATTCCATAAAGACATGAACATCACTTATCCGCTGGCGCTTGATCCCGGTGCTAAAATCTTTCAGAAATTTGCTGATAAAAAAGCCGGCGTTACCCGTAATGTAGTGATTGATCGTGATGGTTATATCAGGTTTTTAACCCGTTTGTACGATAAAGAAGAATTTAGCCTGCTGGTTAAAAACGTTAAAGAATTAAGCCAGAAAACAAGCAGGTAATTGCTTAATTAAATCATTGTTTAAGAGCAGGTCCGATAGTTATATTGGGCCTGTTTTTATTAACGGGCAGATACAATGCGCTGTTATGCAAACGTTTGTGCAGTGAAAAAGGTTTGTGGTGTAGAATTAAGGTTTGAGGTGTAAGGTTTAGGGTATAAGGTAATAAATTGCGAGGTTTTCTATGTTGGTTTGAATTGTTTTAAATTTGACCGACAACAATTCTTCCTCAACATGACCTATATAGAAAAATTGCAGGCGTTACGCGAGTTAATGACCGCTCAAGGTATAGATGCTTACATCATAACTGCTGCCGATCCGCATATCAGCGAATACCTGCCTGCGCATTATAAAGCCATCCCTTTTGCCTGTGGTTTTACAGGTTCGGCCGGTACTTTGGTGATTACCCATGATTTTGCCGGCCTCTGGACAGACTCCAGGTACTTTACGCAGGCCGAAACGCAATTGAAGGGTACGGGATATGAATTGGTAAAACTAAAAGTGCCACATACGCCCGAATATATCAGTTGGTTGAATGAGGTGTTACCAAAAGGCGCCAAAGTTGGCTTTAACTTCCAGTTGATCACAGTGGCATTGGCGATGGAATTGAAAAATAGCCTTCAACAGAACGGAATATCCGTAACAGATTTAGATTTAATCAGCAGCATCTGGATAGATAGGGTAGGGCTACCCGCAGAGAAAGCCTTTTTAATTGATGAGGCTGCAGCAGGATTAAACATTTCAGCAAAAATAGTACAGGTAAGAGCTGCTTTAAAGCAAAATGGAGCCGAATATCATTTTATTTCATCTCTTGATGATATTGCCTGGCTGTTTAACCTTCGGGGTAAAGATGTAGATTATAATCCTGTGGCATTAAGTTTCGCTTTGATTACACCTAACGAAGCAAAACTTTTCATCGATGAGCAAAAGCTGTCAGGAAATGATATGGAGCAACTAAATCAGCAAGGCGTAAGTTTGTTGCCATACCTGGAAATAAGCAATGCATTAACATTACTTCCGAATGATGCCGCAGTTTTTATTGATCCTAAACGAACCTGTTTTGGCCTTTACCAGCTTTTACCTAAAACCAATGAAATTATTTTCGGGATTAACCCGAGTACGCATCTTAAAAGTGAGAAGAACGAAACTGAAATCAGTCATATCCGCAAAGCAATGCTGCATGATGGTGTTGCGCTAACGAAATTCTTTAAGTGGTTGGAAGACTATTTAGGGAAAGAAAAGATCAGCGAATGGTCTGCAGCAGAGAAACTGGCTGCACTTAGGGCCGAACAGGCTTCTTTTGTTGGGCTGAGTTTTAACACCATTGCCGGATATAACGCTAATGGTGCACTGCCACATTATACCGTTACGCCGGAGAGCGATCAGGAAATTATTGGTGATGGTTTGTTCCTGGTTGATTCCGGAGGGCTGTACCGGTATGGTACAACCGATATTACCAGGGTAATGCCTGTTGGAAATTATAGCCAGCAACAAGCTGATGATTATACCTTGGTATTAAAAGGCCTAATTGAGGGTTCTAAACTGATTTTTCCGGCAGGTACAAAAGGTTATCAGATTGATTCCATCTGTAGAAAACCACTTTGGGATTATACCATAAATTTTGGTCATGGTACTGGTCATGGTATTGGTTTCTTCCTGAATGTACACGAAGGGCCTCAAACCATTAGTCCGGCTAACATAGATATTGCCTTTAAGCCAGGGATGGTAAATTCTATCGAACCAGGTATTTATCGTCCGGGAAGTCACGGTGTACGCCTTGAAAACCTGGTTTTATGCATTCCACACAGTAGTACCGAATTTGGCGATTTTCTCACCTTCGAAACCCTGACCTTATGTTTTATCGATACTACAATCGTAAACAAATCGCTTCTGGAAACATATCAGGTAAGCTGGTTAAATCAGTACAATCAGATGGTTTTTGATCAGCTACAACCATTATTATCTGTAGAGGAGGCCGAATGGCTGGAAGAGAAGTGTAAGGCTGTTTAATCTAGAAAGGCAGTCGCTACAGAAAGAATGTCATCTCTGCTGGAACGCTGTGGAATGGATCCTTCAACTCCGCTCAGGATTGACAATTCCAGCTGGAAAACGTCATCTCCGATAGCTATCTCGGGATGGATCTCTCTACTTCGTTGCAATCGATCGAGATGAAAACACTTATTTTTTTTGAGCCTTGTAACAAAGTTTTTGGTTTTTGAAATATTATTATATTCTGATAATCAGTTTTATATATTATTTTATACTGAAGTATTATTAATATAGATTCTGTTTAATTTTGATTATGAGTCTTTTAATGTAGAATATTCATAGTATTTAAGCTTTTCTATATCAATAAAAACTTAATTTAAAGTATCTATCTTTTTAATAATTAAAATAATATTCAGAATAATCTCAAAACGGTTTTGAAATCGACGACTTTTGTCAGATTTCGGCCTTATTTTTCGCATAACAGAAATTTATTTTCACTTTTATCATCTAACTTATAATTTGCAGATACCACCCATATTTTAGCCATTGAGTAAAATCTTACACGGATAACAATGGCTTTTGGGATATTTGCTTAACACTTATTATTATGTTTAAAAAAGAAGTTTACCTCCAACGACGTTCCGCCTTACAATCGAAAATAAATTCAGGAATATTACTCTTTTTGGGTAACGAAGATAGTCCGATGAATTATAAAGATAATACCTATCACTTCAGGCAGGACAGTACGTTTTTGTATTATTTCGGAATCAGCGAACCATCAGTGGCAGCCATTATCGATTTAGATGAAAATGAAACGATCCTTTTTGGTAACGAGATGGGCATTGACGATATCGTTTGGATGGGCAGGCAGAAAACCCTGGCAGAAAAAAGTGCTGATGCTGGTTTAGCCAAAGTATTGCCTTTAGATCAGCTTGATGTTTATCTGAAAAAATACCAGGAGAAAAAACGCTCCGTACACTTTTTACCACCATATCGTCCGGAGAATAAAATTAAGCTCGCCAGCTGGTTTAACATTCCGATTGATCAGCTTAAAGAACAGTCATCGCTTTCTTTTATAAAAGCTGTTGTTTCACAACGTTCAATTAAATCAGCTGAAGAAATAGTAGAGCTTGATCGCGCTGCATCAGTTTCGGCAGATATCCATTTAATGGTAATGCAAACGGCAAAACCTGGGATGTACGAACGCGAACTTGCAGCCAAAATCCAGGGCGAAGCTTTAGCTGCCGGAGGCAATCTGGCCTACCCGGTGATACTAACGGTTAGGGGCGAAATCCTCCATAACCATTACCATGGAAACCTGCTCAGTGAAGGCCAGTTAGTATTAAACGATTCTGGAGTAGAAACAGCCTTGGGGTATGCCGGCGACCTTACCCGTACTTTTCCGGTAGCTAAGAAATTCAGTGCCGAACAAAAAGATGTTTACGATATTGTGCTCAATGCCTATACCCATGCTAAAAACCTGTTGGCGCCCGGTGTAAGGTATTTGGATGTCCATCTGGCTTCCTGTAAAATGCTTGCTCAGGGCTTAAAGGACATCGGTTTGATGAAAGGAAACGTCGACGATGCCGTACAGGCCGGAGCACATGCCATGTTTTTCCAGTGTGGAACAGGCCACATGATGGGCCTCGATGTACACGATATGGAAGATTTGGGCGAACAATATGTGGGTTATACGGATGATTTATTGAAAAATACTACGCAGTTTGGTCTAAAATCACTGCGACTAGGCAAAGCGCTCGAAGCAGGGTACGTATTAACCGTTGAGCCTGGTGTTTACATCATTCCTGAATTAATCGACCGTTGGAAAGCGGCAAATCAATTTACCGAATTCATCAATTATGATAAACTGGAACAGTTCAGAAACTTTAGCGGCATCAGGGTGGAAGACGATTTTCTGGTTACCGAAAATGGCAGCAGGATGTTGGGCAAACACCTTGCATTAACTACCGACGAAATCGAATCGATCAGAAGCGGTGCTTATTAAAATAAATTATTCTTGCTGTCAGGTTACAAGAAGTCGTTATTGCGATGAGGCTTTTTCAGCCGAAAGCCTGTCCCGGTTTCGGGAAAGCAATCTTACAGCGATCGCTGTTTCACCTATCCTTTATTCGTGGGAGTATGGTATAACCACCTGACAGATTAAAAAGGTATTTTTGCAAAAGAATACCTTTTTTTGTAATCGAATGTCTCATAACTGTTATTTTAGCATGTTATTCAAGATGTAAAACTCAGGTGAGCTAAGGTGTCTAAGGTGGTCCATAAATTAACCTGCCAATTTTCATTTGATTGTTTATTGCATGTTATTCAAGATGTAAAACTCAGGTGAGCTAAGGTGTCTAAGGTGGTTAATAAAATAACCTGCCCATTTTCATATGATTGTTTATTGCGTGTTATTCAAGATGTAAAACTCAGGTGAGTTAAGGTGTCTCAGGTGGTCAATAAATTAACCTGCCCATTTTCATTTGATTGATTATTGCATGTTATTCAAGATGTAAAATTCAGGTGAGCTAAGGTGTCTAAGGTGGTCCATAAATTAACCTGAGCTGTTTAAGTTGATATTTCATTTAATTGATTTTTGCATGTTATTCAAGATGTAAAAATCAGGTGAGTTAAGGTGTCTAAGGTGGTCAATAAAATAAATCTTTACTGTTTAAATTCGACCACCTTAGTCACCTGAGAACATCTAAGCTGGTTGGTAATCCCATGATCAAGCCTCTTATCTTTGATACCATTAGGTATTTCTGCCTGATTGTTTCCTTTCATTACCTACCTGTTTTTTAAGTGGCTTATTTACGGCTGATATTGGTTAAAATCCAACGATCTCCGCTTGCCCTTATCTGCTACTTTTGAAAAAGTAATTTAAAAATGATCAGCTGAAATAATACGCTGATCAGTTAAACTAATGGTTTTATTAAAACTTCTATTAACCATATTATTAAAATTATAAGAATACATGAGTATTAAATGGACCGGGGTTTTCCCTGCTGTAACCACGAAATTTACAGCGAATGATGAATTGGATTTTGAGGCCTTCGATTTAAACATCGAAGCACAATTAGAAGCAGGTGCAGAAGGCATTATTTTGGGGGGATCGCTTGGCGAAGCAAGCGTACTTAGCGATGAAGAAAAATTCGGCTTGCTCTCACACACTTTAAGCCTGGTTAACGGACGCGTTCCTGTTTTACTGAACATTGCAGAGGCAACTACCAAAAAGGCGATAGAAGCGGCTAAAAAAGCAGAATCGCTTGGCGCAAACGGACTCATGTTATTGCCCCCTATGCGTTATAATGCTGCACCCGATGAAACGCTCGCCTTTTTTGGAGCCATTTGCAGAAAGTACACAGCTGCCGATTATGATTTACAACAATCCTGTCGACTACAAAATCGAGGTTACGCTTGATATGTTTGAAGTTTTAACAAAATATGAGAATATCCAGGCCATAAAAGAATCAACAAGGGACGTTTCAAATGTTACCCGTTTGATCAACCGTTTTGGCGATCGTTTTAAAATCTTTACCGGTGTAGATCCCCTGGCAATGGAAAGTATCGTAATGGGGGCAGATGGCTGGGTTGCTGGCTTGGTTGATGCTTTTCCCAAAGAAACTGTAGCGATTTTCAGGCTGATCAAACAAAACCGTATTGCCGAAGCCCTTACCATTTACCGCTGGTTTTTACCTGTTTTGGAACTCGACATACACCCGAAACTGGTACAGTACATCAAACTGGCTGAAGTAGCTACGGGACTGGGAACCGAAGCCGTTCGTGCACCACGTTTACCGGTGAGTGGGGCTGAAAGGGAAAAAGTATTAAAAATTATCAATGATGCATTGGCTGCCCGTCCGCAATTGCCGGCAGGGAGCTGGGGCAAGTAGTTTAAACAGCAAAATATGGATGGAAGAAATATTGCTGCCTGTAGCTACGTAGAAACTGAAGGAAAAAGTCTGAAAGCAATTAATCCGGCAACAGGTTTAACACTTGAAGGTGAGTTTTTTAAAGCAAACGAAAGTGATATTGAGGATGCTTTACATGCTGCAAATCAAGCTTTTTATGAATATAGAAATCTGAATAAAGATCAAAAAGCAGCTTTTTTAAATGCCATTGCCGACGAAATTACCACTATAGGCGAAGTGTTGGTTAACAGGGCCTCGGCAGAAAGTGCTTTGCCCTTAGGGCGTTTACAGGGTGAGTTGGGCCGCACTACCGGACAGTTAAGATTGTTTGCCAATCTGGTTGCAGAAGGCTCTTGGGTGGACGCGATAATTGATACTGCTTTACCTGAAAGACAACCCTTACCAAAGCCCGATATCAGGCGGATGCTGGTCCCCATTGGCCCGGTAGTGGTGTTTGGTGCTAGTAATTTTCCTCTGGCCTTTTCTGTTGCTGGTGGCGATACCGCTTCGGCGCTTGCTGCAGGCTGCCCTGTAATTGTAAAGGCACATCCGGCACATTATGGTACGAGCGCTTTAGTTGCCGCTGCGATCATAAAAGCCATTGAAAAAACAGGTGTGCCAAAAGGTATTTTTTCGATGTTATATGATGATGCTTATGCTGTGGGTGCTGCCTTGGTTCAGCATCCACTAACAAAAGCAGTAGCTTTTACGGGTTCTTTTAAAGGGGGGATGGCATTGATCAATCTTGCACAGCAACGGAAACAGCCTATCCCTGTTTTTGCTGAGATGGGCAGCATCAATCCTATTGTTTTTCTGCCTCAAGCTTTAGCAAACCAGGCAGAAGAACTGGCTAAAAAATACGCTGCATCGGTTACTTTAGGTGCGGGTCAGTTTTGTACCAACCCCGGTTTACTGCTGGCAGTTAAATCTCCGGCGTTAGAAAATTTTAAAAATTATTTACAAGAAGCCATCGCTGTTGTTCCACCTGCAACTATGCTTACTGGTGGGATTGCCGATAATTTCGCAAAGCTTTCTGCTCAGATAATTGATGAAGCAGGAGTTGAAGTTATCGCAGTTTCAAAGCTGATCAATAACGATCTAAAAAATCAATCTCAGGCAAAAATCGCTCAGGTAAGCGCCAATGATTTCATCGCAAATCCAAAACTCCGCGAAGAAATTTTCGGACCTTATTCCCTTTTGGTTGTGGCGGATGATATGGAAGAACTCGAAAAAACCATTGACGTATTGGAAGGACAACTCACCGTAACCTTAATGGCCGAAAAACAGGAGCTTCAGCATTATCAGGGCCTGATAAATAAACTCAGCGATAAAACCGGGAGGATTATTTTAAATGGTGTACCAACTGGTGTAGAAGTTTGTGCAGCCATGCAGCACGGCGGCCCTTTTCCGGCAAGCAGCGATAGCCGTTTCACTTCTGTAGGATCTACAGCCATCAACCGTTTTGTACGGCCATTAGCCTATCAGGATTGGGAGCAGGAATTATTGCCAGATGAGCTGAAAGACGGAAATCCCCTTGGTATCTATAGAACAGTAAATCAAAAAACAACAAAGTCCCATGAGTAAAAGCTTTTTTTGTGTAGATGCACATACCTGCGGAAATCCGGTTAGGCTGGTGGCCGGTGGTGGCCCGCAACTGATTGGTGCCAATATGAGCGAAAAACGCCAGCATTTTCTTAAGGAATACGATTGGATCAGAACTGGTTTAATGTTCGAACCTCGTGGCCATGATATGATGTCGGGCAGTATTCTCTATCCACCACACGATCCTGCCAACGATGTAGCTGTACTTTTTATCGAAACCAGCGGTTGTTTACCCATGTGCGGTCATGGCACCATTGGCACCATTACCATTGCAATAGAAGAAGGACTGATTCAGCCAAAAGTACCTGGTAAAATCAGGATGGAAGCGCCAGCCGGATTGGTATTGATCGAGTATAAACAGGAAGGAAAAAAGGTTAAATCGGTTAAACTTAAAAATGTGGCTTCTTACCTGGCTGCTGAAAATCTTCAGGTCGAATGCCCGGATTTGGGTTTGCTTACCTTCGATGTGGCTTATGGGGGCAATTTTTATGCAATAGTGGATCCGCAGGAGAATTTTCCCGGGCTCGAAAATTATTCAGCTTCGCAGTTGATTACCTGGAGCCAGACCATCCGCAAGCGCATTAATGAAAAATATACTTTCATCCATCCTTTAGATCCGACCATAAACGGCTGTAGTCATGTTTTGTGGACAGGTAAAACCATCGATCCTGCATCTACTGCCCGAAATGCTGTTTTTTATGGGGATAAAGCCATTGATCGCTCACCCTGCGGTACCGGAACATCTGCCCGTATGGCGCAGTGGCATGCCAAAGGTAAATTAAAAAAGGGGGAAGATTTTATTCACGAAAGTTTTATTGGTAGCAAGTTTACCGGCAGGGTAGAAGAAGAAGTAGAGTTGAACGGAATTAAAGCCATTATTCCAAGTGTAGAGGGCTGGGCAAAAGTATTTGGTTATAATACCATAAAAATCGATGCAGAAGATGATCCTTATGCGCACGGGTTTCAGGTGATTTAATCAGTTTTTAAAGTAATTTAAATTAAAAGAATGTCGAAGGTATTAATTATTGGTGGTGGGATTGTGGGTTTAACTTCTGCCTATTACCTGCAGAAAAAAGGTTATGAAGTTACTGTTTTAGACAAGGGCGATATTACCGATAACTGCTCTTTTGGTAACGCAGGGATGATTGTGCCGAGCCATTTTGTACCTCTGGCCGCGCCAGGAATGATTAAACAGGGCATCAGGTGGATGTTCAATAGCAAAAGCCCGTTTTATGTTCGACCTTCATTAAATGCAGGTCTTGTTAACTGGGGGTTAAAGTTTATGAAACACGCCACTGCAAAACATGTTAACCAGTCTGCTGTACCTCTGCGCGATCTTTCCCTGCTCAGCAAAAAGTTATACCAGGATTTAGCGAAAGAGCCCGAATTTGAATTCGAGCTCAGCCCTAAGGGTATTCTGGCTTTTTATAAAACAGAAAAAGCAGGCGAAGAAGAAGCCCATTTAGCCGCCAAAGCCATCGAATTAGGTCTTGATATGGCTGTATTATCGGCAGCACAATGCCAGGCCTTACAGCCTGATTTAAAACTGGATGTGCTGGGTGCCGTACATTATCGTTGTGACGCACACCTCTATCCAGCCAAACTGATGAATGCCCTGCTCAAATATTTAACTGATAACGGTGTAAAAATTGAACGCCGAAAAGAAGTAGATAAAATTGAGGTGACTGGTAACCGGATAATGAAAGTTTTTAGCGGTACCGAAGCCTGGGAGGCCGATCAATATGTAGTTGCCACTGGTTCATGGTCGCCGGCCGTAGCAAAAATGGCTGGTGTTAAAATTTCCTTAATGCCCGGCAAAGGTTATTCTTTTATGGAACCCGAACCGCAAAACCGGTTAACCATACCTGCATTATTATGCGAGGCCAGGGTAGCCATAACGCCTATGAACGGGCAGATCAGGTATGGTGGAACGATGGAGCTGGATAAGATCAATAACAGGATCAATATGCAGCGGGTTAAAGGTATTGTAGAATCGGTGCCGGCCTATTTTCCGGATTTAAAACCTGCACTTCCTGCCGAAAAAGAAATCTGGTATGGTTTCCGTCCATCCTCTCCCGATGGTTTACCCTATATCGGCAGAAGCGAAAAGAGAGAAAATCTGGTTATAGCCACAGGGCATGGGATGATGGGACTGAGTTTAGGCCCCGCAACCGGATTGCTTGTGAGTCAGATCATTGATGAGGCAGTTACTGAGTTGGAATTGAAACCTTTTGCTGTGTCGCGATAAAAAGAAGTCAAGTTTGTATAAATTGTTGTATTCAACAGGGAACTAAAAACTTGACTTCTTTGGTGTTCAATTTAAGAAGGTCAAATTGTAGAGCTCTTGACCGGTTTTTCTTTAAATATTACCAGATAATGGTAGTATTTTAACCTTATTTACGTTTTATTATGCGTTTTGAGTTAATATCGTTAAATTCAACTTGTAGTCGATAAGCTGAAATTAACCAAACCATGAAAGTATTACCATTTACCCTGCTTGTGCCCGACGATAAAAGTGTAATATCCGAGCACATCGAACTGCCTTATTTTTATCAGTACCTGCACAGGCACGATGAATGGCAGATTACTTATGTAGAAAGCGGTGAAGGAACATTAATTGCCGGTAACGACATGCATGCTTTCCGTTCAGGCGATATTTTTGTAATTGGTGCAAAACTTCCGCATTTATTTAAAAGTAATCCAGAGTATTTTTCGGCCGATAGCAATAAAACCATTAAAGCCTGTTCGGTTTACTTTAATCCCAATGGTATTCTGGCTTCTTTGTTTAATCTCCCGGAGATGAAAATGGTGAATGCTTTTCTGGCTAAAAACAAACATGGTTTTAAAGTTCCCTATGGTTTTGCCAAAAATTTAATTCCCAAAATTTTTAATGTTCACCAGGCATCCGGGGTTGATGTTGTATTTAACTTTCTGAAATTGGTTAATGGCCTGCAGGATCTGAACGAAAACGTAGAGTCGCTCTGTTCTGATCTCTATTCTTCTAATTTCAGCGAAAATGAAGGCATGCGTTTAAGTAAAATCATCAATTTTATCACCGAAAACTACAATAACCAGATCTCTTTAGAAGATGTGGCCAATACCGCTTTTATGACTCCGCAAGCCTTTTGCCGTTATTTTAAAAAACACACAGGCCATACTTTTATTTCTTTTTTAAACGAAGTTAGGATTAACGATGCCTGTAAAAGCCTCATTGCCGGAGAAAAGGCCGATTGCATTTCAGGCGTGGCATATAAAGCCGGTTTTAATAGTATTACCAATTTTAACAGGGTGTTTAAAAGTATTATCGGTCAGTCTCCAAGGGCCTACATCGATACGTACAATAGTGTGAGCCGGGTGAATTAGTTCATTGGTCATTGGTCGTTGGTTCATTGGTTAGTTGGTCATTTGTTCGTTGTTGATTGAAAACAGGTTAAGTGTGATAATACTATTGTTAAATTGTATGATTGTTAAATTGTTGACTGCCAACTGAAAACTGGTTCATTCATTCCTAATTGCTAACTGTAAACTTCCAACTGGAAACTGATTACCGCAGCTGTTGTCATCCTGAGCGGAGTCGAAGGATTTTGCAACAAGTCGTTCATCTATCTTCTGACCATTAAGAAATTAAGAACATTGAGGCTCCAAGGATATTTATTGATTCAACTGCAAATTGGTTAACTGTTTACCCTTTCGGCCCCCGAATGTTTGGGACAGGTTACGCTCAGGGGGGTAACTGCCAACTGAAAACTGGTTCACAGGTCATCCATTCATTCATCCATTCATTTATTCATTCATTCATTGGTCATTGTTAACTGCCAACTGGGAACTGATTACCGCAGCTGTTGTCATCCTGAGCGTAATCGAAGGATCTTTTGCAACAAGTCGTTCATCTATCTTCTGACCATTAAGAAATTAAGAACATTATGGCTCCAAGGATATTTATTCATTCAACTGCCAACTGAAAACGGGTTCATAGGTCATTCATTCATTCAGTCAATCATTCATTAATTTATTGGTCATTGTTAACTGTAAACTTCCAACTGGGAACTGATTACCGCAACTGTTGTCATCCTGAGCAGAGTCGAAGGATTTTGCAACAAGTCGTTCATTTATCTTCTGACCATTAAGAAATTAAGAACATTAAGGCTCCAGGGATATTTATTGATTCAACTGCAAATTGAAAACTGGTTCATAGGCCATTCATTCATTCATTCAATCATTCATTCATTGGTCATTGCTAATTGAAAACTGGCTAAATTAAACTCGGTTTGATACTTATTTCACCCTCGTTGACACTTATTTCACCCTCGTTGATACTTATTTTACCCTCATTGATACTTATTTCACCCTCGTTGGAACTAAATAAGCTCGGTTTGGAACTTATTTCACCCTCGTTGATACTTATTTTACCCTCATTGGAACTAAATAAGCTCGGTTTGGAACTTATTTCACCCTCGTTGATACTTATTTTACCCTCATTGGAACTAAATAAGCTCGGTTTGGAACTTATTTCACCCTCGTTGATACTTATTTTACCCTCATTGGAACTAAATAAGCTCGGTTTGGAACTTATTTCACCCTCGTTGATACTTATTTTACCGTCGTTGGAACCAATTAAGTTCGGTTTGGAACTTATTTCACCCTCGTTGATACTTATTAAGCTCGGTGTCGAACTTATTAAGTATCAAACAGATCTTCTGAAGATCGAAATCACATCATTTTTGTCATAAACGATAGAAATTAGGTCTAAAACATAATTCTAGAGCATCAAATAGCCTTGATTTATCCATGTTCAGATTCAATTTTGCTAAAAAAGAGCCAATGGTGAATAAATCATTTATATTTTAACTCACCCAGGCAGTCTGATTTTAACCATATCGATAAAAGTGACGTTTTATCCTGATAATTAACCCTTAATGTTATTCACTATATATAGGTAAAAATATTATGAACTAATCCTGATCCCGGTTATACCTTAAAAATAAATCCTTACTTTGGTACACAATAATATTCCCGCTAATTATCTTTTAATATGTTGCTAAGAATTAAAAAATCAGCCCTGTTTTTGTTTGTTTTATTATCTACTGCTTTAGTGGCCAATGCTTCAAAACAGGAGTTTTACCAGATTAAGATTTATCATTTAAAAACCGATGCACAGGAGAAAACGGTGGATGATTATTTGCAAAAAGCTTATTTACCCGCCTTACACCGCTCGGGCGTTACAAAGGTTGGGGTATTTAAGCCACTAGTGAGTGATCAAACCGCTGTTCCAGAAAAATTGATCTATGTGTTTATTCCCTTAAAGTCGTTAAACGGGGTTTTAGATCTCGAGAAGAAACTCGCCGGTGATCAGCAATATATTAGCGAGGGGAAAACATATTTAGATGCGGTATATACCGATGCCCCTTACGAACGTTTGGAATCTATCATTCTAAAAGCATTTGAAGACGCCCCTAAGTTTATGCTACCCAACTTAAAATCACCAATGAAAGAGCGGGTATATGAATTGAGGAGTTACGAATCGCCTACGGAGAAATATTACCAAAATAAGTTACAGATGTTTAACAAAGGCGATGAAATAGGCTTGTTTAAACGCCTGAATTTTAATGCTGTATTTTATGCTGAAGTAATTTCAGGCAGCCGTATGCCTAACCTCATGTACCTCACCACTTTCGAAAACAAGGCAGATAGAGATGCTCACTGGAAAGCTTTCTCAGCAGATGATTACTGGAAAAAACTTTCTGCCATGCCCGAGTACCAGCACAATGTTTCTAAAAACGATACCAAATTCGTGGTTCCAACAGATTACTCCGATATCTAGGGATTGATAGGTTAATTGGTCATTAGTCATTGGTGAATTGGTGAACTGGTCATTGGTTATTAGTTAACTGGTCATTGGTAAATTGGTCATTAGTTAACTGGTCATTGGTTAACTGGTCATTGGGGAATTGGTCATTGGTCATTGGTTATTTGGTCACTGGTAAATTGGTCATTGGTGAATTGGTCATTGTTCATTCATTTGTCAGTCCCGCAAGCCGTCCTCCTGAACTTGTTTCAGGATCTAAGAAGGAGCATTTCTTTAGAGATTGTGCCGGAAACTGTTAATTGAAAACTGATTATCGGCCTTAATGCCTTTGCTATAAATCACCTCATCGCTTAATATTAAATAGAAATCATTTGCTCAATAATGTTTGAGAATTTCGTAAAATCCAATGGTTTAGCTAAAAACATACAATTATTGGCAAAAGCATCAATAGCCTGACTTCCCTGCGCACCTAAGATAACCACATATTTTACACTGTTTTTGAGCATTCTTGCCACATCCAAACCCGACATATCCATTTGTACATCTAAAAAAAGAAAATCAATTTTACCGAAAGTCCAAAAGGCTGCCATCGCATCTACTTTATCTGTAAAGCTGCCTTTAAGTTCAAGTTTATCTATTTTGGAAACAAAATTTTCGAAAAGTGGTTTGCTCATGCGGCTGTCGTCAATAATTACGCAGCTATAAGGTTGAGAAATTGGAAAGTTCATTATAGTTGTTTTGCTGCACTATGCAAAATGCCTGCCACAGCTATGCTATTAATTTATGGATCATTTTTGGCAGAATGTGTAATTAATAACCCTTTGTTTTAGGCGAAGCCCTAAAATGCAGTTAAAACATTGTTTTTTTAACTCAATAACAGTTTTTTTTTTAATCGATCAATTTATTTTCTTTCTCCCGAAATGCATATCGACTGGAATTGTTTTAATTTTTTTACACAAAATCCATTTAATATTTCTCACTAACTCTTGTTTTTGTGACAAAATGCGTGTTGCTCAACCAGAAATGTATCCAATACTGTATGATTTTAAATCATGTAAAAGGGATAATGTAAAAGGGAAGATGGAAAATGTAAAATGGATGATGGAGACTGGTTAATAACCAAAAGCGATGGATTAATATCTGGCGTAAAACCTTAATGTCCTTAATTTCTTTATGGTTAGAAAATGGATGATGTAGTAATGGATAAGTCTTAAACTAATGACCAATGACTAATTCACAAAAGACCAATGACCAGTGCCCAATAAACCAACTAACCAGGTAAAAAATCAGATAGACAAACGATTGCGCGGTATTTGGCCCTAAAAACAGACCATTTCCTTACCTCTGTTTACTAACTTTATCAAAAAGCAGCTATAACAATTGGCCGGCCTGAATAAAAATATAACCAAATCAAACCATTAATGATCCTGCATTCTCTTCAAAAAACTTTTGGAACTTTAATTATTAGAAAAGCAATTTTAGCATCTGCTTTTCTTTCGCTAAGCTTTCCCTTATTTACGTCAGCTCAGGAAACCGCACAGAAAACAAGTGCTGTCGCTCAAAAAGGCATAAAAGTGACGGGCGTTAAAAAAATCAACACTACAACAGTAGAACTGCTGCTTTCCGACAATCAACGCTTAATGCTGGATTTTTATGGAGATAATATTTTCCGTCTGTTCGAAGACCCTACAGGCGGTTTCATCCGCGATCCTGAAGCAAAACCCGAAGCCAGAATTTTGGTAGAAAATCCGCGCAGATCAGTTTCGAAATTAGAACTGAAAGATGAGAATAATCAATTATTTATTTCCACTTCAAAAATTACCGTATTAATCGATAAAAATACCTCACTGATTAAAATCATCAATCTGGCTACCCAGAAAGTAGTTGCAGAAGAATTGGCGCCTGTTCAATTTGAAAAAGGAAAGGTAACTGTTTCCTTAAAAGAAAACCCCGAAGAGTATTTTTACGGTGGGGGTGTACAAAATGGCCGTTTCTCGCATAAAGGGAAAGCCATTTCTATTGAAAACCAAAACAGCTGGACGGACGGTGGTGTAGCCTCCCCAACACCGTATTACTGGTCTACCAATGGTTATGCTGTAATGTGGTATACCTTTAGTAAAGGAAATTACAATTTTGGCGCTAAAGAGAAAGGTTTAGTGAAACTGGCACACGAAAGCGATTATCTGGATGCCTTTTTTATGGTAAATGATGGTGCTGTAGCATTATTAAACGATTTTTATCAGCTTACCGGAAATCCAGTATTGTTGCCAAAATTCGGTTTTTATGAAGGACATTTAAACGCCTATAACCGCGATTTCTGGAAAGAGGATGAAAAAGGAACATTATTCGAAGATGGTAAGCGTTACAGGGAAAGCCAGAAAGATAATGGAGGCATAAAAGAATCGCTTAACGGCGAAAAAAACAATTACCAGTTTTCTGCACGGGCGGTGATCGATCGATACAAAAAACACGATATGCCTTTGGGCTGGGTACTCCCTAACGATGGTTATGGTGCAGGTTACGGGCAAACCGAAACTTTGGATGGCAACATTCAGAATTTAAAAGAATTTGGCGATTATGCACGTAAAAATGGTGTAGAGATAGGTTTATGGACGCAATCAGATCTGCATCCAAAATCAGGTATCAGTGCATTGCTGCAACGCGATATTATTAAAGAAGCCAGGGATGCCGGTGTTCGTGTTTTAAAAACTGATGTAGCATGGGTTGGAGCAGGTTACTCTTTCGGCTTAAACGGGGTGGCTGATGTTGGCCAGATTATGCCTTATTATGGCAATAGCAGCAGGCCTTTTATTATTTCGTTGGATGGCTGGGCGGGCACGCAGCGATACGCGGGCATCTGGTCGGGCGATCAAACTGGTGGTGTTTGGGAATATATCCGTTTCCACATTCCCACTTATTTAGGTTCAGGTTTATCCGGTCAGCCTAATATTACTTCTGATATGGATGGCATTTTTGGAGGCAAAAATCTGGTGATCAATACACGCGATTTTCAGTGGAAAACCTTTACTCCAATGCAATTAAACATGGACGGATGGGGCGCAAACGAAAAATATCCACATGCTTTGGGCGAACCTGTAGCGTCTATCAACCGGAATTACCTAAAATTGAAATCAGAACTCATTCCTTACACATACAGCGTTGCAAAAGAAGCATTAACAGGCTTACCAATCATCAGGGCCATGTTCCTTGAGTATCCAAATGCTTATACAAAGGGAATTTCTACGCAATATCAATATTTGTATGGTCCGTCGTTTTTAGTGGCACCAATTTATCAGTCCACTAAATCTGATGATAAAGGAAGTGACATCCGCAATGGCATTTACCTGCCGGAAGGAAGCTGGATCGATTATTTTACAGGTGAAAAATACGCCGGCAACAGCATTCTCAACAGTTTTGATGCGCCCATCTGGAAATTACCTGTTTTTGTGAAAAATGGAGCCATTATTCCAATGGCAAATCCAAACAACAATGTTTCTGAAATCAATAAAACAAACCGGATTTACGAGCTTTATCCTTTTGGCAAAACTACTTTCACCGAATACGACGATGATGGCATTACAGAAGCCTACAAAGTGGGGAAAGGTGCTTCAACCCTGATCGAATCAACACTCGATGAGAAAAATAATGCAATTGTTACCATTAATGCCACTAAAGGCGATTTCGAAGGTTTTGTGAAAGAGAAAACAACCGAACTGGTGGTAAATGTAACTGGAAAACCTAAAAAACTAACTGCAAAAATCGGAAAGGATAAAATTCGACTCACTGAGGTAAATACGAAGGATGAATTTTTTAAACAAAGTAACGTGTATTTTTACGATGCTGCTCCGGATTTAAACCGCTTTGCCACAAAAGGAAGTGATTTTGAAAAGGTGGTGATGACTAAAAATCCTCAGGTACTGGTTAAAATACAGGCAACAGATATCACTTTAAACCCTGTTACCGTTACCATAGAAGGATTTAAATTCAACCCTGCAGATAAACAACGTATCTCAACGGGTAAATTAACAGCGCCACTCAGCGCTGGTATTTCTGATAAAAACAGGGAAGCTTATACACTTACGCCAACATGGAAAAAGGTAGATAATGCCGATTTTTACGAGATTGATTTTAATGGAATGCATTACACCACCATCCGCGATACGGCATTGTTGTTTGAGGCTTTATCACCCGAAACTTCGTACACATTTAAATTGCGTGCAGCTAATAAAGAGGGTTATTCAGACTGGACCGAAATTAATGCAGTTACCAAATCGAACCCGCTTGAATTTGCCATTCAAGGGATTGTTGCCGAAACCACAGCCGAAAATCAGGGTGGAGAAGGCATCGATAAATTATTCGATTTTGACGAAGGTAATATATGGCATACCAAATGGGGTGCAAAATCGGTGCCGTTTGATATGGTAATCGATCTTAAATCAATCAACCAGCTGGATAAATTCCATTATTTGCCACGCAGCGGAAGAGGGAATGGGATATTGCTCAAAGGAAAGGTGTTTTACGGCAACAATAAAGAAAGCTGGACTGAAGCCGGAACTTTTGAATGGGCAAATAATGGCGATGTTAAAATATTCAATTTTGCAGCTCATCCTAGTGCACGTTACATCAAAATTGCAGTTGCCGATGGGGTAGGTGGCTTTGGATCAGGACGCGAATTATATGTATTCAAAGTTCCCGGTACCGAAAGTTATTTGCCGGGTGATATCAATAACGACCGTTTGATTGACCGGAACGATTTAACTTCTTATATCAATTATACCGGTTTGCGGAAAGGTGATGCCGATTTTGAAGGTTACATCAGTAATGGCGATATCAATAAAAACAACCTGATTGATGCCTACGATGTTTCTGTGGTGGCTACCCAGCTGGATGGAGGTGTAAAAGACACTAAAATTGACAAAGTTGCCGGCAAATTGGAAATCAGCACGGCTAAACAGGCATATAATAAGGATGAAATAATTGAGATAAAGGTCAAAGGAATCAACCTTAAATCGGTAAATGCATTAAGCTTTGCCCTGCCTTACAATGCTCAGGATTATGATTTTGTGAGTGTGCAGGCTTTAAATGTAAAGCAGATGGACAACCTTACCAATGATCGTTTACACACCAACGGCGATAAGGTATTATATCCAACTTTTGTAAACGTTGGTAATAAAGAAACATTAAGCGGAACAAACGATTTATTTATCCTGAAACTAAAAGCGAAACATAAACTTCAGTTTAACCTGAAAATTAAAGATGGACTGTTAGTTGATAAAGACCTGAATACCTTTAAGTTTTAGTAAACAAATATAAAATTGTCATGCTGAGGAATAATTTATTGTATAAAAATCAATATTATTGACAGATAAGTTAACGAGTAACTCCTTAAAAAATACCGTCATTTCGAGCGGAGTGCAACGTAGTCGAGAACCCGTAGGCTCTGCGAAGCAAAATCTATCTCGAGGTAGATCTCTCCGCTTCGCTTTGCTCCGGTCGAGATGACGAGTTTTTTATTGGAGTCTGTCAATGGTAGCCTGTCGAAGGACCCGCCCTAACATTGTATCTGGCATTTCGATAGGCTCAACGTAACAAATTATTAAAGAAAATACGATTGTAATACAACGTCGTTTTTCATTTTAGAACAAATAGACGTGATGAAATTATTTAACGACATCCGTTAATGTCTGTTTTCTGATTCTGCTCAGTGTTTCCAGCCTCATGCCGATGAACGATGCAACATATTTGAGCGGTACCCGGTTAATCAGATGTGGATAGGAGACTAAAAAGCGTTTATAACGTTTTAAAGCAGTTGGTAACCTGCAGATATAAGCCCTTTCTGTTGCACCCTGAAAATAAATTTCCGTCATTTTACGGCCAACATAGTTTGCGATGGGGAAATTCTCATAAAGTAGTTTCGACATTTCGTGGGGGATGGCAATCGCAAACACAGGATCGATGGTTTCGATATATTCATCAGATGTTTCATTTTCCCACAAATTCCGGATAGTTCCTGCCAGTTCATTTTCTGCAACAATCCACGTGGTAATTTTTTTATTCCCCATTTTAAGATAACCATGTACTGCGCCTTCAAGGATAAGGTAAATGTAACGGTTCTGTTTTAAGGGCGATGCAATGTGTTTATTCTTTCCAAAACGAACAGGGAAGGTATAGGTATTAATAATGTTTTCAATTTCGGGACTAAGTGGATGGTAAGATTTAAAGACTGTTATCAGTGGCGAAAAACCACCAAATGCAACCCATTTATCTTCACCATAAATATTTTCAATATTCATTGGGGAAACTTCTGCGTATATGTAAAAATGAAAATAATAAAAAGAATAAAAAAATGGTCAGGCTGATTAACAACTTTTAGGAATGTTAATGGAGAGCTTAATAATTTATACTAAAACTGTTTTGTGGAGGGTAATTGTTTAATCGGGAAAAGCATACATCAAAAGGTTCGTAGAGGTTAAAAACATAATTGTTTTACAGTTTTGTTTAATTCAAATACAAAGTAGATAAAAAACTAATTTAAAAACGATTTTTTTTTATATCGTTTAACATTTTGAACCATAAAGATTTAAGCCTGTTTTATTTAATTAGTGTTAATTTTTTATTAAATATATTGTGTTTATTCTTTGCGCAAATAGATTTAATTTCTATCTTTGCAGCCCTGCAAGGGGGATAAATGATTCCGTAGCTCAGCTGGTAGAGCATTACACTTTTAATGTAGTGGTCCTGGGTTCGAATCCCAGCGGGATCACAGATTGATCCAGATGCGAACATGAAAATGTTCGCATTTTTTTTGCCAAAAAAAATGGGATGAGAAGTAGGATCCCGATTTTTCTTCGGGAAATCCCAGCGGGATCACAGAAAGCTTCACAGAAATGTGGAGCTTTTTTGTTTTATTCCCGGTTTAAAATAAAATTTGATTTTATCATTCTCATCATATTAATTTCGATTGCCGGCACAACAACTATTGCCTTTTTAACAGTAGGTTTCCAGGCATATAAAGCGGCAAAAGCCAATCCGGTTGAGGCTTTGAAATATGAGTAAACGAAAATAGAGACTAATCAAGTAAAAGAAAGTCGATCTAATTCTATTAACTTAAATAATAGGATTAAAGACTTTAAGATCTTTGATGCGCTCAAAATCGGCTGTATTACGTGTATAAATATTTAAATTATATACCAATGCTGTTGCACCGATAAGGCTATCACCTAGTTTTAGGTTATATTTCTTCCGTAAATTAATGGCTTGATTGAATATATTTTGATTTGGAAGAAGAATTGGTACATAGGCAAAAACATCTTGGAAGTATTTATCCTCTTCCTTTTTTAACGCATGATAACCAAGTACCTCAATACGTGAAATTTCGGAAACCATACACGATTGATCGATAATAAGTTTCCTTAAAAAATCAAATTCATTTAAATAAGAATAAATAATAATATTGCTATCTAAAAGGAAAGCCATTTTTATAAAAGTGGAAGATTGCGATCTTCTCGCTGATTTTTTTCCCATTCAGCTGCATCACCAAAAGATGACTTTTCTTTTGCTTTGAAATCTAAAATCTGCTTTTTAAGTGCGTCTTTTTGGCTATCACCTAACTCTGCTCCGTTCTGCTCAATCATTATATTTAGTTTCTTAGCTAATGCAATAATTTTAGCCAGACTTTCCTGATTGTTGGATTTTAAAGTAAGTTCCATAGTATGATGTACTTGTATATACAAAAATACTAAAAATAACTTTGTTTTCGTAACCAGCTTTTGCCTGTCATTATTGAAAATAGTGACATTTCAAACAAAGTAAGATTGGCATTTTGAACAAAGCGACCTGTTGTTAAGCCCGTTACTTTTGTTGTGTATTAAAACAATAAAAAATGAAAAACAATAATTACAACGGTGCATTACAACAACCAATTGGTTCAGGATTTAATGCAACTTCGACAACAAATGAAGTAATAAAAGGGATCAGCCTAAAAGGAAAAACAGCAATTGTTACCGGAGGCTATGCAGGTATAGGTTTAGAAACCACTAAAACATTCGTACAGGCAGGGGCAACAGTGATTGTACCGGCCCGCGACATTGAAAAAGCTAAAAAGAACCTTGCCGGATTAGTTAATGTAGAAGTTGAAGCCATGGATTTAATGGATTTTGACTCGATTAATGCTTTTGCCGAAAAGTTTTTAGCCAGTAATCGTCCCCTTGATTTGCTGATCAACAATGCCGGTATTATGTGGGTGCCTTTACGCAGGGATGCCCGTGGTTACGAATCGCAGCTTTCTACCAATCACTTAGGGCATTTTCAACTCACTGCCAGGTTATGGCCGGCACTTAAAAAAGCGAACAGTGCAAGAGTGGTAAACGTATCTTCATACGGACATCAGATTGCGCCTTTCAATTTCGATGATCCTAATTTTGAACATCACGAATATCAGACTCTGTTAGGTTACGGACAGTCGAAATCAGCCAATAACCTTTTTGCGGTTGAACTGGATGCGCGCGGTGCCAAATCAGGAATCAGGGCTTATTCATTACATCCGGGTTCAGTTAACCATACCGATTTAGGGAGAGAAGCCCCAATGGAACTTTACCAGCAGATGGGTACACACGATGCAGATGGAAATATTTTTCCAGAGGTAGAAAAGAAACTGAAACAGCTTTCGCAAGGTGCAGCCACTACCGTTTGGTGTGCCACAAGTTCTTTATTAAACGAAATTGGCGGGGTTTATTGCGAAGATGCAGATGTTGCCGAACTGGATTTGGGCAATATTGAGCACCAGATGTCTGAACCTTCTACCTTGCGTGGTGTACAGCCATATTCTGTTGATGAGGCCAATGCGAAACGCCTCTGGGATTTAAGCGAAGCATTATTAGGCATCACTTTCAAAGCCGGTTAATCAAACCGATTATTCGTATTTTAGCTTATAATTTAAACCGATCAGCATACCGATAATGGAATTTCAAACAAAATATATAACACCCGAAATTAAACTTTCCTGTTATGAAGATAAGTTGTTTAAAACGGAAGTGGTATTTGATAACCACATGCTGATCTGGTTTATCTCCGGCGAAACTAAAATCATTGAAGCTGATAAAGAGCATGTTTTTAATGCCGGGGATATTTTTCTAATCCCGAGAAATCAACTGGCTACCATTATTAATTACCCAAAAGATGGCCAACCGCATAAAACCGTAGTAATGCATTTATCGGCCAAACGTTTGCGCGATTTTTATGCCAACATAACCCTGAAGCCACAATTACAGGTATCGCAGAAAATATTGAGCTTTAGTCACCACCCTTTGCTCGAAAGTTGTTTAGCCTCTTTAATTCCATATTTCGATCTTCAGCAAAACTTTCCGGAGCATATTGCAGCAATGAAAATTAACGAAGCCATTAGCATTCTCCGGTTTATTGACGAAGGAATAGACCAGGTTTTAGCCGATTTTCAGGAACCGGGCAAAATTGACCTTGTCGATTTTATGGAAAAGAATTTTATGTTCAATATGCCATTGGAGAAATTCGGTTACCTGATGGGACGAAGTTTATCAACCTTTAACCGCGATTTTAGAAAGGCCTTTAACCTCTCGCCGCAAAGGTGGCTCACCAGAAAACGGCTCGAACTGGCGCATTATAAACTGGTAGAAAAGCATAAAAAGCCTGTTGAAGTGTATATGGAATCTGGTTTTGAAGACCTTTCACACTTCTCTTTTGCTTTTAAAAAGGAGTTTGGGTATGCGCCTTCTGCTTTGGTTAGGTAAAAGAACTATCTTCTAAGAAAGCCGTCACCTTGAATTTATTTCAGGGTCTTAACTGCGTGAAAGATGCTGATCCCGAAACTTCGGGACAGCATGACGATTGTGTTAAAAAACTTAAGACCTTTTCCTCACAACTTCCTCAAATTCTCCAAAGAGGCAATAATCTTTCTTTGGCTTTTGATGGTTTCTTCACTAAGTTCGAGCAGCCTGTTTTTCTCCTTAATCAGTTCTTTTAGCTGGTTAAGTTCCTGATGGTTCTGTATCACGGTATCGATTTTGAACCGGGCAAGGTCTTCATCTTTACGGTAATACTCGAAAAAATTAACGCCAAGCTTTACCGAAATACGCTTTAATAATTCGGTATCTATTGATGCAGATTTTAGTAAAGTACCAACCCGGTGTTTGGTAATGCCTGCCGCTGTAGCAAGTTCCTCTCTGCTGATGGACTTTACTTTCATTTCTTTCCAGATCAGCAAACCAATATTAATGCCCATTATTTCTTTTTTGATTCAAAACCGTATAAACCATTTTGGTATAAATACGAGGCCATCTGGTAATTGGTTATCGCTTCGTTAATTAATTTTTGATCTGCAGGTATGGTTACGGCATTTCCGGTAGTAAAATCAGGTTTATAGGTTGCTGCTTTTTTATTGGGATCAAGGATGATCAATTTGCCATTCTTAATATAACCTAAACTTTGATAGGTACTGATAAAGGCCCTTTCGTCGCTATTTTTCATCCTGAAAACATCCTGACCGAAAAATTTGCTGTTATAACTGAAATTCAGGTAGCCTAAAATTGTTGGACCAATATCAATCTGTGCGGTTAATTTTTCAAACTTACCCGGTGTTATATGTCCCGGGCTGTAGAAAATCATCGGTATGTGATATTTATCTACCGGAAGCTGTACTTTACCCGCGCTGGAGGCACAATGATCGGCTACAATGACAAATAAAGTATTCGAAAACCATGGCTTCTGTTTCGCCTCACGGATAAATTTCCCGATTGCATAATCGGTGTATTTAACTGCGCCTTCGCGGCCGGTATGCGATGGGATATCGATCCTTCCTTCGGGGTAAGTGTAGGGGCGGTGGTTAGAAACCGTCATAATCTGCGCAAAAAATGGCTTGTTATTTTTATAATCTTTATCCAGTTCACGTAGCGATAGGGTAAACAAATCTTCATCGGCAACACCCCATATATTCGAATAATGAATTTCAGCGTCCTGTAGTGCACTTCTATCCGTTACCTCATAGCCATTATTAGAGAAAAACTCGTTCATGTTATCGAAATAGCCGTAACCACCATAAATGAACCTGCTGTTATAACCTTTATCGCGGAATACACTGCCCAAAGTAAACAGGTTATGGTTATCCGGCCGTTTCACAATCGATTGTCCGGGCGTAGGAGGGATGCACAAGGATAGTGCTTCCAGGCCGCGTACCGTCCGTGTTCCCGATGCATACAAATTATCAAAAAGTAAACCTTCTTTTGCCAGCGAATCGAGCTGTGGTGTAATGTGCTGTGTGTTGCCAAAAGCAGTCATAAACTCCGCACTTAAGCTTTCTACGCTGATAAGTACCACGTTCATTTTATTTTCAGTTCCTGTGTTGCTGATGTTTCTCGAGGTATTTTTGAATGTTGAAGTAGAATCCTCCTGTAACAAATGGCTCAGGATTGATTCGGTTTTTTTAATTGGCAACGTTTTATAAAAAGTATTATAATCGAGCTGGTTATTCCAAAAAGCAAAACCGAAGTCGTACATCCCATTACCCGAAAGTTCGTTTACATACTGGTTTTTGCTCAAGTATTTTAACTTATGGCTTACACAGAAATAGGTAAATACCGGCAGGCATAAAAGTACCAGTGCTATTTTTGTCCGTTTGCCAAAACTGCTTTTGCCGGTGGTAGATGGTGTGATATAGTTCCTTAACAGATAAACAGCCAGGGCCGTAACAACCACCAGACCCACCATAATACTGTTGATAGGATAAGACTGACGGATATTTCCGATTACTTCTGTGGTATACACCAGATAATCAACTGCTATAAAATTATAACGTACCGAAAATTCCTCCCAGAAAAACCATTCAGAAACGGCATTGAATATTAGCGTGAAAACGACGAAGAAAAAATAGATAAACAACAATATCCTGCTGAATTTACGGTTGTACCATTTGGATGGCATTAACCATAAATAAATTACAATCGGAATTACGGCAAAAGATGCGGCCGCGAGATCGTAAAACAGTCCGATAATGAAGATTTTAAGTAAATTAAGTATCGACCAATCAACAGATGATGCACTATAAACCAGCAGAGAAAGCCTGGTAAGTAATGAGATGCCGCATAATAAGGCTGAAACAAGGAATACAGGGCCAAATCTGTTATTTAGTATTTTATTTATTTTTTGTTTAATGCTCATATTAGTGCTGGATCCAAAATTCTGAAATACCTACCGATACTTTTTTGTAAGTAAGGGGCGAAGGTAAGTTCCAATTCTGAAGGAATCCTGAAGGTTTGGTTAGTGTTTAAAGATATTAATAAGTAAGCGACTTAACAATTTCTTAAAATAAGAATGTTTACAGTGCTAAAATGCTATGTTATGTATGCTACAGTTTTTCTTCAGAATTGAGCACTACTATTGTGTGTTTATTGGAGATGGATAAATGGAAAAAGAGCATGAACTATTGCTGAAAAAGACCGAAGCATTCGTTAAAGAACTATTAGAAAAAGAGCTGCCGGAATATATGTACTTCCATAATTTTGAGCATACCCTATTGGTAGTTGAGGGTATTAAACTCATTGGTAAACAAAGTAATGTTGCTGAAATTGATTTATTCCTGCTCACTTTGGCTGCATTTTTACATGATGTTGGCTATACCAAACAATACATCGGGCATGAGCTGGCCGGTACAGAAATTGCCAGAACATTTTTGCTCCAAAACGATTTGGATCCCCTTCAGGTCGGCATCATTACAGGTTTGATTTTAGCAACCAGATATCCGCAGTTACCAAAAAATAATTTGGAGGAAATTATCTGTGATGCCGATTTTTATCATTTCTCGCTACAAAATTATATTGGTTTTGCCGAAAAGCTTAAAAAAGAGTGGGAAGAAAGCCTGCATTTGCTATACAATGATAGAGAATGGGATGCGATTAATTTAGATATGCTTGCCGGCCACCAATATTTTACCGGTTATGGTAAAAAGGTACTCCAAAAGAAAAAAATCCTGAACATCGAAAAACTGGTACAGCGTTTTACCTAACCGGCTTAAAACTGTATATTCAAACTCCGGTTTTTAATAATACGCATTAAGAAACATATCTTATTACCATGAAAATTTTAGTTATTGAAGATGAGCCGGCTTTATTAGAAAGTATTTTAGCCTATTTTACCGGAGAGGGAAATATCTGCGAGCATGCTGCTGATTTTGCTTCTGCCAACGAAAAAATATCGCTTTATAATTACGATTGCATTCTTCTTGATCTTGGCCTGCCAGGTGGTGAAGGGCTGGAGTTGTTAACCAAACTCAAACAATTAAAAAAAAGGGATGGTGTACTCATTATCTCTGCCAGGCATTCATTAGATGATAAACTTGCCGGTCTTGATCTTGGTGCCGACGATTATCTGGTAAAACCTTTCCACTTATCTGAGCTTAAAGCCCGTGTAACTGCCATTATCCGAAGGAAGAACTTTGACGGTAATAATGTGATTGTTTTTAATGAAATAACAGTCGATGTTTCGGCAATGAAAGTTACGGTTAAGGGAAATCTGATTTCGCTTACGAAAAAAGAATTCGATCTGTTGGTATATTTCCTTTCCAACCGGAACAAGGTAGTAACCAAAAATGCCATGGCCGAACACCTTTGGGGTGATGAAATGGATCTTTCGGATGATTTCGACTTTATTTATACCCACGTTAAAAACCTTCGTAAAAAATTACTTGAGGCTGGCGCGGCTGATTACCTCCGTTCTGTTTATGGCATAGGTTATAAATTTGGAGATATATGAAACTCTCAAACCGTTATAACCGGGTAAATATCTTAACTTCTATTGTGGTGCTCATCATCACGGGGATCATTTATTATGTGGTAATCCATTTTATTTTAACCGAAAAATTAGACCGCGATTTAGCTGTAGAAGAGAATGAAATTAACCAGTACATCAACACGTTTCATAAACTACCCTTGCCCGCAAGCTACCTCGACCAGCAAATTGCCTATAAAAATATTAAAGGAATAACCCCCGAACGCGAATTTTTATATACCACTTACTATAATCCCAAAGAACAGGAAAACGAACCTGGCAGGAGTTTAATTACTGTTGTGCACGTAAACGGTAAGGCAATTGAGGTTACTATCACTAAATCGAGGGTAGAGTCGGAGGATCTGGTGAGGATTATTTTGCTGATTACTATAGGCATTACTTTGTTGCTACTATTATCGTTATTATTGATCAACAGGTTTGTACTGAACAGGCTTTGGCGCCCTTTTTATTCTATTTTGAACAGGATGAAAGCTTTTGAGGTAACCCGGATGGACAACATCGAAAACGAACCCACCAAAATAGACGAGTTTAACGAACTTAATAAATCGGTAAATGCCATGGCCGAAAAGGTGCGCCAGGATTATAAAGAGCTGAAAAGTTTTACCGATAATGCTTCGCACGAGATGATGACACCTTTAGCTGTAATCAATTCTAAACTGGATTCTTTACTGCAAACTGAATCATTTACGGCTCAACAGGGCGCCTTACTGGAGGATATTTACCATGCAACGGGCAGATTATCCAGGTTGCACCAATCGTTGTTACTGCTGGCCAAAATAGAAAATAACCTGATCCCGGATTTGCAGACCATTGAACTGAAAGAAATGCTTGAAGCGAAAGGCCGGCAATTTCAGGAACTATTGGAAAAAGACGGTTTGGTGCTTCAGGAAAACCTTACTCCAGTAGAAATTAAAATGAGCCGTTACCTGGCCGATATCCTGCTGAATAATTTGTTTAGCAATGCCTTAAGGCATAATGTAACCGGCGGACATATTCATATAACATTGAACAAAGAAGCATTAACCATTTCTAATTCTGGTAAAACCGTTAACCTGCAGACTAAAATTTTTGACCGTTTTTCAAAATCGGTTGAATCAGAAGGTATGGGCCTTGGTTTGGCCATCACGAAACAGATCTGCAACCTTTATGGTTTCCGGATTGATTATCAGGAACTAGATGGTAATCATGTTTTTACTGTTTATTTTGGGGCTTGATTGTTATCCTGAGCGTAGTAGAAGGATCTTTTTTGTCCCGCAGATTTAAGGAGATACCCGCAGATCTAATCATTCGTCATTGCCGAACCGAAGGGAAGGGCATTGCGAAGGAGTGAAGCAATCTTTAAAAATAAACCTCTGCGTACAGCGTCATCAGCGGGAAACCTAACGCTTTATTTTCTCCCGCAGATTTAAGAAGATTTGCGCTGATTCCATAATTCGTCATTGCGAACCGAAGGCAGGCCACCGAGAAAGAGTGAAGCAATCTTTAAAAATAAACCTTTGCGTAAATCAGCGTCATCAGCGGGAAACCTAACGTTTTATGTTCTCCCGCAGATTTAAGAAGATACCCGCAGATTTAATCATTCGTCATTGCGAACCGAAGGGAATGGCCACAGCGAAGGAGTGAAAGCAATCTTTACAAATAAACCTCTGCGTAAATCAGCATTATCAGCGGGAAGCCCACGTCTTATGTTCCCCCGCAGATTCCATGATCCGTCATTTCGAGCGAAGTGCAACGTAGTCGAGAAATCTGTCTAGAGATAGATCTCTCCACTTCGCGATGCTTCTGTCGAGATGACGTCTTTATTTGTTTATTCTGTCAAAGTGAGTCCTTTCTGCGTAATCAGCGTCATCAGTGGGAAACCTAATGCTTTATGTTCCCCCCGCAGATTTAAGACGATTTGTGGAGATTTTTCCCTTATAATTCAGCTAACTACAGAATTTCTCCATAATTGACTTATAGTTTTGATTTAAGATTTAAAAACTATGAAAACAATTTTTGGAATTTTATTCATGTCTGTTGGTATGGCTACCGTTGCACATGCACAAAAACTTAATGCCGCTAAAGTACCAGCTCCGGTTATTGCCGCATTTACAAAACTTCATGCCGGAACCAAAGTTTTGTGGGAAATGGAGAAACAGGATTATGAAGCTGGTTTTAAACTCAATGGTAAAGAAACTTCAGAAGTTTACTCGGCAAAAGGAGTGCTTTTAGAAACTGAAACTGCCATTAAACCTAGCGAATTACCAACTGCGGTTCTTACCAAACTAAAAGGGACTAAAATTGCCGAAGCAGCCAAAATTACCAAAGCAAATGGAAGCATTTATTACGAGGCAGAGGTAAAAGGTAAAGATTTATTATTTGCTGTTAACGGAAACCCGGTAAAATCCTGATCATGCGTAATTTTTTCCATTGCACCTTACTTTTGGTTGCCTTCACTTTTTCCTGCACCGCTCAGGAAGCAGATTCAGTAAAAAATGTTTCAACTGATACTTTGAGGCGATGGTATTCGGGCAATCTGATGCCTAAACAAAAATTTAAGCCAGTTGCATTTATTGTACCGGTGGTACTGGCCGGTTATGGTTTTGCTGCCGTTTACGATCATGGTGCTTTAAAACAGCTAGATGTAAGTACAAAAGCAGAATTACAGGAAGATCATCCACTATTTGCAGCCCATGTTGATGATTACATCCAATTTGCCCCCGCTGCTGCTGTATATGCACTCAATTTATCAGGTATAAAGGGCAAGCACAACCTGTTCGATGCATCTATGTTATATGCAACATCGGCTGCAATTATGGGCGTTTCCACACATTTTGTAAAACAGGGTGTTGGCAGGGAGCGGCCGAACGGGAATGGCGAGAATTCTTTTCCATCAGGGCACACGGCTTCGGCTTTTATGGCTGCTGAATTTTTGCACCAGGAGTATAAAGATGTTAACCCGTGGATTGGTTATGCCGGTTATTTTGTGGCCACTGCTACCGGAACCCTCAGGATGTACAACAATAAACACTGGTTTAGCGATGTGGTGGCAGGTGCCGGCTTCGGGATTGCCTCTACCAAAATATCTTATCTGGTATATCCTTACATCAAAAGTCTTTTCACTACTAAAAAAGAAGGCAACTTCACCTTGATGCCTTTCCATCAACCTGGAAATACCGGTTTGATGTTTTCGGGCAGATTTTAACCCTGAAATAACGGCTATGTAACGCTTCGCTTACAATAGCTGTTTCTTCAGCATTTCTACAGAATCCAAAGATAGTTTTGGTTATATCTCCCTTTATAACATGGATTTAAGAGAAAAAAAAGCAGGTTTTGAAGTTGGCAAAATACCATTTTACCTGTTTGCTGGTATATTGCTGATCAGATTGGTTGCTATAGGGCTAATGGGACCCATGCCTCAGGATGCCTACTACTTTTTTTATGCACAGCATCCTGATTTATCCTATTTTGACCATCCCCCTGCTATTGCTTATCTGCTTAAATTGTTCACATGGATTTTGGGAAAAAATGTATTTGCCATTAAACTGGCCGATTCGATTTTAACTGCATTAACCTGTATGGCCGTTTACAGGCTTGCACTAAAATTCTTTTCTAAAAATCAATCCCAAAAGATTATTATACTTTTTTTGAGTACACTTATGGTGAGCATCCTTTCCCTGGTTTCAACACCCGATACACCATTGCTTTTTTTCTGGACACTTTCGCTGCTTGCATTTTACAAAGCCCTGTTTGAAGAGAAAAAAAATTGGTGGCTGCTGGCCGGAGCATTAATGGGACTGGGGTTCGACAGTAAATATACAGCCATTTTTCTGCCTTTAGGACTTTTCATATTCTTGCTGTTAAATCAACCGAAAAGAAAGCTTTTATTAACAGTATGGCCCTGGTTAAGCTTTATAATAATGGTTTTGGTCGCCTCGCCAATTATTATCTGGAATGTAAGAAACCATTTTGCATCGTTTGCATTTCAGGGATCGCAAAGGATGCATGCTGTTGCTGAGCTGCAGCTTAAACCGAAGTTTATTCTGGGGCTTTTAGGGCATCAGCTTCTGCTTCTCATCCCTGTACTTTTTATTTCTGTTTTATATGCGTGTTATAAAACCATTAAAATTTATGGAACTTCTCTGCGTAAAATACCTGAAACCAACCTATTTCTGCTATACTTTTTTCTGCCGATTTTCGTTGCTTTTTTATTGTTGTCGCCTATTTATTGGATCAAAATTAATTGGATGATGCCTGCATATATCACGGGAATTATGCTCGCTGCAAGTTATATCAATAAAAAATGGTTCAACATACAAATCGTTATTTCATTTATTATCCACTTTGGGCTCCTCATCCAGCTGTTGTTTTATCCGGTTCCAGTCAAATCAGACGATACCTGGCTGGGGTGGGAAAAATTATATTATAAAGTTACGCAGTTAAAAAATGAGCAGCATGTCGATTTTGTATTTTCGGCGGATAACTATAAAACCTCAGCCGAACTCAATCTATATAGCAATTATTTTATTTACGGGCAGAATGTAATAGGGCAAAATGCGCTACAGTTTGATTATATCGGTACTAAATTGATCACGCTCAACGGCAAGGACGCGATTTATGTAGATTCGGATCCAGATTTTAAAAATGACCAGCCAAACACTGTTCCGCCGGTTGCCATTATTCCTTATTTCGATTCGGTAACGCAGTTAAAACCTCTTATCATCAACGAAAAAGGGAAAGCCGTGAGGAAATTTTTTATCTATTTGTGCAGAGGCTATAAATTCCGTCCTGAGAAAGCAGCTACAGATTTTCTTCATAATTGATCCGTAGTTTGGCTAATAAAACGAATATATATTATATATAATGCCTTACCATTAAGAACGTGAACAGAATGAAGATTTTCTTAATTCCTTAATGATGAAGAAGACAGCTGCATAATATTACCATTAAGAAATTAAGGACATAAAAAAAGTGGAGACATAGAAATACTTTTCTTAACTCGTAATGGTGAAGAACAACAGAAAAATACCTGCAGCGCAATAAAAAATAAAATGAACCTAAAGTTAAAATACCTGATTTTTTACCTGTTTACCTTTTCATCTATTGGAGCAATGGCACAGGCACCGGTGAAAAATCTCGATTATTATTTAAAAGAAGCCGAATTAAATAGTCCGGTGCTTAAGGATTTCAATAACCAGCAACGTTCAGCAGGTATTGATAGTTTAATAGCACGGGCAACTGCAAAGCCACAGGTTACGGCCAGTTCTGCGGGGATGTATGCACCAGTTATCCGCGGTTATGGTTTTGACGAAGTGCTTACCAACGGACAGGCTTTAGAAGCGCTACTCAATATAAATTACGATCTGCTGAATAAAAAAAGGATTAATAACCAACTGGAAAGTATTAAAATCCAGAGCGATTCGATTAGGTATGCTAGACAATTATCACGTTTCGATTTGCAAAGAGCCATTGTTGATCAGTATATTCTTGCCTTTTCCAGTCAGGAGCAGGTAGATTTTAATTATGGAGTGGTTAAATTACTCCAGGAAGAAGAAACTTTGCTTAAAAAATTAACCCGGAGCAATATTTATAAACAATCGGAATATTTAACCTTCTTAGTTACCCTGCAGCAACAACAATTGATGGTTAAACAAGCCGAGCTACAGTTTAAAAATGATTATGCTACTTTAAATTACCTGGCAGGCATTGCCGATACCACTACGGTTAAACTCGCCGATCCAAAATTGCAGGCGGGTCTAAGCTCAACAGTCCAGAGTTTTTTTACAAGGCGTTTCGAGATCGACAGTTTAAAAAACATCAACCAAAAAAATGCCATCGATTATAATTACAAACCTAAACTGGGGGTATACGCAAACGGAGGCTACAATTCTTCCTTTATTTTACAACCCTATAAAAACTTTGGCACAAGCGTGGGTTTTACTTTTTCTGTACCCATTTACGATGGCCATCAGAAAAAGATGCAGTATAGTAAACTAATTCTTGCATCTCAAACTGTATCTGGTTACCGAGATTTTTTTACCCGGCAACAGCAGCAGCAGTTAAACCTGATCCGCCAGCAAATTAATCAAACTGATCAGCTGTTCTCTAAAATTAATGAGCAGATCATGTTTAGTAAAGGTTTGATTGAAGTAGATAGTAAACTGATGCATACCGGCGATTTAAGGGTGGCCGATTTTGTAATTGCCATCAATAACTACATGGCAGCGCAAAACCTGCTGCGCCAAACCAATATTAACCGTTTAAAACTCATTAATCAATTTAATTACTGGAACCGATAGCCATGAATAACCATCTGAAATTAATGTATGCAGCTATAGCCGCGATGTTTGCTTTTTCGGGGTGTAACCCTTCAGCACCGGCTGATACGGTAGATGAACCTTCGCCCGTTACGCCCGTTCAGGTTACAATGGTAAGCGATAGTTCACTGGCAGAAACTGTAGAGCTTTCGGCGGTTTCGGCCTATCTGGAAAAGAGTTTTGTAAAGGCCAATATTAATGGTTATGTAGAAAGTGCACAGGCGGTTATGGGTAAAAAGGTAACGAGCCACCAACTCCTGTTCAGTTTAATTACCAAAGAAGCAAAATCGATCGGTAACAGTGTAAACAAGCTCGATGCAGGCTTTAAATTTTCGGGGATTTCAAATATCAGGGCCGATCAGGCCGGTACCATTGTACAGGTAAACCACCAGAAAGGAGATTATGTGCAGGATGGAGAAGCGCTGGCCACCATTAGCAACCGGAACAGCCTGGTTTTTCTGCTTGATTTGCCTTACGAATATAACCAGCTCATCAACCAGAACCGTACATTGGATATTCTGCTAACCGATGGAACAACGCTAGCCGGCACTGTTACTGGTACCATGCCATCAGTTGATTCTGCCGCACAAACCCAGCGTTACATCCTTAAAGTTGCCGGAGGCAAAGATATACCCGAAGGGTTGATTGCCAAAGTAAGGTTAACCAAAATAAAACATAACCAGGCGCAGGTATTGCCAAAATCGGCCGTGCTGGCGAACGAAACCGAAGATCAGTTTTGGGTAATGAAACTCATCAACGATTCTACAGCGGTAAGGGTAAATGTAAAAAAAGGCATCGAAAACCATAACAGCATCGAAGTATTAGAACCAAAATTTGCAAAAACCGACCGGATTGTAACCAGTGGTAATTATGGCATAGCTGATACGGCCAAAGTTAAAATCCAGAAATAGCCATGAACAAGTTTTTCATTTCCCATAAAAACCCTATCCTGGCTGTTTTGCTCATTATTATTGTGGGTGGGGTATATGCTTTTACACAGCTCAAAACGGGGCTTTTCCCTGAAATTACTTTTCCGAAGATCAAGATTATTGCCGATGCGGAACTACAGCCGGTTGATAAAATGGTGGTTACGGTAACGCGCCCCTTAGAAAATGCAGTAAAACAAGTGCCCGATCTTCAATTGGTGCGCAGTACAACCAGCAGGGGCAGTTGCGAACTTTCTGCCTTTATGAATCCCGGTGCCGATATCGATCTCAGTCAGCAGCGCATCGAATCGCAGATTGCCAAAATAAGTACTTCTTTACCAGCAGGAGTAAATATTTCGGTAGAGAAGATGAATCCGTCTATCCTTCCCGTAAGTGGTTACAGTTTAGAAAGCCACAATTATTCTTCCGCAGAGCTGAAAAAAATTGCCACCTATACCGTGAAACCCTTTCTTTCGCAGGTTGATGGCGTTTCCGAAATCCGCGTTATTGGTGGTAAAAGTAAAGAATACTGGCTGGAACTCGATGTGCAAAAAATGCAGACCCTGGGTATTTCGCCCGATCAGATCAGCAATGCCCTCAGCCAAACTAATTTTATCAAATCAAACGGTTACCTGGCCGATCATAATTACCTGTACCTATCCGTTACCGATGCCACCGTAAAAAACAAAAGCGATTTAGAAAACCTGATATTGAGCCGAAGAGGCAACCGGATGATCAGGGTAATGGATATTGCAAAGGTAAATATCCAGCAAAGTGTGGAGTATACCCGCATTAATGCCAACGGCAAAGACGGGATCCTGATTGCGGTAATTAAACAGCCCAACGCCAACCTGATCGATCTTTCTAACGAAATGTACACCAAGGTACAACAGTTAAAACGCATTTTGCCTGCAGGTGTAAGTATAAAACCTTATTATATACAGGCCGATTTTGTAAACGAATCGGTAAAAAGTGTGCGCGATAGTTTATTAATTGGTTTGGTACTGGCCATTATAGTGGCCATTATATTTCTCCGCTCGCTAAAAGCAAGCGCCACCATTTTAATTACCATCCCGGTTACGCTTTGCTTAACAGTAATTGTACTTTATTTTATCGGTTATTCGCTTAATATCATGACACTGGGTGCCATTGCCGCGGCGATAGGTTTAATTATCGATGATGCCATTGTGGTGGTAGAGCAAATCCACCGAACGCATGAAGAACATCCCGAAGAAATTACCATGCACCTGTTAAGCAAGGCAGTAAGTTATCTGTTCCCGGCCATGCTGGGTTCATCCATTAGTACCATCGTTATATTTATACCATTTGTATTGATGACGGGCGTTGCAGGTTCTTATTTCCGGGTAATGACGAATACCATGATCATTACCCTGGTATGTTCGTTTTTTGTTACCTGGATCGGGTTACCCGTAATTTACCTGTTGCTTACCCGCAAAAGTGGCAGTCATGCCGAATCGGGTAAAAAAACAGTGGTACACGAAGTAAAATCGCAAAACTGGGTACGCTATTTTATCCAGCGTCCATATATTTCCATAATATTCCTTTTGGTATTGGTTGCATCTATTATCGTCATTTTTCCACGTTTAGAAACCGGTTTCCTGCCCGAAATGGACGAAGGCAGTATCGTGCTCGATTATGCTTCGCCTCCGGGTACCTCTTTAGAAGAAACAGACAGGATGCTGAAAGAGGTAGAAAAAGAAATTGTTAAAATACCCGATGTACAGGCTTACTCGCGCAGAACGGGTACACAAATGGGCTTTTTTATTACCGAACCCAATACCGGCGATTACCTGATACAACTTAAAGCCAACCGCAGTAAAAGTACCAACGAGGTAATTTCTGATATCCGTACGCATATCGAACATACACAGCCGGCCTTAAAGGTAGATTTTGGTCAGGTAATTGGCGATATGCTGGGTGATTTAATGAGCTCTACCCAGCCAATAGAAGTGAAGATTTTTGGTAACGACCAGGAGAAACTACAGTTTTTATCCAAAAAGGTTGCCGGTATTGTTGCGCATGTTGGGGGCACGGCCGATGTATTTGATGGTATAGTACTTTCGGGGCCAACGGTAAATGTAAGGCCTAATTTTGCACTGCTGGCGCAGTATGGTGTTAGCCCTGCATCGTTTCAATCGCAGCTACAAACCGCTATGCAGGGTACTTTAATTGGTGATTTATACGATAAACAACAGCTTTCGCCCATCCGCATGGTGTACCCGGGCAGCCGGACTTTTGCCGTGGCTGATATTAACAGAATGAAAATTTTTCTTTCTGATGGTACTGCTGTACCTATACAGCAAATGGCCCAGGTTGAGCTAAAAGCGGGCAATGCCGAGGTAGAGCGAGAGAACCTGCAAAGCATTGGTGTAGTTACCGCCAGGCTGGATAACCGCGATTTGGGCAGTGTAATAAAAGATTTGCAAAAAGCGGTAAATGCCAATGTAAACCTGCCATCGGGTTATCATATCGAATATGGTGGTGCCTATAAAGAACAGCAGCAATCGTTTTCTGAGCTGTTAACCATTCTTATTGCATCGAGTTTGCTGGTGTTCAGTGTAATTTTGTTCCTGTTTAAAGATTTTAAAATTGCTTTTCTTATTTTATTCATCTCCGTTTTAGGGATTGCAGGCAGTTACCTGGCCCTGTTTTTAACGCATACGCCATTAAATGTAGGCAGTTATACCGGCCTGATTATGATTGTAGGCATTATTGGCGAAAATGCCATTTTTACCTTTTTGCAGTTTAAAGAATCGCTGCAAAAGCAGGCAGTTGATGATGCGATTACTTTTGCCATATCTACCCGTTTAAGGCCCAAATTAATGACGGCCCTGGGGGCCATCATCGCCCTGATGCCATTGGCACTGGGTATTGGTGCAGGGGCACAGCTGCACCAGCCACTGGCCATTGCCGTAATTGGTGGTTTTATCATTGCGCTGCCTTTATTGCTGGTGGCTTTGCCCAGCCTGATCAGGAAAATTTATCAGGCGGAATAGGCGAAGAGGGGATTGGGAAGTAGTTAGGATTAGTATAAAACCTGTTGTTTCGGCTTTCGAGGCAACAAGTTTTTAGTTTACAAAATCAATCTATGTTTCAGCTAATCAACTACTCCGGATCTGCAGGGGTAGGCGGTGCTTCTTCCTGTAGTTTGGCTATAATCTCCTTCATTTTGGGCAGCCCGAAATAATGATGCTGTTCTATTATTTTTATTACCTCGGGATGCGAAACGGAGAGGTTGTATAATGAGGAACCGGGGATAGTCCATACATCAGATGATTCGGGAGATTTGTATTTTTCCCTTGCTGGGTTTTCTATATTGGCAATGTTGGCTACTATTTCGGCTTTTTCGACTGCAGTGAATTTTTTGGAGGGATCTTCATCGAAAATTTCATACTCGTCGCCATCGTATAGAGTATTCATAAAGCTTCCTAAAGCGTAGATAAAACGGTTGTCAGTCGAACTCGTATTTTCCTCGACGTACTTTAATAGTCCTTTTCTTATTTCTAACTTATTCTGACAATCTTTAACAAAAAATAGATTTGATATAGCTTCTCCATAAATTGTATTACTGAGGGTTTTTTCTTTATAAAGAGAATCTAAAACCATTTTATTTATTTTCATTTCTTTATCATAACCGAAAATAATTAGCAATTTCTGTAGAAAGATTTTATCATTAAAAAGAAGCCAAGTCAAACTGGCCTTACTATCATTGAATAAATATTTATTTCGATGGACCAAGGTTAATAGGTTTTTTTCGCGGTCTATGGGAAGATCTGTTAAATCTTTCCATCGATCGATTTCTATTTTTTCTTTTTCAACTTCATCATAAGCAAATCTCGGTTTATCTTCGATAGTTTTTAGTTCTGGATATTTTTTTTGATAATCTAAGATTTCTGGAATGAAATACATATCCGCTAGGAAACTTTCATTTTTTAATATTAAGCTTCCATCTAAATTTATGTGATCGTTTGGATGATAAATTAATTGTTTACTGCAGTGATTAAAATAATTCACATATAAGTATTTATCGGGATTGCTAATATCAATTGATCTCTTAAAATATAGTTTGATTTTATCAGCAAAAAGTGTTTTACTTATGAATTTGAAACCATTATCTCTAAGTTTACTTTTTAATATTCGAATTGTTGCTTCAAAATCTGCAATACTATATTTAACTTCATTGTAATCTGATACAGGCCCTTCACTCAATTGTCGGATCAGAATTTTTGTTAACATGCTATCTTTTTTTAATTCATTTTCACTTTTCAGATTAGTGTTTTTACAAGAAAAAAGAGTAATAATGATTATCATTCCTAGTAATGTTTTTAAATTCATTTTTATGTAATTATTGTGATTTTTCTCCCTTTTGATTATTGTTAAGTGCTATCCCTATTACTTTAATATTTGTATCACTTAGTTTTTCATAATTGTCATTTAAGTTATCAAGGCTATTTAGATTATATCCTTTAGGTTTATAAAAGCCTCTAAACCGTTTGAAGACTTTAGTGCCATCCTTTTTCTTGTAGCTGTAAAACACTTTTCCACTACAATCATAATTCGAAACCTTCAATTTATCTCCTTGATTTCCTCCTAACACACAGTATTGACCATTTGTAAGCTTTCCATAAACGAATGCAACATGACCATGTGTAAAGCCTTCTTCGCTTAATAAGGTGTTTCCATTAGCATCACAATCTGTAAACACAGCAATTGCTCCGTAGAAAATTTCACATTTTTCAACTTTGTTACTATTTATAAAGCTTTGTGAGGAAGCTGATGCTTTTATTTTATAATTGGATTTTAGTATACACCAATTCACAAAAGAAGCACACCATGAAACCCTGTAATCTCCGACTGTATTACCCCCTTCTTTGTGGTATTGTTTGATTCTATTATCAATTATATTTTCCTTTTTGCCCCCATAATCTTTTGCTTCTTTAATTGCAATTTCCATCCATGGAGCTCTCTTTTTATAGCTTTGAATATCAATTGATTTCCAGTCGCATTCGATTACTTTGAAAGCCCGAGAAGAATAAAGATCAAAAGCTCTCTGTTTTTTTTTATAACTATCACTAACTTTATTTCCAACTCTTTCAGAGACTTCTTTGTTCTTGTTAAATCCATTACTCAACGCTATCAATCCCCTCCACTTAAAAAAAGCCATTGATGTTAAAACTGCGATCTTAATATCCTTTGCAACAATGTCAGAGTCTTTTAAAATATCTACTTTTTCATATTTTAAGGTATAGGTATTAGCCTTCGCATAGTTTTCGCGTCCGGTAAGTTGTATCAGGCCTTTACCTCTAAATTTCCAGCCATCGCCCTCCTGGGTATTACCCACGCGGTTTGCTACACTTCTATTCTTGTCCGCATAAGCCAGGTTAGCTATCATTTGCTCGTTGGCCGCATGATCTTTTGTCCGGCCGTATTTATAGGCATCTTCTTTATGTTTGGCGAAATATGAAAACGGTGGGCTATCTCGCCTTCCTGTCTTTTTATTCAGGTTGCCATTGATCAGGGTATCTGCGCTGTAATTCATATTCTCCCCGGTTTTTAGATGAAGTTTAGTGCTCGATTCTACCCTGATCTGAGCAAAAAAATGTGCCTTAACCCAGCAGGTATTCATTCCAAACTCGGCCATGTATTTGTTGTAGGTTTCGGCTACTAATTGGAGTGTAGTATTGTCGGCATCTTTAAAAATCTCCTTCAATTGTGATGTGGTGATTGCTTCATTACACCTTGGGCATTTACCCACGCTGTGTCCTTCCTGACGCCCTATTCCCACCAGAGCTTTACCTCCATTTGCGGGGATATCCTTTTTAAAGGCAACCAGAGTATTACTGATACCAAAAAACTCCATTTCTTCAATTACAGCATAGAAATGGTATAGTTTTTCGCCGTAAGTTTTTTCCCAGCTTTTGGATAGGGTGAAATCAAATTCAACTATACCGTGGGCATTTAAAGCATGGTTTTTATGGTGTACAACGGTATCTTTTCTTAGCCGATCTAAACCTAAGCGACTTTCTTTACGGTATATTTTAACCGCTATTTCTTTTGCACTCAGGTTTCTGGTCCGGATGCGGCATTTCATTTTACTACCATATAAAGCCTGTATTACCTGCCTGTTGTCGGTTAAAAATTCAATACTTACAATTTCTTCTTTGGTAACCAGTTTTAGTTTTTGCAGCGGCTGAGGGATATTCCCATTTAAAATTTCATATTTCTCATCGGCTGAATATATCTTGAAATAAAATTCTGTCCCTTCCTTTAATAGTTTCTTATATTTTTCTGCATTTGGGATAAAATCATACCCAGCAGTATTTAAAATCTGGTTTCGAGGTATTTTGAAACATTTAATAATATGTATGGATTTGGCATTACCACCACTATCAATATAACCATATTCCAGATTGACCGTTATGCCTTCGGCTGCTTTAAATTTTAGATAGGCATGATTTGGTTCGTCCCATCCGGTTTTTGTTTTTTTGCCACCTTCGGGATATTCCCATTGAGCCAAGACAATTTCGGGTTGGGCAACCATTATTTTAACGGCTACTTTGGAGCTTGGTTGTTCTAAATAGGCCTGAATGGTATATTCGCCGGGATCTAAGAATTTGTGGGTAATGGTTTCACCGGTTTTGGATTTAAATGCATCTACCAGCTTACCTTTAGCATCTTTACATATCCATTTTACTGCTGCGCTTTCTTCCAGTAGGGCAGGTAATATTTTGAACAGACCTTTTACACTAAAGTTTACTTCATCGTTTATCCTTGTGCTTTCACTGGAAGCTATAACGGATTTGATCCCGTTTTTTATAGCCTGCATCTTTTCTGATTGTTTTGGAATGCCATTAAAACATGCCGATACGATGTAGGAACATTCGTCATTGCAAATTACCTGCGTCGCGTTTCCTTTGGAGTTTAATAAAACAGGAGTGCCCTTACCGCTGATTTTTGTGACCTCCCAGGTAATGGTTCGGATGTCGCCCGGAATGGCAACCGTTGGAAAAAGGCTTTTTAGTCTGAACTCAACAGGCGTTTGTATCCTTACTTTGCTTTTCCCGTTAATTGTGGTAACAGTTTCAATTTCATTTTCTTTAATAGTATAAGCCCTGGTTACTTTTTTATCACCATTGGTCTTGCCATAAGCTTCGATCAGGTAGGTGCCGGCCTTTTTAAAAGTAACGGTAAGGGTTTCGCCGGCATCACTTCGCAACTGCATTGGCCTGCCATTTACATCATAAACCACCCAGTTAACCCCTTGCTTTTCGGCATCACTTGGTTCGCCGGTAAAATTTGCTTTGAAAGTAACTGGACTATTTAGTGGTTGTTCCTCTCCATACATTAAAGGAGATATCGATTTTACGGTTGCACCATCTTCATCCTCATTTTTTGCTTCTTCTTCGGTATGTATTAATTCTTCCGTAAGTAACGGGCCATCGGCTGCCCAGTTACCTGAATTAGCATTTTCAAGTACTTGCGAAGTAATTTCAGCTTGCTGGCCATGTTGTACAATTTTTATATTTCCTCCTTTTGCAGTACATACTGCGGTACTTTTATCAGTAAGTACATAGGCATTGTTAGAAAGTACTATCTTTTCATAATAATCTTTCCATTGCAATTTGGCAGTACAAGGAACCGGTTTACCGGGATCAGGAACCTTACATTGACCAAAATTTAGGTTAAGCAATTTGTTTTCTAACGTTGTGGCAATAAGCTTGGTTTCATTTGCATCGTTGATTACATATTTATTGTGGCTGAGTACATGGAGCGGTTTGGGGGAAGGATCTACTGCCTTGTCGCAAGTACACTTTGCTCCCTGACATACTAAAAGTTCGGTGATTTCACCATTTTGTTCAGGCTGATCAGTTTTTTTTGGGGTTAGATTTGCCGATGGTTCTTTCGAATCAGTAAGCGCTTCTTCTCTACGGCTTGTTTTATCTTCTGTTATTTCAGGATCTGTGCTCCAATTCATATTTTTATATTTAATTGGTGGTTAAAACGATCTTTAACTCTTTTTTGTAATCATTTATACTTAATAAGTAGTTACTTTCAAGCGAGTTGCACCAACCTGTAACATTATCGATCTGATAAAAACCTTTCATCTCCATTTCTGCGTTAACATAATCGATCTGGTTTTTGAGCCAATTGTTTACCCCCGGTTGAGCCTCTGTTTTATCCCATTTACCGGAGAAATTAATTAACTGTCCGGATGATGAAGTTTTCAATGTCCACTCTTCATTAAATAAAATAGGTGAAGCACATAAACCATAAATTGTCCTTTTACCACAAAAAGAATTTTCGATAAAGAAGGCATTGTATACACCCCTGAAGTATTCGTTCAGGAAAATATCCTGCAGTATGTAAGTTGTTAATCCTTCGCCAGGCAATAGTTTTTTATCAATTTTTGTTAGTGCTTTTTCAATCCAATCGCCCCTATAACTGGCAGATAGATTTGTTCTAAGTAGCAGCCAATTTTGCCACAGTTCCTGCTGTTTTTCGATATTTATGGGCCTGCCGTTAAAATCCAATTTTAAAGTAAGGTGATTTAATAAGGTAGAAACCTGCCGGGCAAAAGCGTCAGCATCGTTATTGGGCAAATGGTTAGTTTCAACCCGCCTGCGGAAAACTTCTATATGCTTATGGCCAGACCAAAATGAAACCTGCGCCGGTAAAATAGTTACTTCAAAAAGCATCAAGCTATATTTATCCTTCTGTGCTGTTTTTTCTGACACTTCTATTTTTAAAAGCATATTTAAAGGTTTTTGTAAGGGTTTGTACTCAATTTTGCCCATTGCGCTGATACTTATTGACCTACATGAGTTAAGAGGATTTATATTTTTCATACCTGGATTTATCCTTTCCCTGTAGCAACACTTCTTTGCCCGCATTAAAACCGATATTTCCTTTTGTAGCAAACCATTTTGCACTTTCTGCACGTTCGGTTATGATTTTGCCGATGTATGTAATTGTTCCCATTTTTAAAATAATTTAACCTTACTACCACTTTTATTGATGATTTCTTTAGCGCTATGCAATTCGATATTATTTTTCGTGCTGTTTAAACTGATTTCTTCTGCAGTTTTTTCGATATGGGTGGCTGTTTTATTAATTTGATTATTGGCTACCAGTGTAATATTTTCGGCCATTAATGAATGGTTTTCGCCGGCATTACTGGCAATATTTGCCCCTGCATTATTATAAATATGTTCGCCTGCCGATATAGAAATGTGCTGATCGGCATTGATATGTATATTTTTGGCGTTAATGGTAATGTTTTCAGGTGAAGAGATTTCGATACTCGATTCCTGGGTGTCAAACCTGATGATGTTGTTGCTTTTATCGGTAATAGTAATGGTTTCTGCTCCTGATGTGTCGTTAAATTCGATGGTATGGCCACTTCTCGTTGCAATTGTTTTCAAATGGTTGTCTGTATCTCCACCCGAACCGTTTAAGCCATGAAAAATGCTGCCCAGTACAATCGGCTTTGCAATATTTCCTTCTTCAAAACTTACCGCAACCTGGTCGCCAATTTCGGGTACGAAAACAAAACCCCTGTTGGTTTTTACCTGTGTGCTGCTACCCGCGTCTGGCGTAATTATCCTTAACCATTCGCTTGCATCATTATGTGCACTTGTCCATTTAAACCTCACTTTAATACGGCCTTGCCCTAAAGGATCCTGATTGTCTACCACATCTGCTAACTGTATCTCCGGATTTGTTTTTTGATAGTTTTTTACCTTAATACATTCGGTGCCCGCTGTTAATCCTTCGAAAGTATTATGATATTTTCCCGCTAGATCAATATGATGATTGATACCTGTGATCAGGAATTTGCCCAGGCTTTCTGTTATAAAATTGATTTCCTGCTTAATGCTCATGCTTATTTCGGCAATACTCCCTATGCTTACTTCAGCATTATCGCCTTTGGCGCTGATTTTTAAAAGTTCGGATGCATTGGCCTTTTCTTCATTCTCTACATTGTTTTTAATGTCGTTGCTATTTTCTGTACGGATAGACGAAGGTTGATTAAATGTTTTGCTATAGGTACGATTAGAGGCATTTATTGCATGTACAAGATCAGGTACGTCATCTGCCTTTTTATCTCCTTCACTTTGCAGCATTTCGTCAGCTTCTGGATGATATGAAAAAAGTTTATGCTGCAGTGGAGAAATTTGAATGGCATATTGAAGATCCTGCACATCTCGTCCATAAAATAGTTCTACTTGTTTTAGTGTATCGGGTTTGCCAAAGTTGAGCTGTTTACCATCGTAGAAAAACCATTCGTGATATTCTGCAGATAAGCGGTTTAGGAAATTAAAATCACTTTCGAGGTATTGGATAAGATAGTCAATTGGTGTGTTTCGGTTAGGCTTACAAACAATCTTCAGATCGTTCTCAGGAATGTCTTTTGTCGTGAGCCCTACAATTTCAGTTAAATTTTTACCAAGGTAAGATCCCAGATCTGCGCCGCGATCGATTAAAATGGTAGGACTGTAGCCACTCACTACTAAAACACCATGATAACCATGACTTTGTGCAAGCGCAACGTTGGTAACTATTCCGGCGAATTCCTGTAGTTTATCAAACTGATAACCAAAAGAAACAGTAAGTGTTTTACCTATAAAATCACGACTATTGTCGAGGTTGATTAAGCCTGGTAATCCTAATTCATTTTGCTTAAACCGGAGTTCGAAATAATGATGTCCATTAAATCGCTGTTCCAGACCGAATGAATCAAAGTGGGTAATGGCTTTGTTTTCGATATTGATTTCGGTAATAAGTTTGTTTTCCATGAGCGTCTGTTTAGAAATACCGATAAAGTAGTTGTAATAAGTGTTTGGCAAAACTGTAGCCAATTTTTTTGTGTATGCTTGTAGATTGCTGATTTACAGTTGCTTTGCTGTTGGATAGTGCATTCTGAACATTGTGAAACCGTTTTTTCAGAAATTAAAAACTTATAAATCGTTTTTAATACCAGGTTCAGTTCTTTAATCTCAAATTGTAGAACGTAGAAAACCTTCCCCACTTTAAGCTCCCTGTAGAAATATTTCTACACTGTTTTATTCAGTTTAGTTATCGGTTTATGGTAAGCCTGTTTATATCAAGGTAATTGCCCTGCCCAAAAGGCTATGCGGTAAAAATTAGACAATCGTTTGCGCTGATATTTATGTTGTTTTGCTCATTTGCTTGTTCTACTTTTAAAAAATACAAAGCAATAAAACCGAACAAAACCTTAACAAATGCGCAACCTTTTGCTTAAAAATATATTGGTAATAGCCTTATTAACGGGCTTAAATGTAAATGGCCGTGCCCAGCAGCAAAACACCTTTGCCATTGGTGCCAATGCATTTGAGCTTAACGGCAAACCTTATATTATACGCTGCGGCGAAATGCATTTTGCCCGCATACCCAAAGCCGAGTGGAAACAGCGTTTGCAAATGGCCAAAGCCATGGGTTTAAATACCGTTTGTGCCTACCTGTTTTGGAACATGCACGAAAAACAGCCTGGCAACTTTACCTGGACAGGCCAGAGCGATGCTGCCGAATTTTGCAGGCTGGCAAAAGAGGTGGGTTTGTATGTAATATTAAGGCCGGGGCCATACTCGTGCGCCGAGTGGGAGTTTGGCGGTTTCCCCTGGTGGCTGTTAAAAGATAAAAGCATCCGTTTGCGCACACAACATCCGTACTTTTTAGAGCGATCGAAAAAATACCTTTTGGCAGTGGGCAAACAGCTTGCACCTTTACAAATTAGCAATGGTGGTAACATTATTATGGTGCAGGTAGAAAATGAATACGGCAGCTATGGCAATGATAAAGCCTATATGAATATAATTAAGGCGGATTTACAAGAAGCTGGTTTTACGGTTCCTCTGTTTCATTGCGATGGCCCTTCGCAGCTAAAGAATGACCACCCCGATGATTTATTTGCCGTGGTAAACTTTGGCAGCGGACCCGAAGCCAATTTTAAAGTTTTAAGGGCCATACAACCAACAGGGCCTTTAATGTGTGGCGAATATTACCCGGGCTGGTTTGATAGCTGGGGCAGGCCCCACCACAAAGGCGATACGCAGCGTATTGTTGATGAGCTCAAATATATGCTCGATCAGAAAGCATCTTTCAGTATTTATATGGCACATGGCGGCACCAGTTTTGGCACCTACAGCGGCGCCAATGCACCGCCTTATTTACCACAAACCAGCAGTTACGATTACGATGCCCCTATTGATGAAGCTGGTAACGCTACCGAAAAATTTTATGCCATCCGCAAGCTTTTTGCTGGTTACCTGCAAGAGGGCGAAGTACTGCCCGATGTACCTGCGGCAAATAAAATCCAGCAGTTGCAACCCGTTACCTTTTCGTCAGTCGCGGTGCTTGGCAAAAACCTCCCTAAACCCGTTTTGGCAGATACTGCCATGCTGATGGAAGATTTAAATCAGGATTTTGGTGCCGTATTATACGAAACCGTTTTAACCGCTGGCAAAAAAGCCACACTGGTTTTTAATGATATACACGATTATGCCCTGGTATACATCAACGGGAAAAAGATTGGCGAGCTCGACCGGAGAAAAAATAAATTCAGCATCGAAATTCCGGCCCGTGCCGCAAAAGGCACTTTAAAGGTATTGGTAGAGGCTACCGGCAGGGTAAACTATGGCTACCAGATGCACGATAGGAAAGGCATACACGGCGCAGTTTACCTGGCAGAAAACGGCAAACAAACTGTTTTAAAAGGGTGGAAGAATTACCCCATCAGGATGGGAGAGGTTAATATACCCCACCGTTACGAAAAACTAAACAAACAACCTGCTGCGGCAGCTTTTTATAAAGGCAGTTTTAGTGCTACCAAACAGGAAGATACTTACCTCGATATGGGTAAATGGAACAAGGGATTAGTTTGGTTAAATGGAATGTGTTTGGGCAGATACTGGAATATCGGCCCTACACAAACCATGCTGGTACCCGGCAGCTGGCTTAAAAAAGGAAAAAACGAAGTGGTGGTTTTCGATTTATTCGGGATGGAAAAACCTGCATTAAGCTTTTTGGATCATCCGATTTTGGACGTGGTAAACGAAAAACAACCCCAAATGCACCGTAAGGCAAACCAGAAATGGCTGGCCGATGCTCAACAGGCTTATACCCAAGGCAGCTTTGCAAATGATAACAAATGGCAGGTTGTTGATTTTAAACCTGTAAACGCCAGATATTTCTGTTTAGAAGCACTTTCTGAACAAAAAGGGCAGCCCTTTACCAGTGTTGCCGAAATTATACTGCTTGATGATAAAGGCAACGAAATACCACGCAGTGATTGGAAAGTTGTTTTTGCCGATAGTGAAGAACTGGGGGGCGATGATGGCAATGCCGCCAATGTGTTCGACCTGCAGTTAACCAGTATATGGCATACCCAATGGGAAAGTAAATCGCCTAAACCACCGCACCAGATAGTGATTGATATGGGTAAAAACTATACCGTTAAAACATTAAAACTGTTGCCAAGGCAGGATAATGCCAACGGAAGAATTAAAGATTACAGGCTGTATTTTAACCAGAAACCTTTTAAAAACCTTTAAAAATAATAGTCCTGTAATACGCTGTATATGAATTTGTTTTGGTGCATAAAAAGGGCGAAATAATAGCTAGTAAAACGTTTGTTCAGAGAAAAATAACGGATCAATTAACAACTAAACATTAAATATTAAACAACACAAATGGAACGTAGAGATTTTATTAAAAATGGCGCATTTACGGCAGCAGGTTTAACCATCCTGCCTACCGGAAGTTTATTTGCATCATCTGATAATGCAAAGGTAAGATTAGGGTACATAGGCGTGGGTGCGCGTGGCATGAGCCATATTTCAGAAGGTGCCTTAAGGGATGATGTAGAAATTGTGGCCATCTGCGATACACAGGAAAGTTCGCTTAAAGTATGCCGCTCTTTTCTCGCTAAAAAAGGCAAACCTGCTCCAACCGAATATACCGGAGGGGTAGATGCCTATAAAAAACTAATCGAGCGTAAAGATATAGATGCAGTAATTATTGCTACACCATGGCAGTTTCACCGCGATCAGGCGGTTGATGCCATGAAAGCCGGTAAATACGTAGGCTGCGAAGTAATTGCAGGTTTAACGGTGCAGGACCACTGGGATATTGTTAATACATCAGAAAAAACGGGCATGCCATACATGACCCTGGAGAACGTTTGTTACCGCAGGGATGTAATGGCTGCATTAAATATGGTTAGACAAGGCCTTTTTGGCGAATTAATACACCTCGAAGGTGGGTATCAGCATAATTTGCGCAACGTACTTTTTAACAACGGTAAAGATTATTATGGCGGTGGGGTAGAGTACGGACCAAAAGCTTTAAGTGAGGCGCAATGGCGTACACAGTTCAATATCGATCAGGATGGCGATCTGTATCCAACCCACGGTGTTGGTCCGTTAATGCAATATGCTGATATTAACCGGGGTAACCGCTTTACCAGTTTGGTATCTTTTAGCTCAAAAGCCAAAGGTTTGGCTGCTTATGTAGAAGAAATGTCGCCGGGGCATCCCAATGCTAAAATCAATTATAAAAATGGTGATGTAACCACCACAATGATTAACTGCGCGAACGGCGAAACCGTTATGTTAAGTCACGATACACACTTGCCACGCCCTTATTCTATCGGTTTCAGGGTACAGGGAACAAAAGGACTTTGGATGGACGTAAACAAATCGGTTTATATCGATCATAAATCGAAAAAAGACGATGTTTGGGATCCTGCTAAAGAGTGGTTCGATAAATACGATCACCCGCTTTGGAAAAAATATGAAACAGAAGCTGTAGGTGCCGGTCATGGCGGTATGGATTGGTTCGTATTTAATGCATTTATCCAGTCGGTAAAACAGAAAAAGCAAACTCCAATTGATGTATACGATTCGGTTACCATGAGCGTGATTACGCCACTTTCTACCAAATCGTTAAAAGAAGGGAATATGCCACAAAAATTCCCTGATTTTACCAAAGGGAAATGGAAAGACCGTAAAAATACTTTCGCTTTAGACGATAGCGGCTTTTAGTCTCGGTTGCGGGTGGTGCTTTTTTTAGCATCCCCGCATATTTTAACACGCAACTTTATCCGGGGATATCAATGTTGGCAAACCTGGAACAATTTTCATTCAAATATATTAACATCTTATGTTTCAAGAAGTCTTAGGTGCTTATGGACTTAACGTAGAAAAATTTAAAATTGAACCTTTTGGCTCGGGTTTGATTAACCATACCTGGAAAGTTTACAACAACGAAGTAGCCTATATTTTGCAGGAGGTAAATACCGAGGTATTCCGCCAGCCCCAAAACATTGCCCAGAATATCGAAACCATTAAAAAATACCTGGACCAAACAGCGCCCAAATATTTGTTTGTTGCACCTATCCCTGCATCAAATGGCGATGATTTTGTGCTGCTCAACGAGCATTTTTACCGGGTTTTCCCTTTTGTCGAAAATTCTTGTTCTATTGATTTTGTGCACCACCCGGAGCAGGCTTATCACGCTGCAAAGCAGTTTGGTAAATTTACAAGGATGTTATGCGCTTTCAACGTAAAGAAATTAAAACCGACCATCGAGGATTTCCATAACCTCCCGTTGCGTATTGAGCAGTTTAAAGCCGCTTTAGAGCAGGCCAGTGATGAACGGATTGGCGAGGCGAAATTTGCCATATCCGAAATCATCAGGCATTACGATATAGAAGAACAATATGGCCACATGGTTGACAGTGGTGCTTTGAGCCTACGTGTGGTACATCATGATACCAAAATCAGCAATGTGCTGTTACAGGTAGAAAGCGGCGTTGGTTTATGTGTGATCGATCTGGATACGGTAATGCCGGGCTACTTTATCAGCGATGTTGGTGATATGATGCGTACCTACCTTTCTGAAGCAAACGAAGAAGAACGCGATTTCAATAAAATTGCGATCAGGGAAGATGTATTTGCCGCGATCCATAAAGGTTATATGGAAGAAATGGACCAGGTTTTAAGTTTCACCGAAAAACAGTTTTTCATTTATGCCGGTAAATTTATGATCTACATGCAGGCGGTAAGGTTTATTGCCGATTTTTTAAATGGTGATATTTATTATAAAACTACATATCCCGAACATAATTTGATCAGGGGGTTAAACCAAATCGATTTATTGAATAAATACATTGCGAAGCAACTTAAATTCGAAGAAATCATCAAAAAGATAAATGATGATAAAGTGGGCGATGCCAAAACAATATTAAACTGATAAGGTAAACAAAGGTGTTCGGTTTTTATGCTTCATCGTTTGGGCCGGGCATTCTTTTTACCTTTATTCATTAAAAACATAGCTGCATCTATCATCAACGTACGGTTGGGAAATTAATCCTTTAAATAGCTTTATTTTAACAAGTGCAGGGCAAAGGCGCTTGCCGGATAGATCTGATAGGGTAATTAATGGAACCTTATTAAATAAATAGTAGCAAAGTAATTAAATCCTTTGTTCTCTGCCAATAGGATCAAAATACTCCTCTTCATCATCAAATTCATTCGCTTCATTGATTTTAAATACCCAGTATTTCATTAATGGATAATTAAAGCCGTATGAAACAATGCTATCAATCAACAATCTTCCGATTTTATAATCCAGATTAATGGTACTGTGTAAAAGGTAAGTTCCGCCTGATTTTAATGAAATACTGCCCAAAACGACCGCAAAAAACCGGATTAACTGCCCGGTAGCAGTACTGCAGTAGCCCTCGTTGTTTTTAAAAGCCCAGAAACGGTTAATGCAAAAGTTAACGATGCCGCCTATAGTTCCTGAAATCAGAATGGAAATGGTAAAATGGATGTGGAGCCATTCGGTTAACAGGATCATTAATCCATAATCGGTAACACCGCCCGAAAATGCCGATACCTGTGCTTTCAGAAAAAGTTTTACCGATTGCCAGCTGATCATGCCTTTTCCTCCCTGTCTTTCGCATCACCGGCTTTTAAAAGTTTTAAGGTATCAATGGTGTTGAGTACGAGTAATAAAGCTACCATGGCAATTGCAAAATAAGTAATACTGTCTTCAAATAATGTTTCGGCCACGAGTACCAATGAAATAATTACACGTAGCTCTGTTGGACCTAAAATGCCTGAATCGATCTGATAATGTCCGGTTATTTTATACCTGATCTGACTGATAATCATCGACCAGCCATATAACACCACAAACATAAAAGCTAAAATTTGGGTAAGTCCTTCTGCATAAAAGTAATAACCAAAACCAATCAGGATAATACTGAGCCAATCCATGATAATATCGAGCGCAAAGCCATACCATTTTCGGGGTATTTCGCGGTAATAAGCCAACCGTCCATCCAGCGAATCGCCGAGCCAGTTAACGAAAAAACCTAAAATGCCGATCAATAAATAGTTTCTGCCATAAAAATGGGCTAAAATAAATGCTGAAAACACAATGATGGAACCAAACATTCCAATCCCCGTCATGATATTTGGCGAAATCCATTTTGGAACCTTTTTAAGTAAAAAAAGGATCAGGCTTTGTTCGCCTTTACGTAAAATATTAGTCCGTTCCCGATCTGCAAATACCCTTTTGCCTTTTGTATGGTCTTGCTGCTGTTTAATGTTTTCCTCCCGTTTATACCCCAACCAGTATTACGCTAAATAGTATCGCAGTTCCCGGCCGGTAAAATTTTAATCCAATTTTTCTGGGTAAGCCCTTCGAATAACCGGTTATGCGCTTTAGCTTCCCCGATCTTACCAGGTAACTGAATATTAACACAAATAACATATATTTATTTTACAATCCCTGCAAAACGCTGGTAAAACACAGTCGGACTATTCTCATTTTTTGGTGCATACTTACCGGCAATAATCGGGATATAAATTACACGGCGCCTGCTTTCTTCTCCACGTACAGCCGATTCTGCCACCCTGTGCCACAACCTGCCATCATGTATGGTTAAATCTCCTGCTTCGGGCAATATCGATACTTCATCAGCATCAGGTTTATTATCCAGAAAATATTTCTTGCGGAACAGCATCTGGTAAATGCTTTGTTTATGGGTACCCGGTATAATTTTTAAACCACCATTCTCAGGTTTTAGTGTGCTTAAATGAATGCCTACATTCAACATTGGGTTTAATTTAGTGCCATAAAAAATATCGCGTAAACCATCTGTATGCCAGCCCATTTTACTGAATTTGCTGTCCGGGCCATTAATGTAATGGTTAAATACCATACCGTCTTTTTCTTCGGTACCCAGGCGTGCTCCATCACCAGCCAGTTGAAGCAATGCATTAAAACGCGGATCTAGCAGCAACCCGCTTAAGGTTTGATGCTGCTGGTTAAGAAAGGCAAAACGTTGCACAATCGGCGAGCCATCCAGGTCTTTTCCGTATTTAATGGGCACGCCATTTATTTTTTTGATATCTTGTTCGATCCACTTTTTTTCTACCTCTTTAGAGGCGTCTATGATGGATGAAACGGTTTCGGGTTTAATAAAATTTTTGAAATGAATAAAACCATGGGTATTAAAAAAATCAAGTTGTTGCCCGGTTAACTGATCGGATAGGGTAAAGGTTGGATACGATGTGGCCATTGTAAATAAATTAAAGGTTTAGGAAAAAAGAATAATTTGAGGGTAGAGTTATGCGCAACAACAGCACATTCGCATGGGCGAGTGGTTCGGTGCTGAAAGAAAATAAAACAAATTAGTTTTATTCGACATAGTCTATAGAATTAGTAGTATTTAATACAAACGTAACATATTTTTAATATTCCAAAGAATTTTATTTAAAATATTTTAAAATATTTTTTTGTGGGCGAATAGCTTAGGTTTGATTCGTTGTTATTAATGGGGCTGATTTTATAAATACCACCCTCGTACCGATATTTCGAGCAAGGTGTAACAAAAGAGAGAACCGCAGGCTCAGCGAAGCTAAATCTGTGAAAAACTTTTGATTTAGATCTCTCCGTTTCGCTGCGCTTCAGTCGAGATGACGTTTTTAAGTGTTCTTGATCATTGAAAATTGGTCATTGGATACTAATAGAAATTATCCTAAACTTTGACAATCTTAAAGGCATAATGCTAAGAGATTGTCGAAGTAAGTATTCTTTGATCATTGAAAATTGGTCATTGGATGTTAATAGAAAATAACCTAAACTTTGACAATCTACAGGCATAATGCTAAGAGATTGTGAAAGTAAGTGTTCCTGATCATTGAAAATTTGTCATTGGATTTAATAGAAATTAACCTAAACTTTGACAATCTTAAAGGCATGATGCTAAAAGATTGTCAAAGTAAGCTTTCTTGATCATTGAAAATTGGTCATTGGATGTTAATAGAAATTAACCTAAACCTTAACAATCTTACAGGTATAATTTCAAAAGATTGTCAAAGTAAGTGTTCTTGATTTGAAATTGGTTATTAATTCCATTTTCCATCTCACATTTTCCATCTCACTTCGTTTTATAAATCCCTGCAGCCATTTTTTCAATAAATCCCTTTGGCAAAATCCGGTTTGCATATACACTGATGATATTGGTAAAACCCGGGATAATTTCTGATTTTTTGGCAAACATACCTTTAATCGCAATTTCGGCTACTTCATCGGGTTGCATGTTAAATTTTTCGGCCATTTTACTAAAAGCATCTAAACCCGCACGACTAGCAAAACCTGTATCAACCGGCCCCGGACTTAAACAGCTAACCGAAACCCCGGTGTTTTTAAGTTCGAAGCGCAATGCCCTTGTAAACGACAAAACATAAGCTTTTGTAGCCGAATAAACGGCAAGCGTAGGCACAGCCTGGTAAGCTGCGGTGCTCGAAACGTTTAGGATATAGGCCTTCTCGGCTTTTAAAAGTGACGGCAGCAACAAATGGCACAGCGAAGTAACGGTATTCATGTTTAGCTGGCACATTTCCAGCTGGGCTGTTAAATCCAGTTCGGCAAATTTGCCCCACAAACCATAACCGGCATTGTTAATCACGATATGAATATGATAACCTTTGTTGTTTACCCAATCCAATATCGTTTTGGGTGCATCGGTATTACTGAGATCAATTGGGAGAATATCCACCTCAACACTGTACTGGTGTTTAATTACGGTTTGCAGATTGCCAAGTTCATCAGCCGAGCGTGCAACAAGCAGTAAATTAATTTTTCTTTGAGCTAAAGCAATTGCCATCGATTTACCAATGCCTTTACTGGCTCCGGTTACCAGTGCATAATTCATTTTTATCTCTGCCATTTTAATTTAATTTCTATGCGGTTCGGAACAAATATCAAATAAAATCGGCTTCTGGCTTTATTTTATTTCAAAATGTACAAAAAGCTATTATGATCTGTATCTTTTTTATGTTATTATTCTTAACGAGTCTAAATAATGTTAGCTTTGCGGAAATTTTAAAGCTTCATGAAGCCATTATTGCGGTTAATTTCCATGCTTAAACCTTTACCGGTTATTTTTTTAAATATTAATGCTTAACCGATGAAAAACAGAAAATTTAAGAATGCCGTCAGAAATATTCACCTTTGGTTGGGTTTAGCGACTGGTTTGGTGGTGATGATCATCAGCATTACCGGTGCACTTTACATATTCGAAGAAGAAATCAGGGATTTTACTCAAAAAGATTTCCGGTACGTAGCTGTTCAGCAGAAACCTTTTGTAGGCTTGGAAAAGATCATCTCAAACTTTGAAAAACTATCTCCAAAAGATCAGTTAAGATTGATCCGGATTGAAGATGCCATACCCAATGCAACGGTAGAAATTACCACCAAAAAAGCTGCAGTTTATTATTTTAATCCCTACGATGCCACTCTGGTAAAAAAAGGAACGGAAGACTGGCTAGAAGTGGTAGAGCATATCCATATCTCATTGTTACTGGGCAAAACGGGAGAGTTTATCATGCAATGGTCGGTGGTTATTTTTGTAATCATGCTCATTACCGGGCTGATACTCTGGTTTCCGGGGCAAATGCGTTTACTTAAACAATCGTTAACCATTAAAAGGAAAGCTTCGTTTAAACGCCTAAATTACGACTTGCATAATGTACTGGGCTTTTATGCTTCCATTGTACTTTTGGTTACTGCTTTAAGCGGCTTGTATTTTGCCTTTAAAGGAGTGAAAAACTTCGCGAGTGCTTTTACAGGAAGTAAATTAGGGCAGGGGAAAGCGGTTGTGATGGCAAAACCAATACAGATCGATTCTGTTCCCCTGCGTTATGATAAAATTTATACCGAGGCTAAAATCAAATATCCAGGTGCTGTTTCTACCAATTTTTCGTTACGTGGAAAAGGCGAATTGCGTTTACGGATGATTTACCCATACCGCTGGGCACGAAACCAGAATACTTTTTTCTACGATGAAGCTACCGGAGTAATGCTCAGGGCCAAATTATACAAAAATTTTAATGGTGCCGACCTGATTGAAGCCACCAATTACGACCTGCATACCGGCCGTTTATTGGGGTTACCCAACAAAATTGTTTCTTTCCTGGCAGCGTTAATCGCAGCAAGTTTGCCCGTAACCGGTTTTATCATCTGGTGGAAAAAAAGGAAAAAACCCAGAAGGAAACCCGCTATAACTGTTCGGCATAGGCCTTAAGCTGGTTAAGCCCGGTTTGGCAGAAATTCTGTTGCATGTTTAAATCCAGGTTGGCAACCGGCTCAAAAACTTCGGTAAGGATAACGGGTTCGCTTCCTGTAAAAGTAATTTTGGTTTTTCTGCCATCATCTAAAGTATAGGCGATACTTTGGTATGTGATAATTTCAGTATAAACTCCTCCGAAATCAAAATTTTCGCTGCCATCTTTCTTCACCATAGCATATAAAAATCCACCTCCCACAACCAGGTTATTTTCAATTTTTTTATTGATCCATTCATCCGAGGGAGCGTTCCATTTAGCAATATCTTCTGGCTCGTTCCAGATTTTCCAAACCAAGTCAATTTTTTGGTTAATGGTAACACTGGCAGTTAAAATGTTTTTACTGTTCATATTTTTTAGATTATATGGTAAAATTAGCTGCAATTGAACTGTTTTTAGGTGGCTATTAGGGACATAAATAGGGCTATTTGCGAATAGTGCCGATTTATTAGTTTAAAATGATATTCCTGTTGGTTGTATTGTTGGTATTATTTTCATTGTTTTTCTTTCAGTAAGATCCATAATCTATATTTTAGTTGCAATACGCCCGTTTAAGGCTATTTTGAGGGAAATGATCCCCTGATGTAAGCTATGTTGGCAGTATAATTGTTAAAAACTGGAATCTTGTGCTTTTCGCAGTAAAAGCTTACCATAAAACGATAGTCGGAAATGTCAGAAATACGAAATTATGATGCAGAGTTCTGCGGAAACCTGCCCATACACCACATTAACTCCATTCAGGATTATGGATACCTGCTGGTGCTGGATAATAAAACACTGAACATTATTCAGGTCAGCGAAAACTTAAATACCCTAACGGGGCTGGCACCGGCAGAGATTGTAAATAAACCCTTATCATCGTGGTTTAATGAAAACGACGTAGCCAATATTGCAAACCTGATTAATGGTGATGCCAAAGACCGGATTCCTTTAAACCTCTTGTTTGAAAGTAGCGGCAAACAGTTACATTTTGATGGCCTCATCCATATTAAAAAAGATTATTCTTTACTGGAGATAGAAGCATCATCAAAAGATGGACAAAAAAGCTTTTCGGATGTTTTTCAGGAAGTAAGGCAATTTATTTCAGCAATGGAAAGTGCTTCAACTCTTGAAGAAGTTTGCGATGTAGCCATCAGGCAATTGCGCAAAGTTTCCGGATTTGATGGGGTAAGGATGTATAAGTTTGATGCCGATTGGAACGGGACAGTAATTGCAGAAGAAATTTCGGGGGCTTTGGAAAGTTATCTCGGACAAACTTTTCCTGCTTCTGATGTACCCAAACAGGCCAGGGCACTTTACCTTAAAAATCCCTTCAGGCTTATTCCAAACAGATCTTACAAGGCTGTACGGTTATATCCGGTTATCAATCCCTTAACCAATGCCTTTATCGATCTGTCTGACTGTAATTTACGTGGTGTGGCTTCGGTTCACCTGGAGTATATGCAGAATATGAATGTAAGTGCATCCATGTCTGTAAGGGTACTGCGTGAAGGTAAATTATGGGGTTTAATTTCCTGCCACCATATTAAGCCTATCTACCCAAATGTAGATATGCGTTATATTTTCGAATGGCTTTCCGTAGAAATCTCAAACAGGGTGGCGGCCATTTTAAATCAGGAAGAGTATAACGAATCGGCGTCGAGGCTGGAAAAAAGGACTGCCTTAACGGATTATATTTATGCAAAAGATGATATTATAGAAGGATTGCTGGATGATGAAAACCTAAACATTCTTTCGTTGTTTAATGCTGGTGGAGCCGTGATTAAAATTGGTAACCGGGTGGAGTACCGTGGTGATATTCCGGACAAAAGCGAAATTTATAACCTGATGCTCTGGCTCGAAGGAAAAGAAATTGAAAAGGTATTTGCCAGCAGTCACCTGAGTGCATTATACGAAGAAGCGCAGGCTTACGAAAAAGCAGGAAGCGGCATTTTGGTAATTCCTGTTGACGGACGCAGCGGCGATTATGTAATCTGTTTCCGTCCTGAGGTAATCAGGCAGATTAAATGGGGTGGAGATCCCGAACAGGTAATCAATCTTGATCCGGATGGGAAAAACTATCATCCCCGTAATTCTTTTAAGCTTTGGCTGCAAACAGTTTACGGTCAATCTGTACCCTGGAGCACAAACGAGCTGGAAATAGCCGAGTCGTTAAGGAATTTTATATTTGAATTTAGAACAAAGCAACTTTATAATTAACCTGATGGAAAAAAAGCAGGAAAAGGAAAAGCAGGATCTGGTATTGAATAAGCGTTACGATAAGTATATTGTAGCCATTGGCGCATCTGCCGGTGGGTTAGAGGCAATACACGAATTTTTCGACCACATGCCTGCAAATTCGAGTTTTTCCTTTGTAGTCATTCAGCATCTTTCTTCAGATTATAAGAGTTTACTGGTGGAACTGGTGGGAAAACATACCCACATGAAAGTGTTTGAAGCGGCGAATGATATGGCCATTCAGCAGGATTGCGTATATATTATTCCCAACAATAAACTGATGACTTTGGTAAAGGGCAGGCTTAAACTGGCCGATAAATCGCTGATTAAAGCCCCCAACACTGCAATAGATCATTTTTTACATACACTGGCCAGGGATAAAAAGGAAAAAGCCATTGCCATCATCCTTTCCGGAACCGGAACCGATGGCACCAAAGGCATACAGAGCATTAAAGAAAACGGCGGGATGGTGATCGTTCAGGATCCTGCTTCGGCAAAATTTGATGGAATGCCCAATTCGGCCATCGCATCAGGCAATGCCGATCATGTAATGATCCCTTCGCGGATGCAGGAAGAACTTTTTAGCTATGTAAATGAAGAACCTGTTAAAGTACTCGAAAATGGTAAGGTAAATGAAGAACTGCTCGACGAAGTTTTTAAACTCGTACATGCGAGCAGCGGCAATGATTTTAACCTGTACAAAACCCCAACCATCATCAGGCGGATAGGCCGGAGAATGAACGAAAGGGGAATTAAAAAATTAGATAGATATGTAGCTTTTCTGCGCGAAAATGCAGACGAGGTGAAAATATTGGGACAGGATTTTCTGATCGGGGTAACCAAGTTTTTCAGGGATGAGCAGGCCTTTGCACAACTAAACGAATTTGCTTTACAGGATATCGTTGACCGTAAAGAAGATGGCGGCGTAATCAAAATCTGGGTTTGTGCCTGTAGCACCGGAGAAGAAGCTTATTCGGTAGCTGCTATGGTAAACGACTGTGTAGACCGCTCGGGCAAAAAGATAGAGATTAAGATATTTGCATCTGATATTGACGAAAAAAGTATCGAAATTGCTTCAAAAGGGCAGTATCCGCTTTCAGTAAAGAAAGAAATCCCCGCCAAACTGTTTAAAAAATATTTTGTGCAGGATGGGAAAACCATCAGTGTAATTACCAGCCTGCGCAAACAGGTGGTATTTGCCAAACACGATGTAATTAAATCGCCGCCGTTTATAAAAAACGACCTGGTTACCTGCCGGAATATGCTGATTTATGTAAACAGCATCCTCCAGGAAAAAATACTTTCCATCTTTCATTTTTCACTGCTGCCAAACGGTTACCTGTTTTTAGGCTCCAGCGAAACGGCTTCTGCAATGAAAGCCGGATTAACGGAAATTTCGGGCAAATCAAAAATCTACCAGAAAACAGGGAAAATCAATTATTCTACCTACAATACATACAATACCGGTGCTAGAACATCATCGGGATTGGAAAGAAAAAAGGTGGGTAATACAGAAATTTTGCAAAGCCCGCTTGAAAAACGTCTGGCCGATTTCCTTTCTTCCGACCTGGGTTATGTGGCTGTATTTATCGATAAGTCGTACATTATGCAGGATGCTGTTGGCGATTACCGTCAATATTTATCCCTGCCCGAACAGAGTATTGAGCTAAACATATTAAAGATGGTACCACGTGAGGTATCAATTGTGCTTAATACAGGTTTAAGAAAAGCGTGGAAAGAAAATAAAAAAACGGATTTAAAAAAGATCCGTTTTAAAGATAACGTATTCGTAAATATTTCGGTTGTTCCACCTGCTGCAGATAATGCCAGCGGATTTACCATGATTGTATTTGCCGAACATGTTTTAGAAGTGCTTGCCGGCAAAGACGAATTTGCGCTGCCCGGTTTTCATGATGCCACGCAGGCCGAATATGTTTTCGAGCTGGAAGCCGAACTGAACGAAACCCGTTCTAACCTGCAGATGGCAGTTGAAGAAATGGAGACCACCAACGAGGAGCTTCAATCAAGCAATGAAGAACTGCTTTCTGCCAACGAAGAACTGCAATCGAGTAATGAGGAGTTACAATCACTTAACGAAGAGCTCCATACCCTCAATACCGAACACCAGTTAAAAATTAAAGAATTAATTGAACTGAACGATGATCTTGACAACTATTTCAGAAGTACGGATATCGGGCAGATTTTTCTTGATGCAGGTATGATTATCCGGAAGTTTAATCCGGCCGCAGTTGGTATGGTTAATCTGATCGAAGCTGATATTGGCCGTTCTATTGAACATATCTCCAATAATATCAAGTCTGAAAACCTTACCGGCGATATCAAAAAAGTATTGCTAAGTGCCCGTATAATTGAAAAAGAGGTGCAGTTAAAGAACAATACCCGTTGCCTCATGCGCATTATGCCTTACTTAAGAAAAGATAGGCGGGCTGATGGAGTGGTGATTTCTTTTGTTGATATCTCCAAAATTACTGAGCTTAATAACATCATCAGCGGGGTTTTCAATGCCAGTTTAAATGGTATCCTGGCATTTAAGGCCGTAAGAGATGCCAAACATTTTATTGTAGATTTCGAATGCAGCACGTTTAACGATTCGGCATTACAGATTTTAAAGAAAAACAAAACGGAATTAACCGGAGCCAGACTGGTTAAAATGATCCCCGAGCTGGCGGTAAGCAACCTTTTTAATAAATACGTTGGGGTAGTAGAAAATGGTAAGGTGCTCGAAACCGAACTCCAGTTTTCTAAAGAGCAATGGTGTCAGCTTATCGCGGTAAAAATGTCGGATGGTTTTGTGGCCACATTAACTGATATCAGTCAGCAGAAACTCGCCGAACAGAAACTGAAGAAAAATTATAACGAACTTTTAGGTACCCGCGAAAACCTTCGCCAGCTTAATGCCGATCTGGAGTTGAAGGTTAAAGAGCGTACCATGAAACTTTCAGCAAGTGAAGAGCGTTTCAACCTGGTTTCGCGTGCCACCAACGATACAATTTGGGACTGGAACCTGGCACACAATACCATGTGGCGCAGCGACAATTTTACCGGTATGTTCGGTTATGAAAAGGGCATGCAGACAGAAAATATTGCTTTCTGGTTTGATAAAATCCACCCCGAAGACCGCGAAAGGGTAAAAGCCAGTGTTTATGATGCCATTAACCGAAATGAAACGCAGTGGACAGCACAGTACCGTTTACAAAAAGCCGATGGCAGCTATGCTACATTGCTCGATCGTGGCAGTATTTTATTGGATGATCTGCAAACACCTTACCGGATGGTGGGTTCCATGGTTGATATTTCTAAACTGGTAGATACCGAGGTAAAACTAAACTCTACCGAACGTAAATTCAGAAAGATTTTTGAGTCCAACGTAATTGGCATTTTGTTTAGCGATACCGAAACCGGTAGGATAGAAGATGCCAACGATATTTTCTTAAAGCTTTTAGGTTATACACGCGCTGATTTCGAGAACGGAAATATCGACTGGATGCATATTACGCCCGAACCTTTTATGCCAATCAGTAAAATATCGGCAAAACTGCTAAAAGAAGAGGGCTTTTGCCCGCCATTCGAAAAGCAATACCTTAATAAAGAGGGGGTGCCTGTTGATGTTTTAGTGGGTTCTGCATTGCTTGATGAAGAAGTGCCAAATGGAGCGGTAACCTATGTGATCGACATCAGTAAACAGAAACATACCGAGAAAAAACGTGTTGAACTTCAGAAACTGATCAAAAAACAGCAGGACGAATTTTACAGCATCTTTAAAAATGCTCCGGCTTTAATTACTATCCGTAGAGGCAAAGGACTAAAATATGAGTTTGTAAACGAAGCTTTTAAAAACTTTGATGGCGGAACCGATTATATCGGGAGATCAAGAATCGGGAATGGTTCCAAATTCGAATCACCAGAACTTCTGGAAATCGAACAGCGCGTAATGCAAACCGGCGAAACTTATATCGCCAATGCTTACCGGATTGATCAGTTAAACCATGCAACGGGTAAATCCATAGAAAAATGGTTCGATATCATATTAAATCCGGTATTTTCTGATCAAGGCATTATCGATGGCATTGCTTTCTTTGGTTTCGAGGTAACCGATTTAATGAAAGCACAGCAGGCCACAAAAGAACTGATGCACCGTAAGGATGAGTTTATGAGTATTGCGAGCCATGAGCTGAAAACGCCAATTACCAGCATTAAAGGCTTTTTACAGTTTGCACTCAGAATGGCCGAGCAGCAAAAGTTTGATAAGATTTATGAGTTTGTAGACAAGGCAAACCGACAGATCGGAAAACTGACCGCACTGGTTGAAGATTTACTGGATGTAACCAAGATCCAGGCCGGCAAAATGACTTTCAATTTCTCCGATTTCAATATTGCCGGGGTAATTGAAGATGCCATTGATGGCTTGCAGGAAAGCATGAACAATCATCATATTATGCAGGATGTTGCAGCTGTTGAGGTTTATGCCGATCGTAACCGTATTGAACAGGTACTGAGCAACTTTATTTCAAACGCGATTAAATATTCGCCTGGTGCCAATAAAATTGAAGTGCGGGCAAAAACTGAAGGTGAGCGTCTTCTGGTTTCGGTACGCGATTACGGAATCGGCATACCTAAAGATAAATCGGAGTTTGTATTCGATCGCTTTTTCAGGGTAGAAGCCTCATCTCACAGCTTCTCCGGACTTGGTTTAGGATTGTATATCTCAGCAGAAATTATAGAAAGACATGGTGGCGAAATCGGTGTAAACAGTAAAGAAGGACAGGGTTCTGAATTCTGGTTTACCATACCTTTAAAAGAAAAATAATCTAATAAAAGAGAATATGTTACATCAGATTGCAAATTACCGGATTTACAATTTAATGCCTTATCCATTTTATGCTGTATGATGATTTAGACAAAGCAAACAAAATGTGCTTTATCAATGTATTAATAATTCCTCTAACACGGGAAAATTTGGAAACGGGGTAAACATGGATGTGGTTACCCCTTTCTATTATAATAACACATTAATTATTTAGCTTGTTTAGTTCATTTTGTTCAGTATTCAATTTATTTACTCTTACAGGTTGTACGTTATTTATAACTATTTAAGCATAGCGGTGTTGATTGTGTATGGATGATAGGGCAAATTTGATTATAGGTATAGTTTTTTTATTGGCAGGCGTTTTTGTTTTTTATATTATTTTTAGGCCCGACAGGGAAAAGAAGCAATAGTATAGCTTCTGGTTAATATTTTCCATCTTTTTACACCACTCACTATTGGTTTTTAAAAACTGATCATTGGTTATTATTTTCCATGATCTATCTTACATTTTCCATCTTTTAAGGCATTAATATTGGTTATTGAAACTTGATCATTGAGTATTAATTTCTAGTTTTATTATCTATTAGAGATCTTAAGTCCAGTAATGTCTTTATTGATTCAAACACAAAAAATATTCGAACGATCAAAACATACCATTTTATTTTCCACCCATTTTCGTATATTTAGTTCAGAGTAAAGTCCCGCAGTAAAACTATTATCCCAACCAACTATCCCATGGTAAACGGGGCATTCGTCCCACGTTTTTTGGATGGATAATTCACCTTAATATTTAATTAAGAACCATTTACCATGAGTTTAAACAGCAGTTATGTGCTGGCCTATGTATCCCCAAACTAGGAACTGCAAACAATTTAGTATTCTTGTAAAAAACAAAATTCATGGAAAAACCATTCATAAATATCACATACTGCCCTAAGTGTGGTTGGATGTTACGTTCGGCCTATATGGCCCAGGAAATTTTGACAACCTTTGTTGATGAAGTAAAAGGAGTAGCCCTTTTACCCAGTGAACCTTCGGGCGTTTTTACCATAACTGTTAATGAAAAACTGATTTTCGACCGGAAACAGATGCAGCGGTTTCCGGAAATTAAAGAACTTAAACAGCTTATCCGCGATGAAGTTAGTCCCGGTAAAAATCTTGGCCATTCTGATATTAAATAACTATGTTTAAATGCTAAACAACATCATTCTTTTGCTAAATTTAAATTAACATTCAAAAATATATTTATACTTACCTGAGTTAATTATATGATCAAAAAAGGCCTTTTTTTTCTCTTTCTACTGTTAGCCTTAAGTTTTAACGGTTTTGCCCAGTCAGAGGCCGAAAAGTTAAAAGGATCTCTTAAAAATATTACCGACAGTTTTAAGTATGTAGATGCATTAAACAGGCTGGCCATGTTAATGTATGAGAAAAATATCGATAGCACTTTCTACTTCACGCGTCGGTCACGCGAAATTGCAAACCGGCTTAATTATAAAAAAGGCAAGGCCGATGCACTCAATAATCTGGGCATATTTTTCGATATCAAAGGAGATTTACAACTTGCATTAAGATATTACAATGAAGCGCATACCGCTTACGGTGATATTAGAGATTCGGTAAACGTGGTTCAAACTAGTATGAATATTGCTATGGTATACAAGGAGTTTGGCAAAGATCACCGCGCTGTACAATGGTTCGATATAGCCGTTAAAACAGGTAAAGAGTTGAGGCACGATTCCATCATGTCGCTCGTTATTTACAACTATCTTTTGATGTTCCCAACCAGGCATAAGGCAGAAGATAAGAAAAACTATATCGCAAGTGCAAAAGAAATCGCCCTAAAATATAAGGATGAGCGGACCTTACTGGCCGTTGATCAGCTGGTTGCAGATGAGCTGATTGCCAATGGGAAATTAAAGGAAGGAATAGCGCTGCTGCAGCTTACCATAAAACGGGCAATAGATAAAAAATTATTTTATGTATCCATGGATATGTTGATCGATATAGGCGATCAGCTGATTTCAAGTGATACAACTTTAGCCTTAGATTATTATAAAAAAGGCCTTTCTCTAGCAGATAAGAATGGTTTTTTAATTTATAGCGAAATATTTGCCAGAAAGCTTTTTGATTATTATACCTTAAAAAAAGATAACCCCTCTGCTGCGGTTTACAGTCATAAACTGGTTATGCTTCAGGAGGAGCAGGATAAAATCAATAATTCATCCAGTGTTGATTATTTAGATTACGCACTTAAAGAGCAGCAGGTAGATGCTTTGGTAGAGCGGTCGAAATACCAGATCACCCTGCTCATACTTACCACTATAGCCTGTTTATTGGCTATTACCATTATTATCGTAATCAGGCAGAATTTAAAGCGGACCAAAAAATTAAACGCTGAAGTAATTAATAAGAATAACCAGATGGGAGATGCCCTTTCGGCTTTGGAGCAGAGCCAGGCCGATAATACGAATTTGCTAAAAGTGGTTGCGCACGATCTTCGTAGTCCTATCGCAGCCATTTATACCACTACAGAACTGATGCTGGGCGATGAAGGCCGTTCGCAGGATGATCAGGATATGCTTACGCTGATTAAAAATTCGAGTAAAGGTTCTTTAGAGCTGGTTAAAGATTTGTTGCAAACACAGTTCACCAGTAATTCGCTTAATAAAACACCTGTAGATCTGGGCGAATTGCTACACTACTGCGCTTCCTTATTGCAGAATAGTGCAGCCGCAAAAGGCCAGCACATTAAACTCGATACCAAAAAGCTTACCATTTTGGCCAGTGGTGAGAAACTGTGGAGGGTGATCAGTAATTTAATCGCTAATGCCATTAAATTCAGCCCCAATAATGCAACAATAGAAGTGAGAATGGAAAGTGGAACTGATACCGTTAAAATTGCCATTAGCGATGAAGGCATTGGTATCCCTAAAGAAATTGAAGATAAAATTTTCGAAATGTTTACCGACGCCAAACGTACAGGTACAGCAGGCGAACAGTCGTTCGGATTAGGCCTGGCTATATGTAAACAGATCATTAAAGCTCATAACGGCATAATCTGGTTCGAACGCAGGGCCGAAAAAGGCACTACCTTTTTTATCGAACTTCCGGCTTAATCGCAGTTTTACGCTTTTAATTTACCTTAAAGCTAAAATCAGCTTGCCAGATTTTATCCTGAAATAATAGGTTAAAGAAGTTTTGTGTTTTAAAATTTCGATGCTTTTAATCGTGCCGGAGCTGCCAAAAGTATCTGAAATCACATCGCCAACCTTAAGTTGTTCTAATCGATGTACAGGTGTTAATGCATCAATATGTGTCATAATAACAAAAATACAGGCACTCATGCGCTTGCTGATAGCATTTTTGTCTCATTAAATTATTTCACGTTTATGTGTAAGTGTTTGAAATACAGTGTTACTCTTTAATAGAATAACTGAAATTTTCAACGCCCGCCGCTTTTAATAACGGCGGGCGTTGAATAGCTTAATCAATATTTATTTTTGAACTTTAATCTCCGTTCTGCGGTTTAAAATTCTGCCTTCTTCGGTATCATTCGGACTGATCGGGTCTTTATCACCATGACCCACAATGGTAAAATTATCCGCTTTTAAACCTGCATTTACAAAATAAGATTTAACGGCATTTGCACGGTCGACAGAAAGCGACATATTGTGCTCAGGTGTACCTTCTGCTGATGAATATCCGTTAAGCACAAATTTCGTATCCGGCGATTTCTTCATTTCGGCTACCGCCTTATCCAGAATCGGGAAAGAAGAGGTTTTAAGCACAAACGAGTTAAACTCGAACTGGATATTATCTAAATTAAAATTGGGTTTTTCAAGGGGAATAGGTTTTTCCTGTTCAGGCTCCGGATCAGTTTTTTTCTCCGCAACCGGTGGTGCAGGTTTTTCAACAGGTGTTGGCGGGGTTGGTTTTGCTGCCAGTTTTTTCGTTTTACAAGAGTACATGGTTAGTGTAAAAAGTGCAACGAGCGTAGTTAATAAAAGGTTTTTGGTAATTTTCATGTTTTAAGATTAATTTAAGTTTATTGCGTGTTTGTTGCCCAAACATACTAATAAATGATCATAGGTATAACGGCGATTGCTTAAAGAACTTATATTATCCTGATTAATTACACAGGTTTTACGGTTAATTTAAAATCTGGTTTTAGTTAACTTATTTTAAATCAATACCGTTTTAATGCTTTTTTCTTCAAACATATTTTATTCAATTTTCTTTATCTATTATAAAATATTGATATGGATCGTTTTAAAAATAAAGTAGCTTTAATTACCGGAAGCAGTCAGGGCATTGGTGCCGCATGTGCTTTAAGATTAGCAAAAGAAGGGTGTAATATCATCTTAAATGGACACAAATTTGATGAAAGGGGAGAAAAACTGATTGACCAGATTAAGGAAATGGGACAGAAAGCCATTTTTTTAGCTGCTGATTTAAGCAAGACCAAAGAAGCCATTAAACTGGTGAAAGATGCCGTTTCCGAATTTGGCCGTCTCGATATCCTCGTTAATAATGCCGGTGTAGAGAAAAAGGCCGATTTTTGGGAAGTAACCGAAGAAGATTATGACCTGGTAATGGATACCAATTTGAAAGGTGTATTTTTCACGATTCAGGCTTTTGTAAATTATTGCCGCGAACATCAGGTATCTGGCACCGTAATCAACATGAGTTCGGTACACGAAGAAATTGTATTTCCGCATTTTGCGGCCTATTGTGCAAGTAAAGGCGGATTAAGGATGCTTACACGAAATCTTGCTACTGAGCTGGCACCATTTAACATCAGGATTAATAATGTTGCGCCAGGTGCAGTTTCAACACCAATTAATCAGGATTTGTTAAACAACAAAGAACAACTGGAAAAAGTGCTGCAGAATATCCCGCTGAGAAGGATGGGCAAAGTAGAAGATGTGGCCAGTGTGGTCGCTTTCCTCGCCTCAGACGAAGCCGCCTACGTTACCGGCTCAACTTATTTTGTTGACGGTGGATTAACCTATCATTATGAAGAACAATAGTTAACCGGTTTCGCGGCTGAGCTGTTTATTCAGTTCTACAGCAGCGCTGATTAACGCCAGATGCGTAAAAGCCTGCGGGAAATTGCCCAGATGTTCGCCTTTTCTGCCTAGCTCTTCGCTGAATAATAAAAGATGGTTGGAATAACCGATCATCTTTTCGAAATTTTCTACTGCGCGTTCCAGTTCACCGCTTTTGGCCAATGCCTCTATAAACCAGAACGAGCACATGTTAAAAGTACCTTCTTCGCCTTCAAGTCCATCTATTTTGGTCATGCCATTTTTATACCGATAAACCAGTACATCCAGAAGCAATTCTTCATCAATTACTTTCATCGTAGAAAGCCAGCGTGGTTCTAATGGCGAAATAAAATGTGTTAGTGGCATCAGTAAAGCACTTGCATCTACATGGCTGGCGCCTTTATATTGTACCCATGCACCCAGTTTTTCATTCCAGAAATTGTGGTAAATATCTTCGTAAATCTCACTGCGGATATTGTGCCACTCGCTCTCAGGATAGGGGAACGACCGGTTTTCTGCAATTTTAATCGCCCGGTCCATGGCTACCCAGCACATTAAACGTGTGTGCAGAAACTCCTTTTTCTCATTTCTGATTTCCCAGATCCCGTGATCGGGTTTTTTCCATTGTTTAATCACACATTGTACCTGTTTTTCTATCAAAGTCCAAAATTCGTAGGTAATTGGTTTATGCGATTTGTTGTAAATATAAACCGTATCTATCAGTTCGCCATAAATATCGATCTGTAACTGGCTTGCCGCTTCATTACCAATACGCACAGGTTTGGATGAATGATAGCCCTCAAACTGATCTGCTTCCGTTTCCTTTATCTTCGCATTGCCATCTATCCGGTATACCAACTGAAGGTTTATTTTCTGACAAAGGTTAAATATCCAGTCCATAAAAGCTGTTGCTTCGTCGAAAAAACCAAGCGTTAAAAATGCATACATCGTAAATGCTGCATCTCTGATCCAAGTAAAACGGTAATCCCAGTTCCGGTTTCCGCCAATTGTTTCAGGCAAGCCGAATGTAGGCGCAGCCACCACAGAACCGAATTCTGCCGAGGTAAGCAACTTTAAGGTAATGGCTGATCTTCTGATAATTTCATCATAACGGCCTTTATAAGTGGTCTGATTAATCCAGTCCCTCCAATAATCAACTGTTTTTCGGTAACCATGTGTTGTATAATGGTTTAAATCAGCTGTTGATTGTCCGTCTTCAATAATTTCCATGATGATATGCGCCGTTTCCGATTCTTTGAGCGTAAAACTGGCACATCCCGTATCTTTTTCGATATGTAAAGGCACATCTGCTTTTAATTTTAAGGTCAGTTTTTCGGTTTTGGAAAAGAATAACAGTTCATCTTTTTCGTGTACAACGCTGTGTTTACTTTGCGTATAACCAAAACTTGGCACACAGAAAACCTTAAAGGTAATATCGCCCCTGATGGATTTGATCTGCCTTACAATGGCACTGGGGAAATCGGTTTCCTTTGATAATGGCATGTAATCGCTCAGCTCTGCAATACCCTGTTCGGCAAAAAAACGGGTCAGCAGAACCGCTGTTCCGGGCAAATAAAGCTGTTTGCTGGTAAAATTTTCAAGCTGTGGTTCTACTGAAAAATAACCTCCCTTTTCCGAATCGAGCATCGAAGCAAAAACGGTGGGCGAATCGAATTTTGGTGCGCACAAAAAATCTATCGATCCCTGCAGCGAAACCAGCGCCACAGTTTTAAGGTTGCCGATAACGCCATAGTTTTCTATCGGCTGGAAAGGTCTTTTTTTGTGTTTTGCCATTTTTAAGGTATAATCTACCTAAGCAAAGGAATAATGCTTTGCTTTTGTTTTACCTTTTATAGCGCTAAATGTAGTAAAAAGCTAAAGTTGGCTAAACTTTTAAGTTTGGCATCAGGTTTAAAAAGGCCTGTGCATTGGCCGCATATTTCTTTTTATCAAGTTTGAAATAAAATGCACCTTTTTTAGATCCTGATCTGTCTTTCTCAGTTAATTTGATCAATAAACCGGTCGAGCTTATTTTTCTGCTGAAGTTACGCGTGTCGATTTTGGTATCATTTACCTCTTCAAAAAGAATATGCAATTGCGGAATCGTAAATTTTTTAGGCAGCATTTCGAACAGGATAGGATGGAGAGCTGCTTTATACCTCAGTTTTTTCCGGGCATCGGCAACCATTTCATTATGGTCGAAAATAAGTTTTGGCCTGTCGTTAATCAAAAACCATTCTGCTTCATAATCGTCATTCAGCTGCTCTTCGTATTTATGGATATCAATCAGCGCAAAATAACCTACAGAAAGCGTGCGCTCTATCGGATCGCGTTTAGGCTCGCCATAAATCTGCATCTGCTCCAGGTAAACTCCTTCTAAACCGGTCATTTTTTTTAATACCCTGTTTGCGGCATCATCCGGACTTTCATCAGCCCCGACAAAACCGCCCATTAAACTCCATTTGTTTATTTCGGGCTCCAAACCGCGCTTTACCAGTAGAATTTTAAGGTGCTCGCCATCAAATCCAAATACAATACAGTCAACAGCAACAAGGTAATGAGGCTGTCCGGAATATTCAATCATTTTTTTGTTAGTGGTTTTAAAGACCTCAATATGTTTAAATTTTCACGAATATAAAAATTATTATTAATTGTCGTTTTGACAATTAATAATAATTTTATAATTTGGCGGCTGTGATAGATTAAGCTAAATGGCTCTCCGTCTCTAACCAATTGAAAATATAAAATGAACCAGACATTCGAACTCGACAGTAACCCGCATACCAGGTTAAATATACTAACCGGAGAATGGGTTTTAGTTTCCCCTCACCGTACCAAAAGGCCCTGGCAGGGTAAGGTTGAAGATGTAACACCAGATAACCGCCCCGAATACGATCCTAAATGTTATTTATGCCCGGGTAATGGCAGGGCCGATGGTGATACTAATCCGGAATATACCGAAAGCTTTGTTTTTAACAATGACTTTGCCGCATTGCTGGAAGATACCCCTGCAGGCAGCATGAACGAAGATGATTTATTGGTAGCCAATAATCAGAAAGGACTTTGTAAAGTAATCAGTTTTAGCCCAAAACATAACCTTACCTTACCCGAAATGACTGTAGAAGCCATTACTGCTGTGGTAAATGTTTGGCAGAAAGAATTTAACAGCCTGGCCGAAATAGAATGGATCAAGTATATCCAGATTTTTGAAAATAAAGGTGAAATAATGGGCTGTAGCAACCCGCATCCGCATGGTCAGATCTGGTCGCAGGGTGATATTCCGTTGGAGATTGCCAAAGAAACCGAGCGTCAGAAAACCTATTATGCCATTCACAGAAGAAGTTTGCTTGCCGATTATTTAAAACTCGAACTGAAAAAAAATGAACGTATCATATTCGAGAATGATCATTTTGCGGTTTTAGTGCCTTTCTGGGCAGTTTGGCCATACGAAACCATGATCATCAGCAAACGACATGTAAATAGCATCAAATTATTTAACGAAGCAGAGAAGAAATCTCTGGCCGAAGCCATTAAAATACTCACTACAAAATACGATAATCTGTTCGAAACCTCATTCCCATATTCGGCAGGTATGCACCAGGCCCCGGTAAATAACGGCTATTATCCTGAATGGCACTGGCACATGCACTTTTATCCGCCATTGTTGCGTTCGGCAACTGTTAAAAAATTTATGGTAGGCTACGAAATGCTGGCCAATCCACAGCGCGATATTACCCCCGAATTTGCGGCAACCCGTTTAAAAGAAATGTCTGTACAACACTATAAAACCAGCAAAGCTGAAGACTAAAAATACTGATAATGAACGCACAACAATTAAAGAATACATTTAAAAAGCTTTATAATACTGAGCCGATTTTGGTACGCTCACCCGGAAGGATCAATATTATTGGCGAACACACCGATTATAATGGCGGTTTTGTGATGCCGGCAGCCATTGATAAGGCCATTTATGTAGCCATATCTAAAAGAGAAGATGATGAAGTTCATTTGTTTTCAGAAAGCTATCAGCAATTTGATATTTCATCGATCAGAGAGTTGAAAAAATCAGAAAACAGCTGGGCCAACTACATTCTGGGCGTAGCCGATCAGTTGAAAGAAAGAGGTTATCAGCTGGGTGGTTTTAACTTTTATATCGATGGCGATGTGCCTCTGGGTGCCGGATTGTCATCTTCTGCTGCAGTAGAATGTGCTACAGGTTTTGCGCTCGATCAGCTTTTCTCACTCTCCGTTTCGAAAATGGATATTGCTTTAATTGCACAAAAAGCCGAACAGACTTTTGCCGGGGTTAACTGCGGGATTATGGATCAGTTTGCATCGGTATTTGGTAAAAAAGACCAGGCCATTATGCTCGATTGCAGATCAATGAAGCATATTTACATTCCTTTAAAACTGGATGGATATAAATTGTTACTGCTCAATACCAACGTAAAACATAAACTTGCCGATTCAGCCTATAATAAAAGAAGGGCACAATGCGAGCAGGGCGTAGCCTGGGTTAAAGAACATTATCCGAATGTAAATACGCTGCGCGATGTAGATTTAAGTATGTTAGAAGCTTACGTTAAACCTAAAGATGCTGAAGTATATACTAAATGCAGCTTTGTGGTAAAGGAAATTGGCCGTTTGTTAACCGCTGCCGAGCAATTGGAAAATGGTAATCTGCAGGGTTTAGGTAAACTGATGTTCGAAACGCACGAAGGTTTGAGCAATGATTACGAAGTAAGCTGTAAAGAGTTAGATTTCTTGGTAGATGCTGTTAAGCCGCTTGATTTTGTTTTGGGCGCAAGGATGATGGGCGGTGGTTTTGGTGGCTGTACCATCAACATTGTAAAAGAAGATAAAATAGCCGATCTGATTGAAGAACTTACCTCTAAATACCAGTTGGAATTCGGATTGAAACTGGATGCATATACAGTACAAACCGATAACGGAACCAGTTTATACAATTAATAAAATTACCTCTGGTATACTAACCAAAATAAATCAATGAAAAACAATTTATTAGACACGAAAGATTACATTGTATTTGCAGTGTACTTCGTTATTGTAGCGGCTTACGGCCTTTACATTTACAATAAGAAAAAATCAGAATCTACGGGTTCTAAAGATTATTTTCTTGCCGAAGGTTCATTAACCTGGTGGGCCATTGGTGCATCCTTAATTGCTTCCAATATTTCTGCCGAGCAGTTTATCGGCATGAGCGGTTCGGGTTTTAAAATGGGTTTGGCCATTGCAACTTACGAATGGATGGGTGCAGCAACCTTAATTGTGGTTGCGGTTTTCTTTATTCCGGTTTACCTCAAGAATAAAATTGCCACGATGCCACAATTCCTGCACCAGCGTTATAATGGTACGGTGGCTATGATTATGGCGGTGTTCTGGTTATTGCTTTATGTAGTGGTTAACTTAACGTCAATTCTTTATTTAGGTGCTTTGGCTGTGAGCAGTATTTCGGGCTTCGATCTGAGTTTCTGTATGTATGCCATTGCTGGTTTTGCCATTTTAATTACACTTGGCGGAATGAAAGTAATCGGTTATACCGACGTAATCCAGGTATTTTTCCTCATTTTGGGCGGTTTGGCCACTACTTATCTGGCTTTAAACTTAGTTTCTACCCACTATGGTACAACCGGTATTTTTGAAGGTTATAGCTTAATGACTTCAAAAGCATCAGAGCATTTCCACATGATTTTAAAGCCCGATAACGAAAACTACATCGATTTGCCGGGTTTAAGTGTGTTAATTGGTGGTATGTGGATTGTAAACTTAAATTATTGGGGTTGCAACCAGTATATCACCCAGCGTGCTTTAGGTGCTAATTTGGAAACAGCCCGTGGCGGTATCCTTTTCGCTGCCTTATTAAAATTATTAATGCCCATAATTGTGGTGTTACCAGGTATCGCAGCGTATGTTTTGTATAAAGATGGCGCTTTCCAGTCGGAAATGATGCAAGGCGGTTCGGTAAATCCCGATCGTGCTTATCCGGTTTTATTAAACTTGCTTCCAGCGGGTTTAAAAGGACTTTCTTTTGCTGCATTAACTGCTGCGGTTGTGGCTTCGCTGGCAGGTAAAGCCAATAGTATTGCCACTATTTTTACACTCGATATTTATAAAAAAGTACTAAATGTTGATGCTACAGAGAAAAACCTGGTAACAACAGGTAAAATTTCGATTGTTGTGGCGATGATTTTAGGGGTATTAATTGCCCCACATTTAGGAATCGATAAAAAAGGAGGTTTCCAGTACATTCAGGAATATACGGGTTTTGTATCGCCGGGTATTTTTGCCATGTTTATCCTGGGTTTCTTCTGGAAAAGAACAACATCAGGTGCGGCATTATTTGCTACCATCGGTGGTTTCGCCTTATCTATTTTTCTCAAATTTTTGCCTAATTACACCGATCTTTCCTGGTTATCTGGCACGGGCTTCTCAGTTAAGAATGCAGCTGGAATTTACGAAATACCATTTTTAGATAGGATGGGTTTTGTTTTTCTATTCTGTATCCTAGGTATGGTAATCATCAGCTTATCAAGCGATAAAGTTAAGGCCGAAGCCAAAGGATTGGCCATTGATGCTAAAATGTTTAAAACCAGCAGCAGTTTTGCAGTTGGTGCATTATTAATTATCGGATTACTCGTAGCGCTTTACAGCGTGTATTGGTAAATCACACTTACTTCGACAATCTTATGGCATTATGCCTTTAAGATTGTCGAAGTTTAGGATATTCTATTAGTATCCAATGATCAATTTGTAATGACCAATAGCAATCGCTTTAAACGCCCTCTACAATTTTTTCATTCTCTTTACTTTGACAACCTATTAGCATTTTGCCTATAAGATTCTCGAAGTTTAGGTTATTCTATTAATAACCAATGATCAATTTGTAATGACCAATAGCAATCGCTTTAAACGCCCTCTACAATCTTTTCATTCTCTTTACTTTGACAATCAATTGGCATTTTGCCTATAAGATTGTTAAAGTTTAGGTTATTCTATTAGTATCCAATGATCAATTTGCAATAACCAATAACGATCGCTTTAAACACTTTCTACAATTTTGTTATTCTCCTTACTTTGACAATCTATTAGCATTTTGCCTTTAAGATTGTCAAAGTTTAGGATATTCTATAGTATCCAATGATAAATTTGTAACGACCAATGGCGATCGCTTTAAGAGTAAATGCTAAAACCATCTTAATGTTCTTAATTTCTTAATGGTCAAACGATGTAAAATGAAAAAATGTAAGATGGATGATGGAAAGTGGAAGAACCAAAAAAAACTCCCCATGTTAAACACAAACCTACATCTCACTTTCCGTTGCCAGTTTCTTTACCAGCCAGGGTAGTGTAAGTCCTTGCCCGATAAGTGTAAAAAGCACTACTACAACAGAGATAAAAATAATTGCATTGCGCTGAGGAAAAGCACTTCCATCTGCTAATGTTGCTGGTAATCCGATCGCAATGGCCAGTGATACAATACCTCGCATACCCGACCAGCTGATGATCAAACTGTTTTTGAAATCCAACAGAGCATCTTCGGTAATCCGGTGTTTTCCTTTTTGAAAAGCTTTCTGCAGATTTGCCCGCTGTAAAAACACACGTGCCATTCTAAGCAATAAGGCTACAATGGTGATCACCAATGAATAACCGATGTATGGCAGAATATCGTTACTGTTGATGTTTTTATACACATAAGGGAACTGCAGTCCGATTAAAATGAAAATCAACCCGTTCAATAAAAAAATAATGATATCCCAGATATTTTTCGACTGGTTTTTAAGCTTTTCAGGAAACACCATGCTGCTTAACCTCGATATACCCAATCCCAGCATCACTACTGCAATTACACCCGAAACATGCAGCTGTTCTGCAATTAGATAGGTAACAAAAGGCATCAGCAATAAAAAACTGATGATAGCCATTGGGTTATCCTGTATTCTTTTAAGAATGAAAGCCAGTATTCTAGACATCACCATACCGATCAAAAATCCGCCGGCCATTAAAACGGCAAACTCCAATGATGCTTTCCAGAATACAAAAGCGGTTCCGGTTACGGCTGCTACGGCAAAACGGTAGGCCACCAGCGCCGAAGCATCGTTAACTAAACTTTCGCCCTCCAGAATGGTATTGGTTTTATGCGATAATCCTAAACCTTTGGTGATGCTAATGGCTGCAACCGCATCGGTAGCCGAAAGTATGGCACCAAGGACAAAAGATACCGGCCAGCCCATACCGGGGATCATGTAATGTGCTACTACAGCAATACCAATGGCCGTAATAAAAACAAGCGATATCGCCAGCGTTAATATGGTATTAATATTGGTTTTAAACTGCTTAAACGAAATATTAAAGGCAGCATCGTAAAGTAACGGTGGTAAAAAAATCAGGAAAATAATCTCCGGATTAATATCGATGGGAGGCAAAGATGGAATAAAACCAACCGCTATGCCTGCAATAATCAATAAAATAGGATAGGGGATCTTAATATGGTCGGCAATGGACGACAAACCGATCATTACCGCTAAAATAAATATTACAATGGCATAATTTTCCATAGCTGATTGTATTGACCCCTTTAAAAACAATAAAAATCCGTTACCTTATCGGATCAGTATGAGCATTGGGGCCGACGGAGCGTTAGAAATTATCGCTGTAACCTTGGTCTTTTACTTTTAAAAGGCTGGTTGGTTTTAGGTTTCGCTGGTTTTGCACCACTTTCCTCTTCCGATATCTTAACGGTTATCACATTGCCTTTAAATGTTTCATTATTTAAAGTAGATACGATGTTTTTTGCATCCGGAAGGCTATATATTTCCAAAAAAGCATAGCCTTTGCACTTGCCCGTAGACCTATCGCGTACAATTTTAATTGTTTCTACCCTGCCGTGAAGACTAACCAGTATTGCCAAATCCATCTCTTGGATATTGTCGGGAAGGCCGCCTATAAAAATCTTAACCATTAATTTAGTATTTGAGAGAACGTCTGGCAAAATCCATTTTGAAACCAGAGCTGTTCTTTTAGATCTGCAAAATAAGCAAAATGATATTCTTACCCAAACAATAAAATAATTTTCGCCGCATTTTTATCTTAAATTTCCGGAGCCCTTATCGTTATATTGATATTCACTCTTAGAAAATGTACATTTGGTTTCTAATCAAAAAAAGTAAATAAAAACATGAGCACATTAAAGTTAAAATCTTTATTTATAATCATATCACTATTATTTATATCCCAGTTTTTACAAGCTAAAATTATTTTGCCATCGGTTTTTAGTAACAACATGGTGTTACAGCAAAAAACAAATGTTGCCATTTGGGGCAAGGCTACAGCCGGTAAGGCAGTTAAAATAAATGTTTCGTGGAATAAAATTAATTATGGTGCCATTGCAGATGCGAACGGTAACTGGAAGATCAAAATTGGCACACCAGCTTATGGCGGACCATATACCATTTCACTTTCAGACGGCGAATTATTAGTACTCAACAATGTGCTCATCGGCGAGGTGTGGATTTGCTCAGGCCAGTCTAATATGGAAATGCCGCTCGCAGGCTGGGGAAAAATCCTTAATTATGAAAAAGAAATCGCCAATGCCAAATTTCCAGACATCCGTTTATTACAGGCAGAACATGTTACCAGTAACGTGCCTTTAAATGATGCAAAAGTAACCAATGATGGCTGGCAGGAATGCAGCCCGAAATATATCGCCGAATTTTCTTCAACAGCTTATTTCTTTGCCCGCGAGGTTTACGAAAAAACGAAAATTCCTATTGGTTTAATTCATACCTCATGGGGCGGAACCATTGCCGAAGCCTGGACAAGCGCCGAATCGCTTAAAAAAATGGCCGATTTCTCTGCTGCCGTTGATAAAATCCAAAAGGCTGCAAAAGATGCTTCCTCAACGATTTCTTACGAGGAAAAAATGCAGAACTGGGTTAAAATGACCAGTGAAAAGGATTCGGGTTATCAGGCTGGAGAAGCAAAATGGACAAAAGCAGAAACTGCAGATTGGAAAAACATGACCTTGCCGACCTTATGGGAAGAGGCAGCACTTAAAAATTTCGATGGTATTGTTTGGTTTAGCAAAAAAGTTACCCTTCCCGAAAATTGGAAAATAAACGACGTGAAACTCAATCTTGGTACCATAGATGATAACGATATCACTTATGTAAATGGTGTAAAAGTTGGCGAAACGGTAGGTTATAATGCCGGAAGATCTTATGCTGTACCTGCAAACTTGCTTAAAGCAGGCGAAAATATGATAACAGTGCGTGTATTCGATAGCGGTGGCGGCGGTGGTATTTATGGCGAAGCCAAAGATTTAAACTTAGCAAATAATGCTGGTGAGAAAATATCATTAGTGGGCGACTGGAAATATAAAGTAGGTTTAGATTTCAGCAAGACGGGGCCAAAACCTGCCGACGAAAGTGGCCCGAACAGGCCAACAGTTTTGTATAATGCCATGCTTAATCCTTTTATTCAATTTTCGATTAAAGGTGCGATATGGTATCAGGGAGAAAGTAATGCCGACAGGGCTTATCAGTACAGGGAGTTATTCCCGGTAATGATTAAAGATTGGAGGCAGAAATGGGGGCAGGGCGATTTCCCTTTTTATTTTGTGCAACTGGCCAATTTTATGCAGACAGATAATAACCCGGTTGAATCGGCCTGGGCAGAACTAAGGGAAGCACAGCAAAAAACACTTGCTTTACCCAATACCGGTATGGCAACCATTATTGATATTGGCGATGCAAAAGATATTCACCCAAAAAACAAGCAGGAAGTAGGCAGAAGACTGGCCTTAATTGCACTGGCTAAAACTTATGGTCAAAAAAATAACTATTCAGGTCCGGTTTACCAGTCCAGTAAAGTAGAAGGAAAACAGATCCGTTTAACTTTTGGCAATACCGCAAACGGATTAAAAATTTCGAACGGCACCGAACTCACCGGATTTGCCATTGCCGGGGCAGATAAGAAATTTTATTGGGCAAAAGCAATTATTCAAGGGAATCAGGTGGTGGTAAGCAGCGATAAGGTAGCCAATCCGGTTGCAGTGCGTTATGCCTGGGGAAATAACCCGGTAGCCAACTTAACCGCAAATGATGGCCTTCCGGCTTCGCCATTCAGGACAGATACCTGGCAGGGTATCACTTTTGGTAAAAAGTAATTTCTATACATAACTTTATCGATAACCCAACAGTTTACAATAGTTAAATTGTTGGGTTTTTGTGTTTAATATGTTTAGTCGTCACCCTTGCTCCGAATTTCCATGATCAGGATCTTTTTGACATGAAAGACCCTGATCCCGATGTAAAAATCGGGACAGGGTGACGACCGCTTTAATCTAAAGGCTAATTAAAATACTACAAAAGGAGGGGTATCAATTTATTATCTGTAATGTGTTGATAGTTATGTTTTTAATTACTTTTTATCGTATTTAGTAAAACGTTTTATTATTCACTCATATTTGCTAGTTTTATAAAATAATTATCTAACCAATAATCCCTTTATGAAGAGAATAGCAATACCCTTTTATTTCCTGATTTCAAGCTTATCCATTCAAAATTTACAGGCTCAGAATTTAACCGAATTTAATAAAGCACCACTAAAACAACAGGTTTATGTGCAATTGCCAATAGGCAGCATTAAAGCTAAAGGCTGGTTATTAAAACAACTCGAGCAACAGCGCGATGGCGCAACAGGTATGGCTGAAGAACTGTACCCTGAAAAAGATAACCTTGGTAAAAATACCGATTGGCTTGGCGGTGATGGAAATGGATGGGAGCGCGTACCTTATTATGTTAAAGGTTTAGTGGCACTGGCTTATACTTTAGATGATGCGGGGCTTAAAGCCAAAGCACAGAAATATATCGATTGGACCTTAAACAACCAGCAGCCTAATGGTTTGTTCGGTCCGCCAAAAATGAAAGACTGGTGGCCGCGCATGCCTATGATGTATGCACTGCAAAGTTATTACGAAGCTACTAATGATAAGAGGGTTATCCCGTTTCTCTCTAAATATTTTAAGTACGAACTGGCCAACCTCGATGCCGACCCTTTAAAAGAATGGGGTAAATCAAGGGCTGGCGATAATATGGAAATCGCTATCTGGCTTTATAATAAAACCGGCGATCAGGACCTGTTAAAACTGGTAGAAAAGTTAAAACAACAGGCTTATCCCTGGATCGATATTTATACCAATAACGGTTTTTATTTTTATGGCGACGATTTTCAGCCAAAACACATGGTTAATGTGGCACAGGCCCTAAAATTTCCTGTGGTTTATGCGCAACTGAACGATTTACCTGCCAATCGTGATGCATTATTAAAAGGCATACAGCACATTATGCATGATCACGGTCAGCCGGAAGGTTTAGGTTCGGGAACGGAGTTTTTGGCGGGCACCAGCAGTATAGAAGGTGTCGAAACCTGTACCGTGGTAGAGTGGATGCAGAGTTTAGAAACAGCCGCCAAAGTAATCCATCAGGCAGAAATTGGCGATCAGCTCGAAAAAGTGGCCTTTAATGCACTGCCGGCCCAATTCAGCAGGGATTTTAAAAACCATTCGTATTATACCTTACCAAACCAGGTGCAAAGTGTACATGGCGAACATGGTTTTAACCAGGATTATGGTTCAGGTATTGTTTCGAGTCCGTATTCAGGTTATGGTTGTTGCCGCTATAACATGCACATGGGCTGGCCTTATTTTGTAAAAAGCAGCGTGGTGGCCACACCAGATCAGGGCCTGGCTGTAATTACCTACGGACCGATGGAAATAGAAACATTGGTGGCCGGAAACAAAAAAGTTAAGATTACCGAAGAAACCAATTATCCTTTCGAAGAACAGATTAAGTTAAAGGTTGGTCTTGCTGCTCCAGCAACATTTCCGTTGATATTAAGAATACCGACATGGAGCGTTAAACCTGGCATAAAATTAAATGGAAAGGTTTTAACTGACGTAAAAGCCGGGGAAATGTTCAGTATTAACCGCGAATGGAAAAACGACGATCAGCTGGAACTTAACTTTCCGATGGAGGTAGCTACCCAAACACAGGTGAACAACTCGGTAAGTGTATCCCGCGGGCCAATCGTTTATGCATTGGAAATAAAAGCTGAAAATAAAATCACCAAAACACATTCCGTTGCAGGTTTTACCGATTATGAAATCCGCCCTGCATCAGCATGGAATTATGGCCTCTCGTTAGGCAAAGGAAATTTAAACAGCGTGATTAAGGTGGTTAAATCGGCTATGACCGAAAATCCCTTTATTGCTGTACAATCTCCCGTGAAATTAAAAGTTCAGGGTAAAAAAATTCCGTCATGGGGTTTAGGATATAATAAAATAGCCGCTTTTGATGTGCCTTTCAGTCCGGTTGCCTCTAATGAAAAGGAAGAGGAAATCACTTTGGTGCCTTACGGATCAGAAAATATCCGTTTAAGCTGTTTTCCCGTAATTGGTCAGCCTAAAAAGGTAAATAAAAGCCTTGTCGAAAATTTTGATAAAGGAATGGCTGCCGACTGGGTTTTTTACGGTGGTGGCTGGTTCTGGAAAGACGGAGAGGTTAATTCGGCATCTAATGCTGGTTCTGGTGGGTTTGGCATCAACGGCTCAAAATATGTGGCTAATGGAACCGATTTTAAAGATTTTACCTATCAGGCCGATGTAAAAATCAATACCGCCGGCGATGCAGGTTTAATGTTCAGGGTTTCCAATCCGGCAATCGGACCTGATGCTTACCAGGGTTATTATGTGGGCTTAAACCAGGTGGATGGAACAGTACAGATAGGTAAAGCAAGTAATCAGAAATGGATGGTTTTAAGCGCGGCAAAGTTTCCTGTTGAAATGAACAAAATGTATAGCTTAAAAGTGGTAGCCAGGGGTGATAAATTTGATATTTTTATCGATGGATCAGCAAAACCTGTGCTCTCGGTAACCGATGGTCAGTATCAATCGGGCAGCATAGGTTTAAGGGCATATAAAGCATTGGCCAGCTTCGATTCGGTAAAGATTAACGCTTTTTAACACCCATTAAAGGGGAGATTAAACTTTACGGCAAGGAATTTGTTAACGTATTAGCAATTAAAAAAAATAAGATTATGAAATTTTACAGATCAATCCCCATAATGCTTTTTGGTCTTGCGCTTGCCACCGGTTGCGTAAGCAATAAAAAGTATGCTGAACTTCAGGATACTTATGCAAAACTCAGAGAAAGAAATCAGGAATTAAGCAATAAATACCAGGATAGCCAACGCGAACTGAGCGGAAGCACCAGCAGGGTAAAAAGCCTGGAAGAACAAATTGCATCAGAAAGGGCAAACGTAACTGCGTTGCAGGATGCTTTAAACAAATGTTTAAATTCGAGCAACCAGGGTAATGTTAACATCTCAAAACTGGTTGATGAGATTAACAGTTCGAATAAATACATCAAACAACTTGTAAATGCCAAAAATAAAAGCGATTCGCTTAATATGTTGTTAACCAATAACTTAACCCGTTCATTAAGTAGAGAAGAGCTTGGTGATGTTGACGTACAGGTATTAAAAGGCGTGGTTTATATCTCTTTAGCTGATAACATGCTTTATAAATCAGGTAGCTACGAAGTTTCTGATAAAGCAGGAGAGACTTTGAGTAAAATCGCAAAAATCATTAAAGATTACGATACTTATGATGTGCTGATTGAAGGTAATACCGATAATGTGCCTATTACCCAAACCAATATCCGTAACAACTGGGATTTGAGTGCTTTACGTGCTTCATCAGTAGTTCAGGTATTGCAAACCAAATATGCGGTTGATCCAAAACGTTTAACTGCTGGTGGCCGTGGCGAATTTAACCCGATTGCCGATAATACCACAGCAGGCGGAAAAGCTAAAAACAGACGTACACAGATCATCATTACACCTAAGCTTGATCAGTTTATGGATCTGATCGGAAAAGCTCCCGAACAATCACAAAAATAAACTCTCGGTTGTCACAAAACATAAGGGCTGGAATTAATTTTCCAGCCCTTTTTTATGCATAATAATTTATACCAATTATTTCTTTACAGCTGCATTTGATTAAAAATTATAGTACTATTTAGACAAAATAAAGAAAATCTGTATCTTGTGGGCTTAATTATTAACGCTCCATTCTTTATGAAGTCTTCTTTTTCTTTTGGCCGCTGTCCAAAGATTCTTTTTCTGTTATTATTTTTATCAACAGTAACTTTTAATGGTTTTTCGCAGCAAAATAAAGCTGATTATAATTTATTATGGCAAATTTCAGGAAAAGGCATGGCGAAACCGTCCTATCTTTTCGGTTCGATGCATGTTAAAGACCGCCGCGCCTTCAATTTTAGCGATTCTGTTATAAAAGCCATTCAGGCCAGCTCCGGCTTTGTTCTCGAAATTCACCCTGATTCGCTGCTTAAATCTATTTACGAAAGTAGTATCGGAGAAAAAAATAAAGGAAAAATCACCGGGTTAATCACGGCAGAACAAACCGCCGAGCTGATTAAACGTTTTCAGGCCAAAAATGGTTATAAGCCAGATTCTGCTTTGCTTGATAATCCTGTTTTAGTCTCATCCTTAATGAAACCCGTTTTTTCAAAAAAAGACGACATGCAAACTTTCATGGATGCTTACCTGTACGGAATGGCAAAAATGATGAAAAAAGACATTTATGGATTAGAAAAACCCGAAGATCAGGTTAAACTGTTATATGGCGATGATCAAAAGATTGGCGCCCTGTTCGATATTGACGAAGAAGCCGAAGCTCAGAACTTCGAAAAAATGATAAATATTTATTCCAGGGGTAATCTTGATGAGATTTCTGCTTATTTAAATGAAGAAGATAAAGACCAGTTGGATCTTGTGGGCAGGAATAAGGTTATGGTTAGCGGGATAACAAAGCTAATCGCATCATACAACATGTTTATTGCTGTAGGTGCAGCGCATTTAGCTGGCGAACAGGGTATTATTAACCTGTTGAAACAACAGGGCTACACCTTACGCGCTGTAAAAGCCGATTTTACGGGCTTGGCAAAATCTTTCAAAATAGATTATGCTAAAATGGATTGGGTAAAATATAAAGATGCAGCAGACAATTTCGAAATCGAATTTCCAGCACAGCCATTTGTTGTTAAAAAAATTATCGGAAAATCGTTAACCTGTACCGATCTCGTAACCGATGTGCTGTATACTTTTCACTCAACTTATATTGGTCCGCTCGATAAAGCTTCGCCAAAACAATATCTCGATACCGTTTTAAAAGGATACACCAAAGGAGATGTGAAGTTATTGAGTAAAAAAAACGATAACAGGTTTGGTGCGGCTGGTCTAGATGTAGAAATGCAGATCAACAACAAGTTCTCCAGAGCGATTATGTTTTATAAAAATAATAGCCTGTATGTGCTTAATGTTGAAAATGAAAAGAACAACCTTCACGAGGCTTTTATAGAAAGATTTATTTCTTCACTCAAAATTGGCAATGCCATTTCTTCAACAGGCAGCAACTGGTCTGATTACAAACATGCAGCAGGTGCTTTCAGTTTAAAAACGCCCTTACCACCCGAAGAAATGATTAAAGAAGTACCTAACCCAAGTTTTCCTGCTTCTCCTTATGTAATGAACATATACACCATGCTCGATAAGGTTAATAATATTAGTTACCTGTTTAAATACAACGATTTTCCTGAAGGGATGTATGTAGCTGATAAGGAAACTGTATTTAGTGGAACAATAAAGCAGATGGAAAAAAGCGGTAAAATTACAGCAGGCCCCAAAACCATCTTTAAAGAAGGCCTTGAGGGTAGGGAAATAGAATTACTGGTGCAGGGTACGTACATGAAAGTGCAGGTTTTTTTAAGGGGAAATCGTACCTATTTATTAATGATGCAGAATGGAATAAGTGACGAAAAATTAAAAGAGGATGAATTTTTCGGGTCGTTTAAAATGGAAAAATACCAGGACGGCATTATTAACGAATATAAGGTTGAAGATTTAAAGGTATTTACTCCAGGCAAACCGGTTGAAGCCGTGGCCGTAGACAAAAAAGACTACAATTCTATTTTACAACATAATAATACCTACTATTCGCTCAATAAGAATTCTGGCGGGCTTTATGCTTTCGAAACCGGTAACCTCAGTAAATATGCAAAAATCCTGAATGTAGATTCTTTCTACATTAAAATAGTAGATGGTATCAAAAAAGAAACCGATAGCATCCGTAAAACTGAAGATGTAATGGTTGGCAAATCAAAAGGTAAAATTTTCACCTATACCGATAGCGCCGCAGGGATCGAAAGAAAAGTGAAGATCTGGATTAACGACGACCGTTTCCATTACATGGGCGTGATGTGTACCAAAGAAGAACTGGATAGTAAACTTGCAGATGCTTTTTTTAATCAATCCACCTTAATCAGCGCTTCAAAACCATTTGATATTACGGCATCAAAAGCAAAAATGTTATTCGACGACCTGAAAAGTAAAGATTCGCTGATATTTAATCCTGCTTTTGGCGCATTGTCGTATTATGAATTTGATAAAACAGAAATTCCTTTGATGAATGCAGCATTAAAGATTAAATATGCTGACGATACCACCACAAACGGCGTAAGAATAAGATTGATCAGGTGGTTAAGCGTATTGCAGAAACAAAAAAGCATTCCGCTGTTAAAGGAGTTGTTCGCAGATGTTAAGAATCCGGATGTTTTGCGTGCAAAAGCGCTTGCTGAAGTGGTAAATCTTGATTCGACCCAATATGGCTGGTATTTAAAAAATCTTTCAGATCAGAAAACACTTCATCTGAAAAATAATTGGATGATTTTTAAACCATTAAGCGATTCTCTGGCTTTTGTTTCCAGGAATTTTGATCAGGTTTTGGCCTTAAAAAATAAGCCAGAATACCGCGACAATATACTCGATATTGTTTCTGATATGATAAACGAAAAAAACAGGTCGAAATATTTGGCACAGGTTAAAAACAGCAGGGATAAAATAACGGCTACTGCCTTAACCGATCTGAATACCTATTTAAAAGATACCGAAAATGAAGATGCAAGTTCGATGTATGCTTACCTGAATATTTTACCAGCACTTGATGTACCTAACTTAACTGATGTATTTACCAAAAAGATAATTGCCGATACTGTTCCTTACATGCTTACACAGGCGTTGTGTGCCAGGATAAAAGCAAATTTACCGGTCGATCAGAAATTGTTGGATACCCAGTTAGATAGCCTTTCAACGCGTTACGATATTTTACTGGCTTTTGATGATGCAAAACAAATGGATAAAGTACCGGCGAAATATAAAAAGCATGAAGAAATTGCAAAACTGATGTTTTATAATTATCTGGGAATGGAGAATGATTACCCTGAAACCATTAGCTTACTGGATAAAGTCGAGGTTAACGGGAAAACCTATTATGCCTTCGAATATTCCTACTCAGGCGAGGAAGGGAAAAAAACGTATGTTGGCGTTTGCGGTTCTTTTGATGCCAAAAATGATAAAATTGCCCTAAGGGATTATAATAGTTACAGCGATTTCGAAGAAAAAAGCGATGACTGGTTAACGCAGGCCAAAACAATGATCAAGGTGTTGGAAGAATAGTAATTATAGCTGACATGTAATGCTTATTTAATTATTCAGCAATCAGTGGTTGTGAATATTATCTTATTATATTAAATATGAATAATCATGTTTCAAAAAAAAGGTCCAAATTTTAAAATTTGGACCTTTTTTAATGATAATCAATTCTATTCTGCAGCAGCTTCTTCATTTACAAAGCTTTCTGCAACTTCGGTTAAAGCAACATCAGTGGCTTTTTCATTTTCGAGTGTTTGTGCCAGTAGGTTTGCTACTTCAGTATGTCCCATGTTTTCGGCAAAAACCTTCAAGGTTCCATAGGTGGCAATTTCATAATGCTCTACTTTTTGTGCGGCCAAAATTAATCCTGCATCACGAATCATCGTTCCTTTATCAGTTTCTTCAATAATTCCATTGGCTTCTTCCAATAAACCTGCCATTGCATCGCATTTTTTTGCTACAGCTTTTTCATCCAATAAGGCGAAAATCTGCTCCAATGTATCAATGTGGGTTTCAGTTTCAGCGGTATGTTTATCAAATGCTGCAGCAAGTTCGCTGCTTGTTGCTGCTTTTTTCATTTTCGGTAAAGCTTTAACAAGGTGTTTTTCTGCCCAGTAAATATCTTTCAATTCATCAACAAAAAACTTATGGAATTCTGAATCTTCCATTTTGCCTGTCTTGTTTTGTGGCTTAGCCGTTGATTTTAAATTTCCAGAAGGGGTAGATTTTGCATCTGATCCTTTACCTGATGTACTTGTTTTTGTAGCAGGAGATTTTGTTCCTGTTTTTGTTGTGGTAGCCATAGTTGTAATTCTTTAATTGTATATAAAGAACCATGGCTTTTACTAAAAGGTTTGAACAATCTCATTTAAATGCAAAAAGATCGGCTAAAGCTTATTACATAACCAGGTATCAGGAAATACTTATTGTATTTTTTTGCTGATTTAAATAAGCGGTAATCTGATCCAATGTTATACTTCTGGTTGCCCTTACTGCCGATTTTAAAGCCTCACAACTCACGCCTAAGCGGTTTGCCCAATAATTGCGGTCGGTTTCTTCAGATAAAAGGATAATTTCTTCTTTAATGCCTGTGGTTTGATTGAAATTTTTCATGGTAAGGGGATGATTAGATAGGGTGAATAACAATTGCAATCCTGCTTTTGTTTTATAAATTTAATGTTTTTTTTATTTAATAACAATCTGTAAAGCAGTTGATTAAAATGAACAATATGTTTAGCGCTAAATCTTGCCGTACGAAAATGATCATCACCCAGCGCGGCGGTTAATAAGCACTCTTACTTTAATTAAACAATTGAATTAAATTTTTGGCAGGAGTTTTGAATAGATATTAGAATTAATAAAACATGAATATAAGATTAATACAAAACGTTTTAGTATAGCTTTTAGTTGTGCGTATATTTCATTTTTTGTATTTTTAATTCTACGTATTTTGATTATAATTGCTGAGTTTTTTGGTGGAAATTTATATGAATGACAGAAGGAGGGGAGAAATTACCCTGATTGATAATGAACATGGGTTTGGAGTTATTATGGACGAAAATAACCAGGATATACAGTTCCGTTTAGAGGCTGTTTCCGGTTATATTGAAGAGAATTTAAAAGTAACTTTTGAAATACAATTAACGGCTCGGGGTCTTTCTGCCGTCAATGTTGAAATGCAGGAAGAAAAAGTGCTGATACAAGCGGTATAAACCATTAAGATCTATTCTGCAGTGGGCAAACTGAAATAAAAGGTAGAACCCTCACCATATCTGCTTTCGGCCCAGATTTTTCCCTGGTGTCTTTCTATTACCTCGGCACAGATGTACAAACCCACACCAAAACCTGCTATGGTTTGTGTAACCGGACTTTCTACCCGGAAAAACCGGTCGAATAATTTAGGGATATTATTTTCTTTAATACCAATTCCTTCATCTTCAACACTAACTACGAGTTCTCCTGCTCTTTTTTCGCATTTTATAGCTATAAATGATTCTTTTTTAGAATATTTTGCTGCGTTGCTGATAAGGTTATTGATTACATTTCCAATTTTCTCACGGTCGGCATTTACAATCATTCCATCTGCCCCGATTACCTGTATAAAATGACTTGGTAAGATCACGCGGTTTTCTTCGGCAATAATCTGGATCAGTTCTACCAGGTCGAAATCCACTTTATGCAACTGGATCTTACCCGATTCCAATAATGAAACGTTTAAAAAACCATCAATCATTAACGACATCCTTTTGAGCTGAACATTGATTTTATTCAGTGTTTCTGTAGTAAACTCGTTTTCGGTTTCTTTTAATTTAAATTGTAAAAGCTGTACATAAGCGTTCAGGGCGGTTAAAGGTGTTTTGAGTTCGTGGCTTACCATTCCTATAAAATCATTTTTCCTGATCTCATCCTGTTTGTGCTCCGTAATATCCAGTACTGCGCCAGCAATATAAACACCCTTTCCCTGTTCGTTATAATAAGCTTTACCTGCAGTTCTTAACCATTTTATTTTATTTTTTGGTCCTTTTAAATTAATCTGATATTCTACATTGAAAGCTTCCCTGTTGTGCAGCGCTTTTCTGATGCTGCTGGTAAGGAAGCTTAAATTCTCCAAACTGATCAGCGATTTGGCTTCATCAAGATCGAGTTTGTTGCTTTCCAGTTCGTAAATCTGTTTAGCCCTTTCTGATAAAAGAACTTTTTTACTTTCAATGTCGATATTCCATGAGCCCATTTCTGAAGCATCCATGGCGATTTTGAGTATATCTTTTGCTTTTAATAGTTCTTTTTTAAAGTTTACCTGCTCGGTAATATCCTTAATAATTACTAAAATACTGGTTACCTCGTTTTTATCGTTTTTTAAAGGTTGATACATGGCTATAAAATAGCCATCTGCAATCGGCGTTGATATTTTAAGCTCGTTCAGCGTTAAAGGCTCGCCTGTTTTAAAAATATCCTTCACCCGGCTCAAAATCTGTTTTTGTAAACCAAGTTCCTGTATGGCTTCTTCCTGGGCAACACCTATTATCTCCTTCCTGCTTTTGCCCCAAAGTTTTAAAATATTATCGTTTGCATACTCCGTGATCAGATCCCTGCCCCTCAATACGCACATGCCTAAGGGAGCCTGCTCAAAAAAGCCCCTGAATCTTGCTTCGCTTTCTGAAAGTTCAAATAAAATACTTTCCAGGTCATTCTCATTTGTTGGGATTTCTTTCAGCGAACAGATAATATAGTCGGCAGGCTTTTCGCCATGCAATACCGGAGAAAATTCGAGCTCCCATTTTACATTTGGCGAATTGGAATAAATAGGATGGATAATTAAGCCGGCATTTACTTTTAGCTCACTTACTTTATTTACCGTTTTTATCAAAAGGTCTTTTTCCCTGTCCGAAAGCAGGTTTGGGATGACGTCAATATCATAAAATTTTAATTTGCCACCAATCCGCTCTATTAGAGCCTGGTAGGCATCATTATGTTCTACAACCACCAGCACGGGTTTAATCTTAAAAATAACTAAGGGTGATTTAGAATGTTTTAATAATGCCTTTAAGAATGAAGAGCTCAAATCGATCATAAAATTTGGTTGACACTTAATCAAATATAATCTTTAAGACGCTAACTGACAATAGGATTACTATGGTTGCATAATATTTAAATCGAAAATGGATGAATTATCAAAAAAAGATATGTAAAATTCATTATATACAGTCTTAATAATAATAAGAGTACCTTATTTTTATAAATAATTAATTTTTAGCTAAACATTTTTACTGGTTCTGTGTTTCAGAAACAGGTAGATAATATTTTCGTTTGCCGTTCTTTTTGAGCGGTTATTTTGCAGTTACACAATAGATAAAAAATGAGTCCCGAAAACATTTATTCAAAAGATAAGTGGCTACCTTTTAATGGATATTCGCCAGTAATCAACGTTTATAGAACGTTTCACGATTTAACACCGGAAATTGAGTTTATCATCAATAGCCATACCTTTCCAGTTAACTTTAAAAAAAATAAATTTATTACCTCGCCCTTGCACCGTGATAAACATACCTATCTTATTTTAAACGGTATAGTAAGAGGTTATATGAAAGAAGACAACCAGGAAATAACCACCTGGATTGCAAAAGAAAAGGAATTTGTGGGCAACGTAAGTAATTTCTGGGATGAACATGAACCTTCAGAAGAATATGTACAGGCCCTTGAAGATGTGGTAGCCATAGCTATCCCCAATACCATGTCGAAACTCTTATACCTTAATTACCATATTGTTAATTATGTGAGCCGTAAAATGACGCAGCTCCATTACCTGCAGGCTTGCGAACGGGCACTTATTTCACGTTTACAGTCGGCTGAGAAAAGGTACCTCCGCTTTACAAGGTCTTACCCGGAATTAATTAACAGGGTTCCGTTAAAATACATTGCTTCATTCCTCTGTATGCGTTTAGAAACTTTAAGCAGGATCAGGTCTAAACTCGCTTTGCAGTTTATAGAATAAGATTTAACCGGGGTTAAAATGCAGACTGATTGTTATTTTAACATCAAAAAATTGTAAACCTAAATGCTAAAATTGAGTAATCAAAAAACAAAATGTATGCCTGTGTTTAATAAAATCGACTGATTTGTAATACATTTTATCTTCAATTGTTATCTGAAATGTGCTGATTTTAGCATTTAAAATGGTTTTTTGATTTTTTTATTGAAAATTATTTTGCTGTTAATCAGTTAGTTGTAATTTGTTTTTCAATAAAGCGCGTCATTTGCACGATTTAACATTTAAGGCTTATATTTTTTTAAAAATTTATATATATTTGTTCTTACCCTTTCGAGGGTATGTTTTTCATAGGTAGATGTAGGGTCAGAACAATGTTCTGGCCCTTTTTTATTTTTAGTCCCCCAGAAAACCTATTTTTGTTCCATGATGAAAAAGAAAGTTATTGTTGCGGTTACCGGGGCCAGCGGATCTGTTTATGCCAAAGTTTTATTCGATCAGTTAGCTACATTAAAAGATCAGATCGAAGCGGTTGGCGTGGTAATGAGCGATAATGCGAAAGAGGTTTGGCAATTCGAGTTGGGAAACCAAAATTACAACGATTTTAAAGACTTTACTTTTTATAATAAAAACGATTTTAATGCACCTTTTGCTTCCGGATCGGCAAAATATGATACCATGATTATTGTCCCGTGCTCAATGGGTACTTTAGGGCGTATTGCACATGGTATATCAAACGACCTGATTTCGAGGGCTGCGGATGTGGTATTAAAAGAGCGCAGAAAACTGATTGCCGTGGTAAGGGATACACCTTTTAGCCTTATTCACATCAATAACATGAAAACCGTTACCGAAGCCGGTGGCATCATCTGTCCGGCAAATCCGTCTTTTTACAGCTTGCCGAAAACCATTGAGGAAGTGGCAGGTACGGTAATCAGCCGTGTACTGGATTTGGCCGGTTTTGAGCAGGATAGTTACCGGTGGCAGGAGAAATAGTTTCAGATGTCAGTTTTAATTAACGTTTGTATTCAACTGAAAATCGAAAATTGCCAACTGCATTGTTAATACACTGTAATTTGTGCACCATAAGCTCCACAGACTCCTAACTCCGAACAAATTTCTTATCTTTGCAGGCTCAATGAAAAAGGTCGCATTTTATACATTAGGTTGTAAACTCAATTTCTCTGAAACTTCAACTATCGGTCGTTTATTTACCGATGCCGGTTATGCTGTGGTAGAATTTCAGGATCAGGCCGATGTTTATGTGATCAATACCTGCTCTGTTACCGAGCATGCTGATAAAAAATGCCGTAAAGTAGTTAAAGAGGCCCTAAAATATTCTCCTAATGCATTTGTAACCATTGTGGGCTGTTATGCACAGTTAAAACCACAGGAAATTGCCGAAATAGAAGGCGTTGATATGGTTTTAGGTGCAGCTGAAAAATTCAGGATTGTAGAATACATTACCGATTTAACCAAACAGCCAAAAGCTTTGGTTCATCAGCAGAATATCGAAAAGGTAAACCATAATTTTATTGCTTCTTATTCAATTGGCGATAGAACACGTACATTTTTAAAAGTACAGGATGGTTGCGATTACCCTTGTACCTATTGTACCATTCCTTTGGCACGTGGCGCAAGCCGTAGCGATACCATCGAAAATGTAGTTAACCGTGCAAAAATGATTGCCGAAAGTGGTGTGAAAGAAATCGTTTTAACAGGGGTAAACCTGGGTGATTTCGGTATCCGCAACGGTGAACGTGAAGACAAATTTTTCGACCTGGTTAAAGCATTGGATGAGGTAGAAGGAATAGAAAGAATCCGAATTTCGTCAATAGAGCCAAATCTTTTAAGCAACGAAATTATTGAATTTGTTTCCACTTCAAAAAGATTTGTACCGCATTTTCATATTCCTTTGCAATCGGGTTCTGATAAAATTTTAGGCCTGATGCGCCGTCGTTACCGCCGTGATTTATACGTAGAGCGTGTTGCCAAAATTAAAGAGGTGATGCCGCATTGCTGTATCGGCGTTGATGTAATTGTTGGTTTTCCGGGCGAAACTAAAGAGGATTTCCTGGATACCTATCAGTTTTTAAACCAGCTTGATATTTCTTACCTGCACGTATTTACCTATTCCGAACGCGAATTAACCGTGGCAGCCGAAATGAAAGGTGTGGTAGCAGGAAGCGAACGTAATGAGCGTAGCAAAATGCTCCATATTTTATCCGACAAAAAACGCAGGGCTTTCTACGAGTCTCAGATTGGCAGCGAAGCTGAAGTGCTTTTCGAAGCTGATCAAAAATCAGGCTTTATGCATGGTTTTACCAAAAACTACGTTAAAGTTCGTGCTAAATATGATCCATTGATGGTTAACGAATTAAAAGCCGTCAAACTGATCGAAATTACTGCTGATGGTGAAGTAGAAGTAGCCGAACTCGAAACGGTATACGCACATCATTAGTTTAGTCTTTAGTCCAGAGTCTGAAGTCCTGAGTTCTAAGTTTGTATTTCAATACTATTTTAATCGTTTTGTCATCCTGAGCGTAGTCGAAGGATCTTTCTCAAGATACCGTCATTTCGAGCGGAGTGCAACCTGTACAAATTTTATATCGGTAACTCAGTATAGATATGTAGATCTCTCCGCTTCACTGCGTTCCGGTCGAGATGACGTCACTTTTTATCGAATTCTGTCATTCTGAACGCAGTGAAGAATCTTTTGAATTGCATCTTTACTTTATTGTACTTACCGTTAGCCTTTGTGCTCTTTGTGTCTTTGTGGTCAATCATGCTTGCAACTTTCTATTTACCCCAATCTTTCGCCTTTCAGCTTTGGTCTTTCTTTCCTATCTTCGCAACAAAATATTTGTATGTTTCCTACCGTTTCACATTTTTTAGAATATCTTTTTGGCATTAATTTGCCGCTTCCATTTAATACCTTCGGTGTTTTTGTAGCACTGGCATTTGTGGCCGGTTATTGGGCTTTTACCAAAGAACTTAAACGTAAAGAAGCGCTGGGCATACTTCATCCGATTAAAAAAACGGTTGTTATAGGCAAACCTGCTACAACTACAGAACTGATCATGAATGGCCTTTTCGGCTTCGTGATTGGTTATAAACTGGTTTACGCATTATTGAATTACAGACTTTTTGTAAGTGATGCACAGGGCATATTAATGTCGGCCAAAGGAAATATCATCGGTGGTTTATTTTTAGCTGGTTTATTTGCTTACTGGGATTATACTGAAAAAAATAAACACAAACTCGATAAACCAAAAGAAACACAGGTTACCGTGCATCCGTACCAAACCATGAGTAATTTAGTTGTTTGGGCAGCAATATGGGGTTTTTTAGGCGCCAAATTCTTTGATAATTTAGAATATTGGGACGATTTTGTGCAGCATCCTATCGAAAGGTTATTGTCGTTTAGCGGTTTAACCTTTTATGGCGGCTTAATCTGTGGTGGTGCAGCAGTGCTCATCATCGCCAAAAGAAACGGAATTAAACCGCTGCACATGCTTGATGTAGGCGGGCCGGGTATGATGCTGGCTTATGCAGTAGGCCGTATCGGCTGTCATTTAGCAGGAGATGGCGACTGGGGGATTGTAAATCTTAATCCAAAACCTTTTTCATGGCTGCCAGACTGGTTGTGGTCTTACAAATACCCGAATAATGTGGTAGGCGAAGGAATTCCAATCCAGGGTTGTACCGGTAAATTTTGTAACGAACTGGCCCAGGGCGTTTATCCAACACCAATTTACGAAGTAATTGTTTGCCTTATCCTTTTTGCCTTTTTATGGAAAATAAGGGACAAAATAAAAGCACCGGGTTTAATGTTCGGTATTTATATGATTTTGAACGGTATTGAGCGTTTCTGTATCGAACTGATCCGTGTAAACTCAAAATACCATGTATTTGGCCTTTCTTTCACCCAGGCAGAAATGATTTCTACTTTCCTTGTTGTTGGCGGCATAGCATTAAGTGCCTATGCTTTAAGGAACAAGAACGAACTGGCTCAATAACACCCTTTATAAATTCATTTAAAATCCAACAACAAGCTTAGTCTGTTGTTAAATAGCTATGAATTACGAATTACTATGCAATAAAGTGATCTCGATTGTAAAGCTTACCGGAAATTTTATCCGTAAAGAAGCAATGCAGTTTGATGCACAAAAAATCGAATACAAAGGATTAAACGATATGGTTTCTTATGTTGATAAAACAGCAGAACAGAAACTTGTCCACAATCTTGAAAAATTAATTCCAGATGCCGGTTTCATCACTGAGGAAAAAACCATCAACCGGACCGGAAAAACCTACACCTGGATTATTGATCCTTTAGATGGTACTACTAATTTTATTCATGGCATACCCGCTTACGGAATCAGTGTGGCACTTTACGAAGATGGTTTACCGGTTGTAGGCGTGGTTTACGAATTAAACCGGGGTGAAATGTTTTATTCGTATAAAGGTGGAGTGGCTTTTATGAACAAAAAAGAAATTCGGGTTTCTGTTAATCCTGATCTAAAATCGAGTTTATTGGCTACAGGCTTTCCTTATTATCAGTTTGATAAACAACCTCAATATTTGAAATTGCTGGCAGAGATGATGCAAAAAAGTCATGGCGTGCGTAGGATTGGTGCAGCGGCTATTGATCTGGTTTACACTGCCTGCGGACGTTTTGATGCTTTTTTCGAATTTAACCTGCAACAGTGGGATTTTGCAGCCGGATGTTTTATCGTTCAGCAGGCTGGGGGAGAGGTATTCGATTTTGCCGGAGGGAACGATTACTTTGAAAAAAGGGAGATCCTGGCTACAAATGGTAAACTTACCGCCGAAATGTTAACGGCAATTAAGCAGTATTTTTAATCTATAACTCGTCATTGCGAGGCACGAAGCAATCCTAACGCGGTCACAGGTAGCGATCGTCGTAAGATTGCTTTGTCGTTCCTCCTCGCAATGACGACATTTTTTATAGATCTCCCCATTCCGCGTTGCTCCAGGCGAGATGACGAGGCATGGGTATAAAAAAAGTCCCGGTTTACACCGGGACCTTTTCACTATATATGTACTATGAAAAATGCTCAATTAAAGCGCTTCAGAAACTACTTCTGTAACCTCTGGTACCATTCTCTGTAATAAGTTCTGGATACCTGATTTAAGCGTAATGGTAGAAGACGGACAGCCACTGCACGATCCGCGTAACTCAACCGTAACCACTCCTTCATCAAAAGATTTATAGGTAATGGCACCGCCATCCTGCTCAACAGCCGGGCGAACGTAGTCATGTAAAATCTGCTGGATTTTAATTTCTGTTTCCGAACCTTCAAAAGCAGGTGCTTCTTCAGCAGTTGCTTCTTTAATTTTTAGTTCCGACTCTACTGCTCCCTTCACAAACTCCTTTAAAATGGCTTCAATATCAGCCCATTCTGCATCATCTGTTTTGGTAATGGTAACAAAATTACTGGCGAAAAACACACCAGAAACAAAATTGAACTTAAATAACTCTTTAGCAAACGGAGAATGTTCTGCACTTTCTTTGGTGGCAAAATCCTCACTGCCATTAATCAACAGCTTGTTTACCATAAATTTCATGGTAGCTGGATTTGGAGTCTGTTCTGTATATACGTTAATCGTCATGTCTTAATCAATTTGAATATACAAAATTAACAATAAGTCATTAATAAAACCTTTAACTGCTGTCTGCTTAACGTCAATTTAATCTGATTAAAAAACGCCGGTATAGTTAAAAGGAGTAATGGTTCTCAATTGTACTTTTATCTCTTCCGAAACGGCAAGTCCTTCAATAAAATCTGCAATACTTGCCGCATTGATTTTTGAATTGGTCCTGGTAAGCTCTTTTAAAGCCTCGTAGGGATTAGGATAGTTTTCTCTTCTCAATACCGTTTGGATGGCTTCTGCCACAACGGCCCAGTTATCATCTAAATCAGCATGTAAAGCTGCTTCGTTTAATAAAATTTTATTTAAACCGCGTAAAGTAGAATGAATGGCAATTAAAGTATGACCAAATGGAACGCCAACGTTTCTTAAAACAGTAGAATCGGTTAAATCTCTTTGTAAACGCGAAACTGGTAATTTTGCTGCAAAAAACTCAAATAATGCATTTGCAATTCCTGCATTTCCTTCTGCGTTTTCAAAATCGATCGGGTTTACCTTATGTGGCATGGCCGATGAACCAATTTCGCCGGCTTTAATCTTTTGTTTAAAATAGTTTTTAGAGATATAGGTCCAGATATCCCTGTCCAGATCGATAATGATATTGTTAATGCGTTTTAGGGCATCACACTGGGCAGCAAACTGATCGTAATGTTCAATCTGCGTGGTGTGTTGTGCACGCGTTAAACCCAAAGTATCATTTACAAAACTGTTCGAAAAATCAACCCAGTTTACCTGTGGATAAGCAATATGGTGTGCATTAAAGTTTCCGGTTGCACCGCCAAATTTCGCGCTGTTGGGGATGGCCTTTAAATTTTCTACCTGGATGCTTAAACGCTCGGCAAAAACTAAAAATTCTTTACCCAGTTTGGTAGGAGAGGCTGGTTGTCCGTGCGTATGTGCCAGCATCGGGATATCTTTCCATTCCGTTGCCAGTGCATTTATTTTTTCGATCAAAGTATTAATGGCCGGATAATAACTTTCGTTCAATGCCAGCTTAATAGAATAAGGAATGGCTGTGTTGTTAATGTCCTGAGAAGTTAACCCAAAATGGATAAATTCCTTATAATTTTGAAGCGAAAGGGCATCGAATTTACTTTTGATAAAATATTCTACGGCTTTAACATCATGATTGGTTACCTTTTCGGTCTCTTTAATTTCCAAGGCATCAGCTTCCGAGAAATTTTCATGTATTTTACGTAATCCGGCATAAAGATTTTTGTCAAAATTTTCCAAGCCAGGCAAGTTGATTTCGCAAAGCGCGATAAAATATTCGATTTCTACAAAAACACGGTATTTAATCAGTGCTTCTTCCGAAAAGTAAGCAGCTAAACTTTCGGTTGTTTTTCTGTAACGACCATCAACAGGTGAAATAGCTTGTAGTGATGTTAAATTCATTATGCGGATTATATTTTTGCCGCAAATTTACTACAATTGATGGATTTTAAGGTCTAGATGCCTAAATAAAAAAAAGCCTTAGGTTATCTAAGGCTTTTTTCAAATGGTTTGATAAAACTATTTTTTAACAGTAGTAGTATCAGTTTTAACTGTAGTGTCTTTAACGGTTGTGTCTTTTACAGTAGTATCTTTAACTGTAGTATCAACAACGGTAGAGTCAACTTTAGAAGAATCGGCAGCGCCATCTTTCTTCTCTGATTTACAAGCTACAACTGATAAAGATAAAGCTAGAGCTAAAAAGCCCATTTTGAATGCATTTTTCATTTTTTTTAATTAGTTTGGTTTTAAAAAATTAATTACTTGCTAATTTATACAAAAAACTCAAAAAGGTAACCCGGTATTTTAAAATAAAAAAGGTCCCGATCAGAAATCAGGACCTTTTTTATAGAAATAAGTGAAATAAACTAGTGTTTAGTTTCTTCTTTAGTAGTTGTAGCTTTAACTGTAGTATCTTTTACAGTAGAATCTTTAACTGTAGTGTCAACAGAAGTGGTATCGGTAACAATTGTAGAAGAATCTGTAACTGTTGTATCAGCGCCATCAGCTTTTTTACCTGAATCGCCACAAGCAGCAACTGTTAAAGATAAAGCGAAGGCTAAGAAGCCTAATTTGAATGCATTTTTCATTTTGTTTTATGTTTTAGGGTTAATATCTACTATTAATACCCAAAAAGATAAAAGGTAACCCGGTAATTTCGGGTAAAATAAAAAACCCTCCCGATTTTTACATCGGGAGGGTTTTTTTATGAGTAAGTTAGACTAGTGTTTAACTTCAGTTTTCTCAGTAGTAGTTTTTACAGTAGTATCTTTAACTGTAGAATCAGTAACTGTAGTGTCTTTTTTAGTAGTATCGGTAACTACAGTTGAAGAATCAGTAGCAGTTGTATCAGTACCTTCTGCTTTTTTCTCTGAATTACAAGCAACAACTGATAAAGATAAAGCTAAAGCTAAGAAGCCTAATTTGAATGCATTTTTCATTTTTAAATATTTTTTAAGTAATTAATTAATTTACCTCTTAATACGCGTTATTTAAAAAGGTAACCCAAAAAAGTAAAAAAAAGTTAAAAAAAATAAAAAAGGCTCCCAATGTATATCAGGAGCCTTTTTTATATCATAAAGTTAATACTAGTGTTTAACTTCTTCTGTAGTAGTTGTAGTAGCTTTTACAGTAGTATCTTTTACTGTAGAATCTTTAACTGTAGTATCTTTTGCAGTAGTATCAGTAACGATAGTAGAAGAATCAGTTAAAGTAGTATCAGCACCTTCTGCTTTTTTCTCTGAATTACAAGCAACAACTGATAAAGAAAGAGCTAAAGCTAAAAAGCCTAATTTGAATGCATTTTTCATTTTTGAATTTTTTTAAGTAATTAATTTCTTATTAATGCCGCAAAGGTAGAAAGGTAACCCGATAATCATAAAAAAAAGTTAAAATATTTTTTGCCGGGCTTTTGGGTTACCGACGGCGATAAGTTTGTATTAAGCAATTATAGTGGCTATAAATATTTTTTTGTCTAATATTGGGTTACTATTTACCGAAAAATGTATTAACTAGTGAATAACAGTTTAAAGGGTTCAGTTCCAACAGATAGAGAGGTTATTTTAGGTGTCCTAAATAACTCAAAAGATGCACTTAACAAGTTATACAAGGCTTATTATGCAATGGTTTTGCAGTTTATCCTTAACAATAATGGTGATGAAGATGATGCAAAGGATGTTTACCAGGAAGCCATTATTATTTTATATAACAAAATTAAGGAAGGTAATTTTGAGCTGAGCAGCAAACTTAAAACTTACATTTATTCGGTTTGCCGGCGGATCTGGTTGAAGAAACTCAACCTCAACAGTAAAAAGGCTGGTAACATTACCGATTATGAAGATGTGTTTGCGGTAGAGGAGGATGTGGAAGAACATGAGGAAAAAGACCTGCAATTTGTAAAAATGCAATCGGCACTTGATCATCTCGGCGAACCCTGTAAAACCATTATTCAGGATTTTTATATCCATAATTTATCCATGCAGGATATCTGTGAGAAATTTGGTTATACCAATACCGATAATGCAAAAACACAGAAATATAAATGCCTGCAAAGGTTAAAGAAAATATTTTTTCAACCATAATAATTGAAATGAGAAACGATTTGGAGTTAGATGCAATTATTGAAGATTATCTTTTAGGTAAACTAAATGCCCAGGAAACAGAAGCTTTTGAGCAGTTACGTCGTAATGATGCTACTGTAGATCATAAGGTTGTTTCGCATAAGTTCTTTTTAGAATCTATGGAGGCTTTTGCCACGCAGCTGCATTTAAAAGAACAGTTAAACGAAATTCATGCCGAAATTGATGTAGATAGTCTGGCCAATGCGCTTAGGCCGCACCCATCTCGTGTGGTACAGTTGTGGCGTAAACACAGGTCTGCTATTGCGGTTGCAGCGTCATTTATTGTGCTTTCGCTGGTTTCTATCTATTCTATACAGCATAATACCAAACAGGCTGAACGGTACAGACGGTTAAGCAACCAGGTAAACAATGCCATCAAAACCCAGAATAGCTTAATCAGAAAAATCAATCATAATAATACAACTTCTAATAAAGCCACTGTACAAAATAGTTTCGGCGGTACAGGTTTTGCCATTTCTACCAACGGTTATATTTTAACCAACTTACACATTATTAATGGTGCCGATTCTTTATATGTACAAAATAGCAAAGGAGAATCGTTCAAGGTAAAATCTGTTTATACCGATCCACAGAATGATATCGCTATCTTAAAAATTAACGATAAACACTTCAGTAATTTATCATCTATACCTTATACCATTAAAAGAAATACCAGCAGTATTGGCGAAATGGTTTATACTTTGGGCTATCCAAAAGATGATGCCGTATTGGGAGAAGGTTATGTGAGTTCTAAAAATGGTTTTATTGGTGATACAACCCAATATCAGGTAGCTATTTCAGTTAACCCGGGCAATAGCGGCGGACCTGTTTTAGATAATAATGGAAATTTAGTGGGTATTATCAGTGGTAAACCGGATCAGACAGAAGGCGCAGCTTTTGCGATTAAATCGAAATACATTTTAGAAGCAATGAGGGCGATTCCGCAGGATTCATTAGGCGCAAATAAGCTGTCTGCAAATAAAAGAAGTTTGCTGTCCGGCTTAAAACGTACCAAACAGATCGAAAAAATACAGGATTATGTATTTATGATTAAAGCTTATTAAGTTAAAAACCCCAAACAAATTAATATTCTTGAACCCTGTAGCTTAAATGTTGCAGGGTTTTTTGTTTGAAATGTAATTTATAGGTCTTAAAATAATATAATGCCTATGTATTTAGTATACTATTGTTTAGATTTGTTTTAATCAACTTAAAAATTATCATATTATGAGCATAAGACTAGGCGATACCGCACCGAATTTTCAGGCTAATACCTCAATTGGAGAAATCGATTTTTATGAGTACCTGGGCGATAGCTGGGGTGTATTGTTTTCGCACCCTGCAGATTATACGCCTGTTTGTACTACCGAACTGGGAAGAACAGCGGCCTTAAAAGGAGAATTTGAAAAAAGAAATGTGAAAGTTCTGGCATTAAGTGTTGATTCTGCCGAATCGCATAAAGGCTGGATCAGCGATATAAATGAAACGCAAAATACTTCTGTAGAGTTTCCGATTATTGCCGACCCGGATAAAACTGTTGCCAACCTGTACGATATGATCCACCCCAATGCTTCTGAAACTTTAACTGTAAGATCATTGTTCGTGATCAGCCCTGATAAAAAGGTAAAACTGATCATTACTTATCCTGCTTCAACAGGAAGGAACTTTAATGAAGTGTTACGTGTAATCGATTCATTGCAACTTACCGCGAATTATAGCGTGGCTACACCTGCCGATTGGAAAGACGGAGAGGATGTAATTGTGGTAAACAGTATTAAAACTGAAGATATTCCGGCTAAATTCCCAAAAGGACATAAAGTGATTAAGCCTTATTTGCGTACTACACCTCAGCCGAATAAATAATTTGAATAATCTTCTTTTTGAAACGCAACATTCTTGTTGAACGGCCAAAAAGGACTTGTATTATAGGCTCAAATTGTTATATTTGGTAGTTTTGTTTCAATATTAATGCTTATCTGATTGTTTATTCTCACTTTAATAGTCAATTGGTTGAATGAAATGCTGATCAAAGCGTAAAAGGTTTATTTATTTTATACAATTTTTTATTTTTTTATGGCAACCGGAAAAGTTAAGTGGTTTAACACTCAAAAAGGCTTTGGATTTATTGTGCAAGAAGACAATAAAGACTTATTTGTACATTTTAAAGATGTTTTAGGTGGAATCGAAAGCTTGAAAGAAAACGATACAGTAGAATTTGAAGTAGCTGAAGGCAGAAAAGGTTTACAGGCAGTAAACGTTAAGAAAGTTTAAGCGATAAAATATTAAATATTTGTTCGTCCCAGCAAAAAGCCTTTCGAAAAGAAAGGCTTTTTGCGTTTTTGTCATTCTGAATGCAGTGAAGAATCTATAAAAAAGTCATCATCGCGAGGAGTTACGACGAAGCAATCTTTAATTGCAGGCTAATAGCGATCGTTTTAAGATTGCTTCGTCGGCTGAAAAAGCCTTCTCGCAATGACGGAGTGGTGGCAACTAATAATACTGAATAATCGAGGCCTTTAAAATTACATTTTCTCCGTTGGCAACTTTGGTGAAAATCAAAAACTGCTCCTGATCGGCTTTGATTTTGTATTTTTTTACCAAATCTTCAGGTTTTGCAGGGTAATTGCGTACAATAACATTGCCTTTTAAATTGCCCTGTTTTTTAAGCTCGCCTGTAGTTAATATTCCTTCAATTTTAAAAATGCGGCCGGAAAATTCCTTATTTATAGAAACAGATGAATATAACTGCGTTTGTGGATGCAGTTTTGAAAGACCAAAGGTTGATCCTATTAAATTAAATGCGCCTGATTTTAACAAGGCTGCATCTGGTTCGTAGAGGTAATGATCGGTATGTAAACTTTCAGCAAACTGAACGGGTGCATTAGCCGATGGCCAGCAGAAAGAAAAGTCTTTTTCAATACCATTATTTAAAGTTAACGCAACAATTTTAGGCTCCCGGTTAAATCCTTTATCAATTACCCACAGTAGTTCTTTGCATTCGTTTTTTACGCTAACAATGTGAATTTCGCTTACCTGACTCAATTCGTTTAAACCTGCAGAAATATCGAGCAGTGGAGCCGTTTTGATGATGATTCTTGAAGATTTTTCAAGCAAAACATCCAAATTGCTTACCACGTCTGGCGTACAATCTTTAAGCATAAAAACCTTACCTTTTTCGGCCCTGCGGGCTGGATCTATATAAATGGTATCGAATGTGGTATTGGTATTTTGAATGTAAGCAATGCCATCTTCATCTATAAAGTTGATATTGTGGGCTTGCAGCGCTTTGGCATTATGTTGGGTAATGGCCGATAATTCTGCGTTGATTTCGCAATGGGTAACTTCTTTTACTTTTTTGGCAAAATAATAGGCGTCAACCCCAAAACCTCCGGTAATATCGATTAGTGTATCACCTTTGGCCAGTTTCGACTTATAGTTAGCGGTGATTTCGGAAGAAGTTTGTTCAATGGATAAAACCGGTGGATAATAAATACTTTCGGTGCTGAACCAGGTTGGTAATTTCTTCTCCGATTTTTTTTTTGCTGTGATCTGCGTGGCCAGTTCGGCAGAAGTAACATCCTCGAACGAACTTTTAGCTAAAGCAATCTGATTTACATCGGCGTTTAAGTTGGTGCTTATGTAATCCTGGACGGCCTTGGCTATAAGTTTGTTGTTCATTGTTTAGTATCAAGTATGGAGTATCAAGTATGGAGTATCAAGTATTGAGTATCAAGTATGGAGTATCAAGTATCGAGACAAGACTTATCTTGATACTTGATACTAAATACTTAAACCTTTTTATTCTTCATCACCATCTGGCAGGTGTGGCGGCTTTTCACTTCGAGTAAAATATCTTTTTCAACGGTTACACGATCGATGGTTTGCTGGTTGTAATAACGGATGGTTACCAGTTCGAGGCCTTTATTATATTTTACGGTGAACTCCTCCGACAGGTCTTTAATTAGTTTTTCAATCTGAACAGGATGATCATCAATACTCACTGAGAAACTTATAGCAGAATTAAGCATGGTATTAATCTTGATCTTATGCCTATGAAAAAGTTCAAATATATTGCTCAGGTTTTCTTCAATAATAAAAGAATAATCTTTTGGGAAGATGGAAATCAACGCCTGGTTAACCTTAAATATAAAAGAGGGGATAGGCAGTGGATTGTTTTCTTTCGTAATAGCTGTTCCCGAACCTTCCGGTTGGATAAAGGACCTTACAAAAAGTGGAATACCTTTGTTTTGAAGTGGTTTTATGGTTTTTGGGTGGATTACCGTTGCACCATAATAAGTAAGTTCTATTGCATCGTGGTACGAAAGCTGGGCAATTTTTTCAGTTTCATCAAACCATTTTGGATCTGCATTTAAAACACCCGGAACATCTTTCCAGATGGTTAAGGCTACAGCGTCTAAACAAGAAGCGAATATGGCAGCCGAATAATCAGAACCTTCTCTGCCTAAAGTTGTGGTGTAATTTTCACTTGTTCCACCAATAAATCCCTGCGTTACAATAATGTTTTCGGCCAAAAGTGGCACTAAATCTTTTTGTATAATCTGGTTGGTTTTGGCCCAGTCTACTTTGCCTTCGCGGTAAGTATTATCGGTTTGAATATAATTCCTTGCATCGGCCCAAAGTGTCTTATTCCCGGTTTCGTTTAACCAGGCAGCCACAATTTTGGTCGAAACCACTTCTCCGATAGAAACAATCTGATCGTAAATATAATCGGGGTTGTTATCTGGTTCATCTTCGATCAGCCAGTCTATTTCAACGAAAGTGTTGGCCACATCATCGTAAACCGGATGGTGTTTCCCTTGAAAAAGTTCGTCGATAATATTGAAATGGAAATGTTTAATCTCTTCAAAAATAGCATGTGCCTCATCGTTTTGAGCGAGAAATGCATGGGTAAGATCTTCCAATTTATTGGTGATTTTGCCCATTGCCGAAATCACAATCAGCAGGTTGGCTTTTTTGTAATCACGCACAATATTGGCTAGGTTTTTTACACCGGCCGCATCTTTTACCGAGGCACCCCCAAACTTAAAAATATCCATATTAAAATGCCTTGATTTGTTCTGTAGATAAAGCTGCGTTTAACCAGCCGCTTTCTAAATGTGCTTGATATTTATTGTAAAAATTGATTGCTGGTTCATTCCAGTCGAGTACCTGCCAAACCATGCCGCTGTAATTGCCGTTTTTGGCTTCTGCCATTACTTTTTCGAATAATATTTTCCCTAATCCTTTTCCCCTGAATGCTTCTGTTACGATAAAATCCTCGAGGTATAACCTACAGCCCTTCCAGGTAGAGTAGCGGGTATAATACAGGGCAAAACCAACAATGATATGATCCACCTCTGCTACAAACGCTTTCCAAACCGGATTTTTACCAAAACCGGCGTCGGTAAAATGTTCTAAAGAAACGGTTACTTCCTCGGGAGCTTTCTCGTAAACAGCAAGTTCATTAATGAGCTCTAATATTCTCGGGCAATCGTCTGCCTCGGCAAATCTGATATTGAAATTCATATTAATTGGCAGAAATATCGTTTTTGAAATGTTTAATTACCCTTTTACCGAAAATGCTGCTGCCAATGCGAACCATTGTGCTTCCTTCTTCAATTGCGATTTTATAATCTGCACTCATTCCGGTCGATATTTCTTTAAAAGCTTCATCTTTACGGAAGAAACTAACTTTAATGCCATCGAAAAATACTTTTAACTCATTAAATTCGATGGTAATCTGCTTTTCGTTTTTGGTATTGGTAGCAATGCCCATTAAACCTACAATGCGGATGTTTTTCAGTTTTGCAAACTCTTCATCGCGAAGCAATTCAATCACTTCGTCGAAACCAAGCCCGAATTTGGTGTCTTCGTCAGCAATGTAAACCTGTAACAAACAATCTATTACGCGTTTATTTTTTGCCGCTTGTTTGTCTATTTTCTGAAGCAGTTTTAAACTGTCTACACCATGTATTAACTGAACAAAAGGGGCAATATATTTTACTTTATTGGTTTGCAGGTGGCCGATAAGGTGCCATTCGATATCTTTAGGAAGCAATGCTTCTTTTTCTACCATTTCCTGTACATGGTTTTCTCCGAAAATGCGTTGTCCGGCGTTGTATGCTTCTAAAATTGATTCTACTGGTTGTGTTTTTGAAACTGCAATTAGTTTTACCCCGTCTGATTCAACTTCGCTTTTATATTGTTTAAGATTATCAGCTATGCTCATTTATAACTATTTTTGGTAAAATTAATAACCTTGCCGCAATTTGGGCAAAAAATAATATTTTAATTAAGGATGAAGAGACTAATATGGGTTTTAATGACGGCTATATTATGGTTTGGCTGTAAGCCCGGTATACCGGACGACATTATTAAACCCGATAAAATGGAGAAGATTTTATTTGATATGCATATCGTTGACGGGTATATTTCGACCATTTATGTGCCAGATTCGACCAGAAAGGTAGCAGCAGCTTATTACAGAGGGATTTATAAGAAATTCGGGACGGATTCTGCCCAATACAATAAAAGTTTAAAATGGTACAATAACAACCCGAAAGAGCTTGGCGATATCTATAAAAATATTGAGAAAGCACTAAAGCAGCAGAAAAAAGCGGTAGACATTGCCGATAAAAGCATTCAGAAAAAGAAATTCAAAGCCGATTCATTGGTAATTGCAAAGAAATTTAAGGCCGATTCGCTTGCAATCAGGAAAAAAATGAAACCGGATTCATTATCAAAAGCAAAAGCAACAGCTGAAATTGCAAAAAATAAAAAACAGGCCGATTCACTTATTAATATAAAGAAATCCGGTGCCCTGGAGGTGGTTTCGCCTACAGCAGCGCCGGTACAGGTACAATAAAATAATATGTTATATCCCGATAATTGTTTAGAACGTTTAGGTTTTGTAGAGATCAGGCAGCTGATCAGCAAACATTGTTTAAGTCCCATGGGGCAAGCAATGGTGGGCAAGATGCAGGTGATGAACCGTTTTGATCAGATTGATAAATTTTTAAGACAAACAAACGAGTTTAAAAGTATCCTGCAAAATCAGGAACCGTTACAGATCAATACATTTTTTGATATTAAATCGCTGGTTGATAAAATCAGGGTTGAAGGGACTTATCTGTTAGAGGATGAGTGGTTTCAGGTTTATACTTCGCTGCAGACTGTTTTTTCGGTACTGCGCTTTTTTGAAGAACGTGCCGAAGTTTACCCTACGCTCGAAGCTTTATTTGAGCATTTACCGATTGAAAAAATAATTCTCCGTAAAATAGAAACAGTAATTGATGCCAAAGGAAAGATCAAACCCAATGCATCGAAAGAACTGCAGGAGATTACCTCTGCGATAGCAAAGACCGAGCAGGATGTGCGTAAGCGCATGGATTCGATTTATAAACAGGCCATTGCGAATAACTGGGTTGCAGATGGTAGTTTAACCATCAGGGATGGAAGGATGTGTATCCCGGTTTTGGCAGAGAATAAAAGGAAACTAAAAGGTTTCGTACACGATGAGTCTGCCACAGGGCAAACGGTGTATATTGAGCCTGAAGAGGTTTTTACCTTAAATAATAAACTGCGCGATCTGGAATTTGATAAGCGCCGCGAGATCATCAAGATTTTAATTGCGTTAACAGATGAATTGCGTCCGTATTCGCCATTATTGCTTTCTTATCATGGTTTCTTAACTAAACTAGATTTTGTACGTGCAAAGGCCTTATTTGCCTTAGATATTGAGGCCGAGATGCCAGGTTTGCTAAAAGAACCAAAAACCAAACTGATCAACGCAAGGCATCCCTTATTATCGATATCGTTTGCAGCGGAAAAGAAGACGGTTACACCTTTAAATATTCATATTGATGCCGAAACACGTGTGGTATTGGTTTCAGGACCAAATGCGGGTGGTAAATCGGTTTGCATGAAAACGGTTGGTTTATTGCAGATTATGCTTCAAACCGGTTTGTTGATTCCTGTTGATGCCAATAGTGAAGTGGGTATTTTTGAAAATATTTTCGCCGATATTGGTGATGATCAGTCGATAGAAAGTGATTTAAGTACCTACAGTGCACACCTGAAAAAGATGCGCTATTTTGTAGAACACGCTTCGCCCAAAACCATGGTGCTGATTGATGAGTTTGGTACAGGTACTGATCCACAGTTTGGTGGACCTATGGCCGAGGCTGTTTTAGAAGTGCTTAACAATAAAAAAGTACGGGGCGTAATCACCACGCACTATTCTAATTTAAAGCTTTTTGCAGGCAACACCCCCGGACTCGAAAATGCATCGATGCTTTTTGATAATGCAAAGATGAAACCGCTTTACATTCTGGAAATGGGAAAACCGGGTAGTTCTTATGCTTTCGAAATTGCACAGAATATTGGTTTGCCAAAAGAGGTAATCCAATTGGCCAAAGAGAAAACGGGCTCTAACCAGAACAGGGTAGATACGATGCTGGTTGACCTGGAACGTGAAAAGAAAAATGTTTATGATGCTAAGGTAAGTTTGGCAAACCAGCAAAATAAAGCTAAAAACCTGGTTGCCGAAAATGAAAAGTTGAAAGCCTTTTTAGAGGAGAATAAAAAGGTATTGATTAAAGAAGCCAAGCAGGAAGCACAGAATATTATTAAAAATGCCAATAAACTCGTAGAAAATACCATTGCGGAGATTAAGGAAAAGCAGGCTGATAAGGAAGTAACGAAAGAACTTAGGCAGAACCTGCAGAAAGAGCTTGTTAAAAATACAGTTCCGAAAGAACGCCCGAAACCTGTGCAGGTAGTTGTGGGTGGTGAAATTGAAGTTGGCGATCTGGTAAAATTTACAGATAGTGAAACCATTGGACAGGTTTTAGAAATTAACCGCAACGAACTGGTTTTGGCTATCGGCGATTTACGCTCTACAGTTAAAAAGAACCGTGTGCAGAAAGTAAGCAACCGCGAAGCTAAAAAAGTGGTTCAAAGCAGTGCAAATTCTTTTGCCGGTCGTATGAACGAGGCAGTTTCGGGCTTCAGGGCTGAACTGGATTTACGTGGAAAACGTACAGAAGATGCTTTGTTCGAAGTTGAAAAATACCTGGATAAAGCGATTATGCTTGGCTTTCCTTCTATCAAACTGATTCATGGTAAAGGCGACGGGATTTTAAGAAAAATGATCAGGGAGTATTTACGGAAGTACAGTCAGGTAAACAGGATGGAAGATGAGCATGCTGACAGGGGCGGAGATGGGATTACTTATGTTTATTTGAATTAGAGGTTTTTTTTAGATACAAGATTTGAGACACAAGATGTGAGATGAGATGTTCAAGAAAGTATCGTCTTCTCAACTGAAGCGAAGCAGAAAGATCTATCTCGAGGCAGATTTCATAAAAAGAGTCGTCATTGCTTCGTCTTCTGAAAAAACCTTCTCGCAATGACGGTAACACCATAACTAAAACTTTATAGCCGTAACTATGTTATTTCTAAAACGTTACGGCTATGAAAAAAATCTTACTCTGCCTTTTTGTGGTAATGGTTGCCACAACTTGCAAAAAGACTGATGATGGTAATGAGGATTCAGGCACCCTGCCTGATGTAGAATTAAAAGCGAAAGTTATTGTTTCGGGCTTAAACCTTCCATGGGAAATGGTATACGGACCCGATAACTTTATCTGGTTTACCGAAAAAGCTGGTAAAATCAGCCGTTTAAATCCTTCCACAGGGCAAATTACTGCCTTATTAACCATTTCTGAAGTGCGTACCAATGGCGAAGGCGGTTTGCTGGGAATGGCCCTGCATCCAGATTTCACTGCAAACCCTTATGTTTATGTGGTTTACGGTTATGGAAATACCTACAAGGCTAAAGTTGTGCGTTATACTTATGGTGGGGGAAATTTAAGTAGTCCGCTCGTATTACTGGATCAGATTCCGGCTGCTTCTATCCATAACGGATCTCGGCTGTTAATCAGCGGAGGCAAACTTTTTATCAGTACCGGCGATGCATCCGATACAGCCAACCCACAAAATATAAATTCCTTAGCTGGTAAAATATTAAGGATTAATTTAGATGGTTCCATTCCAACAGATAATCCGTATCCAAACAATCCGGTCTGGAGTTTAGGCCACCGCAATGCACAGGGTTTAGTGCAGGTTGGTAATAAAATATTTTCTTCAGAGCATGGTCCCGATTCAGATGATGAAATCAATATTATTGAAAAAGGCCGGAATTATGGCTGGCCGAATATTAAAGGTTTTTGTAACGAAAGTGGCGAACAATCGTTCTGTAGCTTAAACAATGTGGCAGAACCTTTAATCAACTGGACGCCCACTATTGCACCAAGCGGTTTGGCCTATTACAACAATAATTATATCCCGCAGTTTAAAAATTCTTTACTGCTGGCTGTATTAAAAGGAACCAAACTGATGCAGCTGAAACTGGATGATGCACAAACTAAAATTACGGAAACGAAAGATTTTTATGTAAATACTTATGGCAGGATCAGGGCTGTTTGCCAATCGCCTGAAGGAAAAATTTATATCTGTACCAGTAATGGAAGTGATGATAAAATTGTAGAAATTTCGAAATAATGCTTATTTCTTTTTATTTCCCGGGCATTTTTTGCAACGTTTGCCTTTTTTAAATTTCTCACAACATTTTTTGTGTTCAGCAGTACAACTGAAAATAAAACCCATTCCTTTCTGAAATTCAGGATCGGTGGGTAATATGAATAGACTTTCTTCTCTCTCGTAAATCATTGCTGCACAAAGGTAATAGTTATTTAGATTAATTCCAATTGATAAATATTCCCAATAGATTTAAAAATTATAATTGCTGCATTTTTGAAGGCAATTTGTAATTTAGCGAACTAACCAAAAATTCGTAAAATGATAAATAAAGTGGTATCTGGTGCCGAAGAGGCGATCAAAGATATATCAGATGGCGTAACCATTATGCTGGGTGGTTTCGGTCTTTGCGGTATTCCAGAAAATTGTATCAATGCCCTGGTAAATAAACAGGTAAAAAACTTAACCTGTATCTCCAATAATGCCGGTGTTGATGATTTTGGTATTGGTTTGATGCTGAAACAGCGTCAGGTAAAAAAAATGATTTCTTCTTATGTAGGCGAAAATGCAGAGTTTGAACGGCAATTGTTAAGCGGCGAACTGGAAGTAGACCTGATTCCTCAAGGTACTTTGGCAACACGATGTTTAGCTGCCGGATATGGCATGCCTGCAATTTTTACCCCTGCAGGTGTTGGTACCGAAGTGGCAGAAGGTAAAGAAGTCCGTAACTTTGACGGTAAAGATTATTTAATGGAATATGCTTTTGATGCTGATTTTGCCATTGTTAAAGCCTGGAAAGGTGATACTGCCGGAAATTTGATTTTCAGGTCTACCAGCCGCAATTTTAATCCGGTAATGGCCATGGCAGGTAAAATTACTATAGCGGAAGTTGAAGAACTGGTAGAAGCCGGCGAACTTGATCCTGATTATATCCATACCCCGGGTATTTATGTGCACCGTATTTTTCAGGGGAAGGATTATGAGAAAAGGATTGAACAAAGAACGGTTAGAAAGTCCGAAGTCTGAAGTCGGCAGTCTGAAGTCCGAGGTCGAATAGCAGATTAGAGCATTCAATCATTCAATTCTTCAATCATTCATTCATCCACTCATTCAAAATTCATTTATTCAATTTTATGTTTTCAAAAGAAGAGATTGCGCAGCGTATTGCTAAAGAAATAAAAGACGGGTACTATGTTAACCTGGGGATCGGTATACCAACGCTGGTGGCCAATTATATCCCCAAAGGAATCAATGTAGTGCTACAATCAGAAAACGGTTTATTGGGCATGGGACCATTTCCTTTTGAGGGAGAAGAAGATGCCGATTTAATTAACGCAGGGAAACAGACCATTACCACTTTGCCAGGCTCATCTATTTTTGATTCAGCGATGAGTTTCGGCATGATCCGTGCACAAAAGGTTGATTTAACCATTTTAGGGGCTATGGAGGTTTCTGAAAACGGAGATATTGCCAACTGGAAAATTCCGGGTAAAATGGTAAAGGGAATGGGAGGTGCAATGGACCTGGTGGCATCGGCTAAAAATATCATTGTAGCCATGCAGCACGTTAACAAAGCCGGCGAAAGTAAATTGTTGCCAAAATGTACTTTGCCTTTAACTGGTGTAAAATGCATTAAAAAAATAGTTACCGAACTGGCTGTATTAGATATTTTGCCCGAAGGTGGTTTTAAACTGTTAGAGCGTGCTCCTGGGGTAAGTGTGGATTTTATACAACAAGCTACAGCAGGAAGGTTGATTGTGGAGGGGGAGATCCCGGAAATGAGGTTGGATTAAATCTTTATGTAGGAGTTATGGCGATGGTTTGTGAGGACACAAACCATGGAGTAGAGAAGTCAAGTTTTTAAAACTTGACTTCTCTGGTATTTAAGCTATATCAACCAAAATACTATTCCTCAAATCATTCGAAATAGCTTCTGTTATGGCAATGATTTCGTCGGGTTCGTTGGTGTTGTTGAGCACTACTTTATTGCATTGTTCGCGGTAGGGTAATAAGTACTCTTTATAGGCCGGAACAACGTGGTTATGCCACTTATATAATACATCTTCTTCCGGATAACCTCGTTCTAAACCATCGCGTTTAATGCGACGGTCTAAAGCTACCTGTTCGTCGGCATCCACAAAAATGGTATGATCCAGTAATGAAGCAATTTCTTTAAAATGAAGGATAAATAAACCTTCTACAATAATGATCGGAGCCGATTTAATTTCGAGGATTTTGACAACAGCTAATGGATTATTGAAGTTGTATTCTTTTTTATAAACCACTTCGCCACTCATTAATTGCTTAATATCCCTTAAAAACTGTTCACTATCAATTGTTGAAGGAAGATCGAAGTTATACAGTTTGTTCTCCTCCTGCGTCATTTCGCCGGCCGGGATGTAATAATCATCCTGCGATACCAGCGTTACCTCATCCTGTTTAAAATGGTGCAGAAAGCAGTTTAAGAAAAATGTTTTGCCCGATCCGCTACCGCCGGCAATACCAATTATAAAGGGCTTTTTGTTTGAACTCATTGAGCACTATATGTTAAATTGCAGAAAAAACGTTTGTCTAAAGCACCCAGCGAATCAGCTACAGCTTTAGTCATTACAATGATAACATCTTTTGTAGATTCGTTCTCTGTAAATTTACCAACAACTTTGGCAAAAGTGGTACGGTTGGTCATGGGGTTGGTAATTTTAATAACCCTGCCCACAGGAGCTGTACGGTGTAAAACCAGCATTTTGGTGCCATCAAGGTCCTGATCTGCTATCCAAACCGCCGTGCCTTTTTCTTCAATCTGGCTCAGGCCATAAACGCTGGGATCGCGGCGCAATTTAGGATCTTTAACCATCGTACTATCCGGTTCATTCTGCTGATCCTCTTTCGACGCATCATTTACCGATTTTGGTTGCGGTGGTTTAGGGATAATCAGTTTCTGATCTACTTTAATATTATTATCATCAAGTTTATTCGCTGTTCTGATCTGGTAAGCCGTTAAATTATATTTTTTAGCAATTGAAAAGATATTTTCGCCTGTAGCTACCGTATGGATAAAACTTTCTTCTTTATCTGCAACAACTTCTTTTGTTTTCGTTTCGGCTTGTTTTTCTTTTGGTACCTGTACATCGGCAATAATTCCTCCGGGTACTTTTAAAACCTGCCCGATGGTGATTGCATTGTCAGGAAGATTATTCATTGTTCTGATCTGATAAGCCGTAATGCCATATTGTTTGGCAATGGTGAAAATGGTTTCATTCCTTAACACGGTATGGGTACCGGCAGCATCAGCTGATTTATTCTCCTGTGCTGGTTTTTCTTCAACAGCAGCAGAAACCACTTTATTCTCGTCGATATTTTTTGTAGCAGGGATTTTTAATTTCTGGCCTATCTTCAGGTTATTTCCCGAAAGGTTGTTGGCTTTTTTCACTTCCTCAACCGTGGTGCCATATTTTTCGGCAATTTTACCTAAAAATTCTTTTGGCGCAACAGTATGTTCGATCATGGTCTGATCAGAAGACGTGCCAGTATTTGCTGGTACTTCAGTATTGTTTTTTGCTGCGGGAGTTGCCGGAACTGTTGACTCGCCCTGTTGTCCGTTTTTTGCAGGAATTTTTAAAACCTGACCGATGCTTAGGTTATTACCGGTTAAATTATTTAAAGTTTTAATTTCGCTGATGGTGGTGCCGTATTTTTCGGCCAGCATATTCAGGTTTTCTTTTGCCTTAATGGTATGCTCAATTACACTGGCATTCGAAGCGGGACTTTCAGTATTTGAAGATCCGGTAGCTGTAAATGGTATATTGGTAGGAACCTTGATAATTACCCCAACCTGGAGATATTTATTATCGTTAAAGGCCATAATATCCTTTGGAGATACATTATACCTTCTTCCGATAGAATAATAGGTATCTTTTGCTACAGTTTGGTGAACGATTAGTTTTTTGCCTTTATTATTTTCTACACCGATAGAGTCTCTTGCTGTATTGGCTTTGGCATTTGCGATATTTAAGGCAAATAACACTACAGCAGATAAATATATTTTATGCATTTATTTTTATGTAAATTTTTAAGTCAAAGGGAGCAATTATACGAATAATATTGTTAATCATCTTCAGTTCGGTTGTTCGTTTTTACGTAAAATTAAGATGACTTTTATAACGTAATATAGGTATAATATTCATTAACAAATGTTTATAAAATTGTTGTTTGTTGCGATATTGAATATTAAACGATCTATTAAATAAGGTATTGTATAAAAGCCATTTTTGAAGAAAACTTTTCTAAATTTGGGTTGTTAGGTACACATTAAAATACATTATAAATCATAAAAAAATGGACGCTAAAGAAATAAGCTTAAATGAAAAAGAGGTTAAACCAGTTGTAGATCTGTTAAACGATTACCTGGCCAACTATCATATCCATTATCAAAAATTAAGGGGCTGCCACTGGAACATCAAAGGACAGAACTTTTTTACCCTTCATGTTAAGTTCGAAGAATTATATACCAATGCGCAGTTAACCATTGATGAAATTGCCGAGCGTGTATTAACTTTGGGTAAACCACCGCATAGCCGTTTTGCCGATTACATCAAAGAATCTAAAATAAAAGAGATTGATACCATTGGATTGAAAGATCTTGATATGGTTGATGCTATTTTGGATGATATGGCTACCCTGATCGAACTGGAAAGAGAACTGTTAGATGCAACAGATGAGGCAGGCGACGACGGATCTAACGATATGGTGAACCGTTTTATGCAGTTTAAAGAAAAAAATACCTGGATGTTACGTTCTTTTGCCGGAAAAAAATAACAGGTAATTAGTAGGTTAAGAGCCCTGTATAAGTAGCTTTATTGTAAAATCTGCTTATATGGGGCTTTTTTGTTTTGTAGAAAATCTAAATATTTATCTTTGGGCATGGCGTATAAAAGTTTAGCAGAATGTGTTTCCGATCTCGAAAAGCATGGTCATTTAATCAGAATAAAAGAAGAAGTAGACCCTTATTTAGAAATGGCAGCCATCCATTTAAGGGTTTACGAAAACCAGGGACCTGCTTTATTGTTCGAAAAAGTTAAGGGAAGTCCTTTTCCGGCAGTTTCCAATCTGTTCGGGACTTTAGAGCGGTCGAAGTTTATTTTCAGGGATACTTTACCCAAGGTGCAGCAATTGGTTTCGTTAAGAAACGATCCGATAAAAGCATTAAAAAATCCATTTAAATATGCGGGTTCTGCCATGTCGGCATTATCGGCCCTGCCGCTTAAAACGCCTTCTGCAAAAAATAAATTTTTAAAAACGAGTATTAGTCAGTTGCCTCAAATTGTAAACTGGCCGATGGATGGCGGTCCTTTTGTAACCATGCCGCAGGTTTATACCGAAGATGTAGATAAACCTGGGGTATTAAATGCCAATATGGGGATGTACCGCATCCAACTGGCGGGTAATGATTATATCCAGGATAAAGAAATTGGCCTGCATTACCAGATCCACCGGGGGATAGGGGTACATCAGTCGAAAGCCAATGCTTTGGGGCAACCTTTAAAAGTGAGTATTTTTGTTGGTGGTCCACCGTCGCACCCCTTAGCTGCAGTAATGCCTTTGCCCGAAGGTTTGTCGGAAATGACTTTTGCCGGCGCATTGGGCGACAGACGTTTCCGTTATTTCTATGATGATGAAGGTTTCTGTATTTCTGCAGATGCCGATTTTATCATTACCGGGACCGTTTATCCGAACGAAAATAAACCCGAAGGTCCGTTTGGCGATCATTTGGGTTATTATAGTTTAACGCACCCTTTTCCTTTAATGAAAGTACACCATGTGTACCATAAAAAAGATGCAATCTGGTCGTTTACCGTTGTGGGCCGCCCGCCGCAGGAAGATACCAGTTTTGGTGCTTTGATACACGAAATTACCGGTTCGGCTATTCCGCAGGAAATACATGGTTTAAAAGAAGTGCATGCAGTTGATGCTGCTGGTGTACATCCACTGCTTTTTGCCATTGGCAGCGAACGATATACCCCATATTTAAAAGAGAGAAGGCCACAGGAAATTTTAACTATTGCCAACCATATTTTAGGCAAAAACCAGTTAAGTCTGGCCAAATACCTTTTCATCGCCGCGAAGGAAGATAATCAGCAGTTAAGTACGCATCATATTGAAGATTTTATTAAACATATCTTAGAACGGATAGATTTAACCAGGGATGTTCATTTTCATACCAATACCACCATTGATACACTCGATTACAGTGGCGACGGCTTAAACAGCGGATCGAAAGTGGTAATTGCAGCCGCAGGTGATAAAAAAAGGGAACTGTGGAATAAAATTCCTGAAAATCTGACGTTAAGCAGCGGCTTTTTCAATCCGAAAATTGCCATGCCAGGTGTTTTAGTTCTTGAAGGGGATAAATACCTCAATCCTGAGAAAACAGCTGCCGAAATTGCTTTACTGAATATCGCTTTGATCGATCAGGATTTAGCTGGCTTGCCATTGATTATATTGGCCGATGATGCCACATTTACGGCTGAAACAATTGATAACCTAGTTTGGGTGGCTTTTACAAGGAGTAATCCGGCTGCAGATATTTATGGTATAAACGATTTTACGGTAAACAAACATTGGGGCTGTAAGGGGTCGATGATTATTGATGCCAGGAAAAAGCCCCACCACGCACCCGAGCTGATCAAGGATGAAGGGGTAGAGGCTAAAATTAATGAGATGGGTAAAGAGGGTGGAGCGTTATTTGGGGTGGTTTAGCAAAATAAACATGCAGAGGGAATTCAGTTTTATAATTATTTCCCAGCATAATTATTTTTTCACGGAGTATCTGCGGATAATTTAGTTGAAAATCCGGATAAAAATTTTGATTTTTAATGATATTATTCTAAATATGCTTTCAAAATTTTATCTCATCCTTATCTGCTGCTTGCTTTTATTTTTTAAAGCAGGGGCACAGGATGCAAAATTGGATAGTGTTGCCGAAAATATCCATCATTATGGCTTAAAATTAGCCAAATCAAGTCTGTTTTTGCATTTTGATAAGGCCATCTATAGCAATAACGATCAGGTTTGGTTTACCGGATATTTATTAAAAACCATCACTAATTTAGATCAGTACCATACGCTTTATCTGTCGCTCCTTAATAATATTGATAGCAGCATTGTACTTCAGGAAAAATTTCTGATCGAAAAAGGTTTTTCATTTGGAGGCTTTACGCTACCCGATTCGCTACCAGGCGGATCATATCGTTTTGTAGCCAATACCAACATTAAAAAGAATAATGAACCAGACGGTGAGTTTATCCAAAACATTACGGTAAAATCAACTACAATAAATCCTTTAACCGCCAATATTTCCATCTTTAAGGCTTATGATGAACAGCATAAAACCGGAACAGCTTTGGTAAAAGTTTTAACCGGAAATAATCGTTTCGTCGAAAATGCAGAGATTAAATATCAGATAGGAAGTGATAAACATATCCTGCTCTCCGGGACGGCAAAGAGTAGTGTGATTGGAGAACTGATGCTCGATTTTCCGGCAGATAAGATTACTGAGGAGAACAACCAGCTTTCCATAACGGTGAAAAAGGGGAAAGATATCAGGTATGCCAAATTTAAACTACCTGTTATAAAACGATCAAACTATCAGATTCAGTTTTACCCTGAAGGTGGTTACCTGGTTGATCAGTTAGCCTCTAAAGTAGGTTTCGAAATCAAAAACCTGGAGGGAACAGTGTTAAAAGCAAAGGCTGTTTTGTACGAAAATGATGTTCCAACTGATACGATTGAAAGTAATTCTACCGGGATTGGTTCATTCTCTATACGTCCGCTGGCTTCTAAAAAATATTTCGTAAAAATCCTGAATGAACATCAGGATGAAACAAAATATGCTTTGCCCATCGTATTAAAAGATGGAGTAGTACTAACAACAACTACTGCAATAGCCGAAAATGATTTCAGGATCCATCTTGAAGCAAATAGTCAGAAAAAGGTGCATGTTTTGGTGCATAATTTTTCGAATATTTTATTGAATACCAGTTTGACGCTGGAGCGAAATAAAACCCAGAGTATCAGGTTCAGGTTGGATTCTGTTCCAGTTGGTTTAAATGCAGTAAGTATTTTGGATAGTAACTACCGGCCTATTGCAGAACGGATTTTCTTTGCCCATTATAATCAGCTTAACGAGACTGAACTATCAACAGATAAGAATGAATACAATACGAGGGACCAGGTAAACTTAAAACTGACCGTATCCGATCACGATAAAAAGCCTGTTGATGCACTCGTTTCCATTGCCTGCGTACAAATTAACAGACTTTCAAATATTCACAATCAAAATATTTCCGATTATTTCTACCTGCAACAATATTTAAAACCGTTACCTAACCGCCCGATGGGCTTAAAACTGGTAGACCAGGATTACCTGAACGATATTTTATTGGTTAAAACGTGGAGCCGTTATAAATGGCCCGAAACTGAAATAAAGGCGGTTAGTAAACAGGATGTGTTTTCAGATTTAGCTTACCATGGTAAAATTACCCGAAAAAATAAACCACTGGATAAACCTATGGGTTTAACAACCATAGCAGGAGAAAATCTTAATTTCCTGAATACGGATAGTGCAGGAAAGTTTAATATTCCTTATGAGAACCTGATGATCAAAGAGCCAAAAATGCGGGTATGGCTGGCCATGACTACGGCGAAATATGATCAGTATGATGTTAACATTGATAATCCTCATGATGAGTTAAAGACATACCTGATTCAACGAAATTTTGAAGCCCTGAACACCAGGTCTGACGTTTTAAACGAAAGCAATCAAAGTATTACGTCGCTTGCAGGTATCAGACTCAAAGAAGTTACCATTACCAAAAATACCGAAGCAACGGAATTTGCCAAGAGAACATTCAACAGATGCGGCGATTATGTTTGCCGTTATAACATTTTAAACTGCCCGAACCATACCGCAGATGTTGGAAACAGCAATCCCATTAAGGGTAAAAGTTATTCAACCGGAAGGGGAGGAACAATGGTTTATCAGGGATGTACAGATGAAGAACGTAAACCCAACATCATGATATTAAAGGGCATTAACCTGCCAAAAGAGTTCTATGTGTCAGATATCACCAATAAAAATGAACCGATCAATTTTGCCACCGTATATTGGAATTATCAGGTACTAGTTAAGGGTGAAACACCTGTAAGTTTTAACACCGGCGATTTAACCGGCCAGTTTAAAATTATTGTTCAAGGAGTTACCAATGGGGGAGTGGTTTATGGGGAGAAGGAGATTGTGGTGAGGAGTAGATAAAATTATAGTTTTGGTGCAATGAAATATTTACGACCTTTTTGTATTGATATAATACAAAAAGTTCAATTATTTTAAATAAATAATTGAACTTCAGTTTTAATTTATATTATTTAAAATTGCCTTGGTTCTATCGACAAGAATATTTGCCCACAACTCACTTCATTGGTTATATATTCCTCAGTAGTAACAATAGTTCCATTTCTTCCAACATAAGATTTAGTATCCTTTCGCAGTATAATAGGCGATCCAAATTCCAATATCCCTTCACCTAGTTCATCCGAGCCCGTTGTTGTTACATACTCAAATGTATTAGAGGAAGATGTTTCTTGAGTTGCCCCAGCTTTAAGACCTACTTTAACTACTTCACCAAAAGTAGCTTCATAATTAAAGTTTGTTACAAATTTAGCAGTTTCATTGTAAGTCTTTTTTGAGGTCGCAGACTCATCAAATTCACTTACAATAAATTTCCAGGCTGCGCCGTAATTTTCCAGATCCCAAGGAATCAATTTTTCATTTATGAAATAATCTTTTGGTTCAAGTCCTATAATTTCATAAACTGGATTACGGGGATTGCCAGTTTGTTTGGTAATTAAGTTATAAAGGTCTGATCCAACAGCTGAAATATTTTTATTCAATTGAGTTCCAGCTCCATTTTTAGCATTTATTAAAATGGCGATTCTAAATTCAAAAAAACCATCAGTCCAATCTTTGATCACAGGATCGCCATTTCTTGGAGGTCTCGGTGTTACAAATTTATTCAGGTCTTTGGGATCTTTAGGTTCATCCGATATTTTAGCAAGATTGCCATCTGCCATACGAATTGATACAATGTACTCTGCTACCCGATTGTTAAATTTACCTTTCACAATACCTGCGTTTGGATTTAATCCATAATAAATATTGTCTCTGTGCCAATCTAAATTCACATTATATGCATCAACTACTTTTTGGTCGATATTAAACACATTTATAAGAGGTGAACCTATTGCTTGAGTAGATACAGATCTGCTAATTTTTGAATTAAGATTTAAAGGCAACCCACTGCTATTAATTGATGAAGGTGGAGTTAGATTATTATTTGTTCCATCAAAGGCTTGATCTACAAAGTTAAATCTTAAATCGCCTTTAGAAAGGAATTCCAGTGATTTTGGACCATCTTGCAGCATTATGGTATTTCCCTTTGCTGAAATAGCTACCCGTTCATTTTCCTTGACTACAACGACAGGAAAACCAGGAAGATATCCTGACGGTATATTGATTATTTCTCCTTTCTCATCATAAATACTAATTTGTTTAAAATTTTTATTCTCAGGAGATACTGCAACTTTAGGTATTTCTGTTAGAGGATTCCAGGACTTGATAGAAAAATTGATTACTTCAGGCACCATTATGGTTAGTGTCGGAAGGTTTTTAATAGCGTTATCTAAATCATTCTTAGAAGTAGCATATTGTGTTAATACTTGATAAAATGTTTTACCTGAAGTTATTTCGTTGCCCTTTACCATTTGAAAAAGAACATCATTGTCCATATCAAATTGTTTTAGTGCTTCTTTTTTAATAAATGTTCTTAAGGCTGGCTCTTTTTCTAGAGCAATTGCAAGCGTTTTGGAAAAGATAGTTTTCGAATCTTGCCTTTCTAATACTGTAGTTGATGGAAGTAAAAATTCCTGTTTAATTTCTTTCTTGCATGAGAACAGGGCCGCAAGGATAGTTAAATAATAGATTTTGTGTTTCATATTAGGTTTTATTTTAACTGCAATAATAGTTAAAAATCTAATATGTATTTTTAATTATATTTTAATATTATAATTTTACATATTTATTTGTATTTTTAAAATTTACTTAATGTAGTTTTATATTTCATTTTAAAATAAAAAAGCCATAACGCTTAATAGCATTATGGCTTTTTTATTTTTATTATTTGGCTTAGAATCTTACTCCAAAAGTTAAAAATACATTGTTTCTGTTACTTTTTACATCGGCAACAGGCTCAGTATAATCATCCAATAAATATGGACTAGAACTGAAGTTGGTTTTATAGTTTTGGTAAGCTACATCAAAATAATAGTTATCAATGCGGTATCCAAGTCCACCTGTATAATACTGACCTTGATAAAATTTGTTATCACCACCTTTAACACCATTTCCATTTACGCCGTAACCAGCACGTAAACTAAATTCGTTAGTTACTTTAACCTCAGCGCCTACTCTATAATTAACCGCTTCTTTATATGATGCTTTAATAAAGGCATTATTATCGTTAATAGTTGCACGGTCAGAGCCGTTAGAATCAGAAAAACGCATTGAAGAATAGTCTACATAATCAACATCAGCTGATATTAACGCGGTACCTGCAATTACATAACTAATACCTGCTGAAGCTTTTAAAGGCGTGCGCAGATTGTAGGTAAATGAATAATATTGGGTAGGATTATTTGATTTAGTTGAAGCAGTATTGGCATTACCAGCAGTAGTAGCCTGTAAGGTTTCGCTAGTATTATCTTCAATGTTCATCCAGGTAGGTGTCTGGAAATTCAAACCGATCCTTAACTCACTTACCGGTCTGAAAATAGCGCCTAGTTTTAAATTAAAACCACCACCTTTAGTTTCCTGGTTACGGAAATGGGTAAGGTTGTAATTTTCATTTCCGTTATACTTGGGTACATCAGGCAAAGTTGGGCTGTCATCATACGAATTAAGGATGCCAGACTCAGTAAAAGTAGCATCACTGATATATTTTACATTAACAAAACTCGCCGTTGCACCAATATAAACTTTATTTCCAAAATTAAGGGCACCTGCCACATTAAACTCTGAAGTTGAACCTAAACGTGCCTCATCCCAGTTTTGATTGAAATTGCCGCTATAGGGCTCTGCAGAAAACTGATTTGGAAAAGTTGGTGTGTTTTTATTAATCAGGTAACTGTTATAAGCATCACCAGCAATACTGTTGCTCGTGCCAAAATTATTGGCCTGCTCAGCGTAAGAATATCTGATCGAGTTATTTCTGTTGATACCATTATAACTAATATTGTTCAGGAAATCGTTGTTACGGGTATAGCTCAAGCCAAAAACGGTACTTACCAATCCCTTGTCAACGTCAGCGCCTTTCATTTTGGCTGCGGGACTATAAAATACTACCCCGATATTGTTCAGATTTAACTGGCTTTTATCTGCTTTAATGTTATTTCCGAGATAAGAACTTCCGTTAGAAACCGAATTAAATTCGGGCGTAATGCTAAACTCCGATTTGGTAAATAAACCTAAACCAGCAGGGTTAGCATTGATTGAACCGATATCGCCACCAACACCGATCTGTGCTCCGCCCATTCCTTTAAATCTTGAGGTGCTTCCATAATTGGTTTGCGAAAAACGGAATGCATCCGGTGCATAACTTTGGGCGTATGATGTTCCCATAGCAGCTACTGTAGCTACTAGTGAAGCTAAAATATATTTTTTCATTGTGTGTTTAGATTTTTATAATTAACCTCTACCTGCTCTTGATGGACGTGAACCACCGCCACCACCGCCACCGCCATACGAACCACCGCCGCCGCCATTTGAAGGTGGAGGTGAGTAACTTGGCCTGCTTTCGGTTCTGGTAGGTTGTTGAGGGGTATAAGTCTCATTTCTGGTAGGTCTGTTGCTTTGGTTACCTTGCTGAGGAGTATAATTCTCATTTCTGGTAGGTCTGCCACTTTGAGTACCCTGGTTTTGTGTATAACCACCATTTGCCTGATTTCTAACCGGTCTGCCCGCATTGTTATTAGGCGCATAAGAAATTCCACCATTTTGGTTTGCTATGCCCGATCTGCTTGGCCTGCCCACGTTTCCTCCATTTGTGCCTCCATATCTTGGTACACCTCTGTCATCACTTCCCGGCCTAGGTCTGTAATTCCTGTTGGTATATACACCACCACCATAGTAGCCACCGCCGATACCCCAGCCTCCGCCGTAGTATCCACCGCCGCCCCAACCATAACGATCATAGTATGAGTTTGGTCCCCACGAGTTCCATCCCCATGGATTGTTCCAGCCATAACCATAGTTGCCGTAGTAGAACGGATTATTCCAGATGCTGCCGTAACCCAAGCCTCCGCCGTAATATCCGCCACCCCAGCCTAAACCATAACCATTGCCCCAACCCAAACCAATACCTAAATAGTTTGAAGGACCATAGCTGCTTCCATAATAATAATTGTCGAAATAAGGATCATAATAGCCCTGGAAGCTGTATCCATTATAAAAACGGTTTATCCTCGACGAATAATCCATATCGTAATAAGGATTACTGGTACCATAATATTCATCGTACTCATCCTGACCCTGAGCCTGGTATTGCTGGCCCTGTTGGTTTTGAGGTGGAAGTACAACTTCTACCTCCCTGGCTTTTGCCACGGAGTTATAAACATCATCAGCAGGCTTAGTTGTAGCCAATTTTGATGTTGAGCATGAAGCTACCAACCCAGCAGCAGCAATCATAACAATGGGTAAAAATTTAATTGGTTTCATTGTGTTTATATTTAGTTGTGTGTGTTCACGAATGTAATAAACAGGTTTCAAAAGTAGTTAATTCCTAACTATTTACTTAGTCTAAAAATGTTAAATCACAATTGATATTAATTGTTGATCGTTTGTAGGCATAAATTTATAAATTTGCTAGCGAATTTTACACTTTTTAACATACAAATTACGTTCCAAATACATAACATGAGCAAAGAAATTACAAGCAGAGAAGCAGATTATTCCCAGTGGTACAATGATATCGTAATCAAGGCAGATTTAGCAGAACACTCCGCAGTACGTGGATGTATGGTTATTAAGCCAAATGGCTATGCCATTTGGGAAAAAATGCAGGCTGTTTTAGATAAAATGTTTAAGGATACAGGCCATCAAAATGCCTATTTTCCATTATTCATCCCAAAGTCATTTTTCTCGAAGGAAGCTTCTCACGTTGAGGGTTTTGCGACAGAATGTGCAGTTGTAACGCATTATCGTTTGAAAAATGACGGTAATGGCAATATTGTTGTTGATGAAACTGCCAAACTGGAAGAAGAATTAATTGTTCGTCCAACTTCAGAAACCATTATCTGGAATACCTACAAAGGCTGGATCCAATCTTACCGCGATCTTCCAATATTGATCAATCAATGGGCTAATGTGGTAAGGTGGGAAATGCGTACCAGGTTGTTTTTACGTACTGCCGAATTTTTATGGCAGGAAGGGCATACCGCACACGCTACCGCCGAAGAAGCGATCGAAGAAACAGAACGCATGTTACATATTTATGCCGATTTTGCCGAAAACTGGCTGGCCGTGCCTGTGGTAAGGGGACGTAAATCGCCGAACGAAAGATTTGCCGGAGCTTTGGATACTTATTGCATTGAAGCTTTAATGCAGGATGGTAAAGCTTTACAGGCGGGTACTTCGCACTTTTTAGGGCAGAATTTTGCCAAAGCCTTTGATGTGAAATTTACAGGTAAGGATGGTAAATTAGACCATGTATGGGCAACTTCATGGGGCGTTTCTACGAGGTTGATGGGGGCATTGATTATGGCACACAGTGATGATTCTGGCCTGGTTATCCCTCCAAAACTTGCGCCTATCCAGGTGGTTATTGTACCAATTTATAAAGGCGATGAAGATCTGGCCAGAATTTCGAGTTATGTAAACGAATTAACCATGCGTTTAAAAGGTTTGGGCGTTTCGGTAAAATATGATGACAGGGATACACAGCGCCCTGGATTTAAATTTGCCGATTATGAATTAAAAGGTGTGCCAATCCGTATTGCAATCGGTGGTCGCGATCTTGAAAATAAAACTGTTGAAGTTGCCCGCAGAGATACTAAAGTTAAACAAACCGTACCACAGGAAGGTTTGGATATTTACATTATAAAACTATTGGAAGATATTCAGCAGAGCATGTTTAACAAAGCGTTGGCTTACCGTGATGAGCATATTACCGAAGCCAATAGCTACGAAGAGTTTAAGGAACTGCTGGATACGAAAGCAGGTTTTATCTCGGCACACTGGGACGGAACGCCAGAAACTGAACAAAAAATTAAAGAGGAAACAAAAGCTACTATACGCTGCATTCCTCTGGATAACAAACTGGAAGATGGTGTTTGTATTTATTCAGGCAAACCGTCTATCCAAAGGGTGTTGTTTGCAAGAGCATATTAGGCTAGTCCTTAGTCGAGAGTTCGGAGTCGTGAGTCTCCGTTCTAACGTTAATAGCTAACGCTCAGTCTAGGGGGCTGTTTCTTGCGAAGTTATAAAGAATCGTTAGTTGGGCGTTTTATCATCCAGCTAACGATTTTAAATTTTAATGTAAAATAGTATCTGCGGAATAGCTGTTTTCAAATCTTATTTCGATACTTGTTAATCATCCTATTATTAGAAAAAAAATGAAATTCGCAACTAAAGCCATACATGCAGGCCAGGAGCCTGACCCAACAACGGGTGCCGTAATGACACCGATTTATCAAACTTCTACCTATTGGCAAAAATCGCCTGGAGATAACAAAGGCTACGAATATTCGAGAGGCACCAACCCAACGCGTAAAGCTTTGGAAGATTGTTTGGCAGCGTTGGAAAATGCTAAATATGGTCTGGCTTTTTCAAGCGGGATGGGGGCAACAGATGCGGTTCTTAAATTATTGCAACCGGGTGACGAGGTGATTACCGGAAACGATCTTTATGGTGGTTCTTACCGTATTTTTACCAAAATTTTTACTAAATATGGTATTAAATTCCACTTTCTGGATCTTTCCAACCCGGAAAACATGGTGCCTTATATTAACGATAAAACCAAACTGGTTTGGATCGAAACACCGACCAATCCTACCATGCAGATTATCGACATTGAAGGAGTAGCCAAAATTACCAAAGCAAAAAATCTTATCCTTACGGTTGATAATACTTTTGCCTCGCCATATTTACAAAACCCGATAGATTTAGGAGCAGATATCGTGATGCATTCGGTAACGAAGTATATCGGTGGTCACTCTGATGTGGTAATGGGTGCCTTGGTGACCAATGATGAACAGTTATATAAAGACCTTTGGTTTATTTACAATGCCTGTGGTGCAACACCAGGTCCGCAGGATGCTTTCCTGGTTTTAAGGGGGATTAAAACACTTCATTTAAGGATGAAGGCACATTGCGAAAATGGCGAACGCATTGCACATTATTTAAAAACACACCCAAAAGTAGATAAAATTTACTGGCCGGGTTTCGAAGATCATCCTAACCATGAGGTAGCTAAAAAGCAGATGCGTGGTTTTGGTGGAATGATCTCGATTACACTAAAAGGAGCCGATCTGGAAGAAACCTTCAGGATTTCCTCTAATTTTAAGGTATTCACTTTAGCCGAATCGTTAGGTGGGGTAGAATCGTTGATTAACCACCCGGCAACCATGACACATGGTTCTATTCCGAAAGAGGAAAGGGAAAAAGTAGGGGTTACGGATAACCTTTTGCGTTTGAGTGTAGGGGTAGAGGATATTGACGATCTTTTAGAAGATCTGGCTAATGCATTAGCATAATATTTCAATTGGGCAGGTCATAAATACCTGTCCGGTTTTTTCTTTTTGTAAAGCCAGGCTGTGCCAGTATTAGTGGTCGTCCGGCTTTACACTAAATCTTTTTTGTTGAGGTATCTATTTCATCAAAATGAGGAAAAACAAAAAGGATACCGTTTCAGTCCGGTTTAAATGGTAACAATTGTGCTGCTGTTTACGTCTAAACAAAACTAATCATGCAATTTCTGGAGCTCAAAAATTTTCTTGATGGTAAAGTTGAACAATACAATCAACCTAATTTTATAACAAACGATCCGGTTTGTATCCCTCATCTTTTTGAGCAGAAACAGGATGTTGAAATTGCAGGTTTTTTTGCTGCGGTTTTAGCTTGGGGGCAACGCAAAACCATCATTAATAAGTGCCGGGAACTGCTTGGCCGTATGGATAATGCACCTTATGATTTTGTGCTGAACCATAACGATAATGATTTAAGGCGTTTGCTCCATTTCAAACACCGTACGTTTAACGATACCGACCTCCTGTATTTTATATCGTTTTTTAAACAGCATTACCAGCATTTTGATAGCCTGGAGCAGGCTTTTATTCCTCAGCAGGATGTTTTTAAATCAGCATATCTGGAAGTTTCGTCAACCGATGAACAAATAGAGGTTTCATCTTCCGCTTGTTATTCATCCAACCTTAATTTTACTATAGAGCAGGCTTTAAATCATTTCAGGTCATATTTTTTCTCGTTAGAAGATTTTCCTCACCGTACTAAAAAACATATTTCTTCACCAAGGCAAAAATCGACCTGTAAACGTTTAAACATGTTTTTGAGGTGGATGGTAAGGGCAGATGATAAAGGAGTTGATTTTGGGATATGGGAAACGCTTAAACCAAAAGACCTGGTGTGCCCATGCGATGTACATGTGGATAGGGTAGGGAGGCTGCTCGGATTAATTAACCGCAAGCAAACTGATTGGCTGACTGCAGTGGAATTAACAGAAAATTTAAAACAGTTTGATCCGAATGATCCGGTAAAATACGATTTTGCACTGTTCGGTTTAGGTGTAGAAAAAGTATTTTAACCCGCCTGGAAATTGAGAAAAGTCAAAAAAAATTCTTTTTTCAATTCTAATCTTCTTATACTTACCCTGTAATTTTGCTGTTTTCGGCATAATTATAATCTATCCCAATCCTTATCCTATGCTCGCAGTCAATTTATCTGATGAAGATAGGTGGAAGAAATACAATAATTTTTCTCCACTGGTATCGATTTTTAAAAAGTTCCATCCCCTCAACGCTGATATAGAAAAGCGCATTAACCAGCATACGTTTCCTGTCAGTTATAAAAAAAATAAGTACCTGGTATCTCCTGTTGACCGTAATAAATTTCTTTTTTTGATTGTAAAAGGAGTGGTGAGGGGTTTTGTAAAAGATGGAAGTACAGAGATAACCACCTGGATTGCGAAAGAGAACGAAGTGGTTGGAACGATACGTAATTTGTGGGTAGAGGGCGATTCGGAAGAGTATCTGCAGGCATTGGAAGATGTAGATTTAATTGCTATTCCGCACGTACTTTCTGAATACCTTTACGAAAATTTTGCAGAAGCGAATATTGTAGGCCGGAAAATGATGGAACTTTATTACCGCTCTGCTGAAGAACGTGCTTATCTGTGCCGCATTTCATCTGCCGAGAAGCGGTATAAACGTTTTTTGGTCTCTTTTCCGGGGTTGGTTAACCGGGTATCGTTAAAATATATTGCTTCATTTTTAGCCATTCGTTTAGAGACACTTAGCAGAATCAGGGCGAAAATTTAAACCTTTCGGGTTCGTTTATATAATAAGGGATTTTATCGTTTTTTTTGATTGTTCACCATGTTTGGTAATTGCATGTTTAAGCCCTTTTATTCTTGTTGTCATTCGCCCGAAGTGGCCAATAAATATGCCAATATTTTAAGCTTCTTATAACTGTATTTTTACCCGATTTTGGGTCGAGTAATTTTCTCATCATCTGCTTCATTTTCTTATTCCTTAAATTTTCATTTCAAGCCTTTATCTGTAGTATAAATTAGCAGTTTTGTTATATTGTTGTTGATTATTGTCAAAAAATGAGGCCGACACCTGTTTTCTGATGCTGGGCATATATGAATTCATTTTTCTTTTTTGTTTACTTGTATTATTCTAAATACAGTTTTTCGGTGTTTTTGTGCTTAAAATATGTTCAAATGTGCCTGTTTTAGGTACTTGCATGAATGCCTGAAAAAACATACTTTTGCCGCCCTCAAAATTAAGGTTTTTTTATAGTGTCTATCTCTTTAAAAGTGTTTTATAATCAGCCTACATACGCTGTTTTCTGGGCATCCGGATCAAGAGAAAAATTTATCGATAAACCATCTTTTAAGAAGATTTTGTGCTCATCGAATGAGGCCGGTTTAAGCATTAATAACCCAGTTATCCTAACAGGAAAATGAATAAATATACGATGCGTTTTTTTTTGAATATTAGAAGATCCACACTAAAGATATTCATTTCTGTATTACTTATATTTATTGCTGGAATTGGCCAGGTTTCAGCACAGTTTAGTGTTACTGGTTTATTTACCGATTATAAGGGTTACTGGACATCAAAGCAAGGTGCGATTAATCCCATCTGGCCGGACAACAAAAACAACTTACTTGCATTTACTTTCAACAACATCAATTTTTCTACAGGCGTAAATGATGCATTACTTACTTCTAAACTTGTTTCTTTTACACCAGGTTTATACCAGGCTTTTCCGGTAAAAAATATTCCATTGCCCGGAACCGCATCTAATTTTATCGGACTCGGCCAGTTAGAGGATGGGGTTGATAACGGAGGGGTTTATCCGTATTCTGTTCCGGTAACCGTAGCCCAAATCTTAACAAGAGGTATCAGAGGGCTTGATATGGGATCATGTATCACCAATATACCTTCTACGGCTGCACCCTTAAGCTTCAATTTCGGTGCGATCACGAATGATAGTCAGATAGGAGATGGTATACCTGATATTTTAATCACCCAGGTGGCTCAAGCTACCGGCGCTTTGGATCAGGTGTATTTTGAGGATGGAAATGGAAACCTGGTTGGAAATAAGATTAGCATAGATCAGTCTGTTATGCCAGTTATAGGAACATGGCTACCCGATTTCTATGATCCAAATACGGGCGTTATACAGCCTGGTTTTATCAAAACAGATCGCCCGATCAGGATCTGGGCTGCAGATGCAAGTGCCTTTGGGATCAATAGTTCTAACTATTCGCAACCACTTGTTTTAAGGTACAAACTTGGGGGAAGCAGTGATCCGGCATTTATCGCTTTCAATACCAAATTTATTAGTCTGGTTACGGCGAATGATGATCTGGCTGCAACTACATTAAACATCCCTGTTAATATCAATATACTTGCCAACGATCAGCCAAACAATCAATCGGCACTTTCTTCATATACTGTTCCATCTGTTTCGCCTCATGGAACAATTGTTAAGAATGCAAATGGCACCATTACTTATACGCCCAATGCAGGTTATTATGGGCAGGATATATTTACTTACACCATTTGTACAAATATCAATGGTACTGTTACCTGTGATGATGCGATTGTGACGGTAAATATCTCTCCAGACGTAGCGGCTCCTGTATTTAGTTCGGGTGTAAATTTAAGATGTCAGAGCACAGCCACCACTTCTTATACCGCAAGTTCGGCTTTTGCCACTTCAATGGCTTTTGCTATCAGTCCGAATAATGCCGGTACCGTATCAACTTCGGCAATGACAACCAGCGCAAATGTTGGTACTGCAACTGCAACGGTAACCTGGGCTGATGATTATTATGGCGCAGCAACCATAACTGCAATTGCTTATGGTTCTAACGGACCAAAATCAACGGGATATAATATTACCGTAAACCAGGCTCCAACTTTGGTTCCCGGCAGTAACGGTACGCAAACTGTGTGTGCCGGATCGCCGATTGCTCCTGCAACATTTACATGGGGTGGAAGCGCCACTGATGTGAATGTTACAAATCTTCCGGCAGGATTAAGTACTTCCAAAAGTGGAAAGGTTTTGACCATAAGTGGTACTCCAACTGCTTCAGGTACTTATACTGTTACCACCGTAGGGCAAACATCGCCATGCGGCGGTGCAAATGCAACCGGAACCATTAATATTAACCCTATTGCAACATTAGTAAAAGGAGGTGGCCCTATTGATCAAACCATTTGTAGTGGTACAGCAATCACGCCGATTACATTTACCTGGGGTGGAAGTGCAACCGATGTAAGTTATACAACTTTACCGGCCGGATTAACTGCGGTTAAAAACAATACCTCAAAGGTTTTAACGATAAGTGGTATGCCAACAGCGAATGGTTCATTTTCGGTGAGTACAAGCGGGCAGCTCAGTCCTTGCACACCTATAACGGCTACAAGTAACATAACGGTTAATCCTTCAGCAGGTTTAATGGCTGGTGGTGGAGCAAGCAATCAAACGGTGTGCGAAGGTGGTTCAATCACACCTATTACCTATACCTGGTCTGGCTCAGCAACAGATGTAGTTGTCAGTAATCTTCCATCAGGACTTGTTACCTCTAAAACCAGTAACGTTTTAACCATTAGCGGTACACCATCTTCGGGTGGAACTTTTACAGTTAACACAGTCGGACAGACAACTCCATGTACGCCTGCTTCTTTAAGTGGTTCGGTAAGCATTACGGTTACGCCGGCTCCAACAGCAAATAACCAGGCCTTTTGCGAAATATTGAATGCAAAAATATCAGACCTTTCGGCAACAGGATCTTCTGTTAAATGGTACACCCAACCGACCGGAGGAACGGCTTTAGCCTCAACAACGCCCCTGACTAACGGAACTTATTATGCAAGTCAGACGATTAATGGTTGTGAAAGTGCAACCCGAGCTTCAGTTACGGTTACGATTTACCAAACGCCCAAAGGTTTTAACGATGCGAAAACTTTAGATTGTACCGGTGTATTTAGCTATAATATCCAGACACAGAATATTAACAGTACAGCAAATGGAGGTAATTCGGTTCCTGCATCATTTACCTGGACGGTAAATTCGAATGCTAATGTAACCGGTGCTGCCAATGGATCGGGCAGTACAATTACGCAAACCTTAATTAACACAAGCAATAGCACACAAAATATCGTTTATACGGTAACGCCAAAAGCTACTGTTACGGGTGCTTGTGTAGGAAGTACTTTTACAGTTACGGTAACGGTGCCTGTTTGTTCGTCACTTTCAATCACAAAATCGGCCAATGTAATTTCGGTTAACCAGGCTGGAAATGTGATCAATTATTCGGTTACGGTAGCGAATACGGGAAACACTAATCAGAACAATATTGTAATCAGCGATCCGCTATTGGGTGGTAATCTGAGTAATCCGACAAAAACCGGTAATGCTGATAATATTTTAGAAAAAGGGGAGAGCTGGACTTATACCGGATCTTATACCGTAATGCAGTCGGACCTGAATAGTAATGGTAATCCAACCAATAACTCGGGAAAGATTACAAATAATGCAAGTGTAACCACAACTGAGCTTCCTGTAGCCAAAACCGCAACCGCGGATGTAAATATGGTATTAAGTCCTTCGGTTACCTTGGTGAAAAAAGGCACATTAAACCTGAACGGCAACACCATCAGCTATCTGTTTACGGTTAAAAATACAGGGAATGTTACTTTGAGTAATCTCGCAATAACCGATAATAAAGTTACAGGTGCGATTACGTTAGGCGCAACAAGTTTAATGCCTGGAGGAAGCACAACTGCAACGGCAACTTATACTATTTCAGCAGCGGAAAAAGCAGCGGGATCGGTTAGCAATACTGCTACAGTTACAGGGAAAAATCCGTCAAATGGAAATGTATCCGATATTTCGGGTACTACAGAGGGCAATGATAATCCAACGGTAACAAATACCGGTGTTTATGCGGTTGATGATGAGGGAAGTTTAAATGCACTAACCGGTGGTGTTGCCGTAAATAATGTTTTGGTTAACGATAAGCTGAACGGGAACCAGGCTACTTTTGCGAATGTAACCATTAGTCAGATTTCGAGTTCAAATCCAAATATATCTATCGACCCAGCTACGGGTAAGGTTAATGTTTTGCCCAATACCCCTGTTGGTAATTATACTTTGATTTATCAGATCGAAGATAAAGCTAACCCAGGAAATGTGAAGCAGGCAACGGTTACTGTTCACTTGACTACAGGAGCAATCCTGGCCAAAGACGATGCCGGGTCGGCAAACTCGGTAATCGGTGGTACGGCTGTGGCAGATGTACTGTCTAATGATAATTACAACGGAAGCACAACGGCACCAACTTTGGCCAATGTGACGATCACGAATGGCACGAATGATAGCAATGGGAAAGTAACACTTGATCCTGCTACCGGCAAAGTAAGTGTTGCGGCGAATACGCCGGCTGGCATTTATACCTTAACTTACACCATTACCGATAAACTTGATGCTTCAAAATTCTCTACCGCGACGGTAAAAGTAACTGTTGCTTCAGGGGCAATCCTGGCCAAAGATGATGCCGGTTCGGCAAACTCGGTAACAGGTGGTACTGCTGTGGCAGATGTACTGGCTAACGATAATTACAACGGAAGCACAACTGCTCCAACTCTGGCCAATGTAACCATCACGAATGGCACAAACGACAGCAATGGAAAAGTAACTTTGGATCCTGCTACCGGCAAAGTAAACGTTGCGGCAAATACACCGGCTGGCATCTATACCTTAACTTACACCATCACCGATAAACTTGATGCTTCAAAATTCTCTACCGCGACGGTAAAAGTAACTGTTGCTTCAGGGGCAATCCTGGCCAAAGATGATGCCGGTTCGGCAAACTCGGTAACCGGTGGCACTGCTGTGGCAGATGTACTGGCTAATGATAATTACAACGGAAGCACAACTGCTCCAACTCTAACGAATGTAACGATCACGAATGGTACAAACGACAGCAATGGAAAAGTAACACTTGATCCTGCTACCGGCAAAGTGAGTGTTGCGGCAAATACCCCGGCTGGCGTTTATACCCTTACCTACACCATCACCGATAAACTTGATGCTTCAAAATTCTCTACCGCGACGGTAAAAGTAACTGTTGCTTCAGGAGCGATATTGGCCAAAGATGATACCGGTTCGGCAAACTCGGTAACCGGTGGCACGGCTGTGGCAGATGTACTGGCTAATGATAATTACAACGGAAGCACAGCAGCTCCAACTTTGGCCAATGTAACCATTACCAATGGTACAAATGATAGCAATGGGAAAGTAACACTTGATCCTGCTACCGGCAAAGTAAGTGTTGCGGCAAATACCCCGGCTGGCATTTATACCTTAACTTATACCATTACTGATAAACTTGATGCTTCAAAATTCTCAACCGCTACGGTAAAAGTAACTGTTGCTTCAGGGGCCATATTGGCAAAAGACGATTCCGGTTCGGCAAACTCGGTAACCGGGGGTACTGCTGTGGCAGATGTACTGGCTAACGATAATTACAACGGAAGTACAACTGCTCCAACTCTGGCCAATGTGACGATCACCAATGGCACAAACGACAGCAATGGAAAAGTAACACTTGATCCTGCTACCGGCAAAGTAAGTGTTGCGGCGAATACCCCGGCTGGCATCTATACCTTAACTTATACCATCACTGATAAACTTGATGCTTCTAAATTCTCTACCGCGACGGTAAAAGTAACTGTTGCTTCAGGAGCAATCCTGGCCAAAGATGATACCGGTTCGGCAAATTCGGTAACCGGTGGTACGGCTGTGGCAGATGTACTGGCTAACGATAATTACAACGGAAGCACAACTGCTCCAACTCTTGCCAATGTAACCATTACCAATGGTACGAATGATAGCAATGGAAAAGTGACTTTGGATCCTGCTACCGGCAAAGTAAGTGTTGCGGCGAATACCCC